>NZ_QVMG01000001.1 GCF_010500925.1 Parabacteroides sp. 52
GCTTTAGTCCCTTTTCCTTGTGCATAACAACGCAGCACTTGTCGAATCTTTTGCATACTAATTTGTTTATTGGCCATAAATCATGTTTTCTTAAAATCTGTTTAAAGAAACAACTTTAAGAAGGCTCAACAACAACTAACAAATGACTCTTTTGAAGGGGATCAATTTCAATTGGCAAACGGGGGCAATTTCAATTGGCGGAGGGGATCAGTTTCGATTGGCGAACAGGGGTCAACGAGGAGAGGATTTTCCACCGGTAAAGAATCTCTTTTTTTGTCTCAACCTCGCCGAACTGGAGGAGTTGAAGACTCTTCTTTTTATCCACAAAAGGAAAGAGGATCCGTGTGAGAAACAATTAGCCCTTTTGCATATATTCGCTAATTAAACAGAACATTCTGTAAATCTTTATAAAAAACGAAAACAGGGGATGAAATACCTACAAATGGGTATACCCCGGATGCCCTGTATTTCTTAATTTTGCATCCGTATTAAAATATATAAGTCATGAAAATAGAGAAGATTATTGGACGTGAGATCCTTGATTCAAGAGGAAATCCTACCGTAGAAGTAGATATCGTATTGGAATGTGGTGTTATCGGTCGTGCCTCTGTGCCTTCCGGTGCTTCGACAGGTGAACATGAAGCCTTGGAATTGCGTGATGGGGATAAGAACCGTTACGGAGGCAAAGGGGTTCAGAAAGCAGTTGAGAATATCAATAAAACAATTGCTCCGGCTTTGATCGGTATGTCTGCGTTGAACCAGATGACTATCGACCAGGCAATGTTGAAACTGGATGGTACAAAAACAAAATCCAACCTGGGAGCCAATGCTATCCTGGGTGTTTCGTTAGCTGTTGCCAAGGCTGCTGCCAACTACCTGGATATCCCTCTATACAGATATATCGGGGGCACCAATACCTATGTATTGCCTGTACCGATGATGAATATTATCAACGGCGGATCACATAGTGATGCTCCGATTGCTTTTCAGGAATTTATGATTCGTCCGGTGGGTGCCACTTCCTTCCGGGAAGGTCTTCGTATGGGTACAGAAGTATTCCATGCATTGAAGAAAGTATTACATGACCGGGGACTGAGCACAGCCGTAGGGGATGAAGGTGGTTTTGCCCCAGCCTTGGAAGGTACGGAAGATGCCTTAAATGCGATTCTGACTGCTATCAAAGCGGCCGGATATGAACCGGGAAAAGACGTGATGATCGGCCTGGACTGCGCTTCTTCGGAATTCTATAATGACGGTATATACGATTATACGAAGTTTGAAGGTGCCAAGGGTGTTAAACGTACATCCGATCAACAGGTAGATTACCTGGAGAAACTGATCAATGAATATCCGATTGATTCGATTGAAGACGGTATGAATGAAAACGACTGGGAAGGTTGGAAGAAGCTGACTGACCGTATCGGAAACCGTTGTCAATTGGTAGGGGATGATTTATTTGTTACCAACGTAGACTTCCTCTCGAAAGGTATCATCGAAGGTTGTGCCAACTCCATCCTGATCAAAGTAAATCAGATCGGTTCATTGACAGAAACATTGCATGCCATTGAAATGGCTCACCGCAATGGATATACCACCGTAACCTCTCACCGTTCAGGGGAAACAGAAGATGCAACGATCGCAGATATTGCTGTTGCCACGAACAGTGGACAGATAAAGACCGGTTCTTTGAGCCGTTCCGACCGTATGGCTAAATACAACCAATTGCTTCGTATTGAAGAAGAATTAGGTGATCTGGCTGTCTACGGATATAAGAAACTGAAATAAATAGAAGTAAATATAATCACATAATTGCTAATTTATTAACCAGGATCTGGAACAAAGAAAGAGAGTTGTCTGATGGACTTCTCTCTTTTTTCTTGTTTGCCGTGTTCTCGAAACACTTATCTGGGGGCATCCTCCGGCTACTATCTTATAAATTAGTATTATTTTTGTTCCATAAACCATTCGCATTGCTTTTTTGCCGGGTGAGAGCCCATAATAGAATGAATTTATGAGTGATAAATACATTATACTATCGCCTGTTTAAAATGAATAAAGAGAATCGAAAAGAAACATTTCCGGTATTGGAGATGAGTTGTGCTGCTTGTGCTGCCAGAGTAGAACAGATTATAAATGCCCTGCCGGGTGTAGAGGAGGCGACCGTGAATTTCGCTGCATCCCAGGTGAGGGTTAACTATCATCCGGAAAAGACTTCTCCCCAAAAGATCCGGGAGGCAGTCCGGGAAGGAGGATATGATTTATTTATAGAAAAGGAAGAGGAAGAAGCCGAAGTCCTGGAAGAATTGTATGCCGAGAAAGAACAGATACTTAAGAGACGTACGCTTTGGGCGGTTATATTGGCTCTGCCTATTGCTGTGATCGGCATGTTTTTTATGCATATGCCGTATGCCAACGAAGTCATGTGGCTACTTTCCACCCCTGTTGTATTCTGGCTTGGCAGAGACTTCTTTGTCAATGCCTGGAAACAGGCCAAACACCATACGGCCAATATGGACACTTTGGTGGCTTTGAGTACAAGCATAGCTTATTTGTTCAGTGTATTCAATACGCTCTTCCCGGCATTCTGGATTCAGCGAGGTGTTCAACCCCATGTTTATTTCGAGGCTTCCGCTGTAATCATTGCTTTTATTCTTTTGGGACGTTTATTGGAGGAGAGGGCCAAAGGCAATACCTCTTCGGCTATAAAAAAACTGATAGGCTTACAACCCAAAACGGTAACGGTTCTTTCGACTGACGGACAAGAACGGCAAATCCCCATCAAAGAGGTGATTGTAGGAGATATATTACTTGTGAAACCGGGTGAGAAGATCGCTGTCGACGGTTGGGTAACCGAAGGATCGTCCTATGTGGATGAGAGCATGCTTAGCGGTGAACCGGTGCCTGTCTTGAAAGAAACAAACCATAAAGTGTTTGCCGGAACCATCAACCAGAAAGGAAGTTTCCGCTTTCAGGCAGAGAAAGTAGGGTCAGAGACTATGCTTGCCCAAATTATCCGCATGGTACAGGAAGCACAAGGTAGCAAAGCTCCTGTGCAAAAGCTGGTGGATAAAATAGCCGCTGTCTTTGTTCCTATAGTGATCAGCATCGCTCTTCTTTCTTTTCTGTTGTGGCTTGTATTGGATCCCGTGAACGGGTTTACCCACGGTTTGTTGGCCCTGGTGACAGTCTTGATAATAGCCTGTCCCTGCGCTTTAGGATTGGCAACCCCTACGGCTATTATGGTAGGTATAGGAAAAGGGGCGGAAAAGGGAATTTTGATTAAAGATGCCGAAAGCCTGGAGTCAGCCCAAAGAGTAAATACTGTCATTTTGGACAAGACTGGCACCCTTACGGAAGGAAAACCTCAGGTGATAGATATACTTTGGGCGGATGATACCCCCGATCGTTTAAAGAGTATTTTATTAAGTATTGAAAAACAATCGGAGCATCCGTTGGCAGAAGCGGTGGTTCGTTTTTTCCATGACGAAGCAGAAGAGGCGGTCGACGATTTTGAAAGCGTGACGGGGAAAGGAGTGAAAGGAAGGGTTAACGGACAGACCTTTTATGTAGGAAACAAACGTTTACTTACAGAAAATCATATTCTAATAGATAAGGATTTGGAAAAAAAGGCTGCTGAGTTTACTGCAGCATCTAACACCGTCATAGGCTTTGCCGATACCGAACGTGTACTGGCCCTATTAGCCATAGCCGATAAGATAAAAGAAAGTTCCGTATACGCTGTATACCAGTTGTTACACTCCGGTATAGAGGTCTATATGCTTACCGGAGATACCGAAGCGGCAGCCGCTAAAATAGCTTCTCAGGCTGGTATCTGCCACTATAAAGCCGGTGTATTGCCACAGGAGAAAGCCGCCTTTGTACAGCAACTTCAAGCCGAAGGCCATACTGTGGCCATGGTGGGAGACGGTATTAACGACAGTGCGGCATTGGCACAGGCCGACCTCAGTATCGCCATGGGCAAAGGCAGTGATATCGCTATCGATGTGGCAAAGATGACTCTTATCTCTTCTGACTTGAACAAGATTCCGGAAGCCATTCGTTTGTCGAAACAAACCGTAGCCACCATCCGGCAGAACCTGTTTTGGGCCTTTATATACAATCTGATCGGAATACCTCTTGCCGCAGGTATTCTTTATCCATTAAACGGATTTTTATTGAACCCGATGATTGCCGGAGCCGCCATGGCTCTCAGCAGTGTAAGTGTGGTGACAAATAGTTTGCGCCTGAAGTGGAAGAAATAAGGAAATAAACGCGGCCTTATATCACTACCTTCTTCGTTATTTTATGCAGACTCATTATCCAGGTTACCAATAAGGAGAGAACAAAGGATAAGCATGCAATCAACAGAATTTTCACAAAAGCAGGCACCTGCATATGCGGGTATATAAGATCATAAGCGAACTGCACCAGGATAAAATGACAAAGATAGATGCCAAAGGTCAGTGAGGCTGTCTTTGTTAAGAGGGGAGAGGGCTTGATCTTTATTTTCTGTATAAGGATGAATACAGAGAATGTCATCAGAAATACATTGATACCCGAAAAATACCAGATAATCTCCAAATTGGCATAACTGCCGGGATGATATTGTTGTGTGAGGATAAATCCACCGGCTGTAATGACATAACCTACCAGGAAAAGAGGTATTGCGACAGCCAATGTCCGCTTCCAACTCCATTGGAAGGGATATTTCACCAGGTAATAAGCCAAAACAATATAACCCAGGAAACCGGAAAAATAATAAAACAAGCCGTAGGCATTCCAATCGCATATACCTAATATACCCATATTGCCATAATTACCGGTATAACCCAATAAAGGGGCAAACATTTGCACATAAGGCAAACACATGCTGATGATCCAGATGCCTAGAAAATATTGGATATCCTTTTTCCCCGCTTGATTAAGCCAGGCACTGATGATGGGCATAAACAGGTAGAGACCGATCAACATATATAGATACCAAAGCGGAGTCGTGTCGTAATTGAAGTTGAAAAGGAAAAGATACAACTTCTGAAATGTCTTCGCAGGTGTATAGTCTTCCATTAGGATATTCGGACTGACAATCTCTATACCCGAATTCACATAAAGGTAATAGAGGATAGGTAATGCCAGCGACCAGAAAACAAAGGGTAATAATAATCTCTTGGCCCGCTTGGAATAAAACGTAGGCATATCCATATGAACCGGTAATAACAATACGCCTGACATCATCACAAACAAAGGCACACAGGAACGGACAAAACTGCCGATGAATGCTCCGGTTAGGAATTCAGCGTGATTATTCTCAAACTGCCCCACAAACGGATCGCAGGAATGGGATAAAATAACTAAAAAACAGGCGATTACCCGTAGTAAATCAACCCATACTATGTGCTCTCTCTTTGTTGTTTGCATATTGTCTTTCTTTTTGAGATATTAAAAACCGCACGAAAGTACAGAAATAATCTCTTTCCCGGAAGGAAAACAGGAGAGTAAATAAAAGTGCCGATAACTATCGACACAATTGCCGATATATATCAGCACAATTGCCGACGATTATCAGCACAATTGCCGACAATTGTCAGCAATTTTATTCCCAGGCAACTTTTCCGCTTCCTTCCTTGTTCTATAAACACATAGAACTAAAAACGTCAAAAATATATTCGGATGAAAAATTTGAAAAAAGCGATAGAAAGTCGCAGAACCTATTACAGTCTAAGTGATAAAAGTCCGATCTCGAACGAAGAGATCAAGGAGTTAATCGATTTTGCTGTCTTGAATGTACCTTCCGCATTTAATTCCCAATCGACCCGGGTGGTTCTATTGTTGAACGAGAACCATAAAAAACTCTGGGATATTGTAAAGGATGTGTTGAAGAAGAGAATATCCGTAGAAGCCTTTCAAGCAACAGAAGCTAAGATAGACGGAGCATTCGCTTCCGGCCACGGAACGGTGCTTTTCTTTGAAGACGAAGCGGTGGTAGAAGGATTACAAAAGAAATTCCCCAGTTATAGTCAACATTTCCCGGTTTGGTCTCAACATACATCAGCCATGCATCAGTTTGCCATCTGGACATTGTTGAAAGAGGCCGGTATGGGTGCCTCTTTGCAACATTACAACCCTTTGATAGATGAAGAGGTTATCCGGACCTGGAAATTGAATCCCCGGTGGAAGTTAGTGGCTCAGATGCCTTTCGGTATCCCGGTGAGTGAGCCGGCAGCAAAAGAATTTCAACCTTTGGAAAACAGAAGTATGGTGTTTATTTGACACATGAGAAAACAGGGAAGGGGGCTCTCCATTTTAGGATTGAGTCCCCTTCTTCTTTTTGTGTTGTCTTCGGTAAATAACATATCCGGTGATAAAGACAATCAGAAAAAAGATACCGGAAAAGAAAACATAAAGATCCCCCCATAAACCGGGCAGGAATGTATATATTCTGCCCACATGTATTTCCAGGCATAGGTGCCAAAGAGAGATGCGTCCTTCTTTCAAAGCCTCAGGCATACGGGCAAAAGAATCATTCTTGCCCCGGACTCTCGCTCCCGGTCCGTATTCGAAAACAACCTGTTTGTTTTTAAAATCAGCGGAATAACCACTGACGGCATTTGTCAGTGTCGGCATTCCCGGTCGTTTTCGTTCCATCTTTTTACCGGTGAAATAGTCGAAGCTTTCGCCTGTTTTTTTATTCCATAGATAGATACCACTGAAAGAGGCGGTTATCCAGGTCGTGGAATCCTGTTGACAGAATACATTTACTCCCATGACACTAACGGGAGGTGCCTGGTGTATTTTCTGCGGGGGAAGGTCCGGATTCTCAAACCGGTAGAACCCTTCGGATGAATAGAGTATCCATTCTTTGTCATGAGGGTCGTAGCGCAGGCAGCGTAGCTTATCAAACCAGGGGTTTGTATTGTCTAAGACCGAACCCGGAACCGGCTTTGTTTTTGCCCGGATAATCGCAATCAATAAGGGAGGACGCAGAAACATGCCGGAAACTCCCAGGATCAGGAAAAAAACAAAAAAGAAAGCGCCGATTTTATTGTGCCACTTCAATGACGATGTAAACAGGGAACGACTGCGTTGGGCATCTTCTCCTTTTCTCTTTTTCCGTTTAATAAAGGAAGGACAAAGAAACAAAAGGATTCCCGTTATGCACAGGAGAATAACCAGGAGCCCCAGGATGTCTACTATCACTTTGCCGGTTATGCCGAATAATTCCCCACTATGCAATGTCCATAATGTCCGGAATACGGTGGATTCTTTTTGGTACCCTTCCGGTGCAGGCAGTTCTTTTTTCTCGAATCGGGTGAAAGGATAGGTCGCTATATAGAGATGCGAACGGGTCATCAAGACCAAACTGTCTCCCTGAGTGGCAAGGTCTGTGAATCTTTCTGTATCTCCAATGAGGTGCGATTGGTTTATCCATGTATGTGTTGTCCGGTCCAGTTTATACAGATCGAATGTAGTCACAGCATAATATATATCTTCCTGAGTCCGGATGATGTTATTGACAATCCTGTTGTCGGCCCCTTCTTTCATTCCTTGTACAAAAGGTTGAAAATGGCGGTGTTCCGGATCCGTCAACCAAATACCGCTTCCGCCGAATAAGAAGACCGTGTCTGCAGATACCTGTATGCTGCTTTTGATCGATCCGTTATTCCAGTTAGCGTACTGATACGTAGACGGCAGGAGGGTGCGGGGCATATCAACCGAAGAGATCGCCCGGCGGTGGTTCAGGAAAATACCTGAAGTGGCAAACAGCAAGAGGCAAAAGGCAAAGGGTAATCCTACCCATTTATGCCATTTTTTCATTTGGCGGGAGGAGGATCTTGTATTGTTGTATTTCGGGGGATTCTTCATTTTATCCATATAAAAAAAACGCCTGTTTATAACATGTCTTTATCTATTCCGAATTTCTCTTCTGCATGACATTTGCCTTCCGGTTCGATATGCACAACGATGTCGTATACATTTTCTACAGCGTCTTTTATGCTTTGTTCCACCGCATCGGCAATGGCATGGGCCTCCTGCAGGGAGATGTTGCCATCCGCCTCAATATCCAGGTCTATCATATACATATTCCCCATTTGGCGGGAACGGACCCGGTGGGCATTGGTTGCTCCGGGGACCCGGTCTACGGCTTCAAATATTTTTTCATAAACCGATTCATCTTTCACTCCATCCATCAATTCGACATTGGAGTCCATAAAAATACCAATCGATGTTTTAATAATAAAAATGCTGATAATCAACCCGGTGATTGTATCCAGGATCGGAAGATGTAATATAAAGGTGAAAAAGAGCCCAAGCAAAACACCGATCGAGATAATCACATCGTTCTGCATGTTTTTGGCATTGGCGATGAGCAATGAACTGTTTATCTTTTTCCCTTGTCGCATCTGGTAGTATGCCAATCCCCACTTACTGAAAATAGAAAAGAGCGTGACATAAAGAGCCAGCATGCCGGGAAGAACTCTCGGCTCGGAAGAAAATATCCGTTGTACGGAAGAAAGTAACATTTGCATCCCGGCATAAAAGATTACCAGGGAGAGGATCTTTGTGGCTATGCTTTCCGCTTTTTCATATCCGTACACATATTTCCGGCTGGGAGGTTTGTTGATTATACGGGCGGTAAAAATCATTACAATAGAAATAATTACATCGGTGGCGGAGTCGATGCCATCCCCTAAAACAGCCAGGCTGCCTGATAATAGACCGATGGTGATTTTAGCAACGGATAATATACTGTTCCCAATCGTACTGATCCAGGAGGTGCGGATTAATACTTTTTCTCTTGAAGCGGGTTGATGCATGAACGATTTTTTATTCGATTAAATGTACAAAGATAAAACTTCCTGTTGGAAAACATATTTATTCTTTTCTGCCTGTCTCTTTTGTTAGGGAGTAAATGACAAAAAAATAGCTGTTCAATCCTTTGTCTAAGAAGGAATAAGGTTAAGAATTACTAATTTGCGTAACAACAAAGGTCTTTTTTCGTTTTATAATAAAATAGCTACTTTTACATGAAAAATAGAAATGAAATGGTTTTAAAGTATATGGTGTTGGGACTTTGTCTCTTGTGTGGCATGAATCTAAAGGCGCAATGTAAAGTTGAAAATCAGTATTTTCAAACAGGTGAAGTCTTGACATACGATATGTATTTCAAGTATGGTATTCTTTACACAAAGGCGGGAACCTCTTCTCTGTCTGTGACAGATGATACCTATGCGGGCAATGATGCCTATCGAATGACCTTAGAGGCTAAATCCGGTGGTATAGCCAAATCTTTTTTCTCAATGTCGGACACCCTCTCTTCCTGGATGACGAAAAAACTCGTGCCCCTGGCATATGCGAAGGATGCCCATGAAAATGGGGATTATACAAATGAACGGGCTGTCTATACGTATTTACCGGAAGGCGGCGTATCCCTTCGGAATATCAACATACGAAATGAAAAATTGCGTTATGATACCACCTTGGTTTCCGACAATTGCATGTATGATATGTTGAGTATCGTCTATTATGCCCGAACCCTGGAGTATGCCACAATGAAAAAGGGAGATAAGAAAACCGTTTCTTTTTTCTCCGGCAGGAAAAAGGTGGATATGGATATAGAATACCATGGGGTGGAGAAAGTTTCCGCCAACGATGGGAAGAAGTATAATTGCATCAAACTGGTACTAATGATGAATGAAAGAGCCTTTGAAGATAAAAATGAGGCGATGAAAGTCTTCATCACCAACGATTACAACCGCATCCCCGTGCGGATTGATTCCAAGTTGAAGGTCGGCTCCACCCGGGCGGTACTGAAGGCATATAAAGGGCAAAGAAATTAATAGTTTTTCTTTTATTGGAATCACGACGGTCACTCTTCTGTCTTATGTACAGGCCGTGCAGGCCATGGGAGGTGTGATATCTTTTTGTATCTTTGCCGGCTCAATACTAAAACAAAGTTATCACAGATGATCAGAATAGACCAGTTGCCTTCTCCCTGTTATGTAATGGAAGAGCGGTTGTTACGCAATAACCTGGCACTTATAAAAAGTGTCAAGGAACGTGCAGGGGTAAATATTATATTGGCGTTTAAGTCCTTTGCCTTATGGAAAGCATTTCCGATTGTCCGGGAGTATATACCTTATTCGACAGCCAGTTCAATCTATGAGGCTCAACTGGCTTATGAAGAGATGGGCAGTCTGGCGCATACCTATTCGCCGGCCTATACGGAAAAGGATTTCCCGGCTATCTTAAGATATAGCAGCCATGTGACATTCAATTCCTTGTCTCAGTTCAACCGTTTCTACCCGATGGTAGAAGCAGATGGAAACCGTGTCTCTTGTGGCATTCGTATAAACCCCGAATATTCGGTGGTGGAAACGGATTTATACAATCCGACTGCGCCCGGATCGCGTATGGGAGTAGTCCGGGATCTCTTAGGCGAAAGTTTGCCAGAAGGAGTAGAAGGGCTCCATTTTCATACTCTTTGTGAATCGACCTCGTATGACCTGGAGAAAACACTGGCAGTCGTAGAGGAGCGTTTCGGACAGTTTCTGCCGCATATCAAGTGGTTGAATATGGGCGGGGGACATTTGATGACACGCAAAGGATACGATGTAGAACATCTGATAGAGTTGTTACAAGGGTTTAAAGCCAAGTATCCGAACCTGGAGATCATCCTGGAACCGGGAAGTGCTTTTGCCTGGCAGACAGGTTTTCTGTTGACAACGGTGGTCGATGTTGTAGAAAATAAGGGAATTCGTACCGCCATTATAGATGCTTCTTTCACCTGTCATATGCCCGATTGCCTGGAGATGCCTTACCAACCGGCTATCCGGCAGGCTGTATCGCAGGAGGAGGGTGCATACACCTATCGTATCGGTGGAAACAGTTGCTTGAGCGGTGATTTTATGGGCGACTGGCATTTTGTCAAACCGTTGCAGGTGGGGGATAACCTGATCTTTGAAGATATGATTCATTATACGATTGTCAAAACAAATATGTTTAATGGTATTCCGCATCCGGCTCTTGCCTTGTGGAGTAGGGAAGATGAATTGATTCTCTACCGTACCTTCGGGTATGAGGATTATAAGCACCGCATGAGTTAAATCACTTCTCCCTTGTGAGTTGTCAATTTAAATATTACCTTCGCATTATTATACAAAACACCAGAAAAAGATGGGTATTTTTAGTTTTTTCAGTAAGGATAAAAAAGAAACGTTAGATAAAGGATTGTCTAAGACCAAAGAGAATGTTTTTTCTAAAATAACACGTGCTGTTGCAGGAAAGAGTAAGGTAGACGATGATGTACTGGACGATTTGGAAAAGATATTGGTCACTTCGGATGTAGGAGTAGATACAACCCTTAAGATCATTAGCCGTATTGAAAAGCGTGTAGCCCGGGATAAATACATAAACACCGATGAATTGACAAGGATTCTTCGGGAAGAAATCGCCGAATTGCTGACGGAAAACAATCCTGATAAAGAGGAAGGCTATGTGCTTCCGGAAGACAAGAAACCGTATGTGATTATGGTTGTTGGCGTGAATGGTGTTGGAAAGACAACGACAATCGGTAAATTGGCTTATCAGTTTAAGAAAGCCGGAAAGAGTGTGTATTTGGGAGCGGCTGATACCTTCCGGGCAGCGGCTGTGGAGCAATTGGTGATTTGGAGTGAGCGGGTAGGGGTACCTATCATCAAACAAAAGATGGGGTCTGATCCTGCCTCCGTGGCTTATGACACCTTGAGTTCTGCCCAATCCAATCAGGCCGATGTGGTTATTATCGATACGGCAGGTCGTTTGCATAATAAGATCAACCTGATGAATGAGTTGACCAAGATCAAGAATGTAATGAAAAAGGTGGTTCCTGATGCTCCTCATGAAGTCTTGTTGGTATTGGATGGTTCAACCGGACAAAATGCCTTTGAACAGGCCAAGCAGTTCACGGCAGCCACAGAAGTCAATGCCTTGGCGGTAACCAAATTGGATGGAACAGCAAAAGGCGGTGTGGTGATCGGTATCTCGGATCATTTTCATATCCCGGTGAAATATATAGGGCTGGGAGAAGGTATGGAAGACTTGCAGGTGTTTAATAAAAAAGAATTTGTGGATTCTTTATTTGGAGAATAAAAGGCTATTGTGTGTAGCTTGTTATATTATAGTTAGGCACAGGTTACATGCACGTGATCTGTGCCTAAACATTTATAAGTAGAGTTTGTCGTATGCGTAAAAATAAAGTAGATATAATCACGCTGGGGTGTTCGAAAAACCTGGTGGATTCGGAGCAGTTACTGCGTCAGTTTGTTGCCAACGGGTATACGGTTTCCCATGATCCGGAAAAGATAAATGGAGAGATCGTGGTGGTGAACACCTGTGGTTTTATCGGGGATGCACAGGAGGAATCGATTCAAATGATCCTCGAACTCGGTGAGGCGAAGCGAAAAGGACGGATTGGGCAATTGTATGTGATGGGATGCCTGTCGGAACGTTTCTTACAGGAAATGCAAGCGGAACTGCCGGAAGTAGATCGTTTTTATGGAAAGTTTGATTGGAATGAGTTATTGACTCATTTGGGAAAAACATATTATAAAGACCTTGCTACCGACCGTATACTCACAACCCCCAAGCATTATGCATATGTGAAGATCGGAGAAGGCTGTAACCGTACTTGTTCCTATTGCTCCATACCTATAATAACCGGTCCTTACCGCTCTCGTTCAATAGAATCTCTTGAAACGGAAGTGCGTTTGTTGGTGGAAAAAGGGGTGAAAGAGTTTCAGCTCATCGCACAGGATCTTACCTTTTACGGGTTGGATATGTATAAACGACAGGCATTACCCGAACTGGTGGAACGCCTCTCGGATATATCCGGAGTGGAATGGATTCGTTTGCATTATGGTTATCCTTCCCATTTCCCTTATGAATTATTGCCAGTGATGCGTACCCGTGACAATGTGTGTAAATATATGGATATCGCTTTGCAGCATATCAGTGACCCTCTGTTGAAAAAAATGCGCAGGAATATCACAAAACAAGAGACTTACGACCTCTTGATGCGTATGCGTGAGGAAGTTCCCGGTATTCATTTGCGTACTACCCTGATGGTAGGGCATCCCGGTGAGACGGAAAAGGATTTTGAGGAGATGGTTGAGTTTGTAAAGAAAGTACGTTTCGAACGCATGGGAGCCTTTGCTTATAGTCATGAAACAGGTACTTATGCGCATACACATTATGCGGATGAAATACCTGAGGAGGTGAAGCAGGACAGACTGGATTATATCATGCGTATCCAGGAGAATATATCTGCAGAAATCAATGAACAGAAGATCGGTCAGACTTTCCGGACAATAGTGGATAGAGAAGAGGAAGACTTTTATATGGGAAGAACGGAGTTTGACTCACCGGATGTAGACCCGGAGGTTTTAATAAAAAAAGAAAAGTTACTTATCCCGGGGCAGTTTTATCAGGTGAAAGTAACGGATGCGCAACCCTTTGAATTGTATGGGGAGGTCTGAAATGGACAAAATGCCCTGTATATTTGTATGTTAACAAAAAAATAACTAATATAGCCGTCCTATTTAAAAAAGGCAATATGAAAAACAAAGAACTTATTGCAGAGTTGGCCAAACGTATGGGGTGGACCCAGCAGGAAGTGGCAGAAATGATGTCTTGTCTGAGCTCTGTTATAAGCAATGCATTGGTCGATAATGATACCGCTTATTTTCAGGGATTTGGACAGTTTGAAGTAAAGAAAAAAGCCGAACGTATAACCGTGAATCCCGTCAGTGGAAAACGTTACCTGGTTCCTCCCAAATTGGCTCCAGTCTTTCGCCCGGGCATGACGATCAAAACAAAACTTAAAGAATTAAAAGACAATGAATAACCGGTTGACGACACAAGATTTAGCCGGTTTGTTGGCAACGAAGACCGGTAGAACAAAGAAAGATTCCGAACAATTTATCAGAGAATTTATTTCCGCAGTGACTCAAGGTGCTTTTACTGACAGATTGGTGAAAGTAAAAGGGTTGGGAACTTTTAAGATCATAGAGGTTGAAGATCGGGAGAGTGTCAATGTAAATACGGGTGAACGTTTTGTTATTCCCGGTCATTTCAGATTCAATTTCACACCGGATAAAGACCTGAAAGAGTTGGTGAACAAACCTTTTTCATTCTTTGATACCACAGAAATAGAGGAGGGGAAAGATATTTCGGAACTATTAACAGCCGAAACAGAGGAGGAAATAGCGGAACCGGAAGAAGCTTTGATACCAGAGCAGAAAGAAGAACAAATACTTGAACCGGAAGAAGAACAGATACCAGAGCAGAAAGAAGCACAAATACCAGAGTCGAAAGAGGAGGTTTTACCTGAAATAGAAGAAAGTGTAGAGGAACCGGAGATGCCGGAAGAGCTGCCCGAGGTTCATGACGAGCCAATAGCCCCCTCCAGACAGGAGGATAAAGAATCTCCATCCCAAGAGCCTCAAAAGCCTCAAAAAGGGAAGAAGAATAGAGGGTGGTTGTTTGTGCTTTGGGGTATAATCCTTTTGGTGATAGGTATAATCGGTTATAAATATAGAATCTATTTACAAGAAATAGAACAAGAAAGAAGGATTGAGCAAATAATTGCTATTTCGGGGCCTGAGGTACAGGAGGAAGAACAGCAAATACCGATTGAATCCGAAGAGAGTGTAAATGACAGCATTGTGGTTGTGGCGGAAGAAGAAAAACAACCGGAGAAGATAACCGTAGAGACACCTAAGATATTGAAGACTGTCAAGATTGAAGCCGGTAGCCGCTTGACCTTAATAGCCCTTGAACATTATGGAAATAAGATCTTCTGGGTGTATTTGTATGCATTTAATAAAGAAAAGATAAATGACCCCAATAATATACCTATTGGCACGGAGATACAGGTGCCTTCACCGGAACAATATGGTATAAATGCCAAAGATCGCAGTTCCATAGAGAAAGCATCCGCTCTTCAGACCGAAATATTAACAGGGAAAAAGTAAAAAGTTTTTTCCTTTTAATAAAATAAATAAACCATGCCGTACAGTTAGAATTATTTAACTGCAAAAGTGTATCATACGAATTTAACATTTCTAATTTTGTACGTCTAAAAAAAGGAAGATATATATTTGTCAATAATATAATAATAATAGAAAATCTATGAGTCAGACAGTAGACATTCGTGAGTTGAATGAGCGAATTGAAAGTAAGAGTTCGTTTGTGAATATGATTACGATGGGAATGGACCAGGTAATTGTTGGCCAGAAACATTTAGTGGAATCGTTATTGATTGGTTTGCTATCCGATGGACATATCCTCTTGGAAGGGGTGCCCGGTTTGGCAAAAACCTTAGCCATTAAAACATTGGCCTCCTTGATCGATGCGAAATACAGTCGTATTCAGTTTACGCCGGACTTATTGCCTGCCGATGTTATCGGTACGATGATCTATAGTCAAAAAAATGAAGAGTTCCAGGTTAAACAAGGTCCCGTGTTTGCCAATTTTGTATTGGCGGATGAAATTAACCGTGCACCGGCAAAGGTACAGAGTGCTTTACTGGAGGCGATGCAGGAACGTCAAGTGACAATCAGTGAACATACGTATCCATTACCTAAACCTTTCCTGGTAATGGCTACCCAGAACCCGATAGAGCAGGAAGGTACCTATCCGTTGCCGGAAGCACAGGTGGACCGTTTCATGCTTAAAGTGGTAATTAATTATCCAAAGAAAGAAGAAGAAAAGTTGATTATCCGTCAGAATATATCAGGCGCAAGCCCGGAGATCAAACCGATTCTTACCAAAAAAGAAATACTGGAAGCCCGTGAAGTCGTTCGGGAGGTTTACCTGGATGAAAAAATCGAACGTTATATTGTAGATATTGTATTTGCCACCCGTTTCCCTCAGGAATTCGGAATGGCTAATTTATCCAATATGATTTCTTTCGGTGCTTCTCCCCGTGCATCTATCAACCTGGCCTTGGCAGCACGTGCCTATGCCTTTATCAAACGCAGAGGATATGTGATCCCGGAAGATATCCGCGCTGTTTGTCACGATGTAATGCGCCATCGTATCGGATTGAGTTATGAGGCAGAAGCCAATAACCTGACTTCCGAAGAAGTGATTAGTGAGATTCTGAATAAAGTAGAAGTACCCTAAAGAATGGACAATGGACAGTTGACAATGGACAATGAAGTTTTGTATTACTAATTGTTAATTGTCAATTATCAATTGTCAATTGACAATTATGGAGACAAGTGAACTACTCAAAAAAGTTCGTCAGATAGAAATTAAGACTCGTGGTCTTTCGCGCAATATCTTTGCGGGGCAATATCATTCGGCTTTTAAAGGACGGGGTATGGCCTTTAGTGAGGTGCGGGAATACCAGTTTGGGGATGATATTCGGGATATCGACTGGAACGTGACGGCGCGGTATAACCGTCCGTATGTGAAGGTGTTTGAAGAAGAGCGCGAATTAACGGTTATGTTATTAATAGACGTTTCGGGAAGTCGCGACTTTGGTACGGTTTCTGTAATGAAAAAAGAAATCATTACAGAGATTGCCGCCACCTTGGCTTTCTCAGCGATCCAAAATAATGATAAGATTGGGGTCCTTTTCTTTTCTGATAAGATTGAGAAATTTATCCCTCCTCAGAAAGGGAAGAAGCATATCTTGTATATTATCCGTGAATTGATTGATTTTCATCCGGAAGAGAAAAGAACAGATATTACCCAAGTCTTGAAATATATGACAAGTGCTATCAAAAAGCGGTGTACGGCCTTTTTGATATCGGATTTTATTGACAAAGGGGATTTCAAAGATGCTTTGACTATAGCAAACCGCAAACACGATGTTGTTGCGATCCAGGTCTATGACCGTCGCGAAGCGGAACTGCCAGCTGTTGGATTGATGAAAATCAAAGATGCGGAAACAGGTGTCGAACGTTGGATCGACAGTTCTTCCTCCCGTGTACGCGAAGTATACAAAGAATGGTGGGAACGCAGACAAAAGCAGATGAATGACTCCTTTAAAAAGAGTCGCGTCGATGCTGTTTCGGTACGCACGGAAGATGATTATGTGAAAGCATTAATGGCTCTTTTTGGTAAACGTAATTAAGTATACAGATGAAATTGATATATAAAAGCATACTGTTTCTTTTATTCGCGGTCTTTGCTATGGGGGGGAATGTATATGCACAACGGACATTGATCGATGTTGCAGTTGATTCGGCATCCATACTTATAGGCGAGCAGACTCTCATGCGACTGACTGTTACGGCCGATAAAGATCGACCGGTACATATATTGATACCCGCAGACACTTTGATGCGTGGGGTAGAGGTGGTCAATATAGGCAAACCGGACTCTACCTTTATTGAGAATAATCGTTTGTTGATCAAACAGGATTTATTGATTACTTCTTTTGATTCTTCTTTGTATTTATTGCCTCCCCTGAAGGTGATAGATGGGGTAGATACGGTCTATTCGAACCAGGTTGCATTGAAAGTATCCACCTTGCCAGTTAATGTGGATGCACCGGAAGAGTTCTACGATATCAAGGATGTATGGAAGCCTCCTTTTGTGTTGGCTGATTATTATCCTATTATATTGGGTATTTTATTGGCGATCTTCCTGTTGTGTGTACTTGCTTATGTGATAAAACGTCTGCGTAGTAAGAAGTCTATTCTTCCGTTTAAGAAACCGGAGCCGCAGTTGCCCCCGCATGAGCAAGCTATTCTAGAACTCAATGAGATTAAGCAACAGAAGTTATGGCAACAAGGGCGTAATAAAGACTATTTTACGCTTATAACAGATACATTGCGCCGTTATATAACAGAACGCTTCGGTGCCAATGCCATGGAGATGACCTCGGGTGAGATATTAGACTTTATCCGGCAGGAAACAGAAGCTGAATCGGTTTATGATAACCTGAAACAGATATTGCAATTAGCCGACCTGGTTAAATTTGCTAAAATGCATCCGCTACCGGACGAGAATGATTTGAGTATGATGAATGCGTATTTGTTCGTTAATCAGACAAAAAAAGAAGAAACGCCTCAAACCGCTGAAAAGTCGTTGGAGAAAGAAAATGATGAAACGGACGAGTCAATTAAAAATCAAGAATAAAAATGGTATTTGCTAATCCCACATATCTCTATTTATTAGTATTACTTATTCCATTGACAGGATGGTATATTTACAAATTAAGTAAAAGTCAGGCAAGTCTGCAGGTCTCCTCTTCGGAAGCATTTGATTTGCCTCAGGCAACATCCTGGAAGGTCTATCTGCGCCATCTGCCTTTTGCCTTACGAATGGCTGCAATCGCTTTACTGATTGTTGTATTAGCCCGCCCACAATCAACGAACAGTTGGCAATCTTCCTCTACAGAAGGTATAGATATAATGCTTGCCATGGATATATCCGGCAGTATGATGGCGGAAGATTTAAAACCGAACCGGTTGGAAGCATCCAAAGATGTGGCTGCCTCTTTTATCAATGGTCGCCCGAACGATAATATAGGTTTGGTGCTTTTCTCCGGAGAGAGTTTTACCCAATGTCCTCTGACTACGGATCATACGGTGTTGTTGAACCTGTTTAAAGATATCCAAAGCGGGATGATTCAGGATGGGACGGCTATCGGTTTGGGACTGGCAAATGCAGTCAGCCGTATCAAAGACAGCCAAGCTATATCCAAAGTTATTATCTTGCTTACAGACGGTATGAATAACAGAGGAGAAATAGCCCCTATAACAGCCGCAGAAATAGCAAAAACCTTTGGTGTACGTGTGTATACGATTGGAGTTGGTACGCAGGGGACTGCTCCCCATCCTTTTCCAACGCCGTTTGGTGTTCAGTATCAGAATGTACCTGTAGAAATTGATGAACCGGCATTGAAGCAGATTTCTGCTATGACTGGCGGACAGTATTTCCGTGCGACAGATAATGCTACTCTGAAACAAATATATACTGAAATCGATCAGTTGGAAAAAACAAAGATCAGTGTACAACAATTCAGTAAAAAACAAGAAGAGTATACATACTGGGCTTTATTGGTTTTTGCTTTGTTACTGATTGAGATCTTGTTGAGAAATACGTTGTTGAGAAATATTCCATAAATAAAGAAAAGACTTATGTTTCGTTTTGCAAATCCGGACTTTTTATATTTATTATGTATACTTCCCCTGCTTATAGGCTTTTATATCTACTCAATTGTATGGAAGAGAAAGGCCGTTAAAAACTATGGGAATCCTGATTTACTCCAGGAGTTAATGCCAGAGGTATCTCCTAAACGGCAATATCTGAAATTCTGGCTCTTATTTGCCGCTATAACATGTGTTATTTTTGTGATAGCCGGTCCGCAGTTTGGTTCTAAATTGGAGACTGTTAAACGTCAGGGGGTAGAAATAATGGTCTGCCTGGACGTTTCAAATTCCATGTTGGCCGAAGATGTGGCACCCAATCGGTTGGATAAGGCTAAACAGATGTTATCCCGTCTGACGGATGGGTTTACCAATGATAAAGTGGGTCTGATTGTTTTTGCAGGAGATGCTTTTACCCAATTACCCATAACCTCGGATTATATATCGGCCAAGATGTTTTTATCGTCAATCAATCCTTCGATGGTCTCTTCTCAAGGCACAGCTATCGGAGCCGCTATTAATCTGGCGAATCGTTCGTTTACACCCAATGAAACTTCGGATAAAGCGATTATCTTGATTACAGATGGTGAAAACCATGAGGATGATGCGATTGGTGCGGCTAAAAAGGCGGCAGAAAAAGGCATACATGTGAATATTGTTGGAATGGGGCAACCTCAGGGTGCGCCTATCCCCATTGGAACGAATAATAATTTCTTGAAAGACAAAGAGGGAAATGTGGTTGTTACCAAATTAAATGAACAGATGTGTCAAGAAATAGCTGCAGCAGGCAATGGTTTGTATGTGCGTGCAGACAATACCAATTCAGCGTTGAAGGCTCTGCAAAGTGAGATTGAGAAAATGAATAAGTCCGAACAGGACAGTAAGATCTATTCAGAATATGATGAACAATTTCAGATACTAGCCTGGATAGTCTTATTTCTGTTAATAGCCGAATGTCTAACATTGGATCGGAAAAACCGGATATTCAGAAAAGTGAAACTATTCTCTTAAATAAGTTGATAGCGATGAGACATAAACAAAACACAATTATATGGATGATAGCATTTCTACTTTGTCATGGAGTAGTATTTGCACAAAAAGCGGAACGTAAGAATGTACGGGAAGGGAACAAACTCTATCATGACGAAAAGTATACCGAATCGGAAATTGCTTTTAGAAAAAGTGTGGATGTAAATCCGCGTTCCACGGAAGGTATGTATAACCTGGGGAATGCCCTTTATAAACAGAATAAATTGCCGGAAGCAGCAGAGCAATATCAGTTGGTTGCCGGACAAGGGGAAAAGTTACTTCAGACTGAGGAAGGCAAGGCGCATTTATCAGAAGTATACCATAATACCGGAAACATCTTTATGCAAAATAAAGACTACGGGAAAAGTGTGGAAGCCTATAAACAAGCGCTTCGTTTGAATCCGAAAGATGATGAAACCCGCTATAACCTGGCCTTAGCCCAGAAACTACTGCAAGATCAACAAAATGAAGATCAGAACCAGGATCAGCAAAATGAGGATAAGGATAAAGATGAAAAGAAAGAGGATGAGAATAAAGATCAACAACAAGATCAGCAGCAGCAACAACAACAGGATGAAAACAAAGAAGATAAAACCCAGGAACAGGAGCAACCCAATGAACAGATGAGTCAGGATAATGCACAACAAATATTGGATGCCTTCCTGCAAGATGAAAAAGACACACAGGAAAAAGTGAAACAGGCGCAACAACAACAGCAGGAACGTCGCCGCAGTGAAAAAGAATGGTAATTGATAAAACGAAAAAATAGATATATATAATGAGGAAGATTATTTTCTTATTTATTCTTATAGTAGCTACCGGAATTACTTATTTACAGGCAGCGGATGTTGTCTTTAAAGCAATAGCTCCGGAAGCAGTAGTCGTAGGGGAACAATTCCGGTTAACCTATACCGTAAATGCCGAAGCAAAAGATTTACGCGTACAGGGGGAGATGTCGGATTTTGACGTATTGATGGGACCAACCCCTTCGACGTCTTATAGTTCAAGTTGGGTGAATGGTAAAAGTTCCAGTGAGGTATCCAATTCATTTACGTATATTCTGATGGCAAAGAAGGAAGGTACATTTAATCTTCCTCCGGCAACGATCAAGGTGAATAATTCGACTTACACCTCCAACGGGGTGACTGTCAGGGTATTGCCGCAAGATAAAGTCAATGAAGCTGCATCCCAGAATCAAGGAAATGCATCCGGCGTATCTGATAAGGATATTTTTATGCGTATGCATGTTTCCAGCCGGAATGTTTTTGAGCAAGAAGCTATACTGGTTTCATTCAAATTGTATTTCATTGTAGCACCGGCTATTGAAAATCTGAAATTCCCCGAATTTGAAGGTTTTTGGGTGCAGGAGATAGAACAATCCAAAGACGGAATACAAACCAAATTGGAAAATTATAATGGACGGAATTACCAAACAGCGGTATTGAAACAAGTGTTATTATTTCCCCAGCGACCGGGAAAACTTACTATTGAAGGTGGAACATATGATGTAAATGTACGTGTGGCTCGTCCCCAGCAAAGGTCACGTAGCTTATTCGATGACTTATTCGATAATATGTACACCAATGTAAAGAAAACCTTAACTACATCGCCTGTGACAATTGATGTGAAAACATTGCCTTCCGGAAAGCCGGCATCCTTCTCAGGAGATGTAGGGAATTATACGATGACATCAAGTATCAATGCAACGAATCTGAAAGCGAATGAAGCGATCACAATTAAAGTAAAGATTGCAGGAACAGGGAATATCAAACTTATCAAGAGTCCGGAAGTGAAATTCCCGAATGATTTTGATATCTATGATCCCAAAGTAACACCGGATGTAAAAATAACCTCTGCAGGTGTCAGTGGTAGTAAAACAATTGAATACATGGCCATCCCCCGTTTTGGCGGTGATTTTGAGATTCCGGCTATTCAGTTTTCGTATTTCGATCCTAAGGCAGGATCTTATAAAACACTAAATAGTGAACCCTATAAAATCCATGTGGAAAAAGGAGAAGGAGATGTTGCAGCCGGTCCGGCAGTAACGAATTTTACGAATCGGGAGAATGTTCGTTTTTTAGGACAGGATATACGTTTCCTTAAAGTAAAAGGAGTCTCTTTTGTCTCTACTGATGATATTTTCTTCGGCTCTTTTATGTATTATATGTGTTATCTGATTCCGGCACTTTTGTTTATTGTCTTTTTCTTTATCTATCGCAAACAAATAAAAGACAATGCCAATATCGCCTTGGTACGAACGAAGAAGGCGAATAAAATGGCTGTGAAACGTTTGAAGAATGCCGGCAAACTGATGAAAGAAAATAAAAAGGAAGCATTTTATGATGAAGTATTACGTGCTTTGTGGGGATACTTAAGTGATAAGTTAAATATACCCCAGTCGGCTTTGTCCAAAGATAATGTGGAGACAGAATTATCTAAATATGGGGTAGATGAAGTATTGATCAGAGAGTTTATGGATATTCTGAATACTTGCGAATTTGCACGTTATGCCCCCTCTCAGGCGTCGGATGCCATGGATAAATTGTATGAACTGACAGTGGATGCCATTGGTAAAATGGAAAACACAATTAAAAAGTAAAAAGATGAAAACTGGAATATATATGAAAAAGATACTCTTGCTTTTATTGATTCAATACTTGGCAATACCATTATATGCCCAGGAGGCTAGACTAAAGGAGGCAGAGACATCCTATTCTCAGGGAGAATATGCCCAGGCTATTGAACAATATGAATCTCTATTGAAAGAATATGGAGAATCTTCGCAAGTCTATTACAATTTGGGAAATGCCTACTATAAAACAGGGCAGGTAGCACCGGCTATATTAAATTATGAACGGGCTTTGTTACTGGATCCGGGAGATAAGGATATCCGGTTTAACCTTCAAATGGCCAAAGAAAAGACGATTGATCGGATCGAACCGATAGGGGAGTTTTTCTTAATGAAATGGTTTCATTCCATTCAGAATATGGGAGCTGCTGATTCTTGGGCAAGGATGGGGATTGTAAGTTTTATTCTGTTTATAGGTTGTCTTCTCTTGTTTTTCTTCTCTCGTTGGCTGCGTCTGAAAAAAACTGGGTTTTACCTGGGAGGTTTTTTCTTACTTATAGTCATAGTCAGTAATGTGTTTGCACATAATCAAAAAAGAGAACTGAAAAACCGTACCGAAGGTATTGTCTTTTCCCAAACAGTCACTGTTAAAAGTTCACCGGATGCCAGTGGTACAGATCTTTTCATTTTGCATGAAGGAACGAAAGTATCTGTTAAAAGCACATTGGGTGAATGGAATGAAATAGAGTTAGAAGATGGCAATATAGGATGGATGCCGAAAAAAGATATTGAAATAATCTAATACATGCTGGAAAGAATACTGGATTATGAACGGGAATGGTTCTTTCTGTTAAATGGTAGTGATTCTGCCTTTCTGGATCATGTCATGTGGCTGTATTCCGGAAAGATCGTTTGGCTACCTCTGGCTTTCTTTCTTCTGATCGTATTGGTTTATAAGAAAAATTGGCGGGAGTCACTATTGATTCTCTTAGCCATTGCTTTGGTGGTAACCTTATGTGATCAATTTGCTTCCCATCTTATCAAACCTTCCTTTTTGCGTTTTCGTCCGACGCATCATCCGGCATTTATGCATGAGGTTCAAACCGTATTCGGGTATAGAGGCGGATTGTATGGGTTTATCTCCAGTCATGCAGCGAATGCTTTTGGTTTTGCTATGTTTATGACCCTGTTGTTTAGATACCGTCCTTTATTTACAACTGTTATCTTCCTATGGGCTATGATTACAGCCTATACGCGCATTTACCTGGGAGTACATTTTATTACTGATATCATACCGGGAGCCATTGCCGGAATAGTTTTCGGATATCTGGTCTACCATTTATACATATATGTCCGGAAAAAGCTCTTGGGAAGAGGAGGAAAAGACTTACCTGCTCCTGCTTCTTTGTATTCAATTACCCGCCAACGTCTTATCGTATGGGGTATTTTCCTTACGGTAGTCATGCTGATGATATTCCATACGCAATTGGTCGCTTTATTGAGGTAGAGGTAATGAATTTCATGCCGTAAAGCATGTTAATTTTGAGATTATTAATTTGTCCTACTAACATATATTGATTAAGTTAGTGGCATAATAAGAAACAAGAATATAAACCTTATAAATAAAGAGACCATGACAAAAACAATCACTTTTAATGAGTTACGTAAGCTGAAAGACAGTCTACCCGACGGAAGTACTCACCGTATAGCAGATGAATTAGGTTTATCTGTCGAAACTGTTCGAAATTATTTTGGGGGACAAAACTTCAAAGATGGTAAAAGTTGCGGTATTCATATGGAACCAGGACCCAATGGAGGATTAGTCGTTTTAGATGATATAACCATATACGAACGTGCTTTGGATATATTGGCAGAGAGCCAGGATACATCTGAAGTGCCGCAAGCGTAACCCGTTGACAACATAGTATGAAGTCCCACAGCTACCATGAAGGCTTTGGGACTTTTTTGTAACTTTTTATTTGTCGAATTTGTTTAATGTATATATAATAAAAAAGTGTAATCATGGAAGATAAATTAATAACAATAGCCATTCATACCTATGAAAAGGCTCAGATCTTGAAAACGATCCTGGAAACAGAAGGGATAGAGGTGTATATTCATAATGTGAATCAGATACAACCGGTTATCTCAGCAGGGGTACGTGTACGAATAAAAGAGAGTGACCTGCCGCATGCCCTGCGCATTATTGAGGATACCCAATGGGCAGTAGATTCACCGGAAAAGGAGGGGAAAGAGGATAAACAAAAAAAGATTCTCATACCGATAGACTTCTCTGACTATTCGATAAAAGCCTGTGAGATAGGATTGAATTATGCATACGAGATGAAAGCGGAAGTGATGCTTATGCATGCCTATTTTAGCCCTTATTTTCCATCCGCAGTGCCTATTGGTGATTCATTGGTCTATCAGGTGAATGAAGAAGAATCGGTCTCTCAGATATTGAAACGGGTACAAGTGGATATGGAAAACCTCTGTACACTGATAAAACGGAAAATAGAAGCAGGAGAACTCCCCAAAGTCAAATACGACTATATTTTACGGGAAGGATTGCCCGAAGAGGAAATTATTGCTTATAGCAAAGACTATAATCCAACCTTGATAATAATGGGTACACGCGGGAAGAATCAGAAAGAAATGGATTTGATTGGAAGCGTTACCGGAGAAGTTATCGAAGCAAACAGGATCCCCGTTCTGGCTATTCCGGAAAATGTACCTTTTACCGATCTAAAGGAGGTAAAGAATATCGGATTTGCCACTTCTTTCAATCAAAAAGATCTATTATTGTTTGATAAATTCATGGAGATAATAAAAGGATACAATCCGCATATCCATTTATTTAATGTGTCGACAAGTAAAGATGAGTGGAATGAAATACGTTTGACAGGTGTGACGGAATATTTCAAAAAACAATACCCGGATGCGAATATCTCTCATACCGTTTTGGCAGATGGGGACCTTCTTTTAGCTGTAGAGAAATTTGTTCGTGATAATCATATTGATATCCTGACGATAAGTACCCAAAGGCGAAATATCCTGGCCCGCATGTTTAATCCGAGCATGGCTCGGAAGATGCTATTTCATACAGATACTCCTTTATTAATCATGCATACCTGATTTTTAAAGTCTCGGATAAAAAAAGACTGAATCTCATGAACAAAAGATATTTTCTTTTGTTTTAATAGTAAAGAGAATTAGTTAGTAGTATTTGTTTTTTCATATAAGTAGAGTTTGTTATTTGTTGTCCGTATATAGCTGTGAAGTTGTATACGGATTCTTTTTTTTGTAATAAACAGCTTTTTTCCGTGATAAAATAAAATTGCTGACGATTGTCGGCAAAATTGCCGATATACGTCAGCAATTTTGCCGATATATATCAGCAATTGTGTCGACAATTATCAGCAAAAAAATAGAGACGGCTACACTTTTTATTTGGGTTCCTTTGTGAATTCTGATTGCTGCAGATCCGGGATTCCGGAAACGTAATGACACAAAAAAAGTCGCTGTTTAAGCGACTTTTGCGGAAGCGGCGAGATTCGAACTCGCGGATACCTTGCGATATCGTCAGTTTAGCAAACTGGTGGTTTCAGCCACTCACCCACACTTCCTTCAATGTTAGTTTTGCTAAAATTGCGTTGCAAAGATAGGCCTATTTTTTAATAAACAAAGCTTTTTGCGTCTATTTTTAGAGAAAAAGATGCTACTTTTGTGACCTAAATCTGATAGTCAACGAGTTAAAATATATGGAAAAGTGGGACCGTGTGAAGAGAATCATCAAGTGGAGTGTACTTTTATTGGTTTGCGCCTTCTTGATAGGCATTGGATGCTGGGGATATAGGCAAGTTATGGGTCCCAATTTCATGTCTGAAGAAACGGTATATATATATGTGGACAGGCAGACGGATTTTGATGCTCTTTGTCTGCAGTTACAAGATTCGGTTACTGTGGAACATATAGAGACTTTTGAAATATTGGCTGAGATACTGGAATATCCGGATCTGATGCGGACAGGACGTTATGCGGTAACTCCCCATATGAGTAATATGGAACTTTTAAATAAATTGCGTCGGGGGCAACAGACGGCTACGCGCATCACCTTTCATAATATCCGTTTCTTGGAAGATCTGACAAAGCGACTGGAAGAACAATTGATGCTGAGCGCCTCTGATTTATTGAGTCGACTGGAAGATCCGGCTTATTGCGATTCTTTAGGATTCAACACGGAAACGATTAAGTCCATGTTTCTGCCCAATACGTATGAAGTATACTGGAATATATCTGCGGACGGCTTTTTAAACCGGATGAAGAAAGAATATGATAATTTCTGGACAGAGCAGCGACGTAAAAAGGCGGAAGCTATCGGATTAACTCCCGTTGAAGTATCCATCCTGGCGTCTATAGTTGAAGAAGAAACAGCTGTAGCGGATGAATATCCTGTTGTTGCAGGTTTGTATATCAATCGCTTGCAACGGGGCATGTTGTTACAGGCTGATCCGACAGTGAAATATGCGGTAGGAGATGTCACCTTGCAACGCATACTCTTTGTGCATCTGGAAGTAGACTCCCCTTATAATACGTATATCCATCCCGGATTACCTCCAGGTCCTTTGCGTATCCCGAGTATAAAAGGTTTGGAAAGTGTGTTGAATTACACCAAGCACCATTACCTCTATATGGTAGCTAAAGAAGACTTCTCGGGACGTCATAATTTTGCCACGACATTGACAGAGCATAACCGGAATGCAAACCGGTATCGTTCCGAGCTAAACAGAAGGAAGATTCGATAACATTTCATCTTTTTTATGCGGTAAAAAGCGTATCTTTGTCAACCGATTATCGTAAATAGTCAACAATTTGAAAAACATTATATATGGAAAAGCATCTTTTTTTAGGGGATGAAGCCATTGCGCAAGCAGCAATCGACGCCGGACTTTCCGGTGTATATGCGTATCCCGGTACCCCTTCTACAGAAATCACCGAATATATCCAGGCATCTCCTGTAGCCAAGGAAAGAGGGATTCACAGCCGCTGGAGTACCAACGAAAAAACAGCAATGGAGTCTGCCCTGGGTATGAGTTATGCCGGCAAACGGGCATTGTGCTGTATGAAACATGTCGGTCTGAATGTGGCCGCTGATTGTTTTATGAATGCAGCTATGAGTGGTATCCATGGGGGAATGATTATTATTACCGCCGATGACCCTTCTATGCACTCGTCTCAAAACGAACAGGACAATCGTTTCTACGGTAACTTTGCGATGATACCGATCCTGGAGCCTTCCAATCAACAGGAAGCTTATGATATGGTATATGATGGCTTTGCCCTTTCTGAAAAATTGGGTTATCCTATCCTTTTACGTATAACTACCCGTATGGCCCATTCACGGGCAGGGGTGGTGACTCGTCCCAGACAAGAGCCCAATAAACTTCATACTCCGGAAGATGGACGTCAACGCTTTGTTTTGCTTCCAGCCTTGGCGCGTAAGCGTTATAAAGTATTGTTGGAAGCACAGGACATATTTACCGAATCGTCGGAGACTTCAGGATATAATACATACTTTGATGCGCCCCGCAAAGAATTGGGTATTATAACTACCGGTATTGCATTCAACTATTTATCGGAAAATTATCCGGAAGGGTTTGAACATCCTGTATTGAAGATCACTCAATATCCTTTACCGAAAAAGATGGTAGAGAAACTGGTCAGTGAATGCAAAGAGATACTGGTATTGGAAGAAGGCTTTCCAATCGTTGAAGAACAACTGAAAGGCTTCCTGGGGAAAGGAATTACCGTACACGGTCGCTTGGATGGTACATTGCAACGGGACGGAGAATTGAATCCGGATGCTGTCGGTAAGGCTTTGGGTAAAACGGTTACTCATTATTATAATATACCTGAAGTGGTTGAACAACGTCCGCCGGCTTTATGTCAGGGTTGTGGACACCGGGATGTATATGAAGCCCTGAACGAGGTTTTGTTGGAATATAACGGAGCAGCCAAAGTATTCAGCGATATCGGCTGTTACACCTTAGGAGCTTTGCCTCCTTTCCGGGCTATAGATACCTGTATCGATATGGGAGCATCCATCACCATGGCCAAAGGAGCAACTGATGCAGGATTGTTTCCGGCTGTTGCCGTAATCGGGGATTCGACCTTTACCCATTCGGGAATGACCGGCTTATTGGATTGTGTGAATGAAGAAACACATATAACCATTGTTATTTCCGATAACGAAACGACCGCCATGACCGGTGGGCAGGATTCAGCCGGAACCGGACGTCTGGAAGCTATATGTGCAGGCATAGGGGTAGATCCCGCGCATATCCGGGTGATGATTCCTTTGAAGAAGAATTTCGAAGAAATGAAATCCATAATTCGGGAAGAGATCGCATATAAAGGTGTATCGGTGTTGATTCCACGCCGTGAGTGTATTCAAACATTAGCAAGAAAGAAAAAAGCAGCAAAAAAATGAAGATAGATATAATTTTATCGGGAGTAGGAGGACAGGGTATCCTCTCCATTGCAGCGGTAATTGGTGAAGCGGCGCTGAAAGACGGTTTGTATATGAAACAAGCAGAAGTACACGGAATGAGCCAGCGGGGAGGGGATGTGCAATCCAACCTGCGCTTATCGGATAAGCCGATAGCCTCTGACCTTATTGCTTTGGGACAGGCAGACCTGATTATATCCCTGGAGCCTATGGAGAGTCTTCGTTACCTGCCTTTCTTGAAAAAAGAGGGGTGGCTGGTGACCAATTCACAACCCTTTATCAATATTCCGAATTATCCGGAGATAGAAAAGGTACAGGCAGAATTGGATAAGTTGCCTCATAAAGTCGTATTTGATATAGAAGCAATAGCCAGAGAAGCCGGTTCGGCACGTGCAGCCAATATTGTGATGTTAGGAGCTGCTGCTCCTTTTATAAATATTGAATTTTCTAAGTTAGAAGAGGGTATTCGCTCTATTTTCGGACGGAAAGGGGAAGAAATCGTAGAAATGAACCTGAAAGCGCTGAGAGCTGGTTATGAGTTGGCGCAAGGAATGCAATAAGACACAACAGAAAGAAAGAAAAAAGAGGCTTTTTAGAAAGCCTCTTTTTTTTGATATCAATTGGTTTTGTAAGTATATTTTTCTTTTGAGTTTATCGGACTGAATACCACAATAAAAGAAGCCAGGCAACAGCATAGGAAGGCTACGCCTACTGTCAAAATAGAGCCGTCACTGATGGCGTTGGATATGAGCGAACAAATGAAAGCAACCATCAACTGGATGGAGCCGAAGAGAGCCGATGCTGTACCGCTATTATGAATGAATGGAGTGATTGCTAATTCTGTAGTCGTCGGGAATAATATACCGATAGGAAAGACATAAAAGAACAAAACGAAAAGGATCGGTATGATACCGGCATTCATATACATTGTGATAAGCAATATGACACTGGCTATGCCCATGAACAATAAAGCCTGTTTGACCAGTTTGTTTGTCGGTATATGTTTTTGCAGGACAGTGGTCAGGTAAGAGCCAATCATCAGTCCCAAAGCATTTATACCGATAACGAGACTGAATATATTACCGGAAAACCCACCATACTCCATGATCAGGAGAGGACCGTTCGCTACATATATCATCAGAGCTCCGTTGGCTAATCCTGCCAAAAGAGAGTATACAAGGAATTTTCTAACCTTTAATATATCCCAGTAGCTTCGCCATACATTATTATGTTTGTTATCCTGTCGGAAGGTGTATGTCTCCGGCAAACCCAAAAGTGTCAGGAGAAATAAGGCTACTCCCAGAACAACCATGGCATGAAATAAACCAATCCATTCGAAACGATTTAATACGGCATTACCGATAGCCGGAGCCAGAATGGGAGCCACTCCCATAATCAATGCCAACAGGGCAAATATCTTAAGCGTATTGGTTTTATCAAAATAATCCGTTACCACTGCACGGGATATGACAACCCCGCCACAACCGCCAATTGCCTGAATGAAACGAACTACCCATAGCTGTTCGATGGTTTCAACAAACAGACAGGCTACCGAAGCCAGTATAAAGATAAAGAGGGAGAGGAGTATCGGCTTTTTTCTGCCGAACCGATCCGCTAAAGGACCCCATATTAATTGTCCGATAGCAAAACCACCCAGGAAAGTCGAAAGAGAGATTTGTACTGCAGCCATAGGGGTGGAGAAGGCTTCTGCTATCTGAATAAAGCCGGGCAGATACATATCAATACAAAGGGGCTCAAGGGCCGTCAACAGGGAAAGGATAAGGATCACTATCCATTGCATCCAGGTGAAATTTTTCATTGCTTTTTTTGGGGTACAAAAGTAAATATTAATAACGGAAGAACAAATTCTATGGATTAACTGTTAAACAATATGGAAGAAGTCTTTATGCATACTAAAAAGCCTTAAACAGTTGTTATTTGGAACATTAAAGATGCAATATAGACTTTCGATATACGTTTTTAATAATGTATATTTGAAAAGTAATTAAAACTGATATTGAGATGAGGATAGCATTGGTATTAGATCAGAAGAGACAAGATGAAGTCGATAGGCATGTCAGTCAAGTGGTTATTTTCACTATCGAAAACGACAAAGTGATAGGAGTGGAGAATGAGACGATAGATGCAACCAAGCAGTATTCTCTATCCTTATGGGCGCTCACCAATAAGGTGAATGAAATTTATGTTTCAAAGGTGGATGATTGGGTAAAGATGTTATCTCAAATGATGGGGGTGAATATAAGAGCGTATGATGAGTTACGCGATGATAAGTTATTCCAGACATTCATCTTATAACAGCAGGCTGGAACTGTCCTGAAACGGTTCCAGTTTGCTTCCAAAAAAAGGAGGCTGTTTCAACACGAAACAGCCTCCTTTTTTTTATCCATGCCTAAAGGCAATGAGGGGTATTATCTTTTTTTCTTTTGTTGCTCTTTTTGTTTCCGCAACTGCTCTTCCTGCATCTTTTGGGCATCTTCCAAACGCTTCATGAAGCTGGATTTCTTTTGCGGTTTCTTTTTATTTGCTTCCAGTTTAGCCAATAACTTTTCTTCATTTATAAAGAAACGGAAAGCGATTGTTTGCATAATGGTCATCAAGGTAGAGATGAAATAGTAATAGGTCAATCCGGATGCATACTGGTTAAAGAATACCAGGAACATCAACGGCATTACATACATCATCGCCTTCATACCTGGCATTTGTTGTTGCCCGGTATTGGTCATTTCCATATTAAACTTGGTATAGAATATCTGTACGATAGTCATCAAAAGACAGAACAGACTGATGTGATTTCCGAAATAGGGAGTGATAATAGGTATATACGCATCCCAACTGAAGATCGCATCATAGGTTGATAAGTCTTTTGCCCATAAGAAACTTTCATGGCGTAATTCGATAGCCGAAGGGAAGAACATGAACATCGCAATCAGGATAGGCATTTGTAAGAGCATCGGTATACATCCGCTCATCGGACTGGCTCCGGCTTTACTATATAACTCCATCGTTGCTTTCTGACGTTCCATGGCTTTCTCCTGTCCGGGATATTTCTCGTTAAGAGCTTCTACCTGCGGACGCAATACGCGCATCTTGGCGGAAGAGATATAAGATTTGTAGGTCATCGGGAAGATGACAATCTTTATGATTAATGTCAACAGGAAGATAATCAATCCGTAACTGGATAAATGTCTACCTAAGAAATCAAATACAGGAATGATAAAGTACTGATTGATCCAACGGAATACACTGGCTCCTAAAGAAACGAGTCTTTCCAGATCCAATTGATCTTCTTTGGCAACATCTTTGTCGTATTCTTTTAACTTGGCATAATGGTTCGGACCAAAGTAGAATTGGAGGTTCGTTGCTTCTCTGCCTTGTATATCGAATGGTACAGATGTTGTAGTCTTATAATGTTTAAGGTACCCATTGGTAGTCAACGTTTTTGACTCCAGGGTAGTTGATTCGAATCCTTCATTATGTGCGATCAGGACAGTAGAGAAGAACATATCTTTATAACCGATCCATTTCAAACGGTTAGATAGTTTTTTACTGTCGCTTTTTCCTTCACTCAGGCTTTCCACATCATCTGCCATAAATTTATAATGCAATGCAGCATAACGGTCTTCAAACTTCTTGCCTTTTTCCTGTTGACGGATATCCTGTTCCCATACCAGGTCAAGTGCATTGGTGCTAGGGGCTAATACCCCATTCAAACCAACGCCTTTGATAGAATAGGTCATCATATAATCATCCGGTTTCAGTTCGTAGACAAAGTCTAAATAACTGTCCACCCCTGCGGACATCCGCATGGTTACCTGATTCGGTTCATTTCCTTTTATCGGAGTAAAATAAAGATCCCGTGTATTAACAACCCGGTTGGTAGCCGTAACTAATGTGAAATCGAAGACAGATTCTTTCTCATCAAATAAAACCAATGGCTTGCCTTCGTAAGTGTCATATTCTTTCAAACGAGCCCAAACGACACGTCCGCCTTTATGGCTCAGGTGTATTTCCAATAATTCGTTTTCCAATACAACATATCCATCGGTACCATGCATGGCATTCGCGAATACGCCATAATTGTTTTCCAGACGTGCCTGAAGTATCGAATCAGAAAGCCCGGCTGCCAGTTCTTCTCCCTGAATGACTCCGTTTTCTTGTTTTTGAATTTCTATTTGTTGAGCATATTCAACTTGAGCGATTGAATCTTGATAGCGTCTTTGGGCTTCGATTTGTTCAGGAGATGGTTTATTTAACCAGGTAAAAGCAAACAAAACAACCCCTATAAGCAGGAAGCCTATTATTGTATTTTTATCCATTTATATTAGTCGTTTTTTTTATTTGCAATAGCCGCCTTTACGAAATCAAGGAAAAGTGGATTGGGGTTTACTACAGTACTTCCATATTCCGGATGGTATTGTACCCCGACAAACCATTTTAAGGAAGGTATTTCTACAACTTCTACCAGGTTTGTTTCCGGATTCATGCCCACACACTTCATGCCGGCTTTTTCGAAACGGTCTTTGTATTCACTATTGAATTCGAAACGGTGACGATGACGCTCCTGTATATTCTCTTTCCCATAAGCATTATACGCTATGGAATCTTTCTGTAAAACACAGTCATACGCTCCCAGACGCATAGAACCACCCATGTTGGTTACATTTTTTTGTTCTTCCATCAGGTCGATTACTTTATGCGGGGTGTTGCGTTCCATTTCTGTGGAGTTGGCTTTCTCTAATCCCAATACATTGCGGGCATATTCGATCACCATACATTGCATACCCAAACATATACCAAAACAAGGTACATCGTTCTCACGTGCATATTTGATCGCCGAAAATTTACCTTCGATACCGCGTTGACCAAAACCAGGAGCAATCAGTATACCATCCATGCCTTTCAACATTTCGGCAGCGTTTTTATCATTGATCTTTTCCGAATGCACCATATGCAGATCCAATTTCCGATGATTGTAGATAGCAGCCTGCATCAACGATTCGTCAATGGATTTATAAGCATCCTGTAATTCTACATACTTACCCACCAAGGCGATCTTGACACTTTGGGTAGCTGTACTTTTCATATCCAGGAAAGCCTTCCACTGTTTCATGTCTGAAGGTTTGTCTGCTTCCATACCTACTTTGCGTAGAACAATTTCGTCCATTTTCTGACGTTGTAACACCAATGGTACTTCGTAGATGGTAGGTACATCGATTGATTGGAAGACGGAATCCCCTGCCACATTACAGAAAAGGGCGACCTTGCGTATCAACTCCGTATTCAACTCCTGTTCCGTACGTAAGACAAGCATATCCGGTTGGATTCCCAATTCTTGCAATTGTTTGACAGAATGTTGGGTCGGTTTGGTTTTGAATTCTTTAGCTGCTGCGATATAAGGAACATATGTCAGATGCACACAGAGGCAATTCTTGCCCAGTTCCCATTTCAACTGACGCACACTCTCTATATAAGGAAGGGATTCAATATCACCGACAGTACCACCAATTTCCGTGATGACAAAGTCAAATTTATATTTAGAACCAAGCAATTTGACATTGCGTTTGATTTCATCTGTAATATGCGGTACCACCTGAACCGTTTTTCCCAGGTAATCCCCTTTGCGTTCTTTATCGATCACACTTTGATAAACCCGTCCGGTCGTAATATTGTTGGCTCGCGTAGTCTGCACGTTCAAGAAGCGTTCGTAGTGTCCCAGGTCAAGATCCGCTTCATGTCCATCCACGGTCACATAACATTCTCCGTGTTCGTATGGATTTAATGTACCCGGATCCACATTGATATATGGGTCAAACTTCTGAATAGTCACTTTGTATCCTCTGGATTGTAACAGTTTGCCCAAAGAAGCGGAAACAATCCCTTTTCCCAGGGAGGAGACCACGCCACCTGTTACAAAAATGTACTTAGTATCAGTCACGTTAGTAATATTTTAATTTCGTTATTGGCTCGTTTGCTTTAAAAAGTGCAAAGTTAATTAATTTCATCCATACCACCCAATGTCCAGAGGATAAATTCCTCTTTCGTGTGCATATTGGATACCTTAGGAAATAATTATAACTTGCGCCCCGAAATTAAGATAAAAAGGAAATTGTTTATGCATTATAATAGTCCGAGAGAGATAGCCCTAAAGTTTGCGGAAGCTGGAATGAAAAAGAGTAAATTGTCTTTCACTCAATTTGCTACAATCGCTATATTGGGTGGCGCTTTTATCGCTTTCGGAGGTTTATTATCGGTAATGGTTGCCGGGGGGATGCCTGGTATAGGGACCGAAAATCCGGGATTGATAAAATGCATTGCCGGCTCTCTTTTTCCGATAGGGCTTATCATGGTATCCGTTACCGGAGCAGACCTGTTTACAAGTGATTGCACAGCCTTTACCTTGCCTTTGTTGCAAAAGAAATTGCCTGTGATGAGTTTTCTGAAATTACTTGCCTATTCTTATATTTTCAATTTTGTTGGAGCCCAACTTGTTGCTTATCTATTTTCGTCGGGTATAGGATCCTTCTCTCAGGATCCCTGGCAAAGTTATTTACATCATTATGCAGCGGCTAAAGTCAATCAAGACTTTTTGACTGTTTTCATCAAAGGCATCGGAGCGAACTGGCTGGTTTGCCTGGGTATGTGGATGGGATATGCCTCGAAAGATATTATCGGAAAGTGTATAGGTATATGGATTCCTGTAATGCTTTTTGTTACATTGGGTTATGAACACTCTATTGCCAATATGTTTTTCATGCCGGCTGCGATTTATTCCGGTGCAGATATCCTGTGGAGTGATTTTATCATACACAATTTGATCCCGGCAACCCTGGGTAATCTGATCGGTGGAGCTGTTTTGGTAGGCTGTGTTTATTGGTATTTATACCTAAAAGATTGAATTTTCTCCTCCCATACCTATATGTAGTTATTTGACTGTTTTTCAGTCCCCATATATAGGGATTTTATCTGTTGATAGATAAAGCCTATTCTTTTATTGTTTTTTCTCCAAAAACAAAGCCCTATCTTTGCAGTGTGTTTAGTATTTTTTTAGAAGAATAATATTATGAATAAAAAAGAGAGTTGGAAAGGCTTCGAAGGTGAAGTGTGGAAAAGAGAGATTAATGTAAGAGATTTTATACAACGTAATTATACGCCTTATATCGGTGATGACTCCTTCTTGGAAGGACCTACAGAGAAGACAAACAAGATCTGGGAAAAGTTAACCGGAATGTTTGAAGTAGAAAGAGAGAAAGGAGTCTATGATGCAGAACCCAAACTACCCCAAGGAATAGACACTTACGGTCCCGGATATATTGACAAAGAGAACGAGGTCATTGTCGGTGTGCAGACAGATGCCCCTTTGAAAAGAGGTATATTCCCTAAAGGAGGGGTGCGTATGGTGGAAAATGCCCTGAACGCTTATGGTTATCAACTGGATCCGGCAACCAAAGAAATATTTACCAAGTACAGAAAAACACACAATGAGGGTGTTTTTTCTGTTTATACAGATGAGATGATGGCTGTTCGTAAATCGGGAATTATCACCGGTTTACCCGATGCTTATGGGCGTGGACGGATTATCGGAGACTACCGCCGGGTGCCTTTATACGGAACAAAGGCGCTGTTGGAAGAGAAAAAGAAAAGCATGGAGCGTCTCGATATCCAGGAAATAACGGAGGTGATTATTCAGCAACGCGAAGAGATCGCCGATCAGATCAATGCATTAAAGGCATTCGAAAAGATGTGCTCCAGCTATGGCTTTGACGTAAGCCAGCCGGCAACGACAGCCAAAGAAGCCGTGCAATTTCTTTATTTTGCCTATTTGGCTGCCGTAAAGGATCAGGATGGGGCTGCCATGTCATTGGGCCGTACGGCTACTTTCCTCGACATATATATAGAAAGAGATTTAAAAGCGGGTATCCTGACAGAAAAAGAAGCGCAGGAATTGATCGATCAGTTTATCATCAAACTTCGTATCGTTCGCTTCCTTCGTACTCCGGACTATAACGATTTATTCTCCGGTGACCCGGTTTGGGTAACAGAAGCTTTAGGAGGACAAGGGGTAGACGGTCGCTCTTTGGTGACAAAGACATCCTATCGTTACCTGCATACACTCACGAACTTAGGTCCGGCTCCGGAACCTAATCTTACGGTTTTGTGGTTCAATAATGCTCCGGAAAACTGGAAACGTTATTGTGCCAAAGTATCTATAGAGACATCTGCCCTTCAGTATGAAAACGACGACTTGATGCGTCCTGATTATGGAGACGACTATGGTATTGCCTGTTGTGTCTCTCCGATGGTTATCGGAAAGCAGATGCAATTGTTCGGTGCCCGTGCGAATCTGGCAAAATGTCTGTTGTACGCAATCAACGGGGGACGGGATGAAAAAAGCGGTGTGCAGGTTTCTCCCATTTACGAACCGGTACGCAGCGAATACCTGGATTACGAAGAGGTAATGGTTAAATTTGAAAATATGATGCGCTGGCTGGCCAAAGTATATGTGAATGCCTTGAAAGTGATTCATTATATGCATGACAAATACGCTTATGAAGCCTTTGAAATGGCATTACATGATGCCAATGTGGAGCGTATCCGTGCCACCGGTATTGCCGGTCTTTCTATTGTTGCCGACTCCTTGGCCGCTATCCGGGATGCCAAAGTGAAAGTAATTCGGGATGAAAGAGGACTGGCTGTCGATTTTGAACGGGAAGGGGAGTATGTACCTTTTGGTAACAACGACGACCGGACAGACGAAATAGCGATAGAGATCACGGAGAAATTTATGGATTACCTGCGTCAACACCAGACCTACCGGAATGCCGTTCCGACACAATCCATCCTTACCATTACCTCGAATGTGGTATATGGTAAAAAGACGGGAGCAACACCTGACGGACGTCCTGCCGGAACTCCTTTTGCTCCGGGAGCAAACCCAATGAACGGACGGGATACCAAAGGAGCTATTGCTGCCTTGGCTTCGGTGGCCAAACTGCCTTTCCAACATGCACATGACGGAATCTCTTATACGTTTGGCATATCTCCAGCTACTTTAGGTAAAGATATACCCACCCGTATAGACAACCTGGTAGGTTTGTTGGATGGATACTTTACCCCGGATGGCGGACAGCATCTGAATGTAAATGTCTTTGACAAAGAATTATTAATCGATGCGATGAATCATCCGGAGAAATATCCGCAATTGACCATCCGTGTATCCGGTTATGCAGTGAACTTTGTCAAACTGACAAAAGAGCAACAACTGGATGTGATATCAAGAACGATCAATCATTCCCTTTGATCTTTAGATAGAAATTATTTTTGTTATGTAAAGCAGGCAGTAAACATATGGGTACTGCCTGCTGTTTTCTTTACAAAAACACATATAGACATACCCTTATGCATACAATCAAAGGCAACATACATTCTCTGGAGAGTTTTGGAACAGTAGATGGTCCTGGCATACGTTTTGTCGTTTTCTTGCAAGGCTGCCCCCTGCGTTGCCTGTATTGCCATAATCCGGATACATGGGAAGTGAATACACCTGGCAAATACCTTATGACAGCTTCCGAATTAATGACAGAAGTATTGAAGTATAAGAATTATATAAAAAAAGGGGGAGTTACCCTGACAGGAGGAGAGCCTTTGGTGCAGGCCGCATTTGTCAAGGATTTTTTTGCCCTTTGCCAAAACGAAGGCATCCATACGGCATTGGACACCTCCGGTTATATATATAATGAGAAAGTCAAAGAAGTTTTGTCGTATACAGATTTAGTCTTATTGGACATAAAAGCAATCGATCCGGATCTGCATCAGAGCGTAACAGGAGTAAAGATAAATAACACCTTGAAATTTCTGGATTACCTGGAGGAACAACATATTGACACCTGGATCCGGCACGTAATTGTTCCCGGCCTGACCGACAAAGAGCAAGACCTGGAAAGACTGGCAGAATACCTGACGCATTATACGGTTATAAAAAAAATAGAACTTCTGCCTTACCATGTAATGGGAATACATAAATATGAACAAATGAATCTCTCATACAAATTGGAGGGGGTAGAGCCCCTTTCTGTCCACTCGTTGGCAAAAGCGAAACAGCTATTCGAGAAATATCATCTTCCTTTATAACCTTTCTGTTTTTCACCCTCTTTTTTCGAAAAAGAAACAAATGTCATTATTCCTTGTTATGGATAAAGAATAATGTCTACCTTTGCGCCCGAATTGGTTCCGGCCTGTCTTTTCGGATAGGCGGATTAAAAGGGAATTAGGTGAAAATCCTGGACAGTCCCGCTGCTGTGAAGCTCTAATAAGCCTTGAAACAACACTTTTGCCACTGTTCCGGATAATGGGACGGGAAGGCTTTCAGGGAAGAGTCAGTCAGAAGACCTGCCATTCGTGTCAAAAGGCTGTTGTTCTCGTGGGTTAGAGTAGCAGTGTCGTCATGATTATTGTATATAAGTAAAAATAGGTATTCGAAAATGGAATGGATTAATGATTTGTTGTGGGGGCATGGAATAGCTCACTCTATTCTTCTCCTTGCGGTGGTGATTGCTTTAGGTATTCAGTTAGGGAAAATCAAGATCTTTGGTATTTCTTTAGGTGTTACATTGGTGCTTTTCGTAGGCATATTCCTGGGGCATTTTGGGTTCTCGATAGATGCAGAAGTACTTCATTTTATCAAAGAATTTGGTTTGATACTTTTTGTCTTCTCTGTTGGGATGCAGGTAGGACCCGGTTTCTTTTCTTCTTTTAAACAAGGAGGTATTACATTGAATTTATTGGCCTGTGGCATTGTTCTTTTGGGGGCTGTCACGACATTGGTTATACATTATATAACGGGTACGCCTATGGCGACGATGGTCGGTGTGATGTCCGGAGCGGTCACCAATACCCCCGGACTGGGAGCGGCTCAACAAGCCTTTACCGATTTGTTTGGTCATACGGATGATACGATCGCATTGGGATATGCTGTTGCTTATCCGTTGGGGGTAGTAGGTATCATACTCTCTATGTTACTCGTTCGTTATATCTTCCGCGTGAACTTGCAAAAAGAGACCGAACGAATCTGCCAGGAAGAAAACAAACAGATACAGGGAGCTACAGCCATCTCTTTGGTCGTAAAGAACCCAGCTATTTTTAACAAAAATATCATCCAACTTTCAGAGTTATTGAAACACCGGGAGTTTGTAATTTCCCGTATCATGCATCATGATACGCATAAGGTGAGTATTGCTTCCGGAGCAACGGTTTTGCAGGAGGATGATAAGATTTTTGTGATCACGACCGAAAAAGATGCCGAGACGATTAAGACCTTTGTCGGACAAGAAGTGGGCATGGATCGGAAACAATGGATTCCGGCAGAAAGTAAGCTCATCAGCCGGCGCATCCTGGTCACAAAGCCGGAATTGAATGGAAAACGATTGGGAGAATTGCAATTACGTAATTTACATGGAGTGAATATCACGCGTATCAATCGTTCCGGCGTGGATCTGGTGGCTATGCGTGGATTAAACCTGCAGATAGGCGACAAACTGACTGTTGTCGGTAGTGAGCCTGCTATTGCTAAGGTGGAAGAGATTTTAGGTAATTCGATGAAACGTTTGAATGAACCCAACCTGATCACTATTTTTATTGGTATTGCTTTGGGGGTATTCTTAGGAAGTATACCGATTATGTTCCCGGGTATTCCCCAACCGGTAAAATTGGGATTAGCCGGTGGACCGTTGATCGTAGCTATCCTGATCAGCCGTTTCGGTTATAAATACAAACTGATCACGTATACGACACAAAGTGCGAACCTGATGTTGCGCGAAGTCGGCATTGCCCTGTTCCTGGCTTGTGTGGGAATTGGAGCCGGTGGCGGTTTTGTGGATACCATTGTCAATAAAGGCGGTTTTACCTGGATAGGATATGGTTTTGCCATCACAACGATTCCTTTGTTACTTATCGGTTTTGTCGGACGTTATTTCTTTAAACTCAACTATTTTTCCTTGATGGGACTTATGGCAGGAAGCATGACAGATCCCCCAGCATTGGCTTATTCCAATACGACTGCCGGAAACGATGCCCCGGCGGTAAGTTATGCTACCGTTTATCCGATAACGATGTTTTTGCGGGTATTGGTGGCACAGGTATTGATTCTCTTTTTCTATGCCTGACAGTGACCGCTCTTAGGCAAAGAGGATACTGACACCTATCCCTATATAAATCAAAGCGGCACCTATATTTACCCATACGGCCGTACGGGGATTTTGCATAAGGCCTCCGGCCAGTTTAGAGGCCAACATGGCCACCAGGGTAAAGAGGATAAAAGCTTGTAAGATAAACAGAGAACCCAGTATACAGATTTGTATGGCTGGGTTTTCTGCGTTTATATCTATAAACTGAGGCAGGAAAGCCAGAAAAAACAAGATCACCTTGGGGTTCAGTAAATTCATAAGAATTCCTTTGTAATACAATTTCTTCATTCCCCGTTTCTTACCCTCTGCCTGAAAAGAAGACTGCCGACGGTTCAGGAAGGCTTTTATCCCCAGATAGAAAAGATAGGCCGCACCAGCTATTTTCAACACAGAAAAAGCCGTAGGCGATTCTTTCAACAACACAGAAACACCCAAACTGATGGCGGCTATATGAAAGAGTAAACCGGTACATAATCCCAAAGCAAATAGAATGCCGGCCTTTTTCCCTTGCACAATACTTTGTGTGATAACAAACAATATATCCGGACCCGGTATCAGAGTCACTAATAGAGCAGCACTAAGAAATCCCCCAATATTCATACGTTTTATTTCTTTATAAAATACAAATTTATCTCTTTTTTGCGAGTTTGCAATTACCATTATTCTACTGCCCATAGCTATCGTCAGTAGTAACGATAGCTATCATCAGTAGTAACGATAGTTATCATCAGTACTGACGATAGCTATCAACAGTAGAATTGTCTCTGAATTTGAAAAAAAGTATCTGTTTATCTTTAAACAAACAAAGGCTGTCCGGGTATATTCCCAGGCAGCCTTTATATATATAAAAGGATCTTTATTATCCGTAAATCCGTCTATTATTCTCCAATCGTTGTTTCTTCCGAATTGCTGGAGGCACTTAGTCCTTTCATAATACCATACAAACCGATACATAATGTAACCATAACGATGGTTAGTTTCAGGTAATCGTTTGGGATAATAGAAGTACATGCCAGGATACAGCCGGCGATTGTTAATAGAACATATAGGTATATGCGGGTTTTTCCGCTTGTTTTTTTAGACATTTTGTAATCGTTTTAAATAAGTAAATAATCAGGCTTTGCTATCTCTGCAGCAAAAGCCGGTAATAAATAAATCTTGTACCAATGGGTACATAGGGGAATGCATCTGCAAACAATCGTTTCCAAACACAATCTATCTTAATTACTTATTTTTTAATTAAATAATGATTTTCCGTAAAGCATACACATGGTATCCTGCACGGCGAAGGAGGGCGGCATAATTTATGGTTTGACGTAAAGAAACATATTCAATCGTTTTCTGCAACTGGTCAGTACCTCTCAGGCGTATGTCTTGTACCATACGTTGGGCGTTTTTAATAACCCGCAGAGGAGGCAGATAATAAGTAGACTGAACATGCCGACAGGGAGGCAGGAAGTGATTACTCTTCATGTCCTTATTAAGCACCTCGATACGATGCTGTATGTCGGTCAACGTATTTTTCTCTTTCATGACGGTTTCGCGTTCATGCACACGTATAGATTGGCTACTAGCATCCTCTTGTGGGATGAATAGCCAAACAGTCAGAAGCAATCCCCATATGAAAAGAAACTTTTTCATGGCTCAAATATACGATCTTTTAGTATTAGGATAACAACTGAATCTTTTTTTTGTTCTTACTTTGCATTTATTTACGAATGTAAGAGAGAAATGAAACCAATGAAAGAAAAGAAACCGCTGGTTGCCGCCTGGGTAGAGGCAGCACGTCCGAGAACTTTACTAGCCTCATTCAGCCCGGTATGCATAGGTTGTGTATTGGCCTGGCAGGAGGGGGTCTTTCAATTCGTTCCGGCTGTTTTATGCCTATGCGTTGCTTTATTGGCCCAGATTGCCAGCAATTTCGCCAATGATTATTATGATTTCAAGAAAGGGGCAGACCGGGAAGACCGTGTAGGACCGGCACGTGCGGTGGCTTCCGGCTGGATCAGTCCGAAAGCGATGTTCAGAGCCACCTTTCTGACGTTGGGAATCGCTTGTCTTTGCGGTTGTCTGTTGTTGTTTTATGGAGGGTGGATTCTACTGCCGGTAGGTTTGTTGATGGCTCTTTGTGTATTGGGCTATTCGACAGGTCCTTATCCGCTTTCTTATTATGGACTGGGGGATGTCTGTGTCTTGCTTTTTTATGGCATTGTACCTGTTTGTTTCACGTATTATGTACAGGCAAATACTTTTTCTTTCTTGTCGTTCCTGTTGTCGTTGGCTGTTGGTTTTCTCTCTATCAACATATTGGTTGTCAATAATTACCGTGATTATGAACAAGATAAGATATCCGGCAAACGAACAACGGTCGTTCTCTTTGGGAAAAGGTTTGCTCGTATATTTTATCTGACTAACGGTTTGTTAGCGATTATACTGACCCTTCCTTTTATAGAGAACGACCGTCGTTTCATTGAAATAGGTTTATCTTTCTTCTTTGCCGTTTTTATTACCCTCTGGTGGCAATTTATTCATTCCGAAGGAGCTGCATTGAATAAAATATTGGGAAAAACAGCGATGTCTGTTTTCTTATATGCTTTACTTCTCACAGCGATTCTACTTTTCTGAATCAGAGTCCCAATAAGATCTTCTTTAAGACGGCCTGGGCAGAGATCTCCCGGTTGGCAGCTTCGGGTATAACAATGCTTTGTGGGCTTTCAATAACCTCGTCTGTCACAATCATATTGCGACGTACGGGTAGGCAATGCATGAAATAAGCATCGTTTGTTAGTTTCATCTTTTCAGTATCCACAGTCCAACTCCGGTCTTTACTCAGTACCTGTCCGTAATGAGGATCCGCAAAGGCGGCCCAGTTTTTGGCATAGATGAAATCAGCCCCTTCAAAAGCCTTTTTCTGATCGTATTCAACTGTTGCCTTGCCAACAAAAGAAGGATCCAGTTCATACCCTTCGGGATGAGTGATAACAAACTCATAGTCTGCGGCATTCATCCATTCGGCAAAACTATTGGGTACAGCCTGAGGCAGTGCTTTGGGGTGGGGGGCCCAGGTTAAGACTACTTTCGGACGGGCTTTCTTTTTGTATTCTTCAATCGTTATCAGGTCGGCATAACTCTGTAAGGGATGGCGTGTGGCTGCTTCCATGCTGAACACCGGACGTCCTGCATATTGAATGAATTGGTTCAATATTTTTTCTGTATAGTCTTCCTCTTTATTTTCGAAACGGGCAAAAGAGCGGACACCGATAATGTCACAATAGGAACCCATCACAGGGATAGCTTCCAATATATGTTCCGGTCTATCCCCATCCATAATAACTCCCCGTTCGGTTTCTAGCTTCCAGGCTCCTTGGTTTATATCCAAGACCATCGTATTCATTCCCAGGTTCATGGCGGCCTTCTGTGTACTCAGGCGGGTGCGTAGGCTGGAGTTAAAGAATATCATCATCAGTGTTTTATTCTTTCCCAGTTCTGAAAATTGAAAACGATCTTTTTTTATCTCAAAAGCATCTGTCAGTGCCTGATCCAGATTGCCGATATCTTGCACACATGTAAAATTTCTCATATTCTTATTTTATTATAAAAGAGACGGCAAGTTAGGAAGAATACAATATATTCACAAGGAAGAAATCAATTTTCCCGAACTTGTCCATTGCCTTCAATGATATATTTATACGTTGTTAACTCGGGCAGTGCCATGGGACCGCGGGCATGAAGTTTCTGTGTGCTGATGCCGATCTCGGCACCAAAGCCAAACTGTGCACCATCGGTGAAAGCTGTAGAGACATTGGCATAGACGCAGGCAGCGTCGACAGTTTGTTGGAACAACCGGATGGTATCCGGCGATTCACTGACAATACATTCGCTGTGTTTGGAACTGTATAGACTTATATGATCCAATGCTTCATCCAAGAAAGAAACTGTGCGGATACTCATTTGGTAATCCAGGAATTCCGTTCCGAAGCTTTTGTCGGTCGCTTCTTGCAGGAGATCATCGGGATAATGTCCGTACAAGGCTTGATAAGCCTCTTTGTCGGCATGAATTATCACCTTTTTGTCTTTGAGCTTTTGACAGATGAAAGGGAGATCACTCAAACGGTCTTTATGCATAATCAGGCAGTCCAATGCATTGCATACACTGACGCGTCTTGTCTTGGCATTGGTGACAATGGCTTGTCCTTTTTCTTTTTCACCGTTTTTATCAAAATAGGTGTGGCAGATACCTGCCCCGGTTTCGATAACCGGTACCCGGGCATGTTCTCTTACATATTGGATCAAGGCACTACTTCCCCGGGGAATAATCAAATCAACTAAACCTACGGCATGCAAGAGCTGGGTGGTGGCAGCCCGGTCGGGAGGCAGCAAGATACATATATCCGGATTTATCGTGTGTTTTACCAATACCTTGTGGATGACCTCTACCAGGGCCCGGTTAGAGTTGTCGGCATCGGATCCTCCTTTCAGAAGGCAGGCATTTCCGCTTTTGAGACAAAGGGAGAATACGTCAAGGGTCACATTGGGACGTGCTTCATAGATAATGCCGATCACTCCAAAAGGAACCGTTACTTTTTTTATTACCATCTCATTGGGGCATTTACTCTCCATGAGTACTTTTCCCAGAGGAGAAGGCAGGGTGGCCACCTTTTTCATGTCGTCAGCAATATCTTTCAATCGGGATTCGGTCAACTCCAACCGGTCATATTTCGGATCAGCCAGATCCATACGGGCTAGATCCTTGGCATTTTCCATCAAGAGATGATCGCAGTTTTGCATCAAGGCTTCAGCCGTTTCTTGCAAGATTTGATTGATTCTCTCGTCCGGAAGCATACACAGGGAACGAGAAGCTGTAACGGTTCGTTTAATCAGCTCGTTGATCATAAGCGGTCGATTAATAGTAGTGTTTAATCTAAATATAAATAGTCGTAATGCACGAGGGGCTTCAAGTCGCGTTTGCCTATAAGGGAGACCGCCTCTTTGCTGTCATAGTCGGTACAGCCAACGCCTATTTGCGAACCTTCATCGTTGAATATGCGTACTATATCTCCTTTTTCAAAGTCCCCGATGATATGGGTTACTCCCACAAAGAGTATGCTGGTAGCCTGAGGGCAAGACAGGGCTTCCGTGGCTCCCCGGTTGATATGTACTTCGCCTTTGGCAAAACCATCGGAATGGGCAATCCATTTTTTAACACTGCTTACCGGTTTGGAAGAAGGAATGAAACGGGTGCATACCATAGGGTCGTTGGGGTTGAGTAGGAGAGGGAGGATATGGTCTTTTTTACCGTTGGCAATGATTACGGCAATACCTTCATCTGCTACCTTCCGGGCAATGCGACATTTAGTAAGCATGCCTCCCCGTCCAAAAGAAGAACGACTGGTTTGTACGTAGGCAGATAGATCTTCCGCATTCGTATCTATTTCACGTATAACCGTACTGGCAGGATCGGCCGGATCCCCGTTGTATATACCGTCAATATTGCTGAGAATGATTAAGGCGTCCATGTCCATCATCGTGGCAATCAAGCCGGATAATTCGTCATTGTCGGTAAACATCAATTCGGTAACCGAGATCGTATCGTTTTCATTCACGATCGGGATAACCTTATTGGCCAACATGACCTCCATACAATGTTTCTGATTCAGGTAATGGGTACGGCTACTGAAATTTTCTTTGGTGGTAAGCACTTGCCCACACCGTATACCATGTTCCCGGAAAAGCTCGTAATAACGGTTGATAAGCTTAGCCTGACCCACTGCTGAATAAAGCTGTCGGGCAGATACCGGATCCAATTTTTTGCCGGCTTTTATCTCACTGCGGCCGGAGGCTACCGCCCCGGAGGATATCAGAATGACTTCCAATCCAAGACGATGCAACTCGGCTACCTGATCGACCAAAGCAGACATACGTGTTATGTCCAAGGTACCATCCTGCCGGGTCAATACATTACTGCCTATCTTAACCGCTATTTTTTTCATTTTTTGTCTTTGTCTCTGATTTCTACCCGGCGGATCTTGCCACTGATTGTTTTGGGCAGTTCTTCCACAAACTCTATGACACGAGGATATTTATAGGGGGCGGTTACTTTTTTTACATGCTCCTGTAATTCTTTTACCAAAGCGTCTCCTGCTTTTTCTTTGTACTCTTTAGACAGGATGATTGTCGCTTTTACTATTTGCCCGCGTATCTCATCCGGTACCCCCGTGATGGCACATTCCACAACAGCCGGATGGGTCATCAATGCACTTTCTACCTCAAACGGTCCGATCCGGTATCCGGAGCTTTTTATGACATCGTCAGTACGGCCTACAAACCAGAAATAACCGTCTTCATCCCGCCAGGCAACATCACCTGTATAATAGTAACCGTCATGACACGTGTTCTTTGTCAACACAGGGTCACGGAAATATTCTTTAAAGAGTCCGAGAGGTTTAAGCTCGGAGGTACGTACCACAATTTCTCCTTGTTCCCCATCTTCCGTCGGACTGCCGTCCATGCGCAACAGATGTACGTCATATTGTGGGTTGGCTTTACCCATAGAACCCGGCTTTGGTTCCGTCCAGGGAAAGGTGCATACGGTAAGTGTTGTTTCTGTTTGTCCGAAACCTTCCATCAGCTTTATGCCTGTCAATTTGAGAAAAGACTCGTAAACAGCCGGATTCAAGGCTTCGCCAGCGATGGTACAATATTCTAAAGAAGATAAATCGTATCGGGTTACATCCTCACGTATCAGGAAACGGAAGATGGTAGGAGGGGCACAGAGGGAAGTAATCCGGTAGTCTTGTATCATCTGAAGCATATCCGCCGGATTAAACTTCTCATGGTCATAGACAAATACCGTAGCACCGGCAAGCCATTGGCCATACAATTTGCCCCATACGGCTTTTCCCCATCCGGTATCTGCAATGGTCAGGTGCAGGCTGTCCTTATGCAGGTTATGCCAATACTTACCGGTAGTGATATGTGCCAACGGATAGGTAAAGTCATGTGCCACCATTTTGGGATTGCCTGTTGTGCCGGAAGTAAAATACATCAGGGATATATCGTCATTGGTATTCACCTTTTCTGGACGCACAAAAGGAGCTGCCTTTTCAATACCTTTATGAAAGTCCTCAAAGCCATCAGGTACATCAGGCCCTACGGAAACCAATCTTTTTATAGAGGGTGATTCGGGCATGGCTTCAATGACATGCTTGGTCACATTCTCTTCTCCGACACAAACAATCATTTTGATGTCTGCTGCATTGTTTCGGTAAATGATGTCTTTCTTTGTCAACAGGTGTGTGGCTGGTATTACCACAGCTCCCAGTTTATGTAATGCAATAATGGAAAACCAGAATTCATAGCGACGTTTCAATACCAGCATAACCATATCCCCTTTTCCTATGCCTAACGACTGAAAATAAGAGGCAGTCTTGTCTGTTTGTTCTTTTAGCTCTGCAAAAGAAAAGTCGTGATGTTCCCCTTTGTCGTTTGTCCAGCAAATCGCTCTTTTGGCAGGTTCTTCTTTTGCCCATACATCCACTACATCGTATCCGTAATTGAAATCTGTAGGAATATTTACCTTAAAGTTTTCTTTAAAATCTTCCTGCGACGTAAACGTCGTCTGATCCATGAAACGTTCTAACATTGTATTAAACTATTGATTGTAGTGATTATAATATGATTGCAAGGAAATTTACAATTTCTCCGTCCAAGGCTTTCATCCCATGGGGTAATTCGGAGTTGAAATAGATACTGTCTCCTGCTTCCAGGATCAATTCTTTCTTGTTGATCTGAAGTAATAAACGACCACTTAAGATCATATTGTATTCTTGTCCGGGATGTGTATTGAGATAAATAGGTTCGTTCTCCGGCTTCGGATGTACGGTCACCAGGAATGGGTCGGCTTTTCTTCCTGCAAATCCGGCAGCAAGTGACTGGTATTTATAGGCTTTTGTACGTTCAACAGCAATGCCTTTTCCTTTGCGGGTGACAAAATAAGAACTCATCTTGGGTTCGTCACCAAACATCAACGTGGTTAACTCCACATGATAAGCCTGGGATATCTGATGTAAAACACTGACTGAAATATCTACTGTACCGCTTTCCAATTGCAGGTACTTTTCGGGAGTGAGCTGGCATACTGTTGCCATTTCTTCCGGAGTAACATCCAGTGCTTCACGAAGCCCCACCAAACGTTCTGCTATCTGCTTTATCTGTTCGTTCATTTTCTGTGGATTTATGTGATTGATTTATTTGGGCAAAGATAGATATAAAAAAAGCAAAAAGACAATGAATCGTTTGTTTTATTGTCTTTTTATTAGAAACGAGCGGGCATGAAAAACAATAGCGCATCCGATAAAGAAAAGGTGTGAATCATACTTCTTTTTCCAATAAATTTATTAAGTTTATGCGCTAAAGTACATTACGAATAACCTCTATTATCTAAACACAACATGAACAACGCTATTTTTAGATTCCCCAACCCGGGAAACGAACCGGTCAAATCCTATGCACCGGGATCAGATGAGAAAAGAGAATTGAAGAAAGCTTTAACACAGATATGTACAGAGGAATGGGATATTCCTTTACTTATCGGAGGCAAAGAAGTAAGAACCGGGAACACCGGCAAGGTGGTAATGCCGCATGATCATAAACACGTCTTGGCAACCTATCACAAAGCAGGTGAGAAAGAAGTGCAAATGGCTATTGATGCAGCCATGAAAGCACATCGGGAGTGGTCTGAACTGCCCTGGGTAGAACGTGCTTCGATCATGTTGCGTATAGCAGAATTGTTCGCAACCAAATACCGTTATTTATTGAATGCTTCGGTGATGATGGGACAAAGTAAAAGTCCTTTTCAAGCTGAAATAGATGCCCCATGTGAGTTGATAGACTTTTTACGTTATAGTACTTTTTATGCCGGCCAGATCTATGCCGATCAACCTTATTCGGATAAAGGAATCCTGAACCGGATGGAGTATCGTGCTTTGGAAGGATTTGTCTTTTCTTTGAGTCCGTTTAACTTTACTTCTATCGCTAGTAACCTGAATATGGGACCGGCTATGATGGGGAATGTGGCCGTATGGAAACCGTCAACGACAGCTATTCATTCCAATTATCTGTTGATGAAAGTATTCCAGGAGGCCGGCTTGCCCGATGGTGTTGTCAACTTTATACCCGGTCAGGGCAGTGTGATAGGCAAAGTGATTACAGCCAGTCCGGATCTGGCAGGATTTCATTTTACGGGCTCTACTGCAACCTTCAACACCTTGTGGCGTCAGATGGGAAACAACCTGGAAACGTATAAATCCTATCCGAAAATTGTAGGTGAAACAGGAGGGAAGAACTTCATTTTTGTTCATCCGTCTTCTCCGACATTGGAAGTGGCTACTGCTATTGTACGGGGAGCTTTTGAATACCAGGGACAAAAATGTTCGGCTACTTCCCGTGCCTATATACCCAAATCCCTTTGGAAAGAAATAAAAGAGCAGATAGCTGCTCAGTTGAGTGAAATCAAGATGGGAGACCCGCAGGACTTCACCCACTTTTTCAATGCGGTGATCGACGAAACCTCTTTTGACAACATAAAGAGCTATATCGATCATGCCGGACAAGCTAACGATGCAGAGATTATCTTCGGAGGTAAATGTGATAAATCCGTAGGTTATTTTGTTGAACCGACAGTCATTCTGACTACCAATCCGCAATACAAAAGTATGGTGGAAGAGATTTTCGGTCCGGTTATTACAGTATATGTATACGACGATAATAAGTACGAAGAAACCCTGGAACTTTGCGACCGTACATCTCCTTATGCCTTGACAGGTTCTATTTTTGCCCGTGATCGTTACGCCCTTCAGATGGCATTTGATAAACTACGCTACTCGGCAGGTAATTTTTATATCAATGACAAATCGACCGGTGCCGTAATTGCTCAGCAACCTTTTGGAGGATCCCGTGCTTCAGGAACAAATGACAAAGCCGGAGGGCCGTTAAACCTGACTCGTTGGACCAATGCCCGTTGTATCAAAGAGGCTTTTGTGCCACCAACGCATTTCAGTTATCCATTCTTAGGAGAGAAATAATAGTCATTGCCTACTGTCAATTTAAAACGAAGTATATGCTGGACTTTATGAATACCGAGATTGCTTTTTCGTCAAAATCGAAGAAGGAATTAAAAAATGCGTATATGTTGTACACGGTAATGAAATATCCGTGGGTAGTGAAATTAGGTAAATATGCCTCTCTGATAGCGATAAAGATTCATTTCCCTTTGGCATGGATTGTCAAACCTACTTTGTATAAACAATTTGTAGGCGGTGAGACACTGAAAGAGTGTGAAAAGCAAATTCATCACCTGAAAAAGTTTAATGTAAAGTCTACAATGGATTTCTCTGCTGAAGGGGAGCAGACGCCTCAAGGTATACAAGCCACTTTTAAAGAGACACTCTCTTCCATTGATTATGCCAAAGGCAATCCGGATATTGCCTATACTGTATTCAAGCCGTCAACAATTACCCGGGATGAAGTTCTTTGTAAAGCTTCTGAGAAGAGGGAAGAGATGACGATAGAAGAAATACAGGAATTTCGTGCATTCAAAGAACGTTTTATGGCTTTATGCCGTCGTGCCTATGAGAATGACGTACGTATCCTTGTAGATGCTGAAGATTATTGCTTTCAGGATGCTATTGATGAATTGACAGATACGGCTATGCGTGAGTTTAACAAAGAACGTCCGATTGTTTTTGCCACCTTGCAGATGTATCGGCATGACCGGATGCCTTACCTGCGCCGGATACTGGATGATTCTATGGAAAAAGGATATTTTCCCGGCATAAAGTTTGTACGTGGAGCCTATATGGAAGAAGAACGGGCGCGGGCTGCTATCATGGGATATCCCGATCCTATCTGTAAAGATAAAAAAACAACGGATGAAAACTACGACGCCGGGGTGCATTTTGTGATGGAGCATATAGACCGGATGGAACTTTTTATGGGTACGCATAATGAGGAGAGTAATTATAAGTTAGCCGCTTTGATAGATCAAAAAGGGTTAAAACGGAATGATTCACGGGTGTACTTCTCCCAGCTTTTGGGAATGAGTGATAATATTTCTTTCAATTTGGCACACGAAGGCTACAACGTAACCAAATATGTTCCTTATGCACCTGTACGGGATGTATTACCCTATTTACTTCGTCGGGCAGAAGAAAATACCTCTGTGGCAGGACAGACCGGACGGGAACTTCGGATGCTACAGATAGAGATGGAGCGGCGGAAAAAAGAAACAAAGTAAGCTGTGTTATACATTCATTTCGAATTCCTTTCGAAGAGAAACTCTTCTCCTTGAAAGGAATTCTTTTTATTTAGACCTCCATATCTGCAAATATTTAACTACTTTTGCGCGAGACAATTTACAATACTATATATTCCGAACAATGGATTTTAAACTAAATAAAGGCAGTGGCTGCATGGGTGAAAAAGGCTGCTGCAGAAAACAAAATAATAAACTCAATACATATGACTGGCTATGCGACGTACCTGATGCGGAAAATGCAACCGACTATGTAGAAGTACAATTCAAGAACACCCGCAAAGCATATTATGTAAATACGGCAAAACTGCCTTTGGAAAAAGGGGATATTGTTGCTGTTGAAGCCAGCCCAGGGCATGATATTGGTACAGTTACTCTTACAGGTAAATTGGTTCTTTTGCAGATGAAAAAGAACAATGTCCGCACAGAAGGAACAGAACCCAAAAAAGTATACCGCAAAGCCAAGCAAACCGACATCGAAAAGTACGAGGAAGCCAAAGCAAAAGAAGATGCGACCATGATTAAATCCCGTCAGATAGCAGCCGATCTCGGACTGAATATGAAGATAGGAGACGTGGAATATCAAGGAGATGGAAATAAGGCTATCTTTTATTATATCGCAGATGAACGGGTAGACTTTCGCCAACTGATAAAGGTTTTAGCCGATGCTTTCCGTGTACGTATCGAAATGAAACAGATCGGAGCCAGACAAGAGGCCGGACGCATTGGAGGAATTGGCCCTTGTGGACGCGAACTCTGTTGTTCCAGCTGGATGACTAACTTTGTTTCCGTTGCTACCGGCGCAGCCCGTTATCAGGATATCTCCATGAACCCGCAGAAACTGGCCGGACAATGTGCCAAACTGAAATGTTGTATCAACTATGAGGTCGATGCTTACGTCGAAGCACAAAAACGCTTACCCTCCCGGGAGATCGTATTGGAGACAAAAGACAATAATTATTATCATTTCAAAACGGACATCTTCAAACGGGAGATTACCTATTCAACAGACAAATCGTTTGCTGCTAACCTGGTTACCATTCCCGCCAGCCGTGCCTTTGATGTGATCAATATGAACAAAAAAGGGAATAGACCTATTACCCTGGAAGCGGATGTCAAACCGCAACCGCCCAAACGTGATGCATTGGATATTCTTGGTCAGGAGAGTGTGACTCGCTTTGATAATGTAAAGAAGAAGAAGAAAAAGAGACCGGCAAACAACACGAATGGGAACGGAGGACAACATCCGCCACGTGAAAACGGACCGAAGCAAGTAAGACCTCGTGAAAATGGTCCCAAACAAGTCACTCCCCGTGAAAACGGGAACGGAGGACCGCAGCAAACGCCCCGAAATAATGAAAACAACCGGAATAATAATCCGAGGAATAATAACCGGAATCATTCCAAAGGAAAAGGAAATGGGAACAATCACAATAAACCGAGTCAACCGAATCCGGAAGCTTAAGAGTATTCTTGTCATTTCAGTCTTTAGCTTTTTCCTTTTGTCCTGTGGAGGAGGCAGTGTATATAATCAATACCTATCCATAGAGAACAAACATTGGGAAAAAGAAAAGGCATATTCTTTTACCTTTGAGATAGAGGATAATACAATTCCTTATGATCTGACGTTAGATATAAGGAATAACAACCTGTATCCTTACCAGAATTTGTGGATATTCTGGCAGGAGACACTACCGGCAGGTAGTATCAGTCGGGATACGCTTGAATGTATATTGGCGGATGATTATGGCAAATGGCTTGGCAAAGGAATCTCTTTGTTTGATTCCAACTTCCCATTACGGACGCATTATTTTTTCCCCGAAACAGGGACTTATACCTTGAGTATTCGTCAGGGGATGCGTACAGACAAATTGCCAGGCATTCAGAAGATAGGACTTCGGGTGGAAAAAGAAAAACAATAAGTTATGGTGCGTTTTCTGTCTTTCATTAGTCTTCTTCTACTCTCTTTCTCTACCGTTTATGCCCAAACAGAAATATCCGGTAGGCGTAAATCCGTTAAAACATCGAGTGATATAATGGCTGCCGTTACACCGGTGGCTTGTATAGCTACTGTTTTGGTCATGCAGGATTGGGAGGGGATGAAGCAGGGCGCTTTTGCCGCTGCAACGACTGTCGGCGTTTCTTATGCATTGAAATATCTGGTCGACAAAGACCGTCCGGACATGAGCAACAATCATTCTTTTCCATCATTGCACACCTCGGTATCATTTACCGGAGCCGCCTTTATCCAGAAACGATATGGATGGAAGTGGGGAGTACCGGCATACGCGGTAGCTTCTTATGTAGGATGGAGTAGAACTTATGCCAAGAAACACGACTGGTGGGATGTAGCTGCCGGTGCTGCTCTTGGAGTAGGAAGCGCATACCTCTTTACCCGTCCTTTTGCTGAAAAATACAATCTCTCCATTAACCCTGTAGCAGGAAAAGGATGTTATGGACTCCATGCCTCGATAATATTTTAGTGATTAGTGATTAATGGTGACCGTACCGGTCATTAGTTATGTCTATATGTTAAATACTTTATGGTCGCTTGCGGCCACTATTAATCACTAAACACTAATCGTTAATCACTACTCATGATGCAATGCCTCCGCTGGAGCCAGAAACGCTCCTTTGCGAGCTGGCAGCCAGGTGGCAATGGTTGTGATAAAAGCCATAAAAACAAAGGTAATGCCATTGGTTATCAGGAAACGCAACAGGGTGCGGTCGGGCAGGTAAGCCGGATTCGGAGCACCCTGGCGTCCCAAAGTTCTGATTACATCCGTATGTATAAACTGATATTCAATAATCATGGCAGGAATTGTGACCAGTGCAAGTAACAGCAGGGCTTCCAGAACAAGGCTGCCATGGATACTTATACGGGTAGCTCCCAAGGCTTTGCGCAAGCCTATTTCCGCCGGGCGTTGGTTGATACGATACCAGAAAGTGCCCATCACACAAAGCAAAATATTGGCAAGAAAGAAGAACATCAGATAGAGGCGTAGCCTGATGTCGTTTGTCACTCCAAATACCTGCTTCGTGTCCTCCCCGATCTTTGTGTAGGGAATAACGCTCAACAGGTAATAGTTGCCAATGCGCAGCCGCTCCGCTATCTCCGTCTTGAACTTCTCACGGAATGCCTGGGTAGAAACGGTAGAGGTATGACGAATAGATATTTCCGCATTGCCCACATTATTGGCCTGTAGCAGTTGCGCTGCATAAATAGCGCTCTGTGGACGATTGTAATCGAACCGCTTTATGTCGTCGACCACCCCTATAATAAGATAGCGGCTCTCCGGGCGTCGCCACCCCTCTACCTCTTTCCTAAAGAAAGGTTCTTCGCGGAAAAGAGATTGCTTCACCTGTTGTCCAATAACAATTCCGTTAGCGGCATCCCAATCAAAATCGGCAGTAGAGACTGATTTGTTTCCATTGTCCGTGGTGTATTTGAATACCCCGAAGAAATCATACGTTGGGTCGATCGTGATCCATTGTCCGCCGGAATATAAGGTGGTGTCATTGCTATTGATGATTGTCCTGCTCGAATAACTACCACTGCCCGGAGCCCCTCCATAGAAAGAAACAGCAAGAGATTCTACTCCCGGAAAGTCCTCTATTACGCGAATGATGCGCTTGTAATTACTCAGCTTCGCTTCGCCTTCGCTCTCTTCCGCCCGGTATTCAGGATGTTCTTCGGGCAATTCGGCAAGGTTCACCTGCAGAGTATGGTTCATGTCACGGTGATCGGGAATACACAGATTATAGTTGTAGACAAAAAGATAATCGACAATGTACCAGACTAAGCAAAATACAAACAATAGTTCAAGGGCAATCCAGATATTGCTGCGTCGGCGATTCCACATTTGTTTTAATAATGTTCTCCACATAATCGTCATTGTTTAGCGTTCAGGGAATAAATAATATTTCTACGTGAAGCCCGCCAGGCAGGAATCACAGCCGTCAATAGGTTTAACAGGAAGCAAATCAATAGCGTGATAAAGAAAACCGGCAGGTTGATTAGCATAGAGGGAGTAAACAACACCTTCGTTCCTTCGGGTGGCAGATCGACAAAATTCTCGCCAATACTCATCACCCAATCGGCACTGAAAAGAATCAACACATAAGAGAACAACAGACCTGCCAGTCCACCCAAGAGAGTGAAGAGGAAGTTCTCGGAGATGATCTGTGTAATCAGGTTGCCCGAAGGTGCCCCAAAGGCACGGCGTATACCCATCTCGGCAAGCCTTTTCTCCATACGTGAATCGGTCATACCGGAAAGACTAATGGCCGGCACCAACAACAGAATAAGGAAAAGAAGGCTATACTGCATGGTTATTATCCTGAAGTTAGGCCCTACATTCGACCAGAAGCGGAAGGTCGACTGCCAGTAGCGGTCGGGCTGTCCGTTGAGATTAAGGGTGAACTCCTTTTCCTGGCGGTTATGTTGCTCTACGCGTGCTTCTATTTTCCCTTTGATGCCGGCAATATCAGCAACGGAAGATGCGAGTATAAAAGCTTTCATATCACCGATGTTATTCCCCTTTCCGTAGCTTTCTTTATAGGTTGGATTGATCGTATAGGGCAGCCATACATTGGCATAGGTAGTGGCGGTGGCATACGAGGCATCCTTTACAACCCCGCTGATCCGGTATTGTTTGAAATCAATACTGATGTATTCACCTACAACATCCGTTCTGCCCAATAGCCGCTTGGCAGTAGAGGCAGAGACAACCACTGAGGTTATACCCGACTCAAACTCCGCCTCCGAAAAAGGCTTCCCTTCGATAAAATGAAAGGGGAAAACCGTCCAGAAAGGAACATCGACAAACTTCAGAATGATTTGCAACTGCTCTTTATTGTTGGGCAACTGGGCATAATGCTCTTCATCCCAATCTATCATTACCGACACAGCTTCCACCCCGTCAGTCACCGGGCGGATAAACTCATCGACAAGTTTCAGGGAAATAGATCCACTACTTGAATTATCTTCTCCATACAATTCACTGACTGATTTGACAACCAGCATCCGATCACGGTTTGTCTCCGGATAGATATTAGCTATCTTGATATAAAACACGATAGACAAAACCATCACAATGGTTATGGAAAGCCCCGTCCCAATAATATGGATTGCACTAAAGAGCTTCTCCTGTCTCAAAAGATTCCAGGCTTGTTTGAAATAAACCGTTATCATAGATATTAATTGTTAATTATTAATTGTTAATTGTTAATTGTCAATTGCTCATCACACCGCCTTGTCATATCGTCAATCATTAATAATTAACCATTAACAATTAACAATTAAAACACTCCTATTCGTAGTGCAACGCCTCTGCCGGTTGCACCCGGGCTGATCGTTGGGCAGGATACCATATACCTAATGCTATCATGATAAACATAAACAGATAGGCGATGCCCAGACCGGTCAATAAGCGACCGATGCCAAACGGCAGGCGGAAGGTATCCATATAGTCCAGATAAAAGAGATTGATGGTTATAAGGACAACGGGGATAATTGTTAAGAGCAACAGGCATAACCCTTCGAGAAATAATAAGCTAAAAAGCCCTTTCCTGTCAGATCCTAAAGCCATCCTAAGTCCCATCTCCCCCTGGCGGTATCCGGTGCGAAGCCAGAATGTTGCAATAATGCCAAAGAAAATATTCAACAGGACAAAGGCAAACAGGCTAAGATCCGTTTTTTGTTCTTTCCAATAGTAGTTTAACCGGGAATTACGCATCTCTTCAACTGCTTCTACTCCGCTTACATACAGATTGTTGACAGTCAGGCGATCGCCCATCTTCTTGGTGAAGTCAGCTCTGAAATTCCGATCGGCCTCGGGCTTTACCCGGATGATTAGTTCTGCATTTGCGGCGCCGAACATCTTTACATTCGCAACAAACACAGAGCCTGTCAGGCACTGGAATATACAGGGATCCGCTTTCTCATAATCCGAATTGCGCACCAGGCCGGTTACTCCTGCCACCACAAAGCGCGCCGTATCTGTTCCATAGACCGAAAGAACCGTTTTGCCTACAGCCTGTTTATCGGGGAACAGCTTATCGCGGATATCAGAAGTGATCACGACAGCATTGTTTAAAGATAATGCAGACATATCGAATGGCTTTCCGTTTTCGGAATAGACCCGTGAGACATCAAAGAAATCAGGGGTTACCCGGCGGTAGTTATAATCACCATAATCGCTCGCAGGATGTACAATGCCATCATCTGCTATCAGGTTTCTCCGCGAATTGCCCCGCGAATAGAAACAGCTCCAATAAGAGATGCTGGCATTTTCTATCTCGGGCATCTGTTTCAAACGCTGCACAAGCAGTTGCAAATCTTCTGCTTCCGTTGAAGTTGCCTGTTCGACAAATCCTCTGTCTCCCTCCTTTTTATCACTCATTTTGATGCGGTAAGTATGGCTAACATCAAAACCTTTCGGTTGGAAATAGGTATAATAATCAATCATAAAACGATCGGTCACATAAAAGATAAACGCCCCTACCAGTATCAATTCGGCAAGCAACCAGCCGTTGCTTTTGCGTTCTTTCCAAAGTTGTTTCAATATATATCGTATCATATTCCTATTGTTTAGATGGTTTTACCGGTCAGGCTATAGACAATCGGCTGGCGCGACATACGCCAGGCAGGCACACCGGCACTAAGCAGGTTCATCACAAGGCAGAAAACAACAGCAGCCACAAAGTTAGCAGGCTGGAAGAGCATCCCCATGGTGAGCATAGTATCGGCTGTCAGAAGAAAACTCCGGCTGATGTAGACAAAGAAAAAAGAGAGTAGGAATCCGATCAGAGCACCAATGGCTGTAATCACTAAGTTCTCGATTAGTATTTGCCCCATCAGGGTATTTCCGGTTGCACCAAAAGCTTTACGGATGCCCACTTCGGACGAGCGTTTGCGGATATTGTTCATCGTTATGCCCGTCAGGTTCAGTGCAGGCAACAACAACAGGAAGAGTATGATCAACAGGTTCTGCAAATAATACTTCCCGGATGAAGCGCCAACAATCCAATCAATAGCACTGTAGGTACTGGCTTCAATCTGATATTGCAGGTTATTGTCGGAGCAACGCTTCAGAACATTGTCTAACTCTTCCTGCATTTCCGGCAAATCCTTTTTACTGTGTGCCTGCAACACTAACATCAGGCTACCAACCGTATCTTCATTCCAGGAGGCAATCGCTTCTGCATTGCTGGTTAGTGTTGCCCACACCTGAGCGTATGCATAACCGGTTGCCCGGGAGACATCTGCTACGACACCTACTATTTCATGCGGTTTCAGGTCTATATCCACTATTTGCCCTATTGCCTTTTCACCGTGGAAAAGCTGCCGTGCTACCTCTTCACTAATAATTGCTTTGGGTACTCCGGCATTTATCTCATCACTGGTGAATGGGCGTCCCTCCAGAAAGCGAAACTGATATGCTTTCCAGAAGTATTCATCCGTCCATTTTACTCTGTAATCTGCATATAACTGCTTGGCAGGAATTGCCAATAACGACTCTCCACCCGAATAAAAAGCAGCAACAACCGCCGGTGTCTTCAGGTCATACAACCAATTCTTGATCAATGGATAGGAGAAACCGGTATTATTGCTCTGCCCCGTCATTTCGGGTTTAGGGCGTGAAGCTACCGATCCGTAAAGCGTCCTGTCGCGGGCTGTCTCCGGTGCATAATTGGCGGTTTTGATCTGATAGACCATAAACATCACCATCACCAATGCAATGGCCAGTGCCGTCCCCAGGATAGATACAATACTTACCAGCCGGTTCTCACGGAGTATCTGAAGGGATTGTTTGATGTATTGTAATAACACGATTAGTCTAATTATTAATTATTAATTATTAATTGTTAATTGCCGATTGCCAATCATTCATAATTAACAATTAACAATTAACAATTCTCTTACTGCACCTGCCTTCCGTCAAAGAAGCGAATTGTCCGGGAAGTTTGTTTCGCTTGTTGTTCGTTGTGGGTAACCATTACGATGGTACGTCCGTCCTCCTTGTTCAGTTTGTGCAGGATATCCATCACTTCAACCCCCATCTTACTGTCGAGGTTCCCTGTCGGTTCATCGGCAAGGATGATCTCCGGGTTTCCGATAATAGCACGGGCAATAGCCACACGCTGGCATTGTCCACCGGAAAGCTGTGTCGGGAAGTGACGCATACGGTGGCTTAAGCCTACACGTTCCAAAACCGCCTGTGCGGCTTTACGGCGGTCCGAAGCAGAGACCTTACGATAAAGCAAGGGGAGTTCCACATTGTCTAACACATTCAGGGAGTTGATCAGATGGAAACTCTGAAAAACAAAGCCTAACTGCTGGTTACGGAAGGCTGCCTGTTGTTTGTCGGTCATGTCTACCGTATTGGTGCCATTAATCTCAACAATACCGTAAGTAGGTGTATCCAACAGCCCGATAATATTCAGTAATGTCGATTTACCACATCCGGAAGGCCCCATAATACTCAGGAACTCACCTTTCTGTACTTCCAGGTTTACATTCTCTAATGCCACGGTCTCTATCTCTTTCGTGCGATAGATCTTCTCTAAATTTGTTAATGTGATCATCTCTTTTATTTATTATTAATTATTAATCTGTTTAACTTAATGGCTGAGTTTCAGCTTGTTCTTCTCTTTATAGGTTGACATATCGGAGACAACGACCTCATCACCCGGCTGAAGACCACTGACAACTTCCACATATTCATAGTTGCTGTCGCCCAGAACTACCTTCCGTTTAAGCAACTGATCGCCATTGATAACAAAGAGCTCATAATCTCCTTTTCCTGCATAGTAGTTTGAATTGGCAATGCGCATCACATCTTCTTTAATAGCATTCATTACGTAGATATCTGCACGAAGGCCGGAACGCAGGCGGGCATGGTTGTCCTCTTTCAACTGCACAGAGAAGGAGATCACTCCGTTTTTAGACAAAGGGGTAACATCGCTTACAATTCCATCCAAGCGGTCATTACCAATACGCACTACCACCCGGCTTCCGGTCGATATTCTGTCGCCATAAGAATCCGCAATCTCACCCTCGATCTTGAAATGAGAGAGGTCGGAAACAATAGCTAAGCGACTGCCCTGTGCCACCTGCGCACCAATCTCATTGTTTATATAAGTAAGGATAGCTTTCCGTGGAGCACGTACCTGGGCATCTTCAAAGGTTCGCTTCATCTCTGAGAGGTTCTTCTGAAAGATGCTGTATTCCAACTCTTTGATCTTCATATCCGAATCGGCCAATGCCTTTTCATTCTCATATTTCTGCTCGTCCTCTTCCAGTTGCAGCTTGCTTACGTTATAATCGAGTTCAACTTGAAGCACCTTATCGGCTGTGCCTGCTCCCAGTTCATCTAAGTAGCGTTCGTTGCGAAGCTCTACCTCTTTACGGTTAAGGGTCATGCGAGCCACTTTCAGGCGCATCTCCATCTCCGAGAGTTTGTTGTGGTTATTCAGGCGAAGCTGTTCCAGTTGCAACCGCTTCATCTCCTGTTCATCCAACAGTTTGTTGTAGTCATTCTCTACTGTTTGCAAGTCGAGTTTCAGGATAGGGTCGCCTATATCCACAATGTCACCGCCACGCTTATAGACTTCTACGATGCGGGAATTAATGGGAGAGGTGATGATCTCTTCAAATGCAGGCAATACCTTACCGGAAGCACTGGAGGTTACTTCGATTGTTCCGGTGTCTACTGTTGAAATAATCAGATCCTTTTTCTTGATACGCGTTTGCATAACTGAAAGCAATCCCCAGATAACAGCTATTCCTACAATCAGAAACAAGCCGGCTTTTGTAAGTTGTTTGATTAGCTCTTTGCGGCGTATCTCTTTAGGTATTTCTCGATCCATATTGATATGTGTTTTGAATTATTATCGTTTTGCACAGTAATAAGCAAAGCACGTGCCAAAAATGTAAATACCTGATTATATGCATTGTATGTGGTTGTTGTATTGTTCAATAATGAACAGTGTGTACGTTTTTGGAAGGAAAAAAAGGCCCGGATATTTTGTTGCTGATGGGCATCGGCAATATCGCTGATCGTGTTCGTCAATGTTGCTGATGCGCTTCGTCAATATTGCCGATGCGCATCGGCAACAGAATAATCCTTGACATTGCCCATGTCTATTTATTGAAAAATGCTGTAAAAAGAGGATTAAAAGAAGAGCTGCAGCGCCTTTTCCATGTCTTCGGGCGTATCGATTCCGATGGTTTCCTGTTGGGTAATACCTGCTTTTATTTTGTATCCGTTTTCCAACCAGCGCAATTGTTCCAGGCTTTCAGCCAGCTCCAGGGGAGATTGGGGCAATAACGTGATTTCGCGCAATGTCTCTGCCCGGTAGGCGTAAAGCCCGATATGTTTATAATAGGTATGATTCGGCAGCCATTCGGTATATTCTTTTCCCCGGAAATAAGGGATGATTGAACGACTGAAATACATAGCTTCGTTCTGTTTGTTCAAGACTACTTTGGGGGTATTGGCGTTAAAGAGGGTCGTTTCAAAATCATCGTCGGCACGGAAAGGTTTGACCAGGGTTGCTATTTGTACGCTGGGGTCTGTGAAACAGTTCTTCAAGGTTTCAATCTGTTCCGGTTGGATAAAGGGTTCGTCTCCCTGAATATTAATAATAATATCGCATGTACTCTTTATCTTTGTATAGGCTTCAAAGCAGCGATCCGTACCACTGCGATGTTGATCGGAAGTCATCACCACCTCTCCTCCAAAAGCTTTGACGGCCGCCTCAATACGGACATCATCCGTTGCCACACATACTGCATCCAGAACAGCTTCTACTTGTTCATATACCCGTTGAATCATAGGTTTTCCTTTCATGTCGGCAAGGGGTTTACCCGGGAAGCGGGTGGAGGCATAACGAGCGGGGATTATTCCAATGAATTTCATCACTTTGTATAAATAATAGGTTGTTAGAGTTTATTCGATTGACAAAGTTAGGTATTTATTTTAATTTTGCCGGACAAAAGCGAAGGTGAAGTGAAGAAGAGGCATCCCATAGAGGCATTGATAGAAGAAGGTGAACATCAGCAACTCGATTTTAAGTTTGAAGTGAGCGACAGCAAGAAAATTGCACGTACACTGAGTGCTTTTGCCAATACGGATGGTGGCCGGTTGTTGATAGGGGTCAAAGATAACGGAGTTATTGCCGGTGTCCGAAGTGAAGAGGAATATTATATGATAGAAGCGGCATCGACCATGTATACCCGTCCTTCCGTACCCTTTGAAGCAAAGCGTTGGCAGGTGTGCGGAAAAACAGTATTGGAAATTTATATTGCTCCCGGTGGAGACAAACCCTATATGGCCCCGGACAAAGAAGATAAATACAAAGCCTATATCCGGGTGCAGGATGAAAACATCCTGGCCAACGAAGTCCTTATCTTTTCCTGGCAGAAGAAAAACAAAGAAAACGGCACTTTATTGAAAATCAGTAAACCCGTAGAACGATTATTCGCCTGGTTGGAGACACATACCTATATCAATATACACCAGTTTTGCCGGGTGGGGCACGTCAATTATTACACCGCACGTAATATACTGAGCGATCTGATGGCCATCAATGCCTTACAATATCAGGTGATTGATAAGCGGATCGTCTATCAACGGGTGGAGACAACATAAACCTGTGCATTCTCGAAGCGCACGACTTGAACAGGTGTTCCTTTTTCGATAAAGCCGGATTCCGATACGCCATCATAATATTCTCCATCGATTTCGACCTTTCCCGAAGGGCGTAAGACCGTAGCCGCACATCCTTCTTTGCCTGGCACCGGAAAATAGGAGGGAGAAACAGAGGCCTCTTCCAGGTCTGCATGTAAAGCGACTTTTCGGAAAATACCGTTTGTATGCCCTATCTTATTGGACAACCAGAGAAGAAGGAGAAAACCCAAACCTATGCCCAATAATACCGTGAGGGCAGCTCTTCCCGTATCGGCATGGGTGACACCTTCGAAATCAAAATAGAAATTATCCAACAAACTCATGGTCAGTCCGGCAATGACACAGATGATGCCAGCAATACCGGCTACCCCAAATCCGGGAATGACAAATATTTCCAAGGCTATAAGTAGGAGTCCGACAACAAATAATAAAATCTCCCAGTTCTGAGCCAAGCCATCCATATACAAAGGGGCAAAGTAAAGAATGGCAGCGATAAGAGCTGCAGCAGAAGGAAAACCGATACCCGGTGTTTGCAACTCAAAATAGATCCCGCCAATTAGGATCAGGATAAAGAGCGATTGCACCATGGGATTCATAAGAAAGCCTTTCAGGTTATCATACCAGGAAGGGCTGTATTGCTTCAATTCATATGCAGGGAATCCGATATGTTGCCTGATAACTTCATCGACAGACTCGGCTATGCCGTCACAATATCCCCATTGCATAGCCTCTTCGGCTGTAAAGGTCAACACCTTACCACTGTCACTCACCTGAGGAATAACGGTGCGTTCATCCACCATAGCCTCGGCGATTAACGGATCCCTGAGCCATTTGTATGTCGTATCCCCCTTTTGCACAAGAGTGTCTTTGCCATGAGCTTCTGCGGTGGAACGAATCAAGGAACGCATATACGACTGGTATTTATCGGGTAATAACTCTCCTGTCTGATTCACAACGGAGGCCGCCCCGATATTTGCGCCTTTCCGCATATATATTTTCTTACAGGCAATAGAGATGAGTGCACCGGCGGAAGCGGCATTATTATCGATAAAGACATATACAGGGATGGGATTGTACAAGACAGCCGTGCGCATGGAGTCGGCAGCATCTAATAAACCTCCATAGGTGTTCATATGCAGAAGTACTGCATCGGCCCCCATTTTATCTGCTTCGGCCAAGCCGTTCATCAAATAGATACGGGTGGTATGATCTATTTCTTTTTTTATATCAATGAGATATACAGATTTTTTGTCGGAATGCTCTTCGGCTTGGCTGGTAACAGTCCATCCGGTATGGAAAAAGAGATGCAGCAGGAATAAAATACCTATTTTGAGTCTCATGGTGTTCTTCTTATTATTATGAAAATGATAAACCTTTTGTTCTAAATGAGGGAAAACTTAGTTTGTAAAGTCGTTATTTGTAATTATTTTCGATTCGGGTTGCTTCCGATTTATTCTATTACGTTTTTTGTTAGTAATGTTTTAGAAAGTCACTTTTTATATAGTTTCTCTTTTTTATATTTGTATACTCCCGAAGAGAAAAAGGGATTCCCAACAGACTATACAACTATTGACTAACCAAAAGAAACCTTATGAATGCGTTGCAATTTCAGAAAAAATTATTGGGCATGCAAGAAAACATGATGAATTTTGCGATGTCATTGACCGCCAACCGAGCGGATGCCCAGGATTTGACCCAGGATACGACACTGAAAGTACTAAACAGCCGCGAGAAATATGTTGACAATATAAATTTCAAGGGTTGGGTATTGACGGTTATGCGTAACACCTTTATCAACGACTATCATCGAATTATGCGGACGCACGCCTTGATAGACGTTAAAACGGACATCTCCAATTTGAATATGATTGATTCCGGATTAATGACGCCGGAGGTATCGTTTCAGGTCAAAGAAATAACCCGGCTTATTCATGGACTGAATACGGAGTTGCAGACTCCTTTTATCCTGTTTTTAAATGGGTATAAATACAATGAGATCAGCCATCAGTTAGCTCTTCCATTGGGTACGGTGAAAAGCCGGATATACTTTGCCCGAAAAGAACTGCGGCGGCTGTTGAAAGGATATAACGATTAATCAAACAGTAATTTTCAAGAGAATATCCTGTAAAAGGAAGAGAAGAATGAAAACCCTATATGAATATTATGTACTTTTGGCTTTCAAAAAAAGTATATGAGAAGTTTTGCCAGTGATAATAATTCGGGGGTGCATCCGGCTGTTATGGAGGCTATCCTATCAGCCAATACAGACCATGCCCTTGGTTATGGAGAGGATCCTTGGACAGAAGCTGCAACAGCTAAAATAAAAGAAGTCTTTGGTGTCCATGCCGATCCTTTTTTTGTGTTTAACGGAACAGGGGCCAATGCGGTTGCTTTGCAAGCGGTTACACTTCCTTATCAAAGTATTGTTTGTGCAGAGACAGCCCACATCTATGTCGACGAATGTGGGGCTCCGGCAAAGATGAGTGGGTGTGCAGTGACTGCTATCCCTACTTCGGATGGAAAGTTAACTCCGGAACTGATAAAGACGCGTTTGCATAATTTCGGTGTTTGCCATCATTCCCAACCCAAAGTGGTTTATATCTCCCAGGTAACAGAATTAGGTACGGTTTATACCCTGGAGGAGGTAAAAGCCATTGCCGACCTATTGCATACCTATGATATGTATCTGCATATGGATGGGGCCCGCCTGGCCAATGCCTGTGCCTTTCTGAATTGTACGATGAAGCAGGCTACGGTCGATGCCGGGGTGGATATATTGAGCCTGGGAGGTACGAAAAACGGTATGATGATAGGAGAGGCGGTCGTTTCTTTTCATCCGGAAATAACAGCCCATCTGCAGTATTACCGCAAACAGTCGGCCCAGTTGGCTTCCAAACTGCGGTATCTTTCGGCCCAGTTTATTCCTTATCTGGAAAACAATCTGTGGCTGGAGAATGCCTTGAAAGCGAATATAAGCGCCCAAAAGCTGGCTGATGTGTTAAAACAATATCCTCAGATAGAGTTTACCCAGAAAGTAGAATCCAATCAGTTGTTTTTTACAATTCCTGTAGAAGCATTGAAACGGTTGCAGGAAAACTATTTCTTTTATATGTGGAATGAATCCATTCACGAGGCCCGTCTTGTGACCTCCTGGGATACTACCGGAGAGGATATCGCCCGGTTTGAACTTCATTTGAAGGACGTATTCAGTGAAAAATAAAGATTCTTATTGAAGCAAAACCATCAATATAGGCGTTCGAATTCCATATTGCTGAAAAAACATTACTTTTGTTTGCTAACAATCTAAATATATACCTATGAAACGAATTCTTATTGGGCTCACCCTGTTTATAGGGATGTTACCATTTTCAGACGTTTACTCTCAAAGGCTGGGGGATGCAGAAGATAATACATACCGTATTATGAGTTATAATTTCCGTAACGGAAAAGGCTTGGACAATGTAACCGACCTTCAACGTGTGGCTGATGCCATAAATCGGATGACTCCGGATGTGGTTGCCGTGCAGGAAGTAGACAGCATGACGGCTAGAAGTGGGCAAAGAGACGTGCTTCGTGAACTGGCGAATCAGACATTGATGTATCCCATTTATGCGCCGGCAATATCCTATGACGGTGGAAAATACGGTATCGGTATGTTGAGTAAAGAGAAACCTTTGCGTAGCTATTCCATTCCTTTGCCGGGACGGGAAGAAAGACGTACCCTGTTGGTGGTTGAGTTTGATAAGTTTATGATGGCTTGTTCTCATTTTTCGTTGAATAAGGAGGATCGTTTCACTTCGGTGGATCTGATTCGCAAAGAGGCAGAAAAAGCAGATAAACCTTTTATCATCGCCGGTGACCTGAATGCCCGTCCGGACTCTCCCGTTATCGAAGAGTTGCAAAAACATTTCAGTATACTCTCCAACCCGAAGCAATTTACATTTCCGGCCAATGAACCGCGCGAGTGTATCGATTATATTGCTGCCTATAAAACAGAGAATATGCCTTTTACAGTCTTGTCTTCCCGGGTAGTGGAGGAGCCGGTTGCATCCGACCATCGTCCTGTTATGGTGAATATCCGTTTTCATGCCACCCAAGAAAATATCTTTTATGCCTCTCCTTATCTGCAAAACCCTGTAGACGGAGGCATTACGGTGATGTGGCAGACCCGTGTTCCGGCATATAGCTGGGTTGAATATGGAACGGATACACTGCATCTAAAAAGGGAACGTACCCTGGTAGACGGTCAGGTGATCTGTAATGATTTACACAATAAAATCCGTTTATCCGGCCTGCAACCCGGACAAACCTATTATTACCGTGTTTGTTCGCAGGAAATTTTAGTCTATCAGGCTTATAAAAAAGTGTTTGGTCAAACGGCTACATCCCCCTTCTACTCTTTCACCCTGCCTGAGGCAGACACGAAAGATTTCACAGCACTTGTTTTTAATGATATTCATAAACAGGAGGCTACCTTAAAAGGATTATACAATCTAGTGAAAGACGTAGATTATGACTTCGTATTCTTCAATGGTGATTGTATTGATGATCCGGCCAATGAGAAAGAAGCCCTTTTCCATATTGCGATGCAGTGTGAAACGGTGGGTGCTGCCAATCGTCCTGTATTCTATCTGCGTGGGAATCACGAAATACGCAATGCTTATTCTATAGGTCTGCGGGAATTGTTTGACTATGTAGGTGATAAGACATATGGTGCATTCAGTTGGGGTGATACCCGTTTTGTTATGTTGGATTGTGGAGAGGATAAACCAGATACGACATGGGTATATTATGGTTTGAACGACTTTACCCAACTGCGTGAAGACCAGGTCGGCTTTCTCAAAGAAGAGTTAGCTTCATCTGTTTTCACCCAAGCCGGTAAACGGGTGTTAGTCAATCATATTCCTTTATACGGAAACCGGATGGGAGGATACCAACCCTCTTTTGCGTTATGGGGCAGTTTATTGGAAAAAGCACCCTTCGATATCAATATCAGTGCCCACACACATCGCCATGCCTATTATGCCAAAGGAGAAGTAAGGAATAACTTCCCGGTAGTTGTCGGAGGTAGCCAGCGGTTGGATACGGCAACGGTTATGGTTCTGCAAAAGAAAGGCAAAGAAATGACTTTGCAGGTATGGAATGGAAAAGGGGAGATTGTTTACGATTTAAAATTGTAATTTATATGAGAAAGAGGGAGACAGGTGTTTTTATTATTTGCTTTATCAGTGCGTTCCTGTGGATGTCGTGTTCTTCTAAACCGAAAACTGCCATTCAACAACGGAGCAATGAATTGAGAAGAAGTTCACCTGCCTCACAGGGTGTTGCGACAGAGGGGATTTTGCGTTTTCTGGAGGCGGTTGATAAGGAACAACTGGAATTGCATAGTTTCATGTTATTACGCCATGGGAGGATTATTACGGAAGCCTGGTGGTATCCGTATCGTTCCGATATGAATCACATCATGCATTCTGTAAGTAAAACATTGACTTCTACGGCCATTGGTTTCGCTGTAAATGAAAATCTACTGACTGTAGACGATGCCGTTATCTCTTTCTTCCCGCAGGATCTGCCGGCGGATATATCTCCCCATCTTTCAGCTTTGACAGTGAAGCATTTATTGACAATGACAGTCGGTAATGAACAGCCTCCTGTTTTTACAAAAGAAGAAGACAATTGGGTGAAATCATTTCTGTCCACCCCTATACCTAATGAACCAGGCAGTCGCTTTCAATACAGTAGTTATGCTACGTATATTTTATCGGCTATTATCCAAAAGCTAACGGGTGAATCTGTCTTGGATTATCTGAAACCTCGATTATTGATCCCTTTAGGTATCGATACTATGCAATGGGAAGTAGATAACCGGGGTATAAATACAGGAGGTTGGGGAGTACGTATGAAAACAATAGATATGGCTCGGTTGGGACAGTTCTATCTGCAAAAAGGGAAATGGCAAGGTGTGCAGCTTCTGCCAGAATCCTGGATTGAAGAAGCCACCACGGCCCATATTTATCAAAAACCGGACCGGACACCGGAGGAAAATGCGAATGACGACGGGGCACAAGGTTATGGTTACCAGATATGGCGATCAACACACGATGCTTACCGGGCGGATGGGGCAAGAGGACAATTGATTGTTGTGCTTCCGGAGAAAGATGCCGTAATCGTTACCACGGCCAATGAACCCAATATGCATCGGATAATGAAATTGATGTGGGAACATCTTATCCCTGTCATGTTCGATTATAACCTGGACAGTGATGAGATGAGCAATGAAATGCTTATCAGCAGCATTTCCTCTTTGCAATTGCCTCCTCCTTATCATACACCCGATAGTCTTTTGCCCTTGAAAAATGTATCTTACTCTTTCCATATGGAACCGAATCAAGAAGGGATTCAGAAGGTCTCTTTTGTTTTCAAGGAAGATGGAGATATTCTACTGACATTATATAAAGAGGGAAAAGAGTATGAACTGCCTTTTGGCTGGGATGTATGGCGATATGGAGAAACGGAAAAGACAGGCCCTTATTATCTGAATAAACGGCGGATTCCTACCGGTTTATCTCCATTCAAGGTGACCGGTTATGGGAGTTGGATACATGCTAATCAGTTAAACCTACGTTTACTCTATCTGACAGAATCGCATTATGAAAATTACAGGTGCTCCTTTATGAATAACCAGGTTGTCATTCATCTTACAAACAGTGAACAATCCAATGCACGTATAATAGAACTAAAAGGAATAAGGGAGGAATAAGAATCCGGTTTGTTTTTCTTCTGCAAATCAAGAATTATCTTATATCTTTGCAACTTCCTGTTTTTGACATGAAATGCGTTGCAACAGTCTGTCGAAAAGGGATAAAATAAATAGAAATATACTTAAAATAATATGTACAGAACAAGAACATGTGGCGATTTACGCCTGACTGATGAAGGATTAGAAGTAGTACTGGCTGGTTGGGTACAACGAAGCCGTAAAATGGGTGGTATGACGTTTGTGGATATCCGTGACCGATATGGTATTACCCAATTGGTTTTTAATCAGGAAGTAAATGCTCCACTCTGTGAACAGGCGAATAAATTAGGACGTGAATATGTCATTCAGGTAACAGGGGTTGTGCGGGAACGTTCAAGTAAAAATGCCCATATGCCAACAGGAGAAATCGAATTGATCGTTTCGGACCTGACAGTACTGAACGCAGCGATAACACCTCCTTTTACGATAGAAGATGAGACAGACGGAGGTGATGATATCCGTATGAAATATCGTTACCTGGACTTACGCCGTAATACCGTACGAGCCAATATGGAACTCCGTCATAAGATGACAATTGCTGTTCGTCAATACCTGGATGAACAAGGTTTTTTGGAAGTGGAAACACCTATACTTGTTAATTCCACACCGGAAGGAGCCCGCGACTTTGTCGTACCTTCGCGTATGAACCCGGGACAGTTTTATGCCTTGCCACAATCACCTCAGACACTGAAACAGCTGTTGATGGTTTCCGGTTTTGACCGTTATTTTCAAATCGTAAAATGTTTTCGTGATGAAGACTTACGCGCAGACCGTCAACCGGAGTTTACGCAGATAGACTGTGAAATGAGTTTTGTTGAGCAGGAAGATGTCTTGCACTTATTTGAAGGTATGTCCAAATATCTTTTCAAAACAATCCGAGGGGTTGAACTAAAGGATCCATTTGTACGTATGACCTGGCATGATGCGATGAAATATTATGGCAGTGATAAGCCGGACTTGCGTTTTGGAATGCCTTTTGTCGAGTTGATGGATATTATGCAGGGACATGGTTTCTCCGTGTTTGATAATGCAGCTTATGTGGGTGGTATATGCGCCGAAGGTGCTGCCGGTTATACCCGTAAGCAACTGGATAGCCTGACCGAATTTGTAAAACGCCCTCAGATTGGTGCCAAAGGAATGGTATACGCACGGGTGGAAGAAGATGGCAGTGTTAAATCGAGTGTGGATAAATTTTATTCACAGGAAACCTTACAAAAGATGAAAGCTGCTTTTGGAGCTAAACCAGGAGACTTGATACTGATTCTTTCGGGCGATGATAGTATGAAAACACGGAAACAGTTGAACGAACTTCGTCTTGAAATGGGTAACCAATTGGGACTTCGGGATAAGAATCAGTTTGTGTGTTTGTGGGTCGTTGATTTCCCTTTGTTTGAATATAGCGAAGAGGATCAACGTTTCTATGCGATGCACCATCCGTTTACTTCGCCTAAACTGGAGGATATTCCTTTGTTGGATACAAATCCCGGAGCCGTTCGGGCAAATGCCTATGATATGGTAATCAACGGTGTGGAAGTAGGAGGAGGATCTATCCGTATCCATGATAGCGAACTGCAAAATAAGATGTTTAAATTGCTTGGATTCACTCCGGAAAAAGCAGATGAACAATTTGGATTCTTAATGAATGCATTCAAATATGGTGCACCGCCTCATGGAGGACTGGCTTATGGTTTGGATCGCTGGGTATCTTTATTTGCCGGATTGGATTCTATCCGTGACTGTATCGCATTCCCGAAAAACAACTCTGGACGGGATGTTATGCTGGATGCTCCTTCTTTTATTGATGAATCGCAATTGAAAGAACTCAATTTGACAGTAAATTGTGAAGAATAAACGAATTGTACAACTTTCAAATGCATCTTTGATAGTTTATAATTAACAATTAATACATTGTATGTTAAAGGTCAAGGATATACTGAATGAAATAGAACGTTTTGCACCGCTACCGTTGCAAGAGGACTTTGACAATGCAGGAATACAGGTGGGAGATGTAAATCAACTGGCCACTGGAGTATTATTATGCCTGGATGTTACCGAAGCAGTGATAGAGGAAGCGATAGAAAAAGAGTGCAACCTGATCATTTCTCATCATCCCTTGGCCTTTAAACCTTTTAAATCACTGAAAGGATCAACTTATATTGAACGTTGCCTGATCAAAGCCTGCAAATATGACCTGGTTGTATATGCAGCACATACCAACCTGGACAATGCCATTGGCGGAGTCAATTATCGGTTGGCTGAAAGGATCGGGTTGCAAAATATACGTATTTTGAGTCCGCAGAAAGGTGTTTTACTGAAACTCGTGACTTTTGTTCCCACATCTCATGCCGAATTTGTTCGAACCGCTTTGTTTAAAGCGGGAGCGGGGAATATCGGGAATTATGACTCCTGCAGTTTTAATTTGGAGGGGGACGGGTCTTACCGGGCCAAAGAAGCTGCTCATCCTTTCCGGGGAGAAATCGGTGAACTACATTTGGAACAGGAAGTTCGGATTGAAACCATTCTGCCGGCATATAAAAGAATGGCAGTCACACGGGCTTTACGCTCTGTGCATCCTTACGAGGAACCGGCTTTTGATTTCTATCCCTTAAGTAATACTTGGGAACAGGCTGGCTCAGGTGTAGTAGGGGAGTTGCCGAGAGAAGAAGATGAATTGATATTCTTGCAACGAATAAAAGATTTATTTGATGTTCAATGTATTAAACATTCCAGTCTGACAGGCAAACCTATCCGTGAAGTAGCTTTATGTGGAGGGAGTGGAGCTTTTCTTATCAAAGAAGCAATTGCTTATGGTGCAGATGTTTTCATAACAGGAGAAGCGAAATACAACGACTTTTTTGATGTTGAAGACCGCATCTTATTGGCTGTGATCGGTCATTATGAGTCTGAGGTCTGTACAAAAGAAATATTTTATAACATCATATCAAAAAAATTTCCTACCTTTGCAGTGCATTTTTCAAATGTTAATTCAAACCCAGTAAAATATTTATAGAATGGCTACAGACAAACAATCAGCTGAAAAAGAGTATACAGTTGAAGAAAAGCTTTCTACACTGTATCAGCTTCAGACGATGATGACTGAAATTGATAAAATCAAGACGCTTCGCGGTGAATTGCCTTTGGAGGTTCAAGACCTGGAAGATGAGATTGCAGGGCTGGAAACTCGTCTTTTTAATTACCAAGCTGATATAAAAGAATATGAATCTGCCTCGGTACAACAAAAAAATAAAATTACGGAATCGACAGCTTTAATTGAAAAATATAAATCACAGCTGGATAATGTTCGTAATAACCGTGAATTTGATAATCTGTCCAAAGAAATAGAATTTCAGGGATTGGAAATAGAATTTTCGGAAAAGAAAATCAAAGAATATACAGAGCTTAACAACATAAAGAAAGGAGAGATCGCTCAACTGACAGAGATACTGGATGGCCGTAAAGCTGATTTAGTACAGAAAAAAAATGAATTGGAAGAGATTATTTCCGAAACCAAACAGGAAGAAGAAAAGTTACGTGAAAAAGCTAAAAAGCTGGAAGTGACTGTTGAGCCCCGTTTGTTGACTGCTTTCAAACGTATCCGTAAAGGTGCCCGTAACGGTTTGGCTGTTGTCTATATTCAACGAGATGCTTGTGGAGGTTGTTTCAATAAGATTCCTCCTCAGAAACAAATGGACATCAAGTTGAGAAAAAAAGTCATTGTCTGTGAGTATTGCGGTCGTATCATGATCGATCCCGAACTGGCAGGAGTGGAAGAAGCATAAAATAGAATTATATATATAAACATATAGGGGTACATTGTATCCCTATATTTGTTTTAAGCAAAATGATAAAAACCGTCCGTACATATATCCATAAATACAAGCTGCTTTCAGCAAAGGAACCGGTATTGGTTGGATTAAGTGGGGGAGCTGACTCGGTTGCTCTCTTGGCGGTTTTAGTCCGTTTAGGATATACCTGTATGGCCATTCATTGTAATTTTCATCTACGGGGAGAAGAGTCGGATCGGGATGAACGTTTTGCCCGGGAATTTGCCGAAAATATAGGGGTCCCTTTTTATAAAACCGACTTTGATACGACCTCTTATGCTAAAGAAAAGCATATTTCTATTGAGATGGCGGCACGGGAACTGCGTTATCAATGGTTTGAGGAGATGCGTTTCACGTTGAAAGCGCAGGCTATTGCTGTGGCCCATCATCGGGATGACAATATAGAAACTGTTCTTATGAACCTGATCCGGGGATCCGGTATTCGGGGGATGCGAGGGATTAAACCTCGGAACGGATATATCGTTCGTCCCCTGTTGACGGTAAGCCGCGAAGAGATTATCTTTTGGTTATTACAGGAAAATTACACCTATATCACAGACAGCAGCAATCTTTCGGATGTTTATACACGTAATTACATTCGCCTGGAAATACTTCCTGCCTTGGAGAAGATCAATCCTTCGGTTCGAGAAACAATTCGTCGGACAACGGAGCATTTAGCTACCGTTGATGAAATATATCAATACGTAATAAAAGAGGCCAGAGAGAAAGTGATCACTACTGATAACCATGTATCCATCCCTCTGTTGTTACAATATCCTTCCCCTAAAACCGTCTTATACGAGCTACTAAAACCTTATGGATTCAATCGTATTCTCTGCAATGAGATATATGAATCTCTGAATAAAACATCGGGGAAATTGTTTTTCTCTTCTGATTTTCGGTTAATTAAAGACCGTGATTATTTATTAATCACACCAATTGCCGCACATCCTGTTTTAGAAACCTATACAGTAACAGAAGAAAACAAAAACTCTCTGCCGGTTAAACTTTCCTGGCAAGAAACTGTTTTGTCTAAAGAATTTGTGATTGAAAAAGAAAAAGATACGGCTTATTTTGATTTGAATAAGCTCCATTTCCCTTTGACCTTACGTCGTTGGCAGAAAGGAGATTGGTTTGTTCCCTTTGGAATGTCAGGCCGCAAAAAACTAAGTGATTACTTTTCCAATCAGAAGTTTAGCCTGCAACAAAAAGAAGATGTTTGGTTGTTATGCAGCGGGAAAGATATTATTTGGATTGTAGGAGAAAGAAGCGATAACCGTTTTCGCATCAATAAAGAGACAAAGCAGGTCCTTCGCGTAAAAAAAACGATCAAAAGGTATGACTAATTGAAAAAGTTTATACATTTGCACAGATTTACTTCACAGATATGTCGCTAATGTGTCAAATTAGTTGAACATTTCGATTATACATGGAAAATATTAATAATTTATTTATTTAAAAGATACAATTACGTGCGCTTAAAAGGTTAAGTAGGCCTTCGTACGTCTTATCATTATTTACTTCGCATTATGCAGAAATACAACATTTTAGAACTAAATGAAAAACTCCTTCCCGAATTACAAACGATTGCGGAAGAGTTAGGTATTAAAAAAATCAGCAGCTTAAAGAAAGAAGAACTTGTCTATCGAATCCTTGACGAACAAGCCATTTCATTAGCCGGTATTCAGGTTGAAAAAGAAAAAGAAAAAGAAGCCAAAAAAGCCGTAGACCGGGCTAAAAAAGGGACAACTAAAACAGCTGCAAAAACAACTAAAACGCCCAAAAGTAAAACAGAAACTGCCACTTCGCCCCAAGCAGCAGAAAAGAAAACAACACCTGCTGACAACAAAGAGGCAGAAGTTGTTGCCGACAAGAAAAAGAGAACCCGTATAGAAAAGAAAGAAAAGGTAGTGGCAGCTGTAATACCGGCAAGTGACAAAGAGACACCCAAGGTGATAAAAACAGAACCTGTTACAGAGAAAAAAGTAATACTCAAAAAACCGGTAGTAGCTAAAGAAAAAAAAGAAGAAGAACAACAACAACTCTCTCTGCTTCCGACTTTAGAAGAACCGGAATTAAAAGCAAGCCCGGAAGAACCCAAACAAGAAGTTGTCGAATCGGAAACAACAACACCCGAAACAGCTCCGAAAGAAGGAGAAGCCAAACGAGTTGTCTTCCGTCACCCGGATGCAAAATCTGTACTTGATCAGATATTTCCTTTCTCATCATCTACCCCTACAAAGGCAGAACCTAAGCGTGCGGTAGAAAATGAACCGGCTCAACCGGCTAATACAGGGAACAAACAACATAATAAAAACGGACAACAACATAATAAGAATACAAACAACAATCAACAGTCTCAGGAAAAGGCCTATGAATTTGATGGCATTCTGATTGGTACAGGAGTGTTGGAAATGATGCAGGATGGGTATGGATTCCTTCGTTCGTCCGATTATAATTACTTGACATCTCCAGATGACATATATGTTTCTCAATCACAAATCAAATTGTTTGGATTGCGTACCGGGGATGTTGTTGAAGGTCCCATCCGTCCTCCCAAAGAAGGAGAAAAATATTTCCCCTTAGTCAAAGTAGATAAAATAAACGGCCGTACTCCGGAAGAGGTGCGCGACCGCGTTCCTTTCGATCATTTGACCCCTCTGTTCCCGGATGAAAAATTTATGTTGACAGCCCGTCGTGCACCGAAGGTATACGACAAAACAGCGGTACGGGTGGTAGACCTTTTCTCACCTATAGGAAAAGGACAACGTGGACTGATTGTGGCTCAACCCAAGACAGGGAAAACAATGTTGTTGAAAGATATTGCCAATGCCATTGCCGCCAATCATCCGGAGGTATACATGATTATCTTATTGATTGATGAACGTCCGGAGGAAGTAACAGATATGGCTCGTAGCGTGGATGCGGAAGTAATCGCTTCTACCTTTGACGAACCGGCAGAACGTCATGTGAAAATAGCAGAGATCGTATTAAACAAGGCCAAACGCATGGTTGAATGTGGACACGATGTCGTGATCCTTTTGGACTCTATCACGCGTCTGGCACGTGCCTATAATACCGTGCAACCGGCTTCAGGTAAAGTCCTTTCAGGAGGGGTAGACGCAAATGCTTTGCAGAAACCCAAACGTTTCTTTGGAGCTGCCCGTAACATTGAAAACGGAGGTAGCTTGACCATACTGGCGACAGCATTGACAGAGACAGGCTCTAAGATGGATGATGTGATCTTTGAAGAGTTTAAAGGTACGGGTAATATGGAGTTACAACTTGATCGTAAGCTTTCAAACAAACGTATTTATCCGGCTGTAGACATTATTGCATCCAGCACCCGCCGGGACGATCTATTGCAAGACGATGCAACAGTAAACCGTATGTGGATACTTCGCAAATACCTGTCAGATATGAATTCTATCGAAGCGATGGAATTTGTAAAGAAACATATGGAAAATACATCCGACAATATGGAATTCCTTGCATCTATGAATGGATAAATGGATTCCTGATGCAGGAAAAAAAGACCTATTCAACAACTGAATAGGTCTTTTTTTTGTTTACATACTCGAATATGAACAGAAAGCATGTTCATAAACATATAAAACACCTGATGAATCTTTATTTATTAAGTGATTTTTATTATCTTTAAGCGAACATCAAAATCTTAATATTTACAGTATGATTAAACATGAAGTAGGTCAGTTTGCTGGTGCTATCTGGCAACTGCTCGTAGAGAGAGAACAAATGTCCATCCGTAAGATTGGAGAAATTACCAGCCTGAGAGAGTCTCGTATTTTTCTAGCATTGGGTTGGTTGGCTCGTGAAGGTAAAATACAATTCCGTAATCAAGACGGTATCTTGTATGTGAAGTTGATCAATTAATCAAGATCAAAACAAGAAATAAAAGCAAGCCTGAAGAGATCGTTCCTCAGGCTTGCTTTTTTGTTTTCAAAAAGAATGATAATAAAGAAAAAGAAGTATCTCTTTCTTTTTTGCGGGAATTTTCTGTAAAAGAGAATAACAATACCCTACATTTGTACAAAAATTAGATAAAGTCATGAAAAACAAGAAGCAGTGGCTAATACTAGCCTTTAGTTTATGTCTCACCTCAGGGGTGTTTGCTCAGGAAAAAGACTGGGCGCGTTTCAACCGCTATGCAGAAGCAAACAAAAGTGTAAAGACTCCTTCCAAAGTGGTGTTTATGGGGAATTCAATCACAGATGGCTGGTGGCCTGCCGATTCCATGTTTTTTATCAAGAATGATTATATAGACCGGGGGATAGGAGGGCAAACGACTGCCGAGATGTTGGTTCGTTTTCGTGCCGATGTAATCCAATTAAAACCTCAGGCTGTTGTTATCCTAGCTGGGACAAACGACATTGCACAGAATATCGGTTATATCTCACAAGAAAATATCTTTGGGAATATTGTCTCTATGGCAGAATTAGCCAAAGCCAATAACATACATGTCATACTCTGCTCCATTTTACCCGTTTACGATTATCCCTGGCGCAAAGGCTTGGAACCTGCCAATAAAATCATTCAGTTAAACGGATGGCTGAAAGAATATGCTGCTCAAAACGGTTTGAGTTATGTCGATTATCATTCCGCATTAAAAGATGAACGTAACGGCTTACCTGAAAAATATGCACGAGATGGGGTACATCCCAATTTGGAAGCGTATAAGATTATGGAAGCTCTTGTGCAAGAAGCCCTGGTCAAGGTGATTAAATAATTGCCGAAAGGCATGGGCAGTACTGACCATACCGTCCATGCCTTTCGCCTGTAGTGTAGAAAAAATCGAAAATATTATTGCACTAATTCCTCTTTTTGGAAATCATAGAATGTCTGATAGGTTAGATTGGCCAAAGCCCTCTGATATTCAATATAGGCACCTAAATGAGTGGTATAAGCGCTATTCAAACGATCCCGTTCCAAGGCCAATGATTGGCTGTCGATATCGCCGTCAGAGTAACGCTGGAGGGTGATTTGGAAACTCTTTTCAGCTACGGCAACATTCTTTTCCAAAGATTGCAATCGCTTTAGATAACTGCCTAAGCTGGCCACCAAATTACGTACTTCCGTCTCTATATTCCGTTCCTCTTCCTCTTTGTTGTAAGCAGCTTGTTTCAATCGGGCCTGTGCGGCTCTCACCAAGGCTTTGTTTTCACCCCAATCAAGTATAGGTATCGTTACAGTAAGCCCCACACCAAAATTGGAAGGACGGTTTGTAAAATCTTTATATGAGTTTTTTATCGAAGTACCTAGACTTAAATCGATATCCTGCCGGCTGACACCGACCTTCTCAAAATAAGCATCTATGCTACCTCTAACCATGCCTTCGGCTTTTTGTCTTTTTATATTGAGTTCCTGTTCCGCAATTTCGATTTCCCGATCTCGTATTTCCGGACGATTTTCGATAGCCAATCGCACCGCCTTTTCGGGGTCTATGGCTACGACCTTATACTTCAGTTCACTGCTTAATATCAAGCTGTCTCGAAGATCCAATCCCAGCATGTTTTTGAACGAATTGATTGCTTCGAATTGATTCTGCAACTCCCCTTCATAAGAGTTCTGAGCAGCTGCCAGATCTACTTCCATTTGCAAAGCATCGACCTCACGAATAAGTCCGGCCTCATACTTCTTTTGAGAGATCTCAAAAGCCTCTGTTTGTCGCTCTAAATTCATAAAAGCAATTTCTGTTCTTTTCTGAATAGAAAGCAAATTATAATAATAACTGCTTACATTATAAACCAAAAGAGCTTCTTCTCTCTTATACAGTTTATTCGATTTCTCATAAGCCAATTGCGCCAGTTTATAAGCCGACCGGATCTGATTGTACCCATAAAAAGCATCCAGGGGTTGTGTGAAACCTATACGCGTATTCAAATTAGAAGAACGAAGATCAGAGAAATAATCTTCATAATTGGATAATCCGGTCTGTATATAAATATTACCATCGGTCGGTAACGGCTGATTGATCGTAAGCCGGGTGGCATAGTTGAGTTGTTTAACCGGATAAAAGGATATACCGGTACTATCTTCCCATTGGCGGACCGTTTCCGTATATTGAGGCAAAGTAAGATTCATATTAATATGCGTCTTAAACCGGCTTGTTGTAGACTTTAAGTTGTATTCCGCAATTTTCAGATTCTCCGTTAACCCCAACATTCTCAAGCTTTGTTTTTTAGCTATATGGATACTTTCCTCTAAAGTAAGATAATGTGTTTGGGTCTGCGCTTGTAATTGCCTGTTGGGGAAAGAAATAAGAACAGTAAAAAGAATCAGATATATCTTTTTCATACTTTGTAGAATAAGTCGATTATACAATAAGTGTTTTATTTGTGTTTAACTGGTCCGAATGAATCATACCGTCTTTTATATAGATATTCCGATTGGCATAATTGGCAATTTCTTGCTCATGCGTAATCAATATGATGGTATTTCCTTCCTGATGCAGTTCGTGAAAGAGACGCATGATATCTACTCCCGTTTTTGAATCGAGAGCACCGGTAGGTTCATCGGCCAACAGGATGCCTGGATTCGTAACTAAGGCACGAGCAATGGCCACACGTTGTCGTTGTCCTCCACTCAATTCGCTGGGTTTATGATCGATGCGATCAGCCAGTTTCACTCTCTCCAGCGCTTTCAGTGCTCTTTCTCTCCGCTCATTGCCGGGAGTGCCGGAATAGATCAGGGGTAATTCCACATTTTGCAGTGCATTTAAACGAGGCAAAAGATTAAAATTCTGGAAGATAAACCCAATCTCTTTGTTTCTCATTGTCGATAAAGAGTCATCATCCAGGCTGCTTACATCCACATTGTTAAAAAGGTAATGTCCGCTTGACGGGGTATCCAGGCATCCGAGTATATTCATCAAAGTCGATTTCCCGGAACCGGAAGGCCCCATAATAGCGACATATTCGTTTTTTTCAATCCGGAGATTTATATTCTGTAATGCCGGAATTTCCATTGTTCCTATGGCATAATTTTTAACCATATTTGTTATTTCGATCAACATAATATCTATCCTCTTTTTATTCGTAACGTATTGAATCAACGGGTTTCAGATTGGCAGCATTCTTTGCTGGCAAATAACCGAAACTAATACCGACTATTACTGAAAAAGCAAAAGCAATCAAAATGGAGTAGGCTTTGATGTATGTACTAATATCCGTAAATAAAGTAACCGTCAACGAGAGGGTTACCCCCAATAATACACCGATAATTCCTCCGGTTATACTTATCACAATCGCTTCAGTTACAAACTGGCTCATAATATCCGCTTTACGGGCACCAATTGCCCGCCGGATACCAATTTCACGGGTACGCTCCATTACAGTTGCCAACATAATATTCATGATACCAATCCCACCTACAATCAGTGAAATGGCGGCAATCGCTCCTAACAGAAAATTATAGATCTGTCTTTCTTTTTCCTCCTGTTTCAATAATTCAAAAGGAATGACAATACTGTAATCGTCATTATTAAAATGATGCCTTTTCACAATCTCGTTAATAAGCTTAGAGGCTTCGAGCAAACGATTGGAGTTATCTACCTGTACCGTGATCTGCTGGATCTGACTGGATAAGAGATTTTCCCGGGTAAACCGGTTCAAGAAGGTGGAAAGGGGAGTATATACATCCGTATTCAGGTCACGGGCAGCAAGCTCTCCAACGGTTTCGGTAAAAAGGGTTTTGGATTCAAGCACTCCAATAACTTCCAACCATTGATCTTCCACCTTTACCATTTTACCTATCGGATCTTCATATTGAAACAAATGATTCGCCACACCTGCTCCTAAGACACAGACCTTCAATTTCTGATTATAATGATTTTCATTGATAAACTCACCCTTTTGCGCTTTATAATTCATCATATTAAGAAACTCAGGCGAAACACCTATAATAGTTGACTTAATAGATTTATCCGTATACTTGACGTCGGTATTAATCTCCGCCTGGGAGGCAACGCGTTCAACTCCCGGTACAATATCTTTGATAACAGCAGCATCCTGCAGAGATAAACCCTGAGAGAATTTGGCTCTTACCTCTTCCAGTTCGTTCTCCGAAAGCGTTTTTTCCCGCACAATAATATTATTCACCCCTAGGTCCTGATATTTAGCGATCGCCTCCCGTTTGGCACCTTCCCCTATGGAAAGCATGGCAATCACAGAAGCTACTCCAAAAATAATACCTAACATCGTTAGGAAAGAACGGAATTTATGATCGGTTAATCCGCTTAACGCCAAGCGGACATTTTCATCAAATTGCATAATCAATCGTTTTCTAAAAATTCACAACTTACCGTCATACCAGGTTTTAACCTTTCATCGGGCTCTAATATGTTCACTTCCACGTCGAACACTTTCTGACGGGATTTCTGATCTCTCAAATGGCACAGCTTACCAATATAAGCTATCTCTCCTTCAAAAACCAATTTGGGCATAGCATCCAGGCGAACGGCTACTTTTTGCCCTCTTTTGATCTTTAGAAAATCATTTTCATTAATGAATGTATTCACTTTCATCCATTTCAATTCGGGCACATTGGCCAGGTTGTTTCCAGGATAGATATTGTCGCCTACCTTGACCAAAGTATTTGTCCGATAGTTGCGGGCAACCTGAAAAACCCCGGATATCGGAGTGTATAAGGTTAGATTAGGTAAGATGTTATAGGCATCCTTTATTTCATTTTCTATCTGTCTTACTTTGATCTCCTGTATCTTAAAATCATTGGCATTGACGATGTGATTCAGTTCCAATTTACGTTTTTCTTTAGCCAACGTGATTTTAGCCTGTTCAAATTCCAGTTCTTTAATTTTGCGAAAACGATCCGATTCAAAACGGGAAGCATCCAGTTCTATCTTTTTCAGATCGAATGAAGCCACTTCATTTTTTACTCTCGATTCCTGTTCGTTGATCGTATTATTCTGATCGACACGCAATTTTTGCAATGTCGCCAATTCCGTTTCCAGGTTACTTTCCCTGTCTATAATGAATTTTTTAATTTCTGTCGGGTCCAACTGCAGAATGGAATCTCCCTTATTCACTATGGTTCCATGTTCCAGGATACCAATGATCCGCATTTCATACCAATACCGGCCGTAACGGGGTAGAACAAAGGATTGGGAATTGACAGCAGCCAGCTCCCCTGTCTCTATAATAATTTTACCACTCCGGTCTTTTTCTTTATCCTCTCCCTGTTTTTTATTTCCACACGAAACAAGAAACAGAAAGACCGGGAGGAATAAGAGTATTCTATATAACTTATTCTTCCTCATAATCAACTCTTTTTACTTGTTTCGTTCTTCTTTTCTTCTACAAAAGGATCCACTAAAGCGACAACATCCTTTTCATCCAGCCCTTTGGTGATGACAATAAAATCCGAATTACTTGCCCCTGTTTCCACTTCTGTCTTTTTATATCCGCCCCCAGATTTTCTATACACAAAAGTATTTTCTCCTTCCGTATGAATAGCTTCCAGAGGGACATATAAAACATCCTCTATCTGATCAATAATAATCCGGCAACTAACCGTCAAACCCGGTAATAAATTCTCATTCGTTTCTTTTATGTATATTTCTACAGGAAAGACCTTGATTTTAGAGGAACCGTCTTTGTTCACTGCCAGATTAGCTACCGAGTTGACTTCCCCTGTAAATATACTATCAGAGAAGGCATCCGGTTTGATCTCCACTTTGAGTCCTTTACTGATTTTAGCAATATCCACTTCGTTTATCTTTACCGTAGCTTTCAACAAAGACAAGTCGGGCAATTGGATAAGAGGGAAGCCGGACCAACACTGATCTCCCAATTGAAATTTATTGCCACTGCTCCAGTTGCGGCTGATGATTGCAATACCGGGTGAAGGAGTTACTACAAATAATTTCTCCAATGTTTCATTGGCTTCAACCAGCCTGGCTCTGTCTTGTTCGATCGAAAGATTTTTTTGTTTGATCTCTTCCTGCTGGATTTTAATGCGATTGTCTATTTGCTCTTTTGCCCTGTTGAGTGCAATATCTGCTTTTTCCAGGTTCAACTGTATCTCTTTCTTTTTTATATCCGATTCGTAACCTGCTGCTTCGAAGCGGATTTTTGATATTTCCTGTGCGATGCGGGTCACTTCGTAATCGGCTTTTAACTCTTCCAGATCCGATTGGTGTTGAGCAACCATTTTCTCCAATTCTGCTTTACTTATCTCCAAGCGTCCTTCTGCTTCTACAATTCCTTTTTGAACTTCGGACTGATCAAAGACTATGATTGTGTCTCCCGCTTTCACTTCCTCTCCATCTTTCACCAATTGAGTGATTTTTAAGTTTCCATATCGCCAGGAGATCGTAGGAGAGGAGATATTAATCGAACGGATAGCTTCTATCTCTCCTTCTTCATGCATATCGATATAGAAGGTTCCTTTTGTTACTTTCCCTGTGGGTACTTGTTGCACTTCTTTTTTCCCACAGGCATAAAACAATGTCACAAATAAAAGAAACAAACTTAGTTTCTGTGTTTTCCTGATACTACACCTCATTGTATTACTATCTAAATCTTTACTTATTAACTACTTCATTTTCCGGATTGGCTATGGAGTCAACGGCGATTACCGGCAATACCGTTTTTTTCTTGACCAAAGATGTTTTAGGTTTGGACAACAGCAATATTTCATCTTTTTGCACTCCGGCTGTAATGATTGCCTCTTTCGGAGAAGAAAGGCCTGTTTCCACCTGACGCATTTCGAAACCTCTATTCCTTTTTATATAAACAACCTTCATTGAATCTTCTTCAAAAATGGCTATTTGAGGAACAACAAGTGTATCCTTTATCTGCTTCAATACAATATGGCAATTGGCCGTAAAGCCAGGTTCGGGAAGAGTCAGTAAGCTATCCACCGAAGCTTCCACCTCAAACAGTTTCACTTTCGATCCTCTTTTGTAGGGTTGGCCCATAGGGGCTTTCTTTATGATCTTGCCAAAAGCCATATTCCCCGGCATAGCGTCGAAGGTGAAATAAACAGAGTCATTCATATTGATATATTTATAATCTCTTTCCGGTGCCATGATTTTAATTTTCACTTCATTAAACTCGGGTATTTTAACCAAAGGCATATTGCTCCAAACCGGATCACCTACTAATAATTTATTGCCGGTCAAGGGATTGATGGCTCTTGTGGCTAAACCTTGGCAAGGGGCTTTCAATACTAAAGCATCTAATTGCTCCTTCATTGTTTTGGAGCGATTCCTGAGATTCTGGATCTCCAACTCCAGTTTTCTTATTTCCGATTGCTGAATGATCTCCAGAGAATGCAACTTTTTCTGGTGCTTGGCTTTCTCTATAGTCACCTTTTCGAGTTCGAGTTCTTTTATTCTTCGTTGATTTTGTGTGCTGTAAGCTAATTGCAATGAGTCCAATTGAGCGATTTGTGTATCAGCCTCATTATTCTTTACCTGAGCCTCCAACAATGCATATTGCATATCCAATTCCGCTTTGGTTTTATTGATCCCGGCTTCTGCATTTTCCAAACTCAATAACATTTGGTTATAAGCCGTCTGTAACTCCTGCACTTCGATCACACAAACCGTATCCCCTTCTTCTACATAGGTTCCATCCTCTATCACATAAGCAATAACTCCTTCTATATAGATCGGACAATTCAATGTCGTCGAACGCACCGGTTCCACAACCCCGTCAATCGTTACTATATTCTCAAAATTCGAATAGGATACAGTATAGGTGGAGAGATCTTTCGTTTCCTGGGAGTCACAAGAAAAGAGTAAGATCAAGAGAAAGAATAAGATAGAGTTGTCTTTTGTCACAATAGTACCTTCTTTATTACTAAAACTTCGAAATGAATTGATATACCAATATTTATCTCAACCGTGATTTGGGGCACAATTTAATCCTTTTAAGTAGAAAAAGATTTTGAATAACATTTTTTAATAGATCATTAATATTTATCTATCCTTTTTTCTGTCAGTTTTACTCTTGTCATGCATTCTTTCTTTATTTCGGAAAAAGCAGTACCTTTGTTTTGGTTTCCTGTTTTTACAAATAAAAACAAAAAGAGATCTATGAAGAAAGAAAAAGATGTATTCAAGCAGTTTCGTGATTCCTTTAGTAAAATGGATGGGCATTTTCATATACTGGAACAGCGTATTCCGGTTGAAATACAAATGGAGTATTTTAAGTATTCCGAACAAATCCGTTCCCATAGTGATCACACAGAGCCATTGTCAGATGAAGAATGTGAAGCTATTTCTGATTTATTGCAAATCGAAACCCTCTCTAACGATGAAAAGAAACACCTGATCACTACACTGGCTATTTCTAAATCCGTAAAAGCCTATCGTTTATTAAAAGAATATGTGGAACATCCAGATCCGGCTATTGCCGATTGGGCCTATATGGCTGTCATGGAAGCACGTATATCATTGGAATCCGAATTTTCAGACGAAAAACAGATTTATATATCTACCGGTCTGGGAGGGAAGGATGAAAAACTACGTTTTTATATATTGATCTTGTCTAACGACAAAAAAGTATTCCTGGAATATCAGAAACAAGTGATTGAACGGGAATTCAACTATTTACTTCCTCAGGATAATTGCGAGATAGAACGTCTTACGATAGAAGATAATTATATCGAGCTTATCCTTTTAATCCCCGTCCGGGCCGATATCAAAGGTATTTTAGGAAATGTTATTACTGAATGTAATCAATACGGGGACTTTTTATCCAACCAATATACCATAACGAATGTAAAAGAATTATCTAAAGAAGAAATAAAAGATATAATTACCAGAGATGGAGACAGTTAAACAGGCCATAAAGTATGGTATTGTAGGGATAAGCAATACCTTGATTACTGCTGTTGTCATATGGATTATGATGAAGATGTGTGGCATTTCAGATGTGATTTCGAATGCGACAGGATATGTAGCCGGAGTTCTCAACAGTTTTATATGGAACAAACAATGGACCTTCCAAAGTTCCGCCGGATGGGTAAGCAGCGGTATCCGTTTTGGCGCAGTATTTGGCGTATGTTATTTACTACAATTGATACTTGTTTTATCCCTGAACAAACAGTTAAATATCGATCCATACTATAATCAACTGATAGGCATGGCTTTTTATACGGTGATCAATTTTGTGATGAATAAATACATTACTTTTAAATCGTACGATAAATGAAAACACTCACTCTGATAATTCCCTGCTACAATGAAGAACTGGTTCTTGTCGAATCATATCAACGTACCAAAGCCGTACTGGATAGCCTGCCGCATAAAACAGAAATTATCTATATCAATGATGGCAGCCAGGATAATACACGTGACTTATTGAATGAGATAGCTGCGACGAACCCCCAGCAGGTCAGAGTGATTCATTTTTCCCGTAATTTCGGACATCAACCTGCAGTCACAGCCGGAATCAATTATTGTCAGTCCGATTTAGCGGTCATCTTGGATGCCGACATGCAGGATCCTCCTGAACTCATACCGGAAATACTGGCTTTGCAGGAGAAAGAAGAGGCGAATGTGGTCTATTGTGTGCGCAAATCCCGTGAAGGAGAAAGTCGTTTTAAATTGTTTACAGCCAAACTGTTTTACCGCACAATGAACTCCATGAGTGAGATCGACTTTCCTTTAGACACCGGTGACTTTCGTCTTATAGACCGTAAAGTGATGGATGAATTTAATCACTTAAGAGAAAGAGGCAAGTATATCCGCGGATTAATCAGTTGGGTGGGATTCAAACAGATTCCTTTTTATTATGAACGAAAAGCCCGGATAGCAGGGGATACCAAATATCCCATCAGTAAGATGTTCCGCTTTGCCTCCTATGCCTTATTGTACTTCTCTAAGAAGCCATTGAAGCTGGTGATGGGACTTGGGTTTGTCGCCGTATTGGTCGGTATCATTTTGGCCATATGGTTCACCTTAGGCAAAATATACGGTTTCAGTCATGCGGAAACAGGATGGACCTCTATTATTTTCACTATCATCTTTTTTGGTGGCGTGCAATTGATCACAGTAGGAGTTGTCGGACAATACATCGGTATTCTCTTTGACGAAATAAAGGCCCGGCCTGAATATATAGTAGACGAAAAGAAGAATTTTCCCCATTAGAATATCTTCTTATAGATATGGCAATAAGGCGTATCCCCGTTTTTTTGATAATAGTGCTGGTGATAGTCCTCCGCTATCCAAAAGTCGGATTTGGGTTCCAATACGGTAGCTACCTGATATCCCTTGGCAGTTAATATACGCATAACATCTTCCGCCTCTCTCTTTTGTTCCTCATGGGCATAAAAGAGAACAGAACGATATTGGCTCCCTATATCCGGTCCCTGGCCACCCACTTGAGTGAAATCATGTGTTTCGAAATACAGACGTAATAAGTGGGCATAGCTTACCCGGCTAGGGTCATAGACCACCTGGAGAGTTTCCACATGCCCTGTCGTTCCTGTCTTGACCGCTTCATAAGAAGGGTTCTCCAATTGCCCACCCATATAACCGACATAAGTAGCTTCTACCCCTTCTATTTTGTTGAAATGATATTGCACTCCCCAAAAACAACCGGAGGCGAAATAAGCTGTTTCTTCTATTTTTTCTTGCATACGTATTGATTTTTTATGGCGCAACAAACGTACATAAAATTATTGAAAAAGGCTGTCCGGAAAGAAAAATCGGACAGCCTTAAACAACAACTTATATATATTATCCTATCAGTTGAACACTTCGTTTGATAAATTGGCTCAGGGCTTCTCCTTTCAGCATGCCATTGCCTAATAAGGCCAAATCAATTAACTGACCGACCAGTTTGTTTTCTTCCGCATAAGCAGTCAATAAAAGATCCCGTTGACTACGGAGTTCGTTCAGTTTCTTATCCGTCTGCGTCAAATCTTCTTTTTCCTGGGCTGAAATCTCTTCTTCTTTTTTCTTACTTTGACTTTCACGCAGGTCGGCTTGACGTGCTTCCCAACCTTTGATATCTGCCGTGATAGGATTCAATTTCTCGTTGAGTGCAAGCTCTTCATCGGCCAACACCTTTTTCACCAAAGAGTGATCCGTATTCAACACCAGATTATAACTGTCCGGCAGTTCACCATAGAAAGACATACCCGGCTGCATAGCAGACATCTCACGCATACGACGCATATATTCACTTTGTGTAAGCATGACCGGGTTCGTGTTTTCTCCCAAAGCTTCGAAAGTGACCATGAAATCTACCTTTTCCATCTGAGGCATCTGGCTCTTAAAGATTTGTTGCAAGGCATTCTTCTGCTCTTCATCCAAGGCTACTTTGCCTGCTTCTTCTTTGCGAATCAGATTGTCGATCGTGTCACTGTCTACACGCACAAAGCGGGTCTTTTCGAACTTCTGTTCCAATTGTCCAACCAGGTGTGTGTCCAGTTGCCCGTCCATAATCAGTACGCTGTATCCTTTGTCTTTGGCTGCTTGTATGTAACTGTATTGCTCTTCTTTGCTGTTGGTGTATAGATAGATCAAATTCCCTTCTTTGTCCGTTTGACTGCCTTCTACCAGCGTTTTGTATTCGTCGAAGGTAAAATACTTATTGTCGACATCCTTTAATAAGGCATATTTAGCCGCACGGTCATAGAATTTTTCATCCGTCAACATACCATATTGGATGAATAATTTCAGGCTATCCCATTTTTCTTCAAAGGAAACACGTTCACTCTTAAATATTTCCTCCAACCGATCGGATACTTTCTTGGTTATATGGGCCGATATCTTTTTGACATTCTGGTCGCTCTGCAGGTAAGAGCGAGATACATTCAACGGGATATCCGGCGAATCCAATACACCATGCAGTAAGGTAAGGAATTCAGGTACAATACCTTCCACCGAATCTGTAACAAACACCTGGTTGCAGTATAACTGGATCTTATTGCGATGCAAATCCATATTGCTCTTTATACGAGGGAAATACAAAATACCTGTCAGGTTAAACGGATAGTCCACATTCAGGTGTATCCAGAACAAAGGTTCTTCGCTCATCGGATACAGATCCTGGTAAAACTTCTTATAGTCTTCATCCGTCATATCCGCCGGTTTACGCACCCAGGCAGGCGTTGTATCATTGACGATATTATCCTCGTCCGTATCTACATAACTGCCGTCTTTCCATTCTTGTTTCTTCCCAAATGCGATCGGAACAGGCAGGAAACGACAGTATTTGGTCAATAAACCATTTAATTTCTCTTTCGTCAGAAAATCTTTATTCTCATCATCTATATACAGGATGATATCTGTACCCCGGCTTTCTTTTTCGGTCTCTTCCATGGTGTACTCCGGATTGCCTTCGCAACTCCACTTCATGGCTACAGCTCCTTCTTTGTGTGATTTGGTGATAATCTCCACCCGCTTAGAAACCATAAAAGAAGAATAAAAACCTAATCCGAAATGTCCAATGATAGAAGCGGCATCGTTCTTGTATTTTTCCACAAACTCTTCGGCTCCGGAGAAAGCAATCTGATTGATATACTTATCAATCTCTTCGGCAGTCATACCTACACCGCGGTCTGAAATCGTGATTTTCTCCTCGTCGAATTTGACATGAACCGTTAGATCCCCCAATTCACCCTTAAACTCACCTACCGAAGAAAGGGTTTTTAGTTTTTGGGTAGCATCGACTGCATTCGACACAATCTCACGTAAAAAGATTTCATGATCACTGTAAAGAAATTTTTTGATAATAGGGAAGATGTTTTCACTTGTAACCCCTATGTTTCCTTGCTTATTCATATCATTTTTTATTTTGTATATTTAGTATTAAGTATACTCTATGATAAGCAAAACAAATGCCAAACAAAATTCCGCAAACAAATTTGCAGCGACTCTGACAAATTTACAGACTTTCGTATCATACTGTCAGCCCCTCCAAATATGCTCTTTCTTTTTTTTGAAATCCATAAAGGGTGTCCTACGTGGCACAAAAAGAAAAGGAATAACTCTCACTTAAGGGACATAAATAAAATTGCTGACGATCGTCGGCAAAATTGCCGATATATGTCAGCAATTGTGCCGATATATATCGGCATTTGTGTCGACAGTTATCGACACTTTTATTTCCCCGCCTTTTGAACTGTTTTTTTCTTTGTGTGTGGGGGCGAAGCGGTCTTCTTTGTTGCCATCGGAGAGGGGAGTAGGGGGGAATAAAAAAAGGTTATCCGGATAATTTCCGAATAACCTTTTTTTAGTAGCTACTATTTTTTATTCAATAGATTTTCTTTTTCTCTTCTTTTTTACTTCTGTTGTGATCTGTTGTTCTTCTTTATTGAAACCTACAAGAATCTGATCGCCTTCACCCACTGAAGCGCGAATGATCATTTCAGCCATCTCATCTTCCAGGTATTTCTGAATGGCACGTTTTAACGGACGGGCACCAAACTGGATGTCATACCCTTTGGTCGCAATAAAATCTTTTGCTTCCTCTGTAATAACTAACTCATACCCCAGGTCACATACGCGTTTGTAAAGTCCTTTTAATTCGATATCGATGATTTTGTGTATCGCTGTTTTATCCAACTGGTCAAACATAATGATATCATCCACACGGTTCAAAAACTCAGGGGCAAAAGCCTTATTCAACGCTTTCTGAATAACAGAACGGGAGAAGTCTTTATCCGTTTCACCTGCCGCCTGCGTATTGAAACCAACCCCGCGGCCAAAATCTTTCAATTGACGGGTTCCGATATTGGAGGTCATGATAAGAATCGTATTCTTAAAGTCGATACGCCGCCCCAGACTATCTGTCAGACGTCCTTCATCAAGAACCTGCAACAAGAGGTTAAATACGTCGGGATGTGCCTTTTCTATCTCATCCAATAAAACAACCGAATAGGGTTTGCGCCGTACCTTTTCTGTTAATTGTCCCCCTTCTTCATATCCGACATATCCCGGAGGCGCTCCGATCAAGCGGGAAACGGCAAATTTCTCTAAATATTCACTCATATCGATACGCACCAAAGCATCTGATGAATCGAACAGGTATTCGGCTAATTTCTTTGCCAAATGCGTTTTACCCACTCCGGTAGGGCCCAGGAACATAAAGGTGCCGATCGGTTTGTTGGGATCTTTGAGTCCCACCCGGTTGCGTTGAATGGCTTTGACAATCTTCTGTACCGCTTCATCCTGACCCACTACCTGGCTTTTCAGTGTTTCTCCCATCTCTAGCAGTTTCACATTCTCGGCCGTGGCAATCCGTTGAACGGGGACACCAGACATCATGGCTACTACTTCTGCCACCTTTTCTTCATCGACCGTTTCCCGATGTTCCTGCATTTCCTGTTCCCATTTCGCCTTGGCCGCCTCCAGTTGTAAGAGGTATTGGCGTTCTTTATCCCGAAAGCTGGCAGCCAATTCAAAGTTCTGCGATTTAACAGCGGCAAGCTTCTCTACTTTTGTCTCTTCTATTTTGCCTTCCAGCTCTTCCATGCTCTTGGGCACAATGATATTGGAGATATGCACGCGGGATCCGGCTTCGTCCAAAGCATCAATGGCTTTATCCGGAAAATTACGGTCGCTGATGTATCTTTCTGTCAATTTGACACACGCGTCCAGTGCCGCATCGGTATAGGTGACATTATGATGTTCTTCGTACCGGGGTTTTATATTTTTCAATATCTGCAAGGTTTCTTCGGCTGTCGTAGGATCGACTATGACTTTCTGGAAACGACGTTCCAAAGCTCCGTCCTTTTCGATGTTCTTACGGTATTCATCCAGGGTCGTAGCCCCTATACATTGTATCTCTCCACGTGCCAATGCAGGTTTTAACATATTCGCTGCATCCATAGAACCGGATGCGGAACCGGCACCTACAATGGTATGAATCTCGTCGATAAATAAAATGATATTCGGATTTTTGGAGAGTTCATTCAGTATCGCTTTGATACGTTCCTCGAATTGTCCGCGGTATTTGGTGCCGGCAACAATGGAAGCCATATCCAGGCTTATCACCCGTTTGTCAAAAAGAATACGGGATACTTTGCGTTGGGTAATACGTAAAGCCAGGCCTTCTACAATAGCCGATTTACCCACTCCCGGTTCACCGATCAATACCGGATTATTCTTTTTGCGGCGGCTAAGTATCTGGGCCAGACGTTCTATCTCTTTTTCACGTCCGACAATAGGATCCAGGCGATTCTCTGCTGCCGCACGTGTCATATCGGTTCCGAAATTATCCAATACGGGCGTATCGTTGGGGGATTTTTGCTGTGCCGCACCTGTGCCCTGTCCACCCCGGGAAGATTCTTTACGGGAAGAGAAATTTTCATCTTCGTCTTCTTCGTCATCATCATCCGTATAGCCGTCGCTGATCTCTTCAACGTCTTCATATTCAGACAATCCCGTACCACTTACCAGGTAATTATATACTGTACGATAAGTCACACCTTCTTTTTCCAAAACACGAGCCGCCACATTGTACTCTTCTTTCAACAGAGCCAATAACAAATGTTCGGTATCTGTTTCCATACTTTTAAACATGCGGGCTTCCAACATACTCATGCGCAACACGCGTTCCGTGGTTTTGGTTATGGCTATCTCCGGTTGGGCATTATCCTCCACGTCAACGGTATGACGAATCTCCTGTTCGATTCTTTTCTTTACCTCTCTTGTGTCAATATGTAGTTCATCCAAGATTTGTAAAGCTTTCCCTTCACCATCACGAATAAGGCCTAACATCAAATGTTCCGGTCCGATATAGCTATTTTGAAGCCTGGTGGCTTCTTCCCGGCTATATTCGATAACATCGATCAACCTTTTTGAATAATTATTTTTCATATTATATAATGTACTATGACTATGCAAAATTAATAAACTCTGCTTACTTAACAGCAAAATCTATGCCATTGTTCGGGAATAAGATTTGAAAAGGGCTGGATAACAAATTTTCAGATTAAATTCTTTCGTAGTACCGGGAAAACTCTTACCTTAGTGCGATTTTTCAGAGATGAGAATGTGAGTGTAATTAATAAAAAGCTAAATGGTTGATCAAGACAGAATTATAAAGATTAACATCGAGGATGAAATGAAGTCGGCATACATTGATTATTCAATGTCAGTGATCGTATCTCGTGCTCTTCCTGATGTAAGGGATGGTTTTAAACCTGTTCACCGTCGTGTGTTATTTGGGATGAATGAATTGGGTAATACATCCGATAAACCTTATAAAAAATCTGCAAGAATAGTAGGGGATGTGTTGGGTAAGTACCACCCCCATGGTGACTCTTCTGTATATTTCACAATGGTACGTATGGCGCAACCCTGGTCGTTGCGTTATCCGCTGGTTGACGGACAAGGAAACTTCGGTTCTGTAGACGGTGATAGCCCTGCTGCTATGCGTTATACGGAAGCCCGCCTGAGTAAACTGGCTGAAGAAATGTTGCGGGATATTGATAAAGACACCGTAGACTTTCAACTGAACTTTGATGATACATTAAAGGAACCAACCGTTTTACCGACTCGTATTCCCAATCTTTTGGTGAATGGGGCATCAGGTATTGCCGTAGGGATGGCCACCAATATGGCTCCTCATAATATGAGTGAGGTATTGGATGGATGTATTGCCTATATCGAGAGCCGTGGAGAAATTGATGTGGAAGGATTAATGGAGTATGTGAAAGCTCCGGACTTTCCCACAGGGGCTACGATCTATGGGTATGCCGGTGTGAAGGATGCTTTTGAAACGGGTAGGGGACGTATTGTCCTGCGTGGGAAAGCGGAAATTGAACAGGAACATAATCATGAGAAAATAGTCATTACAGAGATACCTTATTTAGTAAACAAAGCGGAACTGATCAAATACATTGCTGAACTGGTAAATGACAAACGTATTGAGGGTATTTCTAACGTAAATGATGAATCCGACCGTCACGGGATGCGTATCGTGGTGGATATTAAACGGGATGCCAATTCCAGTGTGGTTCTTAATAAATTGTATAAACTGACGGCACTGCAATCGTCATTCAGCGTAAATAATATCGCCTTGGTCAATGGACGCCCCAGACAGCTTAATTTGAAAGATCAGATTGGCGCATTTGTGGATCATCGCCAGGATGTAGTATTGCGTCGTACCCGTTTTGACCTGAAGAAAGCAGAAGAACGGGCACATATTCTGGAAGGACTCATTATTGCTTCCGATAATATCGATGAAGTAATTGCTATCATACGCTCTTCTAAAAGTCCGCAAGAGGCTATTGAACGCCTGATTGAACGTTTCTCTTTGTCTGAAATTCAATCCCGTGCCATTGTTGAAATGCGCCTTCGTCAACTGACAGGACTTGAACAAACCAAGTTACGGGCTGAATTTGAAGAAATAGAAAAATTGATCGCTGACTTGAAAGAAATTCTGGAAAGCGAAGAACGTTGCATGCAGGTGGTCAAAGAAGAACTGCAGGAAGTAAAAGACAAATATGGTGACGAAAGAAAAACCGATATTGTTTATGCTTCAGAAGAACTGAATCCGGAAGATTTCTATTCAGATGATGAGATGATTATTACGATCTCTCATATGGGATATATCAAACGTACACCATTAAGTGAGTTTAGAGCACAAGGACGAGGTGGAGTAGGGGCCAAAGGTTCTGAAACAAGGGATGAAGACTTTGTGGAATATATCTATCCGGCCTCTATGCATGCGACCCTGTTGATCTTTACAGCAAGGGGTAAATGTTATTGGCTGAAAGTATATGAAATACCGGAAGGAGCTAAAAATGCCAAAGGAAGAGCCATTCAGAATTTGTTGAATATTGAATCCGGAGATAAGGTACAGGCTTTCATTCGTGTGAAAAAATTAACGACTGATACGGAATTTATCAATTCACATTATCTGTTGTTCTGCACCAAGAAAGGGGTTATCAAGAAAACGTTGTTGGAGGCTTATTCACGTCCACGTCAGAATGGGGTAAATGCCATTACATTACGTGAAGACGACGGTTTGATCCAAGTGAAGATGACCAATGGAGACAATGAGGTGATTATTGCCAATAAAAACGGACGGGCTATTCGGTTCCACGAAAGCAAAGTCCGTGTAATGGGACGTACAGCTGCTGGTGTCCGAGGAATGACATTGGATGGAAAAGAGGATGAAGCTATCGGTATGATATGTCTCAAAGACAAAGAAACCGAAACAATCCTCGTCGTATCGGAACAAGGATATGGTAAACGCTCGAATATTGACGATTATCGTATGACTAACCGGGGAGGAAAAGGAGTAAAAACCATTCATATCACCGATAAAACAGGTAAACTTGTTGCTATTAAAAGTGTGACAGAAGAAAATGACTTGATGATTATAAATAAATCGGGTATTACGATCCGGATGAAAGTCGAAGATATCAATGTCATTGGTCGCGCCACACAAGGGGTGCGTTTGATTAACCTGGGCAAACGCCACGATGAAATAGCCTCTGTCTGCAAAGTATTATCCGAAACCGATGAACAAATCGCAGAAGAAAAAGCGGAACGGGATGCTAAATTGGAAATGCATGAAGTAAACCCTAATGCAGAAACAGAGTCTAATAAATTAGATGATGCAATAGAACTGCCGGAAGGGGATGAAAAGAACACAGAAGAATAATTATAAATAACTTAAATATTAATCTCAAATTAGAATCGCATGAAACGAGTATTATTAACAGTTGCATTATGTGTAATAGCTTCTGCCTCTTTTGCTCAAAAGAAAGCAGTAAGTCAAGCACAAAACATTGCGAAAGGAGACAAAGCAGATTACGCTGAAGCTAGAACATTGATACAAGGTGCTTTGGAAAATCCGGAAACAAAAGATGATGCCAAAACATGGTTTGTTGCCGGTTATATCGAAGATCAACAATTCAGCACAGAAAGAATGAAAGAAATGCTGGGACAACAACCGAATCAACCCGTTATGTACCAAGCACTTCTGAATGCATTGCCTTATTTTGAAAAGTCTTATGAGTTGGATCAATTACCTGATGCAAAAGGAAAGATCAAACCTAAACATACAAAAGATATAAAAGGTGTTTTAAGTGCTAATCATATCCAATATTTCAATGCAGGTGCTTATTATTTTGATCAAAGAGATTACCGCAAAGCGTATGAATCTTTTGAAAAATATTTGGTCATATCGGATCACCCCATGTTTAAAGGGGAACCGGTTGCAGCCAGAGATTCAAACTTTATGATCGTTCAATTCTATTCAGGCGTTGCTGCTACTCAACTGGGTGAACCTCAAACAGCTATTGCTGCTTTAAATCGTGCCAAAGAAACAGACTACAAAGGCAACGAAGTGTACCAATATTTGTTTGGTGAATACCAGCAGTTAAACGATAGTGTAAATATGGAAAAGGTTTTGATCGAAGGACTTCAGAAATTTCCTGAAGAAAAATTCTATATGCTTCACCTGATCAATATTTATATCTATTCCAATAGAAATGAAGAAGCTATCCAATACCTGCAAACAGCCATCAATGACGAACCGAACAATCCACAGTTATATGATGTATTAGGTAGTATATATGAGTCTTTGAAAGACGTTGAAAAAGCAGAAGCTACTTTCAAAAAAGCATTGGAGATTGATCCTCAGTATGTTGATGCCTTATCCAATCTAGGACGGTTATATTACAACCAGGCTGTTACAATACAAGGAGATGCTAATATGATTAGCGATAATAAACTTTACCAAGAAGAATTAGCCAAAGCTAAAGCTCTGTTTGAACAAGCACGTCCATTTTTTGAACAAGCACGTCAATTAAAACCAGAACAAACAGAATATCTTGTAGCTTTAAGAGGTATTTATTATAACCTGAACATGGGTAAAGAATACGATGAAATTGAAGCACTTTTGAATAAATAAGAATTTTATACAAAAGAACTGATAAAAAAGAAAGCCATTCTCTAACGGGGATGGCTTTCTTCTTTTTTATTCTCATTGAAAAACTTCATGAATAGAAGAGAATAGTGATGTTATAAACTTTACTTTCTTTTTGAAATTGGAAAGAGAAATTCCAAATAAGAGGAGAGTTTCGAAATAAGCTATTAAACATAATAGTGATTATGAATTTAAAAGCCTATTTCCAAACAGATCTGCATACAAGCTCGGATATCAAAGGATTATTAGTTTAGCAAATTTTAATAAAAGTTGTTTTTGACCGAAATGTGTAAACTCCACGGTTGCTTTTGTATTTCCTCCGTCACCTTCAATGGCAATCACTTTTCCCTCGCCGAAACGTTCGTGTCGCACACAGAAACCGACCTGTAATCCGGATACTTCCATGCCTGAAGTATTGGGTTGAACAGTTCTTTCGGGTTCAATCCGCTTCAGACGAGATCTTTGGGGCTGTGTAATGGATGAAGAAGTATCCACGGCTTTGGGTTGTTGAAAAGGTGATTGAAATGCCGGACGTTGGTACTTTTCTCTTAAAGAGAATGTATCATTCGACAGACTTGTATCTTCCGGTAAATCAAGGTATTTCTTGTCTATATCCTTCAAAAAACGGCTGGGAGAACAGATCGCAGTTTTCCCGTTACGAAACCGACTTTTGGCATAAGACAACACACAATTTTCTTCTGCCCGGGTAATAGCTACATAAAAAAGGCGTCTCTCTTCTTCAATCGCCCGGATATTGTCTTTAGCCATCTGGGAAGGAAAAAGATCTTCTTCCAAGCCAACAACAAATACATTTTTAAATTCAAGCCCTTTGGCTGCATGAACAGTCATAAGAGTCACTTTGTTGGTTTGTTCCTCTTTGGCATTATCCTGGTCGGTTAATAAAGCCACATCAGAAAGAAAATCGGCCAAAGAAACCCGGTCCATTCCTTCTTCCCGTCGAATCTGTACAAACTCTGCAATCCCTTTCAAAAGTTCTTCCAGGTTTTCTCGTTTACTAATTCCTTCAACCGATTGATCCTGTACCATAAGAGAAAATATACCACTTTGTTTTACAATATGAGCGGCAACCTCTTCAGCCGAATTTGTTTGACTGAAAAGAATAAATGAATCCATCAATTCCCTGAAGTCACTCAGCTTTTTGGCCGTCCCTCCATTGATAGAAACAGCATAAGATAAAGGTTCTTTTAGGATCGACCAAAGGCTTGTATTATACTGATTTGCAGCAGTTATTAACTTCCCGACAGTCGTCTCCCCTATCCCTCTCGCCGGATAATTGATTATCCGTTTCAAGGCTTCTTCATCATGAGGATTTATGATAATCCGGAAATAAGCAATCACATCTTTAATCTCTTTCCGTTGATAAAAAGAGAGTCCCCCATATATTTTATACGGAATACCTCTTTTCCGAAGAGCCTCTTCCAGGATACGAGATTGTGCATTGGTACGGTATAAAATAGCGAAATCAGCATAATCATACTCTTTTTTATTCCGCATTCCCTCTATCTTCGAGGCTACCGCATACCCTTCTTCGTAATCCGAATAAGAAGCAAATGCCTGCACCTTTTCTCCTTCTGCATTTTCTGAATAAACAGTCTTTTGAATCTGTTCTTTATTTTTATGTATCAGACTATTAGCTGCATTTACGATGTTTTGCGTAGAACGATAGTTCCGTTCCAATTTAAATGTCCGGCAGCCCGGATATACCTTTTTCAGTTGCAATATATTATCAATATTAGCCCCGCGGAAGGAATAAATGCTTTGTGCGTCGTCACCCACCACCGTTATACGACCATGCGCCTCACTCAAGCGCTGCACAATAAGATGTTGTGCGAAATTTGTATCCTGATACTCATCTACCAGAATATATTGGAAAAACTGGCGGTATTTATCCAATACAGCCGGATGATCCCGAAAAAGAATATTTGTATTAAGGAGTAAGTCATCGAAATCCATGGCTCCGGCTTGTAAACACCGGCTTTGATAACGCTTATAGATTTCACGTATCAAAGGGACTTTCGCTTTTATATCATATTCTACCAACTCTTTGTTTTGTTCATAAGCCCGCCAGGTTATCAAGGCATTTTTCGCATTGGAAATACGGCCTTGCACCATACCCGGACGATAGGTTTTATCATCCAGTTGCATTTCTTTAATGATGGCTTTTAAAAGGCTTTTAGAGTCAGTTGAATCATAGATCGTGAAATTAGATGGATATCCTATACTCTCAGCTTCCGAACGAAGGATACGAGAGAATAGGGAGTGAAAGGTCCCCATCCAGAGACGACTGGCCACCTGCTCACCCACCACCGAAGCAATACGTTCCTTCATTTCCCGGGCTGCCTTATTGGTGAAAGTCAATGCCAGAATAGCATAAGGAGGAATCCCCTGATTCAATAAATAGGCGATCTTATAGGTTAATACTCTTGTTTTTCCGGAACCCGCACCGGCTATAACCAATGCAGGTCCATCTATATAGGTAACCGCTGCACGCTGACTATCGTTTAATTGACTGAGATATTCTTCCACTCTTTGGACCTTTTATATGAAGAAACAAAGGTAGTGATTTTTTGGAAAAGCTAAGGATTAAAATTAATCCCTGCTTTCCGAGCCTGCGCATGCTGTAGTCTGCGATTAATACGATATAGTTTCCCCTCTTTGAAGAACCTGGCTCCGGTTTGTTTGAACCAGAATGAAACACTCTGCTTTACGCACAAATCGTGTAATTCCATAATCCAATCGAAGTTACAGGGCCGGGCATCGTAACCGGATTCTCCGCCGACAACGATTTGCTCCACCCACGAGCCTATATTGTACAGACTAAGGTCGATACGACCCAAAAGCGGTTCACAAATAAGAATCTTATGTTTTATTGGAGCATCTTTATAAATAGGCAGGCGGTAATCGGCCCGGTCTTGATTCTCGATGGTGCAACAGATAGTTACATGATCGTAGCCATCGCCCCAATCGTCAGGTAATGATTCTTGCAGACGGTCGATGCGCTTGGTAATCATCATAAATCTTAGATCACTGCGAAGTCGTATCATTTCCCACGCTTCTTTGCGCCACTCATCAGCTTCTTCGACAAAGAAGTCGGAAGTAAAGCAAGTATAAACCAGTGAACCGGGAGGTATTTTGTATTCACCGTTGCGTTTCTTTTGGATAGGCAGGTCGAAGTTTTTGGTTTTGGCAATGATACTGCTGTCAATACCCCGCTTTGAGTCGCCCCGATAAACGTAGCAATGTTGGCAACCGGCACTCAGTTTATGACAACCGTGCCACAGGTTCCACATCTTCGATTTCGATTCAATAGCGTTTTTAGGCATATATGCGGTAATCTTGCGTAATCTGTGTTTTCTATACTCATTGAATTGCCAACAAATTTAGTAAATATCTGATGAACAGTCGTTGTTAATAGCTGGAAAGTCTCGGCAGGGGGCTGACCCCAAAGTCTGTAATTTGCACACAGATGACACAGATAAGACAGATAACCACAGGATAATCAAATAAATAAAATCTGTAACCATCTGTCTGATCTGCGTATTGAATTACTTTTGAGTCAGTCCCTACCGAGACCTGCATCCTCTCTCTACAAGATCTAGCGTTTTATTTTTTTCAATTCATCACCTTCCGCACCCATCCGGAACTTCCTTTTATGATCAAAGTATGTTCTTTTATCTGTTGGATGGTGAAGGTGGCCTCGCCTTCGGATTTGGAAGCTGCAAAGAGTCGTTTCCCGTTGAATGAGTATATCTCTATGGTCTCTGCAGCCGGGGAGTTTACGGTTAATTTAGCGTCTATGATAGATACACTGGTGACACTGGTTTCTACGGTCTCGATGCCTGTCGGATTATTATTCCCTTTGATATCTACGGAAAGCTTATCCTTGGTTATTTTACCTCCATTACTCAAGGTAAAATCGATCTTTGTCAGATGAATGGTATATGTTTTGCCGGTTATCGTGTGATCAGTAGTATAGGCTATATCCATGATTTTGCGGGAAGAAGAAGAGCGCAAGGCACTGCGTAACGGGTTTTTCTCTTTTATCTCTATTTGCCAGGCATTATGGGGTAATGCCGTACACACCCAATCGAACGACTCTTGCAACGATTTATCCAGATGTGTATTGGGTTCATCCAAAACGATGCCTTCAGGAAACTCTACCGTAAATGTGCCGACCATATTTATTCCCATAGGAACATCCCAGGAGAGCGCTATACTGTTTACCTCCTCCCCTTCTGTTTCGGGTTGTTCAACCAGGATATCTTGATCATACTCCTTTATCGTTCCAAAGTCTTTCCATGCAGCAGCTTTCTCATACAACGATTTTGTTCCTGTGGGCACATACAGGGTACAGGCTGATAGATTACTCAGTTGAAAACCTAAATGCTCAACCGTTGCCGGTGTACGTCCTAAGGCATATACTGTTTTCAGATTTTCTCCTAAAATAGCAGAGGTTTCAATGTGTTCGACGGAGGATGGAATCGTTATAGACACCAAAAAGGAATTATTAAAACTAAAAGCTTCCTCTTTTATTCTTTTTACCGTATGGGGAATTAATAAGTCGGAGATCGTATTTTTCTGTGGACAGAAAATCAACGTTGTCTTCTCCTTATTGTAGAGTATTCCTTCTTCTGACGCATACACTTTATTGGCAGCATCTACTTCTATTGTATGGAGAGACAATAGATTTTGCAAAGACCAATACCCTATATGCGTCAAGGAAGCGGGTAAAAAGATATACCTCAAAACCGAATTACCTCCATCGAATGCCTGATCGACTATTCTCTCTACCGTATTCGGAATTAATAAGTTGCCTGATTTTTTATTCGGGCATTGCAACAACGTTTTGATTCCACTATCGTATAATACACCCTCTATGGATTTATAATAAGAATTACCGGAGGCAACCCCTACGGCTGCCAGGTTTCTGCATTGGTAAAAAGGCATAGCCCCTATTTGTGACACATTTTCAGGAATAGTAATAGATGAAATTTCAGTTGAAGCAAAAGCCTGAGAACCAATATTAACAAGTGAATTGGGTAGATCTATCCGGGTAAGTTTTTCACACCAGGCGATCGCACGGGAACCAATATGTGTCACTCCTTCCGGAATAACGATTGATGTTATTTTTTTATTATTCAAAAAGACTTCATCTCCAATTTTAGTAATCCCTTCCGGTAGTACAACGGCACCTCCCGTTCCATTATATTTTATAAGTTCCCCCTTTTCAATTTCAAATTCAGACGGCGTTTTTTCGCCCCAGCCCGGGTTTTGGGTCAAATGGGCATTGGCAGAAATCGCGGCAGCCGGTATAGGTAAAAGTGTATACTGCTCCGCCCAGTCCGCATTTTGTTTCAAACGAGAGATATTCTGGTAGTTCATACCTTGCGTATAGCTACGGTATTTATTATTTATAGCTGTACGAATGTCCTGAGAGGAAGCCGCCGCTGTCAAGGAAGGTGCCATTCCTTTTCCCATATCAATCGAGTTTATGGAGGCGATCGCTTCTTGCAGATTATCGGCAACTAATGCACATTCGGCATTCAACAGGTAAGAGATCGTAACCAAGTTATTATCACCATAAAGAGAATGATTCCAGGATAAATTATTCACCAATATTTTTGTAAAGGGGTAAGCTTCCGCATATTTCCCTTGTTGCATATAGATAGAACCGATAATAAACTGCGCCATCGACTGCGTATCCTTATCCTGAGATAAGTCAATAGCTTCTTGCAAATCAGCCACCAATTGCTGATACAATTCGTTTATACTCGTCCGCGGAGAGGTTGTCGGATTCAAAGGAACAGCCCCGAAGGCCACAGATAAATTATAATACACAAAGGCTTTGTAGACCAAAACACGAGGATCTTTATTCGGATAATTTGCCGTCTCTGTTATTGTTTTATAGGATTGCTCCCAGAATCCTTTTAACAATTCGTCGGCAACATCTATTTTCTGTCGGGCTTCCAGGGTTGAAAAGGTATTATCTATATGTATAAACGACTCACAGGCTTTGTTGTATTCCTCTATCAGGGGCTTATATTTCGCATCCGGATCTTCCGGCGTTGAAGCATTTTCATAGACATACGTATAATAAGGGGCTCCTTCGTCCAATAATGCCGTAGGATATCCCTCGGCATCATAGGTATACGTGTTTACATCCGGTTCCATATGAGTATATATTACCTGCACGACATTGTTCGGATTGGCATAATGGTCAAAGTTCTCATTCCCGTCAAACTGCCAGAACCAACGAGGGAAATGCTGGTTGGAGAATACAGACGGCTTATCATCGTACACAAAAGTTTCCGTATCTTCTTGATCTGTCATTTTTACCATATTGCCTGCCTTGTCATATGCGTATAAGATTTCGGTTTCACAGATGCTTTTCAACAAACGCCAGTCAGACGGATCAACAATCAGTGTGTCAATGTATTTACTCCACTCCCCCTCGTAGGCGAATTTTGCAAAAATAGTATCCCCACTGTATGTAAATTCATAAAGACGGTCTATTTCGTTTGCCGGGAAATCGTGTCTTTCCATCCGGATTAAGCGGTCGGATGAATCGTAGAAAAAGCGATTCACTTCCCAACTCTTATTGACAGTGTATGTTTCTTTATAAGAAGTTAACCGCCCCGACTCGTCATAATAAAAATCAAAAAAGTCCTTTCCTTCTTCATCCGAGAGGATTGTTTTTATGCGTTTTTGCGCATTCATTTCTACTGAAATGACCGGAAAGAGTACTATGAGTAAAAAGATTACCCGTAAAAAAGTCTTTGTTTTCATTGTTTCTCATTTATTATAGATACATTTTTACCGTGTAATAGCGAGATATTTCTATCGCACCAATCTGATTAACAAAATTAAAGAAATCTTTCGGAAGAAAATAAGCGGATTTACCCCGGGGTTGCGAATGGGATAGTATTTGCATTGATCCGTTGTATATCATGGCCGAACGGTCTTATTTTCGTATTGAACGGTTCTTTATTTTAAGCCATCTGTCGATCGTATTATATATCTTTGTTGCGTGTGTAAATAAGAAGTTCCTATTGATGAAAAAAACCATATTGCTTTGTCTCTTTCTTGTCTATTGTTTTTCTCTGATGGCACAAGAGAATAAAATGGAGAAATCATTGACTTATCACCACTATGGCGTACGTGATGGGCTGGTGCAGGCTCAGGTCTTTTATTCTTTTCAGGATTCGTACGGATATCTTTGGTTTTCAACGAATAATGGGGTGAGTCGTTTCGACGGGAAAGTGTTTAAGAACTATGTCAAGGAAAATGCATTGACTATGGATGGAAGAGTAAAATATATCGATCAATACCAGGATATTGTTTTTTTCTTATCCGCGGCAGGCCTCTCTCTCTTACATACCGATGGAAAGATTGAAAAGTATGAACTACCTGATAATTATAAAACAAAAGGAGGCTTTTCGTTTCTTTTAAAAGATCATTCTCTTTATATTTTCAATTGCGACAAAGAAAGAGATTTAGGAAGTTACAATCCCCGGCACTTTTTTGTATTTGACTTTCTAACCAGGCAATATACAAAGAGTACGTACAAAGTTCCTTTTACTTCTTCTATATTTGATACCCCCAAAGGGATTCTTATTACCAGCTCCAATCAGAAAGATGTATCTTTCAGTCAGTTATTATTAATAGAGGAAAACAATTATTCAGTCTTTCAAAATTTATCCTTTCACCTGGAAATCGAAGTAAAAATAGATAACCGATCCTTTATAGGTCACCCCTACTCGGATGATAGGATAAATTTCAATTATATTTTTTCATTGGAGAAAGACACGTTCACCTATCGGGTAATCGAAGGGGTTTCTATGCCACAAACAGCAAGAAAGATGAATCAGAATAGTATATATATCTATTCAACCTTTCAACACAACTCCTTCATTGTCGACAGCACACGCACTCCCAGGCCTTTACTCTTAGAAACACCCATTATCAATCATGCATTGGTAGACCGTAATAATCATTTATGGTTAAGCACAGAAGAAGGTATTTATAATTGTTATAACCTCCTGTTTGAATCCTATAAACCCGGGATCAGCCGGAATGAAAGTATATGGGATGTGAAAAAAGATGTGTTTGGAAATATCTGGTTCAGTTTATATGGACATGGCATATGGCGAGCGGATACAAGAGGGAATCTGCAGAAAGCCGATTATATTGAAAACGGACAAAAGAAAGAGATTATCTACGGATATATGGGCGGATGCACAGATTCTATCAACAGATTGTACCTGACGCATCTCGGAGGTGCCGCCGTCTTTGATCCCCGCAAAGGGAATAATACGCAATTGGAAGGCGTAAAAACAAATATTGGATTAATAGCCTATTACGATACACTTACCCATAACGTATTTACGTCGGGGCTTGAATATCCCTTGACAAATATAAATGCGATTGACAGTCCGTTGAATAGAACAGTATATAATGATACACAAGGATTCGTCGTGTCGATTTGCCGGGATGGAAACCAACGGTTGCGGTATGGCACCTTTCAGGAAGAAGGATATCTGGATGAAGAAAAAGGGGTATTGGTGCCCGATACATTGACGGAACGTCCTTATAAATCCTTAATTTCTATGGTGCTCGATTCGACCGGTACTTTATGGAAAGGAACCGTTCAGGGCCTGTTTGCCGAAGATAAAAAAGGAAAAAACAGATGCATAGAAACAGATGAGATTGCTTTTGTCGGAAATTATAAGAATAAGTATCTCATTTACGGTTCTTCCCGAACAATTCATTTCTTGGATCTGCCCCAATATCATTCAACGCATCAAATAAACATTCGCTCCTTTGGTTATTATCAAGGTGTGGATATTCTTGAATGCGGACAAAACGGCTACTGGGAAGACAAAGAAGGCTATGTTTGGCTGGTAGGAGGCGATAAGGCCTTGCGTTTTCTTCCCGATGAATTATTAAAAATACCGGAACCAGCCCTAACCCCTCCTTTTATAGCCTCGGTTTCTTATGCCAACAGGCAGAATGAATGGCATTCACTGGCCAAAGACTCGACCGGTATAAAATTAAAACATACAGATAATTTTCTTCGCTTTGAAATCTTACAGGCATTTACTTCCGATCCTGAAAAGTTACGCTTTCGCTATCGCCTGATCCCCTACTCCGATACTTGGCAATACGATACGAACCGAACATTTATATTCCAGAATTTACCGCATGGCAATCATCGGTTGGAAGTGCAATCTTCCATTTATGATCAACATTGGTCGGACAGTGTTTTCTCTTCCGTTATAACCATCGGTAAGCCGTTCTGGCTGACTCTGCCCGGATTATTGCTCTTGTTTTCATTCTTTATTGCAGGGGGTGTTTTGATTGTTCTTTTGGTAAAAAAACAGGTGATAAAGAGCCAGGTAAAGAAAAGGGAGATCGATCAATTGAGATACCGTGCCGTACGTTCAAAGTATATTCCACATTTTACGGGTAATGTCTTAAATTCAATCAATTACCTGATTGAGAAAGACAAATCCCAGGCACAGAAATACGTTGTGGAGTTTTCCCACTTTTCCGGACAAACCTTATTGAATGCCGAAAAGACCGCCCGAAGTATAGAAGAGGAATTAGAGTATGCACGTACCTATCTGGAATTGGAAAAGTTGCGGTTTGAAGACAAACTGGAATATCAGTTTTCCATCGCTCCGGAGGTCGACCTGAAATTGATGATACCCGCCATGGTATTGCAAACCTTTTGTGAAAATGCCCTGAAACATGGCCTGCGCCACAAAGACGGAGTGGGTCTTATCCGGATCGAAGCCATTATACAAAAGAATTATCATATTATTTCTGTCGAAGACAATGGAATAGGAAGAAAAAAAGCAAAAGAAAGGAGAACGGAAGGAACCGGCGAAGGACTTGTCATCGTTGAGCAACAGTTAGATATACTGTATAACTCCAAAAACAAAAAATCCTTTATGCAGGTGATCGACTTATACGATGCAGCCGGAACAGCTTCCGGCACCCGTTTCGAGTTACATATTCCTTCGGATTTTATGACCTTGTAAAGATCTATGCCCTATGTATAAAATATTAGTAGTTGACGATGAAAATAAATCCAGGCTTTACCTGGTCAATATAATTACCGAAATACAACCCGACGCCCTGCTTACCCATACGAATAACCCGTTAGAAGCTTTACAGTTATTGAAAGAGACACCCTATGACCTGTTATTTACAGATATTGTGATGCCTCATATGGATGGTATAAGCATTCTCAAAGAATTGAAACAATCCGGCAATTTGCCTTTTACAGTGATGGTTTCTGCTTACAAAGATTTTGAGTATGCACAGGAGGCTTTAAATAGGGGCGCTTCCGGTTATATACTAAAACCTTTTGACAAAGAAAAGGTGGCAGAAATGATCGATCGCTTCATACAACAACAGCCGGAGAGTGAACAATCGATCCTTTTTTCGTCTTACAACGGACTCTTCCCGGTCGGTATAGACGAAATTCTGGCTATTGAAAAAGAAGACAGAAACCTTATTCGGATCTATACCAAGGATAATCCGATCAAAGCGGTCAGAGGTGTCTTGTCGGAAATAAAAAAACAATTACCCACCCATTACATCTATATCAATAGACAATGTATTGTCAATCGGAATGTGATCAAACGTTTTAATCCCAAAGACAAAACAATAACCCTTTCGTTGGATCAGTATGAAAAAGACTTCTCCTGCAGTCGCTCTTGCATGAAAGAGATTGCTTACTGGTTCAACCTGCGTAAATAACTTTTTGGGGGCATAATTTTAGTGTTGATAGCTATCGTCAGTACTGATGATAGTTATCGTTACTACTGATGATAGCTATCGTTACTACTGACGATAGCTATCAACAGTAAAATACTCCCTGAAAAAAAGGTGAAATAGCCTTCGTTTTTTAATCCAACTGATACAGTTTCAGTTTGTTGTATAATGTTTTACGGTCTATGCCAAGCAGTTGGGCTGCTTTTGATTTATTGTTACCGGCTTCTTTTAAAGCTTTGAGGATTTGTTCGCGTTCATGTTCTTCGTTGCGTAAAAGAGTAGCCGATGAGGATATAGGAGGTGAAGATACACTCTCCGTTATTTCTACCGGCAATTCTTTCGTTGTAATATAAGGGCTGGTGGCCAGTAAAGTAGCATAGCGGATTACATTTTTCAACTGACGTATATTCCCTGGCCAGGAAAAAGATTCCAATAAACGGGATGCTTCCGGATCAAAGCCAAGGATGTTCTTATGCAGTTCTTTATTGGATTGTTTGAGAAAAAGTGCGGCAAATAACATGAAATCTTCTTTCCTTTCTTTTAGATCCGGTATACGGATCGTAAATTCATTCAAACGATGATAAAGATCTTCACGGAATTCTCCCCGGTCTATCGCCGAACGAAGGTTTTCATTTGTTGCAGATAACAAACGAACATCTATTGTTATTTCCTGATTCGTTCCTATGGGTTTTATCTTTCGCTCCTGCAAAGCACGCAAAAGCTGAATTTGTATTTCATAAGTAAGGTTTCCTATTTCATCCAGAAAGATAGTTCCTCCCTGAGCGGCAACAAAAGCACCGGTCTTATTTTCTATAGCGCCTGTAAAAGATCCTTTTATATGACCGAAAAATTCGGATGCAGCCAAATCTTTGGGGATAGCTCCACAATCGACTGCAATAAAACGGGCATTGCGGCGATTACTATTCTCATGAATATAGCGGGCAATATGTTCCTTGCCGGTTCCACTGGATCCGGTAATCAATACCGAAATATCTGTTGGAGCCACTAAACGTGCATGTTCATACAATTGAATAGCAGCCGGGCTTTTTCCAAGGACATAGGTTCCATCCAGAGAGGCTGTTTGTTTGTCCGGAGAATCCGGTTCCTTTGGCTGTGTGGATGTATTTGGGGCTTTCAAAGCTTCCTGCATCTTCTCTAATAAATCTTCCGGATGCAAAGGTTTGGCTATATAATCAAATGCACCTAACTTAATGGCCAATACAGCTGTTTGTATCTCGGCATAACTGGTCATCATAATAAGAGGAGTCGATAATTCTTTTTCATTCATCCATTTCAAGAGTTCAATACCATCTCCATCAGGTAAACGCAGATCAGAGAGAAGCAAATCATATGTATTGGCTTCCATTCTTTGTTTAGCCTCTTTAACCGACGCTATGGTATCGACTTGGAATCCTTTCTTTCCTAGCCAGGTTGCAAGCATTAATGAAAATGTGATATCATCTTCTAAAATTAAAATAGAATGTATACCGCTCATTACACACAAAATATATTTATAATTACATCTAATTGCAAACGTAAAAGTAATACTTTTTAAATATTTCGTACATATTAAACCCTAAAAAAAGAAAAAGAACACTCCGTAGAGTGCCCTTTCAAAATTGTATGGAAGTTATAATATCACATCCTTACTTCCATTAATAATTTAAAACGGTAAAATGTATGTGTAACGGTATAAATATGAATTTATATATAACGGTATAAATGTAGAAACGTTGTTTTCACTTAGTATATAGAAAACTTCGTGCCAAACATCTATTACCGATCAAACTATTTTATATCTATCTGATAATCAATAAATAAAAAAGAGTATCCATTGTAAGGATACCCTTTCTATTTCTTTTAAAAATTGGGGAACTTGTCCACAATTGGGGAATTAATCCACACTTTATTCCAAAGCCAATGTTGCCTGGTCGACAATGGAAGATGCCTGATCGATTACATCCGTAAGTAAATGTTGCCATCCGGCATCCGATAATTCCACATTATTTTTTTCTAATATTTTCAATTGTTGAACCAGAATATCAGCCCCCAACATGGTAAATAAAGGAATCAATTTATGAGATACCCGTGCTGATTTATCCCGGTCAGATTCCGCGAGCGCTTCCCGAAGCAGTGTCAGACTCTTGTTTGTCTCAGTTGAAAAAGTGCGTAATATATGGGCGGAAGCTTCTTTGTCTTCTCCGGCAAAGGCGGTTAATGACAAGAAATCGGGTTCTGTTTTTACATCCAGATCAACCGGAAGCAGTTTATTCAATAAATTTACCAACTGTTCGGCCGTAAAAGGTTTATCTAAAGAAGAAGAGAAACCGGCATCCAAATAACGCTGAGTATCCTTTCCTACAGTTGCAGAAAGAGCGATTACCGGCAATTCGTCAAGTCCGGGAATACCGGATGTGCGGATTTGTTTCACCAGGTCATAACCATCCATACCCGGCATTTGAATATCGGTAATCACCACATCAAATACACTTTCTTTCAATATATCAAGTACAGCATAAGGATTAATGCAGGAGGTCACCTTTATATGATTTTGTTTCAATACTTCTTCCATCAAGGCCAATTGTAATAAATCATCATCAACAATCAGGCAACGCACCGAGCGATTCACAAAAAGAGTATTATCCACAATCGTATCTTCTTTGACTGGATCAGGTAAAGATTGATTATCAGAGAAAGGCAAAGGAAGACTAACCGTAAAAGCACTTCCTTGTCCGGCAGTGCTTTGCAGAGAGAGCTCCCCTCCCATCAAAGCCACCAATTTGTTTGTAATAGAAAGCCCCAGACCAAAACCTTCCGTCTTTTCGGCTCCCGGCAGACGGGTAAACTCTGCAAATATCTTTTTCTGTTCCTCCTCCGGAATACCCGCCCCCGAATCATATACTGTAACGATCAGGTTGGAGGTTACAGGCAGGATATTTCCTTCCGCATCTACCAGTTCTTCATTATTTAATGCCAACTGACTGCAATCAACACTTATTTCGACTTTTCCCTGCTGTGTAAATTTCACGGCATTCGATAAGAGATTGCCGATTACTTGCCGGATACGTACCGAATCTCCCTTATAGACGAAATCGGATTCTTCTTTTATATCCAATACAAATTCCAATCCTTTCTTGGAAGCCTGCGGTTGAAAACTATCATAAATCTCATGAAATAAATCCGGGACCTTAAAGGGTACTTCATGTATTTCCATCTGTCCGGATTCCAATCGTTGAAAATCCAACAAATCATTTACCAAAGAAAGAATATGAGAAGAGGATCCACTCATATTTTTCAGGTATAAACGTTGTTGTTCATCCGGATAAGAACGCTGCAGCAGTTCAATATAACCGATGATAGAAGACAAAGGAGCGCGGATGTCATGACTGATAGTCAACATTAACCGTTCCCGGCTATGTAAGAGGTCTTCCGTATATTTTTTTTCTTTTTCCAACTGTTTGCGGTAAAAATTACTTTTGAATAGATCGCGGGCAATCAGAACCAGGAAGAAAATAGCGACGATTAAAGAAATAAGGGCTATCCCGCTTATCAGATAAGAGGTCTGCTCTAAAATGTCCTGTCTGCTTTGCAAACGATTCAGGGAATTTGTCAATTCTTCTTCTTCCATATCCCGGAGGATCTGATTGATCTGACTCGATATCAAACTGTTATCGTAGCGCAAAGTGGAAGAACGATCCACAAGCAGTTCCCGCAATCGTTTCCTCTCTCCGGCAACATTGTTTTGAATATTCTTAAGAGTTTTATGGATCGCTTCATTCGGATTGTAAGCATTGACCATTGTATCTTTTACAGTTTGCTCATTCGCACTTACAATTATGCTAGAGTCCTTATCGGTCGGCACAAACACTTCTGCCAGTCGTTTCAGGAAACTGCGTTTTCGGCCTTGCACAATAACCGTATCTTTTTTTAACTCTACCCGTTCCTGAATCTCTTTTTCTTCTACCGATGGGGCTTTCGAAGCCATCGCTTTGGCTATATTTTTAGCATATAGGTCGGCATTGGCCTGTTTCCAAATCTCCAAGAGGTCATTGGTGTTGGCTCGTTTGCGTTCAATCAACATATCGATCGTATCGATCTTTAGGAGCAACAAAGAGTCAGTGATTAACAAACGCAAAGAGTCCATGTTCTGATGTGCCAAATCCAGGGTGGCATTGAAATAGGAATAATCGTCCTCTTCCATATCTACCAATTGCCCCATGGTCTCACTTTCCAATAGAAGGGCTTGTGTTTCTGTTACCAGGTAAATCTTCTTTCGGGGAATACTATTTACATCTTCCTCGGCGGCAATCTTATCAATAACATTATAAATATAAGAAAGAGAACCAACGGCTATAACAATAAGTATGATATAGCCTAAAACAACTTTGGGAGCTATTCGTCCTAATTGATTTTTCATACTATCTAATTTTTCTTATTCTTTATTATAACTTATATTCCATTTATCCAACATGATAAAATCTTCTTTCTTCAACCCTACTTTCCAGAACGGTATCGGATCATCATGGTCGTCGAGGTACATACGCTCTCGGATTGTATAATCCGGACTGGTCAGTGCCCATGTATCATTAGATAAAGGCGTTTCTATTCCTCCCAAATCTAACATCGTGTAAAAAACACTGTTCGAACTGACCGGTACTTCCTGATGTCCCAAAGCAGTCTCGTATTTCCCGGGATACGATTTGCGGTAGGCCTCGGAAAACCAAATAACATAAGGTATATGCAATTGATAATAAGTAGGTATAGGGGATGCATGTAAATAGCGTTCCCTTTTATCATCAAAAATATCCTCTCCATGATCACTTAAGTACAACAGAGAAGAACAGGCATTTGTCTTTGCCAGCATATCAATCATCTCTCCCAATACATAGTCGGTATACAGGATGGTATTATCATAGGCATTGCGCAGTTCATTTTTGAATGAAATACGGATACCGTCGGCTTTATCCGGTTTGTATCGGGAAAAATCGGTGGGATAACGCTCATGATAATTAAAATGAGAGCCATAAGTATGAATAACAACAAATAAATTTTCTTCGGTTCGTTCCAATTCTTTTTGTAGGAATGGAAGAACCATTCCATCATGTAAAGACAATTTACCGGTCTTCGTCCGGATCGTATTCATATCGATAAAGGTATCCGCTTCCCGGTAAAATTCCCCAATCATAGAAGTAGTAAGCTTTTGATTGGCTATCACAACTGTTCGGAAACCAGCTTCTTTGAAAGCTGTCACAATGCCTTTTTCTTCATAAAGAATATCATAATTTTCCGCACTGGCTGCAGATAAAATAATTGGAACACTTTTGTGTGTATTATTGGATTGAGTTATGGCATCTTTAAAATAAACCAAACCTTCCCTATTTTCCATACGGGGAGTAGTCTTTCGCTCGTAACCGTACAGGCTCCATTCCATCGCCCGGGAGGTCTCTCCCACTACCAATACATATATTTCCCGTTCACAGTTGGGGGAAACTTTCTTGGTTGCCTGAAAGGAAAAATGACTAGATGTCTTTGAATAATTCCGGCTTCTCTCTGCTTTGTTTATGGCAAAATAGAGATTATATAGCGCATTTAGCGGATAAATATCTTTCTTTAAACGAATCTGTTGATCCTGTAGAGGTGTAAAAAAACAAAGCAATACACCAACAAAGAAGATGCCTGCACTTCTCTTTATCCATTTTTTGCGGAAAGAGGGGGATAATTTGTCTTTCATACGGACAGAATGGGTCGCAAGCCATAAGGTAGGCAATGTATAAGAAAAAAAGACAAAGACAATAACCAATAGAATATTCGCTAATAATTCACTCGCTTCCGATGCATTCGAACTGGTTAGATTCAGAAACATATCGACGGCAATAACCGATTCACCAAAGAGATAAAGCAAAACCAATTGCCCGCCATCCAAAATCACTTTAGGGAATAAACACCAAACGACAATCCCCGGTTTCTTTACAAGAAGTAATACCGCTAACCAACAGGCCAAAGGTAAAAAGAGAGAAGCCAGACCAACGAGGATCGACATTGGCTCCGTTACTAAAAAGAACAGGTTAGGAATAACAAATGAAAGAGCAAACAAAAAATACAGATGCTCTTGTCGGGATATCCATTTCCATAAATTCACAAAATACCTCATTTATCTAACACTTGTTATAGCCATTTGGCCTGATCTGGGTGATTTAGGCTTCTACCCCTTTCGTTTCATTGACTAAACGTGCAAAATTAGAAGTTATTGGCAAAAAGACACAATCGATATACATAAAAGATGTTCAGTCACTGGAATTTCTTTTGTGTTTGCTCCAAAAATCAGATAAACTTCCAACAATGTTATTGGTAAAAACTGTTACCTTCGTATTCCTGTGCGCAAAATCATACATATCGACATGGATGCCTTTTATGCTTCTATCGAACAAAGGGATCATCCGGAATATCGTGGTAAACCGATTGCCGTTGGGCATGGAGAAACACGAGGGGTTGTTGCTGCTGCCAGTTACGAAGCCCGTAAATACGGGGTACGGTCAGCCATGCCTTCTACTACAGCATTGAAAAAATGTCCCCAATTGATTTTTATCCCGCCTCGTTTTGATGTGTATAAGGATGTATCCCGGCAAATTATGGAGATATTTCATACATACACCGACTTGGTAGAACCGCTCTCATTGGATGAAGCTTTTTTGGATATTACCCGGAATCACCCAAAGAATCCTTCCGCGACCTTGATTGCCAAAGAAATAAAAACACGTATCAAAGAAGTAACGGGACTGATTGCCTCTGCCGGTGTCTCATACAATAAATTTCTGGCCAAGATCGCCTCTGATTATAATAAACCGGATGGTTTATTTGTTATTGAACCTCAAGATGCGGAGCTTTTTGTTGAAAGATTACCTATTGAGTCTTTCTTTGGAATAGGCAAAGTGACTGCTATTAAAATGCATAAATTAGGTATTCATACAGGGGCTGACCTGAAAAGAGTCAGTGAAGAACGACTAACTAGGCTTTTCGGTAAAGCTGGACATATGTATTACAACAATGCCCGTGCAATAGATAACCGGGAGGTGGTCCCTAACCGCGTACGCAAGTCGATAGGTGCAGAAAATACATTTGAAACGGATTTAGAGACTTCTACCCGACTGACTATTGAACTCTACCATATAGCTCGGAAAGTATGGGAACGAATGGATGCCAAACATTTTTATGGGCGAACCATTACTTTAAAAATAAAATATACCGACTTCGAAATAATTAGTCGAAGCAGAACCCTGCAACAACGTATCGATAACTTCCAGGTCCTTTGGGCCATCACCAAAGAAATGTTAACACAAGTGGATACCCATGAAAAGAAAATCCGTTTAATGGGCATTTATATAAGTAATGCCGAAGCACTTATTCATTCTTTACCTATCCAATTGACATTTAATTTCAAACCCTGAAGGTTTTATCCTCAATCGCCCGTGTTTGTAGTACTTTTGAATAAGGGGGTACATCATGGGTTAACCAAATATTACCACCAATGACCGAATCGTGCCCAATCGTTATGCGCCCCAGTACAGACGCATTGGAGTATATCGTTACATTATCTTCAATAATAGGATGTCGGGGAACATCTACAGGCAGGCCTTCTTCATCGAATGTAAAGCTCTTTGCTCCCAAGGTAACCCCTTGATACAAACAAACATGATTTCCTATTATTGTGGTTCCCCCTATCACCAGACCGGTACCATGATCGATACTGAAATATTCACCGATTTGCGCTCCCGGATGAATGTCGATACCCGTCTTTGAATGAGCTATTTCCGTAATAATACGGGGGATCACCGGCACACCCAGCAATAACAATTCATGTGCTACCCGTTGATGTAAAATAGCTGATATCGCAGGATAAGAAAAAATCACCTCACTGGCACTATTGGCTGCTGGGTCGGTATCCAGCATAGCCTTCACATCGGTAGAAAGTAAATACTTAATATGGGGTATTTTGTTTACAAAAGCGATAGCTATATCCGAAGCCCTTTGTTTGGAGTCACAACAGGCTTCCGCTTCGAAACATAAGCCATAATAAATTTGCTCCTGCAATAAATCATATATCTTTTCAAGATAAACGCCTGTATAATACCGGATAGATTCCGTTTGAGCTTCCTGCTCCGTACCAAAAAAACCGGGAAAGATCACCAGACGCAATACATGCATAATCTCTTCCAATGAAGCAACAGAAGGAGATGGCTTCTGATGTAAAGGTATATAGGCATAATGTGCATCAGAAACAGAAAGTTTCTCCACATTCTTCTTTATTTGTTCCAAGATATCTGCCCGGCTCATACCTCTCAATTATCCCATACAGGATCGTATTTCAATAATGTTTTATTCTCTCCCAATCCTATATAGATATGATCCCCAATAACAAACATGCAATGAATATCCTTCATCGAATGGATCAATTGCGATTTACTCTCCCACTTTTTCGTTTGCGGATCAAACTTCCATATATACCCTGTATTTGTTACAATATATATGGTTTTATAATACACAACGCCTGCTGATGCAAATGCGCCTTGTAAAAGAGGTCCTTCTTCTGTTTTCCAAGTGTTTGCTCCATCTGCAGATGAGAACCAGGAATTATGGGTTGTTGGAGAAGGGAAAGTGTTTTTTCCAAGTCCCGCATATATCACATTATCAACAGTAAAAGCAATTCCTCCATATTGCCCTTCCGGGAAAGACGGCTTCAAGGTCCATGTCCGGTGATCGATCGAATATTCCCAAACATCTTTAATAATGGTATCCACATGGCTTACCGGATCTTTTCTCAATCCTCCAATCAAATAGACGAAATTCGTTCCTTTTGAACAGCTGAGACTATAGAATAAGGGATCCGGCTTCTGTCCACTGACAGATACTTCATCCCATGTGTTCAGGTTAGAATTATAAGAATAGAAATCATTGGTTGCTATCTTGTTTTCATTCAATCCTCCGAAAATATACATCATCACATTGACGGAAGAAGTAGCGATCCAGCTTCGTTTGATCGGACATTTCTTTTGATTGTTCCATCCCCTGGAGTCAAACAACCAGAATTTATCTGTCGGCTCCTCTCCCGAATCTCCTCCTAAGAAAAATCCTTGATTAGAGATGGAAGTAAAAGCTCCCGTTCCTGGCTTTAATAAAGGCGCATCCGAAGGGAAAGGATCTGCCTGCGTGAATATAGCAGGTGTTGTATGAGTTACGGTAGAACCATAAGCGACCTTATTGTTTTCATTGATGGCATACGCCCTCACATAATAGGTTTTATTTCCTTTTATCTTATATACTGTTGTTTCAAAACTGCCTTTGCCGGAAGAGATCCGGATCGTATCACTGTAACTGTCATTTATTGTCGGGTTACTTGTTGTATAAGAGATACAAACACCTGACTCAACCACTTTATAGAGTCCTTCATTCTTCACTTCTCCAGAGACATGAAACAAACCTTTTTCAGAATCTGCCCGTTTGATAGGATTCGTTGCCACCGAAGGTAAATGATTTAATAACATAAAAGACTGAACCTCTTCACTGTATCCAATACCGTATGAATTTTCTGCAAAAGCACGTACATAATACTCTTCATCCGAGCTCAGGTTCATTAACTTTCCGGAAAATATACTTTCTTCATTATTCAAATGAACTGTATCTGCTCCATTTTCCAAGGTAGGCATTTCATTCAATCCCACACAGAAACCACGTGCCTTTACCGGAGTATCTCCTTCTTTAAGCAATTCAGCTTCAAACTCAGCATACAGAAAGTCAATTTTTATTTCTTTTAAATTACCTACCCTGGGTAAACCATCAGTTGTTTTTATCACTTTTTGAAGACCGGTAGCCACCCCGAATTTATTTCTGACAAAGGCTTGCACATAATATTGTGTATTCATTTTAAGTCCGGGAATTACACAAACAAATGAGTCTGTTTGCATATTACTTATTACAGAATCTTTAGGGTTTGTTGCGCCCAATAAAGATTGCTCGGAATAATAAACTCCCCGCTGGAGTATTTCCCCTTCCCCTTGTTTGGTCACCTTTCCTCCGACCTGTACCGATTCTGCCTTCACCGAGTCCGCAGGAATCTCTAAAGTAAAGACAATAGGTAAACCGGAAATCGTCGTGACAGATAATCCATCTCCAAGTGAGGTTCCCACCGAATTGGTAGCATAGGCATATATAATATATTCCGTCGAATCTTTCAAACCGGTTATTTCCCCCTGAAAGTCACCTTTGCCCGTTCCTACCGGAAGAAAATCTTTATCCGAAGAGCTTTGTCCTTTTATATGCCATTTAAAACCTTTCTCAGTAACAATAGAACCATTTTCTTTCTCCACCGAGCCATAAACCGTAACAGATGTAGCTGTTCGGCCTGTAAATTCTTCTTTGGTGGTTACTGTCGGTTTTTCCGCGCCTATGATATTATCTGCCATTTGCGGATCTTCGGCACAGCTAACTACTAAGCCGACAATCAGTAGGATGGAATACAGGAATATATATATACGTTTCATGTTCGTTTCTCTTTAAAATATTATACCAAGCCCAGCATTAATATCCACGTATTTGAAATTCATCGTATGACATCCAACGCTAAAGAAAAATTTATTGAATCTAAACATCGCATCTGTTTCTATTACAGCTCCTTTATAAGAAGCATCTAGATTCTTACACCAGATATTTTCTGTCAGGCTTGTATTGTTGTCGGTAACAATAAAAGGAGAAAATAAGGTTCTTTCACCATATCCTCCTCCAACAGATAGATACAGCCAAGCATTTGTTTTGAAAATAATACCGGCTGTTCCAATCAGACTCTTGGTTTTATTGGATTTCGCTCTGTCGGCCTGATAGGATTTGTCTTTTTCAAGATGGGTTATTTCACTTTTGGCATTTACCGTACGGCATTCATTCGTATAATCCATAGAAGAGAAATTCGACTTTGCCCGAATATACCACCCCACGTTCCCATGGATACCACCCAAGGTAAGTCCAATGGGAGCTTCCGTCGAAAAGGTATACCCCAGAAGGAATTTCATTTTCTCTCTTCTCTTCTTTTCTATATTCAACCCTGATTGTCCGATCAGCGTATTCACCGTATTCAACTTATCAGTCCAGATAGCAGCTTCATTTGTATCTTTCTCTACACCTATGCCTTGCGTATAATAATTGATTACTTGATGAATAGCTGTTGTGTCATTTTTCTGTGCTTGGTTGAGTAAACAAGTGAAACATCTTTTCATCAGATTTTGCATGGAAGGACGCATTGTCTCTTGCATCATCCAGATGGAAGTCAACTGCTCTATACTATACATATCGCAATATTCAACCCCTTCACCAAACCACATGCGGGCATCACTATAATCTTTACGCTCCATTGCTTCGCGTCCCTTCCTGTTATATTCGGCATATTCCTGTGCGAACAGACAAAAAGGTAACAATATATATATCATCAATAAGCCAAGTATTCTCATAATTAGTTCAATAAAGATTCGATTTTCACTCCTTTACTTTTCTTCCTCTGTTGTTATAAATATCTACATCTCCGTTTTCCCGAATAAAGGCACGGTTATCCCCTGATTTCTCATTGTAGGGATATTCACAAGGAATACGTTCTATTCCTTCATTATCAATAGCTCCATATAGTCGGTTTACTTTTTTCCGCACAATAGTAAGTTCACCAAAAGAAATACCTTCTTTCTCTTCATACAATGCTTTCCGATCGGCAATTTCTTTTTCTTTGGCTTCTTCTTTTACTTCATTGATTAGATCAAAGACTTCTTCTGTTAGTTTTAGTTCCTTTGCTCTATTCAGGTCGGTTATCGCTCCTTTATAATCCTCTTTCTCCTTTTTCTCCTTAGCAGATGTAATCCATATTTTATATGTGGCATCTATCTCTTCTTCTGTCGGTTGATTTATTTCAATAACCGGAGTGGGAGTTTCTTGGACTGTAGTCGAAACCGGTTCTTTCTGGGTATCAGGCTTCATCAGAGAAGTTGTTGATTCGTTGATAACAGATTGATTTTTATGATTTTCAACCTCCTTTTTCGGTTCATCTATTGTAAGATGTTCTTCTTTTTCTTCTTCTATATCCTCCTTGTTTTCTTCCTGTAAAGAAGAAGAGGTGACGGGATCTGTTGTATTATTCGGCGGAGTCGTACGAACAATAGGATCGACCACTACGGGTTTGCTGGTATAAAAAATATAAGTTATTGCTGAAGCAACCAAGGCGATTGTCATAAAAAGCAACGTGATATACAGCCGTTTCCGCTTTCTCTCTTTCGGTCGGTTCTCTTCCTGATGATTCAATATCGTTTGTTCATCTGTATCATTGGACAATGCAGTCCGATTCACCGGATTATACAAAAGAGTCGTATCCTCCCCTCCTGTGTTGGGTAAAAGTTGGGGGTTCGGTGCATGAACCGGTTCTTTTAACTCTTCCTGGGGTGGCTTATCTAATGCTTCCAACATTTCCCGGATATCGCTGAAACGATCTGCCGGTATTATTTCCATTGCTTTAACGATCGCCCGCTCTGTCTTCTCGCTTATAGCCGGGTTCAATTCGATCGGTTTGGATAATGAACGAGTAGCCCGCAAAATAGATTCGGTAGGGATCTTCGATGTTAATAAATTGTACATAGTAGCCCCTAGCGAATAGATATCCGGATAAGGTGAAAAGTTCTGAGTTCCCTCGTTATCATATTGCTCTATAGAGGCAAAACCTTTTGACAGGGTAAGTATAGTCGTACTTGTCTCCTGCAATTCTTCATCGTAGCGTTTGCTTACGCCAAAGTCTATCAGGCGTGCGTTATCATTCCTGTCAATCAGTATATTACTGGGTTTGATATCGAGATGAAGAATGTTGTTTTCATGTACAAACTGAAGGGCTTCTCCTACTTGATGAACATACTTCAGGACCTTTTTTTCAGGTAAAATTCCTTCCCGCTCCATCATTTCTTTTAATGATAAACCGGCAATATATTCCATCGCAATATAAGCAGTGTTATTTTCTTCGAAGACCTCCAACACATTGACTATATGAGGATGATGAACATCTGACAATATCCGGGCCTCTTTAATCAGTTTTTCTTTGAATTTATGAAAAAGATTTTTGCCGGTTTCCGAATGAACCTTTACTGCATACGAACTCTGTTCGCGATAGCAATAATCTTTAAAAAAATATTCTTTAATTGCTATCGGAACTTCCGTTTTAACAGTCCCCAAAGATCCTTTAACTTCTGTATACCAAACACCTTTGTAAGTTATACCAAAGCCTCCCTGACCAACTATATGAGTAAGACGATACTTTCCGTTTTGAAGAAGATGTCCATTAGGCAAATTCATAACTACAAATGTAATCTTTTTGTTTGCCAAAAGTACATTAATTATGCTAAAGAATAAAGAAAAGAAAGAATAATTTGTCTCAGGCCAACATTATCCTGTACCTGATGAATAGGAACAATATAAAAAGAATAATTATCACGCGTTCTGCCATTGCATGTCTCTACCAATTTATCTTTAATACAATCCGGCGCTTTAGTAGTTGAAAAAATAAATGAAAGTGTTTCATTAGTAAGGTTTTCCAACACCCCGTCTGTACACATAAAAAAGGAATCTCCAGCCTGTATATCTCTCAACAAGATAACGTCCGCTTCTGTCGCATGTTCTCTCCCTTGTATAGCACGTATAATCACATTCTTTTGGGGATGATTAATCGCTTCCTCCGGTGATATTTTACCTATTTTCAATAAGGAATTCACCAAGGAATGATCTTCTGTCTGATACAGGATCTCTCCTTTGCGGAATTGATACACACGACTGTCTCCCACATGGGCAAGCGTAACACCTGAAGTCCCGATATACAATAGAGTTAACGTTGTTGCCATCCCCTTAGCCTCCGGGTTTCTGCGGATATAATCATCAAAACGGGCTTCAGTGTATTGTATGGCTTTATGTATAAATTCGCGGGTAGGTTCCCCTTCCAGAAAAGTAGAAAAATAAGTTTGAATAGAGTCGCAGGCCAGAGAACTGGCAATTTCTCCCTTTTCAGCACCTCCGACACCATCACATACAATAAATAATTTCTGATTGGATGCAACTGTCTCTGGTTGTGGATAAATTGAATCTTCATTATTCAATCTTCCCCCTATGTCGCTGATAGCGCAAGGCTTTCCAATTGTTATATTCATAACAGAAGTTTAGATTTATTCATTAAAGCGAAGCACTGTACGACCAATAATGATTTCGTCATTATTATTCAATACAACAACTTCTCCTTTTTCTAAGAAACTGCTATTATATAACGTATGATTTTTGCTATTATTATCTGAAAGATAATGTTTATATCCGCCTTTGGCTTCTTTTTTTACTTCAATGCGAATATGCTCTCTGCTCATCGATTTATCTGCAGTGACAATGCTTATGGTAGCATTGGAAGCGGCAGACTGACGACCAATAAGAGTAACTCCCTCATACAGAGGAAATATCTGTTCACGTGTATTTTCATCCGGCAAAACAGTCAGCGTGCCCATACTCGTCTTCAGTGGCTGAATAAGCGTTGTTTCTGAAGAACCGGAAGCAGCCGATTTATTTGCAAATACAAGTGAAATGGGTATTGCTTTTTTGCACTTAGGGCATTTGAATGATTGAATACCGGGGGGTAATTTTCCCTCGTCAACCTTCAACCCGACATGGCAATGCGGACATCTTACTGAAATCATAGAATGATAATGTCGTCAACTCCGTCGAAAGTCATATCTGAAGATGATATATCCCACATATCGGAATCAGACAACATAACAGTATCATCTGACATCGTGATAAAGTCTGATCCATCCAAACTTTCATCCACAACGATTGCATCCGATAAGAAAGCATCTTCATTGTCTATGTCCACAATTACTGCATCAGTCCAAACAGCATCATCACTGTCTATAGTCACGAATGTATATTCTTGCTCTTGCATAATTATTTGAATCTAATAAATCCGAAGCAAATGTAGAAAAAGTAATTGATTAAGAAATAGAGAATTTTATCTTATAATCAAACGGTTGGGTTTATTGTACAAAAGGCTTACTTTAGGTTACAAAACCGATTTATTCATTTACCCATTTAGCCTTACAGGAAGAGACAGGGCATTGCTTGCGGTTCTTCAACGACTCCCAGGGTATTTCTCCTAAAAAATTACCGCATTTCGGACAAACATAATCTATTTTAAACTGGTTGGCTATATCTTGTAACTGCTGGGGCACTTTAGCAGATTGTTTGGCTCCCAGGAAAATACCGATTGTCGGGGCACAGATAACAAGCAACAAACTAACAATAAAAAGCAAAGGGCTACCTTTCCCCAAAAAACCAATAAAGACACCTATAATGCCTGGTAAAGCAAAAGGAAGCGACTGAAATAATCTGATTTTAAACTGATTGGATGATTGTATTCTCACCTTCGCCGCAACATAGTTGTCATACACTTCTTTTAGGGCGGCAAACTCCTCGCTGTAATTATTGTTAAACCTTAATATATCAGATAGGCTAACCGTTTGCGAATCCCCAAACCGAAGCTGATCTGTCAGAGCAACCCTTTTTTTAACTACCTGTTGCTCATTGACAAAAGTTCCATTGGTTGATCCCAAATCTTCCAAAAGCCAAACACCATCCGGTTGACGTACCAAAGAGGCATGATACCGGCTCACATATTGGGCATCAATCGTATAATCATTGTCGTTTGCTTTTCCTATCTTTATCATTCTCAATCCTTCTTATCTTCCGGTTTGCCCATCTCTTTTTCCAAAGCCTCTTTTAAGACCTTCAACGGATCTTTAGAAATGATCAATTCACGGGGTTTCCCTTCATTAGATAAAAGGAGAAGCCGCTGTTTAGGTAAATTGATTTGTAAAATATGATTTTTATTAATGATGTGACTTTTACCGACACGCATTAAAATGGTATTACAACCCGCCACCTGTCGCTCCAGCATCTCTTCGATCTTTCCTATATTGATTGCAAATGTAAATTGGATTCCATTTGATAAGAGTAATTTGGTATAATTTCTGTCTGCTTCAAAATATAGAATCTGTCCTATCTTTATGCGTAATAATTCATCTCTAGTCTTAATAATCAAGTATCGCTCCATACTGTTTCGCTTATTATTCTTTCATCAAACTACAACAAACGACAAAATTAGTCTTTTTCTTCAATACAGCAAAGAAAAGAAGAAACAGCCTTCTTGGTACCCTTGAGTATTTAACGGATTTATCCAGTATATATTTTGAATTCAGATAGATATTTATGCACAAGAAACAAAGTGTTCCACTTTTCCTGGGGGTGTAACAGCTTAAATAAAAAAGAAGGGCTGCCCAATTTGAGTATTTGGACACCCCTTCCTTATTTATTACCTCTATTCTTAGTTTTCAATAGCCGCTTGTGCTGCCGCTACGCGCGCAATAGGCACACGGAAAGGAGAACAAGATACATAATTCAATCCGACCTTGTGGCAGAACTTCACAGAGGATGGCTCCCCACCGTGTTCCCCGCAAATACCACACTTCAAGTCCGGACGTACTGCACGGCCTTTATCTGTTGCCATACGAACCAACTGCCCTACTCCGTTTTGATCCAATACCTGGAATGGATCAAACTTCAGAATTTTCTTTTCCAAATAGATAGGCAAGAAAGAAGCGATATCGTCCCGAGAATACCCAAATGTCATCTGTGTCAAATCGTTTGTTCCAAAAGAGAAGAACTCGGCAGAAGAGGCAATGCGATCAGCCGTCAAAGCTGCACGCGGAATTTCAATCATTGTACCAATCTTATAAGCAATCTTTTCTCCCTTTTCTGCAAACAACTCATCCGCTGTACGACGGATAATCTTTTCCTGCTCCAGGAACTCATACAGAATACCAGTCAAAGGAACCATGATCTCCGGAATGGCTGTGACTCCTTCTTTTTTCAATTCCAAGGCAGCTCCCAAAATAGCTTTTGTCTGCATCTCTGTGATTTCGGGATAGGTATTTCCTAAGCGGCATCCACGGTGTCCTAACATCGGGTTGGATTCACAAAGCGCTTCCACTCGTTGACGAATAATTTCCATCGGCAATCCCATCGCTTTAGACATTTCCTGTTGCCCTTTTTCATCATGAGGCACGAACTCATGCAGGGGGGGGTCTAGTAAACGAACAGTCACCGGACATCCGTCCATGGCTTTGAATATACCTTTAAAGTCTTCTTTCTGATAAGGCAACAGTCTCTCCAAAGCCTTCTTACGGTCTTCCGTACTATCTGCCAGGATCATTTCGCGCATGGCAACGATTTTTTCTCCTTCAAAAAACATATGCTCCGTACGGCAAAGCCCGATGCCGCAAGCACCAAACTTACGAGCTACAGCAGCATCTTTAGGCGTATCCGCATTGGTACGTACCATCATTTTGGCATACTTCTCGGTCAGCGTCATCAACTCGTTGAAGTCACCGGTCACTTCCGCCTCCATTGTCTTTATCTTTCCATCATAGACTTCACCTGTAGTACCGTTGAGAGAGATGAAATCTCCTTCTTTAAAGATTTTACCGTCTACTTCTATCGTCTTATTTTTATAATCAATATTTAAACTTCCTGCACCGGAAACGCAACATTTACCCATACCCCGGGCAACAACAGCCGCATGTGAAGTCATTCCTCCACGGGCAGTAAGAATACCTTCCGCCACTGCCATACCTGCCAAATCCTCCGGTGATGTTTCAATACGTACCATTACCACCTTTTTACCGGCTTTATACCAGTCGGAAGCATCTTCAGCAAAGAAAACGATCTGCCCGGTAGCCGCACCAGGAGAAGCCGGTAAACCTTTCGCCAATACCTTGGCACTCTTCAAGGCCTCTTTGTCAAATACCGGGTGAAGCAATTCATCCAGTTTATTCGGCTCTATACGTAACAAAGTCGTTTTCTCATCGATCATACCCTGACGCAACAGATCCATAGCTATTTTGACCATGGCGGCACCTGTACGTTTACCATTACGCGTTTGCAGGAACCATAGTTTTCCCTCCTGCACGGTAAACTCCATATCTTGCATATCCCGGTAGTGATTCTCTAATTTTGTTTGGATAGCATCTAATTCTTTATAGATTTCCGGCATAGCTTCTTCCATGGAAGGATATTTCGTTCTTCGCTCTTCTTCTGACACATTGGCCAATTCAGCCCATTGCTGAGAACCATATCGGGTAATTTGCTGAGGGGTACGGATACCGGCAACCACATCTTCTCCTTGTGCATTGATCAGGTATTCTCCATTAAAAACATCTTCTCCATTACCGGCGTCCCGAGAGAAACAAACCCCTGTGGCTGAAGTATCTCCCATATTACCGAATACCATCGCCTGTACGTTTACAGCAGTACCCCATTCCGCCGGGATACCCTCCATTTTACGGTACAAGATTGCACGGTCGTTCATCCATGAATCAAAAACAGAGCATACAGCTCCCCATAATTGCTCATAAGCATCTGTCGGAAAATCCCTGCCGGTTTGTTCTTTCACGGCGGCTTTGAACTTACACACCAGGTTCTTTAAGTCATCTACTTCCAGTTGGTTATCCAGTTGAACGCCTTTTTCTTCTTTCACTTCTTCGATAATGGCTTCAAACGGATCTATATCTTCTTTATTCGTAGGCTTCATTCCTAAAACAACATCTCCGTACATTTGTACAAAACGGCGATAAGAATCCCAGGCAAAACGAGCATTTCCTGTTTTCCGGGTCATTCCTTCTACGACTTCGTCATTCAATCCCAGGTTCAGGATCGTATCCATCATACCCGGCATAGAAGCACGCGCACCGGAACGTACAGAAACTAACAAAGGGTTTTCTATATCACCGAACTTGGAGTTCATCAGTTGTTCCACATTGGCTATTGCTTTTTCTACATCAGCTTTTAACAATTCCACAACCTTATCTCTTCCCAATTCATAGTACTCGGTACAGACTTCGGTTGTGATTGTAAATCCCGGAGGAACCGGAACGCCAATTAAATTCATCTCGGCAAGGTTTGCTCCCTTGCCACCCAGCAGATTCTTCATTTCTGCTTTTCCTTCGGCTTCTCCATTACCAAAGGTGTAAACTCTCTTTTTCTCCATAATAATATACAATAGTGTTATTTGGTTACAATTTCCTATTTTGCTATGTCTAGATTGCAATGGTACAAATATATGTCATTTACGCATAGTGATAGAGAATTGGTCTGAAATAAATTTTGTGTTTTATAGCTATATATAGGTATTGGTATCAAGTAAATATGTACATTTGTGTGGCGAAATTTTTAAACACAAAAGCTTTGGCAAGAAAAAAGAAGCAATTACCCTTATTAGAAAAGGTTACAATCACAGGTGTAGCCGCCGAAGGAAAGGCTATTGCAAAAGTAGAAGAAAAGGTCATATTTGTTCCCTATGTAGCTCCTGGTGACATTGTAGATATTCAGCTGACACGTAAAAAAAACAGTTACGCGGAAGGTAAAGCCGTTTACTTTCATGCCTACTCCCCTACACGCACCGAACCCTTCTGCGAGCACTTTGGGATATGTGGTGGCTGCAAATGGCAGCACCTGCCTTATGACGAACAGTTGATGTATAAACAGAAACAAGTATTAGACAATCTGACCCGGATCGGAAAAATAGAAATGGAGGAAGTCCTACCTATCGTCGGTTCCGAACGGACCACTTTTTACCGCAATAAGCTGGAATATACTTTCTCAAATAAAAAATGGCTGACAGAAGAACAGATTAAGTCCGGAGCCACTTTCGATCAGATGAGCGGAGTGGGCTTTCATATTCCCGGAATGTTTGACAAGGTACTGGATATTAATAAATGTTGGCTTCAGGATGATATTTCCAACCGGATCCGCCTCTCCATCAAACACTTTTGCCTGACACAGGAAGGATATCCATTCTTTGACCTGCGCAACCAGGAAGGTTTTATGCGCACCTTAATGATTCGTACAACTTCCACAGGCGATCTCATGGTAGTGGTAGTTTTCTACCAAGAGGATAAAGAACGCCGTGAGGCTCTTCTTTCTCATCTGAAAGAAGAATTTCCGGAAATCACCTCTCTGCAATATGTTATCAATGGCAAATGCAATGATACCATTACAGACCAGGATATTATTCTTTTTGATGGAAAAGATCACATCATTGAAAAGATGGAAGGGCTCTCCTTTAAGATCGGTCCCAAATCTTTTTACCAAACAAACAGCGAACAGGCGTACAACCTATACAAAATAACCCGGGATTTTGCAGGACTAACTGGTAACGAACTGGTATACGACCTGTATACGGGAACAGGCACAATTGCCAACTTCGTAGCCGGTAAAGCCCAGAAAGTGATCGGAATCGAATATGTTCCAGAAGCGATAGAAGACGCCAAAGTTAATTCGGCCTTGAACCATATCGAAAACACTTTGTTCTTTGCCGGAGATATGAAAGACATACTGACGCAAGAGTTTATCTCATCACACGGCCGGCCGGATGTGATCATTACCGATCCTCCCCGTGCAGGTATGCATGAAGATGTAATCAACACTCTTCTTTTTGCCCAACCGAAACGCATTGTATATGTCAGTTGCAATCCAGCCACACAGGCGCGTGACTTGCAATTATTAGACGAACAATATGCCGTAAAAAAGGTACAGCCTGTCGATATGTTCCCTCACACACATCATGTAGAAAACGTAGTCTTATTAGAAAAAAGATCCTGATACATACATGTATAAACCATTCGTATCCCTCTTCTTTTTCCTCTTCTTTCTAACCGCCTGTTATGGCAATAGGAAAGAGAAAGAAGGATATGTTTCCAGGGATCTGACTCAACTGAGAGATTCAGGAGAGATAACAGCAGTAACCCTTTACAGTTCTACCTCTTATTTTCAATACAAGATGAGTGAGATGGGATACGAATACGACCTGATAAAGGACTTCGCAAACAGCCAGGGCTTAAAACTGAATATCAAAGTAGCAGAAAACAGCAATCGCCTGATTGAAATGCTGCTTGCCGGAGAAGCCGACGTAGTCGCCTACCCCATGCATAACACCAGTTTATCCAAACAGGATGTTCTTTTCTGTGGGATAGAAACCCTCTCTTCCCAGGTATTGATTCAACGGGCAAATCGGGGGGATAAAATCATAAAGGATGTAACTCAACTAATTGATAAAGAGGTGTATGTTAATGCATCCACCCGTTATGCCCAGCGTTTGAACAACCTAAACGAAGAACTGGGGGGAGGTATTCATATCAAATATATCCAGAAGGATACGGTAACAACAGAGGACCTGATAGAGATGGTCTCTTTAGGTGAAATACCTTATACCATAAGCGACGACAATACAGCACGGCTGAACAAAACCTATTATTGGAATATCCATGTAAGCCTGCCTGTCAGCTTCGTTCAACGATCTTCCTGGATTGTAAGAAAGAATAGTCCGGAATTGGCAGCAGCAATTGATAACTGGGCTTCCGATAGAAAAGGTAAACAAAGCTACAAAGCTGTGGTTAAACGTTATTTCGAACTAAGCAAACAACCTATCGAATCCACAATTCCCCCAATAGAAAATGGACACATATCCCCTTATGATGCTTTGTTCAAAAAATATGCCCCTCTTTTAGGTTGGGACTGGCAACTATTAGCCTCCATAGCCTACCAGGAATCTCATTTCAATCCGAATGCCGTCTCCTGGGCTGGTGCAGAAGGGCTGATGGGGATTATGCCCGGAACTGCAAGGGCTTTGGGGGTAACTCCACATGAACTAAAAAATCCGGAAATAGGAGTTCGTACCGGTGTCGAGTGCTTGCGCCGTTTCCGACAAGGTTTTTCCGAAGTAGAAGACGCAACCGAACTTATAAAACTAACCCTGGCTTCTTACAATGCCGGTATCGGACATATTTATGATGCCCAGCGCCTTGCTGAAAAATACGGAAAAGACCCAACAGTATGGGAGGATAATGTCAACGAGTATGTTCGGTTAAAAAGAGACCCGGAATATTACAATGACCCGGTCTGCAAACATGGATACCTGCGTGGAACAGAGACATTCAACTATGTCCATGAAGTCATGAAGCGATACGCCTACTACAAATCAAAAACTTCCAATTAACCTCTCTCCTTCACCCTCTTCCAATCATGCCTGTATAAAGAATAAAAAGCAACGAACAATTGCCTGTTCACAAGAAATACCTACCTTTGGTTGCATTAAACCAAAAAGACACAATATGTTTGCGAAAGAAACTTACATGGCCCGCAGGGCTAAACTAAAACAAACAATGGGGTCCGGACTTTTACTTTTTATAGGTAATGATGAATCCGGAATGAATTATGCGGATAATACATATCATTTCCGCCAGGACTCTACTTTCCTCTATTTTTTCGGCTTGCCCTATGCCGGACTATCCGCTATCATTGATATTGATAACAACCGGGAAATTATTTTTGGAGATGAACTCACGATCGATGCTATCGTATGGATGGGAACACAACCCACCTTGAAAGAAAAGAGCGAACGGGCAGGTCTCACAGAGGTACGTCCTTTCAAAGAAATTGAAACCTACCTGAAAGAGGCCCAGCAAAAAAAGCAGGCAATCCACTATCTGCCTACTTATCGTGCCGAACATCAACTAAAATTACAAAATTGGTTGGGCATTTATCCAGGAACAGAAAAGCCATCTGTTCCTTTTATCTATGGAGTAGTAAATCAACGCAACTATAAAAGCGAAGAAGAAATTGCTGAAATAGAAAAAGCTTGTATTGTTACAGCCGATATGCACCTGACAGCTATGCGTATGGTACGCCCGGGTATTCGTGAAAGCGAAGTGGCAGCAGCCGTGGCTGAAGTCGCTTATGCAAATGATTATCAGCTGTCTTTCCCTATCATTGCCACCATCAATGGACAGACATTACACAATCATTATCATGGAAATATGATAAAGAGCGGCGACATGCTCTTATTGGATGCAGGGGCTGAAACTGAAATGGGATACGCAGGTGATATGTCTTCGACTATTCCCGCTGACTCCACCTTTACGTCCCGCCAGAAAGATATATACGACATCTCTGTAGCTGCTCACGAAGCCGCTGTAGCTGCTCTTCGCCCGGGTGTTCTGTTTGAGGATGTATACGACAAATCCTTGACTGTCATCATGGAAGGCTTGAAAGAGTTTGGCTTTGTCAAAGGAGACCCTCAAGAAGCAGTAAAGGCCGGAGCTGCCGCACTGTTTATGCCTTGTGGGTTAGGACATATGATGGGCCTTGATGTTCATGATATGGAAAACCTAGGAGAAGTATATGTAGGCTATAATGGCCGAGCAAAAAGCACACAGTTCGGACGAAAATCGCTTCGTCTGGGGCGCAACCTGGAACCTGGCTTTGTATTAACCATTGAACCAGGTATATATTTCATCCCTGAACTGATTGACTTATGGAGAAAAGAAAATAAATTCTCTGAATTTATTAATTATGAAAAAGTGGCTACCTATAAAGATTTCAGTGGTATCCGCAACGAAGAAGATTATCTGATAACAGAGAAAGGCGCCCGCCTTTTAGGTAAAAAAATACCTATTCGTACGGAAGAAGTAGAGTCCTTACGCTAATTATCTTTTTATAATAAACAACCAAAGGTTGAATAAGAAAGGGTGAATAAAAACCACCCTTCTTATTCAACCTTTTCATTTATAAAGACAGTATTATTCATTATTCCTTCTTCTCATTTCCTACATCCGGATTTTCAAAAAGCAAAAAAAGCAAACATCTATCATTTTAAACCATGTGAAAGGATGATACTTTTAACACCTATCAAGTATGGATACAGAAAGGCCTTTATATTATATGCAAAGAAAAGTCAAAATACACATATTTATCTATAAATCAATCGCTTAAACACTAAAATCAAGAGCAAACTCATTAACCAAATAGCTCAATCCATCCAAACAGAAGATATTTTTACACCTCTTTTGTTTATGGTTAACTTTCATTAACCGCTAATAATAAACCATTTAACACCCTATGTGTTTTGTATATACAGACGTCGAAATATAAATAATATAAAACACAAACATCATGGAAGATAAAACAAACAAATCAATAAACAGAGGAAAGAAAAAAGCTTTTCTTATCCTTACACTGATAGGTCTTCTTTTTTTTCAACCGAGTTTTGCTAAAGAAATCATAACCATTCATTCCGGAAAAATAGAAATTACCTTCTTTGATACCAGAGACCAAGGCATGATCCCCTACAGTTATAATTTACAAGATTGGCCTGCTCCGGCAAAAGAGGCTGTTATTGAAGCGTTCAATATTGTAGAACAATCACTTGTTCTAACCAATAAAATGTCTGTCTCTGCTATATGGTCCGCCGACCTGGCTGCTTACAATACCATTGCTGAAGCATACAGCAGCTTTGTAGACGTTACACACATTCAAAACGTAAACAACCTGGACAACCGGTACAAATACCCTCAGGAATTGATCAACCAATTGATGGGTGGAACTAGATACGCCGGCAACAACATCACTATGGCGTTTAACTCCACAAAAGATTGGTGTTTTTCTAAACACGAAACACCCAGATACAACCAGCAAGACCTTATAACCGTAACCCTGCATGAATTGGCCCATGGTTTTGGTATCAGCAGCTATCAGACAAAGAAAAAAGAGACCAAACCTTATATTTACGATAAATACATTGTAGATAGTAACGGACATCAGCTAAGTGACAAGACTTCTAAATCATTAACCAATAATAGTTTGTATTATATAGGACCCAATATTCTGAAAATGAATAACGGAGAACCCTTGAAACTACATGCACCGGAAAATTTTACATCAGCAAGTATTTGTCACTTCGACAGAATTTATACCAATGATGAAAACGGTAGATTATTAATCCCTGGCACCTCTTTTGGTATAAGTACAAGGTTCTTTGGTGATTACGCCTTGGCTATTTTTGAAGATATAGGCTGGACTGTGAAAAATTCGGCAAGATTAAATATGGTATCTAATGAAAATATCCATCTCGACGATGTGAGAGTATACACCACGGCTGGTACAATTCATATCGAAAACCCGAACTATGACAATCTATCCATAGTCATATACACTATGGATGGAAAATTAGTGAAAAAAGAAATAATCAACAATTCTGAATCATACATTGTCAGCCCACATACTGTCTATGTTGTCAGGATAGCAAATAAAACATTCAAAATACGCACCTAAACTTCAATACAACCCCAAATGACTCAAAAGTCTGTTTTTTTTCAAAAACAGACTTTTTTTTGAAAGAGCCCTTAAAACGCTTCTAATAGTTCCATGACTGATAATTTTCAATCCCTCCCTGTTTCAATAACAGTAAATCCCTATTATACGTGATAGGTTTACCACCTATTCAGTAATACTCTTATAAATAAAAAGAAGGTTACAATTTTCCTTTCCCCTTATGTCCCTTTTCTGGCGTATATTTTCACTGACTTTACATACAAACACATAGGTATTCCTATCATTTCGATAAACATTTCCTTTCTGCCCCGTATTTCCTAGAAAGACATGCGGGTATGAACAAAAAAAACGAATAATCGAATGCTTCATTCACTGAAAATAAAATTGCTGACATATGTCGGCACAATTGCCGATAATCGTCGGCAATTGTGCTGATAATTATCAGCAATTGTGCTGACGATCGTCAGCAATTCCTTTACTCATCTAATTTGACTGAGAATAGCCGCTATTAGGCATAAAAAAAGCCCGCTTTATATAAAAGCAGGCTTTTGTGTCATGTAAATTTTAATTTAATCGATTCAATACTTCTGTCAGTTTGCCGGGTAAAAGATTAGAAGCAACAATTACACCCTGGTCATCAATAAGATAGCTACCGAATCCTTTCTTTAAACGATACTCCTTATACACCTCTGACACTTTCCCTAATTCTTCATGAAACTGTGTTGTTTCATCTAATCCATCATTTTTGATTGTTTCCGAAAAAACCGATTTTTTCTCATCAAAAGAAACAGAATAAACCACAATTTCATTCGAGCCGAATTGGTTAATCTCATTCATTAATTGCACATTACGGGCGCGTGACTCGGCATCATAAGCTGCCCAAAAGTTCAACAAAATGTAATGCCCTGAATGTTTTTGGAAACTAAAACTCTTTTCGTTTCCTAAAGACTTTATTCTCGGAGCGATATCTCCAGGGTTTAACCCCTTTACAGGTCTCGCTTCTTTTGATCCGAAAGACATGAATAACATGGCAATCGAAGCAATGAGAACATAAGTTCTTACTCTCATAATGTCATATTTACGTTAGACTTGATCAGAAAAAAAGAAAATCGAAATGAAATACATTCCATTATTTCAAACTTCATCTTATTCTCTGACTCCTGATTTTCAGGAAATACAGCAAGAACGTCGTCCTTCTCTAAGGACTTCTTTCTCCTGTTAAACGGCTGCAAATATAAGAAGAAAATACCCCAACATCCAAAGCCTTCTATAATTATATGTTGATTTTCAAGCTTTTTTATATTTTCATCTCATAAAAGAAATAAAAATTAACCTGTTTTAAAACATAAAAAATAAGGAGAAGCCTCCCCCTTATTCTTCCAAAGGAGGCGGCAAAGGAACCCCTACTTTGATAAATTCGTCATAAACCACCTGGGGATGTTTTTTAGGAACAAAGTCCGCCTCTTTCTTTTTCCGCTCATCGCCTAATGCAGGACTCTTCAACTTCCGGCTTTCGGTGCTGTACTTGAATAGGGTCTCTTTTCCTTTATCCAGTAAAACACTGTTAGACACTTCGGCATTCAGGAAATTCTCTTTAGGAGTCAACCTCGGTAACAACTTCTGTTCCAATAACCCACGATAAGCGCCGGTATATTCACACCATACCGTTCCTCCCTGCTGATATATACGGTACGTAAAATTAGACCAGGCCGTTTTAATATGCACTTCATATTTCCAAATTTCCACCAAAGCTTCTGATTCAAAATAAGGATCTTTAATAGATATACGTTTAAAGTGTTCTTTTTCTTCAAGAACCAATGACAGCCATTTATCAGAACACAGTATTTCTGTGACAATATCAGGCAATTTTTCTTTAATTTCAAATTGTATTCGCATAGTTATCTGCCTGCCCGTCAGGACTTATTAAGGTTCCAGGTTCTTATTAAACAATAATCAAGGTCGTATAAAGCAAATATATAAATTTGTTTATTATTTTCTACATTTTAAATACAAGTTATATACCTTTGTGGAAAATTTAACATAAGATGGAAGCAAAAGACGAAATTATACTAATAAATATAAATGGAACCGACCGACCAGGCGTAACTGCCACCTTAACAGAAATCTTAGCCAAAAACAATGCTGTCATTTTAGATATCGGACAAGCAGATATTCATAGCCATTTATCGTTAGGTATTATGTTTCAATGCACTGCAGGTAATTCGGGAAACATACTAAAAGAACTTCTTTTCAAGAGTTATGAATTAGATGTGGCTATTCGCTTCAGCCCTATTTCGGAAAAAGATTATAATCTATGGGTAAGTATGCAAGGTAAAAACCGGTATATCATTACTATTTTAGGGCGCAAACTTACGGCCAAACAAATTGCCGGTGTTTCACGCATTGTCGCTGAACAAGGGATGAATATAGATGATATCAAACGCTTAACCGGCCGTATAGCCCTGGAAGAGAGCGAACGCTCTCCCAAAGCCAGTGTTGAATTCTCCGTAAGGGGTACCCCGCTAAACAAAGAAAAGATGAAGGCCGAATTTATGCGTCTTTCTGCTGAACAGGAAATGGATATTTCTTTTCAGGAAGAGAGTATGTTCCGACGCATGCGCCGGCTTATTTGTTTCGATATGGATTCGACATTGATTGACACCGAAGTGATCGATGAATTAGCCATACGTGCCGGTGTGGGAGAAGAAGTCAAAAAAATCACCGAAGCAGCGATGCGTGGTGAGATTGATTTTGCGGAGAGCTTCCGGCAACGCTGTAGCTTATTGAAAGGTCTGGATGTCTCTGTCATGCAAGAGATTGCTGAGAATCTGCCTATAACCGAAGGCGTAGACCGCCTGATGTCGGTATTGAAAAAAGTAGGATTTAAGATAGCTATTCTCTCCGGAGGATTTTCTTATTTCGGTAACTACCTGAAAAAGAAATACAATATCGACTATGTATACGCCAACGAACTGGAAGTGGTAGACGGAAAACTGACTGGCAACTATGTAGGAGATATAGTAGATGGAAAAAGAAAAGCCGAATTACTACGTCTGATAGCACAAGTTGAAAAAGTGGATATCCGCCAGACGGTGGCTGTTGGTGACGGTGCCAATGACCTTCCCATGATCAGTATAGCCGGTTTAGGGATCGCCTTCCACGCCAAACCCAAGGTAAAAGAAACAGCTAAGCAATCCATTTCAACCATTGGATTGGATGGTATATTATATTTTTTGGGGTATAAAGACTCCTATCTTGAAGATGAGAATATATATTAATAAAATAACATTTTACTTATGATCAGACACATTGTAATGTTCAAGCTCACAGAGTTCAACAGCTCTATTGAGAAACAAATGAAAATGCAGGAAATAAAAGAAAATCTGGAAGCATTGATCGATACAATCGATTGTTTACGATTTATTCAAGTCGACTTCAATATGAACCCTGAAGAAACATGGGATCTTATCCTCACAACCGAATTGGATACATTGGCCGATGTTAAAACCTATGCTACGCATCCGGCACATGTCGCTGTATCCAAAGAAATTATAGCCCCCGTAAAAGCAGATAGGGCTTGTGTCGATTATGAATTTTAAACAACATGAAAGAATTTGATCCAGAAGCCCGGATAAAACAGGCAGTAGAGAATTTTGAATCCGGATATAATTGTGCCCAGGCTATATTTCTTGCCTATTGTGACCTCTTTGACATAGATCAAAAAACCGGCAGTATGATGAGTGTTTCTTTTGGAGGGGGCTTAGGACGTATGCGTGAGGTGTGTGGAACTGTTAGTGCAATGGCAATGCTGGCAGGCTTCAAATACCCTGTACCTGATACCACCGACCTGAATGCTCGTACCCGTAATTATGCCATGGTACAAAAAATGGCTGATCTGTTCAAGGAAAAACACGAAACGATTATTTGTAAAAATATCCTGAAAAGAAAACCGGAAGTAAACAAGGCTACACCGGAAGCCCGTACACCGGCATATTATTCCAGTAGGCCTTGCACACGGCTTGTTGCAGATGCTGCTGATATTACCAATAAAATGTTATCAGGCGAGTTGGACTAAGGATCAAGCTAATAGCCGAATTTGAGTAACATAACCCAAGCTTTGTATTTCAGAGAATAGTACACTATAAGCTGATTTTTGTTTTACATTTACTTTGTATGTAATAACAGACTGCTGTTTTTCGTAATCATTTTCATAAGAAAAACTGACTATATAGATATTTTTATCTTCCACGATCTTGCGTATCTTCTTTAATTCGGGAGCGGAAGTAGAGCATGTTATCACCAAAATTTTATTGACCCCATCAAGAAACATACGTTTTTCCAGCTTTTCCATAGAAAGCAAAACAAACAAAGCGGCAAAAGTGGTTATGATAGCGGCACCATACATCCCGGAGCCAACAGCTAGTCCAATGACTGCAATTACCCAAATGCATGCCGCTGTTGTCAGGCCTTGTACACTCCCTTTGCTCTGGATAATAGCCCCAGCACCCAAAAAGCCGATTCCGGTCAATACTTGTGCAGCAATACGCCCCGGATCCCCATTCAAAAAATTCGGATATATCTGAGGAATCCAGATAGAAATAAGCATGGCTGCGGTAGAACCCATACATATCAAAGAAAATGTACGCATTCCCGCATCTCTTCTACGCAGTTGCCTTTCCACCCCGATTATAGCGCCCAATATAAAGCTAATACCTAATCGTACGGCAGCAGTATAAAGAGTAATTTCTGTACTTTCCAATATAATTATCAACTCTTCCAACATAACACTTGTTTTATTTGCAAATATAGTAAAAGCCGAGCGCAGAGCCAAACTCATTTGAATTATGCCAAGGCGCATCCTATATTCTATAAATATAAGAAATAACCTGAAAATCAGAAGAAATATAGGTGGTATTCCTATCAACAGATGGGAATATACATTCATGTGAAACAAATAAATTTACAATTACATAAAAAAATGGTACCTTTGATTTTCATATAATGCTTGATACTAATAAAACAAATGATGAAAATAATAACCTACAATGTCAATGGCCTGCGTGCTGCAATTGGTAAAGAATTCCCTACCTGGTTAAAGGAAGAACTTCCGGATGTATTGTGTTTGCAAGAAACCAAATTACAACCGGATCAGTTTCCTTCTGAAGTATTTGAAGAGATTGGCTATAAAAGTTATCTGTTCTGTGCACAGAAAAAAGGATATAGCGGAGTTGCTATCCTTAGCCGGCGCGAACCGGATCATGTTGAATATGGGATGGGGATTGAAAAATATGATCAGGAAGGACGCTTCATACGCGCAGACTATGGGGATATATCCATCATCAGTGTGTATCATCCTTCCGGTACCAGTGGAGAAGAAAGACAAAGTTTCAAGATGGAGTGGCTGGAGGCATTCCAAACCTATGTATTAGCACTTCAAAAAACAAGACCTAAACTCATTTTGTGCGGTGATTATAATATATGTCATGAAGCAATAGATATCCACGATCCGATACGCAATGCCAAAAACAGCGGATTCCTTCCTGAAGAACGGGAATGGATGACTCGCTTTTTATCTGCAGGATTTATAGATACTTTCCGCCTATTAAATCCGGAGAAAAAAGAATATACCTGGTGGAGTTACCGCTTTAATGCTAGGAAAAACAATAAAGGGTGGAGATTGGACTATTGTATGGCTAGCGAAAACCTGCTGTCAATGATTGAAAATGCCTATATCTTAAATGAGATTGTACATTCCGATCATTGCCCGGCAGTATTGACGCTGAAACCCTAAAGAAAGAAGCCCTCAGACTAACAATCGAGGGCTCCCACCAATTGATCGACAGATTGAAATCCATGTCGGTCACAATACGCATTCAAACCATCAATCACCTGGATGGAAATAGTCGGATCTACAAAATTGTAGGTACCGATCTGTATAGCTGTAGCCCCTGCCAAGAGAAATTCTACAGCATCCTGCCAGGAAGCAATGCCTCCTAAACCGATGATAGGTATTTGAACAGCCTTAAATGTTTGCCATACCATACGCAGAGCTACCGGCTTCACACAAGGACCAGAAAGGCCTCCGGTGACGGTTGATAAAACTGGTTTTCGTTTTTCCACATCAATGGCCATTCCCAATAAGGTGTTGATAAGAGATACTGAATCAGCCCCTTCCGCTTCTACTGCACGGGCTATTTCCGTGATATCCGTAACATTCGGTGATAATTTAACAATCAACGTTTTAGGATATACCTTACGAACAGCCCGTACCACTTCCGAAGCTCCGGCACATGTCACGCCAAAAGCCATCCCTCCTTGTTTCACATTGGGGCAAGATATATTCAATTCAATAGCAGGAATATTCTGCAAACCGGCAATCTTTTCAGCACAAGCCACATAACTATCTACGGAAGAACCACTTACGTTTACAATCATATTTGTATCCAAATCTTTGATTTCCGGATAAATATGTTCTATAAAGTAATCAGCCCCTTTGTTTTGAAGACCAACAGCATTCAACATACCCGAAGGCGTTTCAGCCATTCTGGGATAGTTATTTCCTTCTCGTAACTCATGGGTCGTTCCTTTGACGAAAATACCCCCTAATCGCTCTATATCAATAAAATCAGCGTACTCCGTACCATATCCAAAAGTACCGGAAGCTGTCATCACCGGATTTTTCAGGTGAAGATCTCCTATATTTACATTTAATTTAGCCATGATAATTTATCAATATTAAAGACAGGCCCCTCGGTACATACGCATACATTGTGATTTTCTTTCGTCTTTTCCACACAACATAGACAAGCACCTATACCACAGGCCATCGTATTTTCTAATGAGACTTCACAAGCGATCGAATTCGCAGCCGCAAATCTTGCCACGGCAACCATCATCGGTTTGGGACCGCATGTATATATAAAGTCAAAAGATTCATTTTTTAGTACAGAATGATTCGTTACATATCCTGATTCTCCGGTAGAACCATCTTCGGTAGTAATAAAAACAGCTCCTAACTGCTTAAACGCATCCAACTGCATGAGATCAGCTTCCGAACGGGCACCCAATAAAAAATAAGGCTCAAAGCCTTCTTTTTTCAGACACCAACCCATATAAAGCAATGGAGCTGTACCTACACCACCACCTACTAACAAGAATTTCTTTTTATTGGATTGTTTATCCGGCATGGTAAAACCGTTACCTAATGGAAGCATAACATTAACTGTTTCTCCCGGACGATAAGTCGCCATTTTTCTTGTCCCGTCTCCGATAAGCTGAACAAGCAACCATAATTCATTCTTATTCCGATCTACAAAGTTTATAGAGATCGGCCTACGAAGAAATGTCGTAGGGGAGTTATCTACACGAACTTCGACAAATTGACCGGGAAGCATTTCCGGTAAAAGCTCATCGGTAGTTAATTTTAATAGACAGTAATTGGGATGAAGACGGTTGTTTTCCGTCACTTTCATATCTAAAATATACTTCTTCATACAAAATTGCTATTTCCGTACAAAGATACAGCATTAAGCCGGTATTTATATTATTCTTTCTTGCTTTTCTCCGGTATAAAGGTCTCCAGGCTATCATCTGAATAAATAACCATTATTTTCGTGATTTTCTTAGGAGGCTTTTCCTTGATTATAACTTGCTCTGTATTTGCTTGTTTCGTCCAATTAGGGGGTGGGTTTAATTCATTTTCCTTGCGATATTCAGGGACAGACGTACTTTCTTCCGAAAATAGAGCAGCAGTAGAGAATAAATCCAACTCTTCAATGCCTCTTTTGCCTCTTATCATTTCCCCTTTTCCAAAAAGCAACCAATCCGAGTCTATTTTAGGGAAACGTTGAAGTATCTTCGATATAACATCCAAACTAGGATTATTCCTTCCCGATATTATATGAGACATAGCTGCTCTTTGAATACCTATAGCCTCTGCAAACTTGGAAGAAGTCATTCCTTCTCTCTCCATAACCTTAATGATCCGATCTTTCATCTGCTTTTATTGTTATATTTCTTCTGTTTGTATGCCATTTTGTCTGCAATCTATAGAAATCTGAAACTTTTCTATTTTGTTACAAATATATATATATGTTTCCATTTGCGCAATATCTTTTTATAAACTTAAACAAAACAATTGTAATCCTAGTTGTATACAAATGAGACGTCACAAATGTATCACTCTGCGGAAATTGATTTATTTATGGCAAATAAAAACTTTACAAATTAGGACAAACTATTTGATATTCAAATAGAATGTACAGATAAAACAGGCTTATAACAGGAGTGTTACAAAATAAAGCAGTAGTACACCGCCTTTTTCTAATGTAATAGTTTAATATCATTCATTATTTTACTGAATATCCGGAATTTAACTTTTAAGTTACAGGTTTCAATAAAAGTATATGTATATATGTGTTAGCATTGTATCTGTATACAGATATATTCATAACTATGTGCTTCAAGTATTATACAATTGTATCCAATCATATCTTTGTATACTTATTATTATGATTCTCATTTATACTTGGATATTGTATACATAAGTATCAGTTAAAATATATTACAATAAATCATAAGTGACAAAATGACTCTTTGAAAAAAGAGTATAAAGAAGAGATGAAAAGAGATTTTTTTACACAAACCGACAAACCCTCAATCCTTACCCTATTTGTGAGTAATTGTAGGGAGAAAATCAAATAGAGCAATCTACAGGCAGTAAAAAACAGGATAAGTATCTGAAAAACAAAAAGGAAAGTCGCATTTTCAGACTCTCCTTTCTTATTATTCTAGAAAAAACGAGATTAAATAGCCTTCTCAAAAGAAAAGATCAGTGCATAATCTTATAAAGGAGTTCTTTTAAGATATCGGCATCACTGGCTGAAGGATTCCCCACTCCTTTGGAGCGTGCATCTGTTGTTCGGATATCACTAATCAGATTAAACACTTTCATAGCATTGTAATTACGCATGCCGATCATATAATCTTTTACCTGAAAAGAATTTCGAAAACCTAAAGCCTGCATAATTCCATTCTCCGATCTATCCTTTGAATAATAACAGATCAAGAGGTTTGAAAAATAATTGAACAAGACAGGAAGCGTAACTTGTATAGGGTTACTCTTGGGATTTTTTTCAAAATACTGAGCAATGCGATTGGCTTTCAAAACATCTTTGGTTGCTAAAGCCTTTAATAACTCAAAATTATTAAACTCTTTACTGATACCGATGTTCTCTTCGATCATTTCCGGCGTAATACGTTTAGGACCATTTTCCGGTAATAGGATCACTAATTTTTCAAGTTCTTTATTCAACCGACTGATATCATTCCCCAAAAAATCAGCCAGCATCTGCGTTGATTTACTATCAATACCGATAGCCTGTTGTTGCATAAAAGAAGTGATGAAAGCCGGCATCTTATAATCCGGTATCTTTTTCGATTCAAACAAAACACCTGTAGCTGCAGTAGCTGAAGCCAAGAGTTTACGTCTGTCTAAGGTTTTATATTTATAGTTAATAACCAAAACAGTCGATTCCAGTGGTTTCTTTACATAGTTAGCCAATAACTCAATATCACGCACCAACTGTGCTTCACGGACAACCACAAGCTGTCTTTCAGACATCATAGGAAAACGGCGGGCTGCATTAATGATGGTAGCCGCATCCGTATCAGCCCCATATAAAACAGTCAGGTTGAAGTCTTTTTCCGATTCATCCAAAACCTGTTCCAAGAGTAAGTCTGTGATCCTATCCATAAAGAAAGGCTCTTCTCCCATCAGTACGTAAACAGGTTGAAATTTTCGGGCCTGTATATCACGACAAATCCCTTCAAAAGTATATTCCGTTTTCGCCATTGTGTTTTTACAATCTAATCATTACCAACTAAACCGAATATGCTGGATCGTTTTCTTTTCATCGATAATCTGTTTCAAGGTCTCTATACCCAAAATAACATGCTCTCCGACAAATTGTTGCGTTACTTTTCTATCACTTTCTTCCGTCTTAACCCCATCTTCCTCCAAGGGTTTATCCGAAATCATCAATAAAGCTCCGGTTGGTATTTTATTGGCAAATCCGGCTGTAAACAAGGTCGCAGTTTCCATATCCACCCCCGTGGCATGTGTTTTCTGCAAATACTCCTTAAAATGGCTGTCGTATTCCCACACACGACGGTTGGTTGTATATATAGTGCCTGTCCAATAATCTTTCCCACAATCGCGGATAGCCGATGATATAGCGCGAAGCATAGAAAAAGCAGGTAAAGAAGGAACTTCCGGTGGTAAATATTCATTCGACGTGCCTTCTCCACGAATGGCGGCAATAGGCAACACATAGTCTCCCAAGGCATTCACCCTCTTTATGCCTCCGCATTTACCCAGAAAAAGCACCGCTTTAGGCATAACGGCAGAAAGTAAATCCATGATAGTGGCGGCATTCGCACTTCCCATCCCAAAATTAATAATGGTTATCCCCTTGGCAGAAGCATTAGGCATTGACGATTTCAAGCCGAATATGGGTACATTGAAATGATCCGCAAAAATCTCTACATATTTCGTGAAATTGGTCAATAAGATATACTTCGTAAAATCTTCTAACTTACGCTCCGTATAACGAGGCAACCAATTTTCGACAATATCTTGTTTTGTTTTCATAAATCACTACCTTTGATGTGCATTTCATCGGCCGACTCTGCGGATCCGATGCGTCCTGTATGAAACAACAAATATAACAAATGCTCTTGTTAAACCTACCAACATATCCCACGAAAGTTACCGAAAAGAAAGGGAAAAAATACATACTGGATCTTGTCAGAAACAAATATGTAGCGCTCACTCCGGAAGAGTGGGTACGTCAACATTTTGTGAACTATCTAATGACAGAAAAGGGATTTCCCAAAGAACTTTTAGCCAATGAAGTTGCCATAAAATTGCATAACACGAATAAACGATGTGATACCATTGCCTACGATCGCTTCCTCACTCCATTGGTTATCATAGAGTATAAAGCACCGGACATTGAAATCACAGATAAGGTGTTTGACCAGATTGTCCGATACAATATGGTGTTACAAGTAAAATACCTGATAGTCAGCAATGGGTTTAATCATTTTTGTTGCCAAATAGATTATCTTACCCAATCCTATTCTTTCCTACAATATATTCCGGATTATAAAGAGTTAGAAAAATAAAGAAGTGTAGCTCTCTGAGCCTGATGAGTAAATAAGATAGTCAAGGTCTCTTACATTCTTACAAGTTTATATCCACCCGATATTTGTCGGCCAAAAACACCAATGTATCCACCGGTTGGATAGAATCTTCCGTATTCATATGTATAGACTGAATAACTGCAGGATACGGTTCATTCACCTTTTGCTTTTCTTCTTTGTCAAAGAAAAGTGAATAGGCCAGAATAACCAGAAAAAAAGATAAAATCAAAGGCTTCATGTCAACTATATTTGATTAATACATAAGCTTAGATGTAGTTAAAACGTTAAATGCTGCATCTTATTATATATAATACCACTTTTTTTACTATTCTTCTGACTCAGCAGGCATTTATGACAGGATAAAAAAGGGGAATCCGGGATAAGATCAATTCCGGAAATATAAAAAAACGGAGAAAGTGTATCACTTTCTCCGTTCTCCATATATAAATAAGAGTTTTATGCTCCGAAATCGTCAAAATGTAACATTTCACGAGGAACACCCAAGCTATCCAACATACCTTCAACGGCTTTTGCCATCGGGCCGGGACCACACATGTAATATTCAATATCTTCGGGAGCTTCATGATCTTTCAGATAGTGATCATGAATCACCTGGTGGATAAAGCCTACATACCCTGTCCAGTTATCTTCCGGACGTGGTTCCGACAAGGCTATATTGAACTTAAAGTTCGGGAATTCTTTTTCAATTGCCCGGAAGTCTTCTTCATAGAAGATTTCATTCTTTGAACGGGCACCATACCAGTAAGATACCGTACGATCTGTTGTTTTCAGCGTATTAAATAAGTGTAACAGATGCGCACGCAAAGGAGCCATACCTGCACCTCCACCGATGTATAACATTTCACGTTTGGTATCCAGGATATGGAAGTCACCATAAGGACCAGACATTTTCACCTTATCCCCCGGTTTCAGGTTGAAGATATAAGAAGAGCCGATACCCGGATTCACTGCCATCCAGCCTCCTGCATTCCGATCAAACGGAGGAGTAGCGATACGTACGTTCAACGTAATGATATTTCCTTCTGCCGGATAATTAGCCATCGAATAAGCCCGGATCGTTTCTTCTTCATTCTTACAAGCCAGATCCCACATTTTGAACTTATCCCATTCCGGTTTGAAACGATCGTCCACATCAAACTCCGTGAACTTCAGATCAAACGCAGGTATCTTAATCTGTGAGTAACTACCAGGTTTGAAGTTCATCACTTCCCCTTCCGGTAAACGTACCGTAAATTCTTTGATGAAAGAAGCCACATTATGATTCGACACCACTGTACACTCCCACTCTTTCACTCCAAAGACTTCTTCCGGTACTTGTATCTTTATATCTTCTTTGATCTTTGTCTGACATCCCAGACGCCAGTTATCTTTGATCTCTTTCCGGGAGAAAAAGCCTACTTCAGTAGGAAGAATATTGCCTCCTCCTTCCGGTATCTGACAACGGCATTGTCCACAACTACCGCTACCTCCACAGGCAGATGACAAGAAAATACCTTGACCTTGAAGAGCTCCAATAACAGTTCCTCCCATCGGTACTTCAAATTCTTTTTCGCCATTCACTACCACCTTTACATTTCCAGATGGTATCAGCTTTGCTTTAGCGAACAACAAGGCACCCACCAGAATCAGTGTAATCACAAGGAATATCACTGCTCCGGCCATTATTGTCAATCCGCCTTCCATTAATAGAATCATCTTTATATTATTGTTTATGCGTTAATACTTATATTTTAAGACCCGAGAAGCACATAAATCCAATACCCATCAAACCGGTAATGATGAATGTAATACCCAAACCTTTCAATGGTTTAGGGATATCGGAATAAGCCAACTTCTCCCGGATAGCCGCCATACCAATAATGGCCAACAACCAACCGATACCCGATCCCAATCCATACACAGTAGCAACACCTGCATTGGCAAATGCTTTTTGTTGCATAAACAAAGATCCTCCTAAAATGGCACAGTTCACAGCTATAAGCGGCAAAAAGATACCCAAAGAAGCATACAGAGCAGGAGCAAATTTCTCCACCACCATCTCTACCAATTGCACAAAAGAAGCAATAACAGCAATAAAGATGATCAACGACAAGAAGCTAAGATCAACACTTGCATATTCAGCACCCAACCAACTGAGTGCACCTTCTTTCAATACATAGTTTTCAAGCATATAGTTTATCGGCAACGTACATACAAGGATGAATGTCACCGCCAATCCCAATCCTAAAGCGGTCTTTACATTTTTGGAAACAGCCAGATAAGAACACATACCCAGATAGTATGCGAAAATCATGTTTTCAACAAAAATCGACCGTACGAATGTGCTTAATAATTCTTCCATTCTAATAATTCTTTACTGATTTAGCATTAATTTTCCTGGAGTTCTCTATTTTTCGAACGGTGAACCCAAATAATGACCGCAACGACGATCAGCGCCATAGGTGGCAGGATCATCAACCCGTTGTTTACATATCCAAAGTCATAGACAGCCTCAGGGATTACCTGGAAACCAAGCAAAGTGCCCGAGCCTAAGAGTTCACGGAAGAACCCGACAATAACCAGGATTATTCCGTATCCCAATCCATTACCAATACCGTCCAGGAATGATTCCCAAGGTCCGTTACCCAAGGCAAAGGCCTCCAGACGTCCCATCAGGATACAGTTTGTAATAATCAACCCCACAAATACGGATAATTGCTTGTTTACATCATAGGCAAAAGCCTTCAATACTTCACTGATAATAGTTACCAATGCTGCTACGACCACCAATTGCACAATGATACGGATACGGTTAGGTATTGTATTACGGATCAGAGAGATGATCACATTGGCAAAAGCCACAACGGCTGTTACCGAAAGTCCCATTACAATAGAAGGTTCCAACTTGGATGTTACAGCCAACGCCGAACAAATGCCCAACATCTGAACGATTACCGGGTTGTTCTTACTCAACGGGCCAACCAGTACTTCTTTATTCTTATTTGATAATAATCCCATTTTGTTACTGATTTTGTGAGGTTAGAAACTGAACATATCCTTCCAAGCTGTTTAAAATCATCTGGTCAACACCCTGACTGGTAATCGTACCTCCGGAAATCCCATCGACATAGTCCTGTCCGATTGCACTCTTGCCGGGTTTAACCACAGCTATGGATTTAAATGTACCATTATTAAAAATCTTCTTTCCCGGAAATTGTTTATAGAAAGAGGGAGTCGTTATTTCTGCTCCCAAACCAGGAGTTTCCCCTGCGTGGCTGAAGTTCGCTCCGAAAACGGTGTTTTTATCATCGTTTAACGCGATATATCCCCAAAGAGGTCCCCAAAGACCGGTACCTTGCAAGGCCATGATATATTTGGTTTGACCATCTACATTCGCTACAAACACAGGATATTTATTTTCGGCAAAAGCTTTCACTACATCCGCTGAAAATGCTTCTCCTTCCACTTTTTGTCCTTTCGCATCAACAAGGAAAGATTCTTTAATCAGTTCATTGTATTTCATTTCCGCTTCATCGGCTGTAGCTTCTACATTTATGGAGCGAAGAATCTGTTGTCTTTTATCGTTATCTTCATTCTTCTTTTGGTATTCTTTCAATGACTGTGAGGTAAATGCCAATACGACAGCCACAAGAACAACCATTACAGAAGCATAGATTACGGTATATACATTACTATCTCTATTCATAATCGTCTTATTCTAAAATTATTTGATAGCTCTCTTCAAGCGACGGTTAATATTACCTTCTACTACATAGTAGTCGATCAACGGAGCAAACGTATTCATCAACAGGATAGCAAGCATCATACCTTCGGGATAACCCGGATTCAAGGCACGGATAATAATTGCCATAGCCCCCACGAGGAATCCATAAATATATTTGCCGGTTTCGGTACGTGCCGATGTAACCGGGTCGGTAGCCATAAAGACTGCTCCGAAAGCAAATCCACCCAGGAAGAGATGATCTACGGGAGAAACACTCATGGATACAGTTGTTCCTACCATATTGAAAATCAATACAGATACAGCTCCACCAACAAATACGGAAAACATCGTTTTCCAACTGGCCACGCCTGTAAAGAGCAAAATCACCGCACCGATCAAAATAGCCAATACGGATGTTTCCCCAATGGATCCCGGGATTAATCCCAGAAACATATCCCATGTAGTAAGCGGGTTACCCAACACATCTACACTTTGAAACGAACCGATCATATCTTTAGAAGCAATAGCGATCTGTCCCAAGGGAGTAGCTCCCGAAAAACCATCGACCACTGTTCCTGCGCCTAAACCAAAAGTGTCAGTTGTACGTACGAACACCTGGTCGCCCGACATTGCCGCCGGATAAGCAAAGAACAAGAACGCACGTGTCACCAAAGCCACATTAAATACATTATACCCTGTTCCGCCAAACACTTCTTTGGCAAAAACAACAGCAAATGCAGTTGCCACCGCAATCATCCACAGAGGGGTATCGATGGGAACAATCATAGGGATCAGGATACCTGAAACCAGAAATCCTTCCTGGATCTCTTCTTTTTTCACCTGGGCGACAGCAAATTCGATGCCCAACCCTACTACATACGAAACGATAATCTTTGGCAATACTGCCAGAAAACCGTAAATAAAAGTCATCCAGAATCCTGGATCCGTACCAATCGCCAGATTATGCTGGTAGCCGGTATTGTACATACCGAAAAGTAAAGCCGGTAACAAAGCAAAGATCACAATGGTCATCGTACGCTTTGAATCTACACTGTCATGAATATGTACGCCTGATTTCGAAGTAGCATTCGGTACAAATAAAAATGTTTCGAAGCCTTCGAATACAGAACGGAACATCGCCAGCTTTCCGCCTTCCTCAAAGTTGGGCTTAATCTTGTCGAGATAATTCCTTAACGCTTTCAATGTATTCTAATTTTTTAGTTATTAATTCATTTCTTTGTAAAGCAGATCCAAACCGTTACGGACGATCTTTTGTATTTCAATCTTCGATGTATCCACAAATTCGCAAAGTGCAAAATCTTCCGGAGCCACCTCGTAAATACCTAGATTCTCCATTTTATCGATATCGAATGTGATAATAGCTTTCAGTAGGTATTCGGGCAGAATGTCCATCGGGAATACTTTATCGTATTCATTAGACATAATCATGGCACGTTTACCTCCCCGGATACGGGCATCAATATTGTACTCTTTCTTTTTACCCAACAACCAGGAGAAATACGTATGGCTTGTACTGAATTTATCCAAACCAGGCATCACCCAACCGAAGAGTTCATTCACATCATCTCCTTCCGGTATGACAGTCACCTGATTATCATAGGCCATCAGATAATCATCCAATCCCACTTGCGTACCGCTCAGTACATTTCCACTGATGATACGTACGTGTTTGTCTGCACCGTTGGAAGAAAGCATATTTCCTTCCACCAGGCTACGCAGGGTACAACCGGCAATAACTTTTCTATATCCCTGTTCCGATACTTCGGCACCGGTGATAGCCACCATGCGGGTGAAGTCTGCAACGCCTTTATTAAACAGGCGACCTATCAAGATAACATCCTGTGGGTTTACCGTCCAAACAACTTCGCCTTTATTCACAGGTCGGATGTGATTAATCTGTACACCTACATTAGCAGCAGGGTGCGGACCTTCAATTTCAAGGACCTCCACTCCAGTGGGTTTCACCGAAGAACCGGGACGTACCCCTACATACACTTTTCCGGATGTAAGTTTCGCCAAGGCATCCAAACCTGTCTGGAAATTAGCCTCTTCTCCTTGAAGAATAAAATCAAAATGAGGAGCTAAAGGTGCCGAATAAAACGCTGACACAAATATATCCCGCGGAGAATCCGTAGGTGAAGCCACCCTGTCATACGGACGCTGCTTGATATACGGCCATAAACCACCCGCAAGGATAGTCGTTTTTACCTCTTCCGCTTGCAGGGAAGTTACACTTTTTTTGCCAAAATCTTCGTACTCGATAGACGCATCCGGCTGCACAACAATACTAAGCACTTTGCGCTTCTCTCCACGGTTTACGGCAATCACTTCACCGCTTACGGGTGAAACAAACTTGATCTCCGGGCGGTTCTTATCAATCATCAGGACAGAACCGGCTTTGACTTTATCTCCTACTCGGGCAACAACTTTAGGATAAATACCGTTATAAGAATCGGGCACGATAGCATATGTCGCACTCGATTTCCCGGTTAACAGTACATCCGAAGCTTTTCCCTTCAGATTAATGTCTAAACCTTTTTTAATCTTAATCACATTTGCCATGATATAACTTACATTGTTATTTTTGGTAATTTGCCGCGAAGTTACATATTTTTTTATGCTTAATAACAGAAGAAAGGAAATTATTAAAGAAATAATTCCATAATTTTGCAGAACAAACGAAAGACGGATTCAAATGAGACAACTAAAGATAATAACTCTCTTCATTTTCATGGCTTTTTCACTCAGTGCACAAGTTATTTACCAAACGAATATTCACCATGATCTGATCAAAACACTGCAGGTGAAAGTGGCCGGTGAAAGTCTATCGAATCCGATTATTGCCATGCAAGGCGGAAAACAGATAGAAATAAATTTCGATGCAATGACTTCCGGATACCAACATTATGCCTATAGCCTTATTCATTGTGATGCCGACTGGAAACAATCCACCCTCTCTCCCATCGAATATGTAAATGGTTTTCAGGGACTTCCTATCGAATCGTATGCCAATTCCATGGGAACAACGATCGCTTACAGCAACTATAAACTATACATACCCAATGAAGATATACAATTGAAAGTATCCGGTAATTATGCCGTGCGCGTCTACAACGAAGATAACCCGGAAGAAACCGTACTTACTGCTTGCTTTTCTGTTGTCGAACCCAAAATAGTGATTGCCAGTTCGGTCAGTAGCAATACGAATATCGATACCAACCAATCCCATCAACAGGTTAGCTTTCGTATAAACACACGCAACTTTCAGATCCCCCATCCGCAAACCGACTTAAAGATATGGGTATATCAAAACAACCGCAGAGACAATGCCATAACCGGCTTTATGCCCATGCAGATATCCAATACGGAGTTGAATTATTCCCATATACGCGAATTAATCTTTAAAGCCGGCAATGAATACCGCCGGACGGAGTTTCTGAGTACGGCTTACAATGGCATGCATGTGGAAAACATCTCCTTCCATAATCCGTATTACCATGTCACCTTATACCCGGATATCCCCCGCAGCCATCGCTCCTATCAATACGATCAGGACCAGGACGGACGTTTCCTTATTCATTGCAATAAATGCAACGACCCGGATACGGAAGCGGACTATCAGATTGTGCACTTTACTTTAGTGTCTGATTATTACACCGATGGGGATGTTTATCTATCCGGAGAATTGTTTCATAATGTGCAGGATGAGAAAAGTAAAATGGAATACAATCACCAAGCCGGTCAATATGAAAAATCCGTTCTACTCAAACAAGGACATTATAACTATCAATACCTTTTTGTACCCCGGGGAGAAAGCCGGGGAGAAACGGCTTTGTTGGAAGGCGACTACTATGAGACAGAAAACGAATACAGTATCTATGTTTATTACCGCCCCATGGGGGAACGTTACGATCGTCTGATCGGTATTTCTACCCTGAAATTACAATAACTAGACAATCCTGCGGGCATCTCCTTTTTCTTGATGATCCGATTTCCACTTCAAAGGTCTGTACACGCTCGTTTCCGAACGCATGATGCCCTCTTTCTACACCGATTTTTATTCAAAAAACAGGCTGTTTATTGAATTTTCATACGGAATATTTTAGTGTTGATAGCTATCGTCAGTACTGATGATAACTATCGTTACTACTGATGATAGCTATCGTTAGTAGTGACGATAGCTATCAACACTAAAATTATCCCGCAATGAATCCGGGAAAAGCCAAAATAACCGGCGGCGTATACCGGATACCACCCATTATTAAATCCTTAATTATCAAGAGAAAAAGAAAAGAGAGACCCCGGATACACTGATTATTGCTCCTGCTATTTCCTGGAGAGTAATTTTTTGCTTGAAAAAGAAATACGAAGGAGCCAGGATAAAAATAGGTGTAAGAGCCATAAGCGTGGAAGCAATACCAGCCTCTGTATATTGAACCGCCATCAAAGAAAAAGAAACTCCCAGAAAAGGACCGAAGATGGTTCCTCCCGTAGCCGAAACCATAGCTTTCCGGTCACTCAATGAATATATAAATCTTTTGCCCTGTCGGGTTACAAAGAGCAGAACTAAAAAACCGACCAAACCGACAATGGCGCGTATCTGGGTAGAGGCAAAAGGTACGAGACGAACCGCCACTTCATCCTGCAAATCAACAGATTGCATATAATAATCCATACCCAATTTGCTAAACACAAGACCTACCCCCTGCCCGATTCCAGCGCCTATGCCGAACAATATCCCTTTCACAGGGAGTTTAAGGGTTATTTTAGGCGATATGCCTGCTCCCTTGCCAAAAATAGAAAGAGCGATACCCGACAGAGTGACCGCCATTCCTATCCATGCGTTCATTTTCAGATGTTCACCAAGAATAAAATAACCGGCAATAGCAGCAGAGGGAGGAGCCAAAGTCATAAAGAGTTGCCCCCAACGCGAACCGATTAATAAATAAGAATTAAAAAGACAATAATCCCCCAACACATAACCGATAAAACCGGATATGGCCAACCAAAACCAGGCTTCCCCTCCGGCATGCATCGGGAAAAACGTACCGGTAAAAAAGAGAAGGGTTAAACCCAACATGCCGACAGCCATTGCAAGGCGAATGATATTCAAGGACAAACTACCCATACGTCGTCCGGCATACTCAAAACAAATAGCGGTTATTGTCCAAGAGAAAGCAACTCCCAGAGAAATAATTTCACCTGTATACACTGTTCTATTTATTAAAAAGGCATCTCATTGTTTCCACCGGCACTCAGGAAGTCGACACCTCCATTGGGAGGAATAGGTGGCATGCCCTCAGCGGCATTCATGCCGGAAGAAAACTCGCGCACAGGAATATCCTCGTCTACATTCATAAACTTGGCAAACTCGTTTTTGAAACGCAAAAGCACATCCCCCGTAGCCCCGTTACGATGCTTGGCAATGATGATCTCCGCCATGCCTTTCAAGGAGTTTCCTCGTTCATCTTCAAATATCTTATAATATTCCGGACGGTGAATGAAACAAACCATATCCGCATCCTGCTCAATCGCACCGGACTCACGCAAGTCGGCCAACTGGGGACGTTTGCCTTCGCTTCCCTGACGGTTCTCCACCCCACGGTTCAACTGTGACAAGGCGATTATAGGAATATTCAATTCCTTTGCCAATCCTTTCAATGAACGGGAAATCATACTCACCTCCTGCTCACGGCTACCAAAGCCCATACCACTGGCATTCATCAACTGAAGGTAGTCAATTATAATACATTTGATCCCATGCTCACGTACCAAACGACGTGCCTTGGTGCGCAACTCAAACACAGACAAACTCGGTGTATCGTCCACAAATATAGGGGCATCATATAATTCTTTCAATTTAAAATCCAACTGCTCCCACTCATAACGTTCCAAACGTCCGCTTTTGATCTTATCCCCTGGCAACTCACACACATTCACAATCAAACGGTTTACCAACTGTACATTACTCATTTCAAGAGAAAAAACAGCCACAGGGGAATTATGATTGACAGCCATATTCTTCGCCATAGAAAGAACGAATGCCGTTTTTCCCATCGCAGGACGGGCCGCAATAATAATAAGGTCGGAATTCTGCCACCCGGAAGTGATCTTATCCAGCCCGTCAAAGCCTGTGCGCACGCCACTTAAGCCTTCTTTTTGGTTATAGGCTTTTTGAAGCATCTCAAGTGCTTCCCCAATAACCGGATTGATCTGGGTAACGTCTTTCTTTACATTACGCTGAGAGATTTCAAACAATTTGCCTTCTGCTTCCTGCATCAGGTCTTCTACGTCGATGGATTCATCGAAGGCTTTGCCTTGTACCATGGCTGTAAAACCGATAAGCTCCCGGGCCAGGTATTTCTGGGCAATTATACGGGCATGGTATTCAATGTGCGCCGAACTGGCAACCTTTGAGGTCAACTGTGATATATAGAAGGGGCCACCAACCAAGTCCAGTTCTCCTCTTTTTTTCAATTGCTCTATAACCGTCAGCATATCCACCGGCTGCTGACTGACAGCCAGGTCCAGGATGGCTCCATAAATCATTTCATGCGCTTTGTCATAGAAGCATTCCGGTTTGAGTAACTCACTGACTTGGGAATAAGCATCTTTCTCCAACATCAATGCACCTAGCACAGCCTCTTCCAACTCACGTGCCTGCGGTTGCAGACGTCCCATTTCGGGTATAATTACGGGTTTTTGCTTTCCTTTTCCAGTGTTCTTTGTTCTTTCAGCCATATTGTAGTATTTACGGGACACCAAAAGTACAATAAAATAGTCGATAGAGGAAAAGGCATGATCGAAAGTTATCAAGAAGAAATGAACAGGGCTGTTTGAATAGTGGTACAGCATGTCTTTTTTTAGTACTTTTGCCTGCAATCAGATAAATAGTCCTATGCTAAAACTCCTATCAATTCCTTTGTCTACTCTTTATTATGTACTGTTTTACAGCACATTACTTCTATTTCATCCGATACAATGGATTTGTTTTAACCTTTTCGGATATAAGGCGCATAAGAAAAGTGTTGACCTCTTGAATTTCTTCTTAGTAGCCAACACCTATGTTTTGGGAACATCCTATAAGATAGAAAACAAAGAATATTTACCCGAAGGTGTACCCCTTATTATAGCAGCGAATCACCAAAGTTTGTATGATATTCCTGCCATCATCTGGTTTATGCGCAAAGTGCATCCCAAGTTTATCAGTAAAATTGAATTGGCAAAAGGTATACCGAGTATTTCATACAACTTGAAACACGGTGGCTCTGTTGTTATCGACAGGAAAGATCCCAAACAAGCCTTGTCGGCTATCCGGGATTTGAGTCTCTATATTGAAGAGAATAAACGTTCTGCCGTTATATTTCCCGAAGGTACGAGAAGCAAAACTGGCAAACCCAAACGTTTTGCCGAGAATGGACTGAAAGTGCTTTGTAAATATGCTCCTTCTGCTTATATCGTTCCTGTGACGATCAACAACTCTTGGAAAATGGTGCGCTGGGGTTCTTTTCCGTTGGGGATAGGTAACAAACTGATATTTACAATACATAAACCTTTTGCTGTCAAAGATATGCCTTTTGTGGAAGCTTTTGAAAAGACAGAAAAGACTATTGTAGAAAGAGTGATTGGGTAAGCAATTTCTTCTTACCCTTTTTTCAAACTCCCTGACAAAGGATATAGGAATCAATGTACTTTGGTACCTCCTTCTTTATGAATATCGGAGGCTTGGGTGATAATAACCTCCTTTACACCGGCATCAATAGCCTGATAGGCATTTTCTAATTTCGGTATCATCCCGCCCTGGATAATGCCTTGTTCTACATATTGCTTAAAGGCGGTACGGTCGATCTCCGGAATGACACTGTCTTCATCCGTTTCATTCAATAGAACCCCTTTCTTCTCAAAGCAAAACATCAAGGTAACTTCAAAATGTTTGGCTAAAGCTTTGGCTGCCTCACCGGCTATCGTGTCTGCATTGGTATTCAACATATGCCCTTCTTTATCGTGGGTAAGAGGAGCCAATACGGGTACAATACCCTGGCCGATCAATGCAGCCAATAAGTCGGCATTAACCTCTTTCACATCCCCTACATAACCGTAATCGACTGTGGTTACCGGACGTTTCACCGAACGCATCAGGTTCATATCTGCACCTGTTAATCCTAAGGCATTTATATTTAAAGCCTGTAAACCGGCTACAATATTTTTATTTACCAAGCCTCCGTACACCATCGTGACGACTTTCAGCGTTTCTTCATCCGTCACACGTCGTCCGTCTACCATTTGACTCTCTATTCCCAACCGGGCAGCCAGTTTGGTAGCAGAACGTCCGCCACCATGCACCAAAACTTTATATCCTTCAATCGTTGAGAAATCACAAAGCAGTTGCCGAAGAGTCTCCTCTTCTTCCACAATCTTTCCTCCAACCTTTACCAGTGTAAGCTTTTCTTTCATCTATAAACTTCTATTTATCGAGCAAAGGTAGTGATTTTTTAGAAATGAGATTATTACAAAAAAGGAGGGAAAGAATTTGGGGTGATCCATAATATTGGGTTATGCGTAGTATAGATATAAAAAAAGGCATCCTTTATGGAATGCCTTCTTTAAGTGATTTGCCTGGGGTTCGAACCCAGGACCCCATCCTTAAAAGGGATGTGCTCTACCGGCTGAGCTAGCAAATCTGCCTGTGTATTTTTAAAATACGGGTGCAAAGGTAGCGGAATAATTTTTACCATGCAAACAAATTGATGTTTTTATTCTTTTAAAGTTTATGATTTATATAAAAGAGGCTGTGGAAAGTCAAGAAATGGACGGATACTTATTCGCATTTGAATTTTAATATCAAAAAGAGGATAGAAACTGCCACTTTATTGAGATTTTGTAGGTTACAGATTGGGTGAAATCTTTCCTTGTGGTTATCTTTGCGGGCAAAGCTCAAATAAATCAATCATATACTACTAAATATGGCAGACGATAAAAAAGTTATTTTTTCAATGGTAGGGGTAAGTAAGGTATTCCCTCCTCAAAAGCAAGTTTTAAAAAATATCTACTTATCTTTCTTTTATGGTGCTAAGATTGGCATTATCGGGTTAAACGGCTCTGGTAAATCAACACTTCTGAAGATTATTGCAGGCATAGAGAAAGAATATCAGGGAGAAGTAGTTTTCTCTCCGGGATATTCCGTTGGTTATCTGGAACAAGATCCGCAATTGGAAGCAGGTAAAACAGTAAAAGAGATTGTACAAGAAGGCGTACAAGAGATTGTTGACACCTTAAAAGAATATGAAGAAGTAAATGAAAAGTTTGGTGATCCGGAGGTATTAGAAGATCCGGATAAAATGGATGCATTAATCACCCGCCAGGCTGTATTACAAGATAAAATTGATGCGACCGATGCCTGGAACCTGGATAGTCGCTTGGAGCGCGCCATGGATGCACTTCGTTGTCCTCCTGAAGATCAACAGGTTGACACATTATCCGGAGGAGAGCGCCGCCGGGTTGCTCTTTGTAGACTGCTGCTTCAACAACCCGATGTCTTATTACTTGATGAACCGACGAACCATTTGGATGCCGAATCCATTGATTGGTTGGAACAACATCTGCAACAATATGCCGGAACGGTGATCTGCATCACGCACGACCGTTATTTCCTCGACCATGTAGCAGGTTGGATATTGGAGCTGGATCGTGGGGAAGGAATACCCTGGAAAGGCAATTATTCCTCTTGGTTAGACCAGAAAACCAAACGCATGGCTCAAGAAGAGAAACAAGTCAGCAAGCGTCGTAAGACATTGGAACGGGAATTAGAATGGATCAATATGGCTCCCAAAGCTCGGCAAGCCAAAGGTAAAGCCCGTTTGAACTCCTATGAGAAATTACTGAATGAGGATCAGGTGGAACGGGAAGCCAAACTGGAACTTTTCATCCCCAACGGTCCGCGTTTAGGCAATAAAGTAATAGAGGCACAACATGTAGCGAAAGCTTTTGGCGAAAAGTTACTCTTTGACGATCTGAACTTTATGCTTCCTCCCAATGGTATTGTGGGTGTGATCGGTCCGAACGGTGCCGGTAAAACAACCCTGTTTAAGATGATTATGGAGATGGAAAGTATAGATAAAGGAAGCTTTGACGTGGGTGAAACCGTGAGTGTTGCCTATGCCGACCAGACCCATAAAGATATCGATCCGAACAAAACCGTTTATCAGGTGATATCCGGCGGACAAGAGTTGATTCGTGTAGGAGATAAAGAAGTAAATGCCCGTGCTTATCTTTCTAAATTCAACTTCAACGGAGCAGATCAGGAAAAGGCGTGTAATGTATTGTCTGGCGGAGAGAAAAATCGTTTGCATTTAGCCTTGACACTCAAAGCCGGAGGCAATGTATTACTCTTAGATGAGCCTACCAATGACATTGACGTAAATACCTTACGGGCTTTGGAAGAAGGCTTGGAGAACTTCGCCGGTTGTGCCGTTGTGATTTCCCACGACCGTTGGTTCCTGGACCGTATATGTACCCACATACTCTCTTTCGAAGGAGATTCGAATGTTGTCTATTACGAAGGAACCTATTCCGAATACGAAGAATACAAACGCAAACAATCGGGCTATGAAGAACCCAAAAGGGTTCGATACCGCAAATTAATAAACTAATAATCCCCCCTGCCATGAAAAAAAGGATCTTCTCATTCGCAGTACTAATCGCTGCACTCCTAGGCTCCCTGACGGAGGCTAACGGTCAAAAGGTTGAAAAACTATTTAACGGTAAAGACTTATCAAACTGGAACTTTGTTGTAGACAAAAACGCGGTATCTGCCGATCAGGTTTTTTCTATAAAAGACGGAGTGATACATATTACCGGCAACCCTTTCGGTTATATGTATACGAAAGAAAAGTATGCCAATTATAAATTACACGTAGAATGGTGTTACCCCAAAGAGGCAACTAATAGCGGTATCTTTCTGTTGATAGAAGAAGTAAGAGACGGCAATCCATTCCCCAATGGTATAGAATGTCAGTTGGCCGCCGGTAAAGCCGGAGACTTTGTTCTTTTAGGAGGCTCTGATCTGTTCGAGTTTCACCAAAGACCCGGCACGAAACGTCCGGCATTCCCTGTTGTTGCCAAAGCGAATCCTTCCAGTGAAAAAGAAGCAGGAGAATGGAATTCGGCAAACATCTTTGTCAAAGACGGTACCATCACCGTATTTATCAACGGAGTATACCAAAACACGGGAACCAACAAAGTCAAATCAGGACATATCGGTTTACAGAGTGAAGGGAAAGACATCCTATTTCGCAACGTGACAGTGACGAAAATGTGATTACGTCTTGATATACAAGAAAAAGAAAAGAGAGTGCCCGAAGGACACTCTCTTTTTGTATCGTATCTATACGATGTAATTATTTGGCTTGTTCCAACTGCAATGTTTTTGTTGGAGCATCACATACTTCTGTCGGACCGAAATATTGGATAGGGCCCGGATACACATAACTGGTTGTTTCTGCCCAACTGTCACGGTTCTTAGCGAAGGTCTTAAATGGAGCTCCATCAAGTTTCACCAAAGCTTTCTGGATCACCGGTTTCATTTCTCCGTGACGACGTTCCATATTCATCATCATGGTAACCGGAATACCTCCGGCAATCCATTTTTCAGCAGGAGCTGTCGTATTACGTACGGATGACATATAACCTGTCTTACCCGAAGCGATCAGACAAGAAGCTGTATAACCCAATGAATAACAATAGTCGGCATCATAATTAGATGGAGCGGCGCAACGTCCTTCGTAACCGAAGAAATGATGCAATGCAGAGAATTTACCTACATACTTACCTTCTTTCTTCCATTCATCCAATTTCTTTCCAACCATTTCAGAAAGCAATTTTTCTGTTTCGATCAAGGATACCTGTACATTACCGTGCGGGTCGCGATCCAATGTCAACTGACGGGCCACTCCCTCAGGCAGACTGGCATACAGGTCTGAGTTGTCTTTTGTCAGTTTGCTGATAATATAAGCCCGTTGTTCGCTTTTCTTGATCATCTTGAACTCACCGTCATGTTTAGCCAGGTAATCATTCAACTCGGCAATCAGGCGTTTCATAGCAGGAACAAACTCGATCAATCCTTCCGGAATCAATACCGTTCCAAAGTTATTACCTTTCTCTGCACGTTTGGCAACAACAGAAGCAATATAAGTCACGATATCATCCAAAGACATATTCTTTGCTTCTACCTCTTCTGAAACAATACAGATATTCGGTTGCGTCTGCAAAGCACATTCCAAAGCAATATGCGAAGCCGAACGTCCCATCAACTTAATAAAGTGCCAGTATTTCTGCGCTGAGTTACAGTCTCTCTCTATATTTCCGATCACCTCTGAATATACTTTACAAGCCGTGTCGAAACCAAAAGAAGTCTCGATCTGTTCGTTCTTCAAGTCTCCGTCAATCGTTTTCGGACAGCCGATAACCTGCACACCGGCATCAATCGCTTTATAGTATTCAGCCAGTACACAGGCATTTGTATTAGAGTCGTCCCCACCGATAATCACCAAGGCTGTGATATTCAATTTCTTCAGAATTTCCAATCCTTTATCAAACTGTTCCGTTGTTTCCAGTTTAGTACGACCCGAACCGATCATATCGAAACCACCCGTATTGCGATACTCGTCAATAATATCGGATGTCAATTCTTTGTATTTATGGTCGATCAACCCACCAGGTCCTAAGATAAAACCATACAAGCGGGAATTATCATTTACAGCTTTGATACCATCGAACAAACCGGCAATAACATTGTGTCCGCCAGGAGCCTGTCCTCCGGAAAGAATCACCCCTACGTTGACAGCAGGAAGCTTTTCAGGAGCGCTGCTCTTTTCAAAAGTAATGATAGGCATTCCGTATGTGTTAGGAAACAACTCTTTGATCTCTTCCTGATCGGCTACTGATTGGGTATATTCACCGTCTACCGCTTTTACGGCACCTTTTAATGCAACTGGAACCTTGGGTTGGTAAGCTGCTCTTGCAATTTGTAAAGCACTCTTTGTCATATTCTTGTATTTGTTTTTGAGAATGAGCATATACGCTATTAAAAGCGGTGCAAATATCGCTATTTTTTTTCAATCTGAAAAGGAGATAGATGAATTCTCCCTCTTCTTTTATATCTTTGCGCCCGCACAAAGTATAGAAAGAATGGTCTCAGTTGAAAAGCTAACAGTTGATTTTGGAGGATTTACATTGTTTGACGATGTATCCTTTGTGGTAAATAAAAAAGACCGCATTGCCCTGGTCGGTAAAAACGGGGCAGGCAAGTCGACCCTGTTGAAAATATTTGCAGGCATACAGCAACCCACCTCCGGAACAGTCAGCCTACCCAAAGATGTAACGATCGGCTATCTTCCTCAACAAATGAAGTTGACAGACAGCCACACCGTACGCGAAGAAGCCGAACTTGCTTTCATGCATATCCGTGAGATGGAAAAGGAGATAGAGGCCTTGAACCTACAATTAAGCGAACGCACGGATTATGAATCCGAGACCTATCAGAAAATTATCGATCGCGTGACTCACCTGAACGAACATTTTCTACTCATGGGAGGAAACAACTTTCAGGCCGAACTGGAGCGTACTTTACTGGGATTGGGCTTTTCACGAAATGATTTCGAACGTCCGACCTCTGAATTCAGTGGAGGATGGCGTATGCGTATCGAGCTGGCCAAATTATTACTGCGTCAACCCGATATTCTTTTGTTGGATGAGCCGACGAACCATTTGGATATAGAATCCATACAATGGCTGGAAAACTTCATTGCCACCCGTGCCAATGCAGTCATACTTGTTTCACACGACCGGGCATTCATTGATAATACGACCTTGCGAACGATTGAAATCGAATTAGGTAATATATATGATTACAAAGTCAGCTATTCCCAATATGTCGTACTTCGCCAGGAACGCCGCGAACAACAACTGCGTGCCTATGAAAATCAACAAAAAAAGCTGGCCGATACGGAAGCTTTCATTGAAAGGTTTCGTTACAAAGCGACAAAAGCCGTACAGGTGCAGTCACGTATCAAACAACTGGATAAAGTTGAACGTATCGAGGTTGACGATGTCGACACGGCTATGCTCAGCCTCAAATTTCCTCCGGCTCCCCGCTCGGGCTCTTACCCGGTAATAATGGAAGAGGTAGCAAAAAGTTATGGAAACCACCTGATCTTCAATCATGTCACCTTCACCATCAACCGGGGAGACAAAGTGGCTTTCGTCGGAAAAAACGGAGAAGGTAAATCGACATTGGTCAAGTGTATCATGGATGAAATCGATTATACCGGTAAGTTGCAGTTGGGACACAACGTGAAAATCGGTTACTTCGCGCAAAACCAGGCACAGCTATTGGATGAAAACATGACCGTATTCGAGACGATCGATTACGTCGCCCAAGGGGATATCCGTACCAAAATACGGGATATACTCGGTGCATTCATGTTTGGTGGCGAAGCCTCTGATAAAAAAGTGAAGGTGCTTTCCGGAGGGGAACGCAGCCGGTTGGCCATGATCCGCCTTTTGTTGGAACCTGTCAACCTATTGATCCTCGACGAACCGACCAACCACCTGGATATGCGCTCGAAAGATGTATTGAAAGAAGCTCTCCGGGAGTTTGACGGAACAGTCATTCTTGTTTCTCACGACCGTGAGTTCCTCGATGGATTGGTAGACAAAGTATACGAATTCGGCAACCAGCGGGTAATCGAACATCTGGGAGGTATCTATGCCTTTCTGGAACGTAAAAAAATGGATAACCTGCGTGAATTGGAACGATCTACCCCATCCGCTTCGTCCCATACGGAAGAAAACGGCATGCAGCCCTCTACGAATAAATTGTCTTACGAAGCCCGTAAAGAACAAAGCCGTATCCTAAAAAAATTAGAAAAGGCCATTACTGAGGCAGAAACTAAAATAACCAGCCTGGAAGAATCCATCTCCACCCTCGAAAGCCAACTGGCCACACCGGAAGGTTCCTCTGATGTTTCATTGTATACCGAATACGCTGCCCTGAAAAAACAACTGGCAGATACCATGGACAACTGGACAGAGCTCACGATAGAGTTAGAAAATCAGACAAATTAAACTCCCAAACAAAAGGGAGTATATTATTGCCGATGGGCATCGACAGTATTGCCGAAGCTGATCGGCAATATTGCTGAAGCGCATCGTCAATATTGTCGATGCCCATCGGCAATAGAATCCCCTCCCCTATTTGACACAAAAAACGCGGAATCAATACATTCAATTTGAAACCAAAACATCCACAAACAGGAACACATTGCTCACAAAACACCATATTACACTTTTACAAATTCACTTCATAACAAAGGATAGTATCATTTTAATAGTTTAATACTCAATTAAGATAAATATTATTATCAAAAACACACAAATTCAAACAAATTACTATCTCTTCAACGGGAGCAGGAATCAGAAACTATCTTTTATCTTGTAAATATTGCGAAATAAGAATAATATGACAACCTTTGCAGTGTTGTAAGTTTCTTTTTAACATTAAAACAACAAAAAAAAGAGATTTACGAAAGCAATAGATATCAGAAACGATCATTTTATATCCATTGTTTAAAAAAGAAGGTAAATATCCAGCAAAGTGGACAAAAACTCAAATTCACAACATTATGATGATCTACTTCTATTTATATCCTCGCATACAAAATCCCCGATAAGGGGAAATCTATAAAAAGAGCAGCGGATTGAAATAACGCGGAATGTCATTTCATCCATACAAGCCGGAAGGGCAATCCTTACCGGACAGGGAGAGGTACAGCCTTTCCCTAATACAAAAACAATCGTTTAAGTATTTAACATTCAAAAGAATAATCAAAATGAAACGAATATATTTTATCGCCTGTTTATTTCTTCTTCCCGTTTGCATGCAAGCGCAAGAAGAAAAAGAAAGTAAAGTCTCTTTCGACCTGGGAGCCGATTTAGTCAGCTCGTATGTATGGCGTGGAGCCTATCAGACAAGTGCCGCTATCCAACCTTCCATGGGTCTGACGGTTGGAGGATTCTCCTTATCCGCATGGGGTAGCGTTCCTTTCTCCGGAACAGCTAAAGAAGTCGATTTTACTCTTGGGTATGAGCTTGGTGGCTTATCCGTAGCCATCACCGATTACTGGTGGGCCGGTGAAAGTGCCTACAAATACTTCACCTACGATGCACACAAAACGGCACACCACTTCGAAGCTTCCTTAAGCTACTCATTGCCCGTGGAAAAGTTTCCGCTCTCTCTTTCCTGGAACACGATGTTTGCTGGTGAGGACTACTACAAAGCGGACGGCAAAAGAGCCTATTCTACGTATGTATCAGCGGGCTATCCATTTCGTATAAAAGGGGTTGGCCTGGAAGCTGAAATCGGACTTACTCCCTGGGAAGGGATGTATGCGGACGGATTTGCTGTTGTCAACATCGGACTGAAAGCTTCAAAAGAAATCCGTATTACGGACGGGTTCTCATTACCCGTATTCGCACAAGTCCTGGCAAATCCGGAAGCAGAGGATATATTTCTCGTATTTGGACTTAGTTTTTAAGTATTCATTAAAAAAGGCAAAAAGATGAAAAAGATTGAAGCAATTATTCGCAAAACTAAATTCGATGACGTGAAAGAAGCGTTAGACTCCATCAACATCGAATGGTTCTCTTACTACGATGTAAGAGGTGTCGGGAAAGCCCGGCAGGGACGTATTTACCGTGGTGTCATTTACGACACCAGCTGTATTGAACGAATTTTGATAAGTATTATCGTTCGTGATAAAAATGTACAAAAGACGATAGATGCTATACAGGAAGCTGCGCAGACCGGTGAAATTGGGGACGGACGAATCTTTGTCATTCCGGTAGAAAATGCAGTGCGCATCCGAACAGGGGAACAAGGTGATATTGCTCTGTACAATGCCGAGCATGAAGAATAATAGAGCCATTAACATATAAAAGACAACAAAACATGAAACGAATACTATTTATATCCATTTTACTTTTTTCGGTCTTCGCGGCATTCGCACAGACTACCGAAACGGTGGCTGAATCTACAACTGTAGAAGGAGCTGCAACATTCGACAGCATTGCTGATCTTGCCTTATCACTCGATACAGTGTGGATGTTGTTGGCTGCCATGCTCGTGTTTTTTATGCAGCCGGGCTTTGCCTTGGTTGAAGCCGGTTTTACCCGTATGAAGAGTACGGCGAACATTCTGATGAAGAACTTTGTCGATTTCACCTTGGGATCGATTCTGTTCTTTGCCGTAGGGTTTGGATTGATGTTTGGAACCGGTGCTTTTGCCGGTACGCCGAATTTCTTTCAAATAGATTTCCTGGAAATGGAACTGCCTGTCGAAGGATTCCTGATTTTCCAAACCGTGTTCTGCGCCACTGCCGCTACCATTGTTTCGGGAGCCATGGCCGAACGGACTAAATTCCACATGTACCTAATTTACACCGTTTGCATCAGTGTATTGATTTATCCGGTCTCAGGACACTGGACCTGGGGAGGCGGCTGGCTGATGAACGGCGAGGAAGGCAGTTTCATGATGAACCTCTTCGGAACAACCTTCCATGATTTTGCCGGATCAACCATTGTCCATTCCGTCGGTGGCTGGATAGCCTTGGTCGGAGCCTGGATTGTCGGCCCGCGTATGGGTAAGTATGGAAAAGATGGGAAGTCGAAAGCTATTCCGGGACATAACTTAACGATTGGTGCACTGGGTGTTTTCATTCTCTGGTTCGGATGGTTCGGTTTTAACCCCGGCTCCCAATTAGCCGCCTCAGGAGAAGAAAACCGTATAGCTATCTCACATGTATTTCTGACAACCAACTTAGCAGCCTGCGGAGGTGGATTTGCCTCTCTTATAACAGCCTGGTGGCGCTACAAAAAGCCTTCTTTATCACTGACGCTGAATGGTATATTAGCCGGACTGGTGGCTATCACAGCCGGATGTGATATGGTTTCTCCCGTAGGTGCTTTAATCATTGGTATCCTCGCCGGTATCCTGATGGTGTTCTCCGTAGAGTTTATCGACCGTATTCTCAAGATCGACGATCCTGTCGGTGCATCCACCGTACATGGTGTTTGCGGTGTCTTCGGAACACTGATGACCGGACTATTCTCCACCAGCGAAGGATTGTTCTATGGACAGGGTTGGAGCTTCCTCGGGGCACAGGCCTTCGGAGCTGCCGTTGTCGGAGTATGGGCACTCGGAATGGGCTTCATCATTTTCAAGTCATTGGATAAACTCTTCGGACTTCGTGTTTCTAAACGCGTGGAAGAAGAAGGCTTGGATATATACGAACATGGTGAAACAGCCTACAACTAATAACTAATTGAAAATGGAAAGTTGAAAGTTGAATTGCAAATCGCTTAGCGGAGCGCAGAGCAAAATGGATTCACTCTCAACCTTCACTTTCAACTTTCACTTTTCAATTTTCACTTTTCAATTAACTAATCATTTTCAACTTTCAACTTATATAATTATGAAGACGATAATTCCCAAAGGCTACAAGCCTACTCTGGTTCCGGAGGAAATGGAACAAGCAATAAAAGCGATAAAAGGTAAGTTTCAGGATGAACTGTCGCAAGTATTAGACCTGAGACGAGTGACGGCACCCTTATTTGTCCTTGCAGGGACAGGTATTAATGATAACCTCAACGGGGTAGAACGCCCTGTTTCATTCGAGATTCCGGCTGTCGGAGGTAAGAAGGCGGAAATCGTTCATTCATTGGCGAAATGGAAACGCATGAAACTCGGAGCTTACGGCATTGAGCCGGGCAAAGGGCTTTATACGGATATGAACGCTATCCGTGCTGATGAAGAACTGGATAACCTCCATTCACTCTATGTCGACCAATGGGATTGGGAGCGCACCATTACTGCTTCCGACCGGAACCTGGATTTCCTGAAAGGGATGGTCAAAAAGATTTATCAGGCACTTAAGAACACAGAGCAATATGTATCCCGGCAATATCCAAATATAAAACCTACACTGCCTGAGGATATCGTTTTTATCCATACGGAAGATCTACAAAAGGAATATCCCTCCCTTTCGCCAAAAGAACGTGAAAACAAGGTTGCTGAAAAATACGGAGCCATCTTCCTGATTGGTATCGGTGGAGAGCTTCCCGACGGAAAGATCCACGATGGACGCTCACCCGACTACGACGACTGGAGCACATCGACCCGGGATGGCTATAAAGGCTTGAACGGTGATATCATTGTTTGGAACCCAATCTTGGAGCAGGCTTTCGAGATCTCTTCTATGGGTATACGTGTCGATAAAACCGCGCTGTTGTTACAACTCCGGATAAGAGGTTGCGAAGAGCGTAAGGAATTGCAATTCCATAAAAGCCTGTTGGAAGATAAGATCCCTTTGTCTATAGGCGGAGGAATCGGGCAGTCGCGCCTCTGCATGTTCCTATTGCATTGCGCCCATATCGGTGAAGTGCAAGCCAGCATCTGGCCGGAGGAAATGATAAACGAGTGTTTGGTAAATAATATTATACTTAAATAATTGAAAGTTGAAAGTTGAAAATTGAATTACAAATCGCTTAGCGGAGCGCAGAGCAAAATGGATTCACTCTCAACCTTCATTTTCAATTTTCAACTCTATAAGCTATGGCAAATTTAAGATTTAGTGCAGTAAAACAAGCTTCCGGACGGGAAGCGGTAGATGTATCGGCGCCGGCTCCTAAGGCTTCCGAATACTTCGGTAAGTATGTATTCGACAGAAATAACATGCGTAAATACCTGTCGAAAGAGACTTTGAAATTAGTATTAGGCGCTATTGACAAAGGCGAACCGCTGGACAGACAAGTGGCCAACCATGTAGCTGCCGGTATGCGTATGTGGGCGATGGAAATGGGGGCAACACATTATACTCACTGGTTTCATCCCTTGACCGATGGTACGGCTGAAAAGCATGATGCCTTTATTGACTTCGACGGACAGGGTGGAGTGATTGAGGAATTCTCGGGGAAACTATTGGCACAACAGGAACCGGATGCTTCGAGCTTCCCTTCCGGCGGTATCCGCAATACGTTTGAAGCGCGCGGGTACACCGCTTGGGATCCTTCTTCTCCTGCTTTTATCGTAAAAGATACACTTTGTATTCCTACCATTTTTATCTCCTATACGGGTGAAGCGCTGGACTACAAGACACCTCTGCTCAAATCGATCGCCGCTGTGGATAAGGCGGCAACCGATGTATGTCGTTACTTCGACAAAAACGTTAAAAAGGTCTTTTCCTATCTGGGCTGGGAACAGGAGTATTTCCTGGTAGATAGATCCTTATATAATGCCCGTCCTGATTTGGCGCTTACAGGTCGTACGCTGATGGGACATGAAAGTGCAAAAAACCAACAGTTGGAAGACCATTATTTCGGTTCCATACCGACACGAGTATGCGCCTTTATGCGTGATCTGGAATACGAATGTTATAAGTTGAGCATTCCCGTAAAGACCCGCCACAACGAAGTAGCTCCCAATCAGTTTGAAGTAGCACCGATCTTTGAAGAATGTAATCTGGCGGTCGATCACAACCTCTTATTGATGTCTACCATGGATATCGTTGCCGAACGCCACAACTTCAAGGTGCTTCTCCACGAAAAACCGTTTAAGGGGATAAACGGTTCGGGCAAGCACAACAACTGGTCATTGGGTACCGATACGGGCATTAACCTCTTGGGAGCAGGTAAAAACGCGAAGGAGAACCTGCAATTTATCACCTTTGTTGCCAATGTATTAATGGCAGTTTATAAGAATAATGCTTTATTGAAAGCCAGCATCTCATCGGCTACCAATGCGCACCGTCTGGGAGCTAACGAGGCACCGCCTGCTATCATCTCCGTCTTTATGGGTTCACAGATCTCGGCTTTACTCGACGAAATAGAATCGAGCAAGGGCATCAAAGATATTGAACTCAGCGAAAAGACAGGTAAGCGTTTGTCATTGAATTATATTCCGGAGATTATGGTCGATAATACCGACCGTAACCGTACTTCGCCGTTTGCCTTTACCGGCAACCGTTTCGAGTTCCGTGCCGTGGGTTCATCAGCCAACTGTGCCGCTGCCATGCTTGCATTAAATACGGCTGTTGCCGGACAGTTGAAACAGTTCAAAGCGGAAACCGATGCCTTGATCGCTTCCGGTAAATCAGAAGAAGAAGCCGTCTTCCAGATGATTCGGATGTATATCCGGGACTCGAAAGCGATTCGTTTCGATGGCAATGGATACAGTGACGAATGGAAAGTCGAAGCGGCAAAGCGCGGATTAGACTGCGAAACACGGGTGCCTGTTATTTACGATGCCTATACTACCTCGCAAACGATCGACCTTTTCACCAAGACAGGCGTCTTGAATGAGCGGGAATTACATGCCCGTAACGAAGTGAAGTGGGAGCAATATACCAAAAAGATTCAGATCGAAGCCCGTGTACTGGGTGATTTGGCACTGAACCACATCATTCCCGTTGCCACCCGCTACCAAGGTCTGCTCTTGGATAATGTTTCCAAGATATTTGCTTTATATGATAAGGAGAAGGCGGCAAAGATTGCTTCGCAAGATTTATTGATTATCGAAGATATTGCCGATCACCTGAACTTTATTAAGAAGAAGGTCGATGAGATGGTGGAAGCCCGTAAGCAAGCCAATAAGATAGAAGACGAACGCGAAAAGGCCTTGGTCTATTGCGAGAAAATAGCGCCTTACTTTGATGAAATCCGCTATCATATCGATAAACTCGAACTGACGGTAGACAATGAAATGTGGACCTTACCGAAATACAGGGAGTTATTGTTCATTCGATGACAATAGAAATAAAAATGTCGCTCAATTTATTTTATAGAAAATGAAACAAAACAACTTATACAATCCCGAGTTCGAACACGATGCCTGCGGTGTCGGACTGGTAATTGATATACACGGAAATAAATCGCATGATATAGTTGAAAAGAGTTTGCAAGTACTGGAAAATATGCTCCATCGTGGAGCTGAGAGTGCAGACAATAAGACGGGCGATGGGGCAGGCATTATGCTTCAGATTCCGCACGAGTTTATTCTATTGCAGGGGATACCTGTTCCCGAGAGAGGAAAATACGGAACCGGTTTGGTTTTTCTTCCTCAGGATGAAGAACAAGCCAAGCTCTGCATGGATACGCTGAAGAATGTATTGACGCAGGAAGGTTTGGATTTACTGGCTGTACGTGATCTGCCTGTCAATAGTGATATTCTGGGCGAGATATCCCGTGCAAACGAGCCACTGATCAGGCAGATCTTTGTGGTCGATCAGGATCTTTCGGGCGATCATTTGGAGCAAAGGCTGTATGTCGCCCGTAAAAAGATTGAGAAAAACATTCTGCAATCTGCCTTACAGGACAAACGGAGTTTCTATATCGTCAGCCTCTCTACCAGTCGGATTGTGTACAAAGGTATGCTCACATCGACTCAGTTGCGTGAGTATTTCCCGGATCTGAGCAATCCCTATTTCACGAGCGGATTGGCATTGGTACATTCACGTTTCAGCACGAATACCTTTCCGACCTGGGATTTGGCACAGCCCTTCCGCCTATTAGGACATAACGGTGAAATCAATACTATTCGCGGTAACCGGTATTGGATGGAGGCGCGCGAAAGTCTCCTGGGAGACTTTCGAATGGAAAATGGGAAATGGAAAGTTGAAAATGAAAAAGAAAAAGATTCAACTTCTAATTTTCAACTTTCAACTTTCAACTTTCAATTCTCATGCCCGATTGTCCAATCGGGCATGAGCGACAGTGCTTCGTTGGATAATGTGTTGGAGTTTCTGATGATGTCGGGCAAAACACTTCCGCACGCTCTGGCTATGCTGGTGCCCGAAAGCTGGAACGATAAGAATCCGATTTCACCCGAACTCAAAGCGTTTTATGAATACCATAGTATCATCATGGAGCCATGGGATGGTCCGGCTACGCTGTTGTTTACCGACGGACGGTATGCCGGTGGTATGCTCGACCGCAACGGCTTGCGCCCGGCCCGTTATCTTATCACGAAAAATGATGTCATGGTGGTAGCCTCCGAAGCCGGAGTGCTGCCTTTCGAAGCTTCGGAAATCAGAGAAAAGGGGCGGCTTCAACCGGGTAAGATGCTGATGGTGGATACCCAGGAAGGTACAATCCAGTATGATGCCCAGTTAAAAGAAACCCTGGCGAAAGCCTATCCTTACGAAGAATGGCTATCGAAAAGCCGTATTATTCTCTCTGATATTCATTCGGGAAGAACGGTAAAACATAAGGTAGAGAACCAGTCGCAACTGTTGCGAGCCTTCGGCTATTCCAAAGAAGATATGGAGCGGATTATCCTGCCGATGACTACCGACAGCAAGGAACCGATCGGTTCGATGGGGAATGATACACCTTTGGCGGTATTGTCTGAAAAACCACAACGCTTATTCAATTACTTCCGGCAGTTGTTCGCACAGGTAACCAATCCGCCTATCGACCCTATCCGGGAAGAATTGGTGATGTCGCTTTCGCTGTATATCGGTACGCAGGAGGGCAATCTGCTTGAGCCCTCTCCCGAATTATGTAAAATGGTGAAACTGCAGACACCCGTTATCAATAACCAGGATTTGGATATCCTACGGCATTTGGGTTACAAAGGTTTCCGCACATTAACTATTCCGATGCTCTTTGATATAGACGGCCAAGCGGAAGAAAACATGGAGAAGGCCATCCGTACGATCTGCACCCAAACCGAACAGGCAGTAAACGAAGGATACAATTATGTCATTCTGAGCGACAAAGGCATAAATGCGAAGCAGGCAGCTATTCCTTCTTTACTTGCCGTTTCGGCGGTGCACCACCATTTGATCAATAAAAAGAAGCGGATGCAAATCGCCATTGTGGTGGAGACCGCCGAGGTGCGTGAAGTAATGCATTTTGCTCTATTGCTTGGTTTCGGGGCAACGGCCATCAATCCCTATATGGTCTTTTCTATCTTGGAACATGCGGTCGACTCGCATGAGATCCAACTGGATTACCACACTGCCGAGAAGAACTACATCAAAGCGGTCAACAAAGGACTGTTGAAGATTCTTTCTAAGATGGGGATCTCTACTTTGAGGAGCTACCGTGGTGCGCAGATATTCGAGGCGGTCGGGATTAGTCAGAAGCTGTTGGACAACTATTTCCGTGGGATGGTGTCACGTATTGGAGGCATTGAGTTGGACGATATAGTCAAAGATACCTTATTCGATCATTCTTCAGCCTTTAGTGGCCGGGAGGAGACGGATACTCCGCTCGAGAACAAAGGATTCTACGCCTATCGGAAAAACGGGGAATACCACGCCTGGAATCCGGAGACGATTAAGAAACTGCAAGTCGCAACCCATTTAGGTGATTATGAAAAGTTCAAGGAATATACCCGCTTGGTCGACGAAAAAGCAGCCCCTGTCTTTCTTCGCGATTTCTTTACTTACAAACGTAACCCGATCGATATCTCGGAAGTCGAACCAGTCGAATCGATTACCCGCCATTTTGTAACAGGAGCCATGTCGTTCGGTTCTATCAGCAAGGAGGCGCATGAGGCTATCGCCATTGCACTCAATGCGATACACGGGCGAAGTAATACAGGAGAAGGAGGAGAAGACCCGGCTCGTTACCATATAGGTGAAGACGGGCTGAACCGCCGGAGTGCCATCAAACAAATCGCTTCGGGACGTTTTGGGGTGACTGCCGAATACCTGGTCAATGCCGACGAATTGCAAATCAAAGTAGCTCAGGGAGCCAAACCGGGTGAAGGCGGACAATTGCCGGGCTTCAAGGTAAATGATATCGTGGCGAAAACGCGCCACTCCATTCCGGGCATTACCTTGATCTCCCCTCCACCCCATCATGATATTTATTCGATCGAGGATTTGGCGCAGTTGATATTTGATTTGAAGAACATCAATCCGACAGCCGAAATCAGCGTGAAGCTGGTAGCCGAAAGTGGTGTGGGCACGATTGCCGCCGGTGTGGCCAAAGCCAAAGCCGACCGGATTATTATCAGTGGAGCGGAAGGTGGCACGGGAGCCAGTCCGATCAGTTCGGTCAAACATGCCGGTATCCCGGGCGAACTGGGACTTGCCGAAACGCAACAGACATTGGTGATGAACAACCTGCGTGGCTTTGTACGCCTGCAGACCGACGGACAGTTGAAAACGGGTAAAGACATCATCATTTCAGCATTGCTCGGTGCAGAAGAGTTTGGCTTTTCCACCAGCGCATTGGTGGTGCTCGGCTGTGTGATGGATCGCAAATGCCATCAGAACACCTGCCCGGTTGGGATAGCTACCCAAGACGAGAAACTGCGGGCCTGCTTCAAAGGAAAACACGAATATGTCATTAACTTCATGACATTCCTGGCGCAGGAGGTACGCGAGCAGTTGGCGCAAATGGGTTTCCGCCGTATCGATGAGATTGTCGGGAGAAGCGATTTGCTCGAGATCAAACCAATGGAGCTGAGCGATAAAATAAGAAAGTTAGATTTAAAGAAGTTGATGTACTTTGCCGGCAACGGAAACGATATCCGTCACACCAAAAGCCAGGAATATAAAATCGACAAGGTTCTTGACCACGAACTGATTCGTAAAACACAACCGGCTATCAAGGCCGCTTTGGCAGTCGAGGTAAAACAAACCATCACCAATACCGATCGCTCCGTGGGCGCTATGCTTTCGGGGGAGATTGCGAAGCGTTATGGAGGCGCCGGTTTGCCAGAAAACACCATTACGGTGAAGTTCAACGGTTCGGCAGGGCAGAGTTTCGGTGCCTTTCTTTCATCGGGAATCACCTTCCGTCTGGAAGGCGAATCGAACGATTATCTGGGGAAAGGCTTGTCGGGTGGAAAGATTATCCTTGTTCCGCCGGCGAATGCCGATTTCGTTCCAGAGAACAATATCATTGCGGGCAATACATTACTCTATGGCGCTACTTCGGGCGAGGTGTATATCAACGGGAAAGTCGGCGAACGGTTTTGTGTACGAAACAGTGGAGCCATTGCTGTAGTGGAAGGTGTAGGCGATCATTGTTGTGAATACATGACCGGCGGGCGCACCGTCGTATTGGGTGAAACGGGTAAGAACTTCGCCGCGGGTATGAGTGGCGGATTAGCCTATGTGTTGGATATGGACGGCACGTTCGACTCGAACTGTAATATGGAGATGGTCGAGTTGTCATTGATTGAAGACCAATCGGACAACCGTGAACTATTCCAACTCCTCTCGAATCATGTACAACATACGCAAAGCCCTCTTGCCAAAAGGATACTGAACGATTGGGACAACTACCTGAGACGCTTCATCAAAGTAACTCCGATTGAATACAAAAAAGTATTGCAGGAAGAGAAGATGGAGGCTATCAATCGTAAAATTGCGCAAGTAGAACGTGACTATTAACCCATAAAAAAGGGGGAGATTCTATTGCTGATGGGCATCGGCAATATTGACGATGCGCTTCAGCAATATTGTCGATGCGCTTCGGCAATACTGTCGATGCCCATCGGCAATAGAATTATCCCTCCTAAACTATCTTCCTTCTCTTTATTTATATTCAATAGCTAAAAGATCATTCTCGGTCGTTATACCAATAATAATTTCTATCTTTGCTACTTCAAAACAAAATACTAAATAGAAAAAAATGAAAACGAACCTTAGTTCTCAAATCACTCTTACACGTATACCTACACGGTATTATCGTCCGGAGAATGCATTTGAGCATTCAGTTTTAACTCGTCTTGAAAAGATTCCTACAGACATTTACGAATCAGTAGAAAAAGGCTCAGTTGCCATAGCCCAGGAAATAGCAACAGCTATCCGAAAAAAACAAGAAACAGGCAAGGAATTTGTATTGGCTCTTCCCGGCGGACGTTCGCCCATCACGGTATACAAAGAATTGATCCGTCTGCACAAGGAGGAAAAATTAAGCTTCAATCATGTGATTGTTTTTGTCGAATATGAATTTTATCCTCTGACCACTGCTGCCTCCGGTAACCTGACACGCCTGAAAACAGAGTTCCTGGATCATATCGATATCCTGCCGGAAAATATTTATGCACCGGATGGTTTGATGGCCAAAGATGCAATCATTGACTTCTGTCAACAATACGAAAAAAAGATCAATGCCGTGGGAGGTATTGATTATATGCTTATGGGGGTAGGTCATACCAGCAATATCATGTTCAATGCTTCGGGAACGCCGATCAGCACCCGCACCAGGTTGATCTACCTGGAAGGTGCCGCCCGCAAAGAAGCATCCCGTACATTCCCATCTTTAGAAAGTGTACCTGCCGGTGTTATATCCATGGGTATCTCGACGATGATGAACGCCAAACATGTCATTCTCATGGCTTGGGGAGAAAGCAAAGCGGGTATTATCGCTAAAACGGTGGAAGATAAAATATCCGATGCGGTTCCCTCCTCTTACCTGCAGAATCATCCGCAAGCCAAGGTGGTGATCGATCTATCTGCCGCTTATGACTTGACACGTATCAGCCATCCCTGGTTAGTAACCAGTTGTGAATGGGACAATCAATTGATTCGTCGGGCTATTGTCTGGTTGTGTCAATTAACTGAAAAACCGATTCTCAAATTAACGAATAAAGATTATAGCGAACACGGATTAGGTGAATTACTGGCCTTATACGGCTCAGCCTATAATGTGAATATAAAAATATTCAATGACATCCAACATACCATCACCGGATGGCCGGGTGGCAAACCTAACGCGGATGATTCGAACCGTCCCGAGCGGGCAACGCCATTCCCTAAAAAAGTACTTATCTTCAGTCCACATCCGGATGACGATGTGATCTCTATGGGAGGAACATTCCGTCGTTTATGCGATCAGCAACATGATGTATATGTTGCTTATGAGACGTCTGGAAATATTGCTGTCGGAGACGAAGAAGTGATTCGCTATTGTGAATACCTGCGGGATGTATGCAACCAATATACCCCCCAAGACAATAGCGTAAAAGAAAAGGCGGAAGAAATCATTCAGTATCTACGCTATGATAAAACGGATAACGGAGAGCCGGAACGGAAAGACGTATCGTTTATGAAAGGAACGATTCGCCGGGAAGAAGCCCGTCATGGAGCCCGTCATGCGGGAATTAAAAACGACGACCATATCCGTTTTCTCGATCTGCCTTTCTACGAAACAGGATTGGTAAAGAAGAAACCTTTGTCGGAAGCGGATGTAAAAATCATTCTGAATCTATTGGAAGAGATCAAACCGGACCAGATGTTTGTTGCCGGTGATCTGGCAGACCCCCATGGAACACATAAGGTTTGCCTGGATGCTATCCTGGCTGCGATCGATATGATAAAAGATGAAGAATGGATGAAAAAATGCCGGGTATGGATGTACCGGGGAGCCTGGGCGGAATGGGAAATGGACCACATCGAGATGGCCGTACCGATCAGTCCGGAAGAGTTGCGCCTCAAACGTAATTCCATCCTTAAACATCAATCACAGATGGAAAGTGCTCCTTTCCTGGGTGACGACGAACGTCTGTTCTGGCAACGGGCAGAGGACCGCAACCGGGCAACAGCCGAGCTTTATAAAAACCTGGGCTTAGCCTCTTACGAAGCGATCGAAGCCTTTGTGCAATATATACCTATACGATAAATAAAAAATATCGTGCGGAAATTTATAAAAGACTGGATGCTCCCGTTGGCTATGCTGACGGGAGTTATCACATATCCTTGGGTAAGCCATCTCATCGTTTTGACACCTTACCTTATCTTTTCAATGTTACTATTGACCTTTTGTAAACTTTCTCCCACGGATATTCATATTCGCCCGGCACATATCTGGTTATTACTCATTCAGGTATTCGGCTGTATCGTTCTATATGGCATTGTTTGCCTATTTCATCCTGTTCTGGCTCAGGGGGCACTCATATGTGTACTTGTGCCAACGGCCACTGCTGCTGCAGTCATCACCGGTATGCTGGGAGGTAGCGTTCCTTTTCTGACAAGTTACCTACTGGTTTGTAATATCGGCGTGGCCCTCGTGGCCCCTATCCTATTTTCTATGATCGGTACACATACGGATATGCCTTTTATGGAATCCTTTTTGTATATATGCAAACAGGTAGGTCCTGTCCTGTTGTTGCCCCTACTATTCGCCTGGGGTATACGCTATCTGACACCGAAAGTGCATGAAAAATTACTTCGTCTGCACGGATTATCATTCTATATATGGGCGCTTTCGCTGACTATAGTAACAGGAAGCACCGTGCGTTTTTTAGTCGAACAGGAAAATCCGAACTACTCTGTTGAAATAAGCCTGGCCTTGGTGTCTCTCTTTATTTGTGTGGGACAATTTCTTTTGGGCAGACGTATCGGCAAGTATTACGGGGATCCGATATCTGCCGGACAAGGCTTGGGGCAGAAAAATACCATCCTGGCCATATGGATGGCACAGGCTTACCTCAACCCTTTATCTTCCGTTGCCCCGGCCGCTTATGTGTTGTGGCAAAATTGTATCAACTCCTACCAACTATGGCTGAAAGGCAAACGAGAGGAACAACAAAAATCAATAAAATAACAGAATTATGAGATTAAGCAACGAATGGTTTACCGCTTTTTCAGAGAATGAAACCGGTCATATGATCACAGTATGTGGGCGCGATGAACTTCAGGAATTTGTCCAATCCGGGAAATTCAAAGAACGGGTAGAAATAACCTGGAAATACGAAGGCGACAATAAAGGCATGCCTTTGGAAGAGCAGGCGGAGTTCATGGAAGAGGTGCAAGAGACTTTACGCAAAGCCATGGAAAAAGATAAATTATCTATCTTAACCAGTGTGTATACCGGAGGTGGAGAGAAGATATGGGTCTATTACACACGCACCGTACGGGTCTTTGGGGAACGCCTGAATGAGGTCCTCTCCTCTTTTGAGTTATTGCCTATTTCTATTTATACAGAGATAGACCCTGATTGGGAAGAATATCTCGACATGTATGAGATGAAAGAGTGGGCTGTTGATTGAACAAAAAAAAGCTGCCCTTTGGGGGACAGCTTTTTTCTCCTCAATTTCTTTTTCTTTGAAAGGTTTATCCTAAATAGGATTTCAAGAGCTTACTACGTGTTCCTTGTCTCAATCTTCTGATTGCCTTTTCCTTGATCTGGCGGACGCGCTCACGGGTGAGGCCAAATTTGTCGCCAATCTCTTCTAATGTCATTTCTTGACAGCCAATACCGAAAAACATTTTGATAATCTCACATTCTCTTTCGGTTAATGTAGCAAGTGCTCTATCAATTTCCTTCGCCAATGATTCGTTCATCAACGCCCGGTCAGCGATAGGAGCATCATCGTTCACAAGCACATCGAGCAAGCTGTTGTCTTCGCCTTCCACAAAGGGGGCATCCACGGAGATATGGCGACCGGATACTTTTAATGTATCGGCAATCTTATCTACCGGAATATCCAACTCGTCTGCCAGCTCTTCGGGAGAAGGACGCCGCTCGTTTTCCTGTTCAAATTTAGAGAAGGCTTTGCTGATCTTATTCAACGAACCTACCTGATTCAACGGAAGACGAACAATACGTGACTGCTCTGCCAAAGCTTGCAGGATGGATTGGCGAATCCACCATACCGCATAAGAGATAAACTTGAACCCTCGGGTCTCATCGAATTTCTCTGCTGCTTTTATCAAACCCAGGTTTCCTTCATTGATCAAGTCGGGAAGACTTAAACCTTGATTTTGATATTGTTTTGCAACAGAAACGACGAAACGTAAGTTGGCTCTGGTCAATTTCTCCAATGCTCTACGGTCTCCTCTCTTAATGGCCTGTGCCAATTCCACTTCCTCTTCGACTGTGATAAGATCTTCTCGACCAATCTCTTGAAGATATTTATCCAGCGAAGCGCTTTCGCGATTGGTAATGGACTTCGTAATTTTTAATTGTCTCATTCAATTTGTTTAATTGAGAAATATGGGGTGCAAAGATAATATTTTTTATCAAAATACTTGGCTGAATGCACCCCACATTCAGCCAATTATAAACCTTTAACAATCTTTCTGCCCGTTTGACCAGAAAGCACCTATCTGTTTTATTCCGTTAGATCTATTGCATAGTACCGGGCACGCCCGCTAGGCATATATCCTTTTATGAACAGAACCTTATCTTCATTGCTCTTCAAAAGCTTTTCAACAATCTGCTCAAACTCTTCCGGAGTCGATACAGGTTGCTCATTTACCACCTGAATAATAAATCCTTTAGGTATACCTACTTCTTTCAATTTTCCGTTGGTAAGACCCGTCACTTCAATACCATAACTCAATCCCAGTTCTTGTTTTCGCTTATCGGAGAGTGCTTTGAATGCGGCTCCCAACACTTCTGAGGCACTGCCGGTTGTTTTTACCACCTCTGTATTGCCTTGGTTATTACGTAATTCCACAACAAAGGTTTTATTCGTTCCGTAGCGGTCAACGGTTACCTTGACTTTATCACCGGGGCGATACTTACTGATCTGTTCCTGCAAAGCATTCGCTGATTTTATTTTCGCGTCATTTACAGCCACAATCACATCTCCTATCTCCATACCGGCCTGTTTGGCGGCGCTTTGTTGAGCGAACTCAGAGATATAAGCTCCTTCAGTCACTTTCAGTTTATTCTTCACTTCCTGGTCCTGAATGGTGAGTATATCCTGCATCAGAACACCTAAGATAGCCCGCTGCACGGCTCCATATTGCTTCAAATCACCGGCGACTTTCCCAGCTATACCAATAGGTACAGCAAACGAATAACCGGCAAAATTTCCTGTTTCTGAATAGATGGCTGTATTAATACCTACCAATTCACCCTTTGTATTCACTAAAGCGCCTCCACTGTTTCCGGGATTGACAGCGGCATCGGTTTGAATAAAAGATTCAATGCCTCCTCCACGGGAAATACCTCCCCGCCCCTTGGCACTTACAATACCCGCCGTCACTGTCGAGGTCAGGTTAAACGGATTACCTATAGCCAATACCCATTCACCCACCTTCAGATCATCAGAGTTTCCAAAAGGGATGGTAGCCAAATCTTTGGCATCAATCTTAAGCAAAGCTATATCTGTTTGTGGATCGGCACCTACTATCTTTGCCGAAAATTTACGATTGTCATTTAAGGTAACCTCCAATTCATCGGCTCCATCAATCACATGATTATTTGTCATAATATATCCATCTACAGATATAATAACTCCCGAACCTGCACCCACACGCGGCTGAGGCTGAGGTTGATACCCCCGGTTACCAAATCCGAAGAAAAACTCAAACGGGTCAATATACTGCTGATTTCCCCGGCGCATTTGTGTATTGGTCGTTGCTTTGATATGTACAACAGCATGTACGGCTTTCTCTGCGGCTACAGTAAAATCAATGTTCTCCGCTGCTACGGCATTATAATTTGCCAAATGAAAGGAGGGTTGCTTAAATCCATATTCTGTTTCTACGGAATAAGAAGATTCGGATAACTTTTTCTGGATTAAATAAGAACTTGTTCCTACAGCTAGACCTACACTAATTGCTGAAACAGCAACGACTCCAAGCATATTCTTCCATACTTTTTTCATACGTTTCAAATTTTAATTAAACACTTAATTTTAACAGTTTTCTTTCTAACAAAGAAAACTCAAAAATCGTGCACTTAATCCTTTCTTCTTCGTTTTTTCAACTCTTTTAACGCCTTATCCTGCGTCCTTAACGGGGTTTAACAGTACTTTGCATAACAAAGTACCACTTCCACACCAACAACTGCCATTCCGGCAGAGTTCCTATGAATAAAACAGCAGAATAGACAGAAGGTTTAAACCCATCTGTCAGTTTATTTGTTTTCTTCGAGAAATGAATGCATTAAATTGCCTATCTTTGTGCCATTGCAGTTTGCCGGTCTGTCGCTCATCGTCAGATGGGAGGAAAGTCCGGGCAACGTAGAGCACCATACTTCTTAACGGGAAGCTGTTCGTGAGGGCAGAGTAGCGTAACAGAGAATAACCGCCCTGTTTACAGGGTAAGGGTGAAAAGGTGAGGTAAGAGCTCACCGGGTCTTATAGTAATATAGGATGCCGTACGTCTTATGGGTTGTAAGGTCATGTATACCGGCGCATGTAGGGTTGCTCGCCCGATGCCGGGGGGTAGACCGCTAAAGCATACCGGTGACGGTATGACAAGATAAATGGCAGACGCCCTCCCCTATGGGAGGGTACAGAACCCGGCTTACAGGCAAACTGCATTTTTTAATGGCTTTTCTTATGAAAAAAAAGAAGAAAGATAAGCATATTCAATCCCCAAAGGACAGTATGTCTTTTTTGGAACGAATAGAACACTTCATTAAGCGATCTATCCACTTCGTCACTTATGAAATGTGGCGCATCACCAACAATGAGGTGAGCGGCATTAAAGAATTAGGGATCAATGCCGCTAAAAGTATCTCCCTGGCCATCCGCAGTTTTCTGAATCAGCACCTGCAAAGCAGAGCGTCCGCACTTACTTACAGCACCTTACTAGCCATCATTCCCCTATTAACGGTTATGCTAAGCATTGCCAAAGGATTCGGCTTTCAGGATATGGTACGTCAAGCATTGGTGGAATATTTCCCGGGACATGAAGCCCAATGGGATAAAGCCTTTGAATTTGTTGAAAGCTATCTGGCGCAAGCCCAAGGTGGTGTAATTATCGGCATTGGTATCCTTTTATTACTTTACACCGTAATCAATCTGATTTCAAGCATAGAAGACACGTTTAATGATATTTGGCAGATAAATAAATCCCGCTCTATCACCCGTAAAACAACGGATTATCTGGCACTACTATTGATACTTCCCATCTTAATGATGGCCTCCAGCGGCATATCTATATTTATGTCTACCCTACAGAACACCATTTTAGACGAATTCGTATTCCTGACCCCTTTTGTGGATATTGTACTCAAAATCGTTCCTTTCCTTATCGCCTCGTTGGTGTTTGCCGGCATTTATATCTTTCTGCCCAATACCAAAGTAAAGTTTTTACCCGGACTAATAGCAGGGATTATCGCCGGTTGTGCTTTTCAACTCTTCCAATTATTCTATATCAGCGGGCAAATCTGGGTAACCAAATACAATGCGATTTATGGTAGTTTTGCCGCTATCCCTTTATTATTATTGTTTGTACAACTATCCTGGGTCATCTGCCTATTCGGTGGTGCCCTGGCATACGGCATTCAAAATGTGAAAAAGTTTAATTTTGAAAACGACAGTACCCATATTACCAGACGATACAGAGATTTTGTCACAGTAACAATCGTTTCGCTCATCACCAAACGATTTGTGAAAGGGGAAAAACCCTATACTGCCGATGAGTTATCCGAAGAATATCATATCCCGATTCGCCTGGCCACACAGATTCTCTATCAACTGACAGCTTTACATATATTGACAGAAGTGATTGATGACAAAGACGAATGGACAATCTATTATCAACCCGCAGTAGATGTAAACCAGATCACAGTATCCTACCTGTTCAAACATATAGACGAACAAGGTTCCGAGAACTTCAAGATCGACAATAAACACTTCTTCAAAAAAGAATGGACAGCCATTCTGAAAACACGTGAGGACATGCTTCGAGCCAATGGCGATGTCCTACTAAAAGACTTATGATAGTAATTCTTTTTTTGAACCTGTGTGAATATAATTATATTTGCACATAAAGGGAATCCCATACAATGATAATCGGTATTGAATTACCCGAATCTCGTTCAGAGTAAAAAACAGAATGAAAAACAAAAACACCATACACTCAGACACCCTGCAAGTAGAATTTCTCTTTAGAAAATACTATCGGACACTTTGCGCGTATGCTTTTCGTTTTGTCAATGACACAGCAACTGCCGAAAACATTGTTCAGGATGTATTTTTTGAACTGTGGAATAAAAGAGAAATACTAGACTTCAACCTGGCAATTAAAACGTATCTATTCAAATCAGTTTATCATCGTGCATTGAACCATTTGAATAGTGTATCTGTATCCAAACAAACCTCATTGGATCAATTAGAAGAGAAAGACGATCTTTCCTTCTTTCTTATTTCCCAAGAAAAAAACGGAGAATACTGGCTGATGATGGAAGAGTTAGATAAAGAAATACAAGCCATTATCAACCAATTCCCCCCTCAATGCAAACAGGTTTTCCTTTTAAGCCGCCAAAATGAACTAAAAAATAAAGAAATAGCCGAACAACTGGGCATTTCTGTTAAAGCTGTTGAAAAACAAATAACCAAAGCAATAGCAACATTAAGAAAAGAACTGAAGGGAAAGGGAATACTTCTACTCTTATACCTCTTCTTTTATTAAATTATCCCTTTTCATAAAAAATACACAAAGAGAAGGTAGGGTTTTTGTTTAAGGGTTTGTTATAGCTTATAGAAGCAATATGTAAATCTAAAACGAAACAAATGATAGATATCCAAATCATCCTGTTACACTACTTGGATGGGACAGCCACTAAAGAAGAGAAAGAGTATTTTCTTAAATGGCTTAATCATTCAAAGGAGAACCAAAAAGAATTTCAGGAGATACGTGATCTGTGGATCCACACGCATGTTTCTCTGGCAACAGATACAAAGACAGAAAAAGCCTTAAAGCTTTTTCAGAAAAGAATACTCTCCGATACAACGAAAAAGAAAATTTCTAAAAAAGCATTCTTACTCCCATTCTTACGTATGACAGCGATGTTTATCCTCGCTTTGGGATTAAATTATCTTTTCTTTCTGAAAACAGACCTCCCCCAAGAGGAGACAGAAGTTATTATCAACCGATTGATCACCTCTGTAAACAGCAAAGGGCGATTTATATTACCGGACAGCACTGTCGTATGGCTAAATAAAAACACCACTTTGGAATATCCGGAAAATTTCAGCTCGTCTGTTCGCCGGGTAAAACTGGAAGGAGAAGCCTATTTCGAGGTATCTGCCAATCCTAAAGCTCCATTCTATGTTATAACAGACGATCTATCCGTGCAAGTGACCGGAACCTCTTTCGTTGTACAAAACTATTCGAACAGACAGGCCGTAGAAACAATACTGTTAAAAGGAAAGGTATTTGTCGGAGAAGAGAAGAAAAACCTTACGGAATTATATCCTAACCAGCGTTATTCTCTGATGAAATCGTCTGATACATCTCAGATTGACTCTGTCAATGGTCTGAATTATATTGCCTGGATTGAGAAGAGATTGGCTTTTGACAAACGTAAGTTATCCGATGTCATCGTTCAGATGGAAGAATGGTATGGCATCGACATTCTTTGTGATCCGGTATTTGCCCAACAAACCCATGTAACTTTTATGATACGGGATGAATCGATTGAGGAGATCCTGAGTGCGATAAAAATGATCCTTCCCATCAAGCATGAATGGAGAGGAGAGACATTATACATCCAAAAATCAACTCTTTAGAAGAGATCGTATAAATATGAATACTAATTTGAAGCGCCTATGAATTGAAAAAAAGGAAAAAGAAAAACACACCGGAAAGGCATATCCTCCAAACAATATGCCGATTTTCTCAACAAACATCCATCTTCCCCTGGTGGACATGGATTATTATAAACCTAAATTTAAGATCGTTATGAATAAAGTTAATGGCAAATGGCTTTTACATCTTTTCCTTAAAGAAAAAAAGCTACGCATTACGAAACTAGTACTTTTACTCTCAACCCTATTTTTAGTACAGGTCGCCGCAAATACCTATGCGCAAAGCACCAGGCTAAATTTAAACCTCAAACAATCGACTCTCAAATCGGCCTTAAAGGAAATTGAATCTCAAACAGAATTTTCCTTTTTCTATAACGACGATGAGATAGACATGAATCAATTGGTTAGTATTCATGCAAAAAACGAAAATCTGGAATCCATCCTTACCCGTATGTTGCCCAACTGCCAATATGTGATTGAAAATAAAAAAGTAATTTTAATTCCCAAGGCAAAAAACCTGTTGAATGCCCCTATGAATAATCAACAGGATAATAGAGTAAGTGGTACAATTACAGACAATACCGGAGAACCTATACCGGGTGCCAGCGTCAGTCTGAAAGGAACGAGCCAAGGGGTGATTACCGATATCGATGGGAATTATCAACTTGTCGTGCCGGCAAATGCCACGCTTGAGATTTCTTATATAGGATATAAATCACAGGTTATTTCCGTAAATGGAAGAAACCAGATCCATATTATCATGGAAGAAGACACACAACTGGTAGACGAAGTTGTCGTTGTCGGTTTTGCCAAGCAGAAAAAAGCGAACCTAACCGGTTCGGTCAGTGCGGTCAAAGTTGGTGAGATATTGGGAGACCGCCCGATAACTACCGCCGGTAATATTCTTCAGGGAACCATACCCGGTCTTCAGGCTACAGTTTCTTCCGGTCAGCCCGGATCGGGATACTCCTTTAATATCCGCGGTGAGACCAGTATCAATGGGGGTTCTCCGCTGATCGTAGTCGATAACGTTCCTTATGCCGGAGCTATAGAATTGATTAACCCGGACGATATCGAGTCAATCACCGTATTGAAAGACGGGGGTGCCGCAGCAATTTACGGTTCCCGTTCCACTTTCGGGGTAATCCTTATCACAACAAAAGGAGCCTCTTTGGAACAGAAATTCCAATTAGACTACCGCAACAACTTCACCTTCACCAACCCCTTCGAACTACCGGTAAAAGCCAGTCCGATGGATGCTATGCAAGCATTCAAAGACATGGGATTGTCTTCCGTTTACACCGGGCATAACGTAGACGAATGGATGGGATACCTTACTACGTATAACAGCAATCCGTCTATGTATCCCAACGGATATGTTATCAATGAACAAGGTACGCGTTACTCTTTAAGGGAGTCGGATATATTGGGAGATTTCTTCGGTACAGGATTTGAACAAAAACATGATATCACTGCCAGTGGCGGTTCAAAAAGCCATTCTTACCGTATTTCTTTCGGTTATACAAACCAGGATGGGGTAATGGCCTCTAACAAAGACCGTTTCGAGCGGTATAACTTCCGTAGCTACACGAATGCCAAACTTACGAATTGGTTAACCGGACAGGTGGATGTCAGCTATATAAAATCAGAGAACACTACACCTAACAGAGCCGATTATCAATGGGCTGTTGCTTATCCATCGTATGTGGAAATGGTAGATCTGGATATCAACGGAGAACTTGTTCCGGCAGGTAGCCCGGCTAATCAGGCGAAACTGGGAGGAAAGAATGTGAATGCCCGCAATCAGAGTCGTATTACAGGTAAATTGATTGCGAATCCGTTGGAGGGACTTGTGTTGAATGCCGAATACACGTACGATGACCTGCGTCGCACACAAAAAAATCATAGTAAGACAATACGTGTCACCAATCCTCCCAAATACGAAGCGGAGACACATAATTCCATACCCTCTTTGTCGAAGACAGAATACAAAACAATGCTTTCCGTATGGAACATTTATGGTTCGTATACCCGTGAATTCAACAAACATAACCTGACCGGATTATTAGGATTCAATCAGGAAGTATATGATTACGAATGGGTAACAAGCACTGGTAAAGATTTTATCAGCAACCAAATGCCTTCATTCAACCTGGCACAGGAATGGGATCCTATCACAGACGGTTACACACAATATAGTCTGAGAGGTTATTTCGGTCGTATCAATTACGACTACAACAATAGGTACTTATTGGAACTAAACGGCCGTTATGACGGATCTTCCAAATTCCCTTCCGGACACCGCTGGGGATTCTTCCCTTCCGTATCCGTTGCCTGGAGAATAATGCAGGAGCCTTTTATGGAATCATTCTTAGATTATGTTCCTGAATTCAAAGTCAGAGCCTCTTACAGTACAATCGGTAACCAGAATGTAAGCGCTTATCAGTTTAACCCGAGCATGGGAGGTTCAAAAGCCGTATGGATCGCTGACGGCACGCGTCCAAACACGCTGGGAGCTCCCGGATTAGTATCCGACAACTTCACATGGGAAACCGTAGAAAGCTACAACCTGGGATTTGATATCAGCCTGTTACGCAATCGCTTCCAGGCAAACGTTGACTTATATCAACGGAATACCCGTGATATGTTGACTGATGCTATTGAACTACCGGCTGTTGTTGGAGCAAGCGCACCCAAACAAAACGTAGCCAACCTGAGCTCCAAAGGTTTTGAATTGGAATTCAAATGGAACGATCAGATTGGTAAAGTACGTTATCATATTGGGGTCAACCTGTATAACTATAATTCCAAAATCACTAAATATAGTAACGAGACAGGTCTGTTCTACCAACAAAACAGTGCTCAGGATGCCAAACGTTACCGGGAAGGTATGAAAGTGGGTGAAATATGGGGATACACCTTCGACCGCTTCTATCAGGAAAACGATTTCGTCGATGGAAAACTGAAAGAAGGAATCGCTTATGTAAGAGGAAGAACACCTAAACCGGGTGATGTCCTGTTTGTCGATCATGACGGTGATGGTATGATCACTACCGGAGCCATGACAACGGAAGATCCGGGCGACCAAAAGATCATTGGTAACAGCTCTTTAAAGCTTCAATATGGTATTCATGGAGGACTCTCCTGGAATAATATCGCCTTCTCTTTCATCATGCAGGGAGTAGGAAAACGAGATATGTGGTTAAGCAACTACCTGACCCAGCCTTTCCAATACGAATATGGAACTATATATGCTCACCAACTGAATTACTGGACACCGACCAATACGAATCCGGAGTACCCCCGCTTGTATCCGACAGGATCACGTGACGGTAACTACGCGTCAAACTTCAGCCGTTCGGATAAATACCTGATAAATGGTGCTTACCTGCACGTGAAAAACCTATCCCTTTCTTACACATTGCCGCGTACACTGGTAAGTAAAATAGGATTAGACAATATCCGTGTCTATGGAACAGTAGAAAATCCATTTATATTCAATCATATGCCGGAAGGATTAGACCCAACGCTTTCAGGAGGAGGCAGTGGTTTAGGATATCCATTGATGCGTTCCTACTCAGTCGGATTCAGTTTCTCATTGTAAAATCTTAAAAACAATATAAAGATGAAAAATAGAAAAAATAAACTATCCACATTGGTAATCATCTGCTTTACCACCCTGTTTTTAGGAGGATGCTCGGATGATTTCTTAGTCAAATATCCGTTGGATAAATTAACCGAAGAGACTGCTTTTGTGACGTATGATAACTTCCTTACCTATTCATGGGGATTCTATGGTAGATTTGGAGGATTTTACACAGGAGGTAATAGTGGTACATATACCACCCCTCATAACGAAACAGAGATTCATTCCGACAATTTCAATAAATCCCAATCGGGACAATTCTCTCCCTATAAATACCAGACAAAAGCGGAGGTGTCAACCAGTTCCAGTTATAGCGATCCGTACACCTATATCCGGCGTGCCAATATCATGTTGCAGAATATAGATGGTGCCCAGATGTCGGAAACAGAGAAAAAGCACTGGCGCAGTGTCGGACTCTTTTTCCGTTCGATGGAATATTACAGTCTGCTTCGCAACTATGGAGGCGTAATATGGATAGACAAGGTTATAGGCGACAGTGATACCGATGTTTACTTTGGAGCAAGAAGCAGTCGGGATGAAGTGGCTAAAAACATCTTGGACGACCTGCTTTATGCCGAAGCGAACATCAAAGAAGCCGGAGACGGAAATAACACGGTGAACGTACATGTGGTACGTGCTTTACTCTCACGCTTCACATTGTTTGAAGGCACATGGCGTAAATATCATGGCTTATCAAACGCAGAAACCTATCTGAACACCTGTGAGACAATGTCGAAAAAGCTGATCGACGCTTTCCCGAATGTATTGTCTAGTTATGATGATCTCTACAATTCGGAAGACCTTCCGGTAGGAGCTTCCAGCGGAGTGATCCTGGCACGTAAGTATTCGAAAATGGTAGCCGATGGTGCTCACAGTATCGGTCGTGTGATCCGTACTTCCGCCTGGTATTACGACCTGACGAAGGATGCGGTAGAGAGTTATCTATGTACGGATGGTAAGCCTATTGGCAGCAGTACGGTGTATGAAGGAGACGAGAATATGAACACGGAATTTCGTAACCGTGACCGTCGTCTTTATTATACGGTTATGCCTCCTTATAAGATTAAGATCACCGGTCCTGCCGGTACTTCCGTCAGAGATGACCAATGGGAATATACCGACGATCCCCTAAACCGGGAATATATCGATCTGATGAAAACCATCACGAAGGAGAATGGGAAATATCTGCCTGTACGTAACTTTGCCGGATATATGACCCATGCCAGTCCGCACTTCCGCGGATTCCCCAATGGACAAGGCTTTATTGTCGGTGAACTGGGTTATTACTACTGGAAGTATTACAACCGCCACGAAGATGGAATGGATTTAAGAGCATCGACACAGAATTATCCGATATACCGTATAGGTGAGATTATGTTGAATTATGCAGAGGTAATGTTCGAACTTGGTAAATTCAACCAGGGAGTTGCCGACCTTACGATCAACAAACTACGTACCCGTGCCGCCATGCCTGCGATGAAGGTCAGTGAAATCACTGCCGATTTTGATCCGGCACGCGATCAGACGATCGACCCTGTGCTTTGGGAAATCCGTCGCGAACGTCGCGTTGAATTGATGGGAGACGGATTCCGTTTCGATGACCTCAAACGTTGGAAAAAAGGAAACTATGTCGACAAACGTGCCCTTGGTGTACGTGTAAAGAATGCCGACTACGGTAACAAACTGACATTGGTCAATGGTTCAAAAGAAGGAAAAGACGTTGCCGAAGGAAATGTAGTATACTTTGGAGAACCGGCAGGCTGGTTAGATAAATATTATCTGGAGCCAATCCCCATCAAAGAACAGGTACTAAATCCCAACCTGGAACAAAATCCGGGATGGAAAGATTACCGTGGGACAAACGGAGAATAACAACATAATCAACATGTATGCCGAGTCACGTATCAATGACTAATTCGAATACACCTTTATTAGACTAAAATACGATGAACAAAGATACAAGGGAGGAATAAAGAGGGTTTATCCCCTCTCCTCCCTGTATCTTTTTACTTTTTCAGACAAAGAATTATGAAGAATAAATATGTATACACAACTCTCCTATCGACTACGGCCGTATCCTGCCTGTTTGCAGCCGAAAAGGAGAAAAAAGAGACAGTAACACCCAATATCGTGATTATCTATTGCGATGATCTGGGGTATGGAGATATAGGTATCACCGGACATCCGGATATCAAAACACCGAATCTGGACCGGATGGCAACAAACGGAATCCGTTTCACCAATTACTACAGCGCCTCCCCGGCATCAACAGCCAGCCGATATGCCTTGTTGACAGGTCGTTATCCGCCGCGTGCCGGTTTCCGTTGGGTGTTGAATCCCGACTCCGAACAAGGTATTCATCCCCAAGAGGTAACCTTGGCTGAAGCATTAAAAGAAAAGGGCTATGCAACAGCGATGTTCGGCAAATGGCATTTGGGCAGTACAAAGAAAGAATACCTGCCTTTGCAGAACGGGTTCGATGAATGGGTTGGTTTTCCGTATAGCAACGATATGCTTCCTCCCAAATACCAGGACATCGCACTGATGTGTGGCAATGACACGTTGGAATTGAATCCCGATCAATCTTTTCTGACAGAGATGTTTACTGAAAAAGCGACCTCTTTTATCCGGGAGAACAAAGAAAAGCCCTTCTTTCTGTATGTCCCCTACTCCATGCCGCACACCCCTCTGTATCCTGGGAAAGCATTCTTGGGAAAATCCAAACGGGGACTGTATGGCGATGCCGTCGAAGAGATCGACTGGGGTGTAGGACAGATACTGGAGACATTGCGTGAAGCCGGTGTAGAAAAGAACACGATTGTATGGTTCGCCAGCGACAATGGTCCCTGGGTCATCCAAAACGAAAAAGGAGGATCCGCCGGACTTTTCCGCGATGGCAAAGGAAGCACCTGGGAAGGCGGTATGCGTGTCCCTTGCTTTGTGAGCTGGCCTGGCCGTCTCGCTCCACAAATAAATGAAGCCATAGTAACTTCTATGGATATCTTTGTCACTTCCGTTTACATGGGAGGAGGTACAGTACCCGACGATCGGGCGATAGACGGTGAAAACATTGCTTCCTATCTGGGATATACTCAAATGCCTACAAAAGAAGAAGATACTCCTTTCTTCTATTTCGGCATCAACCACCAGTTGATGGCAGTCCGGAAAGGAGAATGGAAACTGCATGTCAAAACGTACAGTCAACTAAACATCGACTACTACAACGGCAAACTACCTCTGTTATTTAATATATACACTGATCCTTCCGAGAAATATGACCTGGCAGACAAACACCCTGAAATCGTCCGGGAACTGACTCTGTTATTGGAGGAGAAAAAGAAAGAAGTAGAGACAACCGGTAGTTGGAAATAAAATTGCCGACAATCGTCGGCAAAATTGCTGATATTCGTCGACACAATTGCTGATATATGTCGGCAATTGTGCCGATATATATCAGCAATTTTATTTCCCGCCAAATTTTATTTCCTGGGCACAACTCTCTTGGGAAAGATTCGTTAAAGCAAATGCAATGAAAATCAATCCAAATTATATACTTTTGTGACTCAAAGAAATAAATCATGAATCTTATCAGTCGCTTTTTGTGTATCATTGGCCTTTGTTTATTCAGTTTTTCCTCTGTCGTATGGGCAGACTGGCGGGACAAAACGGACTTGCTCGTGTATTCTCCCCGCTACTTCGGCCCCAATGCTTTTCCCATACCGGAACTACGCTCCGGCCTGGTCGGTTCTCGCATAGAAGCAGAAGTCAGAGGTGAATACCATTATTACACAGGCGACAAAACAAAAGATATATACGGAAGAGTACTTCTCCCCTTCGTCAAAGGCAGAGCCGGCGTAGAAGTTAGTTTTGTGTTTAAAGAAGACTATAAAATGACGCCGGAAACACGGGACGAACGCAACGCAATAGAAACAGAAAGTCCTATTTCATATAATGGTGATATTGTGGTAACCTCCTTTTTTCAACTCTTGCGCAGTGAGAAATGGGTGGACGCCATGGTGAGTATCAACCTAAAGACAGCCAGTGGCGGACGTTTATGTGATGCCCGGCATACAGATGCTGCTTCCTATTGGTTTGATATGACCCTGGGAAAAAATCTGTTTGTAAGTAAAGACAAACATTTCTCTTTGCGGGCGCAAGCCATGATGGGCTTTTATTGCTGGATGACAAACGACAGGGTGCACCGGCAGAATGATGCCATTTCGTATGGAGGAGGGCTTACCGGCACCTACCGAAACGTCACGTTATCCACGGATATTTCCGGCTTTCATGGATACGAAAACAATGGAGACAGGCCGATGATATGGCGCAACAACCTACGGTATGAGATCAAAAAGAATATCCTCTCTTTCCGGTATAACCGGGGCATGAAAGACCGGTTGTACGATACCTATTCTTTGGCTTATATCCGCTGTTTTTAAAGATTCAATTGGTAACCTTAAAAATCATCTAATATGAAAACATTACTCATTATTTTATCGTTCGTATGTTGTTTTTCTGCATGTAACAAACAACAAAAGGCAGAGGAAGAAAAGTGGATATCCCTCTTTAACGGAGAGAATCTGGAAGGATGGACTGTGAAAATCACCGGCTATCCGGCAGGTGAGAACTTCGGCAACACCTTTCGTGTGGAAGACGGATTGATGAAAGTACGCTACGATGCTTACGATACATTCAACGAACGTTTTGGCCATATCTATACCGATAAATCTTATTCGCACTACAAACTGCGGGTCGAGTATCGCTTTGTCGGAGAACAGGTCACCGGTGGACCGGGATGGGCTATCCGCAACAGTGGAGCCATGTTGCATTCCCAAGATCCCCATACCATGCACCTGGATCAGGACTTTCCGGTATCCATTGAAGCACAAATGCTGGGAGGTGACGGTGAAAACGAACGTTCGACCGGGAACCTATGTACACCGGGAACAGAGGTCTATATCGAAGGAGTACCATACACCGGCCATTGTGCCTCCTCTACGTCTAAAACATACCATGGAGATCAATGGGTTACGATGGATATGATCGTATTAGGCGACAGCATAGTACACCATGTGATCGAAGGAGACACCATCATGACATATACACATATTACAGTGGGAGGTGGCAACGTAAGCCCTGCCCCCAATGTTGCTCCAGGCCCATTGAAAGAAGGACGTATCTCCCTTCAGTCGGAAGGACATCCGGTGGATTTCCGCAAAGTCGAATTAGTCGATTTGAGCCATCAATATAAATAAATAAAATCCATTGAGGAGAAAGACGAACTTTTTGCGGATTAATGATTATTAATACGCCCTGTCTTTCTCCTTACATGAAAAAACATACCTTTGCACGCTGTAAATCCGGACGGAAAAATGGGAGATTTATGGGTAAGGTATGGTGTAATATAGGTATTTTCATTTGGCTGCAAATTGTGGTCGGCTTCACTTTCACGCATGCTCAATCGGTTACTTCTGTATCAGGTATTGTGAAAGATTCTCTCTCCGGAGAACCTTTAGCGTATGCCTCGGTTTTGTTTGAAAAATCAACGATCGGTGTCATGACTGACGACCAGGGGGCTTTCAAGATACAAAATGACAAAGACTTCACCCGGTTGGTGATAAGTACGCTGGGATACGAAACAAAAATACTGGAATTGAAAGCCGGAAGCAAAAATGATTTTCCGGACATTTTATTGCAACCTTCCTCTTTTAACATTTCTGAAGTTACCATTAATCCGTTAAAAGAAAAATATAGCCGTAAAAACAATCCGGCGGTCGAATTGATTCAAAAAGTGATTGACCATAAGAACGACAACCGTATTGAATCAAAAGATCAATATCAAACAGAAATATACGAGAAACTGACACTCTCTTTAGACAACTTCAACCCCAATCTGGATAAGGGGATTATGAAGAAATTAAAGTTTGTCAAAAACTATGTAGATACTTCCGAATTTAACGGTAAGCCCATCCTTACACTCTCTGTCCGGGAAACATTGGCTGATTATTATTACAAAAAAAGTCCGAAAACGGAGAAAACAATCGTCAAAGCCAAACAACAGCAGGGAATAGACCAAACCCTGGATGACAGCGGTACTCTTTCGGCCAACCTGGAAGAGATATTCAAAGGAGTGAATATATTTGATAATAACATCAATATTCTTCTGAACCGCTTTGTCAGTCCTCTCTCCTCCTCCCTGGCTACCTCCTATTATAAATATTACATAATGGATACCCTGAAGGTGTCTGGAGATGAATGCATTGACCTGGCTTTTGTACCTGTCAACAGTCAGAGTTATGGATTTACCGGAAGATTATATATTACACTGGATGGAAACTACTCTGTCAAAAAATGCTTATTGAATACCCCGCGTCATATCAACCTGAACTGGGTGGATCAACTGCGTATCGAGCAGGAGTTTAAACGGGCGCCGGATGATACATGGGTATTAAACACAGAAAATACGTATATCAATTTTTACCTTATCAAAGGTGCGCAACAGTTATATGCGCACCAGGTCAGGAACTTTGACAAATATAATTTTCATCCCCAGGCAGACTCTATCTTCGGATTATTGGGAGCCAAACATATACTGGCCGAAGCCAATCATCAAGCCGATACCTTTTGGGTAAACAACAGGCATATCCCCTTGCGGGAAAAGGAGAGTGCGTTGAACGACTTGTTGACGGAATTCCGCAAAGTACCGGCATTCAATGCAATTATCAAGATGGTTGAGATTTTAATTACCGGATATATCCCTACCAAACCGGATAAAAAAGAAAGCCAGTTCGACATAGGGCCGATGAATACGACATTCAGTACGAATAAATTGGAAGGCTTTCGTTTCCGTATAGGAGGTATGACGACTGCCAACCTTCACCCCCAGTGGTTCGCCAGTGGTTATATGGCTTATGGATTAAATGACCGGAAACTGAAATACAATGCCCAGCTCACATATAGCTTTACGAAAAAAGAATATCACGAAAAAGAAAGCCCGGTAAATAATCTTTCGCTTATACAGGAATATGATGTGTATACGCCCGGACAAGACTTTTTGTTTACCAGCAAAGACAATATGTTCGTGGCCTGGAAAGTGGGCGAGCCGGTCACCCAAATGCAGTATATTCGTAAAACAATGCTGCAATACGACAAAGAATGGTTGAACGGCCTTTCCCTCAAAGGATGGTTGCGCAATGAAAACAATGAGGCTGCCGGTACCCTGCAGTATAATAAATACATGGAAGACGGCTCTCTTTTTCATATAAAAGACTATACCACCTCCGAACTGGGGTTGCAATTACGCTTTGCCCCGGGTGAGCGGGCCTACAACAGCCGGTTTGGCAAAGAGTCGCCTATAAATCTCTCCAAAGATGCTCCTATCTTTAAAATCTCCCATCAAATAGGGTTGAAGGGGGTGCTGGGAGGAGACTTTCACTACAACCATACGGAGGTAAGTGCGGAGAAGCGGATATGGTTATCTTCTTTCGGACATATCGACTTGAATGTAAAGGCCGGCAAAGTATGGGATCAGGTGCCTTTCCCTTTATTGATCCTTCCCAACACCAACCAGTCGATCACTATCCAGCCGGAGACATTTGCTATGATGCGGGCATTGGAGTTTGTGACCGATCAATATGCCTCTTTCTATTTCACCTACTACCTGAAAGGATGGATATTGAACAGGGTACCTCTTATCAAATGGTTTAAATTGCGGGAAGTCATTTCTGTAAGCGGAGTATATGGCGGATTAACGGATAAAAACAATCCGGAAATAAACCCTACCGGCATGTTCAAATTACCGGATGGCACCCGTCCATTGGGAGATACTCCTTATATAGAAGCTAGTATTGGGCTGGAGAACATATTTAAGATTTTACGCATTGACTACTACCGCCGTCTCACTTATTTAAATGAGCCGAACATCAAAAAAGGAGGAGTCCGGATCGCCCTGCGCTTTTCATTCTAATCTAGAGGACTTTGAAAACAAGACAAACAGAAGATAAATATATTCAACATACAGCCAATGTATGGGCTTTGCTTCCGTTGGCTGTATTTCTATTGACGTATCTTGTGGTATCTATTCTTGCCGGTGATTTTTACAAAATGCCTATTACCGTCGCTTTCTTCATAGCCTCAACAGTAGCCATCTCTATATCCAAAGGAGGAAAACTAGCCAACCGGATTGAACAATACTGCCGGGGAGCAGCCAACAGCAATATCATGTTAATGGTATTAATCTTTATCCTCGCCGGTGCTTTTGCCCAGACAGCCATGCAGATGGGAGCAGTAGAAGCAACAGTAAACCTGGCCATGTCTTTCCTGCCCGGCAACCTATTGGCTGTCGGCATCTTTGTGGCCTCTTGTTTTATATCCATCTCTGTAGGTACTTCCGTGGGTACCATTGTCGCTTTAGCACCTGTTGCTGTGGGTATTGCTGCCAAAGCGGGTATGCCGGAAGCTTTGATGCTCGGTGTCGTGGTGAGTGGTGCTATGTTCGGCGACAACCTCTCCTTCATCTCCGATACCACCATTGTGGCCACCCGTACACAGGGATGTAATATGTCCGATAAATTCAAGGTAAACGTACGCATAGCCCTGCCCGTTGCTATCGTAACAGGTATAATCTATCTATTCGTCGGACAAGGTGCAGAGAATACCTATATACCGGAAACGATTGAATGGATCAAAGTGCTGCCTTACCTGGTCGTATTGATTACTGCTGTCTGTGGCATACATGTCATGGTCGTCCTTTTTATCGGCATCCTATTGTCCGGTATTGTGGGATTGATGACGAATAGTTTGGATATATGGGGCTGGAATATGGCTATGGGGAACGGAATAACCCATATGGGTGAATTAATCATTGTCACCCTCCTGGCTGGCGGTATGTTGGAAATGATCCGCTACAATGGAGGGATTGATTGGATCATTTTGAAGTTAACTTCTCATATTCGCTCCTCCAAAGGGGCTGAGATGAGTATTGCCGGACTTGTGGGTTTTGCCAATCTATGTACGGCCAATAATACGATAGCACTTATCATGTCCGGCCCTATCGCCAAAGACATTATAGACAGATTCCACGTAGATCCACGCAGAAGTGCAAGTATTCTTGATATCTACTCCTGTTTTGTACAAGGGATTATCCCTTACGGTGCCCAGTTACTCATGGCTGCCGGATTGGGTAATCTGTCTCCGATAGAGATCATGCAATATCTCTACTACCCTTACTTATTGGGAATAGGGGGATTATTGGCCATTCTTTTCCGGTATCCCCGCCGATACAGTTGACTCAAACTAAGAAACAGTACAGCCTTTAGGCTAACAGCTCTTAAGCAGATAACACATTCAGTGTATTTACAATCTCCCGTTGTTTTTCAAAAAAAGCAATTCGTTGCCTTTCCCCACTGACGGATATCATGGTAGAGGAACGAAGCAGTGCTTCAATTCTTTTCTTTAAAATGAGGAAGGAATCTTCGTCCAAAGAGGTAAAATTGTTCAGGACAAAAGCTTTCAGCATACTGATATGATAATTGTTAATATCTATATACCAACAACTCACATCAAAATTGATGCTCGCTACATACATATAAATCCTATTCCCTGTATCTTTATCGAAGCCCGAGATTGCCAGTTGTTCCATCTCACTCAATAAATGAAGCAGATCGTTCTTCATATTCTCCATATCTTCTTCAGATATCAGGTTTATACTTCTAAAGTAAATGACATCATTCACTAAATATTGAAAGATGAACGGATCAAATATATAATATGCATTTTTTATATATTTAATTTCAATGACATCTTCTTTCTGATACTGTTCCAGCCTTTTGGTCAGATGAATCTCTTCAAAACTCTTTACCGTATTGGTTCTTCCTGATTGGTATAAAGATTTGAATAATTGTAAACGCTCCAAATACTTATGTCCATGATAAAAATAAAGAGGCAATGTATTCGTACAATCCACAATCTCGGACCGGGGATCCATTCTGCCTGCCTTCATTATACCCAGATACTGCTCCATCATGGCATAATCCATTTCTTCAGGCTGCAAATAATCAATAGCTTTCAACTGAAAAGGTTTACTCTTCAGAGAGAGTGAAGAAGAGATGATATTATCCAGGGATATACCAAATTCATTGGATATTAAAGCAATTTCGGAAAAAGTAAAAGCTACTTCTCCACGTAAACGGCGGTATACTGCTTCTTTTTCAATACATAATAGGTCAACTAACCGATTGGCTAAATTCATTTTATTCGGCATTCTTTCTTTTATAGCCTGCAAAACATTTTCATGCAACAAATCCTTATTCATATTTATACGCTAGAGATTGGTTAATATAGATACACAGTTCTCTTGTTTGATTAACACATAATAGGGAAAGGTGAGCGGAATCCTCTATGTTTTTTCCCCCATAGAGAATTACCGAACCGCATCCTATATTCTACAAATATAGTGAATAAATGAAAACAGAATAATTATCAGATAACAAAAAACGAGAAGAAAGACAGCATAGGGCTATCTCCCGTTATGGTTTGCTTTCGTAATGGTAGGGATGCGATACAAGTTGTACGAAATTTATTGTATATTTGTCTGCGTTTTCCGGGTAGGCTTTACAAACGATATGAATCACTAAAAGTAAAGCTATCCGGATATTTTTCAGGTCAAAATATATGACAACAAATAATTAATAAATAGAAAATATGCACAATTGGTTTGAATGCAAGGTCTCTTACGACAAGATGTTGGAAAATGGGATGCAGAAAAAAGTAACAGAGCCTTACCTAGTAGATGCCCTGTCATTTACAGAAGCGGAAGCACGTATTATTGAAGAGATTCGTCCTTTTATTACCGGCGAATTTACGGTGACGGATATTAAGCGCGCCCGCTTATCTGAATTATTCTTCAATGAAAACGGAGATCGCTTTTACCGAATAAAGGTTCAGTTCATCACCCTGGACGAAAAAAGCGGTGCTGAAAAGAAAACAGCAGCACAAATGTTAGCCCAGGCAAGTACTTTGAAAGAAGCCATTGCTGTATTGGAAGAAGGCATGAAAGGCACAATGGCGGATTATGTCATTGCCTCTGTTACCGAAACACAGATCATAGATGTTTTTGCTTTCAATGCAACACGTGTTCCTACCGTTAAATCAGAAGAGGAACTGCTTGCAGAAGAAAAACAATAAACCTGTAGTTCTTATTTATCCGACAATGAGTATTTTTGAAAATATTAAAAATCTAAAAGCGTCGCTTCCCAAAGAAGTGACGCTTATTGCAGTATCCAAATTTCATCCTCCCCAAGCCGTATGGGAAGCTTATCTGGCAGGCCAACGGATATTCGGAGAAAGCCGGGCGCAAGAATTGAAAACCAAACAAGCAGCTCTACCCAAAGACATCGAATGGCATTTTATCGGAACCCTGCAGAGTAATAAAGTCAAAGAGATTGCTCCGTATATCCATACCATACACAGCATCGATTCATTGAAGCTTTTACAGGAAGTCAACAGACAGGCTGCCAAGCAGGAACGCACCATCCGCGTATTCTTAGAGATACACCTGGCGCAGGAAGAGACCAAACATGGACTGACACCTTCCGACTGCAAAAAATTAATAGAAGATATCAGCCTTTCCGATTATCCGAACATACGCATTGTCGGTTTGATGTGCATGGCCACAGATACGGATGATACCTCCCTTATACAAACAGAGTTTCATCAATTATACAGTCTCTTTCATGAACTGAAAGAGACCTTCTTCAAGGATGTGCCTGATTTCAAAGAACTTTCAATGGGGATGAGCCATGATTACCCAATCGCTATCCAGGAAGGCAGTACGATGATCCGGGTAGGAACTTATATCTTTGGAGAACGTACATATTAAAACGTTAACCATTTTAAATATTGCTTCCATTGAATAAAAACTTATCTTTGTTTTTTAACTTAATAAAATCGAAACATGATAGACATTAAAACATCATACGCCGGACTGACGCTCCGCAATCCGATCCTTGTCGGTAGTTCCGGTTTAACAATAAAACCGGAGCGGAATAAAGAGTTTGAAAAGGCAGGAGCAGGTGCCATTGTACTGAAATCTCTTTTTGAAGAACAGATTGAAATGCAAGGGAACTCCCTATTACAAACATCCGATTCCCCGGAAGCATCCGACTATATCCATCAATATGTGAAAGCCAATCAGGTGAACGATTACCTGGAGCTTATCAAAGCGACCAAAGCAATTTGCACCATTCCTATTATCGCCAGCATAAACTGTTACAAAGTGGATGCATGGATTGATTTTGCCCGTCAGATTGAATTGGCAGGTGCCGATGCCCTGGAATTGAATATTTTCCATATAGAAACCGATCTTTCCGACAAACAGGAAGAGATGCGTAACCTGTATATTCAGATTATCCGCAAGGTAAAAGAAACGGTATCTATTCCGGTTATAGTTAAAATCGGAAAATATTTCAACAACATACCAGCCGTAGTGGATTTACTGAAAGTGAACGGAGCGGATGGCGTGGTATTGTTCAATCGTTTCTATCAGCCGGATATTGACATCATCAACAAACAAATCGTATCGGGTAATGTCTTTAGCAATCATTCGGATTTGAGTGATACCATTCGCTGGACAGCTATTGTTTCCGGCAAAGTACCGGGCATCCCTATCTCCTCCTCTACCGGTGTGCAGGATTGGGAAGATGTCATAAAATGTTTATTAGCCGGTGCTTCTACCGTGCAATTATGCAGCTCTCTGTATACGCATGGAGTAGAAATCATCCCACAGATACTTGCTGGACTGGAGGAATGGATGGGACAATCCAATTACCAATCCATATCCCAATTCCGGGGCATATTGAACTACGCGAACATCTCCAACCCGGCGATGTATGAGCGGGCGCAATTCATGAAGTATTTTTCAAACAGAGACTAAGCCGATAAAAAGATAAAAAAAGGGTTGTTCCCATACGGGAACAACCCTTTTTTTATTCTGAAAAATGTCTTTTCTTATTGAAGAGGCAAGGTCGATAAATCCACTTCCGGTTTTGCTCCTTGTGCAGGACGGGTAAACAGGCTTTTATAGGTTGTATTCTCATTAAAGAAACCTCCGTTTTTCAGGAAGAAAGCACCATCCTCTACCCCACCGGCATAGTCCATACGTACTTCTGCACGGGCAGTTGCATCATGGGTAAAAGTTCCTTCTATCAACTCAATCCAGTCTCCCTTAGCTGTTCTCACCCATTGATTTTTAAAGAAAACTTTTCTTTCCAGGTAGCCTTGTTGCGGAATGAAATTTTCCAGGAAAGAATGCGCTCTCTTATACCATGTATCCGTTTGCGGACGCAAAAAGCCGGCGATAAGTCTCCATCTGTTTTCGTCTGTGGCATAAAACCAGGCATAATATTCCGTATTTCCTTTTCCATCCGGACGTACACGTGTAATCACTTTATAGGTTTCTCCGGCTTTCCAGGGGTACTTCAAATAGCTTTGACCACCCGATCCTTCATTACCGAATTCACCGATATGCACATCTTCCCCACGCGCCAGGGTACGAATACGCTGGTCTTCGGGGATATCTTTCGGATTATCTGTAGAAAACGGGCTCCATACGGAAAAGAGTACGCGACGTTCCGTCTCACTATTCGCCTGGATTCCGCAATACCCCTCTCCAAAACCGTTGGTCATAAAATAACTACCGATCTTATCTTCTCCCTCCGGAACCATTATCTCGTTATAGAAATATTCCACATTGTCTTCCGGCAAAGTATATTCCATATGCACCGAAGGGCCACGCAATCCCCAATAAGCCTCGAAGTTACGTACAAAATAAAGAGGTTCTACAGCCGCTTCGCCTCCCAGTAAGAATTTAGAAACGATAGCGAATTGTTCTCCTTCTTTCTTTATTCCCTGCATATCCACACGCACATATCCAGCTTTTGCCAACGTAACACGTCCTATCGGATACACCGTATTTTCTGCATTTTCCACTTTCACATCGAACGATTTCTCATTCACTCTTACCTGAATAGTTGAAGCTCCTGTTCCTGCTTTTGCTTCCATGAAAAGAAGCAACTCACCCGGGTTTGTCACTTTAAACCAGGTCGACAATACAGCCTCCGTACTTGTCCACGACGTGATACCTTCCGTTCCCCGGGAGGCTAATTTCGCTCCTTCTTTTCCGGCCGTCACATAGGTGTTTCCCAGAATAGGAACTTCTACCGCTTCTACCGGCAGTTCCATTCTACTCTCCTGACAACCAAAAAGGATCAGGAGCATACTTGCCCAAAACATTTTTTGAATCGATTTCATAGTATAATTATTATTAATAAAATGAGACATATTTATCTCGTCTATTCTCTTCCGTTTTTTCCTTTTTACTTTATCATGTCAAATCCGGTATACGGAACCAAGGCTTTCGGTATGCGGATACCTTCCGCTGTCTGGTTGTTTTCCAACAACGCTGCCACAATACGAGGCAAAGCCAGGGCACTGCCATTGAGTGTATGACAAAGCTGTGTCTTCTTATTTTCATCTCGATAACGACATTTCAAGCGATTTGCCTGATAACTCTCGAAGTTTGACACCGAACTTACCTCCAGCCAACGGTCTTGCGCAACCGAATAAACTTCAAAGTCGAAGGTCAATGCAGAGGTAAAACTCATATCCCCTCCACATAAGCGGAGAATACGCCAGGGCAATTCCAATTTATCTACCAAAGACTGCACATAATCAACCATCTCCTGCAAAGATTGATAAGAATGTTCCGGTTTATCAATGCGTACAATTTCTACTTTATCAAATTGGTGCAAACGGTTCAGACCACGTACATCCTTTCCATAAGAACCGGCTTCGCGACGGAAACAGGCTGAATAAGCCGTATTCTTAACCGGAAAATCAGATTCATTGAGAATCACATCCCGGTAGATATTGGTCACAGGCACCTCCGCTGTCGGGATCAAATAAAGATCATCCGCCGTAGCATGATACATCTGCCCTTCCTTATCGGGTAATTGCCCTGTTCCATATCCCGAATCCGCATTCACCACATAAGGCGGTTGGATCTCCAGATAACCGGCTTCACGCGCATTGTCCAGGAAAAAGTTGATCAACGCCCGCTGCAAACGGCAGCCATATCCTTTATATACAGGAAAACCGGCTCCGGTTATTTTGACCCCCAGCTCAAAGTCTATCAAATCATATTTCTTGGCCAATTCCCAGTGCGGTAACGCATCCGGTCCCAATACGGGTATCACCCCTCCGGTCTTTTCGATGATGTTATCCTCTGCCACTTTCCCTTGCGGAACAGATTCATGGGGGAGATTGGGTATCAGACACAATAAGTCAGTCATTTCTTTTTCAGCAGTCATTTTAGCCTCTTCCAGGCCTTTGTTCTGCTCTTTCATTGCATTCACTTGTGCACGGGCTGTCTCCGCCTGCTCTTTCTTTCCCTCTTTCATCAACTGACCGATCGACTTGGAGATCTGATTCAATTCTGCCAGGTTGGCATCCAGTTCCGTTTGACTGTTACGTCTCACTTTATCTAATTCTATCACCTTGGCGATAATCTCGGTCGCATCAAAATGCTTCTTAGCCAATCGGCGAATCACTTCTTCCCGATTCTCTGTAATAACTTTAAGCGTCAACATACCATATGTCTGTGTTAATAATTTGAGGAGCAAAGGTATAGAAAAAGTTGGCAGAAGCCAACTTTTTTAATGGACAATGGACAGTTGACAATGGACAATTAATAGATTTGAAAAGTGTTTTTTTGCCACCCCTTCACAAGAAAGAATCCTCTCCTCATTCTCTTATTTATCACACCTATTAAGACTTCCCTCTCCATTCTCCATTCTCCATTTTCAATTCTCCATTTTCAATTTGCGTTAAGCGAGCTTAACGCACCCTCCCGCCCATCAGCCAAGTACGTGTATAATACGGTTCGCTCAAGCTACTTACAGTCACTCCCCGGGAAGTGCTGGTATGAATGAAACTACCATTTTTCAGATAGATACCGACATGATTAGGGGTCTTGGTACGTTTGCCATCGGTACGGAAAAAGACTAAATCCCCTTCTTTTAGTTTGCCACGTCCCACCTTCCGGCAGTTCTGTTTCCATATATCTGCCGAGGACCGGGCAAGTTTTTTTCCATACACCTGTCTATAAAGGATGACCACCAAACCGGAGCAATCGACTCCTTTCCGGGTATTTCCTCCTAAGCGGTGAGGGGTTCCCAGCCATTGGGCACCTGCATTGTATAAATAGATATTGTCAGAGGAGGTTATACGTACGCCATATATACGGGATAATTCCTTTGGCCCTTTAAAATCAGAAGGCAAAGCTACGCGTTTCTTACTCCCGCAGGCTGTTAATAAAAGAATAAAGAGAGAGAGGCAGAGTATATTATGTAATTTCATCCGGCATTTTATCTGTTTTCCGAACAAAGATAAAAGACTTCTTGGAGAAGAGAGGATGTTTTCGTGTATAAGATGTCCGTGAACCAATAAAAAAGCCGGGTGTCAAAGACATCCGGCTTTTTCATATAAAGAAGCTCTTTTTATGCTTCTATTTCTTTTACAGATACAAATGATCTGTTTTCTTTTCCTTTAGAGAATGTAACTACTCCGTCGATCAACGCATACAAGGTATGGTCTTTACCAATACCTACGTTTTTACCCGGATGATGAGCGGTTCCTCTCTGGCGAACAAGTATGTTACCTGCTTTGGCTACTTCACCACCAAAAAGCTTAACACCTAATCTTTTACTATGTGATTCACGGCCGTTCTTCGAACTACCAACACCTTTTTTATGTGCCATTTCTTTACTACTTCTTTAAACGTTAAGCAACAATTTCTTTAATACTCACTTCGGTGAACTGTTGACGGTGTCCGTTCAACTTACGATATCCTTTTCTTCTCTTTTTGTGGAAGATAAGCACTTTATCACCCTTCACCAACGGAGAAAGTACTTCACATACTACTTTAGCTCCTTCAACGGTAGGAAGTCCTACTGTTACTTGTCCATTGTTGTCAACCAACAATACCTTGTCAAACTCAACAACAGCGCCACTTTCTACATTCTGAATGTGGTGCACGAACATTTTCTTTCCTTGTTCTGCTTTGAACTGTTGTCCGTTAATTTCTACGATTACGTACATCTGTCTTTTACTTTAAACAGGTTAGGTCCCGAGGGTGGGCGCCGTCTCCGACTCCTCTTGTCAACCCTCTGCGGAAAATCAGTGTGCAAAATTACAGCATTTCAATTTAACTTCCAAACAATTACAAGGCAAATTGCAAATTCTCACTCCATAAAGAAGAAAGCCCCCGGTTCATATCCCTTTGGATGCCCCCATATAAAAACTATTCGGCAAGTATATACACCTTGTGAGCTCCTTTACCGGAAACGGAAATCCATTTTTCTTCCACAAAAGCAAGCAGGTCTCTCTGGCTTATATAACGTGAACAATTATTTAACTCTGCATATTTCGCGATATTAATAAAAGCCTTTTTCTCCAGATAGGCAAGTAAACGTTTCTTACGGGTGATTTCTCCGGGCGTGATGTTTTTATCTGGTTTCACCTTATACAATTCTATTTCCCGCACTTTCTCTTTCAAACGTTTATTGCATCGGAAATTCACTCCGTCGGCCTCGACACGCATCGTCTTTTTGCCCGATTCATCCATAAAAGGTTTGCTTCGCAGAGATAACGAAAAGGTACCGATCTCTTCAAACTCTACATGATAGCCCAATTGCAGCCATTTGAACAGAAACTTCCCCGATGCATCTAATACCGCCTTGATCTGTGCGGAATTCACACCCAGATCACGCAATTCTTCACACATCTCATATAGATGAACCGTTCCTACTGATTGTACCCGCGCATGGGATAAATGTTCGCGCTGTGCATCCTCCGGCTGAGGAGTCTCATAAATCTTAAATTTCACTTTCATAGTTTGTGTGTTTTGATTGAATATTCTACTGTTGATAGCTATCGTCAGTACTGATGATAACTATCGTTACTACTGATGATAGCTATCGTTAGTACTGACGATAGCTATCAACACTAAAATTATACCCATAAAGATAAAGTATTTTACGGGAAACGCGCAAAAAAAGAACTTATTTTTTATGGCAATATCACTATACTATAATATCCTCGAGCAAAAAGTTGGAGCAAACGTACTGTTTTTTTCTATAAAAACAAATTGAAACAGTTTGCTGTAAAAATCTAATCAATTTCGTGTAAAACCAATATTCTCAAGGTGGCCATGAAATAAACAGAATAAATAGTATATTTGTCAGCCATACAATTACAGTTCATCCAAAAAGGGAACGATACGAACTGGGAGGTAGAAGTTTCTTCCGATAGAAAACAATGGACTACATATCCTCAATCGGTTGAAGTCAATACAACGTATAAACATATGAAATATAACAATGAAACCGTTCGTCGGCAAGAACGCTTGTTAACAGAAGAGGAAGCCATCTATTTATTGCGTACAGGCGAATATGGAGTACTTTCAATGATTGAAAATACAGATAAAGAAACAGGTGGATATGGCATTCCGCTTAACTATGTATGGGATGGTAATAATTCTATCTATTTCCATTGTGCACCCGAAGGATACAAATTAGAATGCTTGAAAAAGAATCCCAAGGTTTCTCTCTCCGTGATTGGTCACACGAAAGTCATATCACATAAGTTTACTACTGCATATGAAAGTATTCTTATCAGAGGTAATGTCGTTATGAACCTTTCCGAAGAAGAACGTCGAAAAGCATTAATCTTAATATTAGATAAATATTCGCCAGCCGACAAAGAAATCGGATTAAAGTATATCGAAAAATCCTTCTACCGGACAAATATTATACGGCTTGATATAGTAGAAGCATCCGGAAAGACAAAAAAGATAAAGTAATAGTTGTGTCCTCGATATATGAACATACATAAAGTCTCTTTTCAAAACCGGGTATTTACTATCACTGATTTTACCTCTCTTTGTGAGATTTTTGTATATTTGTAAAAGAAATAATATCTGTAAACAGAAACAAATAGAATGAATTACCAGGAAGTTACATTTACTTATATATCCCCTTTAGAATTGGAAATCATCAACGACATCTTAGCTGCGGAGTTGGGAGAGATCGGATTTGAAAGTTTCACAACCCACGAAAAGGGATTGACAGCCTATATCGCTCAAAAAGAATATAATCAGCCGGCATTAGATAAAAAGCTTGCCGCCTTTCCTTTGGAAGGGGTGGAGATCCGGTACGAAGCGGAAATGATCGAAGGCCAGGATTGGAATGAAGAATGGGAAAAGAATTATTTCAAACCTATCCGGATCGGGAAAGACTGCATCATCCGTGCGTCGTTTCATCCCGAAGAACCGGGATATACGTATCCGATTACTATCGACCCGAAAATGGCTTTCGGCACAGGTAATCACGAGACGACCTATCTGATGATCCATGAGATGTTGCCACTCGATTTGCAAGGTAAAAGGGTACTCGACATGGGCTGCGGCACTGCCGTCCTGGCCATACTCGCCCGCCTGAAAGGTGCCCAACGGGTCGTTGCCATAGACATCGACGAATGGGCCTATGATAATGCCTTGGAGAATATCCGCTTGAACGATACGGAAGACATCGAAGTGATCTTAGGCGGAGCAGAACAAATACCCGCCTCTGCCTCTTTCGATATCATTTTTGCCAATATCAACCGCAATATTCTTCTAAACGATATGCATTTGTATGCCGATCATATGGAAAAAGAGGGGCTCCTCTTTATGAGTGGATTCTACGAAGAAGACATCCCCTTGATAGAAGCCGAATGCCAGCGTCATCAGTTGCGCCTTCTCGCTGTTGCCCAAAAACATCAATGGGTAGCGATCCGGACACAAAAATATTAATTAAGCATAAAAGGTGGTATAGGTTTAAACCATCCACACCTCAAACTCGTTATCTTAGTATAAACTTTTAAAATGTTGCAGATTATGAAAACTTCAGATTCAAAATTATTAGTAGGTCTTGCTATTGGCATTGCGGTAGGTGCAGCGGTAGGTTATCTGGTTGCTTCCGATAAAGGGGAAGAGTTACTGGAAGAGTTGAAAGATATGGCAGGTAAAGCAAAAGAAGGATTTAACTCTGCCGTTGCAAAAGCCAAAGAAACAGGGCAGGAAGCTCTCAGGGCTGTCAAAGAAGGCAAAGACGAAGCAGTGAAAGCGGCTCAGGGTACCCTATCCGAATAAACTGGGATATGGAAAAAGATTTAGGACAAATCTTCACAGAGCTGAAAAAAGATGTTTCAGCATATGCGGAGTTAAAATTTGAACTTCTCAAACTAAATACATACGAGAGGGCCGGCAAAATAGTCGGCCTACTCTCCTATGCATTGGTTTTACTCTTTCTTGCTTTTTTAGCGACTCTCTTTTTGTTTTTGGCATTGGGGGTACAGTTAGGACATTGGCTAGACTCAACAAGTGCAGGTTTTGCCATTGTAGGCGGTATCTATCTGATTATAATAGGAATCGTTATCATATATAAGAAAAGTCTTACGACAAAAGTGATGAACATTATCATTGAGACCTTAGACGGTGGGGATAATGAGAATCAAAAAGAAACAGGCTATGGAAAGAAAAATGACGCCGATAGAAAAGCTGAATTACAATAAAACGCGCATCCGACATGAGTGTGACATAGTGGAAAGCCGCTTCAACGGGAATCTCCATTATTTACAAAAGAATGCAGGCAAATTAGTCATTCACGAGGTTACCTCCTCCCTTTTCTCCGGAAAATCATCCACAGCCTCCTCCTCTCCTGCCACATCCCTCTCTTCCACATTCATTCATACGGTTTTGGGCAGTTTCTCTTCCTCTTTGGGAACGAAGAAAGACACGCTACCTATGGTCTTCAGTATGATACAACCTCTTTTAGTCAGCTGGAGTATCAAAGGAATAAAAAAACTAATCGGCCGCCTTTTTTCCGGGAGGAAGAAGAAAAAACAATAATTTCTACCATTAATTTATGTTAGAGGGCATATTTTTCCATTGCAATTGTAAACAACTTATAAAAAACATAATTACCTTTGCATGCGAAAAATCATGGACAAGATGAAACGTAACATAGCTCTTCTAATAGCATTTTTATTAATGCTTGTGTTGATGATTTCATGCGCCACTCCTTGTGGTTGTTAGCTAAGAAATAAATAGTTTTTTTAAACAAACCAATAAAAAGTTTTATTACAATGATTAAAGTAGGTATTAACGGTTTCGGCCGTATCGGACGCTTGGTTTTCCGTGCAGCTCAAAAAAGAAGTGACATTCAGGTTGTAGGTATTAACGACTTGATCAGTGTTGAATACATGGCTTACATGTTGAAATATGATACGATTCACGGTCAATTTGATGGTACTATCGACATTAAAGATGGTAACCTTGTTGTTAACGGTAACTCAATCCGTGTCACTGCAGAAAGAAATCCTGCAGACTTGAAATGGGATGCTATTGGCGCTGAATACGTTGTTGAATCTACAGGTTTATTCTTATCAAAAGATACTGCAAAGGCTCACGTTGACGCTGGTGCAAAATATGTAGTAATGTCTGCTCCTTCTAAAGATGACACCCCCATGTTCGTTTGCGGTGTGAACTTAGATTCTTATGTAAAAGGAACTCAATTCGTTTCTAATGCTTCTTGTACAACAAACTGTTTGGCTCCTATCGCTAAAGTATTGAATGACAAATTCGGTATCGTTGACGGTTTGATGACTACAGTACACGCTACTACAGCTACTCAAAAAACTGTAGACGGTCCTTCTATCAAGGACTGGAGAGGTGGACGTGCTGCTGCTGGCAACATCATCCCTTCTTCTACCGGTGCTGCTAAAGCTGTAGGTAAAGTAATTCCTGAACTGAACGGTAAATTGACAGGTATGGCTTTCCGCGTTCCTACTTTGGACGTTTCTGTTGTTGACTTGACAGTGAACCTGGCAAAAGCTGCTTCATACGAAGAAATCAAAGCTGCTATGAAAGCTGCTTCTGAAAACGAATTGAAAGGTATCCTGGGTTATACTGAAGATGATGTAGTATCTGCTGACTTTATCGGTGACGCTCGTACTTCTATCTTCGACGCAAAAGCAGGTATCGCTTTGACTGACAAATTCGTAAAAGTTGTATCTTGGTATGACAACGAATGGGGTTATTCAAACAAAGTGTTGGAATTGATCGCTTACATGAAGAAAGTAAACGGATAATCATAGCATTATATAGTTTAAAGCCGCATTCTTCGGGATGCGGCTTTTTTTATTACCTTTGTTTCCTGTTATGGGATATCAGTTGATAACAATAATAGGACCTACGGCATCCGGCAAAACCACTTTTGCTGCCGCGTTAGCCCATCACCTGGACACTGAAATTATCAGTGGCGATTCGCGCCAACTCTACCGAATGATGGATATCGGAACGGGGAAGGATTTAGCGGATTATACAGTACAAGGCAAAGAGATCCCTTACCACCTGATTGATATTTGCGATCCGGGGTATAAATACAATGTATTTGAATATCAACACGCCTTTTTCCAAGCCTACCAGGAAATCACACAAAAAGGCAAACTACCCATTCTCTGCGGAGGAACAGGCATGTATGTCGAAGCTGTTCTGAAAGGATATAAACTTCTGGACGTACCGCAAAACCCTTCTCTGCGCGCCTCCCTGCAAGACAAAACACTGCCGGAGCTTACGCATATTTTATCCTCTTACAAAACGCTGCACAATAAAACCGATGTAGACACAATACAACGGGCTATCCGGGCGATAGAAATAGAGGAATACTATCAAACAGAAGCACCGGAAATCAATGAATACGACCCGATACACAGTCTGATTATAGGCATAAACGTAGAAAGAGAGTTGCGTCGAGAGAAAATATCCCGGCGCTTGCGGGCACGCCTGGACGAAGGCATGGTGGAAGAAGTGCAAAAGATACTGGACACAGGTGTAAAACCGGAAGACCTGATCTATTATGGTCTGGAATATAAATACCTCACGTTGTATATAACCGGACAACTTACATACGAAGCCATGGTTTCCCAATTAGAGATCGCCATTCATCAGTTTGCCAAACGACAAATGACCTGGTTCCGGGGTATGGAACGAAGAGGTTCCGTTATTCACTGGATCGACGCTCTTATTCCAACAGATGAAAAGATTGCCATCACACAAGAATTACTTCAAAATAAATAATAAATCTGACATATATAGATCTATGATAACAATACAGGATTTACAAAAGAATAAAAACTTCTTCCTTATGGCCGGTCCCTGCGTAATAGAAGGAGAAGAGATGGCCCTTCGGATTGCCGAAAAGATAGTCGGCATCACTGAAAAACTACAAATCCCCTATATATTCAAAGGCTCCTACCGCAAAGCAAACCGCTCCCGGATAGATTCCTTTACAGGCATAGGAGATGAAAAAGCATTGAAAATACTTCGTAAGGTAAACGAAACATTTCATATCCCCACTGTTACAGACATTCACGAAAACCAGGAAGCAGCCATGGCTGCCGAATATGTGGATGTATTGCAAATACCAGCTTTCCTGTGCAGGCAAACTGAGCTGTTAATCGCAGCCGCACAAACGGGGAAAATAGTCAATATCAAAAAAGGACAGTTTCTTTCTCCGGCTTCTATGCAATTTGCTGCACAGAAGGTCGTTGATGCCGGCAATACCCAGGTGATGTTAACCGAACGGGGAACTACTTTTGGTTACACCGACCTGGTGGTGGATTACAGAGGCATTCCTCAAATGCAGACATTCGGTTTTCCTGTCATCATGGACGTCACCCACTCCCTGCAACAGCCGAATCAAACATCCGGCGTAAGTGGCGGCTTACCCACCTTGATTGAAACCATAGCCAAAGCAGCCATTGCAGTAGGCACAGACGGCCTTTTCATTGAAACCCACCCGGACCCCTCAAAAGCAAAATCGGACGGCGCAAATATGCTGCAGTTGGATCTATTAGAAGATCTTTTATGTAAACTGACACGCATCCGGGAAGCTATAAAATAAAGGTGTAGATTAAAAACAAAAAAGACTGTTTTCATATGAAAACAGTCTTTTTTTGTTTCAGGGTGAAAGACGGGATTCGAACCCGCGACCCTTGGAACCACAATCCAATGCTCTAACCAACTGAGCTACAATCACCATATTATCTTATCAAAAAGTGTCTTTCTGATTAAGACGGTGCAAAGATAGATATTATTTCGAATGTTGCAATATTTTTACAACGAAAAAAGAAAATTATTTATAAATTTCTTTCTTTCCCGCAAGCAGAGTATTACGCATCAGAGAAATAATAGTCATAGGCCCTACTCCACCCGGAACAGGGGTGATATAAGCGCATTTGGGAGATACTTCATCGAAACGCACATCTCCGGTTAGTTTATATCCACTTTTAGTCACACTACTTGGCATACGGGTGGTGCCGACATCAACAATAACAGCCCCTTCTTTAACCATATCCGCTTTTAAAAATTCCGGCACCCCTAATGCAACAATGATAATATCGGCACTTAAGCACATTTCTTTCAGGTTCTTGGAACGGCTATGGCAAACGGTTACCGTACAATCACCCGGATAATTCTTTTGCATCATCAACATTGCCATGGGTTTACCCACAATATTACTGCGCCCCAATACAACACAATGTTTTCCTTTTGTTTCTATCTCATAACGCTTCAACAGTTCAAGAATACCGGCCGGTGTAGCGGACACAAAACAAGGTAATCCGATAGACATACGCCCTACATTGATCGGATGGAAGCCATCTACATCTTTGCGGTAATCAATCGCTTCAATGATTTTCTGCTCTGATATATGCCCCGGCAAAGGGAGTTGCACAATAAACCCATCTACATCCGGGTCATTATTCAATTCATCCACTTTTTGCAACAGTTCTTCTTCTGTCACATCTTCTTCATAACGGATCAGAGAGGATTTAAAACCGATCTCTTCACAGGTTTTTACCTTGCTGGCCACATAGGTTTCACTTCCCCCGTCATGACCCACCAGGATAGCTGCCAAATGAGGTATTTTGCCTCCATTGGCTTTGATCTGAGCAACTTCATCAGCCATCTCCTGTTTCATCTGAGCAGAAACAGCTTTTCCATCTAATAACTTGAACTGTTCTTCCATAAATCTTATTCTTTTAGTATAAACAAAAAAGACACAAAAAGTACGAGGAAAGAATTCAGACTTCGTACTCTTTGTGTCTTCATTTATATATTATTTTTTAATTTATTATCTTCTGAAACTCGGGAGCTTTTTACCTCCTGGTTTGGCAGTCGTTAACATACGCATCATTTTCCGTGTCTCGTCAAACTGTTTGATCAGTTTATTTACCTCCGTCACGGTAGTCCCACTTCCTTTGGCAATACGTGCCCTTCGCGAACCATTCAATATTGCCGGATTGGAACGTTCGGACGGGGTCATGGAATAAATAATGGCTTCAATATTTTTAAAAGCGTCATCATTTACATCAATATCCTTTAAGGCCTTTCCTACTCCCGGGATCATAGAAGCCAACTCTTTCAGATTACCCATCTTCTTGATCTGATGAATCTGTCCGATAAAATCATTAAAGTCAAACTGATTCTTAGCAATCTTCTTCTGTAAACGTTTGGCTTCTTCTTCATCATATTGTTCCTGAGCACGTTCTACAAGAGAGACAATATCTCCCATCCCCAAGATACGGTCTGCCATACGGGAAGGGTGGAACACATCCAAAGCATCCATTTTCTCGCCTGTTCCGACAAACTTAATAGGCTTATCCACCACCGTACGAATAGAAAGAGCAGCACCACCACGGGTATCCCCATCCAATTTGGTCAAGACAACACCATCAAAATCCAAACGTTCATTAAATTCCTTCGCTGTATTGACAGCATCCTGCCCTGTCATTGCATCCACAACGAATAAAGTCTCATCTGGCTGAACAGCCTTCTTGATGGCTGCGATCTCCTGCATCATCTGCTCATCAATAGCCAAGCGACCTGCAGTATCGACAATCACCAGGTCATTGCCTTTGGTCTTTGCCTCTTTAATGGCATTCAACGCAATTTCAACCGGATTTTTATTTTCAATTTCCGAATAAACCGGTACACCGATCTGTTCGCCCAATACATGCAACTGTTCGATTGCCGCCGGACGATATACGTCAGCCGCAACCAATAAAGGTTTTTTACCCTTTTTCGTTTTCAACATATTGGCCAGTTTACCAGTAAAGGTTGTTTTACCCGAACCCTGCAAACCAGACATCAATATGATAGAAGGATTTCCCTGCAGATTGATCTCTACAGTCTCCCCTCCCATTAAAGTAGCCAATTCGTCATGGACAATCTTCACCATGAGTTGGCTGGGCTTTACCGCCGTCAATACATTTTGACCTAATGCTTTTTCTTTTACCGTATCCGTAAATTGCTTGGCTACTTTGTAGTTTACGTCAGCATCCAGCAGAGCACGACGTACATCTTTCAGGGTTTCTGCCACATTGATTTCTGTGATCTTACCTTCCCCTTTCAACAGCTTAAACGACCTGTCTAACCGTTCGCTTAAATTCTCAAACATAATATATCTGTGTATTTATTATTATCGTCTTTTAAATAAGTGGCAAAGGTAAGAAAAATGTTCGAATCCACACACTATCAGCCCCAACTACTCTCATTAGATTTTCTTATTCTGCCATGTAGCTTTTTTCAGATAAATGACACAAAAGATCATCAGAATGAAGTAATAAATAATCTCCGTCGTAAAACAAATATATACCGGCATTTTGAACATCATGCCTATTATATATAAGTAAACACAGTAGAACAGGAGAACAACCAATTCCATCCCCAAAGCAGAACGCGTATTCCCGGTCCCTGAAACGCCATTAAAAAAGACATTACTAACGGCACTCAACAACATGGCTGCAGATATAACATACAAAGAAGGCACGGAGGCCGCAACCAAAGTCGGATCATTGGTGTAGATAGAGATTATCTTTTCGGGAATAAGACAAACAATCAATACACAAGCTGCCATAATTAAGAAAGATAAACGGGCGATTTTCCGAATAATAGCCAACACCTGATCTGTATGACCTGCACCAATCGCATTACTGACAAACGAATTGGCTGTTGTCGACAAAGAGTTAACCGGAATAAACATAACAATATAAATGCTGCGAACAATATTTGCCACTGCCAATTCGCGCTGCCCCAACCGTTCCACGATGACAAAGAACATAAAAAAGGTGCTCATTGAAATAAAATACTGTAACATCGTATAAATAGAGATACCCAATACACGCCTCAATAAAAGAAAGTCAAAAGAGCCAAAGTGGTCAAGGCCATACTTCTTTATGTCCACCGTTAAACGGGTGTATACAAAGAGAAAAAGAGTAGCTACCGCTTCCGCGACCACAGAAGCAATTGCCGCTCCTTTTATTCCCATCTGTGGAAATCCACCATAACCGAATATCAAAAGATAATCGAGTATAACGTTAGTTATTGCCATTACAACCGCATTCAATGTCAACACCTTTGTGCGCGTAATACCAATAAAAAGCGCGCGGAACATTACATTGATAAAAGAAAAGAAAAAGCCGAATACACGCCAATTCAAAAATTCTTCCGTCGCAGTCAAGATTACGTCAGAAGAGATCATGACCCGCATAATATTACCGGAAAAAAGACGGGATAGCACAAACATTCCTGCTGCAACTGCCAATAAAAAGAAAACACCCTGTATCATCACAGGCCCTACTTCCGTATAACGCCGTTCTCCATTGCGACGAGCTATGACAATCTGCGATCCGATACTGAATCCAAAAGCAATTGTAAAACAACATATATAAAAAAGCCCCCCCATAGCCGAAGCACCCAATTCAACCTCTCCGACCCTTCCTAAAAAGGCCGTATCCGTCACATTCACTACATTCTGAGCCAACAAACTCAGAAAAATAGGATAACTGACATTCCATATTTGTTTATTTGTATACATAATCTGTTATTTATCTGTGAACATAAAAAAAGCCCGCCTGATGACCGGCGAGCTTTTATACTGTTTCGTTTTGTATAATCTACCGATGCATTAAATCAATCTATTTGTTGCTGTATCCGGAAATACCACCGATGGTTTAAAGCTTTTTGCTTCTTCAAAATCCATCAATGCATAAGCCATAATGATGACCACATCGCCAGGTTGCACTTTGCGAGCTGCCGCACCATTGAGACAAACAACACCCGAGCCACGTTCGCCTTTAATTACATATGTCTCAAAGCGTTCGCCATTATTATTGTTGACAATGAACACTTTCTCATTGGGAATCAGATTTGCGGCATCCATCAAATCTTCATCAATCGTTATGCTGCCGATATAATTCAAATTCGCTTCCGTAACCGTAACCCGGTGAATTTTTGATTTTACTATTTCTATAAACATTGTTATAAGAATTAATAGACCTTTGTTTAATACCTATAAAAGAGAGGTTATATCCGGGGTATATATTGAATATTATCAATCAATCGAACCTGCCCGCAATACACGGTAATACATCCTACCACATAATCCGAATCTGACCATTCATGAATTGATTTCAACGTATTCCCGTCCACTATCTCGTAATATTCTACCTGCATCACAGGATCATTGTTTAGGGTATGAATAACATAATCAATTACCTCCTGCACACTTTTTTCGGGGACAAAGTTAGTACTTTCTTTTAACGTATGTGCAATCAGGGGTGCTTTTTGACGCTGCTCCGGTAATAATCGAACATTTCTGCTGCTCAAAGCCAGACCGTCAGCCTCCCGAAGAATCGGACAGGCATGAATCTTCACAGGCAAATCCAATTGTTTAACCATTTCGCGAATAACAGCTATCTGTTGAAAGTCTTTTTCACCAAAGTAAGCATTGTCTGGCTCCACAGCATAAAACAGTTTACTGACAATCTGGGCCACCCCATTGAAATGCCCCGGCCGATGAAGACCTTCCATCACTTCGGCAACAGTCCCCAGTTCAAAAACGCGTGTATCTTCCGTCGGATACATCTCTTCGACGGAAGGAATAAAGACAGAATCACAACCCACAGAGGCGAGCAAAGCGATATCTGCCTCTAAGGTTCGCGGATATGTCTCCAAGTCTTGTTTGTTATTAAACTGGGTAGGATTAACAAAGATACTGACTAGGCAAATATCATTCTCCTGTACACATGCTTTTACTAAACTGAGGTGACCAGCATGTAAGGCCCCCATAGTAGGAACAAATCCTATAGTTTTGTTAAGTTGTCGTTCCTTTTGCAAATAATCCTTAAGATCGTCGCGCGTATGTATCTGTTTCATCTGAAAGATGCTTAAATGAAGGTGCAAAGCAAATAAATAATTACGGTAAATGAAAGAATTTTATTATCTTTGTACCGTTTTTACAAAATGAACGTATAGAATGGATGCAAAAAAAATCTTGTTTATAGCACAAGAAATCACTCCTTATCTTCCTGAATCAGAGATTGCGACAATCTGCAGAAACCTTCCACAAGGCATACAGGAACATGGTCGCGAAATCAGAACATTTATGCCCAAATTCGGTAACATCAACGAACGACGCAATCAACTGCACGAAGTGATTCGTCTTTCCGGCATGAACTTGATCATTGATGACACTGACCACCCTCTGATTATAAAGGTTGCTTCCATTCAATCTGCGCGTATGCAGGTTTACTTTATCGACAATGATGATTTCTTTCACAGAAAAAACACCATACAAGACGATGAAGGTAAAGAATATGAAGACAACGACGATCGTTCCATATTTTATGTGAGAGGGGTATTGGAAACTGTAAAAAAATTACGTTGGATTCCGGATATCATCCATTGCCATGGTTGGATCTCTGCCCCTACCGCTCTTTATATCAAACGCATGTACGCCGATGATCCTTGCCTAAAAGATGCCAAGATAGTCTATTCCATTTATGATGATGACTTTCAAACGCCCTTCCGCAAAGAGTTTCCTGATAAACTAAAAATGGATGGAGCGAAAGAAGAAGATGTGAAAGATTTAAAGAATGATACAAGCTTTGTCGGTCTGACCAAAATGGCTGTCGACTTTGCCGATGGTGTAATTCAGGGGAGTGAAACCATTCACCCTGAGTTAATGGAATATGCAACAAAGAAGGGGATTCCTTTCCTTTCTTATCAATCTGCAGACACTTACATTGAAGCATTCAATGCTTTTTATGATACAGTTTTAGAATCCAAGCAGTAATTTAAAGATGAACATGAAACGCTTAATACTTGGACTTTGCCTGGTAGGTGGTATACTGGGCGGTTGTAATGATGATTTGAGTCAGGTTGGAACGAGTATTCAAGGTGACGAAGACAAAATCTCCGTATTTGTCGATACTTTTAAATTTGATGCCTCTACCATTTTGGTGGACGCAGTGTATGCCAAGTCAGACACGGGACTTCTGGGGGAATTATACGACCCCTCATTCGGCACATTAATCGCCGATTATATCTGTCAATTTTATTGTCCGGAGGGATTTCAATTTAGAAAAGAACCGTTGGATGGTAAGATAGACTCGGTAGATCTTATTGTTTATTACGATACCTGGTCAGGCGACTCTTTAGCTCCTATGCGGGCACAGGTATACCCGGTCACTACTCCATTGACAAAAAACTATTACACCAACATCAATCCTTCGGATTTTTGTGATATGAATACGAGTTGGGGGATGCAAACCTATACGGCTTTTGACAAAACCGTTCCGGATTCTATCAGGTACCAGACAGACAGTAATGGCTATGATATCATGTACAATTCGAATGTCACCATTCGACTGCCGAAAGAGTTGGGACAAAAATTTTATGAAGAGACTATAAATAACCCGGCATCTTTTGCCAGCCAGGAGGCTTTCAACGAATTCTTCCCGGGAGTATACATTACCAATACCTTCGGTACCGGAAGCATACTCAATGTGTATTCTACCTATTTGAACATCTACTATAAATGTACAATAAAAGGAAGCGCTGATCAGGATTCTATCGTAGGTACGGTAGAAACATTTAATACGACCAGTGAGATTATTCAGCTAAACAGATGTGTAAACAACAATATGGAGGAGCTGATTAAACCGAATGAGGAATATACTTATATCAAATCACCTGCAGGTGTTTGTACCCATATTGTTATTCCATCCAAAGAAATAGCCCCTAAGGTAGAAGGGCATATACTAAACAATATGCCGTTGAAACTATATGTAATGCCGCAAGACGATTATGACTTTTCCTTAGAAGTGCCTCCCGGCCTGTTACTTCTACCGGAAGATTCGGTAAAGACTTTCTTTGAAGAAAATAAAATACACGATGGTAAAACTTCTTTCCTGGCTACTTACAGCAATGACAGAACTTATTCCTTTTATAACATAGCCAGTGTATTGAAAGAGCAAATTGAAAAAGCTCCGGATGAAGACTTACGCCTGGTTGTTGTGCCTGTAAAATACACATCAAATTATTACGGATACACATCAATCCGGAATTACCTGATGCCTTCCGGATTGAAAGTACGGATAGAAGATGAAAAGACACAACTTATCATAACATCCAGTAAGTACGGAAGAACAGAATAATCAGACATTTTTATAATAAAAAAAAGACTATCCCAACCGGATAGTCTTTTTTTATTCCCTTTTTTCAAGCTTTTGTTTTCGCTATTTTCTTTTTGAGTTTAGCAATTTCTTTGTGCAATTCTTCGATCTCTTCTCCCTGATTCCTGATCGTTGTCAAAAGAGAGTTAAGCTCTTCATTATCGATTGTTTCCGGGAACTGAGCATTTACGCGCAGGATAAAATCAGACAAGACATTCATATAATTATTAAACGCATCATACGGATTATCATACGGACTGAAACCTCCTCCCGGATGCCGTGTATTCATATAATAAAAATGGTCGCTGCTCTGCAGATAATTCCAGTCCTGCCGGATACGGCGGTCCTCTACCATGCGCACCCGTTCTCCGATATCATTTATCTTCCGGAAAGCTTCCTGCTGAAGGATATTACCAATCCAGGAACCGGTATCCTTTTCTTCGTCCACCCAAGACATAGGATAAGGAACTGAAATAGCATCCACCGGTTTGAGTAGTTTGAAAACCTCCGAAGGCGTAGAAAAAGAAATGCCTTTCTCTGCCGCAAAACGAGGCAAAGCCTTGAAGAAATCAAATATACCTGATTCTGCCGGTTGCAAAGAGCCCAAGACCTCATAATTCATAAAAAGGTTTATGATCTGCTCTGATTCCGGTGTAGAGGCTATCCAAGACATAAACTTATCGGCTGTCAAAGGATATTCACTCCAGGTATAATTGTTGAAACGCATCGAAAGATCCTCACTAAACCGGTCGTTCTTTAATAACAATTTCAATTGAGGTTCCGTAGAAGCCGTATACACATAATTCGGACTCTTCCAGCCGAGAATATGTTTGGCCCCTTCCGTCAACATCCCTTTGTAGCCTAATTGATAGACTTGATCTGCAATATCATCTGAATAGATCAATTCCGTATTACGAAACACCTTGGGTTTGGCTCCAAACATCGAATAAATCTTATCTGCGTGTCGCTTCACCTGATCTTTAAATTCTTCCGGATCTCCCAAGGAAGAAAGTGAATGCGCATAAGTTTCCGCCATAAATTCGACATTCCCCGTAGCATATAATTCCCTGAAACTATCAATCACCTCCGGAGCATACACCTCTATCTGCTCCAATGCGGTTCCCGATACGGAAAAGGCCACTTTAAATTTGCCTCCGCTTGTTTTGATCATCTCCAGGATTGCCCTATTGGCAGGCAGATAACAACGTTCGGCTATGCGATGCATAATTTCTTCGTTCTGAAAATCATCATAATAATAATGATCGTTTCCTATATCAAAGAAACGGTATCTTTTCAACCGGAAGGGTTGGTGTATCTGAAAATAAAAGCATATTGTTTTCATAATCTATGTTGTGTTTTATCTTTTTCGTTTATCTGTTTATCACCTGGTCATATATTCGACGCACTTTTTGTCCGGCATATTCCCATTTAATATTATCCACTTCTTTCTTTCCTTCTTCTTGCAAGAAGGCATGCATGGCCGGATAAGTAATAATGGAGTACATAGCGTCTGCCATGGCTTCAATATCCCAATAATCCACTTTGACTGCATAATCCAAAATCTCTGCACAACCGGATTGTTTGGATATAATCGAAGGAACCCCACATTGCATAGCCTCCAACGGCGAAATACCAAAAGGCTCAGAAACAGATGGCATGACATACACATCACTGGATTTTAATATTTCATAGACCTGTTTACCTTTCATAAAACCCGTAAAATGAAACCGGTCAGCAATATTACGTGCAGCAGCCAAGCGGATCATCTTATCCATCATATCCCCGCTTCCAGCCATCACAAAACGGGCATGCGGCGCTTTGGCCAACACCTTGGCGGCAGCTTCCACAAAATACTCCGGTCCTTTTTGCATCGTGATACGCCCCAGGAAAGTAATAATTTTATCCTTCACCCCTTTCTTATCCGGGATAGCCAGAATTTCAGGACTCAAGGGCTCTACGGCATTATGCACCGTCGTCACCTTGGCCGGATCCTGGTAATATTTTTCAATAACTGTTTGCCGTGTCAGATTACTTACCGTAATGATATGATCGGCATTATCCATGCCATTCTTTTCTATATTATATACATCGGGATTCACATTGCCTCTGCTACGGTCATAATCCGTCGCATGCACATGAATCACCAAAGGTTTCCCACTCACGTTCTTCGCATGAATACCGGCCGGATAAGTTAACCAGTCATGCGCATGAATCACATCGAAGGACTCTGTACGAGCGACAACACCGGCCACTATCGAATAATTATTTATCTCTTCTAATAAATTATCCGGATAACGTCCGGAGAATTCAAAACAGCCCAGATCGTTTACATATCTATAACTGAAATCGGCATAAATACGATCCCGGAAATCAAAATAATTTTGCGGGTTCATATTCACCTTTCCATAGCGTTGTTTCACATATTCCCAATCCGCATCTCTCCACACAACGGGCACATGGTTCATTCCTATTATTTTCAGAAAACTTTGATCCTCATCTCCCCAAGGCTTAGGAATACAAAAGACAAGTTCCATATCCGGCTGCATAGCCATTCCCCGGGTCAAGCCGTAACTCGCAGTTCCTAACCCTCCTAATATATGAGGAGGAAACTCCCATCCAAACATCAATGCCTTCATATACTCTTCTTATTAATCAGCATTATACTTTTTCAACAACTCTACTACCCGCAAAATAGCCGATACGCTCATGGCAAAAGAGATAGCCCCTCTTCCTGTAAACGGAGGATTTCCATCAAAAAGTTCGGATAAAGTACCGACACAATGCAAAGACATTTCCTCTTCCATACTAATCAGCATACGCTCCACAAAAGAGACCCCGCTTTTACCAAAAACACGGAGATAAGCCTCCATATACGCACCAAACAACCAAGGCCAGGCGGCTCCCTGATGATAGGCCAGGTCTCTCTCATATTGTGCTCCCACATAATATGGCCGATAGCCTTCACTTTTAGGACTCAAAGAACGTAGGCCTTTGGGGGTTAATAACTCTTTGGTTACAATATCCAATATGGCCCGTTTCTGTGCCCGTGTCAAAGGAGAATAAGCCAGGGATACGGCGAAAATCATATTCGGTCTCACGCTCCAGTCTACCCGGGAGCCACTCACGGAATCAAACAAATAATTGTATCCGTTCACGAAAGTATCCGCAAAGGAGACTTCAATGGCTTTGATTACCGGATCCATGCGGTCTACAGGAGTCCCCCCTGTCAATTCCGTATAAAAACAAAGGGCATTATACCAAAGGGCATTGAATTCGACAATGTATCCGCTACGAAGCACTACCGGTTTTCCATTTACCGTTGAATTCATCCAGGTTATAGCTTTATCTTTTCCTTCTGCATACAATAAACCATTATCCATGACGCGCATATCCGGGTGTTGCTGATCCAGTATATACGTAATCATTTCTTTGATAAAGGCAGCATATAATTTCCGTGCCTGATCCATACTTGTGTAAGAGGCATATTGTTGTATAGCCCATATAGCCCATAGAATCACATCCGGCTGATTAATTTCTTTAATAACAGGATCTATCTCCCCTTTTTCCATAAAGGTTCGGATAGCCGGCATAGCCGTTTGCATGATTTTCTCAAAACGCACCGGGTCCTGAATAGAAAGGGTACTTCCGGGCAAGGCGATAAACAAATCACGCGCCCGTACTTTAAACCAGGGGTATCCGGCTAATAAATAGGCATCTGTCTCATTGGGACGGAAATAAAACTGCTGTGCTGAATTTTTCAGACAGTTATAGAAACTATCGCGTGGCGTCCTGAAATTCACCTCTTCTTCATAAAAATCTTTCAAATGCGTCGTAACAATCTGTTCTTCACCCGCACAGAAAAAGACGGATTCTCCTTTTTTTATAGCCACCTCAAAATAACCGGGTACATACAGGTCTTCCTGATAAGGATACCCCCTCTCCTGCTCTTTCTGGTATTCAACACCGTGATACCAATGAGGATCAAAGACAAAAGTGGCCTTTTTACTAAATTGCATATACATCTCGGGGTAGCCGGCATACATACATGTTTTTATACCATTGGGCACCTCGGTATACGATCGGTTTACATTTCCATTTTCATAAGTTAACGCTTTTACACTACGAAACGCCAGAAAAGGGCGAAAACGAAGCGTGGTTGCCGAATGAGCATCTTCCAACGTATACTTAATCATAATTCGGTTTTTAAACGAAGAAAAAACTTTCTCTTTGGAAAGAATCACCCCACCTACACGATAGACAGTGCGAGGAACGGTATCTGAGGTATACTCACGGATATATTTATGTCCATTCGGACTGAAGCTATTGCCCGGATATTTATGAAGTCCCAGATTGAATTCGGCCTTATGCTGAATAACCGTTTCATCCAAAGAAGACAAAAGAACATGGTTATCATCGTCAATAGCCGGTACAGGCATGACTAATAATCCATGATATTTCCTGGTATTACAATCGACAACAGTAGTGCAGTGGTAAGCTCCCATTCGGTTGGTACGAAGCACCTCCCGAGTCAGCGATTCTTCCAGGTTCACCATTACTGTTTTATCAAATTTAAGATAACTCATACATGTTTTTAGGTTTTAAGTTAGCATTTTAATAACAAATTGATACGTCTTGTATTCAGTCTCAAATCTATCACTTTTTAACAGAAAAAACAAATAAGCTTAGTTTTTAGTTTTGAATATCAACCCATAGCAAAAAACATTCAGTCTGTAAATCATCAAATTAATCATTGACAGTCATTTATTCATGTGTTGTCAAACACAAAAGATGCACACAGGAGTTGCATACGATTTACAACGCATAAACCATCTCCCGCTGTTCCTTAAAGAAAGTCAGTCGCTGCTTTTCCGCACAACTTGAGATCAGGGTTGAATACCGCTTCAACGAATCGATCCATCTCTTTTGCTCTTTACAAATATCCGGATGTTGGGAATGGATATAGTCAATCGCATACAAATGAAATATACTCAAGGCAAAACCCGTCTTCTCCATATAAGTATAAGAACTCTCCAGATTAATGCTGGAGATATACACATGGAGCTTATTCCCGTTCGAATACATGCCATTGTAAGCGGCTTCTTCTATTTCATCCAATAAATCCAAAAATTCCGTTTTTATCTGACTCAGATCTTTCTCCGACATCAGGTTCAGATCAATAAAATATTTGATATCATTGGCCAAGGCCTTAAAAACATTCGTATCCCATATGATACAAGTCTCGGGGACCTGACGCAATAAATCCGAAAGACTGAACAACAAATCCATTAACTTCTCGGGAAAATGAATATTACTCATGTTCTTTATGATTTTTATATCCGGATACTGATGCAGCCATCTGCATAATCGGAACTTTGTCAACATCTCATAGTGCGAATGAAAAACAAAAGGTAATGCATTTGCGGCTGCACTTACCATCGCTTTCGGATCATCGGCTATAAATGTATATATATCCCGGCTGCTGTTGCATATCGTATAAAAATAATCAAACGGATCTTCTGTCTTTTGTAAATTCGAAGAAAAAAGGGCACCGTTCGTTACCGAATTACCGGCAATTTCGTCCAAAGACAAACCCATTAATTTAGCAATAAGCACCACCTCATAAAAAGTAAACGGCACCTCTCCCCGTAAACGACGATACACTGCTTCTTTTCCTATAGATAAGGCTTCCATCAATACGACCACGATATTCCGATCTTCCAATAAACGTTCTTTTACCGCTTTTATTAAATCATTGTTTAAGGTCTCTTTCATATCTATTCTTGTTACACCAATTACATTTATCGAAAACGATTTCTATTATAATATATCAGCTTGCAATTTTCGTAACAATTATACTACTTTTTTTTTCAATTTAATAGAAAAGACCTCCAAAATAATAGAAATAGTTTCGGATAGCCCAAGCGGATAATGTACATTTGTTATGTATTAATAATCAAAAGCATTAACTATGAACAAAGCAGAATTGATCGAAGTGATCGCAGAAAAAACGGGATTACCCAGAAAGGATGCAAAGTTGGCTTTGGATGCCTATATGGAAACAGTGACCGAACGCATGAGTCAAAGAGAAGAAATCGTATTAGTCGGATTCGGTACTTTATGCCCCAGAGATCAAACCAGCAGATTAGCACGTAACCCCAAAACGGGAACCCCCGTGATGATCCAACCCCGAACTACCGTGAAGTTTAAACCGGGGAAATTTTTATTGGAAGCAATGAACAAAAAGTAAATCCCCCCTTCCCCTGAATTACGGAGAATAGAAAAATTCGGAATGTTTTTTCTGTTCTCCGTATTTTTTTTACAACAAAATAACACTTTGCCTTCCCTCTCTTTTCCTAATTTTACGTACGTTTGAAACCAAAAAAAATAAAAAGTAAATGAAGATCGTTCACTTAGGTGCCTCCAACTCTATCTTAAATCAATTCGTTTCCGAATTGAGAAATGTTCAAATTCAACAAGACCGTTTGCGATTTCGCAGAAACATCGAACGTATCGGAGAGATAATGGCCTACGAGATAAGCAAAGAGTTTCCTTATAAAACAACCGACATTCAATCCCCCTTAGGCATGGCTCCCATGAATCTAGCAGACAACCAGGTGGTTCTCGGCACCATTCTCCGCGCCGGGCTTCCTTTTCACCAGGGTTTCCTCAGTTATATGGACAATGCCGAAAATGCCTTCGTCTCTGCTTACAGGAAGTACAAGGATCGTCTGAATTTTGATATTCATATCGAATACATTGCTTCTCCTTTATTATCGGGAAAAACATTAATTCTGACAGACCCCATGCTCGCAACAGGCAGCTCGATGGAATTAGCCTATGAAGCGCTATTAACCAAAGGAAAACCTGCGGAAGTGCATATTGCGTCTATCATTTCCAGCAAACAGGCTTTATCCTATATGGAAGAGCATATGCCGGATCATAACATTACGGTATGGATAGCCGCATTGGACGACCAGCTGGATGAACATGCCTATATTGTACCCGGACTGGGCGATGCCGGAGACCTGGCTTATGGAAGTAAAGATTAAAAAAGAAAATCCCTCATAAAAAAGGCTATCTCCTTAGGAGACAGCCTTTTTTTATCGTTCAAACAGACCGGATTAACGAGGCATATCAGCCAAGTTCCAACCAGCTCTGTAATTATGCTTGATTAATTCTTCGGCAAACTTCTTCGCATTAATCGGATCCGTCATATCCTTATCGAAGGTAGGATGTCCTTCTTTGATCTTGAAACCGTCTTTAATAACAATACGAAGTTCTTCATTGTCACCGATATTCGTGAATTTCATATTCGGACCATCCCAATGCAATTCTTTATTCAACTCCTGCAAACGAACAGCCAATACTCCCATCACCACCATTTCATTGAATGGACCGGCTTCGCTGAAGTCTGATTTTGTCTGGATGCGGTTGGCTGCATTTTCTTTACAAGCACGTACCCAGTCTTGTTGATGCGGATTGTTTCCTGTTACCCGGCGCTCTGTCTTCGCTGTAGCCGGAACGCGACCCGACAACAACCAAGGTTCAGCTCCATAACAACCACAAATCAAAGTGTCTTTCGTTCCGTGGAAAATAACACCTCCACCTTGTACATTCATATTCTTTCCTTGTGGGAAACCGGCTGGTCTGTCCGGTTTCAAACCACCGTCATACCAATGCACTTCTACCTCCGGCAAAGCTACCTTTGGCATATTGTCACGCGCAGGGAATGTCAATTTCACATGTTGCGCCTGCGGAGCACAGTCTCTCAATAATAAGGTAGAAGAACCTTGTACTTTAGTTGGATAACCCAGTTTCAACGATTTGAAAACAGGATGCAGAATGTGACAGGCCATATCACCTAAAGCTCCGGTACCATAAGCCCACCAGCCGCGCCAGTTCCAGGGATGATAGATGGCATTATAAGGTTTCAATTCGGCCGGACCTGTAAACAAATCCCAGTTCAACGTAGAAGGTACTCTGTCTGCTTTTTCCGGAGTCATCAAACCTTGTGGCCAGATAGGACGGTCAGTGAAAGCTTCTACTTTGGTCACTTCACCGATTTCACCAGCCCAAATCCACTCACACATCAGGTTTACACCCTCATTGGAGGCACCTTGGTTACCCATTTGGGTAGCTACTTTATGTTTGGCTGCCAGGTTGGTCAACAAACGAGATTCATACACAGAGTGTGTCAATGGTTTTTCACAATATACGTGTTTACCCATTGTCATCGCCTGGGCAGAAATAATAGCGTGGGTATGGTCAGCAGTAGCCACCATAACAGCATCGATTGAGCTTCCCATCTCATCGTACATCTTACGGAAATCCCAATATTTCTTAGCCTGTGCGTATTTTTCAAAAACAGGTTTCGCATATTTCCAGTCCACGTCACACATGGCTACCATGTTTTCTGTTTCCAGACCACGTAAAACGGCAGCTCCTCTGGAACCAATACCTACACCTGCAATATTCAGTTTATCTGTTGGTGCCGTATATCCATGGCTTTTTCCCAGGATTGAACTCGGCACAATGGTCAGGGCTGCAGCCGCAGTGGCCCCTCTTTGAAGAAAAGATCTTCTTGAAATGTTTGTCATAATAATAGAATTTTAAATACACAATATTTTTTAAGTCACATATACTCTCTTATCGGATCAAATAACACAGAAACAACCAACCTGTCCAAAGAATTGGAACCAAATATAGAGCATTTTTTTTTATCGGCATATTTATTCTCCATAAAAACATTATAAACAGCCACAATTTCAGTCTTTGTAGACACCCTGAACGTTTCTTCCCTTTGCGGATCAGCCATAGGATTTATCTTTGGGGGCTTGGGTATTCTGTTGCCGATGCGCATCGGCAACATTGCTGATCGTGTTCGACAATATTGCTGATGCGCTTCGTCAATATTGCCGATGCCCATCGGCAATAGAATTGTCCTGAGTTTTTTGTATATTTGTAGAATATAGGATGCGCTTTGGTAATCCTTCATGAAAATGAATTTTCCTTTCGGATTACGCTCACCTTTCGCTATATTTGTAGAATACATTTGGGTGTTACTCAAAGAAATCTGTTTCTACATTCGGTTTACGTTTATTATTCAAATGAAAGATTAAGAAAACAAAGTCATATGAAAAAAATAATTCTTGCTTTTTGTTCATTGGTGGCTATAAGCCTACAGGTTCATGCGACTTATACAGGCCGTGTATTTGTTGATAAAAATAAAAATGGCATCATGGATAAGGGCGAAAAGCCAATGGCTGGTGTGGCTGTTTCCGACGGGCTGCATGTGGTACGCACCACAGCCGAAGGTTTGTTTAAGCTTCCCGGGCATGAAAAAGAACGTTTTATCTTTATTACTACTCCTTCTGGGTATAAAACGGATAATAGACATTACATCCGGATAAGCCATTCATCGACCTCTTACAATTTTGGATTGCAACCCTATGAAGATCGCATTCAAAAGGATGGCAGCCATACCTATATCCATATAACCGACACGGAAATATTCAATACCACCCAGCATGAAGACTGGATCAAAGACATCCGCCAATATGCCGCCAATGAAAAGGCAGCCTTTATTGTTCATACGGGCGATATCTGCTACGAAAAGGGACTGAAGGAACATATAAACCTGATGAACACTGCCAATATGCAGTGTCCGGTATTTTATTGCATAGGCAACCACGACCTGGTCAAAGGCAACTATGGGGAAGAATTGTATGAAAGTATCTATGGCCCTGTTTTTTATTCTTTTGAAGTAGGGAATGTACATTACATAGTAACTCCTATGCTTGGAGGCGATCATAAACCGTCTTATACGAAAGCGGATGTATACCGGTGGTTGAAAAATGACCTGGCTCTGGTATCCAAAAACAAACCTATTGTTGTCTTTAACCACGACCTATTAACCCAGGATGAAAAATTTATTTACGGCATCAGCGACACGGAACAGATCGACCTGAACACATACAATTTAAAAGCCTGGATATATGGACACTGGCATATCAATTATATGAAGAAACAAGGCAATGTCTATACCTTATGTACAGGGACACCGGACAAAGGAGGGATCGATCATTCGACAAGCGCTTTCCGGGTTATACATACGGATCAAAAAGGAAATATATCCAGTCAACTGCGCTATACCTATATAGATAAACATATTGAAATTGCTTCACCGGGAGAAGACGGCTTTCCGGTTCTTTTCTCCGGAGCTGTTCCATTGACTGTCAACACCTATCATTCGGCATCTCCCACCCGGGAGGTTACGTATACCTGCCTTGTGGACGGAAAAAAATTGTTTGCGAACCGGAAACTTACACAAAAAACGGATTGGAGTTGGACAGACAGGATCTACCTGACACATCGCCCTGTTGGCAAAACGATCACCGTACAGGTCACTGCTGTTTTCAATAACGGAGAGAAAGCCGAGAAAGAAGTTCATTTCCCCTATAAAAACAAAAAACCGCAAATCAAACTGAAAGAGGATTGGAACAATCTACTGGGGAATCCCGCCCATACGGGTAATGCGACAGCCAATCTGGAACCGCCTCTGCAAATGGCTTGGACCAGCAATGTAGGAGCCAATATCTATATGAGTTCCCCGCTTGTTTATAAGGATAAGATACTGGTAGCTTCTGTCGATGAAGACTTAAAAGGGAAAAGTCATATATACGCACTCAACAGCCAAACCGGAGACCTGCTTTGGAAGTATGGGGTGAACAACTCCATAAAAAATACGATTGTTGCAGAAGATGATCTTGTATTCGCACAGACTGCCCAAGGGAGTTTATACGCTGTAAACACCCAAGATGGCAGCCTGAAATGGGGCGTACAATTGCATGTGAATGGTTTGCCTGCCTTGATCGAAGGACTGGTCGTTCATGAAGGTATTGTTTATGCTGGAACCGGGAAAGGACTTTGTGCCTTAAATGCCCGCACCGGGGAAATGATCTGGGAAAATAAAGACTGGGGACAAGGCGAAGGAACCACCTCTACCTTATCTTTAGGTAAAGGATTATTAATCGGTTCTGTACAATGGCGCGGATTGTATGCCAATGAGGCGGCTACGGGTAGTATGAAATGGCAATTGACCCAAAAGGGATTAAATAACCGGGGAGCATCAGCGGCTATTCATGGGAATTTACTTTATGTTACTTCTATTAAATCCCTCTTTATTATTGAAACAGAAAAGGGTAATATCATTGTAAAAAAAGAATATCCCTTCAGTGTAGATGTTACTTCTACCCCGCTTCTGACAGATAAAGAAATTATCTTCGGAACGGCAACATCCGGTCTGGTTGCCGTAGACAGGGAAACCCTGGATGTCAAATGGCAATATGAAACAGAAGAGGCGTTAATCTATACCGCCCCCTATACCCGCTCCAAAGCAGCAAGCATAGAGACAAGCCCCATCTGGGCAGGAAAAACAGTCTACTTCGGTGCATCCGACGGAACCTTATATGGAATAAACAAAGAAGATGGCGCATTGATGTGGAAACAGGCCACAGGAGCTCCCCTATTCGGCTCTGTATCAGCATCCGGGAACGCATTGTTTGCCGTTGATTTCGGAGGAAATGTATACGCCTTTACAACAAATGAATAATAAAAAGGAAAAGGGACAAAATAAAAAGAGGCATTACCAGTCTGTCGGTAACGCCTCTTTTATATAAAGAAAGCCGCACTGTGGATATGAACAAACTCCGTATGACAGGATTTGAGTGCTTCGTCATCTTTGTAATCCGCCGTGCTAAGCATACCCCGAAAGGCGCGGCCCGCCATTGACAACGAGAGCTATGTCTCGGAATTGATATAAACTGATGAGTTTCCCAATCGAACAAGTGCGGCTTAACTCATCTTTTTCTTATTACAAATATAATTCTTGTTGACCGAATAAGCAAATAAAAAACCACTAAAATAGTGTCTGCTTTCTAGTATTATAACAAAAAAAGAGTCTCTTTGTTGAGAGACTCTTTTTTAAAGATTATAATAACAATCGTTATTTTACTTTTTCAACAATTGCTTTGAAAGCTTCCGGATGATTCATGGCTAAGTCAGCCAATACTTTACGGTTGATCTCAATGCCTTTTGCATGCAATGCACCCATCAAACGGGAATAAGACATTCCTTCCAAACGCGCAGCAGCGTTGATACGTTGAATCCACAATGCACGGAATGAACGTTTTTTGTTACGACGGTCACGGAATGCATAAGTCAACCCTTTTTCCCAGGTGTTTTTTGCTACGGTCCATACATTTTTACGGGCACCGTAATAGCCTCTGGTAAGCTTTAAAATCCGTTTTCTCTTTGCTCTTGAAGCAACATGATTTACTGATCTCGGCATAATTCTAATCTGTTTTTGAATGTTAGCGCCATCTTGACAGATGATCTTTTAGGCTAATACATTCGGTTAATAAAAATCGTTTTAAAACTCGCTTGATTACTTAAGAGCAAGCATTTGCTTTACGCTGTTTACATCCACACTGGCAACAAGACCGGTATGCGTAAGATTTCTCTTTTGCTTTTTGGTCTTCTTAGTAAGAATGTGACTCTTAAAAGCGTGTTTTCTTTTGATCTTTCCTGTTCCGGTAAGGGCAAACCTCTTTTTGGCACCGGAATTAGTCTTCATCTTAGGCATTTTGCTATTTATTTAATTATTAATAGATACTCACTATGAATATCTTTGTTATTCTTCATTACCTGTTCCTTCTTCCGCCGATTCCTCTTTGGGTTTAGGAACAACTACTTTTTTCACGACAGGTTTAGGGGCTTGTGGTTGAGCTGCCTTTTTAGGTGTAAGCATAATAATCATACGTTTACCTTCCAATACCGGCAATTGTTCCACTTTACCGTAATCCTCCAGATCATTTGCAAAACGAAGCAATAAAACTTCTCCTTGTTCTTTAAAAAGAATGGAGCGTCCTTTGAAGAAAACATAAGCTTTCACTTTGGCTCCTTCTTCTAAAAAGCCTTTCGCATGCTTCAACTTAAAGTTGTAATCATGATCATCTGTTTGAGGACCAAAACGTATTTCCTTCACAACAACTTTTACAGATTTCGCTTTTTGCTCTTTCTGACGTTTCTTTTGTTGATAGAGGAATTTTTGATAATCCGTAATTTTACAAACGGGGGGTACAGCATTCGGTGATATTTCTACCAGGTCCAAATCCATATCTTCAGCCATTTTCAAAGCTTGGGAAGTTGGGAAAACTCCTTGTTCTACGTTATCACCTACTAAACGAACTTCACGAACCCGAATACGGTCGTTAATTCTATACTGGTCTTTAAGGTTTTCTTTCCTCATTAAAAATCTTTATTCTCCTCGTTATTAATTATTTATGCTGTTATCATTTTGCCAACGATTCATCATATCCTCTACTTCATCGTTCAAAAGCGCTGCAAATGTAGCAATTTTCATGGAACCTTTATCACCTTCTCCCTGTTTTCTTACAGAAACTTCGTTATTTTCAGCTTCTTTCTCTCCCACAATAAGCATATAAGGAATACGTTTTAACTCATTATCCCGAATTTTACGTCCCACTTTTTCATTGCGATCGTCTACGACCACGCGAATATCTGCCTCTTCCAACTCACGGGCAATCTCCCAAGCATACGCATTGAATTTCTCACTGATAGGAAGGATAGCCACCTGATCCGGGGTCAGCCACAAGGGGAATTTACCACCTGTATGTTCGATCAAAACAGCCACAAAACGTTCCATCGAGCCAAAAGGTGCCCGATGAATCATTACCGGACGATGCTTTTTATTATCTTCACCTGTATACTCCAGGTCAAAACGTTCCGGCAAGCTATAGTCAACCTGAATTGTTCCTAACTGCCAACGACGTCCGATAGCATCTTTTACCATAAAGTCTAGTTTGGGACCGTAGAAAGCGGCTTCTCCCAATTCAACTTTAGCTTTCAGTCCTTTCTCCTGGCAGGCTTCCACAATGGCTCGTTCAGCCTTTTCCCAGTTTTCATCCGAACCGATATATTTTTCTTTATTATTCGGATCACGAAGAGATATTTGAGCTTCAAAATTCTCAAAATCAAGTGCCTTGAATATAATAAATATAATATCCATCACCTTCAGGAACTCATCTTTCAATTGATCCGGACGACAGAATAAATGGGCATCATCCTGGGTAAAACCACGTACCCGCGTTAAGCCATGCAACTCACCACTTTGTTCGTATCTGTATACTGTACCAAATTCAGCAAAACGAATAGGCAGATCTTTGTAAGAACGGGGAATGATTTTATATATCTCACAATGGTGAGGACAGTTCATCGGTTTCAAAAGGAACTCTTCTCCTTCCTGTGGCGTATGGATAGGTTGGAAAGAATCTTTTCCATATTTTTCATAATGACCGGAAGTGACATACAATTGTTTGTCTCCAATATGAGGAGTCATTACCTGTTGGTAACCATATTTCTTTTGGATACGTTTGAGGAAGTCTTCCAGCTTCAAACGCAGTTGTGTACCCCGCGGCAACCACAACGGTAGACCTGCTCCTACCGCCTGAGAAAAGGCAAATAATTCCAGTTCTTTGCCCACCTTGCGATGGTCTCTTTTCTTGGCCTCTTCCAATAATGCGAGATATTCATCCAACATTTTCTTTTTGGGGAAAGTAACGCCATAAAGACGAACCAATTGTTTCCGTTTTTCATCCCCCCGCCAATAGGCTCCGGCGACACTCAATATCTTTACAGATTTGATATAAGAAGTATTCGGTAAGTGAGGTCCCCGGCACAAATCGGTAAAAGCACCCTGTGTATAGGTCGTAATTGTACCATCTTCCAATTCATCAATCAGTTCGGTTTTATAGATTTCACCTCTATCACCAAACATTTTCAATGCTTCTGTTTTTGTGATATCCTGGCGTTTGATTTCTTCTTTACGGGCAATTAGTTCCGTCATCTTGGCTTCAATCGCAGGGAAATCACCTTCTTTGATAGTCACACCTTCTCCTGGATCCACATCGTAGTAGAATCCGTTCTCAATAGCCGGTCCGATACCAAACTTCACCCCTGGGTAGAGTTCCTGCAAAGCTTCAGCCATCAAGTGAGCACTGGAATGCCAATAGGCATGTTTTCCTTCTTCGTCATCCCATTTCAATAGGTTGACTGTGGAATTTTCATCTATTGGACGGCATAAATCCCATGTTTCACCATTGACACTGGCAGCCAAAACCTCTTGTGCCAAACGGGTACTTATACTCTCTGCTATTTGCAAAGCCGTAGTTCCTTTTGCATATTCTCTTACGGAACCATCCGGAAAAGTAATCTTTATCATAACGTAACGCGTATATATTCAATAAATAATTTGCAAAGATAGTGCTTTTAGTCGAAAGTGGGGAATGGTGAATTGAAACTTTTAAACAGAGACAACATTTATTTTCCCAAAGAGCCTATAACTTTCTCTATGATTCAACTATTTGGTCATCCGCTTGATTATGTTGTAAGCATTAATAATACCTAACTCCCCGGCTTTGCTCAAATCCGCAATTCCTCGATTCACATCTCCTAAAGAAAGTTGGGCTAACCCACGGTTGAAATAGGCTTCTGCAAAATTAGGATCTTTCTCTATAGCCTCATTATAATCAATAATAGCAGCCCGATAATCACGTTGTATACACCTCAAATTAGCACGATTAAAATAAGCATATATAAAGTCCGGGTTCAGGCGAATCACAATATCATAATCCCGAACAATCATCTCATGTTCATAAGCCCGTTTACTATCACGTACCTGTGTAGATAAAACATCTGCCTGGGAGGTCTTCGCCTGCTGTCTTTTCCCCATATTCAAGGTCATTGTCATGGAAGAAAGTTCATCCATGGAAGAGGATGAATTGGATGTATTATACTCCAATTGCTTATAGCGCACTACAGCCCGGTTAAAATAAGCCATAACATAGGAGGGATCGATAGAGATGACCCGGTCATAATCGCTGATAGCTTCCTGGAAATCCTGTACCAACATATAGTCTATTGCTCGTCCGAAATAAGCATTGGCATTATCCGGCTGTTGAGCGACCAAAGAGGAATAATTATCGATAGAAGCAAAATGAATCGCTATCTGATCCTCATTCAAAGCGGCCTCCTCATTGGTCAGACGTAACTTACGCTCCAGAACCATCCGGTTATTAAATTCATCCAATGCCCGATCATAATAAACAATCTTCTTGATAGGATCCAGCTTTTCATAATATGTCAGGATAAACTGAGGCTCCAGATCGACACGTACATTTTTATCTTGCACACGTCCCCGCACCTCACTCTGGTATTTACTCTTTCGTTCTTCTTCTTTATCATACACAACCAATCGGTTGAACTTACTTATATTCTTATCTGATTTTTCACGTGTATTTTCCGCACTTTCTTCTTCTTCTCCTTCTTTTGTCGAACCGGAAGTATCACTCGCGGCCAAAACAGTACCTGTTTGTCCGGAAGCTGTTCTTTTGCGTTGTTGCTCTTCTTTTTCGTAGGCTATCCAATAATCCCGTTCAGCCCCTGCATGATCATTCAATTTACGCTTAGCATCTGCCCGACTATAATAACCTGGCAAGAAATTAGGGTATTCATTCAAGACAACATCAAAATCATTCACTGATCCTACATAGTCACCTGTCTCAAAGCGTAACAACGCCCGGTTATAATAAGCCATATAATTATCCGGCTCTAATTCTATAACGACATCAAAATCTTCTATAGCCCGGTTATTATCACCTACCTGAAAGCGTAATAAGCCACGGTTAAAACGAGCAATAAGGTTTCGGCTATCCATGCCCACCACCTGGTCATAATCAGCCATGGCCCCCCGCAAATCATTCATTTGATAACGAACCAGTCCCCGGTTAATATAATATCCACTTTGACGGGTATCCAAACGGATAGCCTCATTCAAATCGGCCAAAGCACCATCAAAATCATGTTGTTGATAACGTACAATAGCCCGGTTTCCATAACTTGGAGCATAATATGCATCCAATGCAATCGAGTGGTCATAATCGGCAAGTGCCTTAGCCGTATCTCCTTTTTCCAGATACATAGCCCCTCGGGTCAGATAATTCATAGCATGCCGAGAATGCGCTTTCATCAATTCGTCAAAAGTCTTTTCGGCCCCATCAAAATCTTTTTTCTGAATATAAGCAACCGCCATATTCACCAGCATATTCCTGTCTTCCGGTCGAAAACTTAATCCTTTTTGATAATCTTCAATTGCATCCTCTAACTTATCCTGGCTTTGCCGGGCAATTCCCCGCGCATAATAAGCCTGCACAAGAAAGGGGTTTCGTTCGATGCACATGGTACAATCGTCCTCGGCTCCTTTATAGTCGTCCAGATTTATTTTAGCCACCGCACGAAAAAAATAAGGTTCTGCCAGCCAGGGTTTAGAACGTATGACCTGATTAAAATACTGTATAGAAAGAACATAATCCTCAAAATACAGAGCATTTCGCCCAATAGCCAATACACGATCCGTATTAATCTGTGCAAACAGGGATAAGGTACAGATTTGTAAAAAACACAGGAATAATATTTTCTTCATTCTTCTTTGTCCTTCGAATATATATTTTCCGACCAAACTTATAGAAATTCAATCGAATGCGTGGCAAAAATAAGGAAATTATCTTAGGAAAGAAGAGAGCACTTCTTAAAAACTAAAAATCTTCCTCATATATTCTTAATCAGAGAAGCATCCTTTTTTATTGAAACAAAAAGAGAGGACGTATACGACTAAGCCGTACGCGCCCTCTCTTCATTTATTTTACCTGTAAGTTATTGTGGGTCGATTTTCACCATTAAATGGTTTTTCCCGATTTTATCACCGACAGAAACATTGACCGATGTTACTGTCCCTGACACAGGAGCTACCACCCGATTTAACATCTTCATAGCCTCATGTATCAACAACAACTGACCTTCTTTTACCTGTTCACCTTCTTTTACCTCGACTTTCATGATTGTGCCGGGTAAATTAGCCAAAACATCTCCGGGATTGGGTTTATGCCAAACCGTTCGATTTTCGTATTTCGTTGTAAGCTTCGTCTTATAGGTACCCGCAATTACAGCAAAATCTACATATTTATTTGTTTTCTTTTCCATACATCATTTGATTAAAAGAACGGATTAGAACGGAGGAAGACCATGTTTCTTCGCCGGTCTGAATTCTTCTTTCAAAGCAGATATTTTTAAAGCATGCAATAAATAGGCACGTGTTTCTTTAGGCTCAATAACAGAATCGACAAAGCCTTTGGAAGCTGCCACATATGGATTGGCAAATTTCTCAATATACTCTTTTACCTTTTCCTGACGCATGGCTTCCTGATCTTCTGCTTCCATGATCTCTTTACGGAAAATAATATTAGCTGCTCCTTCCGGACCCATCACGGCAATCTCCGCACTTGGCCACGCAAACATAAAGTCAGCACCCAGGTGACGAGAGTTCATCGCAATATATCCTCCTCCATAAGCCTTACGAAGGATCACGGTAATCTTAGGCACTGTTGCTTCCGAATAAGCATACAACACCTTGGCTCCATGACGGATTACACCGGCATGTTCCTGATCGACTCCCGGCAAATAACCCGGCATATCTTCCAAGGTTACGATAGGAATATTGAATGAGTCGCAATAGCGAATAAAACGAGCTGCTTTATCTGCACTATCACAATCCAATACACCCGCCAATACCATTGGTTGATTAGCAACGAAACCGACAGTTTCTCCATCCATACGTCCAAAACCGATAACGATATTCGCAGCCCATAACTCCTGTACCTCCAAAAAGTCCGAATCATCCACCAGACATTTGATTACATCCCGTACATCATAAGGTTGTTTAGGATCCAAAGGTACAATCTCATCTATATTTTTCTTTGTTTTGGGCTCTTTCGATTTGATTGACTGAGCCTTCTCCTGGTTGTTCCAGGGGATAAAACCAACCAAACGTTTCACCTGTTCAAAACACTCCTGCTCACTGGTTGCATAAAAATGGGCATTCCCTGTAATTTCTGCATGTACACGAGCACCTCCCAAATCTTCCATTGAGATGTCTTCTCCCAATACGGTTTTAATCACATTGGGCCCCGTTATAAACATCTTTGAAATATTTTCCACCACAAAGACAAAGTCTGTCAATGCCGGTGAATACACAGCACCTCCGGCACAAGGTCCTAAAATAAGGGATATCTGAGGGATAACACCCGATGAAATTGTATTGCGATAAAATATTTCTCCATATCCGGCCAATGCCCCTACACCTTCTTGAATACGAGCACCTCCTGAGTCATTAATACCTATGACCGGACATTTCATTTTCAATGCGTGATCCATAATTTTCGTGATCTTACGCGCATGCTGTAATCCCAAAGATCCTCCTGCAACGGTAAAATCTTGCGCATAAATACAAATAGGTGCGCCCATAATGGTTCCGGTACCGGTAACAACACCATCCCCGGGGAAATCTTTTTTATCCATTCCGAAATCACGACCATCATGCTTCACAAACATATCATACTCATGAAATGAGTTCTTATCCAAAATAGAAAGAATACGTTCACGGGCTGTAAGTTTGCCCATGGCTACTTGCTTCTCTATGGCGGCATCGCCCCCACCCTTCTCTACTGTGGCTTTTTTCTCGCGTAGAGTGAGAATGTTTTTTAATAAATCTGCCATACCTGATTATTTATAAATTCTAATTTACTTGCCAACAGCTTTTGCCTTATAGGCACAACGAGCTGTTCCTTTTATTATATCATTTAGTTTTCCTTTATTCAACTGACGACGAATACCTGAGATATTGTCTATAAAAACATGACCGTCCAAATGCTCACACTCGTGTTGCACGACACGGGCAGCAAAACCTTCAATAACTTCATCATGTTCCACAAAGTCTTCATCCAAATACTTCACACGTATATTACGTGCACGTGTTACTTTCTCATGAATACCCGGGAAACTCAAACAACCTTCTTCCAGGGTCACTTCCTCTTCACTGCGTTCTGTTATCTCCGGATTGATCATCGTTCGTTTAAACCCTTTACATTCCGGACAATCTTCACTTATCACATCCGCATCAATAACCAATAAACGAATAGCCAATCCTACCTGAGGGGCCGCAAGCCCTACTCCGTCCGCATTGTACATTGTATCAAACATATTGGCTATCAGTCGCTTCAAATCCGGATAATCGGGAGAAACATCCTCCATTTCTGCTCGTAATACGGGTTGTCCGTATAAAAATATAGGTAAAATCATATTATTACATTTTTATATTTTTACTTTCTAAATAGCCCTGCAAAATAATAACAGCGCTAATTTCATCCACCAAGGCTTTATCCTGGCGCTTCTTCTTCTTTAATCCTCCATCAATCATAGCCTGATGAGCCATTACCGAGGTAAATCGTTCATCATAATATTGCACAGGTATATGAGGGAGTGTACGTGTTAGATGCTTAACAAAGGCTTCGATATATTTCATGTTTTCAGAAGGTTCGTTATTCATCTGTTTTGGGAGTCCTATAATGAATAGATCAACCGGTTCTTGCAAGACATAATTAGTCAAAAAGGTGACAAGCTCACCACTTGGCACTGTTGTCAAACCATTTGCTATCATTTGTAATCGGTCGGTAACGGCTAAGCCCGTTCGCTTACGACCATAATCTATAGCTAATATCCTTCCCATCGGTTGCAAATATAGAATAAAAAAGGAAAATATTACACATTATTTGAAAAAGTGTGCAAAAAACAACTCTCAATATGCATTCCGTTCCCCTTTAAACATGTTGATAACAGTCACAAGAATAATCTTCAGATCAAGGAAGAAAGACCAGTTTTCAATATACCAAACATCTCGTTTGACACGTCCTTCCATTTGTTCCAGCGTTTTTGTCTCCCCCCTATACCCGGTCACTTGTGCCCAGCCGGTTAATCCCGGTCTTACCAGGTGACGAACCATGTATTTATCGATTATAGCCGAATATTGTTCCGTATGTTTTAACATATGCGGGCGAGGCCCTACAACCGACATATCCCCCATCAAGACATTCACAAACTGAGGAAATTCATCCAGATTGGACCGCCGCAAAAAATCGCCTACTCGTGTTTTACGCGGATCATCCTTTTGCGCCTGTACGGTATCGGCCTGTGAGTTAACGTGCATCGTCCTGAATTTATAACAGAAAAATTCCTGTCCATAAATACCGGTACGTTTTTGTTTGAACAGAATCGGACCCGGAGATGTCAACTTTATTATCATCCCTACCAGAATATATAATACGGGATAAACGGTCAACAAGACCAATAAAGAAAAGACAATATCAAATCCCCGTTTCATAGCCCGGTTATAAGCCGCTTGCAAAGGTTCCCGACGGACAGTCAACAAAGGAACCGATTCCATCACCTCCATGACCAGGCTCTTTTTTACAATCCGGTAAAACTCAGGGACTATATAGAAACGGATCATATGTTTTTCTGCAAAATTCAAGATTCGAAGCATCTTCTGATCTTGCGTCCCCGGTAAAGTACAATAAATCTCATCGACCTCATTGTCCAGGGCATACTGCTCCACCTCATGGGTCATACCCAAATAATTCGGTAATACATCTTTCAGTGCAATATTATCATCAAAAAAGCCCATTACATGAAAACCATAGGCCAAATCATCCTTCATCACTTTGTAAAGTTCCATACCGTTCTTACCGGCTCCAACAATAATCACTTGTTTAAAATTATAGCCTTTTCTGCGATATAACTTGAGTGACAAACGAACCACCACGCGCCATAAAGAGAAGAAAACCACTAATGTCAAATAAAAGAGAAGAAGAAAAGTAGCCAACTGATCCCCTATATTGAGAAACATCAAACAAGTAGCAAAAAGGAAGATCAGGAAAGTAGCCAACAACAAAGCTCTTTGAACAATCTTTTCAAGAAAAACAACTGCCACATGCAATTGGATAGGAACGAAATAAACAGAAAAGAAGTAACAGAAATTCAACAACAACAAAACTTCTCTCAACTGAGCTGCTATCGGTTGGGTATAAAAATCACCCAAGAGAGAGTATACAGCAAAGAATAGAATATTTATTACCAATAAATCTCCTATTCCTATAAACCATTGTATCAGGTGTCCTCTCTTCTTGCTAAATTCCATATATTGATGCAAAAAACATACAAAAGTAAGCATTATTTCCGAGCAAAAAAAAAGCTGCACAATATTGTGCAGCCTTTACTATAAAGAAGACTATAAATTAGTCGTTTGCTCTCATGATAACAACGCGGTTCCAGTTGTTTTCGCTATAAGGTTGTTCGTCTGAGCCTCTCCACTCGATAGTAATCTGGTTAGAAGAGATACCGTATTTTTCAACCAATTGTTTAGCAACTGCTTTGGCACGTTTTTCAGAAAGACCCATATTATAAGTACCTGTACCTGTATTCTTATCTGCATAACCAATAACCTTGATAGGTGTATTGTTTTCTTTTGCAAATTCAGAAGTGTTATAAATATTGATCTGTTGGTTTTTGTCAATTACTGCACTGTTCAAGCGGAAGTAAACAACATTGTCAATAGTGTTATTATTTACTACAGTAGCTTTTGGCTCCGGACATTCAGGACAAGAAACCGGACGTTTGCTCAATTCGTCATTAGCAGCACGCAATGCGTTAATCTGACCATTCAAATCATTCAATAAAGCATAATCCATTGGTTCAAGAACTTCGAAATCAGTTTTACCCAATTTAAAGGTCAAACCAACTGTTGCTTGCAACATAGCGTCTGTCAATTTTTTATAAGCTACACGGTTGAAAGTTTCATTCATTAATGAAGCTTGTGCTTCCACATTTAAATCAACACGTTTGCTCAAACGGAATGCTGTCAAGATACCTCCGTTTAACGTAGGAGATTCCGAACGAGTCACACCTTGGCTTTCAAAACGCTGAGCGTATCCCAAACCAACCCAAGGGATCAAACGGAATACTTTACTTTCACGATAAGGAGCCCATAAATTAGTTACATCCCATAACACATCTGCATGAGCTGCAAGATAAGTTCCGTCTAATTTGAATTGAGCATCTTCGTTGGTACCAAAACTTTTGATCGGACCACCATTAAATTGTACACGGAACCCGATTGTAGGGCTATACCATTTACCAATTGAAAGAGATGGAGCAAAATTTAAACGATCACCAAAATCAGCATCTGAATTATGGTCACCCATCAATATACTACCACCACCTGCAATTGAAATAAACCAATTATCTCCTGCCTTATTCTTCTTAAAATTTGTCTTATAACCAGCTTCATTGCTGAAACCTACTTGTGGTTTATATTCCTGTGCTGAAACAGAAAAAACAAAACCTGACAATAACGCAAAAAGTAATACCTTTGTCTTCATATTAATCAACTTTTAAATTAAACAATCAAATTTTCTTTATGTATTAAAAAGATTAAAGTGTACGTGTTTCAAAACGGAGCAAAATTAACGCTTTTTTGAATTATAACAAATTAAAAACAGATTTTGTTTCAATTTACTCAAAATAGTTCAAAATTTTGTATCCTCCTTCTCTCAAATAAGACTCTTTTTTCATTAATTTAATATCGTTTTTCATCATATCCTCTATCAGACTTTCCAGTGTATACTCTGGCACCCACCCCAAACGAGTACGTGCTTTGGTTGCATCACCAATTAACAAATCCACCTCCGTCGGACGAAAATATTGTGGGTCTACTCCGACCACTTCTTGTCCAATTCTTTTCTTTATATTTTCCAAATAAGATTGCCCTACCTGATCCACAAATAAAGATTCATTAATTGCATCCAACAGAGCCACTTCTTCCACTCCTTTTTTTTGGAATTCCACATGCATGCCGACCTCCTCAAAAACCATCCGGATAAAATCACGAATAGTTGTCGTCACACCGGTTGCTATAACATAATCAGATGGTTCATCCTGTTGTAACATCAGATACATCGCCCGTATATAATCTTTGGCATGCCCCCAGTCGCGCTGAGAGGACAAATTCCCCATATAGGTCTTTTCCTGCATCCCCAAAGCGATACGGGAAGCGGCACGTGTCACTTTTCGCGTAACAAAGGTTTCTCCCCGCAGCGGAGATTCATGATTAAAAAGAATGCCATTCGATGCATGCATACCATAGGCCTCCCTGTAATTCACCGTAATCCAGTAACCATACATTTTAGCTACGGCATAAGGACTTCGGGGATAGAAAGGGGTCGTTTCGCTCTGAGGAACTTCTTGTACCAATCCATACAATTCAGATGTAGAGGCCTGATAAATACGTGTTTTTTTTGTCAAATTCAATAAACGAACAGCTTCCAATATACGTAATACGCCCAAAGCATCGGCATTCGCCGTATATTCGGGGGTGTCGAAACTGACCTTTACATGGCTCATTGCTGCCAGATTATATATTTCATCCGGTTGTATCTCTCCAATAATACGGGTTAGATTCAGGCTATCCGTCAAATCCCCGTAATGCAAGATCAGATTCCGGTCTTCCACATGCGGATCTTGGTACAAATGGTCAATCCGATCGGTATTAAACATAGAGGACCGACGTTTGATACCATGAACAATATATCCTTTCTTTATCAAAAACTCCGTCAGATAGGCACCATCCTGCCCTGTTATTCCTGTTATAAGCGCAACTTTACTCATCCTATTTTATTATTTCATTTTTACGATAGAGTATCACTCCATTAAACAATACCATTGATACAAACGTTCAACCCCTTTCTCTATTTCTACAGTATGACGCCAACCCAAACGATGCAATTTTGTCACATCGGTCAATTTACGCAGGGTACCATCCGGTTTAGTCGCATCAAATCGGAGTTCTCCTCCAAACCCTATCACCTCTTTTATCAATGCAGCCAAGTCTTGAATACGATGTTCCACCCCGGTACCCACATTGATATGTGTATTCCGCACCTCTGCACCCAATGGCTTCAATGCTGAAAAATCAACCTTTTCCATTATAAAAACAGAAGCATCGGCCATATCCTCACTCCATAAAAATTCACGAAGCGGTTTTCCGGTACCCCACAATACAACAGCAGAAGCACTGATACCATATTTCGTCAAGACCTGCATCTGTTCTTCTTTCGGACTTTCTCCGGTGACTCCTTCAATCGGCCGTTTGTTTAAATCCGACCGTATAGCCTGCCAATCCCCGCGTTCCAAACAATGTGCCAGATGGATTTTTCGAAGCATAGCCGGAAGCACATGGGATCTTTCCAAGTCAAAGTTATCATTTAAGCCATATAGATTAGTAGGCATAATTGATACAAAATTCGTCCCATATTGTAGATTATAACTTTCACACATTTTTATACCTGCTATTTTAGCTATCGCATAGGGCTCGTTGGTGTACTCCAAAGCTGACGTAAGCAGACAATCTTCCGGCATAGGCTGCGGAGCCTCCCCCGGATAAATACAGGTACTCCCTAAAAACAAGAGTTTTTTCACTCCATGGGTATAGGCAGCATGTATGACATTATTCTGAATCATCAAATTCTGATAAATAAAATCTGCCCGGTAATGCGCATTTGCCCAAATTCCTCCTACATGTGCTGCTGCCAGAAACACATAGTCCGGTTTTTCCGTGGCAAAGAAATGATCGACTGCCTGTTGATCGACCAAATCCAATTCTGCATGCGTACGAAGAACGATAGATGTATATCCCTTCTGTTGCAGATTATGAAGTATGGCCGATCCCACCAAGCCACGATGACCGGCCACATAAATTTTACTGTCTTTATTCATTTTAATATATGCAATAGATATTGCCCATACTGGTTATGAATCATTGTATGGGCTATTTTTTTCAACTTCGCAGCATCAATCCATCCCTGGTTATAAGCGATTTCCTCCAGACAAGCGATTTTCAATCCCTGCCGTTTCTCGACAACCTCCACAAAGGTGGCTGCTTCCGAAAGCGAGTCATGTGTGCCGGTATCCAACCACGAAAAACCTCTTCCAAGCACCTGCACCTTCAATTCCCGTTCTTTTAAAAAGACTTGGTTCACGGTAGTAATCTCAAACTCTCCCCGTTCCGAGGGTTGGATATTTCGGGCTACATCAACCACTTTATTAGGATAAAAATAAAGCCCTACAACCGCATAATTAGACTTTGGTTGGCTCGGTTTTTCTTCAATGCTGAAGACAGAACCATCCGCATCAAACTCAGCCACTCCGTAACGTTCCGGATCATTCACAAAATAACCAAAAACAGTGGCTTTTTCGTTTTCCTCCGCATCCCGGACCGCTTCTTTCAGCATCCCGGTAAAACGCTGTCCATAAAAAATATTATCCCCCAACACCAAACAAACGGTATCATCTCCTATAAAATCAGCTCCAATAACAAACGCCTGTGCCAATCCGTCCGGTGAAGGTTGTTCTGCGTACTCAAAACAAACACCCAAATCAGACCCATCTCCCAATAACCGGCGAAACCCCGGCAAATCCTGAGGAGTAGAAATAATTAAAATCTCACGTATTCCGGCCAGCATCAATACGGAGATCGGATAATAAATCATAGGTTTATCATAAATGGGCAACAACTGTTTGGAAACCCCTTTCGTTATCGGATATAAACGTGTTCCCGAACCTCCTGCCAACACAATTCCTTTCATGATCTTTTCTTTTGAATGTTTTAACTTCGTTGGCAAAAGTACGTAAAATTTCCACATCTATCTTTTTTTATCCTTTTTCATAGGGTATTCCTTTTTTAAACAGTCTTACTGACAAATACGAATTTGTAACATTCAAACGACAACTTATGAGAACGTATAGTAAACAAACAGTACTTTTCCTCATGGCATTGATGTTTATCTGCGGAAACATCCCTGCTCTGGCACAGGAAGAAAGCGACTTCATTACAGTAAGTGGTGTGGTGAAAGATCAGAAAAACAAAAAAGGATTGGAATATGTCAACATATCCGTTCCCGGGAGCAATTTAGGTACCGTCACAAACACGGATGGAGAATTTAGCATTAAAATTCCTCAAACACTTCCGGTTGACAGAATAAAAATATCACATATCGGTTATTTGAATACCCTCATTTCAATAAAAGACAAAGACATTTCCAACCTGACAATAAGCTTATCTCCCAATACAAACCTATTGGAAGAAATTATTATCCGCGCCCGCGATCCTCGTTTTATTGTAGAAGAAGCCATCCGTAAGATACCGATGAATTACAGTCCCAAGAACAATCTATTCACCGGCTTCTACAGAGAAACAGCTCAAAAAGGACGCCGCTATATCAATATAACCGAAGCAATTATTGACATTTACAAAACAAACTATCAGGAATTAACGGTTGAAAAAGACCGTGTTCAGATTTATAAAGGCAGAAAGTTATTAAGCCAGAAGGCTAACGACACCCTTGTAGTCAAACTATTGGGAGGCCCTAACTTGTCTCTATATGTAGATATTGTCAAAAACCCGGATATATTATTAGAGAAAGAATCACTCTCCAACTATTCTTTTCGCCTGGAAGAAAGTGTGATGCTGGACAATCGCCCACATTATGTGATTCGTTTTATTCCGCAGGCAGTCCTGCCCTGGGCTCTCTATGAAGGAAAATTATACATAGACAAAGAAAAACTTTGCTTCTCCAGGGCGGAATTCAATTTAAACATGGACGACCGGAATAAGGCCACCCAAGCCATTCTCAAGAAAAAACCGTTCGGATTGCGTTTTCGTCCGCTAGAAGTATCTTACCTGGTAACCTACAAAGAGCGGGATGGCCTTACCTACTTGAGTTATATACGCAATGAAGTGAAATTCAGATGCGACTGGAAGCGTAAACTATTCGGCACCAATTACACCATCCACTCCGAGATGGTCATTACGGACGGGAAAGAGGCCGACTCTACTATTCCTTATAAAATGTCTTTCAAAAACAATCAATCCTTATCAGACAAAGTGGTTGACTTCCTGGATGAAGACTTTTGGGGTGCTTATAACATCATAGAGCCGACAGAATCTTTGGAGTCTGCCTTTAATAAACTAAAAAAGCAACAAAAATAATATCTCAGATTCTTTTTGTAACTTTGAGTAGTCTACCGATTGAAAATCTTGTTATGCGGAACGATTTTTTCGTGTTGAAAAAAATAAAAGAGGGAGATATTAAAGCTTTTGAAAATATTTTCAGGCTTTATTACTCTCCCCTCTGCATGTACGCCACAAGTCTGACCGGGCAAATGGATACGGCGGAAGAGATCGTTCAGGAATTGTTTTATGTATTCTGGAAAGAACGGGCTAACATTCAGCTATTTCATTCGTTGAAAAGTTACCTGTATGGAGCTGTACGTAATCGTTCTTTTCAATACCTGGAGCATTTGGAAGTACGCAACCGATACAGAGAGGCCATTCTTTCCCAAAAACCGACCGGTTCTATATCGCCACTGGAACAACTTGAATACGAAGAGCTTCAACAATTAATCAAGAGAACGATCCACCGGCTTCCCAAACGTCGTCAACGCATCTTCCAAATGCATCGTTTGGAAGGTATGAAATATGCCGAAATAGCATCCGCCCTTTCTGTATCGGTAAAAACCGTAGAAGCAGAAATGAGCAAAGCACTTCAAACGTTACGCAAAGAAATAGAAAACTATACCCACATCGCATGAGTCAGATAAATATTCATAAAAGAAAAACCGATCAGGCATGGGATCAACTTTATGCACGCCTGGAAAAAGAAGCATTGCTCCCTGACGACATACAAAAGAAGCCGTCCGATTCAATCCGTATGCGGACAATGAAATGGGCGGCGGTCATAGCTGTATTATGTCTATCGGTGGGCTCTCTCTTTTTCTTGACACAAAAAAAGAGTCCCCCCCCTTTTCTCTCCATACAAAACAATGAAAAAGCATCTGCCCTTATTACAACGCTGGAAGACGGATCTATTATACACCTGTCCGATCAGGCGACTTTGCACTATCCGGTACATTTTCATTCCGACAAACGGGAAGTTATACTGGAGGGAAATGCCCTGTTTGATGTAAGCGGCAATAAAGAACGTCCATTTTTTATCGAAACGGAAAAAGTACAAATCGAAGTCCTAGGCACTTCTTTTCAAGTAAAAAGTACCCAAAACACCCCCTTTGAGTTGTCCGTAACCCGTGGAGAAGTAAAAGTGACAACGAAAGAAAACCCGGAAAGTTGTATCGTGAAAGCCGGAGAAACGGCTTTGCTCTCAACCCAAGGATTGGAGGTGCACGCAACCTCTTCTCTCTCTTTGTTTCCCTATGAGGTACAACGCATATTGTTCAAAGACGAACGCATGGAAGATATCTCCCATGTACTCAATCAGATTCATTCTGGCCAAACGATACAGGTAGCCTCCTCCTTATTTGACAAACGAATCAATATCGGGTTCACAAAAGAAACATCTTTGCATGAAATGGTTGAAATTATCTGTCAGGGATTCAATCTTACCTATACGGAAAACGAGAATGTATTCCTTATTTCCGAACGCATGGAGTAAAACCTTTTAATATACTTACTACTGATGAGACAGACGGCTTCATATACTCTGCTTCTCTGTTTTTGGGGATTCTTGCTCTTTTTGACCACCTCCTCCCTCAAAGCAGACAACGAAGATGTGTTAAGCCGCCTTATACCTATAAACAAAGGGAAAGGAAGTATATATAAAATGTTAGGTCAGATTACCGACCACTCCGGTTATCTCTTTATCTATGACAGCAACCTGATTGAGAATGACAAAGAAGTAAAGATTAAAACCGGCACCTATACAATCCGTGCAGCCATACACCTTATCACAGGCAATGATAATATTGGACTAAAAGTGATAGGCAACCATATCCTGATTTACAAACCGGATCTTACCCTATCCCCTATTCATCAGACACTTGATCGGTCTCCGGAAAATGATTTCCTGACAATAGAAGGGGTTATTCTCAACCGCTATACCAGTGAACCTATACCATTTGCAACCGTAGGCATAAGCCAGGCAGCGATAGGCACTGTAACAAATCAGAACGGAGAGTTTCGTTTCCGCTTTCCGGATTCACTGCGCAAAGAGCCTATTCAGTTTTCTCATATAGGCTTCATCCCCCAGGAGATTGAGAGCAATCTGATTGTAAACGGACATCACCGCATTTCTCTGGAACCCAAAGTCATCTCGTTACAGGAAATAATTGTCCGCTTGGTTAATCCGCAAAAACTATTGGAGGATATGTTGGAAAGAAGAAAACTAAACAATGCCCCAAAACCGGTCTACCATACGACTTTCTATCGGGAAGGGGTAGAACACAAAAAGAAACTGAACAGTTTAACCGAAGGCGTCTTCCGGATATACAAAACACCCTTCTCTCAACCGGAATCATCCGATCAGGTGAAATTATTAAAGATGCGGCGGATCATCGACCAGCATGAACGGGATACAGTTATAGCCAAATTCAAATCCGGCATCCATGCCAGTCTGATGCTTGATCCGGTCAAACATCTGCCGGATTTTTTAACCCATCCGGATTGGTATGATTATGTGCATAGCGACATTACCGTCAAGGAGGGTCGCTTGGCTAATGTGATTGTATTCGAACAACGAAAAGGTATTACAGAACCATTATATAAAGGAGAAATCTATATCGACGCAGAAAACAGCGCACTTCTTGGTATCTCTTTTCATATACATCCGGCATTTGTGAAAAAGGCAGCCGGTATGTTTATAGAGAAAAAAAGTAAAAAACTGTCCGTCACCCCGCAAAAAATAAGCTATACCGTTTCTTATAAGGCATGGAATGGGGTTTATTACATCAATCATATCCGTGGAGACCTTTTCTTTAAAGTTAGACAGAGACGAAAATTGTTCCATAGCACACTGCACACCTGGTTTGAAATGGTTACCAGTAAAACCGACACCCTGAATGTATCCCGTTTCACCAGACAGGAGGTCTTCCATCCCCACACCATTTTTGCTGAGACACCTTTTACGTATGACAAACGTTTTTGGGAAGATTTTAATATCATCCCCCCGGAAGAAAAACTCAGTGATGCCCTCCATAAAATCTCATCGAAAATAGAAATGGAATCCGCTGAGGGGTTTTGATGTGGAAAGGATAACGATGAATGATTAACGATTAGTGATTAGTGGATGGAAGATTGCTAACGAAACATTCTCAATTTTTACCCCGTCCTAAAATGGGTTGTCAAGTTAATGGGTACGTTAGTTTCAAGTCAGACTGGCTGATAAATAAAATTGCTGACAATCGTCGGCAATTGTGCTGACAATCGTCGGCAATTGTGCCGATAATCGTCGGCACTTGTGCTGATATATGTCGACACTTATGCCGATATATGTCGGCAATTTTATTTCCGTTCGAATTGATATATACATTTATCAAGAGAACCGCTGGTTGTCACCCTCGTGGTATACGATCAATACGATGTCGGTGAACCCCGGCAAAGGGCTACAGATTCACACGTACCATGTAAAGAGTTATGAAGTGGGCCAACAGATTCACCCTTTTCAGGGATGAGAGTAAAGGAAGTGTAAAGGGCTTAAATCATAAAGAGGGCCTTTTCGCAAAGGCCCTCTTTATAGGTTTTTAATAGGTATTAGTCTTTAAGGCAAAAAGATTGTTTAGGTTATCTGGATGCAAAGATGAGCCTTTCTCACATACTGTACAAATAAAAAAAGATATTATAAAACACATTTTTAATATTGTCGATACTTATTTGCACCTTATGTTACTTTTTAACATTTCAGCCTACAAGCTCCAATAGCCCATTTGGGTGATTCGTCCTCGATAAACCCCCTTTATGTCCCCTAAAACCCCTTGTTTGTTCGTTTTTGCTAAAAACCAGGATTCTTCTAATTTTAAATAATCTTTATGAGCAACAGCAACAATAATGGCATCATATTCGGATTCCGGAGCCGCAATCAATGAAAAGCCATACTCTTTGTATACACTATCAGAAGAAGCTAACGGATCCATTACATCCACTTTCACTCCATAGTCTTTCAGTTCGTTGATAATATCTACCACTTTGGAATTTCGGATATCCGATACATTTTCTTTGAAAGTAATGCCCATCACCAATACACGAGCACCCAAGATGTTTTTGCCTTGTTCGATCATCTTCTTAACGATCTTCTTTCCTATATATCCTCCCATAGAGTCATTGACAAAACGGCCGGAATTAATCATCTTGGGATGATACTTCAGTTCTTTGGCTTTATGAACCAGGTAATACGGATCTACGCCTATGCAATGCCCGCCTACCAATCCCGGGTAGAAAGGAAGAAAATTCCATTTCGTTCCGGCAGCATTCAATACATCGTATGTATTAATCCCCATCCGGTCAAAAATTATAGACAATTCATTCATCAAGGCAATATTCACATCCCGCTGTGTGTTCTCTATAATCTTGGCGGCCTCTGCCACTTTAATGCTTGGCGCACGATGCACTCCTGCCTTGACAACCAATGCATACACATCCTCTATTACATCCAATGATTCTTCATCCACGCCGGAGATTATTTTCATTGTATTGACCAGCGTATGTTCTTTATCCCCCGGATTAATTCGTTCAGGCGAATACCCTATCTTAAAGTCCACTCCTGTTTTTAATCCGGATATTTGTTCCAAAAGCGGCAGGCAATCTTCCTCCGTGCAACCGGGATAAACAGTAGATTCATAGACTACATAATCTCCCGGCTTCAATACATTCCCTACCAGACGGGTGGCACTTAACAAAGCTTTCAAATCCGGTTGGTTGTATGCATCAATAGGGGTCGGAACAGCAATAATAAAGAAAGAAGCTTCTTGCAACGAGGTGGCAGAAGAAGTAAAAAGAATATCTTTTCCGGTAAAGGCATCCGGGTCCACTTCATGATCCGGATCCCTCCCTTCGCGAAGAGAGGTTAAGCGTTCTTCATTGATATCAAACCCAATCACCGATAATTTAGCCGCAAAAGCCATTGCCAAAGGTAAACCCACGTAGCCAAGTCCAATAACAGCCAGTTTAGCTTCCTTATTTATTAATTTCTTATACATATGTTCTATTCGTTAGAAAGACCAGCAATCCAAATCCACTTTGCTTTCCATTATACGTTCCTGATCATCGGGTAACAAATGAAAGAAATCAATACCCGTTACTTTTTCCACACTGTCAATCGGAATCGCCAATGACTGCAAAGATACATTTTTATAATCTTTGTTTTCCAGTAAAAACGCAATTCCCTGGTATTTGTTATCAGTGATTGTACAAATAACTTTATAAAAATGCGTGGGAACTCCGATACGATTTGTACCCAATCGCTTCAAATCACCCTTTATCACAGGCCCGGCAGCGATCAGCAACACCTCATAATCCAAGGCCCATAAACGACTTTGTTCTTCCAAGGTCTTCCAAACACCCCGGTTCAAAGCCGGATCCTGTGGGCATATATTACTCAGGTAAAAAGATTCCCGCATCGCTTTATCCGACCACTTCATATCACCTGCCGGTGCCAAATGTCCCCGGTCGTATCCCGTCCGGGTATAATCTTCATTGCGGGCTGTAGCCCCCTTCACTTTCGGATCTGACACAAATTTATTCTTTCGTTCGACTTTCTTGCTTTGCGCCTCCTTCGCAGTAAGTTCCCAGGCTACCCAATTGGCTATCTTATAATTCGAATTATAAGAGACCGTATATCCCTCATGATAAATAACCTGTTCCTCTTTCTTTGTTTGTAAGCGGGGGATTTCTGCCTTTTCAGGAAATGTCAGTTTCTTCTTCTGCACAGAAGAGGAACGGGATGGCTTCTTCTGTTGAGGTTTTTCTATAATCTCTTTTTTTTTCGCTATGGGTTTTTCACCCGGTATCGTTTTTTCCACCGGATATAAATAAGGATACAAATACATTAATCCGACAAAAGCGATTGTCAAAACAACCGCCCATATAAACATTTGTTTCAGGGAAGAAAAAAGAGAGATCGTGTGTTGTTTTTTTCTCTTTCCTTTTCGTTTTTTTCCAGACTTCACTTTTCTCGTTGTTTTCTTTGTGCCCATTGAGAGTTTATTTGTTTATGCTAAATTATCGTACAAAAATAACACAAAACTCGCGCCCGGCAATAAACGTATTCGGGTATGACGATAAAGAAGGATACCCCTTGATTCTCAAAAAACTTTAATATAAAAGCACAGCTTATAGACATTCAAGAAATCTTTGTAAATTTACAGTCGTAAAGTTTATAAGGCAAAACATCAATCGAATCAATAAACCAGTTATATGTTAACAACACTGATTATCCTCGCATTATCGGCTGTATTCTTTGTGCATGGAAAAATACGTTCCGATATTGTCGCTCTATGTGCGCTCATCCTTCTTATCGTATTGGGTATATTAACTCCGGAAGAGGCTCTTTCCGGTTTCTCCAACTCCATCGTCATCATGATGGTGGGATTATTTGTAGTCGGAGGTGCCATATTCAAGACCGGTCTGGCCAAAATAATCAGTAGTAAAATATTACAGATGGCAGGTAAAAGCGAATTGAAATTATTTGTTCTTGTCATGTTGGTTACCGCTTTTATTGGGGCTTTTGTCAGTAACACCGGCACAGTGGCCTTGATGCTCCCCATTGTGATAAGTATGGCTGTCGGTGCTCAAATCAGTCCAAGCCGCTTCTTGATGCCGATGGCTTTTGCCAGTAGCATGGGAGGCATGATGACTCTCATTGGTACCCCGCCGAACCTGGTGATCAACGACATACTGATACAGAACAATTTCAAAGGCTTATACTTCTTTTCATTTACTCCCGTAGGACTTGTGTGTATACTAGTGGGACTCATCGTATTGATCCCGTTAAGCAAACGCTTCCTTACCCGGAAAGAAGACAGAAAAGGAGATACTTCCACCGGCCGCTCCGCCAAAGAACTGGCTCAGAAATTCCAGTTGGCAGACAATTTGTATCGTGCACATATCACGCGCCACTCTGTCATTCGTGATAAAAAACTAATCGATCTAAACATCACACAAACATACAATGTCTCTATCCTGGAAATAAGACGCAAATCCACTTCTCAGGGTCGCTTTCTGAAAACGGTAGACCAGAAGCTGGCTGGTCCGGAAACAGAACTCAAAGACGAAGACATTCTATACCTGTTTGGGGAATTTGAGAATGTAGAACGGTTTGCCCAAGAGAACAAACTGGAACTGACCGAAACAAAAGTGTCCGAGTTCGCAGGAAGCTCCGCTCCGGAAAAACTGAGTGTACAGGAAATTGGTATTGCCGAAGTACTGCTCACGCCGGAATCCAAATTGATCGGGCAAGCAGTAAAAGACTCTGAATTTCGCGATAAATACGGGGTAAATGTACTAGGCGTAGAACGTAACGGGAAATATATCCTATCCAATATCAAAGACCTGAAAATGGAATTTGGCGATGTACTGTTGATCCAGGGCACTTGGGAGAATATAGCGCGCATGAGTAAGAAACAGACAAACTGGGTTGTACTGGGGCAACCTATTGAAGAAGCGTCTAAAGTAACCCTTGATTACAAAGCCCCTTTGGCAGCCCTGATTATGCTAGGCATGATCCTGGCCATGGTGTTTCAGGTAATACCCTCTGTTGCTGCCGTCTTAATAGCCGCTGTTCTGATGATACTCACCGGTTGTTTCCGTACCGTGGAAGATGCCTATAAAACAATCAACTGGGAAAGTATCGTATTGATCGCCGCCATGCTACCGATGTCACTGGCCCTGGAAAAGACGGGGGCTTCCGCTCTTATTTCCGAAAGATTAGTCGGTGGATTGGGAAGTTATGGTCCTATCGTATTGATGGCCGGTATCTATTTCACCACTTCCCTGATGACAATGTTTATCAGTAACACGGCCACCGCCGTACTGGTAGCTCCCATTGCCTTGCAATCCGCTCTATCGATAGGCGTTAGTCCTTATCCTTTCTTACTGGCCGTAGCTGTTTCTGCCAGCATGTGTTTTGCCTCTCCTTTCTCAACCCCTCCGAATGCATTGGTTATGTCAGCCGGTAAATATACCTTTATGGATTATGTCAAAGTAGGATTGCCTTTACAGCTTATCATGGGCATTGTTATGATATTTGTATTACCTTTACTTTTCCCGTTCTAAACAATTCGGCAGGTTTTTAGTTCTATAAAAAGAATAAGGATAAAATAAATATGAAATTAGTATTTAAACCGATAACATTAAACGATAAAGAACGGATAACCTCGTTTACAATGCCCGGAGAGTATCGCAACTGCGACTTCTCTTTTGCCAATATGTGTAGCTGGCGATTTCTTTATGACAGTGAGTTTGCCATTATGGATGGATTTCTTCTCATTCGTTTCCGCATTGAAGAGAAAAAACGTCTGGCCTATATGATGCCTATAGGAAAAGGGAATCTAAAAGCAGTTATTGACCTATTGGAAGAAGATGCACTGGAAAATGGACACCCTCTCTTATTATTGGGTATCACACAGGATGCACAAAAAGAATTAGAAAAGGTGTCTCCCGGCGATTTCGTTTATATCCCCGAACGTGACTATTCCGACTATATATATATGCGCGAGGATCTGGCCACACTGGTTGGTAAAAAATACCAAGCCAAACGCAATCACGTCAACAAATTCAAAAAATCCTATACTTATAAATATATGCCGATCACTCCCGAGCTAGTTCCTTTTTGTCTCGAACTGGAAAGGAAGTGGTATAAGGCCAACCGCACAGAAGAGGATGTCGAAGAATTGACCGATGAACGTCGTTCGCTTACCTACGCACTGCATCACTTTGATGAACTGGGACTGATCGGAGGAGGTATATGTGTGGATGAACAGATCGTTGCTTTTTCTTTTGGCGCTCCTGTCAACCACAACACATTTGCTGTACACATAGAAAAGGCTGATGTTCATTACGAAGGGGCGTATGCCGCCATTAACCAGGAATTTGCTTCTCACCTTCCCGAAAAATACATATACATTAACAGGGAAGAAGATTTAGGTATACCCGGTCTTCGTCAGGCTAAATTATCTTATCATCCGGTTGAAATACTGGAGAAGAGTACTACTGTCAAAAAAATACACCGAAAAGAACCCAACAGTGACCAGAAAAGAGCAAATCATGGATCTCTGGCGGATATGCTTTGATGATTCGGAAGAATTTATTCAAGTCTACTTCGAACAGGTCTATAAAGAAGCGAATGCCTTGACAATAGAGCAGGAAGGCCGGATCATTGCCGCCCTTCAGATAATTCCTTATACCATGACCTGGTGTGAGACGGAACTTACTCTGTCTTATATATCCGGTGCCTGTACCGCTCCCGAAGAACGAGGGAAAGGACATATGGGAAGACTCTTAACTATGGCTTTTCAGAAAATGCGGGAGAGACAGACAGACTTGACAGCCCTTATACCAGCCGAACCCTGGCTGTTTGATTATTACCGGAAGCTAGGATATACAGAAACTTTTGACTATGCCTTGATTCCTTTTGAACATAAGACCGGACAAGAAACCGCTTCTTCTTATTCATTCTTTTCTCTTGATGTGAAAGCCGGAGATATATGGTATGCCTTTTTCGATCGGAAATTAAGAGAACGTCCCTTGTGTATATTGCATACCCGGGAGGATTTTCATACCATTTTACGGGATATTCAAATGAGTAAAGGACAAACAATCGGTGTCACAGACTCCTTGGGTAAACCTGTCGGAATGGCTTTCATCGTTCCGGAAAAGAACAATATATACATTAAAGAGATTCTTTACGAAAACGATGCGGTAAAAAATATTTTATGGCAAAAAGGAACGGAGCTTTTCGGTGCAAAACAAGGGGTATGTAAGCTCCCTGTCTCCCATACTGAAACCGCTCATCCTCTGGGTATGTCCCTGATTCTGAACAAAGAAAAAATGATTAATCGATGGTTGGCCAAACACCCGCATACCTCTTTCTGCGTTGAAGAAATGAGAGAACTGGAGGATGCCACCCTTACCCGTACCCTGTTAGGATATGCTGACCGGGAAGGATATATGAGTCTGATGCTGGATTAACTCAACTTTTCTTCGAACCAATCCATGTGGCTTTCCGCCAGAGCCATTCTGCCGGACCATGTGTATGGTTACGTAACCACCAATGACAAAATAGCAATTGTAAAATAAGCAAGAGAATACCCACACCGAAACTGGCAGTTGTCGGCAATACCTTATAAAGCCCCAAGCCGGGTCCGAAATAGATAAAAGACCCCAAAAGCGACTGCATCAGATAATTCGTCAGACTCATTCGTCCCAGAGGTGATAAGACCTTCAAGACAGATTGCACCTTGACCACCTGCCAACCAATCACAACCAGAGCAACCCATACCCACATAAAGGAGAAGTTACGCAGAGAAGAAACAATCGTTTTCATCGGAGTTAATAACTCTTTACGTTCCAGCATTCCGGGCAAAACATCCGTCAAAATAAAAAGAGGTATAAAACAACCTATTGCTACACAAAGTGTACCCAGCCAGAAACGTCTGTTGCCTGCCCCATATTGAAAGAATTGCTTGCGTCCAAGCAAGAATCCCAAGATAAAGAGAGAGGCTGTCTGGAAAAAACGTCCGAATCCCCATGCCCATAAGAGACTGAATAATTGTCCATCCCACAGGTTTGACTTTATCATTGCCCAGAAACTATCACCTTCCAGGAAAGGATACATTTTCCGTGCATGTACTCCATAGGCAGCCGGACCGGCTGTATAATCCGGATGAAACAGCGCATATAAAAATTTAGCCCATTCCATCGGTTGCAACATCAGTATAACGGCGATACAAAACAACACTTTGTTATTTAACTTACAGACCGGAATAAGAATCAACCCGATGATAGAATAAAGAACCAATATCTCTCCCGGAAAAAAGGCAGCGTTGACACATCCGATCAAAAAGAGAAGCACCATGCGCCAGAGAAAACGCAAACGAAAATCCTTGCCTCGCTTCTCCTGGTTATCAAACATTATAAAGAAACTAAAACCAAACAACAAGGCGAAAATGGCATAGGCCTTTCCGGCAAAAAGGAAAAAGAGCGTATCCCAAATGCCCTTATCCAAAGCCTGAAAAAAAGGAGTTGTCGATTGAGGGAAATTATACAGATTGAAATGTTCTATATTGTGCAATAACAAAATAGCCATCACAGCCAGTCCACGCAAAGCATCAGCCACTTCTATACGAGGTCTTTGGGAAAGTAGTTCGTTTTTCATATAATTTAGTTCTAAGATAGACAATGAGGGTGTAAAAGTAAATAAACTATCTCAAACCCGAAAATCCCCAAGGCAAAGAGGATGAAAAAGAGAAATGAGCCCTTGTATTCTGGGAAATATCACTTACTTTTGTATATCAGCCGAGTCAACATCTATATGAAAAAGATATATCTATTATTCCTGTTATTTTTTAGTTTCACTTCTTATTTATCCGCTCAAAAAGTCGGTTTGGTACTGAGTGGCGGAGGAGCGAAAGGAGCGGCACACATAGGCGTGATTAAAGCGTTGGAGGAAAACAATATACCAATTGACTATGTAACCGGCACTTCGATCGGAGCCATTATCGGTAGTTTATATGCCATGGGGTATTCACCCGATGAGATGCTTGAACTCATATTATCCAAAGAATTTGAATATTGGCAGACAGGCACTGTAGAAGAAGAATACAGTTACTATTTCAGAGACCCTGTCCCGACAGCCGAATTCGGCCATTTCTCGATAGATATGTCTGACTCGCTCCAGATAAAAGCCAATTTTCTTTCCCAAAGTATCATAAACCCTATCCAGATGAACCAGGCTTTCCTAGCACTTTTTGCTCAGGCTACCGCAAAAGCCGGCTGGAATTTTGATAATTTATTCGTTCCCTTTCGTTGCGTTGCTTCTGATATCTACGGAAAGAAAGCAGTCATCTTCAAAAATGGCGATTTAGGAGATGCCGTACGGGCATCCATGAGTTTTCCTTTTGTGTTCCAGGCAATTTGGAAGGATAGCGTACCTCTTTTCGATGGAGGTATTTATGATAATTTCCCTGTTTCTCCCATGAAAGAGGCTTTCGCTCCGGATTTCATCTTTGGTTCTGCTGTGGCAGGAGCCAACCAGCAAAAACCCTCCGAAAACCTGTATAATCAACTGGAAACAATGATTATGCAAAAAACCGAATATACTGTACCGGAAGAGGAAGGCATGATGATTCAATTCCGTTTCCCCGATGTATCCTTACTGGATTTTCCCCGGGGAAAAGAATTGATGGAAATAGGGTATAATCGGACCATCGCATTGATCGACTCCATCAAAGAACGCGTCCCCCGGGAAGTACCCTTAGAAGAAGTCATGAATCGACGGAAAACGTATAAAGAAAATCTTCCTGCCCTTACATTCAAAAACATTTACATCACCGGAGTGACCGAAGCACAACGCTTGTATATCGAAGCGCAGTTACATAGGGATATCAATAACGAATTTTCAATGCATGATTTCAAACGGGCCTATTTCAAAATACTGACCTATTCGAAAATAAAGGAGATCATGCCACATGCTATTTATAACCGGAAAGAGAATAAATTCGACCTTTATCTGGATGTCACAATGAAAGATGAAGTCACAGTCGATTTCGGCGGTAATGTATCTTCTCACCAGGCGAATCAACTCTTTTTAGGATTGGGTTATCAATTTTTGGGAAGAGTAGCTACGGAATCGCGTGCCAATTTCCAGGTTGGTAATTCATTCAGTGGCATTATGCTGGATGAACGCATCTACCTCCAGACGCGGATTCCTTCTTACTTAAATCTACGCGGTGTATATTCCCAAAAGAACTTTTCTGAAAGCCAATCCCTCTTTTACGAAGATATGGTACCGGCTATAATGAAACAAAAAGAGTTATATGCCAAATTACTATTGGGATTACCTTTCCTCAATAAGGCCAAAGCGGAAATAGGCATAGGCTACGGAAGGTTCAATGATTATTACCTGCAAAGCACCAATATACCCTTTCCTAATGCAACATTTGACCATAGTTGGTACAATTTGTTCAGCGCCTCTCTGAGTATCGCACAAAACACATTGGATACCAAACAATATCCCATTGCCGGTAGCCGGCGCTCCCTTACAGCCTACTACGTGAAAGGCAATGAAAAATATGCTCCTTCTTCTACATCCATATTGGAACCCGTAAGAAGAGAAAAGCACTCCTGGCTGCAAATGAAAGGACATTGGGAAAGCTATAAGGAACTGAATAATTATTTCAACCTCGGCTATATGGGAGAAGTAGTACTTTCCAGCAAAAACCTGATGAACAACTATACAGCTTCCGTATTGCAGGCACCCGCTTTCACCCCTACTCCCCACAGTCTGATTGTTTTCAATGAGGCTTTTCGTGCCAATCAATATCTGGCAGCCGGAGTCAAACCCATCTTAAAGATGAGCCGCCTTCTCCATTTGCGTATGGAACTCTATGCCTTTGCCCCACTTTATGAGATCAAAAGAGATGCCGACCAGAAGGCCTATTATGGAAAGTTCCTGAAATCATTTGAGTATATGGGAGAAACAGCCCTAGTCATGCAACTGCCTTTTGTTTCTATCAGCCTGTATGCCAATGGGTATAGCTATCCAAGAAAAAACTTCAACTTCGGGTTAAATATTGGCTACCTCATCTTCAATCCCAAAATGCTCGATTAGTAAAGAAGAAACAATCTATTCATTTTTCCTGTAAAAAGAGACGCAAAGGTTTGCATATTTAAAAGAAACAACTACCTTTGCACTCGCATTCACAAATGTATTGGCCGCGTAGCTCAACTGAATAGAGTAGCTGACTACGGATCAGCCGGTTACAGGTTTGAATCCTGTCGCGGTCACTCATTTTCAATGTGTATGTTTTGTATTTCTTAATGGCCGCGTAGCTCAACTGAATAGAGTAGCTGACTACGGATCAGCCGGTTACAGGTTTGAATCCTGTCGCGGTCACAAAAATAAAAAAAGCGTTGGAGATTATTCTTTCCAGCGCTTTTTTATTATGGACAAATTATTATGTAAGTTTGTATTGAAATCAACTGCAAATCTATGGTGAATAAAAAAAACAAACATATAACCTACCCTTCTTCTGAAAAAATATATATAGCGGGCGGAATAAACAAAGTATATGTCGGAATGCGCAAAATCAAACTTACCGACACAATTACCACGGATGAAAAAGGAGAAAAAAGTATAAAGAAAAACAATTCGGTTGTTTTATATGATACAAGTGGTCCATTTTCAGATCCAAAAATCACTATAGATGAAAACAAAGGTCTTCCACGTATCCGGGAAGAATGGTGCAACCGGCGTAAAGATGTTGTCCGCTTAAAAAAATGCACCTCCGAGTATGCACGTAACCGGCAATCCGATAAAACAGCAACAAACAGTCATTTTCCTATCATTCATTTACCTTATAAAGCGAAAGAAGGGAAAAACATCTCACAAATGTATTATGCAAAAAAACGCATCATCACACCGGAGATGGAATACGTTGCCATTCGCGAAAACCAACAGATAGAAGCACTCGGACTGAAATCCTATATTACTCCGGACTTTATCCGAAAAGAAATAGCTGCCGGCAGAGCCATTATTCCGGCAAACATCAATCATCCCGAATCAGAACCTATGATTATCGGGAAAAAGTTTTTGGTAAAAATAAATACCAAGATAAACAACCAAGCTGTCTCTACAGAAACAAAAGAACTGGCTGAGACAATTATATGGCACTGTAAATGGGGGAGCGACACCTTGATGGACACGTCCCGGTCCGGTAATATATATGAAACACATGACTGGCTGCTTCGCAACAGTCCGATCCCTGTCGGAAGCATCCCCCTTTACCAAGCATTAGCCAAAGTAAATCATAAGATAGAGAATCTTGACTGGCCTATATACCAGGAAACCCTTATCGAGCAGGCGGAACAAGGTATCGACTTCTTTGTTATACATGCCGGATTGGTAAAGAAACACATCGACATGAGCCTGTCGCGCCTGACAGGTATTGTATCTACCGGAGGAAACATCATGGCTACATGGATGCAGATTCACAAAAAAGAGAATTTCTTGTATACACACTTTCATGATATATGTAAGATAATGAAAACATACGATGTGACATTATCCCTGGGAAACAGCTTGCGTCCCGGTTCTATTTACGATTCAAACGACAGGGCTTTCTTTGCAGAACTGCAAAACAAAGGAGCTCTGACCCAAATTGCCCGGGAAGATTTTGTACAGGTGATGGTAGAAGGTTCCGGACATATCCCCATGAACAAACTGCAGGAGAATGTGAAAGAGCAACAATACTCCTGCCAGAACGTCCCTTACTTCTGCAGCGGCCCTGCCAGCACAGACGTTGCTCCCGGTTACGACCATATGGCTTCTTCTATTGGTGCCGCCCAGATAGCCTGGCAGGGAGCCGGCTTGCTTGGTGCAGTGACGCCGGTCGAAAATCAAGAAACTCCCTCTAAAGAAGATATACGTAATAGTATTATTGCTTATAAAATAGCCGCTCATGCCGCCGACCTGGCCAAAGGCCATCCGGGTGCACAGGCACGTGACAATGCTTTGAGTAAAGCTTGTGTTGAAAACCGGATAAAAGATCAGTTAAACCTGGCGTTGGATCCGGAGCGAGCAGCTTATTATTATAAAAACAGACTCAAAAAGACCAGGTAAGTGAAGCCAATGCTTGTTTGCCGCAAGCATATCCTTCTTCATATAATGCATTCAGTTTGGAGATATTTTTTTCCGTACGCCCTACCTGAATGGCTTGCTCGGGACGGATCACATAGACCTTCCCCTCTTCTTCCAATTGATCGATATAATCCAAAACCTCATTGTAGCGGCGATAACGCAACTTCAACTGTTCGCGAATGGCCGGATATTTGCGATAAATAAAACCTGGCAAATAGAAATCTTTATTGGCCTTTCTATATCCTTTATTCCGGGTAAGGATAACGACATTTTTTTCAAAACCATCCGAGATAGCCCGCCGGATAGGTATGGCATCACAAACACCGCCATCAACCATAGGGATACCATCCACATAACGAATGGGACACATGACCGGCAAGGTACATGAGGCACAACAGATATCAACCAACCGGTCTTTATCTTCTTTTTCTTCAAAATATTCGGCTTTTCCCGTCAGGCAGTTACTGGTAACCATCACAAAACGATCCTTACTTTTGAAATAGGTATCGTAATCCAAAGGATAATATTTATCGGGATATTCATAAAAAAGAAAATCCATATCGATATATCCTTTTCCACGCAAAAAATAATGCAAGCCTATATAATTACGTCTCTTCAATAAATCGATATTGCCATATCTGGATCTCCCCCGTTGCCGGGAAGCATACGATATGCCATTACTTGCCCCCGCTGATACGCCTATTGTATAAGGAAACCAAAGGTTATGATCCATAAAACAATCAAGCACCCCAACAGTAAATATGGCGCGCATACCGCCCCCTTCCAGTACCAGTCCTGTGTGTTTATCTATCGTTCTCATTTTTTTATAAAAAACCATTGCTCGGTTCACACCGAACAATGGCCACAAAAATATAATAAATCAGCGATAAATAAGGGTCATTTTTCCATTATAACTCTAAATCATTCCAAAAGGTTCATGCCTTTAAGGAAAAGAGATAGTCACTTTGGTGCCCTCATTCAATGCCGAATAAATCTTCACCTTGGCTCCATACGTCTGTAAAATCCGGACAGACAAAGCCAAACCGATCCCATGACCGGCATAACCATGTGTATTGCTCGCCCGGAAAAAAGGTTGATAAATATGCTCCAACTCATCAGCGGGGATACCTATTCCATGATCTTCAATTTCCAGTTCATTTACACGAAGACGCATCTCAACCGGTTCTTTGTCCGAATATTTGAGCGCATTACTGATTATATTTTCTATAGCTATTTTCAATAAGTGGGGATTGGCATTTACGACAAAGGAGAAATGATCCGGAGAAAAGTTCACTCTGTTTTCAACAAAACGCATCATAAACTCTGCTAGAAAAATAGGCTCCATCGCATTTTGTAAAATATCTTTGTCTCCCCTGGAGAGAAAGAGCAAATGTTTCATCAACTGAATGATACGCTTTGTCTCCGTCAACACCCGGCTCAAGGCTGCCTGATATTCTTCCGAAGAACGTTCTTTCATCAGTGTAATCTCACATTCGCCCTGAATAGCCGTCAAAGGATTATTCAACTCATGGGAAGCACTGCGGACAAAAGATTTTTCACTCTGATAAGCAATATCTATACGATGAATCATCCGTTTCGCATAATGTCGACCGACAAAATAGACAAGAAAAGAACAAACCAACACCAAGGCGATTAACATGCCACCCAGATTATATTGGATATCCAGGAAGATATTGTTTTCTGTCGGAGAAGAATCAGCCAACTTACCGATATAACCGGCCGCCACCACATAAAAAACAATAACAACCAAAGTGATCACTCCGGCTATGACAGCGGTATAGGTGAGTGCTATTCGCGTTTCTATCTTCATACCTCCAGCATATATCCTACCCCTGTCACCGTCCGGATCAGTTTCTTTCGGAATCCTTTATCAATCTTTCCCCGCAGATAATTCACATACACATCCACCACGTTCATGTTCCGGTCTGGTTCCTTATCCCACACATGGGTTATCAGATCCGCACGGCTAACCGGTGTTTCTTTGTGAAGCAACAGATATTCAAGCAAACGATATTCACGCACGGTCAATTCGACAACCTTGCCATTGCGCACAGCCCGGTGTGTATCCGGATCCAGACAAAGGTCTGCATATTGAAGTGTATGAGGCACCGCCACATCGCTTCCCAAGCGTCGCAACATGGCATTTACCCTTGCCTGAAGTTCTTGAAAACGAAAAGGTTTCACCAGGTAATCATCTGCGCCGGCCTCCAAGCCTTTCACTATATCATCCGTCGTGCCTAAGGCAGTCAACATAACGACAGGTGTATAAAAACCCTGTTTTTGCCTGAACTTACGACAGAGTTCCAATCCGGTCATCTTCGGCATAATGATATCCAGGATCAACAACTGGAATTTTTCTTTTTCAAGCAACTCCCAGCCGGCCATACCGTCGGTAGCCACAGACACCTCATGCCCGGATTCTGTCAATCCCCGTTTGATAAACGAAGCTATATTTATCTCGTCTTCTACCAATAAAATTTTAGCCATTCTTACACCTTCTGTTTATACAGAAAATACAAATGTATGAAAATTCCCTGCGATCTTCATCCTGTTAAAGAAATTAGATTTTCACCTGTACCTCCCAAAGAGCAAAAGATGAGAGATGTATAAAACCATAAAAATTGTTTATTTGAAATTCAAAACCCTCCTATTATTCAGACTATTATTATATTTGTTTTTCTTTTTCAATGTCTCAATTTTAATGAAGTAAAAACAACAAGATGAAACGTCGTGATTTTTTAAAGACCAGTGTGGTGGCAGGTGCTGCCCTTTCCATCAATTTTGAAGGTTTACAAGCGGCATTAAGTTCCAACACCATGACTGTTCAGCAAGCTCCTGAAATGGTCGCAGTTATGGGTGGTGAGCCAGCCGCCATGTTAGACAAAGCTTTAGAAGCCTTAGGAGGTATCGATAAATATATCAAAAAAGGACAAAAAGTAGTGATCAAACCCAATATTGGCTGGGATCGTTCTCCTGAATTAGCCGGAAATACAAATCCAGAACTCATAAAAGCATTGGTAAAAAAATGCCTGGATGCCGGAGCTCAAAAAGTAACCGTATTTGATCATACCTGCGACAATTGGCAAAAATGTTATGAGAGCAGTGGCATTGCTACTGCTACAAAAGAGGCAGGTGGAATTATTATGCCTGCCAATGAAGAAAAATACTTCAAAAAAGTAGCTCTGCCCAACGGGGTTATATTAAAAAGTGCGATGATACATGAATCGTTGATCGAAGCAGATGCCTGGATCAATGTCCCTATTTTGAAAAACCATGGAGGAGCCAAACTGAGCTGCGCCATGAAAAACTATATGGGTATTGTATGGGATCGCCGCTTCTTCCACCAGAACGACTTACAACAATGTATCGCAGATATATGTACCTGGGAAAAGAAACCGGTTCTCAATATTGTGGACGCCTATCGCATGATGCATCAAAATGGTCCGCAAGGAAAGAGCCTGGCCGACGTTGCCACCATCAAATCTCTGATTGTCTCTCCCAATATTGTAGCCATCGACACGGCCGCCCTGGGTATGTTTAACCAGGTAAAAAAACTCGATATGGATGCCGTAGGTCATCTAAGTAAAGGGGAGGCACATAAATTAGGTTCCACCGATTTGAAAAAAATAAATATCAAACGTATTAAAATCTGATCCGAATGAAACGGACAAACTACCTGAAAGGATTGCGGGTCATACTTGCAATCCTCTTCTTCGTACCCATTCTTTTGTACTTTGTGGATTTCAGAGGCTTGGCTCCGGATATGTTTAACAAACTATTGCATATCCAGATCGTACCCGCTCTTATATCCGGCACTATCGCCATATGGATCTTTCAATTCTTACTGGCCCTCTTATTCGGGCGGATCTATTGTTCTGTTATTTGTCCGGCAGGTATCCTGCAGGATATTATCAACCGGATTTTCTGTATCGGAAAAAAGAAAAAGAAAGGCTCCTCCCGCTTTGTTTATCACAAACCCCATAATATATTGCGTTATGGATTGATGGCTGTCACATTCTTGTTGTTTATATGGGGTTCCTCCGAACTTCTATTGGCCTTAGATCCTTATAGTAATTTTGGACGTATAGCAACCAACCTGTTTCGCCCGGTCGCTATCTGGGGCAACAACCTGTTAGCGGAGATACTGGCGAAAGTAGATAATTACACCTTATTCCATATGTCTGTCCAAACGGTGACTACCGGTGCAGGGATTGCAGCAGGGCTTGCCCTCCTTGTATTCATTGGCATGGTTCTCTTTCGCGGACGTTTATTCTGCAACACTCTATGCCCCGTAGGCGCTTTATTAAGCCTGGTTTCCCGCTATTCGCTCTTTCGGGTGGTTATCGACAAGGATAAATGTATCGGTTGCGGACTATGCGAAAAAACATGTAAAGCGGAAGCCATCTCTACAAAAGAGTTTCATGTGGACAGTTCCCGCTGTGTCGATTGTTTCAACTGTGTCTCCTCCTGTAAAAAAGACAGCATTCATTATAGGTTTGCCCCTTTCAACAGAAAGGCAAAAACAAAAGAGGTCATCGAACCGGCAGCCCATAGCCGCCGTCAATTTCTGGCCACGGGAACTATCGTAGCCTCCTCTTTACCTCTTATGTCTATTTATGCCAGAAGAAACAGACAAAGACATGGAAACGGAAATACAAACCCTATCACCCCTCCCGGCTCGCACAACCTGGAACAATTCAAGGATAAATGTACCGGATGCCATATCTGTGTTGCCAAATGCCCCAGCCAGGTATTATATCCGGCAGGCATGGAGTTTGGATTCGGTTATTTCCTGAAACCGCATATGTCGTATATCAACAGTTACTGTAATTACGAATGTACCATTTGTGCGGATGTATGCCCCAACCATGCTCTTGACCTAAAAGGCGTAGAAGAAAAGGTAACCACCCAGGTCGGTGTAGCCGAATTCTTTATCAACCGCTGTATTGTAAAAACAGAGAATACCGATTGCGGTGCTTGTTCGGAACATTGTCCGACGCAAGCCGTACATATGGTGCCGTACAAAGACACGACTCTGACCATTCCACAGGTTGAACCTCAGCTTTGTATCGGATGCGGAGGATGTGAATCCATTTGTCCGGTTCGTCCCAAACGGGCGATCATCGTGAAGGCAAACACAGAACATGCGTATGTCGAAAAACCCAAAGAAGAAGAAGTATTAGACATCGTAATCGATGATTTTGGCTTCTGATCTACATTCTTGTTTGTTATTTTTCAGTTTAATTGTCATTTACTCTTTGCTTTTTAAGGCAAACGTTACTTGTCAATTCTCAATTGAAATATTACCTTTGTTGCGAATTTTTGCAACATGACATTCGACTTACAACACAACGATACAAAATCAAATGCCAGGGCGGGCTTGATTACTACCGATCATGGAGTAATTGAGACGCCCATTTTTATGCCTGTTGGCACCCAAGGCACAGTCAAAGCCGTACAAATGCCCGAATTGAAAGAAGATACAAAAGCGCAGATTATACTGGGTAATACCTACCATTTGTATCTACGTCCGGGTATTGACATACTGGAAAAAGCCGGAGGACTTCATAAGTTCAACAGCTGGAACGGCCCTATCCTTACCGACAGCGGTGGTTTTCAGGTATTTTCCTTATCCGACAACCGTAAACTACGCGAAGAGGGTGCCGAATTCCGTTCCCATATAGATGGTTCGAAACATTTGTTCACGCCTGAAAACGTCATGGATATCCAACGTTCCATCGGAGCGGATATCATCATGGCCTTTGATGAGTGTTGTCCGGGAGATGCCGATTATACGTATGCCAAAGACTCATTGGCCTTAACAGAGCGTTGGTTGGATCGTTGCATCAATCGTTTCCACAGTACCGAACCCAAATACGGTTACGAACAAAACCTCTTCCCTATTGTACAAGGATGTGTATACACGGACTTACGGCAAAAGGCTGCGGAGAATGTGGCCAATAAAGGGGCCAACGGAAATGCCATCGGAGGACTGGCCGTAGGCGAACCGACGGATAAGATGTACGAGATGATTGAAGTGGTCAATGAGATTCTGCCCAAAGACAAACCCCGTTATCTGATGGGCGTAGGTACTCCTGTGAACTTATTGGAAGCCATAGAACGGGGGGTAGATATGTTCGATTGCATCATGCCTACACGAAATGGACGAAACGGACAGTTGTTCACCCAATACGGAACGATAAACATACGGAATAAAAAATGGGAAGACGACTTCTCTCCCATCGACCCGGACGCTCATTCCTATGTAGATACATTATACAGCAAGGCCTATCTGCACCATCTTATAAAAGTAGAAGAACTTTTAGGTTTGCAGATCGCCTCTTTACATAACCTGGCTTTTTACCTGTGGTTGGTAAAAGAGGCACGGAAACACATTATCGAAGGTGATTTCACGCTTTGGAAAAGTGGCATGGTGCGTCAACTATCTAACAGACTGTAAGATGAAATTCAAATTAGGACGATTAGACTGGTATATCATTAAACAGTTCCTGGGAACGTATATCTTTGCGATTGCCCTGATTATATCGATTTCAGTTGTTTTCGATATCAATGAAAAGATCGATAAGTTTCTGAATCCGGACGTACCTCTTAAAGCGATTGTCTTTGACTACTACCTGAATTTCATCCCTTATTTTGCCAATCTGTTCAGCCCATTGTTTACATTCATTGCGGTAATCTTTTTCACCTCCAAATTGGCTGATCGTTCCGAAATCATAGCCATGTTAGCCAGTGGTATGAGTTTTCAACGATTGATGATGCCGTATATGATCTCAGCGGCTATAATCGCTTTTGCCACATTCATCTTAAATGGCTTTATCATTCCTCCGGCAAATACTACCCGTATCGAGTTTCAAAATTCTTATATAAAGAACAAACGGGTGGAACAAGCCAGCCGCGTACAATTGGAGGTCGAACCCGGGGTCATTGCTTATTTCGATACCTACCACGCCGAATCCGGCATGGGTTATCGTTTTTCCCTGGATCATTTCGAAGACAAACAATTGGTTTCCCGCTTAACAGCCGGTTCCATCAAATACGATTCGCTTTACACCTGGACAATTATGGATTACACCATACGGGATTTTGAAGGTATGCGGGAAATAATCACGACAGGAACCCGGAAAGATACAACCCTGACGATTGTTCCATCCGACTTTCTCATCTCCGTCAATGACTGTGAAACCATGACCACCCCCCAATTGCATACCTATATCCAACGGCAGAAAAAACGGGGCATCGGTAATATCCAAATGTTCGAAATAGAATATCACAAACGTTTTGCCAGCATCATGGCGGCCTTTATCCTGACCACTATCGGCGTTTCGCTCTCCTCCAGAAAAGTAAAAGGAGGCATGGGATTGAATATAGGAATAGGCATTGGGCTGAGTTTCTCTTACATTCTTTTCACCACGGTTACATCTACTTTTGCCGTGAATGGATATGTGAGTGCGATGGTTGCTGCATGGATCCCCAATATCATTTATACCTTTATAGCGATCTACTTATACGGGAAAGCCCCCCGGTAAGATCGGGCATCCACACAGCCCACATATATATTCAGCTTTATTGAAACTGCATCATTTTACTCAGGTACTTGCCTACAATGTCGAATTCCAAATTGACAACGCTCCCTTTTTCGATTTGTCCGAAATTGGTAAAATCGTGCGTATAAGGGATTATAGCTACCTCAAACGTGTGTTGACCGGAATTACAAACTGTCAGGCTGACCCCATTGACACAAACCGATCCTTTTTCTACAGTCATATATCCCTGGCGCGCCATCTCTTTGTCAAACGCATACTCGAATGAGTAATACCAACTGCCGTCCGCCTCACGCACTTGCGTACAAACAGCCGTCTGGTCTACATGGCCCTGCACAATATGCCCATCCAAACGGCCATTCATCAACATGCTGCGTTCCAGATTCACCTTATCACCGGCTTTCAATAAGCCCAGGTTGGATCGTTCCAATGTTTCTTTTATAGCCGTTACGGTATACGTGTCTTCCGTCATACTGACAACAGTCAGACAAACCCCATTGTGGGAGACACTCTGATCAATTTTAAGCTCATTGACAAAGGAGCATTTCATAGTCAAATGCACATTGCCTTTATCCTGTTCTACGGCAACCACTTGGGCTGCCTCTTCTACTATCCCGGAAAACATATCATTTTTGTTTTAAGTTACGTCGAGCAAAGATACAAATATTAAGTGGCATAACCTGTCGGCGAACGGCTTTCCAATGCGGAAAAATAAAATTGCCGATAATTGTCGGCAATTGTGCTGATATATATCGGCACAAGTGTCGACAATTATCAGCACAAGTGTCGACGGCTATCGACACTTTTATTTCCCAGCGTCCTTTAACTCCTCTGACTACTTTAACTACTCTGACTACTTTGACTACTTGACTCCTTTTTCTCCTATACAAGAAATAGAAAAGCAAAATATATACAAAAAAACAGATCCTTTCCTTTTCTTTTTTGTTATACTAAGTAAAATGTCTTTATTTTGTCCATTTAAAATAAATACCTAATAAATGAAGTCAGATATAGAAATAGCAAGAGAAGTTTCCCTAAAGAAAGTAAAAGAAATAGCCGTTGATTTAGGCATTCCCCGTAGTGAAGTTTTAAACTATGGGAAACATATGGCCAAGATACCCATTGAACTTATTGATAAGAAAAAAATACAGGAACACAACCTGATCCTGGTAACAGCCATCACACCGACAAAGGCGGGAATCGGAAAAACAACCGTTTCTATCGGTTTGTCTTTGGGATTGAATAAATTAGGTAAAAAATCCGTTGTCGCTTTACGGGAACCCTCCTTAGGACCGGTATTCGGCATGAAAGGAGGAGCTGCCGGAGGAGGATATGCACAGGTATTACCGATGGAAAATATCAACCTGCATTTCACCGGAGATTTTCACGCCATCACATCTGCCCACAATACGATCACGGCTTTATTAGACAACTATATTTATCAAAACCGAAACAGCTGTGAAGGGCTGAAAGAAATCAAATGGAAAAGAGTGTTGGATGTGAACGACCGGAGCCTGCGCAATATCGTATCCGGCCTGGGAGGAACGGCAAACGGTGTTCCGACAGAAACCGGATTTGATATCACCCCGGCTTCCGAAATCATGGCCATCCTATGCCTGTCAACAGATATCGACGATTTAAAGCGTCGCGTAGGTAATATATTGTTAGGATATACCCACAATGACGAACCATTTACCGTGAAAGACCTGGGCATAGCCGGAGCGATCACCGTCTTATTGAAAGATGCTCTTCGTCCCAACCTGGTGCAGACAACGGAACATACCCCGGCATTCGTGCATGGAGGCCCGTTTGCCAATATTGCACACGGATGTAATTCCATACTGGCCACCCAAATGGCACTTACTTATGGAGATTATGTGATAACAGAAGCCGGATTCGGCGCCGACCTGGGAGCGGAAAAGTTTTTCAATATCAAATGCCGGAAAGCTGGATTGACACCGAAAGTAACTGTTTTGGTTGCCACAGCACAAAGCCTTAAGATGCATGGAGGCGTCCCCGAATCCCAAATCAAAGAACCGAATGTGGAAGGTATACGCAACGGATTAGCCAATCTGGATAAACATATCGAAAATATCAAAAGCTTCGGCCAACAGGTGATTGTCACTTTCAACCGTTACACAACCGATACGGACGAGGAGATAAATCTGGCAGCAGCGCATTGTCAAAAGCTGGGCGTCGGTTTTGCCGTAAACAATGTCTTTGCCCAAGGAGGAGAAGGAGGAATGGAATTGGCACAACTCGTTGTGGACACCATCGAAAAGAATCCTTCCCAGCAAATGAAATTCACTTACGAAGACAATGACAGTGTCAAAACGAAGGTGAAAAAAGTAGCCGAACAGATTTATGGAGCCTCTTCTATTGTCTACACCACGTTGGCAGACAAGAAACTGAAACAGATAGAAAGCCTCGGAATCTCTCATTATCCTATTTGTATCGCTAAAACACAATACTCTTTCTCTTCTGATCCCAAGGCTTATGGAGTCGCCAAAAACTTTGAATTAAAAGTGCGCGACGTCATCATCAATAACGGAGCTGAAATGATAGTCATCATTATGGGTGAGATTATGCGTATGCCGGGATTACCCAAAGAGCCACAGGCCAACCATATTGACATTGTCAACGGCCAGGTGGAAGGACTGAGTTAAAAAGCGGCCGACATACTTCAAAAGAAAAAAGGAAACAGAGTCAGTGACACTGTTTCCTTTTTTCTTTTTCTCTCTTTCCTGTTTTATCTTTTATGAAGCACGTTTCGGTTCTTCGTTCTTCTTATCCGATAAACGTTTCCATAAACTTTGCATCCGGCGAAGGAGTAAATGTCACTTCCGAGGCATTTGCCGGAATCAGAACGGTTTGTCCCTGACGTACAAGCAATTCATGCCCTTCATTATCCCGAAGCATTGCTTGTCCCCCCATGCAGATATAAACGACAAAAGAGTCTATCGCTGTCAATTCCCGTACAAGCGGTGCATTCATTTCCAATAAGTTTGTCGTGAAATATTTACATGTTGCCAAAGAAACGGCTTCATTGGCATGCGCTTTGTAATGCGTCCGGTAGTCTGCTTGCAAACGGTAATCAATGGCGTCTTTTGCTAAATCCGTATGCAACTCCCTGCCATTGCCGTGTACATCCTTGCGGTTATAGTCGTAGATCCGGTACGTGATATTACTTGTCTGCTGTATCTCTGCAATAAAGCAACCGGCTCCTATCGCATGTACTCTTCCTGCAGGTAGGAAAAACACATCCCCCGGACGGACTTCATAGCGTTGCAGTACATCCGTAATCGTGTTCTCCTGCACGCGCTTTACATAGTCTGTTGCATCTATTTGTTTGCTGAATCCGGAATAAAGGGAAGCCCCTTCTGCCGCTTTAATCACATACCACATCTCTGTCTTTCCAAACGAATCATGGCGCTTCCTGGCCAGTTCATCATCGGGATGTACCTGGATAGACAAATCATCACGGGCATCTATAAACTTTATCAACAAAGGAAAGGTCGTACCGAATTGCTCCATCACCTTTTTTCCCAACAACCGACTGCCATAGACGCGAATCAATTCGTCTAGACTCTTGCCTGCAAGCTCTCCATTGGCTACGACAGAATAATTATCTTCGACATGTGACAACTCCCAACTCTCTCCTATACCTTCCTGCACCGGAGTAATACCTTTAAAAGGGCAAATATCCGCCCCTCCCCAAATAACCTTTTTCAGTATGGGTTCAAAAATAAATGGATATAACATATTTATATATAACTAATGATAAGTATTAATTCAATCTGCGCAACACAACGGCACTGCGGGCAGGGATATATAGTTTCAACCACTCTTTCTTCTCTTTTTTATACAAAGGATCCAGGTGGGTAAAATGATGTATACTGTCATCCGCCAAGCCAAAACCGCCAAACCGTGTGGCATCCGTGTTTAATACAACTTCATATTCGCCCATGGGAGAAAGAAATCCATAATCCGCATAGGATTTATACGGGCTGAAATTGAAGACAAACAATAAATCTTTGCGCATATAAGCAAGTATTTGGTCGCCGTCACTATCCCATATCTTTTGGATCGGTGTCTGTTGAAAGTTCTTGACACTGCGGATCAGTTCCAACATCTCCCGGTCAAAATCACCCAGAAAATGATATTTTAGATTGGGATCGTCTACCAATCCCCATTGACGGCGGGCATATGCATGAGACCATCCATTTCCTTCGCGAGGAAAATCAATCCACTCCGGATGTCCGAACTCATTTCCCATAAAATTCAAATAGCCTCCATTGATCGTTGATGCTGTTACCAGACGAATCATTTTATGCAACGCCATTCCCCGTTCAACAACATAATTGCGATCGGACGCCTGCATATGCCAATACATGTCGGCATCTATCAACCGGAAGATAATCGTCTTATCCCCTACCAATGCCTGGTCATGACTCTCGGCATAACTGATAGTCTTTTCATCTGCCCGGCGGTTTGTTGTTTCCCACCAGATGGAAGAGGGATGCCATTCTTCATCTTTTTTCTCTTTGATAGTCTTTATCCAGTAATCCGGAATGTTCATGGCCATACGGTAATCGAATCCATAGCCGCCTTCTTCACAAGCGACAGCTAATCCGGGCATACCACTGACCTCTTCGGCAATGGTTATCGCATTTTTATTTACTTCGTGTATCAGTTTGTTAGCCAATGTCAGATAAGCAATGGCATCACCATCCTGCGTGCCGTTATAATAATCGCCATAATTCATGAAAGCCTCTCCCAATCCATGGCTGTAATAAAGCATGGAAGTGACTCCATCGAAACGGAAACCGTCGAATTTATATTCTTCCAACCAGAATTTGCAGTTAGACAAAAGGAAATGAAGCACTTCATTTTTACCATAATCAAACACCAGGGAATCCCAAGCGGGATGCTCCCGGCGAGCGCCTTCGTGGAAATATTGATTATAAGAGCCGTCAAAGCGTCCCAAACCTTCGACTTCATTTTTTACTGCATGGCTATGTACAATATCCATAATAACCGCAATGCCCATGCCGTGTGCCTCATCAATCAAATGTTTTAATTCTTCGGGAGTACCAAAACGGGAGGAAGCAGCAAAAAAACTACTTACATGATAACCGAAAGAACCATAATAGGGATGTTCCTGAATAGCCATGATCTGAATCGCATTGTATCCGTCTTTCTTTATACGGGGCAGAATATGGCGGCAAAACTCATCATATGAACCCACCTTCTCCTCGGCTGTTCCCATACCTATATGACATTCATATATCAATAACGGGGATACATCCGGTTTAAATGTCGTATTCTTAAACACATAAGGAGTGGGTGGATTCCATACCTGTGCACTGAATATCTTTGTATGTTCATCCTGAACTACCCGGCGAATCCACGCAGGGATACGTTCACCCGATCCCCCTTCCCATTCAATCAATAGTTTGAAAAGGTCTTCATGATGCAATAAATCTTCTTGCAACACAATTTCCCAAACACCATTCTCCTGGCGGGTCATTCGGTATTCTTCCTTCTTTTGCCAATCATTGAAATCACCTATAAGATAAATGGCCGTAGCATGAGGCGCCCATTCACGGAAGATCCAGGATTTATTGGTTTGATGTAGTCCGAAGTAAAGATAGCCGGAAGCCAGTTCCGATAGGGTTTGTTTCCCTTGGTTGGTAAGGCTCTTTTCTTTCTCGATTGCATACTGATACCTTCCTTCAATTGCCTCCTTATAAGGAGCTAACCAAGGGTCATTTTTAATAAGGTTCAAAGACTCCATTGTTTTATTGAGTAGATTGGTTATTTGACAAAGATAAAAGAAAAAAGCGTATGCTTTGATAATAACAGGATAATTCTTATTTTTGCAAGAAACCAAACGTAGATGAAAAAAGGAACAAAAAGCATTGCTTTTTATCTGTCAATGATTATTGTATTTGGTTCATTGATGTACATTATCGCCAAGAAAGGAGAAAGTCATCAGGTGAACGATGCCATAACGTCCGTATACAATGTTCCATCCAACTTAACGGAAGGTCTTGATATATTCCTCCATCTTCTTCTTGAACATATTGAATCTCCTTTTAGCATCTTATTATTACAAATTATAGTCATCCTTCTTTGTTGCCGTTTTTTCGGATGGCTTTTTGTGAAAATAGGCCAACCTACAGTGGTCGGGGAGATTCTGGCCGGTATCATTTTAGGTCCCTCCATATTGGGGCGGTGGCTGCCGGAAGTGTCTTCTTTTATTTTCCCCGTGGAGTCTCTCGGGAATATCACCTTATTGAGTCAGTTCGGATTAATTCTTTTTATGTTTGCCATCGGGATGGAGCTCGATATTACGGAGGTAAGAAAAAAACTAAAAGAGACCATTCTGATCAGCCATACCAGTACCATCGTGCCTTTCTTCCTGGGTATGTTGACGGCCTACTTTGTCTATGAGAATTATGCGGATAAAAGTACTCCTTTCCTTTCATTTGCCTTGTTTATAGGCATTGCCATGAGTATTACGGCCTTTCCGGTATTGGCGCGTATTATCCAGGAAAAGGGACTGACCAAAACCCATCTGGGAACCATCTCTTTAGCCAGTGCCGCCAACGGAGATATCACAGCCTGGTGCCTGTTAGCCGTTGTGATAGCCATAGCACAGGCCGGAAGCATGTTGAGTGCGGTTTACAATATCCTGTTCTCTATCTTGTATCTCTTCATTATGTTTCTGGTGGTACGTCCCTTCCTTCGCATGATTGGACAGGTATATCATAACAAAGAAGTGATTGACAAAGGATTGGTCGCTTTCATGTTTCTTATCCTGATTGCCTCTTCCTATCTGACAGAGATATTGGGATTACACGCATTGTTCGGTGCTTTTATGGCCGGAGTGATTATGCCCAGCAACATTAAGTTCCGGAAGATCATGACAGAAAAAGTGGAAGATGTATCCCTCTCCCTTTTTCTCCCGTTATTCTTTGTGTCAACAGGTCTACGAACAGAGATCGGACTGTTAAACACTCCGGAATTGTGGTTGATGTGTGCCGTCTTTATCCTAGTCGCTATTGTGGGTAAATTCGGTGGAGCTATGTTCTCCGCCCGTTTTGTCGGAGAAAGTTGGAAAAACAGTTTATATATCGGCGCATTAATGAACACCCGGGGATTGATGGAACTGGTTGTATTAACCATCGGATACGAAATGGGGATTCTTTCTCCTTCTATCTTCGTCATGTTAGTATTGATGACCTTGGTGACCACCTTTATGACAGCCCCCTTGATCTCTTTCATTAAGTTCTGCTTCCGTACCCATGATAAATTTGTCGAACAGAGACGGTTGGAACATCTGGAAGGGGTCTTTAAAGTATTACTCTCATTCGGTCGTGCCGGTAACGGGCAGGTCATGCTCGATGTGGCCCATCAGATGTTTTCAAAAGGAGATGAAAAGTTAGAGGTTACAGCATTGCACCTCACCATAGGTTCGGACGTAAATCCGCTTCATACAGACAATTTCGAAGAAATCAGTTTCGGTCCTATTTTATATGGGGCAAAGAAATTAGGGATGCAGATCCATACCCGTTATGAGATATCCAACAATGCCGGACAAGAGATCTGTAATATTGTAAACAATGAAGGCTATGATTTCCTATTGGTTGGGGCCGGCATCACCTGGAGTAACCTTCCCGATGATATTGCTGCCAATCAATTCCGTGATTCTGCACAAGGACGCTATCTCAAACGGTTCAAAGCAGAATCCTGGTTCTTCCCAGCGACCTTGCTTAAAGACAAAACGAAGATGTTCATAGAACAAACGAATGCGCCTGTAGGCGTATTTGTCAATCGGAATTTTGTCAAAGCAACACAGATCATTGTCATTCTGGATGCAGAAGAAGACCTGCACTTGCTTAAATATGCAAGAACATTAATCAAATCGACCCAAGGTTCAATTGCTATTTTGGATCGTTCGAGTACAACAACCCCGGGAAAAAAGAATATAGATAAACAAATCCGCCATTTTGCCATTGAATTTGCTCTCACAACTCTTTTACAGGAAAAAGATCTTATGCCGGAGTTGTTGAGCGATTATAACTTTATGCTTATCAGCTATAATACATGGAACGATGTATCTGAACACCGGAAAGAAGCCTTGCAACTGATGCCGTCCACTTTAATCTTAAGTAAATAAATGAACAGAATATGTAATCTTTTTGGTATCCAATACCCCGTAATACAAGGAGGTATGGTTTGGTGCAGTGGTTGGAAATTAGCTTCGGCAGTAAGTAATGCAGGAGGTTTAGGCCTCTTGGGGGCTGGCTCTATGCATCCTGAAATGCTTCAGGAACATATCCGGAAATGCCAAAAGGCTACCCCTCATCCATTCGGAGTCAATATCCCTTTGATGTATCCAGAGGTAGAACGACTCATGGAAATTATTATAGAGGAGAATGTAAAAATTGTTTTCACCTCGGCAGGAAATCCCAAAACATGGACCGCCTATTTAAAAGAAAAAGGCATTACTGTGGTTCATGTAGTCAGCAGTTCCAAATTTGCTCTCAAATGTGAAGAAGCAGGTGTAGATGCAATCGTTGCCGAAGGTTTTGAAGCGGGTGGACATAACGGACGGGAAGAGACAAGCACACTTTGCCTGATTCCTGCCGTACGTCAGGCGACCGGTTTACCTCTTATCGCCGCCGGAGGTATTGCAACAGGAGAAGCCATTGCTGCCGTGAACGCCCTGGGAGCCGAAGGAGTACAGATCGGTACCCGTTTTGCACTCACCCGGGAAAGTTCGGCTCATCCCGATTTCAAACAACGATGTTTAAACCTGCATGAAGGAGATACCCAATTGCTGTTGAAGCAACTAGCCCCTACCCGATTGGTTAAAAGTCCCTTTGCAGAAGCAGTAGAAGAGGCGGAAAAAAGAGGTGCTTCTCCGGATGAATTACGTACGCTTCTGGGACATGGGCGGGCAAAGAAAGGCATATTTGAAGGAAACCTGCAAGAAGGGGAACTGGAGATCGGACAGGTTGCCTCTTTGTTACGGAAAGAAGAAACAGTAAAAGAGGTCATAGATGATCTTATGCAGGGATATACCATGGCTCTGAAAAAACTTTCCCTACTCTATACAACATATACTAACAACATAACTATTTAAGCATGAAAAAACATGTTCTATCTCTATGCATTTTAGGTATACTTTGGACTTATACTCTAAATGCACAAACTGTTTCTGCAACAGATCCATTGCCCGGCTATACCCAGGCTGAACGCTTTGCCGGTGATAAACTATCCACGATGTTATTTTCAACATCAATTGATCCACATTGGTTCAAGAAGGGTAACAACTTCTGGTACGAATACAAGACCAGTAACGGAAAGGCCTGGTACGTAGTGGATCCCACAGCCAAAACAAAACGTCCCCTATTTGACCTGGATAAGTTGGCCGCTCAATTGACTGAGATTGTAAAAGATCCTTATACAGCTCAACAATTACCTATCCAAAAATTGGAAGCCGGAGAAGATGGGCGTTCTTTTACTTTTCAGATCACATCCACCCAGGATGCTAAGAAAGACAGCACTGATAAAAAGAAAGAGAAAGAAAAAGAAATATTCTTCTTCTCCTACGACTATCCTACCCAAAAGCTTACCCAGTTACAGGATAAAAAGAAAGATCCCAAACATCCGGATTGGGCTTCCGTTTCTCCGGATGGGAGAATAGTGGTCTATGCCAAAGATCTGAATCTCTATCGTATGTCACGTGAGGACTACGAAAAATTAAAAAAGGATGACAAAGACAGTACCGTTACCGAGATACAACTGACCACTACCGGGGTCAAGGATTTTGGCTTCGGACAGCCCTATAGCCTTTTGAATACAGACACACTTTGTAATGGCAAACGCCGGAATGCCGGAGGCATTCTATGGTCGCCCGACTCCCGTCATTTTGCAGTCACCCTAACAGACAGTCGGGCTGTAAAAGACCTGTGGGTTATTAACCCGCTGGCTAGTCCCCGCCCTACGTTGGAGTCTTATAAATACCAGATGCCCGGGGAGAAAGAGGCTCCTATCCAATACCTGTATCTGTTCGATATGAGTAACGATAGTTACAAAGAGATAAAAACTTCAGCCTTTAAAGATCAAACTATCCGACTGGCTCGTCAACCCCGCCTGCAAAAACAACGGGATATGAAAGATCAAGCCAATTATTGGCTGGGAGATAACGACCGTTTCTTTCTAACCCGCCTGAGTCGGGATCTGCACCGGGTAGATATATGTGCTTACACCTTAGGGGAAGATAGCATTCGTCCTCTTATTGAAGAACGCATGAACACCTATATTGAAGTGCGCCCCTTGGCCTCTCTTCATGGAGGAAAAGAACTTATCCATTGGAGTGAACGCGATGGTTGGGCACATCTTTACCTGTACGACGACAAAGGGAATCTGAAAAACCGGCTGACATCAGGCCCCTGGCATGTAGATGAGATAGTGAAAGTAGATGAGGCCAAGCGGGTTGTTTACTTCCTGGCCAACGGAAAGGAAAAAGGGGAGAATCCGTATTACGAACACCTCTACCGTGTCAATCTGGATGGCAGTGGGTTACAAATGGTTTCAGCCGGTGATTACTTCCACGAGGTACATATGGATGATAATGCACAATATATTGTACATAACTACTCACGCATCAATACCGTTCCTGCCTCTGATCTACTTGATAATACAGGCCGTAAGGTGATGGAACTGGAAAAGAGTGACTTCTCCCAACTGTTTGCGGCCGGTTATCAGTTCCCCGAACCATTTAAAGTGAAAGCGAAAGACGGAGTAACAGATTTGTATGGTGTGATGTATAAACCATTCAATTTTGACTCAACCAAGGTATACCCTGTGATCGATTATGTGTATCCGGGTCCGCAGGTGGAAGCCACCCGTTATCCGTTTACCCGTATGAGTGTGCGTACAGACCGTTTGGCACAAGCCGGCTTCATCGTGATCTCTGTCGGAAACCGCGGGGGCCATCCAAGCCGGTCGAAATGGTATCATAATTACGGATATGGTAATTTAAGGGATTACGGCTTAGAGGATCAGAAGGCGGCCATTATTCAGTTAGCCGATCAACATAAATTCATCGATATCCATCGAGTAGGCATTCATGGCCATTCAGGAGGCGGTTTTATGTCGACTGCTGCTTTATTACAGTATCCGGATTTCTTTAAAGTGGGCGTTTCTTGTGCCGGAAATCATGATAATAAGATATACAACCGCTGGTGGAGTGAAACACATCACGGAGTAAAAGAAGTGGTAAGCGAAAAAGGAGATACGACATTTGTATACAGTATCAAAAGTAATCCCGAACTGGCCAAACAATTGAAAGGTCATTTATTACTTGTTCATGGAGACATAGACAACAACGTACATCCGGGTAACACCATGCGGGTCGTTAACGGATTGATTCGTGCCAATAAGCGTTTTGACATGCTCATCCTGCCCCAACAACGCCACGGATTCAGCGATATGGACGAATACTTTTACTGGCGTATGGTTGATTACTTCTCACAACATCTATTGGGAGAATCTGATCAATCAATTGATATACCCAAGAGGTAACAAAAAAGATGAAAGATTCTTCTTTTTACGAACAAAAGGTAACAGATGTACTTGAAAAATGAAAATTTAATCATTTGTTGCTTTTCATACAATTAAAATAACAAAAAACGCCGACATTTATTGGATATAAATGTTGGCGTTTTTATTTAATAGAATAACTTTGTTGCTGTTAATTTCTAAAACATAGAAAATATGAGAAAAAGATTTACACCTATCTGTTTAGCCATCACGGCCTTACTAACAATGACTTCTGCTATAACGCAGGCACAACAATTGACCGAAAAAGACAAAACTATTCTTTCAAAAGAATTAGTACCTGTCATATTTGATCAGGTAAAACAAATCAGTGGTATTGACTTTTTAGGCTTTGCTAAAAACCCTTCCATCGAAAATTTTGTAAACTCACCTTTTTTAGTACCTCAAAGTGCACTACGGGCTGATAATGCAGCGCTTACATTCAAACCGGATAGTATAAAGATGGACATTAGTTCTTTTACTTTAGAAGGTATGCCTGATGGTATTTTAAAAGAAGCGGTATTGAAATTTGACAATTATAAAACCTATTCATCCGAAATAAACGGACAAGCTGTCGAATTCATTTTACCTGAAAAGATTTATATAGATATTACTGCTAAAATATTAATTCCTATCACCTTTGAAAAAGCCTTTATCTTTACATTTACAACGGAAGATGGGGACGGACTTCTTCCGATTAAAAAGATGGATGCTGAATTTGTACTCAGTGATGCTCTGGAAAATCTATTAAAAAGTGTAGGCTTAACTTTTGAAACAGGTAAACTCTTCTCATTTACAGAAACAAAGGATGCCAATGGAATCTTCAATTATAATATGGTGATCGAAGATGCTTTGAAGAACATGCTTGAAGAGGAAACACCGAATTTGTTGGTTAAGTTAAATATGAAAAATGCAGAAACAAAAGGTACACTGGAAGCTATCCTTGTGGGATTACCGGCAGAAGGTTCAATCAAAGAAATTCCGATGGGAGATGCTGAAGTATATTTGAGTGAAAGCGGAACTGCTTTTGCCGATTCCATTATTTTCACCACCTATGAAGAAGGTGTTCTGCAAGGATACCGTAAACAAAGCAAAAAATTTGAAACCCTAAGTACTTCTAAGTTTTTACAAACGACCACCGACTCCATCCGTACGAAGAAAACAGATCCTTGGACATGGTCGGCTACTGAATTTGTAACAGCAAACATAAAATTGACCGATACAAAAGCGGATCTTTCCTCTATTCTCTCTTCCAATGGTATTTTCAATGCTATCTTAGGAAACTGGTCAAAAGATGCAACCATTACATTTGAATCGGCTGCAGATTTAGACGGTAGCGGAATAATAACGGCAGAGGAAAAAGTAAAAACGATGGAAATGATTCTTACATACACCGGCGGAGGTGATTGGAATAATCCGATTAATATCATAAACCTGGATATTTCGGCTTTAGATACAGAAGATGAAGAAGAGCCTACGATGACTAAAGTGATGAATGTAAAAGCGACTATTCCTTTGACAAAAGAAAATATCATCATTGACTTCTCTCCCATTGTAGAGGGTGAAGCGACTAAAATGGCTACAGCCTATTTGTACTCAAATTTGAAAGGTATTGTGACAGATAATGAATCGATCACTATAGATCCGGCGAACTTCTCCATTACCGAAGATGGTATTTCTGTTGAGAACTACGAAAACGCCCGTTATTCAATTATTAATATGCAAGGTATCACCTATGCAAACGGACGGATCAAAAGTGCCAGTGAATTTATCTCTACAACGAATTTGCCTAAAGGGGCTATTTATGTATTTGTCATAAATGAAAACGGCATAAACAAAACCCTTAAATTCTTAAAGAAGTAAGATTCGAACCTTAAAAATAACAAAGAGGCTGTCCAAAAAACATCGGACAGCCTCTTTTTGTTTGAATAGAACGATCAAATCATTGACCCGCAAGCCAAAGAGACACAGCCTCCGCACACCTTTCCCCATCGATAGCAGCAGATACGATGCCCCCTGCATATCCGGCACCTTCGCCACAAGGGTATAAGCCTTTGAAGGAGATATGCTGATAAGTTTCCCGATCACGTAATATGCGAACAGGAGAAGAGGTGCGCGTCTCCACACCAATCATCACAGCCTCATTCGTCAGAAAACCTTTGGACGCATTTCCAAAATGACGGAATCCGTCCCGAAGACGGGAAGTTATAAATGAAGGCATCCAGAAATGTAAAGGAGATGCTAACAATCCCGGTGTATATGAGGATACCGGTAAATCGAAAGAATTCTTTTTCTGCACAAAGTCATTCATACGTTGAGCCGGAGCGATCTGTTTTCTTCCTCCATTCAACCAGCAGACCTCTTCCATCCGCTCTTGAAAAGCCATAAGGGCTAGCGGAGAGTCGGATGAAACAGATATCTCCTCCTGTTTCATTAATTCAGAGTAATCTTCCGGGCGGATCTCTACCACCATACCCGCATTAGCCCAACGGGAGCCCCGATTGGAGGGGGACATTCCATTTACAACGACTTGATTGGAACCACTGGCAGCCGGAACAACAAAACCACCGGGACACATACAGAAAGAATAAACACCCCTCCCATTGGCTTGAGTCACAAAACTATATTCGGCTGCAGGCAGAAACTCTCCCCGCCCTTCTTTTCTATGGTATTGCAATTGATCGATCAACTCCTGCGGATGCTCCAGACGAACACCCACAGCAATGCCTTTTGCTTCGATAGCTATTTGTTCCCGATACAGGTATTGATAAACATCCCGGGCCGAATGACCAGTCGCCAGTATAACCGGTCCATAAATTGATCTGCCCGTATTTGTTTCTATGCCTAAAACCTCTTTATTTCGTATAATCAATCGATCCATGCGTGTTTCAAAACAGACCTCTCCACCTGAACGTATAATCTGCTCACGCATATTCTCTATCACCTGCGGCAGTTTATCCGTTCCTATATGCGGGTGAGCATCGGAGAGAATAGAAGTATTTGCCCCATGCTGACAAAAAACATGCAATATCTTATCTACCGATCCCCGCTTTTTACTCCGGGTATATAATTTACCATCCGAATAAGCACCAGCACCTCCTTCGCCAAAAGAATAATTAGATTCAGAATTCACCCTATGTTCCCGGCTAATCAGGGCTATGTCCTTCTTCCTTTCCCGGACATTTTTCCCCCGCTCGACCACAACAGGACGCAAGCCTAACTCTATCAAGCGAAGAGCAGCAAACAACCCACCGGGACCTGCACCTACCACTACCACCGTTTTTTTATCGGATACGTCTTTATATTCCACTTGTGTATATTCCAGTTCTGTCGGATATTCATGAATAAAGACACGCACCTTCAGGTTCACGTAGATCGTACGTTGCCGCGCATCAATCGAACGTTTCAAAACACGCACCGCTGTGATACCTGAAAGCATTTCTCCGGTTTCCCGACAAACGACCTGTTTCAATATATCCTCATTTACTGCCTGCTCGGGCAGAAGACGCAATTGTAACTCTTTTATCATTTCTTCATTTATTTATAAGGGGAGAATATAAAATAGACCACCTTGTATGCGCAAACCGCTCCAATCGGGATAGATATCCCGCAGAAAACGGTTCGACTTATCGGTTAATTTCTTCGTAATATCTATTTCATACCCGGCATTGATATTGAATGCCAAGTTTCCCCACAAACGAACCTGACAACCAATGGCCGGTTCGACAAACAGATTCAGCCCATCCATAGACAGATGATCTTCTTGTTGCAAGACACCTTCTAGGTTCAATTCCTCCGACAGTTTTCCATTGTTGAATACCACACCAGCAGTCAGTTGCATATAAGGACGAAAACGATTCTCCTTGGGTAAGATTGAAATCCGGTAAAAGCTACCCAGGCGAACCCCTTTTGTCCGGAGTGTAAAATGATAAGAACCCGAATAATCCGCTACTCCTTTATTCCCAACGGTGTTCATCAGATCCAAGGCAATCCCTGCCTGATGGGTAGGATTAAAGGAATACCCCACCTTCACCTGATGAGTGAAATGTGCCGGAAAATTATCCGTTAGCTTGAGATGGGTCAGCGAAGGATTTACTTCCGACAGGACATCCTTTAGGTTCGACATACGAAAGGTGGCATATCCCAGATTGTATTCCAGCGTTAACTCTTGTCCCCTGCTGGCAAATGCAGTAGCCAGGCAAAGACTTATCAATAAAAAGATTCGTTTCATGGTTGCAGTTCCTTTCCTAAATAAAGTGCATATCCGCTTTCAGAGATTAATGTATTACCCAATAACTGACAAGGCCAGGAGTTTATAGACAGGGAATAAACTTCTTGTCCACTTTGGGGATTAAAGATCACAGCCTTGTCATCACTGTACAACAACAATAATCCTGATTCGGGGTCTATATTGCTGACCCGCATATGCAACGGGACATTCCAGCGACCAAGCACCGAGCCTTTTACTCCGTCGTATTGGGTCAGCTTTCCCCGATGATAAACAAAAAGTTGTTCCGGATGAAGGGGATTCACACACCAGGATTCAAACATTACCGGGATTACCAATTCTCTGTTTACCAGGTAATTATCCAACGTCAACACGCCTATCTCTTCCGTATCACGCTCATAATACACAAGCTTTCCGTTCGGTGCAATAAAACTCTGACAGGTATGATGGTGCTGCACAGGTAATTCAAACGCATATTCCAAATCACCCAATACAGCATTGTATACATGAAGTTTCATCGGGAAAGTAACAACAGAGAGTAACTTATCATCAACCGTCAGTACAGGCTCACCCGTAATCGTACGGTTTTCAGCAAATGGAATGCGGATGACTGTCTGTAAGGTCTTCCCATCCAGAATATTCACAGCTGGAGTTTCACAGACAAGAATCTTCTCCGAAAAGAGGGAGACTCCATATCCCACAATAAAATCAGGGACACGACATTGTCCCCCCGTTGGTTCCAGAGAAGGTACCGACCATCCTACCACTATATCTTGCGTACTGGCATACAACTGTTTCAACAGCGGATTATACCCGGTCCTTGTCCAATTCTGGTCAGGAGTGATACAGGTACCCGGGCTACGGTCTACAACCAAAGCCTCATGGATATCCATATCCTCATTCCGATTTTCCGGGTCAGTTGCCGTAACATGAAAATACAAAAGAGATTGCTTCGTACCAAAAGGGAGATAAGGAATACAAAGCGATCGCTCAGGCGAATACTTTACAAGCTCATCCGTTCCTCCCTCCCTGATACTTATCACTGTGTGGTAGGGATTTGTCCAATGAATAAGAATACTATCCTGTCGGCTGTAATCCATCACTAGATTCAGGCTTTCTCCCGATAAAACCAAGTCACCGCAACGCCAAGGCTCTCTGCCATCATTGAAATAGGCATACACCTGGAACCAACGCATACCTCCGATATAGGACTGATGCACAAATGATGTTTGCTCTATATCTTTTATAATAACCTCTTTTTCACTCAAGGCAGACAATGCATAATGGGTAAAAGCAGAAGCACCTACGGGTGGTTTATCCCAGGAAAGCTCCAGATAACCCGCTGCATTGATCCGATGTTTTAACTGGCGAGCCGAATCATTCGGGTCAATAACCTTCAGTGGCCATGTAAAAGTGCCCATATAAGACTCATACCCCATATCTTCTGCAATACTGCCGCTACCGGTATGCAGATACATCTCACACGTCAAAGTATAATTGCCCTTCTGAAGAGCAAACAAAGAAAGAGGCAAAATGCCTGAACCACCCGGTTGTTGAATCGTTTGATCACCTATACGGAATAGACAACCCATCGGTTTCAGCCCAGAAGTCTCCAGGTAATAGAAGATTTGTGCATACCGGTCTATAACAACCAGGGTATCCCCTGTATTCTCAGCATTCAACACAATCCCCATCTCCACCGGGTTCGAGGGTTTCTCTAAGTCAACATAATTTTCATGAATCTGGTATTCACAACTACTCAGCAGCCATACGATGCCGAATAAATAGGAAAGAAATGGTTTCATTCTTTTTTTTACCTTATTTGTTATTATCCGAAAAGCTGGCGGAAAGCTTCTTCCACCTTTTTTACCTGCACGATCTGAATCTTGCTTTTAGAGACATCAAAACCTTTTAGATTATTATAGGGTATAAGGATACGGGAGAAGCCTAACTTCTCCGCTTCCAGGATGCGCTGTTCGATCCGGTTAACAGGACGGATCTCACCCGAAAGCCCCACTTCTCCTGCCATACAAATGCCTTGTTCGATACTGATATCCAGGCTGGAAGATAAGATGGCACTGATTACAGCCAAGTCTATCGCCGGATCGTTGACCTTCAATCCTCCGGCAATGTTTAGGAAAACATCCTTTTGCCCCAATTTAAAGCCGGCACGTTTCTCTAATACGGCTAATAACATATTCATCCGGCGCAAATCAAATCCGGTAGCACTCCGCTGTGGAGTGCCATATACCGCCGTACTGACCAAAGCCTGTGTTTCGATAAGGAAAGGACGAACTCCTTCTATCGCCGCAGCAATAGCCACACCACTTAATCCTTCATGGTTCTGTGTAAGCAAAAGCTCCGAAGGGTTACTCACTTCACGCAAACCATTCTGTCTCATTTCATAAATCCCCAACTCGGCTGTACTCCCAAAACGATTCTTTATACTCCGAAGGATACGGTACATATAATGTTGGTCTCCTTCAAACTGTAAAACCGTATCTACAATATGTTCCAACACTTTCGGTCCGGCAATACTGCCTTCTTTGTTGATATGTCCGATCAACAAGACAGGGACCCCCGTCTCTTTTGCATATTTCAGGATAGAAGCACTGCATTCACGTACCTGGGAGATGCTTCCGGGAGAAGATTCTATCACCTCCGAATGAACTGTTTGAATAGAATCAACAATCATTAGGTCGGGTTGTATATTTTGTGCCTGTACAAAGATTTGTTCCAAATTTGTTTCACAAAGAATGAAACAATGGGCATTTTCCTGGGAAAGACGATCGGCCCGTAACTTTAATTGACGCCCGCTCTCTTCACCGGAAACGTATAAAGTCTTCAGTCCTTTCAACTGCAACACCGTTTGAAGCACCAATGTCGATTTGCCAATACCCGGTTCTCCACCGATCAACACCAAGGATCCTTTAACAAGTCCTCCCCCCAATACCCGGTTCAGTTCTTCATCTCTCAGGTCTATCCGGGCTTCCTCTTCTGTAGTTATATCCCGCAATAAGGTGGGACGCGCTTTTTCTTTGTCTGTCATTCCGGGAATCACCCGTTTGGGGGTTACTTCCCGACTAACGACTTCTTCCACATAACTGTTCCATTCGCCACAATTCGGACATTTGCCCAACCATTTGGGAGAATCGGCTCCACAACCAGAGCAAACATATACAGTTTTTGTCTTTGCCATCTATATTCTTATTTGGATGTAAAGGTATAAAAAGTCAACTACATAGCAACCTATTGACAATCATCAAACCTTTTTTGTTAGTTATCAAACCCCTATCAAAGCATTGTTTCGTAGTATTGTATGCGAAAACCACGAAGACAATATAAAGCCCCATCCGGAGCTGTAGCCATGCATATGGAATCAAGATACATACAAAAAAGAAGACTATATGAAAATTACTATTACTAAAAATGAAACAGCGTTCGATCATACGGCAGCCTGGAGAATCATCGGAGAAATACTATCTAATCCTCAAGCAGTTATCGGATTATCCACCGGTAAAACAACAAAGAATCTCCACCTATTAATCAGCGAAATATATAAAGCGCATCCCTTTTCTGTATCTGAAATCACATTCTTTGGAGTAGATGAAGTGACCAACGTACCCCGCGAATATGTCGGTGCATGTTATACAATGTTGAAAAATGAAATAATAGATGCATTGGGTATTGAAGAAAAAAACTTTATCATGCCACCGACCTTCTCTAGCGATTTCCCTAAAGAATGCCACATATTTCAGGAGGCTATTGAAAAAAGAGGAGGCGTCGATCTGCAGATACTAGGATTAGGGACTAATGGTCACCTGGGATTTAATCAGCCCGGCACTCCTTTTGAAAGGGAAACATGGCTTTCAAAAATGGACGAAGAATTGGAAGTCCGTATCCGAAAAGAAACCAACTCTTCTGCAGACAAAGAATTAGGAGGATTGACTTTAGGTATTAAAAACATTATGCAAGCACGCAAAATAATACTGGTAGCCAAAGGTATATCCAAAGCTGCCATCGTGAAAGAAATGATAGAAGGCCCTGTGACAACAGATCTGCCGGCCTCTATCCTGCAACTTCACCCGCACTGTGAATGCTTACTCGATACTGAATCGGCAAGTATGCTGACAAGAGACTGGTAATATACAGATTGTTTAACCTATTTATACGAACAAAGTACCATGACACAACAAGAGAAACAAATAAGTTATATAGGCCCTTTTATCACCATGGTCTTCCTCTTTTTCATTGTCGGTTTCCTGACAACAGCCAACACACAGTTTCAAGCACCCCTAAAGGAAGCATTCCTTACCGGGGTAGGTGATTTAAAAAATACTTTCGCTACCCTGATCACTTTCTCCTGGTTCCTGGCTTATCCACTTTGTGGAAAGGTAGGTTCTACCTGGACCTCACATTATGGATATAAAGGAACCCTCATACGTTCCCTTTTTATTATGATACTGGGACTGGGATTCTTTTTCTTTTCTTCCTGGTTCACGATTCGTTTTCCGCAGGCAAACCTGCATATAGGAACCCATATCGTTCCTATCGGATTTTTTATTTTCCTGTTGGGTTCCTTTGTTGTAGGGGCTTCCGCAACGATTTTACAGGTTGTGATTAACCCTTATCTGACTGCCTGTTTCGTGAAAGGGACACAACCAATTCAACGTATGGCGATCGGAGGATCGGCAAACTCTATCGGAACAACGATCGCCCCTTTCTTTGTTACAGGCATTGTATTTGGAGGTTTAGCCATGGAAGAGGTACAAGTGAACCAACTGATGCTCCCTTTCCTGGCTTTAATGGTTATCATTGCCATTATCGTACTCACTCTGATGAAACTATCTCTTCCGGATATACAAGGGACAAAAGCGGAAGAAGGGGAAAAGCTGGAAAAGAGTGTATGGTCATTCCGCCACCTTACGTTAGGAGTCATCGCTATATTCTTCTATGTAGGTGTAGAGGTGTGTATTGGTGCCAACATCAACCTCTATGCGATTGAACAAGAGTCCTTAAACGGTCCCTTCTCTTTCTGCGGTAACAGTTCATTCACTTTGTTTGGCATCCACTTTGCGATCCCGGCACTGATGGCCACTTTGTACTGGGGCGGAATGCTTATCGGCAGGTTGGTCGGCAGCTCTCTACGTACCGTTCCTGCCCGCGTACAATTAATCGTAACAACCATATCAGCCACTGTATTGACCTTATTAGCCATCGGTTTAAACAATCCCTGGTTATTAACGGCAGTCGGTCTGTTTCATTCGATTATGTGGGGAGCCATCTTTACCCTGTCGGTAGCCCGGTTGGGTAAATACACCTCCGTAGCATCCGGTGTATTCATGATCGGTGTTGTTGGTGGTGCTATCCTTCCTTTATTACAGGGAGTGCTTGCCGACACAATGGGTGGATGGCGTTGGTCCTGGTTTATTGTGATCTTTGGGGAATTATTTATGTTATACTACGCATTAATCGGTTCAAAAGTGTATCAATCAGCTGAAACAGAAATATGAGAACTCTAAAAACAATTCTGATACCCATTCTGATACTACTTACCGGAATAGGTTGCAATACAAAAAAAGGAAATCCCTATCGGGAAGAAAAGAAGAAAGTAGTAATTGCTTATGTTACTTCCTGGAGTAATACAATTCCTGATCCGACTTATATAACGCATATTAATTATGCATTCGGCCATGTAAACGATTCTTTTGATGGTGTACGCATAAGCAATGAGGAACGTCTAAAACAAATTACGGCTTTAAAAAGAGAAACTCCATCTTTGAAAGTCCTCTTATCTATCGGTGGATGGGGAAGCGGCCGTTTCTGTGAGATGGCAGCTGATGAAACACACAGAAGAAGCTTTGCCGCAGATTGCAAACGGGTAATCCATGAATTTGACCTGGATGGCATTGATATCGATTGGGAATATCCTACCTCTTCCATGGCTAATATATCTTCTTCACCGGAGGATACACAAAACTATACACTGTTAATGAGAGATATACGCGCAGCTATCGGTAAAGAGATGTTATTGACACAAGCCACTGTGGCAAGTGCCCAATACATAGACTTCAAAGCGATCGATCCATATATAGACTTTACCAATATAATGGCTTATGACATGGCTTCTTCTCCCAAACATCACGCAGCGTTGTATCGTTCGGAAAATGCGGGGGGAATTACTTCAGATGAAGCAGTAAAAGCGCATTTGGCAGCCGGAGTGCCTCCTCAAAAGCTGGTACTTGGAATGCCTTTCTACGGACGGGCCGATGAGAGTCTTTCTCATTTTACCGATTACAAAAAAATTGAAAAGCTGACAGGATATACCCGGAAATGGGATGATACGGCTCAGGTTCCATACCTGACAAATGACCAAGGGTTATTCGTTTGCGGATATGACGACCCTCAGTCATTGGCTATCAAATGCCAGTACATCCTGGATAACGGACTATTGGGAGCCATGTATTGGGATTATGACGGAGATAACGAAGCCGGAAACTTGCGCCAAACCGTTTACAACAGCCTGAATAAATAATCAATGACTCATGCAGATACTTATAAAAAGACATACCATTGTATACATTATCCTGACGCTTCTTGCAAGTGAGACAACTGCCTTTTCCCAAACGCGGATAACACCCGATGAAACATTGGAAAAGGCAATCATACAAACAGGACTTATCCATAGCCCATTACCGATCGACGACTCCCGGTCATTCGAAGCCAACGGACTGAAAAAGAAGATACTGTATAGTAAACCATTGAATGAATGGAAAGACCTTACAATGTGGAAACATGCAGGAATAGGTGAAATGACGACTTCGATGAAACACACGGTTTCCGGACAAGGTAGTTTGAAACTATCCTACCCAACCTCCACCGGTAAAAGGGCAGAAGGAAGTCCTTCCGATCCCGACTATGCCACTTATGGAAACTCTCGTATCAATCTGGATATAAAAGGAGAAAATTGGGAAAAGTACAACCGTATACTCTTTGATATATACCCCGATTGCGACGGGGCCCGTGTCGTCAATCTGAATCTGTCTTTTGAGAACGAAGATACCCCGAAAAGACCAGGAACCAACCGCAAGTCTGGTTCCCATCTGATAAACCTGGTGAATAAACAATGGAACCGCTGTTTCCTTGACCTCGATGAGTATCAACGGGATAAGGTTTCACGGATCGGCTTTAGCGTTTCTTTGAAAGGGAAAGACAGGACTACGGGAGATTCGGCGATCTATTATATCGATAAAATCGAATTGCAGCAGATAGAAGACCCCGAAATTGTAAGTGGGTGGATGCCGGGCATTAACAAAATTGTTTATTCCTCTACCGGTTATATGTTGCATGACCGCAAGACTGCGATTGTCCATATGGATAAAAAGAAACACAACAACCTTTTCCAACTCATTGACACCCAAAAGAACCACCCTGTACTTCATGGTCGGATCACCCATGAAAAGACCACTCTCGGTGAATTTGATGTATTAGACTTCTCCTCCTTCAATCAACCGGGTTATTATCTACTGAAAGTAGGAGACGTGACCACTCCCTCTTTCCGCATCGGAGAACACCTTTGGCAGAATTCGCTTTGGAGAGTACTGAATTTCATATTCTGCCAACGTTGCGGTTATCCCGTGCCAGGCAAACATGGGAGTTGCCATACCGACTTATGTTCCGAACATAACGGAAAAAAGATTTCCTACGCAGGCGGTTGGCATGATGCTGGTGACCTGTCTCAACAAACACTTCAGACCGGTGATGTCACGTATGCCCTATTGGAAGCATACAATAAACTGAAATACAAAAACGAACTCTTGGCAGCGCGTCTGTTGGAAGAAGCCGAATGGGGATTGGAGTTTATCCTGAAAAACCGTTATGGGGATGGATATCGTGCCAGCAGTGTCGGGCTTCTTATCTGGCAGGATGGCGTATTTAACACCTTGGATGATATCTCTTCCGTACGTGTGCAAAACCTGGCATTCAACAACTTCCTGTATGCTGGTTATGAAGCCTATGCTGCGCTTTCGATCGACCGGGATCCGATGTTACAGGAACATCTCCAACGGGTAGCTAAAGAAGATTTTGCCTTTGCCATGAAAAGACACGAAGAGGTCGGATACGGAGAATTTATTCATTTCTATGAACATGGATATAATACGTCCGAAAGTCAATACATGGCAACTATTTCCTGGGCGGCAAGCATGCTCTATAAATTGACAAAAGAACCGCAGTATGCCCGGTTAGCCACAGAATATATTCAATTCACCCTGGACTGTCAACGGAAAGAACCGCTGGAAGATACAAACAAAACAAAAGGCTTCTTCTACCGGGATAAATCAAAAAAGTCAATTGTTCATTATATTCATCAATCCAGGGAACAAGTATATATGCAGGCAATGACATTGCTTTGTGAAACCCAACCACAGCATCCGGATTATACCCTGTGGGTCGAATCGATCCGTCTCTATGGAGGCTATCTGAAAGGATTGATGCCATATACTGCACCCTACGGTATGTTGTCCAGCGGTGTCTATCATATCGACGAAGCCCAGGACTCTGTTAGTTTCTACCGTTTACATCTCTTCCCTCCGAAAAATGCCAAAGAGTTGTACGGAGAACAAATCAGAAAAGGCGTACAATTAGATAAAGAACATTATATGAAACGTTTCCCTGTCTGGTTCAGCATCTTCAACGGAAACACAGCCGTGCATCTCTCCACAGGAAAAGCCGCCGCCCTATGCGGTCACTTCCTTCAGGATGAAGAATTGCTTCGCATAGGACGGGAGCAACTCTATTGGACAGTAGGTAAAAACCCTTTCGGACAATCTCTCATTTACGGAGAAGGACATAATTATCCCCAGCAAGACAACTTCTCCTCTGGTGAAGCTGTCGGTGAAATGCCGGTAGGTATCCGTTCCTTGCATAATGAAGATATCCCCTATTGGCCACAAACCAATAATGCCTGCTACAAAGAAGTATGGGTTACCTCAGCAGGCAAATGGATTACTTTAGCTATAGAATATGAATAAACCGAATTATAAACATTTCTATTATTTTTACACCCTTATGAAAAAGACAGGTAGCTTATTCGTGCTTATAGCACTCATCGTATGCAGTTGCAGTATGAAAACCGCTTCTCAAAAAGAGGAGAAAGCCACAACAGTAGGCAAAGAAAACAAACCATTCAATGTCTTGGTACTGACAGAACGCGGTGGTCAACACGGAGGTTTTACCGATGCCGCCCTGCAATGGCTGGAACAAGAAAAAGAAACGCAAGATTTTATTTTCACAGAGATCAACAATACCCAACCGATCAATGCAGCATATCTTTCTCAATACAACCTGATCATCCAACTGGATTTCCCTCCATATACCTGGACTCAGGAGGCAGAAAATGCGTTTATGCAATATATCGATAATGGATTAGGAGGCTGGGTAGGTTTTCACCATGCGACCCTGCTCGGGGAATTCGACGGATATCCTATGTGGGAATGGTTTTCTGAATTTATGGGAGGTATCCGTTTCCAAAATTATATCGCACCTCTGGCTGACGGCACTGTTAAGGTTGAGGATAAAGAACATCCGGTGATGAAAGGCGTAAACGAATCATTCGTCATACCTGATGACGAATGGTATACCTTTGACAAAAACCCGCGCCCGAACGTACAGGTATTAGCTTCTGTGGATGAATCTACCTATCAACCGACATCGGATATAAAAATGGGAGATCACCCGGTGGTTTGGGTGAATAAGAAAAAAAAAGCACGGAACGTCTATTTTCTGATCGGCCATAGCAATAAGCTTTTCGATACCCCGGAGTTCACGACCATGTTCAGAAACGCTATCCAATGGGGAGCCGGTAAATAATTCATATCTATTAATAATATATCTTTATACACATGAAAAATAAAACATTCACTTTCGTCTCTCTTTTCCTTTTCAGCCTTCTTTTTTCTGCACAGGCACAGATACCGGAAGGATATCCGGCTAATTACGCCAACGGTCCGCGGTTCAAGGCACTTGTTTATTATACACATCATGCCGAAGAAGCACATGTGGACTTTGCCAAACAAGGAGTTGAGTTCTTCAAAAAACTAAATTACGGAAAAGGGTTTATCCTGGATATCACGATGGATCTTTCCGAATATCCCTATGAAAAATTGAAAGAATATAATATCGTCGTTATGCTCAATGGCTATCCCTCTTCCCAAACAGAACGGGAAACGTTCCAGAAATATATGGAAAACGGCGGAGGATGGATGGGTTTCCATGTAGCTGCCTATAACGATAAAAACGCCCAATGGCCCTGGTTCCTTGATTTCTTAGGAGGCGGTGTATTCTATTGTAACAACTGGCCCCCTCAACCGGTCAAATTGGTTGTGGACAATACCTCGCATCCCATCACGAAAAACCTGCCGGTCTCTTTCATTGCCCCGGATAGCGAATGGTACCAATGGAATCCCAGCCCGAGAGAGAATAAAGATGTAGAAGTCTTACTTTCCATTTCTCCGGACAATTATCCTTTAGGGATAAAGGATGTTGTCAATTTCGGAGACTTCCCTGTCGTATGGACCCATAAGAAATACCGGATGATCTACCTGAATATGGGGCATGGGGATGAAGAATTTACCGATGCTACACAGAAGTTATTATTTATAAATGCCTTCCGTTGGGTAGTAAGTAAAAGTCCTCAAGGAGATCCGTTTAAGAAATAAATTATTCCCCTTCAGTTATAAAAAGAGGATGTCTCCCATGTTCGTTATAAATAGAACATGGGAGACATCTTTTTTTTCTTTTATTGAACGATTGGAGAAATAGTTTCTTTTCTCTTTAGAATCCGTAATGTTCTCCCCGGATACTATAGGTATCGGTTTCCCGTTTCTTTTCTCCCGTATATTTCCATTCGATCCTATCTTCATAGGTCTTTCCCTCTTTGACGACAACCGCTCTCAAGGTATTGGTACCCTGTGCAAGAGTCACTTCATCAAATACATAATGTACATCGGTATAACCTTTACGCACACCGGTTAACTCTTTCTCATTCAAATACACTTTCGGACTGCCTATATTGGAATAAACAGTAACCGACGTAATCTTCTTTTCCCTGTCCACATTGCGACGCTGCGTAAGGTATAAGACCGGATCTTCGCTCCAGTTGGCTTTGTACCAGAAATAAGAATCCTTTTTCACCTTCCGGTCGAAGGTAACCATGCCTTTCATATTCCGGGCTGGTACTCCCCCACGCGTCCATAATGGGGCACAGAAGTCAAACGTATTCCATAAATAGGAAGCAATGATATAGGGATGTTTGGCGATTACACTCCAATGATATTCATGGGTTTTTGTCTGAAAAGTCTCCGGATAAAACTCTTTTGTCCAATTCAGGGACTCCCCCATATACTCTGTCTGATGATTTAGGTTGGCATCGGCTCCATACTCTGTTAACATTAACTTCTGATGGGGATAATTCTTTTCCAGCCCTTCTACCCAAGGTTCTATATCCTGCAGTTTCTTTTCATACCAACCATAATAGCGGTTCATCCCTTGAATATCTGCCACTAAATTTACCGGGTGTTCCATATGTCCGTATCCATTGACCGAAACCGTATAACGATCCGGATCTTCTGTCTTAGCCAGGTCATGCAACGACTGTGTCAATTCGCGGGTATATACATGGGGGCGATACACCTCATTGTGTAATCCCCATACATAGATTGACGGGTGATTAAAGTTCTGACGAATCATCTCCCGCAATTGATTTCGTGCATTTTCCGCTTCCTGTCCGGTAACACGGTTCACAAAAGGAATCTCTGCCCAAATAATCAACCCCAGACTGTCGCAACGCGCATACAGATATTCGGATTGTTGGTAATGCGCAAAACGTACCGTTGTTGCTCCGATATCCATAATCGTTGCCAAATCGTGGTCATGGTGTTCATTCTGTAAGGCACTTCCCAGCCCCCACCAATCCTGATGCCGGCAGACACCATACATCGGATATTTCTCTCCATTCAGGTAGAAACCCTCTCCAGCTTTGATTTCATATTTCCTGATACCCAACGGTTGTACCACTTCGTCAATCACCTGACCGTTCTGTAACAGACGACTTACCACTTTATACAGATAAGGATTTTTACGTCCCTGCCAAAGGATTGGGTTCTGAAGGGTAAACGAAGACACCAACGACTGGCTTCCTTGCGGAGTCAAATCAAACGATTGCTTATGTGTTTTAATCAATTTGCCACGCTGGTCATAAATACTGTTTTGAAGTGTCAAAGGGGCAGGTTGCAGTGTGCCGTTGTCCAACTTCACTTTTACCTGTACCTCTGCTTGTTTACGCGATACATTCTTTTGTGTGATATACACCCCGGCGGAAGCATTATCTGTAACGGAGATGGTATAAGGTTCAGTTACAATCAACCACACCGGGCGGTATATGCCTCCATATACCCCAAAAAGACTGTGATTCACGGGTATAACATCCGGTCGCGATTTATTATCGGCTTTTACAATAATCTCATTTTCTTCTCCAGCTTTCAATACGTTACCAATCTCACAGGCAAAAGCCGAATAACCTCCTTTATGCTCCGTTACGAACTCACCGTTCACATATACTTCAGCACAGGCACCGACTCCTTCAAAACGAAGAAATACCCGCTTCCCCTTCATTGTTTCGGGAAAGAAATAATGCTTCCGATAATAAGCTATTCCTTCATAAAAAGAGGCGGCGGCCACTTGCATATCTTTTGCATTCCAGGTATGGGGCAAATCCACTTCCTGCCAACCCGTCTCCCAAGTACGTACCTGCTGAATCAATTCGTTGCCGGCAGGGGCTTTCTTGAAAGACCATCCGGAATTAAAGGATTCCACCACGCGCCCGTAGAGAGAAATCTGACCGGCAAGGGCTAAAAACAGAACGCCTAAAACTAAATTTCGTGTATTCATTGTATCTCATTTTATTTATAACAAAGGTAGGTTTTATGCTCTATCAGCCACAATTAAAATAATCTCAAAAGGAGGAAATATTATCTCATATCCTCCTTTATTGCTATATTTACAGCATGTTTAGATCTAATTTACTCTATTTACTTATACTTCTTTTGCCTTTTTCTGCGATCAAGGCTAATACCGACTTTTTCTTTTCTCATTTGGATGTCGAAGACGGTTTATCCCAGATTTCCGTATTGAAGATATTTCAGGATTCCGATGGATACCTCTGGTTTGCTACCCGCAACGGATTGAGTAAATACGACGGATATGAGTTTCAAATATACCGGAACGAATTAAACAATCCCCATTCACTGACCGACAGTTACATCAAAGACATTCAGGAAGACCGGAACAAAAACATATGGGCAGCCACACAAAACGGGCTTAGCTGTATCGAACACCTCGGACAGAGTATTCATCGTTTTTACCCCCGGCAGATCGATTCCCTGGCGACCTCCGACAATATCAACTTGCTTCTATCCCATACCGATGGGAATATTTACATGCTCCAGGGAACGACCCTCTTTCTCTGCCATCCGGATATAAGAGTAAGCCCGTATAAACACCTGGATCCTCCATCTTATTCGTTTCGATCGATTGCCCAGAATCCGGTGAGCGGGGATATCTACATCGGTACGGACAACAGCGGTTTATTGATTTATTCTTCCGACTGGGAACTGAAAAAACAACTCTCTGCCCGGGAATACCCTATGCTTCAAAGTCTGATTCACGTCCTTTTAGTAGACAAAAAAGGTCTCTGGATCGGTACGGATGAAGCCGGCATCTGTTACTTTGATTATGCCACCGGGGAAGTAACCAATTATAACAGCCAAAACTCCAATCTGGGCAACAACACCATACGTTCGATGACCTTCCTCAATGAAGACTCTGTACTTATCGGCACTTTCAGCGGTTTGAACATCCTCAACACCAAAGACCATAAAGTCTCAGCCCTTTCGGTCAACCTGCAGGGGCAAGGCAGCCTGAGTCATTACTCCATCCACAGCATGTTACTGGATAAAGACCAGACCCTGTGGATCGGAACCTACTCGGCTGGAATCAATTACCACAGCCCTTATTACAAACAAATCTCGTACATCATCCCACAGATGTACACCGGGATTATGGGCAAAGGCATACAGGATAAACAGGGACATTTATGGTTTGCCACCGAAGGAAGCGGGTTATTCTTTTATAATCCGCAAACCCACGAACAAAAGGTATATCCTCTCAAACCGTTGCATCATACAAACTACGAACGAAACATCCTGAAATATATCATGCTCTCGGATAATCCCGATGAAATACTTTGTACCACACACTTCGGATCAGTCTATTCCTTTTCCATATCCAGGGAAACCTATACCTTATTGTATGACTACAAAGAAAATGATATTTACACCTTATATATAGACCGTAAAAAACGGTTGTGGATACCGACGATAACAAATGCCCATACGGTGGTGGTTGAAAACGGAAAAAGAACCAACACCTTCCCTGTAAACGGGAAGATGGAAGGCCTGACACAAACAACCGTGATTCATGAAATCGAAGAGGATCTTTTCCTTTTAGGCGGATTATTCAATTCCTTTACACTTTATAACTGGAAAACGGGCACAAAAGAAAACCTGCTGGAACGCTTGCCTGCTTCCATACAGAAAGAACGTTTGGGCGCCATCACTTCGATACTGAGTGATCCTTCTTTTATATGGATATCGACTACGAAGTCGGGAGTACTTAAATTCAACCGGGATCTCCAGTTTATCAAACAATACCTGCCGGTTGACGGACTGACCGATTCTTATGTAACCTCCATGGTGATCGACCACAAAGGGGATATATGGGCTGCCACAGTGAAAGAGATCTTCCGCCACAACAGGCAATCAGACCAGTTTTTATCGGTCAAACAAACCGATATACCCCAACAGGAATTCACTATGTGTGCCGGCACCGTCTCTTCCGACGGTATCATTTATTTTCCGGCAAGCCGCGGCGTATTGGCTATCAATCCGGATAAGATGCAGGAAAACCCCAGCATTCCCCCACTCTATATCACCTCTATTATTACCAATAACAACGAAAATATTATTCATCAACTGAAGGAGTCGACGCAGAAGAATCACTTTTCCATCCGGTTGAAAGCTGGACAAAACCATCTGATGATCCGTTATGCCGCACTCAACTATATCCATTCGGCCGATAACCAGTATATGTTTCGTATAGAGGGTATCGATACCGACTGGCAGGCTGTGGGTGGCCGAAGAGAGGCCCATTACAACAACCTGCAACCCGGAACCTATACCTTCCGCGTCAAAGCGGCCAATAACGACGGCCGGTGGAACCCGGAAGAAACCACACTCACCATCACCGTCGCTCCCCCTATTTATAAAACCTGGTGGGCCTATACCTTATATATACTCATCGCCTTGACCCTTGCTTACCAAATCTACCGGTATCAGCATCGCAAACATGAACTGGAAAGGGATATCCGGTACCGACAGAAAGAACAGGAGCGCATGAAAGAGTTACACGATGAACGCCTGCGTATGTTTACCAATTTCGCACACGAACTTCGTACCCCATTGACTCTGATTATCAATCCGCTCGAAGAGGTGATGCAGAACGTTTCTTTTTCCCAGGAGATCAAGCAGGCCTTGAAGCGGATGAAGAAAAATACACAACGTATGTTGATGCTGGTTAATAACCTGATGGATATTCAAAAATATGAAGCCGGAGATTCTAAATTGCATAAAAAGACATTTGACTTCTCCGCATGCATCCAGGAAACCTTTCAATCCTTTATCCATATAGCGGAAAGAAGAAAAGTAAGTTTCACCCTTCAAAACGAGCTTCCCACCAACTATCTTGTGCGTTATGACGAGACCGAAATAGAAAAAGTATTTTTCAATCTGTTATCCAATGCTTTCAAGTTTACCCCTGCTCAGGGGCAGGTAACCCTTTGTATCAGACAGGCTACTCCTGGCGACAAGGAGAATAAAATAGAGGATAAACCAGCTATTTATATCGAAGTAAAAGATAGCGGCAAAGGATTCAGCCGGGAAGAGGGGATGAAAATTTTCGAACCTTTCTATCAGTTCAAAAAGGATGTTCACCAGGAGATTTCCGGTACCGGCATCGGGTTAAGCCTTACCCGCTCTATCGTTGAAATGCACCAGGGTGTGATTTGGGCAGAGAGTAATGAAATAGCCACACGTTTTATGATCCTATTACCGGATACGGAACAACAAGAAGAGATCCATAAACCGCAAACAGCCTTTACTGAAATCACACAAAAAACCCATATCTTACTCGAAGAAATAGAGGCACATAGAAAACAAACCTTGTTAATCGTTGACGATGATTCTGAAATCAGAGACTACCTGAAACAGGAATTGGAAAATGAATATAAAGTGATTTGTGCAACCAATGGTAGAGAAGCCTTGGAGATCGTTCACACAACGCAACCCAACTTAGTGATAACCGATGTCGTTATGCCGGAAATGAATGGAGTCGAATTATGCCGGCAAATAAAAAACACCGAGGAATATCGGTCTATTTCCGTCATTCTATTGACAGCCAAGTCGTCTGTCTCACAAATAGAAGAAGGATTGGATATCGGAGCAGACGACTATATCACCAAACCTTTTCAAATAACCATTCTAAAAGCCCGCATCCGCAACCTGCTCGCTGCCACCCGCCATAAAACGGTAACCAGTGATACCTCCCCTATTCTACACATTTTAGGTATCAATCCCGAAACGATGAAAGATGACTTTCTCAATCAATATATAGAGATCGTAAAAACCAATATCTCTAACCATGAACTCGACATCTCTTTTATTTACAACCAACTCGGTATGAGCCGGGCCAACTTCTACCGCAAAGTAAAAACACTGACCGGGCTTTCTCCTGTAGAACTTATCCGCAACATCCGCCTGGAAGTGGGGGCTCAACTTCTTCGTGAAACCAATTTGAACATATCCGAAGTAGCACAAAAAACAGGTTTTGCCAGTCGCTCTTACTTTGCCCGTAACTTCAAATCGGTGTACGGACTATCCCCCACCGCCTACCAGGAAAAAGAAAAAAAGTAATTTCTCAGTCAAAATGGCGGGAAAATAAAATTGCCGACAATCGTCGGCAATTGTGCTGATATATGTCGACACTTGTGCTGATATATGTCGGCACTTGTGTCGATATATATCGGCAATTTTATTTCCTCCCGAAAAGACTGCTTTTTTCAGGATCAATCAAACATATGACGGAATTTGCTGAATATCTTTTCTTTCATTGTCTTACTGGGTTGAAAGCTGGGTGAGTTCTCCCATCCTGTCATCGTTTCTTTTTCGGATGCGGATAATGTTTCAGGGATATACACGCTCACATTGACCAACAAATCTCCCGTACCATAACTATTGACCGAAGGAAGTCCTTTGTTGCGCAAACGAAGTACTTTACCCGGTTGCGTTCCCGGTTCGATCTTCAGTTTGGCTTTTCCATCGACAGTCGGCACTTCTACGGTGGTACCCAAAGTAGCCTGAGGCACACTCAACAGGAGATTGTACAAAAGGTCGTTCTCATCCCGAATCAACTCCGGATGTTGTTCCTCTTCTACCAGGATAAGCAGATCCCCATTGACTCCCCCGTGGCGGGCCGCATTTCCTTTGCCGCTCATGGACAATTGCATGCCTTCGGCCACCCCGGCTGGGATGTTGATTGTTATGATATCATCGTCTGTCACAATGCCTTCTCCGGCACAGACGGTGCACTTCTTGGTAATTACCTTACCCTCGCCATTACAGGTCGGACAGGCCGATTGCGTCTGCATCTGCCCCAGGATCGTATTGGCCACCCGGGTAACCACTCCGCTACCGTGACAGGTTTCACAGGTCTTTACGCTTTTATCATCTTCCGCTCCCGTACCGTGGCAATGCGTACAGGAAACGGCTTTTTTAACCTTAATCTTCTTTTCTACTCCGTTGGCTATTTCTTTCAGATTCAACTTCACCTTCACCCGCAAATCCGAACCTCTGTTTACCCGGCGTCCGCCACGCGAACCACCGCCAAAACCACCGAATCCGCCAAAACCACCGAAATGGCCTCCAAAAATATCTCCAAACTGGGAGAAGATATCATCCATAGACATACCGCCTCCAAAACCACCTCCGGACGAAGCACCTCCGACACCGGCATGTCCGTACTGATCATACCGTTGTTTCTTTTGCGGGTCACTCAATATATCATAGGCCTCAGCAGCTTCTTTGAATTTCTCTTCAGCTTCTTTATTGCCCGGGTTCTTGTCCGGATGAAACTCGATCGCTTTTTTACGATACGCTTTTTTTATTTCTTCTACTGTTGCCGTTTTGGCGACACCCAGTACTTCGTAATAATCCCTTTTCGCCATCTTCGTATTTATTTTTCCTTGTTTTCAGCTTATTCGCCCACGACGACTTTTGCATGACGCAACACCTTGTCATTTAACATATAGCCTGTTTGCACACAATCCAGTACTTTACCTTTCAGGTTCTCTTCCGGTGCCGGGATGGTAGCGATTGCTTCGGATGTTTCCATATCAAACGGTTCACTGATGGTTTCTATCGATTTAACCCCTTGCTGAGACAGGAAAGAGAGAAATTTATTATAGATCAACTCCACCCCTTCCGCAACAGCTTTGACATCTTCCGCAGTTCGTATTGTTTGCATTGCCCGTTCAAAATCATCTATTACAGGCAGAAGACCTGCCAGTATATTCTCTCCTCCGCTCTTGATCAGATCGGCTTTTTCACGCAATGTACGTTTGCGGTAATTATCAAACTCAGCCATCAACCGCAGATGGGAGTCGTTCAGGTCGTTGTATTTCTTTTGCAAAGCTTCACTCTCATCCGTCACATTGTCAGCATTTTCTTCCTGAGCTGTCGGATTTGACTGTTCTTCCTGCAAATTTGTCGCTTCCTCCTGACACACCTCTTCGTTCGACGAAGCCTTTTCTCTTTCTTTATTCTGATTTACATCCTTCATAACTTATTTCTTTTTTTTATTACTTGCTAATTATAAGACAGATACAAGAAACTCCACCTACGTATCGTACGTATACGAGAGTCTCTACGATCTGTTCACACAGTATTATACCATCAAATATGCTGCCAAGTATTCATCTTAAATAAAAATATCTTTATCTTTGTCTTAATTAATTAAATAGGTACTTATCAAAGGACTGTCCATAAAAAGAATTGATTGTTATGAAAAAAATATTTACCGTTATCTTACTATTAAGTATATATATAAATGGGGGAGCACAAAACCGCAACAATATAATCTGTCGCTTGGGATTTACTTACGAAATCAGTCAAAATAATCATTGGGGAAAAGACAAATTGGTTATTAACAGTATATATCCCTATTCCTCGGCTGAATTAGCCGGACTAAAACCCTATGATGTCATCGAAGCGATTGATGGTATTGCGGTGACGGATGTGACGGAAGACGATGTCACCCAACTATTGAACCCGGCGGATAAGAACGAAGTACTCTTAACCGTTTACTCGATAGGCAGTAACGAAAAACAAGAAATAAAAGTCTACAAAGAGTGTAAAAAAGCAAATACAATCACGGAAGAACAGTTGGCCATCGCTTTTAATATGTACAGCCTGGAAACAACCAGTGAACGCCAGTTCATCTGTCCGTTTAGAACGACAACAACAGATGACAACATTGATTTTGGAGCCTTCAAAACATTTGCCTTCGCTCCCATCGATGCCAACAACCAGACATTAGAAACCACCATCAATGGCTATCTGCAAAAGGAACTGACACAAAAAGGTCTTTTGTTGGATACCCAAGCACCGGATATATTGGTTCAGACCTTTTATTACTTTGATAAAAACCCGAATTACAGAGGAGCAAACCAGGTGTTGGTAGAGAAAGAAGCTATCTTCCGGTACGATTTATCGTATAACCGGATGGAAAAACTGCCCTTCCTCAGTCCCCAGGCGGCAGAGTCGGAAGCGGCCTACTTCTTGCAATTGGGCATTCGATTGATTGACCAAAAATATATTTTCGACCGGGTATTATGGGAATGTGAAGCGAGTGAATTATTGGAGACGGCTTACCGCCTGGAAGATTATGCCCGTATCCATATCCCCCTGATGTGCATGCAATATCCTTATGTAAAATACACGAAGAATGTACCTTTTACCGTAAAAAAGAAAAGTTACAATTATACAGGTATTCAATACGATATCGACCGTCTGGAGCAGGTTGTTGAAGTCGATCGCAATTCCCCGGCATATGCGGCAGGGGTTCGCCCACAAGACATCGTGGAACGGATCGGGCGTCACCGGATGGACCGCTCAGCGGGAGCATTTACCAAATCATACAAACAGTTCATTTCCCACACCATGCAGTTCCGCGACCCGAAAACAATGTTTACCGACGCAAACGGGTTCAAACACTGTATGTTATGGGATACATTCAAGTATACACAAATAGCCGATGCCGTGCAACAGGCAGATTATCTGTCTGCTTTTTCTTATCTGTACAACTTTGCGCCTTATATAAACCCATCGGGAAACAATGTCTGTATCTTCCAGATAAAGAGAGGAAAAGAGAAAAAAGAAATTACGATTCGTCCCACTATCCGGGCGGAAGTAAATATTGAGATCAAATAAAAAGAGTATAGATACACGTGATATATCCACCTAATTTTGAGCAAAAGACGGGCTTCGATACAGTTCGCCGCTTAATCGCTGACAAATGTTTGAGCCCACTCGGAGAAGAACGGGTTGCCGAAATGCATTTCTCCACAGAGTATTCCACCATACAGACCTGGCTGGAACAAACAAATGAATTTGTACGTATCCTGCACGGAGACACCGACTTTCCGGACAATTACTTTTTTGATGTACGTTATTCCTTGCAACGCATCCGGCCGGAAGGTACCTGGATGGATGAAAAAGAATTGTTCGACCTGAAACGTTCCCTGCAAACGATCCATGATATCGTTCATTTTTTCCACCCTTCACAAGAGGATGAAATACTTTATCCGGCGCTCACGGCTTTGGCTGGCGACGTACTGGTCTTTCCCCAACTGATCGGAAAGATCGATACTATACTGGATAAATACGGACGGGTAAAAGACAATGCTTCTACCGAACTGGCGCATATCCGGAAGGAGATGTCGGTGACGATGAACAGTATCTCCCGTAGCCTGCAGTCTATTCTACGTACGGCACAAACGGAAGGGCTGGTCGATAAGGATGTGACTCCTACCATGCGCGACGGACGCTTGATGATTCCGGTTGCACCGGCGTATAAGAGAAAGATCAAAGGCATTGTGCATGATGAATCTGCCAGCGGGAAAACGGTCTTTATCGAACCGGAGGTTGTTGTCGAAGCCAATAACCGCATCCGTGAACTGGAAGGAGAAGAGAAGCGGGAAATCATCCGGATACTGACTGTATTTACGGACACGGTGCGCCCACTCGTGCCGGACATTCTGCATTCCTACCTCTTTATGGGAGAAATAGACTTTATCCGCGCCAAAGCATTGTTTGCCGAACAAATCCAAGGCATCAAACCGGCGATGGAAAACAAACAGGAAGTAGACTGGTCACGGGCTGTGCATCCCCTACTCTTTCTATCTCATCAAAAACAAGGCAAACAAGTTGTTCCTTTAGATATTGTATTACATAAGGAAAAACGTCTATTGATAATCTCCGGACCAAATGCCGGAGGAAAATCGGTTTGCCTCAAAACCGTAGGACTTCTGCAATATATGCTGCAATGCGGGTTATTGGTTCCTATGTATGAAAGTTCCCACACGGGTATTTTTTCTCATATATTTATCGACATCGGTGACGAACAAAGCATTGAAAACGACCTGAGTACCTATAGCTCCCACCTGACAAATATGAAATTCTTTGTGAAGAATGCGAATGAAAAGACACTCTTACTCATAGATGAATTTGGGAGCGGCACAGAGCCGCAGATCGGAGGAGCCATAGCCGAAGCTTTATTGGATCGTTTCAACCGTAAACAAAGCTTTGGTATCATCACGACCCATTATCAGAACCTGAAACATTTTGCCGAAGAACAGGAAGGGGTAGTTAATGGAGCCATGTTATACGACAGGCATCAGATGCAACCTCTTTTTAAACTATCGATCGGGAACCCTGGAAGTTCCTTTGCCATCGAAATAGCCCGGAAGATCGGTTTGCCGGAGGATGTGATTGCCGATGCCTCTACGAAAGTCGGATCCGATTATATCGATATGGATAAATACCTGCAGGATATCGTCCGCGACAAACGGTATTGGGAAAGCAAACGACAAAACATTCGTCAACAGGAAAAGAAACTGGAAGAGATCACCCGCCGGTATGCTGAAGACCTGGAGGCGGTAAACAAACAACGCAAAGAGATTATGCGCGAAGCCAAAGCAGAGGCTCAACGCATTTTGTCGGATGCCAATGCCAAAATAGAAAATACGATCCGGGAGATAAAAGAAGCCCAGGCGGAAAAGGAACAAACCAAATTCGCCCGAAAAGCACTGGATGCATTTAAAACATCCATCCATGAAGCAGAAGAAAGCGATGAAAAGATCGCCCGGAAAATGGAAAAGATCCAAGAACGGAACGAACGTAAAAAGCAAAAGAACAAAACGAGCGCTCCACCTGTTTTTAACAAAGAGGTGATCGAAGTGGGTGATAATGTGCGTTTGAAAGGACAGACCTCTGCCGGTACGGTTATGGAAGTACAAGGCAAACAAGTGGTTGTCGCCTTCGGTATGATAAAAAGTACCGTCAAACGGGAACAGTTGGAAAAGGTGAGCAAAGGACAGCTTAAGAAAGAGATGCAGAAAAGTACATTCGTCAGTACCCAGACTGCAGACACCATGCATGAAAAGAAATTGCATTTCAAGCAGGAGATAGATGTCAGAGGTATGAGAGGAGATGAAGCTTTACAAGCGGTTACCTATTTCATTGATGATGCGATCCAGGTGGGCATTGGCAAAGTACGCATATTGCATGGCACAGGCACGGGTATACTTCGTCAACTGATACGTGACTACCTGCGCTCTATCCCCGGAGTGGCGCAATACAAAGACGAACATGTGCAGTTCGGAGGGGCAGGTATTACTGTCGTAGAATTTGATTAATAAGTTGAGATCATGAGTCGTAAAACAAACCAACGCAAAAGAAGGCATATTTCCAACCGGCATTTATCCGATACCTATTATTACGTTGGAGAACATGAAACGGCTACCGGTATCCGGCTTATTCAATACAACGAGCAGAAAGTTCAAAGCCGGGAGGTGAAAACAACTGAATCATTCAATCAAATAGTAGACAATAACCACATGAACTGGCTTCAGGTAAGCGGCTTAACTGATGCCGATGCCATTACACGTATCGTGAAAGATTTCGGAATGCACAACCTGGATGCCAAAGATATCCTGACACCTCAACATGTGGTGAAGGTGGAAGAATACAATGACCGCCTCCTGATCATACTCAATGCCAGCTATTACGATGCGAATCTGGAAATACATTCGGAGCATATCAGTATACTCGTAACCGGAAACACGGTCATTTCTTTTACGGAAAGCAACAACCCTGTTTTCGAGTCCACTGAAAAAGCATTGGCATCCAACCTATTAAACATCCGTACCAAAGGAAGTGGTCTCTTATTGGCCTTTCTCCTGAATGCGATCATGGCGAATTTGGCTGAAACCGTATCCAAGGTGGAAGAGTTGTTGGAAGATATTGAAGAAACGCTGCTTGACATCAACAATGACCAGAAGAATATGGGGACTATGATTCAGCTACGCCGGCGTGATTATATGATTATACGCAAGAACAGTCTACCGCTAAAAGAACAATTTCCGAAAATATTACGTACACAAAGCGGCTTCATAACACCGGATCTTATTCCTATTTATACCGATATATCCGATCAACTTCAGTATGTGGTACAAACGACCGAAAGTTGCCGGGAGATTATCTCTGCCCTGGTCGACCTGTACATATCCAACAACGACCTTCGTATGAATGCCATTATGAAACGCCTGACAATTGTATCTACGCTATTCATCCCCCTCACTTTCCTGGCCGGATTGTGGGGAATGAACTTTACCTCTATGCCTGAATTGAATTGGTCTTATGGATATCTCTTCGCCTGGTCTGTTATGATCGTTGTTGGTTTGGGGACCTGGTTGTATATGAAAAAGAAAGACTGGTTTTAAGCGGACATACTATTCCCTCTGGATGCTTCCCGATAACGTCGGAACTACCTGTCCTCAGGTTGCTCGGTTCATCTTTCGTATCTTTCCGGGAGGAAATCCAAAATGCTTCTTGCAATAATCATTAAATTGCGGAAGAGAAGGGAATCCTTGTTCTTCTGCTATAAGTTTGATCGGTTTATCTGTTGCATTAAGCTCATGGTAAAGTTGTTGATTTTTCTTTTGCTTCATCCATTGATAGGCAGATAGTCCAAATACTTGTTTAAACTTCTTCTCAAATCCGGAAGTACTGTAGGATGCCAAAGCGGCAAACTCGTTCACCGTCTTTACACTTTTGTAATTTTTAAATACAAACTCCGAGAAAGAAGCGTCCATACTGATCAGAGGATGACAAAAGGCTGCTAATAATTCTTTGGAATAATAGGTGCGGAAAAGGAAAAATAATTCTTTGGTTTTTAATTCTAAGTAATGTACACAACGAAGACCGTTATCCAGATTTTCCATGAAAAAGGAGAGATACAACTCCATTTCTTCATTAATATCCAATAGATCTTCATCCACATCGTATTCAATTTTTTCTTTCTGTAGATTTTCTATGGAAAAATGATCACAAAAACGAAAGGAATCCTGGATGCGGTATACCAAGCAAGTAACACCTTCTTCTGTATACGCATTAAAATGACAACCTGGAGGGAGTAAGAATATCTTTTTGGTTGGAATATGTCGATCCGTAAAGCGGTCGTATGTAAGGTGTAAACTTCCTTCTAATATAAAAATAATATCACATTCATTCAGTACCCCTTCCCATTGGTGGCCTTTTGGATAAACCACACAATTAACCCTGGAACTTTCACCTATACTATAATTAAAACAAGATAGATGTTCACTAGCGTACAACAAACTTCCCATAAAAACTTACTTTCTTTTTGTATTATCAAACCTACGGCACTTCTTTTGTTACAGATCATCACACACGAAGATCACAGACGGTTAAAAAAGCGCTTTTCTTTTCATTACAAATCACTTACCCCCAAAAGAGCTAACAGATTAAGCATTATTATTTTCATGATATAATAAACAATCACACCTACCTATTGCTTAACACTTTCGTTTCTTTAGATTAGCTTCCCATAGCCAACTTCTTACTTCTTATGGTTTAAGCATTTGCAAATATACGCAACTATTTTAAGTATTCTATTACTATTTCACTATTTTATTTCTAATTTTATATATATTCCTTTTTCATATTCTCATTTTCTATTCATTGACAGGAATCAATCTATTAATAAAAAATATCTATCTTTGAAACCCAATACATAGTATAAAGTATGAAATACGGATTTATTAAAGTCGCTGCTGCTACACCTTTAGTACGTGTGGCAGATTGTAGTTATAATATTCAACAAATCGAAAAACTTATGCGTCAGGCCTCTCAAAAAGGGGTAGAAGTAATCGCATTTCCCGAATTATCGGTAACAGCCTACACCTGCATGGATCTATTTATGCAACAGAGCTTATTGCAGGAAGCGGAAAAAGCCGTACTCAACTTAATTGAACAAACCAAAGACCTGGATATACTGACTTTTGTCGGGATGCCTTTGGCGACAGAGAATCGCCTGATCAATGCCGCCATCGGATTTCAGAAAGGAAAAATACGGGGAGTTGTTGCCAAGACCTATGTACCAAATTATAAAGAATTTCAGGAACAACGTTGGTTTACCTCTTCACTCGAACTACGGAATGACAAGGTCCGGATAGGTGAAACGGACTACCCATTAAATAGTTCCTTGCTTTTCTCTGCAGGCAAAGTGCATATTGGAGTGGAGATATGTGAAGACCTCTGGATGCCTGTTCCTCCCAGTTCTCTGTTAGCTATGCTAGGAGCTAATATTATTGTCAATCTATCCGCCAGCAATGAATTGACAGGCAAACATGCATATCGGAGACAATTAGTTTGTCAACAATCCGCACGTTGTATCGCCGGTTATGTATATGCAGCTTCCGGCTTTGGAGAATCCACTACCGATTTGGTTTTTGCCGGCAGCTCACTTATTGCGGAAAACGGAACGATAATACAGGAAGCCGAACGCTTCTCCACAGAGGAACAACTTATCATTAGTGAAATAGATATTGATAACCTGCAACACGACAGGGAGGTAAACAGTAGTTTCATGAAAGGCGGTTTCCTGCTTCCGGAAAAAACAAGGCAAGTCGCTTTTGAATCAACAGAAAGTTCTTCCGGGTTTATACTGACACGCCCGGTCAACCGCCATCCCTTCCTTCCTTCCGGTGATGCATTAAACAACCGCTGTGAAGAGATCTTCCAGATACAGGTGGCAGGCCTTGCCCAACGTCTGACGCATACAAAAATACAGAAAGCCGTAATCGGTATATCCGGAGGATTGGATTCCACACTGGCATTGTTAGTGACAGTCATGACCTTTGACCTATTAAAGATTCCACGTAAACTGATAATCGGGATCACTATGCCGGGATTTGGCACGACAAACCGGACATACACCAACGCAGTCGATCTGATTCATTCCCTGGGGGTAAGCTTCCGGGAGATTTCCATTAAAGAAGCCTGCATACAACACTTTAAGGATATCGATCATGATATAAACAAACATGACATCACCTATGAAAACAGCCAGGCTCGTGAACGAACGCAACTTCTTATGGATATTGCCAATCAGGAAAACGCCCTGGTTATCGGAACCGGTGATATCTCTGAACTGGCATTGGGATGGGCGACTTACAACGGTGACCATATGTCGATGTATGGGGTAAACAGCAGCATTCCCAAAACATTGGTAAAATACCTGGTGGGGTGGATTGCCCAATACAAAGTGGACGAGACATCCCACAAAACGTTGCAGGATATCATAGAGACTCCGATCAGTCCGGAACTTATCCCGGCAGATGAAAACGGTGATATAAAACAAAAAACAGAAGACCTGGTGGGACCTTACGAACTACATGACTTTTTTCTCTATCATTTTATGCGCTTCGGTTCTTCCCCTTCTAAAATTTATTACCTGGCACAGCTCGCCTTTCAAGGAATATACGAGAAAGAAGTGATCCTTACCTGGCTGCATACATTTTTCCGCCGTTTCTTCCAACAACAATTCAAAAGAAACTGCCTGCCGGATGGTCCGAAAGTAGGAAGCATCAGCCTCTCTCCCCGGGGGGATTGGCGCATGCCCAGTGATGCGACTGCTACACTTTGGTTAAAAGAGATAGAAAAGTTATCTTAAATTAAAATCTATACGGTTTTTCGTCCCTCACGCGCCCACTTCAGGGAGTGGTATTTCTTTTCTATGATACGTCGGTTGCGTATAAGCTGGTAGCGGTAAACCAGACAAGCTGTGATAAAGTATACTCCTGCCTGTATCCATAATGTCCGATACGCATGAGCAACCTCGTGCAGAGTTGCTCCAGAGGTATTTATCCGGATAAACCCTTGTATACCTGGCGTAGAAGGAATCAAATAAGCAAAGGCATTCCAGAAAGGAGGAATAGCCTCCTTGGGCCAGGACACCCCTGAGAGAAACAAAAACACAACGGAGGTAAAAACAAATACCAACATAGGCGATTCACGCGAGGTCATGAAACCGGACAAAGTCATGGAAAAGAAAATACAAGCAAACAAATAAGGCAAGACAAACAAAACCACTGTAGTGGGAAAACCCACCTGCGGCAAAGTGAAAAGACGGGGTACAACAGCCAAGGCCCAAAAACAAACAGGCACATACAATACGATATAAGCCAACGCCTTTCCCAAAACCACACGCAAGGTACCTTCATAATGTCTATCCATCGGCACCAGGCTTCGGAAACGATTTCTCTCCCGGGTGGTTCCTCCTAACATACCAATCCCCAGAACCAAGGTCTGCTGTATGACTAATACCAAGATAGCCGGTAAAAGAAAGCTGGCGAAGCCATTCTGCGTATTAAACAGAGTTACAGACTCATACGGAATAGGGTTTACAGTAATCTGCTGCAACTGCTCTGTCGACGCCGGACGGTTACACGCATTCCATTCTTTTCCCAGGTTCAGCGATACCTCCGTTGCCGACAAAAGAAAAGCTTTATAAAATAAAAGCGAACTCATATCACTATACAAAGAGACCGTTGCCTGGCGACCTTCATGCATATCTTTGCTGAAGTCTGAGGGGAAAAGTAAAATGCCATACGCTTCTTTCTTATCCACCATTTGTTTGGCCACCTCCATATCAGCAACCACCCCTACCACCTGCACATCCGCTGTAGCATTCACACGACGGATAAACTCACGGCTCAGGTACGTATCACATGGATCAACAACAACCATTTTGGCTTTGTGTACAACCTCTTTATTGTAGATAACGGTATATAAAACAGGATAAACCAGCGGTACGAGGAAAAAGAAAATCATGACCCCATTATCCTTGAATACATTCTTCAACTCTTCCTTCCAGACATGAAATGTATCCAGAATACCCTCTTTTATGATATAATGTAGACGATGTTCTCTTTTCATTTTCTCTGTTTTTAAGGCATATACCTGAATGACAACAATGCCTTTTGCAGGTTCTTACCAATGAATAAGGGGAGGATAAGGAAACCCAATAACCAGACATATTCCGACCAGGAATAAATCAAGTCACGCCCGTTCAATGCCTGATCCACATAGATCAGAAAATAATGGCGCAGGGGAAAAAGAGTTGCTAAAGCCTGTATAGGTGGATACATATCCAATACCGGATACGACAAACCGACAAAGGAGAAAGCCAACATACCAAACAAGCTGGCAAAACTTAAACCTAAACGAAGAGTCGGCAATACACCTATCATAAAAACCCCCATCGCCTGGGAAGCTATCACCAACAAGAACAAAGCAACCAACATTGGGAGCCATCCGTTATGCAACGGGAATGAATTGAATCCATACAAGATGGCCGCTATCAAAAAACCAACCATCGTAAAAATAATCGTATGAGGCAAAAGCTTTCCTATCAATGCAACAAGCAGTGAATGCTCTCCGCTCTGCAACCATTTACGAGAGGTCGCATATTTTATTTCCGTTCCTATACTAAACACCGTTATCAGGAAGATCAACAATTGCAAAACACCTAATGGCATAATATTATTCAGATAAATCGAATAATTCAACCAAGGGTTTCCTATCGCGTGCGTATCGACAACGATCGGTTGCAATTGCCCCATGATCTGTTCTTTTGTATATCCCTTGGCTGTACCCGTCTGTAATCCGACCGCAGCACCAGCCAATACAGACATTGTTTTCATATCCCGAAACAACAAAGAAGCGGCTATCAGATAAGAAGCATTGGTATAAAAAGACAATTGAGGTTGTTTTCCGGTAGAAGCTTCCACCGAAAAACCCGAAGGGATATAAAATATACCATATACATTCCCTTTCTGAACCTCCTGCCGAGCTTCCGTAAAAGAGGTTGTTTGAAAGGCTACGGCTGTCTGTTCAAAGGCATCCAACTGGCGGATCAGGTTGCGGGAGGTTGCTGTATTATCCAAATCGACTACCGCCACAGGCATATTCGTAGGTAAGCCCTCTTGCATCAACGTAAGAAAGAAGACAACACTAAAAACCGGAGCTATCAACATACAGAAGAAATAAAGCGGATGGGAAACCAATCGCTTCATCTCACGTTTGACAACTACGCGGATATTCTTTATGCCCTGCCTAATTGTCATAAGATTTCTGTTCCTTTTTTCTTCATGATAACAGACATACCGGGGCGTAGTCCTTCGATCCGGTCACAAGGACGTGCACGTACTTCAAAAGTCTTTGAGTCATATTGTCCGGTTGTTTTCGTTGCTTTCCATGCAGCATACGACCCCATATCTTTCATATAATAGACTTTTAATTTTATGGCTTTATCTCCCAATGCCGGAATAAAAGCATTCAGTTCCGATCCGATTCGGATATTCTTCAATAATTCTTCTTGCACACTGAAAGTGACCCACATATCATTCAGATCAACCACATTCATTATAGGTGCCCCCGTACCTACCAACTCCCCTATTTGCGGGAAACGTTCGGTAATCTCCCCGTTAATGGGTGAAAATAAAGTACCCTCATCTATATAAGACTCAACCTCTGCTACAGCACCACCTGCTTGTTGAACCAAAGCGGCAGCTGCCATTTTATCTTCCTGGCGAGCCCCTTCCCGAGCCATATCATACTGAGAACGGGCAGCTTTTTCAGTAGCCACCATCGCATGATAATTAGCCTCTGCCTCATCTCGTTTCTGTGCAGACATAACCCCTTTATTATATAGGTTTTGTACCCGTTCATAGGACTTCTGGGCAATATCCAAGCCGGCAACCGCTTTCTGCCACAATTCATAAACACCCGTTATCTCTTGGGCACGGGCTCCTTTGATTGCTTTCATTCGTTGTGCTTCCGCGGCTGAACGGGCTGCTTCCGCCTGTTGCAGTTTGGCTCTCACATCCGGTGTACTGAGAAATACCAAGGTGTCGCCAGCCTTCACCTTATCTCCTTCTTTTGCATAATAAGTATCCACCCGCCCGGGGACCTTGCTGGATATACGTACTTGAGTCGCTTCCGCCTGCCCCATAAGGAAATCATCCGGAGGTGTCAACAAAAAGAATCCGGCCAATGCCACCCCTCCTATCACCACCAATACCGTGATAAAAGCAAGCATCATATTGCTGATTGTAAATTTCTTTTTTTCGTCCATATCTGTATTCTTATTTATTCTTCTCCTCATTTTTCATTTTTTCCCTCTTCATTCCCCCTTCACCTTCCATTTGCCTAACGCCTTTGTCAGGTAGACATCCGTCAGTTTCATTTCTATCTGGGCATCAATCAGTTGAGAACGTGCTTGCACCCATGCTGTTTGTGCTTCCATCAGGTTCAATGCCGGTATAACACCTTCCTCGAAACCATCGTTGGCATGACGTAAATTCTCCTCTGCCATCTCCATATGGCGGGTCGATGCCGTTAATTTCTTCCCGGCTTCATTCACCTTATAGACCGATTGATTCACTTCCAATAGGATCTTCTCCCGGGTGTTTTCCAACTCTAACCGCTGTATATGCGTCTCTGCACGTGCCGAATTTCGTTTATAACTGCCTTCCCACCATCCGGTAAGAGGAACCTTCAGAACTACTCCCACATTAAACATGCCGGAAAAATCATTTTTAAAACCGTTATGTGCATTGGGATTTGTCACTAAATAATTGGCCATCAGGGATACATTGGGTAACATATCCGCCCAAACAATCCTTTCTTTTCTTTCATAAATGCGGGTTAATAACTCCAGACTTTTCAGTTCCTCCCTGTTTTCAAATGCCTCATTAATATCTGTTGGCACCGGATTCACCTGTACCGGGAAGTTCTCTATGGATTCATCCGCCAACCGCAAAGGCTGCTCTATGGGTAATCCGCAGATCTGGGCAAGCAACATACGGGAAAGCGCCAAGCCGTTGTCCACCTTTGTCTGTGTCATTTCTGCCTCATTGAGCTTAACACGAACCGAAAGACCTTCAGCCTCTGTCGCCACCCCTTCTTCTATCATCGCCTGTACATCCTTATTCATTTTACGTAATAAGTCTACATACGAGTCGGCCAGTTTCTTTTTATGAATCAAGGATATCACCTGCCAGTAGGTCTCATCCGTTTGATAAATAATATGTTGCAATTGCAGGTCATTCATTGATTCGGCTATCTGACGGGCATATTCTGTAATCTGATTATAAGAAATGATCTTCCCTCCCATAAATACGGGTTGTACCAATGATATATCTCCCAACCATATATGTTGAATATCCAAATGCAATGCATCCTTAACACCTTGCGGTACAAGAGCCCCCGCTGCACCAAGCTGACTGAAATCAAACAGGTTGATATCCTTTTGATTCCATAAATACCCTCCCATGGCCGATACCTGCGGAAAATACTTTGTCATCGCCGCCTTTCTTTCGTAACCGGCCATCTTCACCTTTTCCTTGGATATTTGCAGTTCCTTATTATTCCGGATAGCTAGTTGACGACATTCTTCCAGACTCAATGTCTGCTGAGCCGCCATTCCTCCTGCCCATCCCCAACCTATCGCAATTAAAACAATTATATGTTTCATCTGTATGTTTTTTTTCCTGTTTTTTAACCCTCTGTTTCAATCAAACACTCCCTCATAAAAGATTGTTCAAAAATCACAGCATGATGCATTTCTCCTGCAACAAATAGATGAATATCCGTTGCAAAAGTATAGGATTAAAACGAATTAAAAGTTGAACTAATTCAATTAAGGATGCGCTTTTTTAACTTACAATACCAGGAGGTACTGATTCCCATAAAACGGGCAATGCATTTATCCGGAGCCCGGTTTATTAATGTGATATGGTTGGTATACAAATAAGTCATAAACTCCTCTGCCGTACAAGATTGGCGAAGAGCGGAGATCGTATATAATTTTGTGATAATTGCCATCAACGCCTGTTGATAATAATGAGTAAACAATGGATATTTTTGGGATAGTTTTTCCAAATGAATACGTGAGAAACGTATCAGTTCCCCCTCTTCTAGGGCTTTTATCTCAAATTCGGAAGGAACCTCCGTTATATAACTGATGGCCGAAAGAAAAGGACAAAAGCTATCGGAAGAAAATCCCACAATAATCTCTTCTCCTTTTTCATTTATAAATTGATTGATATAAACGCCTTTATTTATAAAATAAGCATTTTGACAAAGTTCTCCGGTATGGAGCAGATACTCCCCTTTTTTTACGGTAACCACATCGGCATACGCATGCAAATCGTGCAAGAAAGCGTCATCCTGCACAAGTGCTTCAGGCATATCAGCCAACAACTGCACAAAAAGAGGATCCACAACACGCATAGAGGTTTTCTTTAACTATCCAGATTAAATGTAGTTCGTCCTATATGATTCCCGTCGGCAAATATATCTACCCTGTACGTCCCGGGAGAAAGGAATTCTTCAATATCCCAGTAAAGGGTAACAGGTACCTCTTCCCCATCATATTCTATGATTCGTTTCATGGAATAGTTTATTTCACTGCCTTCAAAAGAGAATACATTGACGCGGCTCTTGATCAGAACATCGTCATCGGGTTTCATAATACGGATATATACAGTCTTCTCCCCAACGGGTGCCGTGATGTTTTTGGATATTTTGAATGAAACCACAAATTGTTCCATCTGTTTGATCTTCTTCACCGTTTTGCCCCGTTTATTCACCGGATTAACAGTGATACCGGTAGCATCCAGACGGCTGGCCAAAGTCACCCGTTCCGATAATTTTTCTTTTTCTTTTTGCAGGTTTGCCGCCTGTGAGGTAGCCTGGCGGTAACGGGTAACCACTTGTTTGTTTTCTTCTTTCAATAATTCATTCTCCCGGTTTAAAGAATCGATCTGAATCACATAATTACGCATAATCTTACGCAAGGTCTCCAATTCTTTCTTTAACTCATTGATACGACGGGTATCCGTAGCCTTAACAGTGCGCAATTCTTCCTGCAAACGTTGTACCTTCGCCTGCTCGGTTGTCAACTGAGCCACCAGGGAATCATTATTCACCTGAAACCGGAAACCTTCATATTGAATCGACAGTTCATTGTATTCATCAGATAACATCTCCTTATCCAACTCATACCCCTGCATGATGTCTTCCATCTGTCTTTTCTGTTGGAAAATATAATAAGCCGCACCACCTATTATCAATAACAGGACAACAATAGCCACAATCAACAGGGAAAGTTTATTTATTTCTTTATTCTCTTTCTTTTCAGTATCCATACAGGTTTATAGTAAATAACAATACAAAAGTACGATTTAATCGGAAGTCATGAAAAAAAAGCGATGTTTTATACATTTTTTAATACGATTCCTCTGCGAACACTCCTGAAGCCTCTCTTTTCATCACTTTTCGGTGTTATCTGTCTATCCTGTTTCATTTTCTTCCGTCAAAATAACCTAAATACGAAGGGAATACCATACCTTCGCATATATTTCACCAAAAGAGAATAAAAGTTTATGAAAAAGTTTTTTGCATTCGCTGCATTTGCCTTATTGGTAACGGCATGTAGCCAACAACCGGAATATAAAATCACCGGTACAGTATCAGACACCAACTTAAACGGAAATTATGTTTACCTCTATCCCTACGGCCCCGACGCTGTCCCTACGGATAGTATATTGGTAGAAAACGGCTCTTTTGCCTTTTCCGGAGTACAAGACGTGCCGCAGCTTTACACGATTCGCTTTGCCGAAGGTGTTGTTGAAAAGCAACGTGTCGGTACAGGAGAGGTGGCTCCTTACACTGCTCTTCTGACTTTGGACAACAGTAAACTATCTGTTGAATTATCAGAGACCCCTTCCGTAAAAGGAAATCCTGAAAACGATGCGTATTATGCATTGCAAACAGCATTAAAACAACTCCGTGCCGACTCAAAACAAATTTTCGAAGATGCCCGCTCGGAGAACAAAGAAATTGTTGCCGCTGCGGAAAAACGGTACGAAGAAATGGAAGAGGCTACCAACGCCAAAATCAAAGAATTCCTGTATACCCATGCGGACAAACAAATAGCAGCTAAACTATTTTCCGATTTCCGCTACTCCCTGGAAGAAAATGAAAGAAGAGAAATCGTTGCCAAAGCCAGCGAGGCTTTCAAATCGGTTCCCGGCATTGATAAAATGATCGAGCACTTGGAAATATTGGAGAAAGTAGCCATCGGTAAAAAGTTTACCGACTTTGAAATGGCAGGCTTGGACGGAAAAATGCATAAACTGTCGGAATATGTAGGAAATGGCAAGGTCGTACTTATCGACTTTTGGGCTTCCTGGTGTCCTCCCTGCCGGGCAGATATGCCTCACCTGGTAGGTTTGTATAAAGAATACAAAGGAAAAGACTTCGAAATCGTCGGAATATCTTTGGATCGCGCCGAAGATGCCTGGAAAAAAGGATTGGAAGACCTGCATATGACCTGGCCGCAACTCTCCGACCTCCAATACTGGAAAAACGCAGGAGCTGCTTTGTATGGCGTGAACAGTATCCCCCATACCGTATTGGTCGACAAAGACGGAACCATCGTTGCCAAAAGTCTTCGGGGAGAAAAGCTGGAAGCTAAACTGGCCGAACTACTGAAATAAAAAAGATCTTACTTTTATACGCAAACGGAGGCACCCAGCATGAGTGCCTCCGTTTTTTTATTTCCCAACCAAGCAAATACACCCAAGAGAACACGCCCCATAAGATCTTCCTCCTTTTTAATTCATCCACACCTTACAATTACTACAAATTCATTAATATTAAAGTAAAATACTTACAAAACAATCCTAATACAGTCGTTTTAGTTATACTTTCACACATACGCCTTCTAGAAACAATCCTTGAGTCAAAAACACTTGCCGCAGAAAAATATTTCGCTCATTTTTGCAATGTATTTATTTCTTTTTGTCGCAAAATCAATCAAAACAAAAGAAAAATGATATTCACAAAAATGCATGGTATCGGCAACGATTATGTTTACATGAATTGTTTCGACACCCCCATAGACAATCCGGGAGAATTAGCTATTCGTATCAGCGACCGTCATAAAGGAATTGGTTCCGATGGCTTGGTTTTAATCATGCCTTCCGATGTGGCTGATTTTCGTATGCGCATGTTTAACCCTGACGGTTCGGAAGCACAAATGTGTGGAAATGCTTCCCGCTGTGTTGGAAAATATGTTTTCGACAAAGGATTGACCTCCAAGACAACACTCTCACTCGAAACCCAAGCGGGCATCAGATACCTGCAATTATATCCCGAAAACGGAAAAGTCAGACAGGTATCCGTAGATATGGGAGAACCTATCCTGGAGGCAGAGAAAATCCCCGTTCTGGCAACCACTCCCACTGTGATTCAGCAAAAAGTAGACTTCGGTCCGGAACAATTTGAAATAACATGCGTATCCATGGGAAACCCTCATGCAGTTATTTTCAGTAATGAAATAGATCGTTTCGATTTAATATATATAGGTAAAAAGATTGAGTTATCCAAGATGTTCCCCGAACGTACGAATGTCGAGTTTGTAGAGATCTTATCTCCTCAAAAGGCAAACGTACGGGTTTGGGAACGTGGAACGGGCGAAACGCAAGCCTGTGGAACCGGTGCCTGTGCCGTATTGGTAGCCGGAGTCTTTACCGGTCGCCTGGAGCGAAAAGCCAGCATCGTACTTCCGGGTGGCGAATTGCAGATTGAATGGAACAGGCAAAACAACCGGGTATATATGACCGGTGAAGCTGTAACCACATTCGAAGGGGAACTTTATACACATTTTTCTTAATTAATTAACAGATGGTACTTATAAACGAATACTTCAACACCTTATCAAACAGTTATCTCTTTTCTGAAATAGCCCAAAGAGTCGCATTGTACAAAAGCGAACACCCGGAAGCCTCCCTAATCAGTCTAGGCATTGGCGATATAACCTGCCCCCTGGCTCCGGCGGTAATACAAGCAATGCATAAAGCTGTCGATGAGATGGCGGATATTTCTACAATCTATGGATATGCTCCCGACAAGGGTTATCCTTTTTTAATTGAGGCTATTATTAAAAATGATTTCAACACACGTGGCATTCCGTTGGATGCCGACGAAGTTTTTATCAATGACGGAGCCAAAAGTGATACCGGAAATATCGGGGATATATTGGGTATGGAAAATACGGTAGCAATCACCAACCCGGTTTATCCGGTTTATATGGACACCAACAAGATGGCTGGGCGTAAGATATCTTATCTTCCGGCTACTCATACGAATGGATTCATACCAGAAATCCCTGTCGGCAAAGTGGATATGATCTACCTTTGTTATCCGAACAACCCGACCGGAACCACACTGACGAAAGAACAACTGAAAACCTGGGTGGACTATGCACGGAAGAAAAAGTCATTGATCCTGTTCGACGCCGCTTATGAAGCTTTCATCACAGAGAAAAATATCCCCCACAGCATTTACGAAATAGAAGGAGCCAAAGAGGTGGCTATTGAATTCAGAAGTTTTTCAAAAACTGCCGGATTTACGGGAGTACGCTGCGGATACACTGTTGTGCCCAAAGAATTGAAAGGGTATGATAGAAATGGTAAAATGTATTCACTCAATAAATTATGGAGCCGCCGGCAATCGACCAAATTCAATGGTACGGCATATATTGCCCAGCGGGGAGCCGAAGCGGTTTATTCCCCGGAAGGGCAAAAACAAATAAAAGAAACGATCCATTATTATATGGAAAATGCACATATCATTAAAAAAACGCTCGAAGAACTCGGTTTGACGGTCTACGGAGGAGTAAATGCCCCCTATATATGGGCTAAAACACCGGAAAACGTATCCTCCTGGCATTTCTTTGATAAGATGTTAAAAGAGGTAGAAATAATAACAACACCCGGAGTCGGATTCGGCGAAAACGGAGAAGGTTTTATCCGCCTGACCGCCTTTGGACAAAAAGCCGCCACCCTCGAAGCCATGGACAGACTAAAGAAACATTGGCAAACAAACTCATAAAGGACAATATACACTTCCCCCCTAATAAAATTGCCGATAATCGTCAGCAAAATTGCTGACAATCGTCGGCAATTTTGCTGATATATATCGGCAATTGTGCCGACGATTATCGGCAATTTGTTTAGTCACGCAATTTAACCCCAAACTATCTCAAAACAATAAATTCTATTATTGCAGACATGAATTAATTCTTCTATCTTTGCATGGTCTTATGCAAAAGGAGTAGAAAATGTATTATTATCATTCTTAAATAATAAATTAGCAATTATGATTTATTCACATGAAGTTCAACACATGTGTGTTGTAAAAAAAGGAGCGAATCACCCGAATGCTCCGATTCCTGAAGAAGGAAAGTGGGTCAGAGCCACCCAAATCACTGACATCTCAGGTTTGACTCACGGTGTGGGCTGGTGTGCTCCCCAACAGGGTGCATGTAAGCTTACATTAAATGTAAAAGAAGGTATTATTCAGGAAGCACTTATCGAAACCATCGGTTGCTCAGGAATGACTCACTCGGCAGCGATGTGTTCTGAAATTCTTCCAGGAAAAACATTGTTGGAAGCGTTGAATACCGACCTCGTTTGTGATGCCATCAACACAGCCATGCGCGAACTGTTTTTACAGATCGTTTACGGTCGTACCCAATCGGCTTTCTCGGAAGGCGGTCTGCCTATCGGAGCCGGTCTGGAAGACTTAGGTAAAGGCTTGCGCAGCCAGGTAGGTACCATGTTCGGTACATTAGCCAAAGGACCTCGTTACCTCGAAATGGCAGAAGGGTATTGTACTCGCATGGCAGTAGATGCCGACGACGAAGTTATCGGATATGAATTTATTCACATGGGTAAATTCATGGATATGGTAAAAAAAGGAACAGACGCGAACGAAGCTTTGGAAAAAGCAAAAGGTTCATATGGTCGTTTCAAAGACGCAGCAAAATATATCGATCCTCGACATGAATAGAAGAAAAATATTTATGACCGTCATTACGGTACTCATCCTTCTGATAGCCCTCGCGACTGCGGTCCTCTACTTTATGTGGACCCAGGAAAAACCGTGGATGGCCTTTTATGTAGCATGTTGTGGCGGCGTACTTATTTTAAATCTTCTCTTCTCTTTATTCCTGGTTTATAAGAATTTTAAAAAGAAAAAATAATATGGCTTTATTTGAAAGTTACGACCGTCGTATCGATAATATCAACGCGGTTCTTAAAGAATATGGTATCAACAGCATCGAAGACGCCAAAGCAATCTGCGATGCCAAAGGTATCGACCCTTATACAATGTGTAAGGAAACCCAACCGATCTGTTTCGAAAACGCATGTTGGGCCTATGTGGTAGGTGCTGCCATCGCTATCAAAAAAGGATGTACCAATGCAGCCGAAGCAGCCGAAGCTATCGGTATCGGCCTGCAGTCATTCTGTATCAATGGTTCGGTAGCCGACGACCGCAAAGTAGGTATCGGTCACGGTAACCTGGCTGCCCGTCTGTTGCGCGAAGAAACCAAATGTTTCGCTTTCCTTGCCGGTCACGAATCATTCGCTGCTGCTGAAGGAGCAATCAAGATTGCTGAAATGGCCAATAAGGTACGTAAAGAACCTCTTCGCGTTATCCTGAACGGTTTAGGCAAAGACGCTGCGATGATCATCTCTCGTATCAACGGGTTTACATACGTTCAAACACAGTTTGACTACGAAACAGGAGCAGTAAACGTCATCAAAGAAAAAGCCTATTCGGACGGTCTTCGCGCCAAAGTAAAATGTTACGGTGCCGACGATGTACGGGAAGGTGTTGCTATCATGCGTAAAGAAGGTGTAGACGTTTCTATCACAGGAAACTCAACCAACCCTACCCGCTTCCAGCACCCTGTTGCCGGTACATACAAAAAAGAATGTATCGAAAACGGTCGTAAATATTTCTCCGTAGCTTCCGGTGGCGGTACAGGCCGTACCCTTCACCCCGACAACATGGCTGCCGGTCCGGCTTCCTATGGTATGACCGACACGATGGGTCGTATGCACGGTGACGCTCAGTTCGCTGGTTCTTCCTCTGTTCCTGCACACGTAGAAATGATGGGATTCCTGGGAATGGGTAACAATCCGATGGTAGGTGCTACTGTGGCTGTGGCGGTTGCTATTGAGCAGGCAAGCAAATAAGAAAGAGTTTTATCTTATCATAAAAGGCTGTAATTCTAAGGAGTTACAGCCTTTGTTGTTTTTGGGAGGATGGGTTATTGTGGATATGTTTTTCACACTTTTCGATAAAGTGAATGAGAAGGAAAGAAGAGTATAGCCCTTTGATTTTGCAAAATTTCTGTTTTCTCCATTCTTTCGACTTACGAACATCTGACATTTACTTTGAATAGGGATTTATAAAGCAAGTGAAGTGAAATGAGCTCACAAAAGTTGGGAGAAGACAATCCTGCTCTTCTTTTTTTTATCAATTGAGATAATTATGCTCTTTTATGGGACAAATGTACGCGTAGGCAGTCTCAAATATCCATTCATTTGCAAAAAAACGAATAACTCGTATACTTTGTTTAACACTAAATTTAAAGAGCATGAACAAACTAAATCCAGAGTTACTACCTCCTAACCAAACGGTAGTAATCAGAAAGAAACGATTTCTTTCAACCTTAATTCTACTCCTTTCTTTTATTTCATTAAACGGATGGGCACAAAATGTTTCTATTTCCGGCATTGTTACTTCTGCTACGGATAAAGAACCCATTATCGGGGCGAACGTTTATGTCACAGGAACCACTATGGGAGCTATTACTGATTTGGACGGTAAGTATAACCTCGAAGTAGCTCCCAATGCCACTGTAAGCGTTTCTTATATTGGTTATACAACCAAGGTGTTTAAAGTTGGGACAGAACGTACTTATAATATTGTATTGGAAGAAGATGCTGTGGGTCTGGAAGATGTAGTGGTTATCGGTTATGGTACCCAACGCAAATCGGACTTAACCGGTGGTATAAGCTCAGTTGCAGCAGATAAACTGGAACTGGTATCCACTAACAACCTGATGGATAAACTGGCAGGCCAGGTAGCCGGATTGAATATCACATCCACTACGGCCGCACCGGGTGACGACCAAACCATCCGTATACGTGGAGAAAATTCACTTTCTGCAAACAACTCTCCTTTAATTGTGTTGGATGGTATTCCTTACAATGGTTCATTGGGAGATATCGACCCGAACGTCATTCAGTCGTTAAGTGTATTAAAAGATGCCTCAGCCGCGGCTATTTATGGTTCACGGGGTTCAAACGGAGTTATCCTTATCCAGAGTAAAAAAGGGAAAAAAGGGACTGCTATGGTAACTTATAATGGAAAAATCGGTATGCAAGAACCTGAACGTCGTCTGAATATGCGTAAAGGCACAGACTATGTGCAGTATATTCAAGATTATCATGCAGCTAAATATGGATATACAGGCAATCAACTGGATCCGCTAACGATTTTAAACCCAAGCGAACGGGATAATTACCTGACAGGTAATGAAATCGACTGGCAGGATGTTATCTTCCGTACCGCTTTAACCCACAGTCACCAGGTTAGTATTTCCGGAGGTACGGATAACACCACCTATATGAGTTCAATCTCTCACCTCTCGGAAGAAGGGGTACTGGAACATACGGGGTTGCAACGTACCAATATCACCCTGAACATCACCCAAATATTGAACCAATGGTTAACCGTTGGCATGGGAACAATGGCAACCCAACAAACCGAAGACGGCAGAAATCCTTCCGATGAAACCGGGACCTCTCCAGGTATTGAATCGGCTCTTAAAATGAGTCCTTATGGTATTTATAAAGACGAAATGGGCAATTATGTGGATTACCCGATGGACCAGACATTGTTTTCCAATCCGATGGCTAATGTAAACGCGGATAATGACAAAACCCGTCGCAATGTCTTTATCTCGGCTTTTGCTGACATCCTTCTCCCTGTCAAAGGTTTGTCTTTCCGTACCAATTTCGGTTATAACTACCGCAATACAAACAGCTCCGTGTATTATGGACGCAATACGCTTGTGGGTAAACAAAAAGAAGGTAGAGCGGCCATCCAAAATATTCATTACAATGATTATACCTGGGAAAATGTATTGAAATATACCAATACATTCGGCAAACATAAAATCGATGCAACGGCCCTGTTCAGTATGCAGGAAACAACTCAAAAAGAATCAAAGCAAGCTGCGGAAGTATTTGTCAACGACGAGGGAAGCTACCACAATATGAATAGTGGAGAAAAGAACCAGGTGGTTACTTCCACATTGAGAGAAACAGCCTTGCTTTCGTATATGGGACGTATTAATTATTCGTATGCCAATAAATATATGTTGACACTGACCGGTCGTTCAGACGGTTATTCCGCTTTCGGTGCGAACAATAAATATGCGTTTTTCCCTTCAGCCGCATTAGGATGGAATCTTTCTTCTGAAGAATTTTTCCAGGCAAGCTGGGTCGATATGCTCAAAATAAGAGCGTCTTACGGTTCGAATGGTAATCAGGCAATCAGTCCGTACCAAACATTGAATCGTCTGAGTCTTCAAAAATATACTTGGGGAGATGGCAGCGTAGTAAACGGAACCTATATTCCATCAAACGGCGTAGGTAACCCGAACCTGAAATGGGAAACGACACGCACGTTCAACGCCGGAGTCGATTTCAGTATTTTCAACGGACGCCTTGCCGGTAATGTGGATGTGTATGTAGCCAATACAGTTGACCTATTGATGAGTCGTACAGTGCCTATCATGAATGGTTATCGTTCGATTATGGATAATATCGGTCAGGTTCGCAACAAAGGAATCGAAATCTCTTTGAGCAGTGTAAATGTCGAAACGAAAGATTTCAGATGGACTACCGGTTTCAACTTTTCTTTGAACCGCGATAAGATTATCAAACTACGGGGTAAAAATAAAGAAGGTAAAGAAGAGGATGATATCGCCAACAAATGGTTTATTGGTGAACCTCTACGTGTATTTTATGATTACAATGTAGTAGGAACCTGGCAAACAAATGATGCCGGTTGGGATGCAAATAAGAAAAAGTATTTTAATGCAGAGGGTAAAGAAATACAGGCAGGAGCCGTTCCTGGTTCTGCCAAACTGGAAGATGTAAACGGTGATGGGGTCATATCTTCCGCAGATAAGAAAATAATTGGTTCAAAACTGCCAAGTTTCCTTTTGTCTATGAGTAATCAGTTGAATTATAAAAACTTTTATTTCTCATTCGTATTGAACGGATCTTTCGGACAATGGAGAGAAATGCACGATTATAACTTCGACCGTTGGATGCCTAGCTTTAACTATCTGGCAGATATGGACTACTGGACACCTGATAACCCAACCAACGAAATGACTTCTCCGGCATATATTCCCTACGACAAACATACATTCTACAAGAAAGTAAATTATGTGCAAGTGAAGAATATCACAATCGGATACACATTCAATAAGAATATTCTGAACGCGATAGGCATCAATGCTCTGGGAGTCAATTTAAGTGTAAACAATCTATATACATTCAGTAATATAGACAATGTGCTCAACTTCGGGTCAAACAGTGCCGACGGAACGGCTCGTTACATGACCCATACCTATCCTACTGCCCGTTCGTATATGCTTGGATTAAATCTTACTTTCTAATTAAAAACAGACAACAGTTATGAAAAAAATAGTTACAGCTGCAGCCGCAGCCTTATTATTACTGAATACGGGATGCTCCGGTTTTCTGGATGAAGAATTGAAAAATTCACTGGCTCCCAGTAATACATACACCAACTCATATGGTTTCGAAGTGGGTGTGACCGGCCTTTACGGCTTAGCTCGTTCGGAATTCAATACGTGGGGAGGAGCGTTTGCCACACACGGACAAGCCTGTCCTTACGAAGCGTTGCAAGTCGGTACCGACTTGGTTTTTGCCGGACATAAAGATGGTTCGTTGATGCCTTACGAAAATTTGTCGTACACCACTTCACATGTTTTTGTTACTTCTTACTGGAACTACGCGTATGGAATGATTGCATCAGCCAATGAACTACTTACCTATTCTGAGAATGAAAGTGTAAGTTGGACAAAAGCAGACGACAAGGCTAAATATCAGGCGGAAGCCCGTTATTTCCGCGCCTATGCCTATCGCTACCTGGTGTATCTTTATGGAGACGTACCGTATGTGGATAAGATTGAAGAGCAATTCCGCTTGGACTATACCCGCACACCGAAAGCGGAGGTTATAGCTAAAATGATTGAGGACCTGAAGTTTGCTTCGGCTAATTTGCCCCAAAATCCGGATAATGTCGTTCCGGGTAGATTGACCAAAGCGGTTGCCGACCATTTATTAGCGGAGATTTACCTGTTGGCAGGTAATTACAGCGAAGCGGAAGCTTCAGCCAAACGTGTAATCAATTCCGGTTTTTACAGCCTGACCAAAGAACGTTTCGGCGTAGCTACCGATATGCCGGGTGATTATTATTCCGATATGTTTGTCGAATACAACCAACGTCGCACCAATGGAAATAAAGAAGCGATCTGGATTATGCCTTACGAATACAATACTACCGGTGGTGGTGGGGCTAACGACGACTGGTCGCGTAGAGCCTGGATTTGTAAGTATTACAATGTAGATGGTTTCGTCTTGGCCGACTCTCTGGGAGGACGTGGCCTGGCACAGGTCGTTCCATTGAGCTGGTGGGTAGACGGTAAAGATTTCTTCGCTGAAGGCGACGTTCGTAATTCCGAATATAATATCAAACGTAACTGGTACTGTAATGATATAACTTCTGGGAAATACGGACAAAAAGTGGAAATGACGGATGCCTTAAAAGAAAACGGAACGTTGACTCCCGGTATTACCAAATTCTTTTATGGAAAAGCCGATAACTTAAGTTATAACGGAGTAAATAAAGACCGTACGAAAATGCGTCTTTCCGAAACTTATCTATTATTGGCTGAAGCTTTATGGAGACAAGGTAAAATGGAAGAAGCTGCTACTGCTATCAATATGGTTCGCACACGTGCCAATGCTCCAACTATTACATCTGCTCAAGTGACAGCCGACTTTATTCTGGATGAACGCATCCGGGAATTGGTTGGGGAAGAACTTCGTCGACTGACATTGGTTCGTTTCGGTATGTTGAAAGAACGTACACTGAAGTACAATCATAAGACCCAGAATATGCAGGACCATCACGCTTTGTGGCCGATCCCTCAAACAATCATCGATTCTAACACGGGGGCTGATTTTCCACAAAATCCAGGATATTGATACTTATAAACAACTGATAATTTAGATTTAAAGTACTCTGAACGAAGGGACTATTAGTAATGATAGTCCCTTCTTTTCGAATGAACATTTGAAGTAGCGAGAGCAGAAGCCATGCTTGCGCCAAATGACTAATTTTAATGAACAGATTTAAAAGAGAAACAATGAAAAGAAAAAAAACAAAAAAAATCCTGCTTTCTGGTGTATTGACCTGTTTCATCGCTCTTCCGGCTTTCCCATCTGAAGCCCCTTCATCTCCTCTTCTCACTGAAAAGCAACAGCAAAAAACACAGTTTACCCAACAAGAAATACTCGATATATCCCGGAAAGTAGCCGACTGGCAAATCCAAACGTTCCCGGAAAATAAATACGCCAAATCCGAACCCAAAGGGTGGATCACCGGTGCTTTATACATGGGTCTGTTTGATTGGGCCGAGCTATCGGGTGATCCACAGTATTTTGACTGGCTGAAAAAAGTATGCAACCGCCTACACTGGCAGGTGGCCGACCGGATGTACCATGCGGATGACATCTGTGTGAGTCAGACCTATATCGATATGTTCCATAAGTTCGGGGAGGAAAAAATGATTATTCCTACATTGGCTCGTATAAACTGGGTGATCGAAAATCCATCCCAAGGGAGCCTGAATATTGATTACAGCAAAGCCAGCACTTATGAACGCTGGTCGTGGTGCGACGCACTTTATATGGCACCGGGGGTGTATAGTCGGCTCTACAGTATGACGGGAGATAAGAAATACATGGAATTTGCCGATAAGGAATTTAAAGCGACCTATTTTCATCTCTTCGATAAGGATGAGAATCTCTTTTACCGCGACAGCCGTTATTTCGGTCAGCAGGAAGCCAACGGTAAAAAAGTATTCTGGGGACGTGGCAACGGATGGGTGATCGGTGGCCTGACAGAGATGTTGAAAACATTACCGGCGATGGATACAACCTATCGTCCGTTCTACGAAAATCTATTCATTCAACTGGCAAGTCGGTTGGCTGAATTGCAAAATGCCGACGGTTTCTGGCACGCCAGTTTATTGGATCCGGCCAGTTATCCGTCACCCGAAACCAGTGCTACCGGTTTCATTGTGTATGGACTGGCTTACGGCATCAACCAGGGCTATTTGCCGGCAGATAAGTACCTGCCGGTGGTTGTGAAAGGATGGGAAGCATTGGTCTCCGCTGTTGAAGAGGACGGGAAGCTGGGATGGGTACAACCGGTTGGAGCCGATCCACGCAAAGTAACCCGGGAGATGACCGAATTGTATGGTGTCGGTGCCTTCCTGATGGCTGCCTGTGAAGTCTATCAACTAAATGAAAAATAAATTCTATCTTTGATAGTAGATTGAATCATTCTAAAACTGCATTCTATGATATCTCGCCAGATCACTCTTTTATTATTACTCATTACACTGTATATCCCTTTTTCCTCAGCGCAGGAAATACAAAAACAAGATTCTCTCCGAATCGAACAGACCCTCCGGTTGAAGGAGAAGATCGCCTGGATTAAACCGGAAAATATCCGGCTTTCGCTTGAAGACTTACGAAAGACAAACCAAACGGAACGGATAATAGGGGATGCAAAACTGCAACAGCTCGAAAAAGAGTTGGCAGATTTTGCCCCTGCCCTTCTCCTTTCTTCTTTCAATGAGGCGCAAGAGATACAAGCACGCCATATCCTTGAATTACACCGGGAGATTATGTTATCCAACCCTCTCTTGAAGAATACGCCTATCATTGCAACCCGCTATCACCTGAAAGGCAAAACACACCGGGCCATGGGTCCCTCCCTGGGTACGGCACCGGCCAATTATTCCTCCCTCTTTTCCGGAGCAAGAAAGGGATATGATGCGGAACTGATCGAGATTACCGATTTGAATATGCAGGATGCTAAAATTTTATACAAACCGGAGATCGACGTACCCATCTCTGATGTGCAATTGCACTGGGAGGCCGACCGCCTTCTGTTTACCTCACTTGATAACGAACGGAAATGGCAAATTTATGAGATCCGCACGGATGGTAGCGGACTGCACCAGAAGATCGTTACCGAAGAGCCCGACCTGGAGTTTTGCGACGCCAATTACCTACCTGACGGCAAGGTGGTAGCAACTAGCAATATCGGATACAATGGGGTACCCTGCGTGAATGGGGAGGATATCATCGCCAACCTGATCTCTTACGATCCGGCAAACGGTACACTCGACCGTCTCACATACGATCAGGACGGAAACTGGTGCCCGGTTGTGATTCCCAACGGACGGATCATGTATACGCGGTGGGAATATACCGACCTGACCCACTATTTCTCCCGCATTGTGATGCATATGAACCCGGACGGAACAGAAAACAAAGCACTCTATGGCAGCGGCTCTTACTTCCCCAACAGCACCTACGATATGAAACCCCTGCCTAACTCCGCCAGTCGTTTTGTGGCAATCATCACCGGTCACCATGGCGTATCCCGTTCCGGCAGGTTAATGATATTCGACCCGGCCAAAAGCCGCAAAGAAGAAAAAGGCATGATCCAGGAAATCCCGTTCCGCAACCGACCGATTATCCCGATTATCAAGGATGAATTGGTAAAGGATGTATGGCCTCAATTCATGAAGCCTTACCCTTTGAATGACACCTATTTCTTGGTTGCTTGTAAACTCTCCCCCAATGCCTTATGGGGTATTTACCTGGTAGACATCTTTGACAACTTAACATTAATAGCTGAAGAAGAAGGTATGGGCTTGACTGCTCCCATCCCTGTAAAAAAGACAAAAACACCCCCTATTATTCCCTCGAAGGTGAAACCGGGAGAAAAGGAAGCCACCTTCTTTATCCAGGATATGTATGAAGGAGAAGGCACCCTAGGTGTCCCCCGCGGAACAATCAAAGCCCTGCGGATATTTGCCTACGAATATGCCTATGTGCAATCCCCTTCCGATCATGATGCCCAAGGTATACAAAGTGGTTGGGATATCAAACGCGTCCTGGGAACTGTACCTGTCGAAGAAGACGGATCGGTTATGTTCACAGCTCCGGCGAATACCCCGATATCTATTCAGCCCCTGGATAAAGACGGTGCCGCCATACAATGGATGCGTAGCTGGGTAACCGGCAGGCCCGGAGAAATCGTTTCTTGTATCGGTTGCCATGAAGATCAAAATACAATCCCTATCCCCAAACGCACCATAGCGTCCCAAATGTCTCCACGCAAACTGGAAATACCCGAAGGAGGCGTTCGTCCTTTTACATTCCCCCTGGAAGTGCAACCAATTTTAGACAGAAATTGCATTTCTTGCCATAACGGTACATCTGAAATACCGGACTACCGGAAAGGCAATAAGGTTCTCTATAAACGGGGCATTGTCACTAAGATCGAGCGTTACTACGATCAAAGTTATCTGAATCTTCATCCTTATGTCTACCGCCAGGGGCCTGAAGCCGATATGTATGTATTGAAACCCTATGAATATCATTACAGCAACAGTGAACTGATTCGTATACTACAAAACGGTCATCATGGCGTTGAACTATCCGATAAAGAATGGACTACACTTTATACATGGATTGATTTAAATGCACCTTACTTCGGGGCTTTCACACAATTGAAAGAATGGAAAGGCATCGATCAGGTGAATCGCCGGCGGGAACTGTCTAAAAAATACAGCAATGTGGATGTGGACTGGCAACGGGAGATTCGGGAGTATGCGGAATGGCTGAAAGAGCATCCGCAAACAGCTCTGACATCCCCCAAAGCCCCCTCACTTCCATCTCCTAAAATACGTAAAAGACCTAAGAACCCCCAAAGAATACCTCGCCCGACCCGCCAACTGGAAATAGCCCCTGGAGTAGAAATCTCGTTGGTATGGATTCCTGCCGGCTCATTTATTATGGGAGATCAGAAAGAGGCTTCCGCTTCACCTGTATTTAAAACGACAATAAAAAAAGGCTTCTGGATCAGTACGACGGAGATATCAAACAAACAATTCACCACGCTTTTCCCGGAACATGACAGTCGGTATATCGGTCAAACCTGGAAAGACCATACAACACCCGGTTACCCGGCCAACCACCCCGAGCAGCCGGTCGTCCGTGTAAGTTGGGAGGAAGCCACGGCATTCTGTGATAAATTGAGTAAGAAAAACGCATGTAAAGTATTCTTACCTACCGAAATACAATGGGAATGGGCCGCGCGGGTCGGAGCAGACACGCCTTTCTGGTACGGAGATTGTACAGCCGATTTCTCCTCGTATGAGAATCTAGCCGACAGCACCTTGGTAAATCTGGCCGTAACAGGTGTTGATCCCAAACCAATGAAACCCACTGATCCCATGCGTAAATTCTGGGACTACCAACCCAAGGTCTTGACCGTGAATGACGGCCAACTGATATCCGCCCCGGTAGGTAGTTATCAATCCAATCCCTGGGGACTGTATGATATGCACGGAAATGTGGCGGAATGGACACGCTCCGATTATCACCCCTACCCTTTGCGAACGAAATATAAAAAGAAGACAACAGAAAAGAAAGTCGTACGTGGAGGCTCCTGGATCGAACGCCCGCAATTTGCAACTGCAACAGCCCGCAAAGCCTATTTGCCCTGGCAAAAACCTTTTAATGTAGGATTCCGGATTGTGATTGAAGAATAATCGGTAAAAGACATATTCAGTCTAATATAAAAGCATAAAAAAGGGGGGCTATTGTCCTCCTTTTTTATATTTTTGCAATCTCATTCAAAGTGCGCCGTTTTATTCACTATAAATTATAATTCACTTATGAAAATCAAACAATTTACACTGCTCTTAATCACGCTGTTTCTGTTTTCCGGTTGCGACGTAGCCAAACAACTTGGCGGAGCCTACAACATGACTCAATGCAAATACGACTACAACTCGATTGACGGATTATCTGTTGCCGGAATAAATCTATCCAAAGGGATTACAGCCCTGCAAATATTGCAGCTCACCCCGATTCTTACCGGACAAGCCTCTTCCATTCCTTTGAATTTCACACTCAATATGGACATAAGCAATCCGAATCAATCAGCTGCCATGTTGCATGGTTTGCAGTATATACTGCATATTGACAATATTCAATTCACCTCCGGTACCATTAATCAGGCGTTGAATATCCCTGCTGGAGGCAAACAAATGCTTCCGTTGACTATCGGTGTGGATCTGGCGACTCTACTCAAAGGAGACACCAAAGATGCCGTACAGAATATTGTTAAGAATATTGCCGGTATAAACGACCAGAAGTCGAACGTTACCTTGCAAATCAAACCCACCCTTATGATCGGCAACCAGGCTATTCCCTCGCCTGTATATATTCCGGTTCATTTTTCTTTTGGTGGAAAAAAATAAGACCGACTCGTGTTATGAGACACCTGATTGACAAACAAAACTGGGACAGGATAGAACATTTCAACTTCTTTAAAGAATTTGATGATCCATACCATGGCGTTGTGGTTGATATCGATTGCACCCTTATTTATACGTATTGTAAAAAAAAGGGTGAATCTTTTTATGCCTTCTACCTTCATAAAATGTTGAAAGCAATAAATGCCTTAGACGCATTCAAATGCAGAATCGATGGAGACGAAGTATACTGTTACGATACCGTCCATGGATCAGGAACTGTAGGCAGGGAAGATCATACATTTGGCTTCTCTTTTTACCCTTATGATCCGGATTGGATTACTTTCAAAACTTTGGTAGAAAAAGAAAACCAACGTGTCAAAGAGGGTACAGGACTCATGCTCGACACCAATGGAAGCCGGTTGGATACGATTCATTTCTCCGCCGTTCCCTGGTTTCGCTTTACCTCGTTAAAACATGCCCGGTCTTTCAGTAATCCCAACGGAACGCCCAAACTATCTACCGGTAAAATATATCACTCAGACAATAAAATATGGATGCCGACACAGATAGAAGTTCATCATGGCTTGATCGACGGATGGCATTTAGGTGTACTTATCGACAAAATACACGAAACGTTCTGTGAGATTTAATTTATTTCTGACCAATTAGGATAGAATACAAACCTTTTCATTTTCATTCTATGAAACGATCTTTACCAAACAAATGAGAGTATGTAAAAGAGGAATAGGTTTGAGTCTTTAAGGAAAGAGATAATATCTGAGAATGAATAAACTAGACTATGAGACATTACGCTTTTTAGAGTACGGTGAAGTGAGGTCCAAAAGCCCACTTCACCTTTTTTTATCCCCTTCAGCCTCTCTTCCGTTTCAGTTCAGCCAGATAAAGGAAATGTTTATCTTCATCTATTTTTTTACAGGTAAAACCAGCCGTATCCGCCCAGAAAGAGAGTGTATCAAAATCAATAAATAACCAATCGAAAAAGTCTCCTTTTTCTCCGTCGAAATGGAATGAATACTTCAACTCTCCATAATAAGGATCATCCGGATCCGGTATAAAGTCCCCCTCTTCTTCTTCAAATAAATAGCGAATATCCGACGAATCCAATAAAATCTTACCCTTGTCTGATAATAATTGTTTGGCCTGTGCAAAAAAACGAGGCAAACGATCCAAACGTCCCGTGATACCCACTCCATTCATCAACATCAACAACGTATCAAACTTCTGGCCTTCATAATTGAAAAAGTCTTGCTGATAGACCTTTTTAACACCTCGTCTCTGCATAACCTCCACGGCTCCGGGAGAAATATCAATAGCCGTAGCATCCACTCCTCTTTCCTGCAACCACAAAATATGACTGCCCGCTCCGGCTCCAATATCCAATACCGAACCTTGCACCTGGTTTAATGCCAGCTTCTCTATTTGAGGCATTTGTTTATAGGTACGAAAAAAAGTTTCTATAGGCCATTCTTCGGTTTCAGCCATATCACTTTCAACCGCAAATACGGCATTTTTATCTCCGTTCAAATAGGCCAAAAGCCCTTTACCATAAATATCTTTCATGCATTTCTGTTTAGGTAATCATTTATTCAATACCGCTTACCCTCCTACAAAAGGAAAACAGAAACAAAGGTAATTCTTTTTGCCCTTGTTGCTTGCAAAATAAATACGACTTTTAGTCTCCGTTTAATTACAATACAAATATGAAAAATAAGTTCTTTATCACCGCTTCCGAATATCTTTATAGGTTGCGGATGAACGTAAAAGGAGGCAGTAAGCCAACCAACCCATAAATCCCCCAAAAAGAATACCGACTAACACATCCAACGGATAATGTTTGCCTACATAGATACGGCTGTATGCCACAGCCATCGCCCAGGCAAAAGCCATAATGCCATAGATGTTGTTCCGAAGGTATAAGACGGAGAATACAACCAGACAAAAAGAAGTGGAAGAATGGGCCGAGAAAAAACTATAACTACGACCCGCCTCCTCCAACTGATGGATTATATCTTTCAATAATAGGACATGCCCCGGCCGGGGACGCATAAAAAACAGTTTGATCAGATTATTTGCCAACAGATTGAATAACAGAGATGCTCCCAAAAACAAAACCACCCTCTTCCCTTTGTTCCGGTCTCTAAAATAAACCACCAACACTATCGCCAGACAAACAATCATCCATACCGTATACGAACTCAATAAGACCATCACCGGGTCCAACCAAGCTACATGTTTACTATTTAAATAGAGAAAAAGCTCTTTATCCCATTCCGGAAAATTTATATCCATGGTAAAATGTACGTTTTTTATTCAAGAAACAAAGTTAATATTTTATTTATTGTCATATACCTCTCGATGACAACACGTATTTTTTACGATGTGCCGGGTAGACACTCCCCTCTTTTCTGAAAAAAAAAGCCCGTTTATCTAATAAATCTTTTGTATTTTTGAAGGCTTACCAAGCATAATTGTTCTCACTTATTGCATGGAAGCATTCTTCTAAGCGCAAAAAAAATCGAATAGTATGCTTGTATATGTTCTTTCGTAGTTAAGAGGAATAAGAACCATGAAGGGACTTTTAAAACAAAGTAGTTGTTAGTTAATAGTATAAAATATGGAAGAAAAAAACGGACTTGACATTCTTTTGCAACATCTGACTGAATGGGGATTCTCACCGGATGTTTCTGTTGTAAAAAAAGGTAGCATTTTATCACGAAAAACCCAATTTGCAAGTGACACAACGGTTACGGTACTTTTATCGGATTCCATCTATTTTGTAGCCCGCTCCAATGTTTCTTCTTCTTTCATGGGTATCTATTCATCCATACAACTTCCTGTTGATGCAGAATACAAAGTATATAAAAAAGATAAATTTGATTTTTTATTTTTATCCAAAAGACAAAAAGTGGGTATCAAATACATCGATGAGAATCTGACAATTATTTCTTCCAAATGGATTCCCTCCAAAGAATTAAATTCAGAAAACACCGCACTGTTTTTAGATATCAACAAAACAGGCATACCCTACAAATTAGTTATAGAAAACAATTACCTATTTTCAATCGTTGAACCATTGATCGACAAAAAAATCATAGGAATAGAAACCGAAAACTGGTTATGCCAAAAAGAAGAACTGGAGAATCTACTAAAAAAGGGAGAAAACTTGATTCGAAAAATGAAAGACACTTACGCCCAACAGTCATAATACACAACGCATCCATCGCCTCCAGAACCTGAAATCACCTTTTTGGGGATCCCCAATCATATGCCAAAGGGATTTCCTTCAAAGAAATAAACCGGTCACATTCCGACGTTCATTCTACTGTTGATAGCTATCGTCAGTACTGATGATAACTATCGTTACTACTGATGATAGCTATCGTTATTACTGACGATAGCTATCAACAGTAGAATAATGGCAAAATTTTGACTTAACCAGGGCCCATCAACCCAACTTTCCACCAAACAAAAAAGCCAGACAAGTTATAATACTGTCTGACTTTCTTTCTGTCGGGGTACCAGGATTCGAACCTGGGACCCCCTGCTCCCAAAGCAGGTGCGCTAACCGGACTGCGCTACACCCCGAAAAATCAATATGTCTTTTTCAATGAAATAAAGGATATTTCCTTGAATGCGGTGCAAAGGTAGGTTTTTATTTTTAAAAGCAAAATTATTTCGCTGTTTTTTTCTCAAAAAGTGTATCCCCATTAGAAATATCCGGTCTTACTTTTACGATTTCCGATATTCCATAGGAGACATCCCCATTTGCTTCTTGAAGAATTTACCAAAAGTAGACTGGTCTGAAAAATTCAATTGGTCGGCTACTTGTTGTACGGTTATCTGGGGCATTTTAAGTAAGATTTTCGCTTCGGTTAGCAATACGTCGTCTATCCATTTATTGGCAGACTTACCGGTTAACTCCTTTAAAATAAGGGAGAGATACTGGGGAGTAATAAATAATTTTTCCGCATAAAAAGCCACACTATGCTCTTCTTTGGAATGGGCAAAAAGCAATTGCAAAAAATCATTCAATATCTCCTCCTTCCGGGAAAGAGTAGGTCGTACCATCGTATCGTTTTTACCTATCAATACATTGGCCATCTCTAACATAAAACCCACAAATGCATTCTGCATAACTTCTTTATGAAACGAATGGGTACGCAGACGTATTTTCTCACATAAAATCTGAATGGCATTATTGATATACGTGGTCTCCTCGGGTAGAAGTTCCGTACACGGGTTCTTGCGCAACATCATATAATTAGTCATGGAGGGACTTCTCTTTTCCGTATTCAGTTCATCTATAAACGACTTATCCACCACAATTAAACGGGCTTTAAAGTCGGAGCTGGCACCGGCTACCTGGAAAATATGTGTCGGCATAATGATGATAAAGGTATCGGTTGATACCGTATAATGTACATAGTCCAAACTTATTTTGGCAGACCCTTGCAACACCAAGATCATAAATAGGGCATTTAACCTGACGGGGGAAGAATAGTCTTCGTTCTTTATCTCATCTGAAGTAACAGAAACATCTACATTGACAACACTTAAAACATTCTGATAATTATCAGAATCCACAAAATATTCCTGAAGTTCAGCCAACTCTATGATAGGTAATGCATTCATGTCTTCACTTTAATTTATTAACACCTTGTACGCTATCCGCGAACGGATTGTTTCGTTTTTGACCAACAAATATAGAATATTTTCTGATAATCAAAGTAAATATTTCATCTATTTTCAAAAACGACCAACCCTGTAACAGAATAAACCATTTCAGTTTCCTGAAATTAGAGACCTTTGTATCGGTATTAACAATTTATAGGCAAAAGTTTTTAAATTATTTCGTGCAGAAACAAATTCATCGGATAATATCCGGTATTCGTCGGGATACTTTCGATATCAAACGAATCTCTTTTGTTTACACAAAGACATCCATTTACTTTTGCTTCATAAATGACAGTTACATAAAGAAGAAAAACTGTATTTACATAAATGATTAAAGAGCAAATCATAACAACAGCATTCGATTTATTCTCGCAATATGGTATCAAACGCGTAAGTATGGATGATATAGCCCGAAATCTGAGTGTATCCAAACGTACTTTATACGAGTACTTTGACGACAAAGAAACATTGTTGGTCTGTGGATTGGAATATACCCATATGCGGCTGGTTGCTTTTTTGGAAGAATTGGAAAAAGGCAAATACACCGTTATTGATATCATTTTGTTGTTTTATGAAGAATTAATGAAACGTCCCCGCTGGTATAGCCAGAAATTCTATGAGGATTTGAAAAAGTATCCCAAAGCGATGCAGAGAAAAGAAGTAGAGAAGGATAATTTCACGCACAAATGCATGCATTTGTTCAACCGGGGTGTAGAAGAAGGGGTCTTTCAGAAAGAGGTAAATTTTGAGATTGTAGCATTATTGGCAAAAGAACAGGTCAAAATGGTGCAACCTTCGAAATCTTTCTGTAATCATTCCAACGCCGAGGTTTACAATACGGTATTGATTGCCTTCTTACGAGGTATTTGTACAGAGAAAGGACGTCAAATTCTGGATCGCTGGATACGAACCAAACGTATACAGAGTGTTAGTTTTGAAAAAAATTAGGTTATTTATATTAAAGACAAATCTATTTAAATGAAACGATTAGTAGAAAACAAAAAGTTGATGGGGGCAGTATTATTCCTGTTGCCGGCTCTTGCTTTTTCTCCACTGAAAGCCCAGGAGCCCCTGGTATTAACATTGGACAAAGCATTGGAGATAGCGATGAGTGAGAACCCGACGGTAAAGGTAGCCGATCAGGAAATCGAAAAAAAGAAGTACGCAAAGAAAGGATCATATGCTGCTTTATTTCCACAGATAAATTTCGGAGCTGACTATACACGTACATTGAAAAAACAGGTAATGTATATGGACGGAGCTTTTGATATGAGTTCCATGCTTGATCCGATTACCACCCCGATTATTCAAGGAGCGGATAAAACAATCGCAGGCATAATCCCGGGTTATAAGGAAGGAACGCTGGCAGAAAACATCAATTCTTTTATGCCGGAACCCGAGCCATCCGATGGGAGCAGCGAAGGTATATCTGTGGGTCGTGACAACAACTGGAGCTTGGGATTCAATGTTGGAATGCCACTGATCAATGCTTCTTTGTGGAAAAGCCTGGCTTTGTCCGGAACAGATGTGGAATTGGCCATCGAACAAGCACGTTCTTCCAAAATTGATATGGAAAATCAGGTGAAGAAAAGTTTTTATAGTGTCATGCTTGCCAATGATTCCTATCTTGTATTCAAAGAAAGCTATGATAATGCGATGGAGAATTACAATGACATCAAACAGAAATTCGATCAAGGATTGGTTGCCGAATACGACCTTATCCGTGCAGATGTTTCTGTCAAAAACGTGGAACCCAATATGTTGCAAGCAGCAAATGCTGTCAAATTGGCCCAATGGCAATTGAAAGCGCTTATGGGTATGGATTTGGATTTAGCGATTGAATGCCAAGGAGAACTGACCGACTATCGCACAGAGTTATATGCTGATTATTTAGCAATAGACACTTCACTGGTTGACAATACCCTCCTGAAACAAATGGATATTCAAACTTTGCAATTGAAACACTCACTCAAAATGCAACAGTTCGAATACCTGCCAACGCTGAACCTGAGCGGTTCATACAATTGGTCTGCGATGAATAACGATTTCAAATTAAAAAATTACCAATGGAATCCTTATTCGATGGTCACACTCTCTCTGTCTATTCCTATCTTTTCGGGAGGAAATAAATTGCATAAGATAAATCAGACCAAAGTATCTATCGGTCAGATGCACCTGCAAAAAGAAGATACCCAAAGAAGCCTGCAACTGGCAGTCAGACAATATATGGACAATATGAACACCTGTATCAAACGCTTTGAGGCTGCAAAGAAAGGAGTCGAACAAGCCGTGCGAGGGTATGCTATCACTCAAAAACGCTATGACACAGGAGCCGGCACATTGCTTGAAATGAATGATGCCGAACTGGCTATGACCCAGGCTAAATTGAACTATAACCAGGCAATTTACGACTATATGGTAGCCAAGTCTGACCTGGAAAAAACATTGGGTAAACACACACAGAATTAAAGATAACAAATAAAAAGCTTAATATAAAATGAAAACAACTAACTTGATGAAGTTAATACCGGTAGCAGCATTCGTTCTGTTGATGTCTTGTTCCGGCGAAAAGAAAGAGGCTGTGACCCCTGTTGAAGAGAAAACAAAAGTCAAACTGGAGACTGTACATACACAGGATGTGGACCAATTGGGAGAGTTTACAGCAACAGTAGAAGCGCATATTTCAAATAATATTGCCCCGCAATCTCCTTTGCGTATTGAGAAACTGCATGCAGAGGTGGGCGACCATGTCAAAGCCGGACAGTTGTTGGCAACTATGGATGCGACCAATCTGAAACAAACCCAGTTGCAAATTGCCAATCAGGAAATCGAATTCAAACGTATCGATGAACTGTATAAGGTAGGAGGAGCTTCGAAATCAGCCTGGGATGCACAAAAAACATCCTTGGAAGTCAGCCGCGCACAGCTTCAAAACCTTCAGGTAAACAACCAACTGCTCAGCCCTATCACAGGTATTGTGACTACCCGCAACTATGACAGTGGAGATATGTATAACGGTTCTACCCCGGTATATGTAGTAGAACAAATCCGCCCGGTCAAGCTGATGTTGAATGTATCGGAAAGTTATTTCACCTATGTAAAAAAAGGAATGGATGTAGACATCAAACTGGATGTATATGGAGACGAAATATTCAAAGGCAAAGTCCATTTGGTTTATCCGACTGTAGATCCGACAACCCGCACCTTCCCGGTTGAAGTACGTATAGCCAATAATGACGAGAAAGTACGCCCGGGTATGTTTGCCCGTATCACCTTAAGTTTCGGTACACTCAAACACGTTGTTGCTCCGGACCAGGCAGTTGTAAAGCAGGCAGGTTCAGGTGATCGTTATATGTATGTATATAACAATGGAAAAGTATCTTATAACAAGGTAGAGTTAGGCCGTCGGATGGGTAATCGCTACGAAGTGATCTCCGGGGTGAAAGATGGTGACCAGGTAGTTATTACCGGACTAAACCGTTTGACAAACGGACAAGAAGTTGAAATTGTACAATAAGAAAAAACAAACAATATGAGTTTATATGGATCAGCGGTTAAAAAGCCGGTAACTACAGCCCTTGTATTCGTTGCTATAGTTATCCTGGGTCTTTTTTCCTTAACCCGATTATCGGTGGACTTGCTTCCACAGATCGAGACCAATATGATTATGGTTATGACGGCCTATCCGGGAGCCAGTGCTTCCGATATCGAAATGAACGTAACCAAACCATTAGAAAATACATTGAATAGTGTGAGTGATTTGAAAAATATCACTTCACAATCCAGAGAGAATATATCTATCGTCACACTGGAATTTGAGTATGGAACCAATATCGACGTAGCTACAAACGATGTGCGGGACAAACTGGACATGGTAGAGTCGGCATTGCCGGATGATGTGGAAAACCCTGTCATCTTCAAATTCGGTACCGATGATATACCCATCCTTTTATTATCCGTGACTGCTGAAGAGAGTACCAGTGCACTTTACAAGATTTTGGACGATAAAGTAGCCAACCCGCTGGCGCGTATCAGCGGTGTAGGTGCAGTATCTATCGCCGGTACCCCTATCCGTGAGTTACAGATCTATTGCGACCCTTATAAGTTGGAAGCATACGGTCAAACGATTGAAAGCATCTCGGCTATCATTGCCCAAGAGAACCGGAATACACCAGGAGGTAGTATCGATATCGGTTCAAATACCTATTCTTTGCGTGTACAGGGTGAGTTCACGGAAGCCAGTCAGATGTTGAATCTGGTAGTTGGTAACATAAACGGCAAGACTGTTTACCTGCGGGATGTAGCCCGGGTGCAAGACACAGTTGAAGAACGGGCACAGGAGACATTCAATAACGGTATTCGTGGAGGTATGATTGTTATTCAGAAACAATCAGGAGCTAACTCTGTGGAGATCTCAAACAAAGTATTGGAAAAGCTTCCGGAATTGCAGGCGGAATTACCTTCTGATGTAAAACTGGGGGTCATTGTCAATACCTCGGAAAATATCCTGAATACGATCAACAGTTTGGTGGAAACAATCTTGATCACTTTCATCATTGTTATGTTGGTGGTATTTATCTTCCTGGGACGATGGAGAGCTACATTTATTATTATTCTGACAATCCCTATCTCTTTGATTGCGGCTTTCGCTTATTTATTAATGTCAGGCAATACACTTAATATCATCTCCTTAAGCTCACTCTCCATTGCGATTGGTATGGTTGTGGATGATGCTATTGTGGTATTGGAGAATATTACCACCCACATCGAACGGGGAAGTAAACCCAAACAAGCGGCTATTCATGCGACCAACGAAGTTGCGATTTCTGTAATCGCTTCTACACTGACAATGTTGGCCGTGTTCCTTCCATTAACGATGGTGACAGGTTTGGCCGGTATCTTGTTTAAACAGTTGGGATGGATTGTAAGTATCATTATGATTGTATCAACTTTGTCGGCATTGACATTGACACCGATGTTGAGTTCACAATTACTTCGCTTGGATCCGAAGAAAGGAAAATTGTATGTACTTTTCTTTACACCGATCGAAAAGGCACTCAATAAACTGGATATACTCTATGCCCGCTTCCTGCACTGGTCGGTACGACGCAGAAAAACAATTATTGCTGCTGCATTTTTGGTTTTCGCAGGAAGTATGTTGTTGGTGCCAACCGTAAAGACGGAGTTCTTCCCCACACAGGATAATGCACGTATTGGGGTGAATATACAGCTACCCATCAGTACACGCCAAGAGATCACACGTGAACTGGCTGTAACGATTGATAAAGAGTTCCGCGAAAAATATCCGGAAATAAAAGTGTTGAACTTCAGCGAAGGACAGGCAAATACAGACAATACGTTTGCACAGTTGAGTGAGAATGGCTCACACATCATTGAAATGAACGTGAGTTTATACAGCAAGGGCATACGTCTGGAAAAGTGTGGTAGCAACAGAACATTGAGTGAAATCTGTGAGTTGATGCGCCAGGACCTTTCGGCTTATTCAGAAATAAAAGAGTTTGAAGTATTAGCCGGCGGTGGCGGCGGCAGCATGGGAGGAGAAACATCAGTAGATATTGAAATCTACGGATTTGACTTTGCCACAACAGATGCTGTTGCCAATCAGATAGCCGAACGTATGAGAAACTCCAAAGGAACTTCGCAGGTGAATATCAGCCGGGAAGACTATACCCCTGAATATCAAATTGATTTTGACCGGGAAAAATTAGCACTGAATGGATTGAATGTAACAACAGCCTCTATGTATCTTCGTAACCGTATCAATGGTTCGGTAGCATCTAAATACCGTGAAGATGGAGACGAATATGATATCCGGGTTCGTTACGCTCCGGAATTCCGTCAATCGACTGAAGATTTGGAAAACATCCTAATGTATAATAATACAGGAGGAGCTATTCGTCTACGCGATGTAGGTACTGTGGTAGAACGCATGACCCCTCCTACGATTGAACGTAAGAATCGGGAACGTGTAATTACCGTATCTGCGGTTGTTGGACCGGGAGCAGCCTTGAGTGATGTGGTTGCTGCGGCAAACAAAGAGATGCGAAGTATGGATATTCCTTCCGATATCAGTTGGCAGATTGGTGGTACTTACGAAGACCAGCAGGATACGTTTAAGGATCTGGGTATTTTAATGTTGTTGATTATCATTTTGGTATTCATTGTGATGGCTGCCCAGTTCGAATCATTGGTCGACCCGTTTGTGATCATGTTCTCTATTCCGTTTGCATTCACCGGGGTTATACTCGGATTAGCCATTACGCAGACTCCATTGGGGGTTATGGCATTGATCGGGGTGATTATGTTGATGGGTATCGTTGTGAAGAACGGTATCGTATTGATCGACTATACTATCCTTTGCCGCGAGCGAGGCATGAGTATCTTGACGGCTGCCGTAGCCGCTGGTAAATCCCGTCTTCGCCCGGTATTGATGACTACCTTAACAACTGTATTGGGTATGATTCCTATGGCAATTGGCACAGGAGAAGGAGCTGAGATGTGGCGTTCCATGGGTATGACAGTAGCCTGGGGACTTTCAGTATCCACCTTGATCACATTGGTTATTGTTCCGGTTGTATACAGTGTTTTCGCGGCTAACGGAGTAAAACGCAGACGCAGAAAATTAACTAAATTACGTCATCTGGAAGAATTAGAATAAATAAGAAGCCTTTGAGGGTGCCTGGAAGCACCCTCACCGCTTCTTTTAATATTCACTTTATAATAATAAAAACAATGAAAGCTGTATTTATATCTTTTAATCAGGCATATTACGAAATGATTCTTGCCATAATGGACCGTAATAACATACGGGGATTTACTTATTGGGAAACAGTACAAGGACGCGGAACACATAAAGGGGAACCTCATTATGGCAGCCATGCGTGGCCTACATTGAACTCTGCCATCCTGGCTATTGTAGAAAAAGAGAAAGTAAGTAACTTCCTGGATTTACTGAATAAATTAGATAAACAAACGGAAGCACAAGGGCTACGTGCTTTTGTGTGGGATGTAGAACAAAGTATTTAAGCCATGACCCCTCTTGTAATCAAATTCACCTTAATAAAGAAAAAAGTAAGAAGCCTGCTTTTGATCGCGCTTATATCCGCAATCTGCGGTATTGCCGAATTATATATCTCCCACCTATTGACTTTTGGCGGAGGTCGCTTCGTACTTCTTATTCTGGGTATCGTCTCTCTATCAGTGACTCTCTTTTGTATAAGAGGTTATTATCAATTATACAAAGAAAAGTTCACGGCTATGTATATCTCGGATGAAGGTATCCATGATATCTCTACCGGCAATCATATAGGAACCGTTCTGTGGAAAGACGTTGAGAAAATAAAAATAATGAGTGATATCAGCAACCCCAAACTTAAATACATCGTATTAAAGGTGGTTAATCCGAACGAGTACATCAGCCGGGAGATTTCCCGAAGTAAAAAACGGACGTTGGAACTGAAATTACAATATTACGGATCACCGATCTGTTTCTCTCACCGGGCACTGAATTGCACATTCGATCAATTGAAAGAAGCTGTTCTTCTGAAATATGATCAATATAAAAAAGGACAAGCTGAAACCTAAAAACAATAGACAATATGGAACAAGAATTGAACATTCTGGTGTACGAACCTAATGAATCATTAGGAAGTATGATTCGGGAATTTTTAATGATGGAACATTTCTCTGTCACTCTATTCAAGCATGCAGAAGAGTTATTTGCAGCAGCAAACGCTCCCCATTCCGTATTGTCTATTATTAGTTTAATCGATAATGTTGATGCGGGCTTTGCTATCGCTGAAAAACTGAAAACTCAGAACAATGAAATGGCTATTGTCTTTATAGGAAATCTTCCTGTCAAAGAAACTATAGTGAAAGCTTACGAATCAGGTGCGGATGATTTTATCCGTGCTCCATTTAATATGGAAGAACTCTATTACAGAGTTCGAGTGATACTCAAAAGGATGCATAATATAAAGACAAACAAAAATGATATCAGCATCTATAAAATAGGTAACTATTATTTCAATACAAAGAAACAGGTTCTCACTTTGGATGAAAAAAATCAGAAATTGACAACCAAAGAGGCCGAACTACTGCTCCTTTTATGCAAATATGCCAATACACTGATTGAAAGAGAACGTGTATTGCAGGTAATATGGAAAAGTGATACCTATTTCAATGCCAGAAGCATGGACGTGTATATCACCAAACTGCGTAAGTTGTTAAGCCAAGACCCCTCCGTTGCTATCGTTAACATTCATGGCAAAGGTTATAAGTTAGTAACAAATCAATAGTATCATTTTGCAGATAGAAATAAAACCTTTATCTTTGCACCGCTTTTTAGCCCCGTACGTGTGATGGGAAATTAGGAAGCAACTAATTTTGAGTAACACAAAAATTTACAAAATGAAAACATTTTCTGTAGAAGGCAAATCAAGAGCTATCGAAACTAGCTCAGCCGATCAAAAAAGAGCGTTGAAAGCGCTGCGTTCACAAGGTCAGATTCCTGCTGTATTATACGGTGGTGAAAAAGTAATTCACTTCAATGTAGGTAGCGATGCTGTTCGTCATTTGGTTTATACACCGGAAGTATTCTTGGTGGAATTAACAATCGACGGAAAAAAGATCATGGCAATCGTAAAAGACTTACAATTCCAACCCGTAACAGATGAATTATTACACATTGATTTCCAGGAAATCTTTGCTGACAGACCAGTGGTTATTGAAATACCTGTTACTTTGGAAGGATATGCCGAAGGGGTTAAAGCCGGGGGTAAATTGACTTTGCGTATGAGAAAGCTGAGAGTAAAAGGTCTTTATGCTAAATTACCAGAAAGACTGGTTATCAATGTTGATAACTTAGGTTTGGGTAAATCTATGCAAGTAGGCGAATTAAGCTTCGAGAACCTGGAGCTGATGAATGCAAAGAATGCTGTTGTTTGTGCCGTTCAGTTGACGCGTGCTGCCCGTGGTGCTGCTGCGAAGAACGCATAATCAATCGACACTATCGATTAAACAAGCAAATTGTATATAATAAAAGGGCTTTATTCGCAAGAATGAGCCCTTTTTTAATTATAAACTATTAATTGCTAATTATAAACCTCTTATAATTAGTTATTCACAATGAAACAAAATGAAATATCTGATTGTCGGATTAGGTAATATTGGTTCCGAATATTGGGGCACCCGCCATAATATCGGCTTTCGCGTAGTAAACAAACTGGTAGAAGAAGCCGTAGCCTTTTTCTCCGAACAACGCTACGGAGCTGTAGCCCATATGCGGGTAAAAAACAAAGAATTGGTCGTTTTAAAACCCAATACATTTATGAACCTGAGTGGAAATGCCGTTCGTTTTTGGCTGCAAAAAGAAAACATCTCTATAGAAAACCTTTTGGTGATCGTAGACGATATAGCCCTCCCCTATGGCACACTCAGATTGAAACCCAAAGGAAGTGATGCCGGGCACAACGGTTTGAAGAATATCCAACAACTACTGGGTACCCAGGAATACTGCCGCCTTCGCTTTGGCGTGGGAGATAACTTTCCACGAGGAGGGCAAGTTGACTATGTATTGGGACAATTTGACCCCGAAGAAATTGAGCAGATGCCGGACAAACTGAAACGTGCCATTGAGATAATCAAAAGCTTTTGCCTTGCCGGTATACAAATCACGATGAATCAATACAATAATAAATAACGAATGAAGAATGAAAAGCGATCATACATTCTTCACTCCCCATTCTTAATTCTTAATTAAAAACCGTGAAAGACGAAGTAAGAATAGATAAATGGATGTGGGCTACCCGCATCTTTAAAAGCCGCACAATAGCAGTTGATGCGTGTAAAAAGAACAGGATCATGATAAACGGAGTGAATGCTAAAGCTTCCCGTATGATCAAGGTAGGAGAAGTGATACAGGTGCGTAAACCTCCTATCACCTATTCCTTCAAAGTATTGGCTTTAACAGAGCGTCGCATGGGCGCCAAATTAGTAGCAGAGTATCTAGAGAACGTTACCCCACCCGAACAGTATGAAATCCTTGAGATGAATCGTATTTCCGGCTTTGTCAACCGATCCAAAGGCATGGGACGTCCCACGAAGAAAGACCGGCGCGAATTGGAACAGTTCGCCGATCCTGATCTGATGGGGGATGGTTTTGATTTCGACTTTGATTTTGATGAGGATTAATTCAGTCTGCCGGATAAACAACTCCCAGTTGGCGGCGGACTTCATCCATTATCTCTAGAGTAATCAGCGAGTGGGTATGACTATTGATTGTTGACTCCCGCTTACCAGCCTGGATAAGGTCTATAAATTCCTTAACCTCATAATAATATTCATCCTTATCTGTCAGTGCACTGATATCTTCCGGTTCTGCCTGTACACCTTTACCGGAAGCCGAATCCTGACGGGCGGCATAAGTAACCTTTTTTATAATATTAATCCGATCCAGAAATATATTCCCATCTTCCCCCTGTATCTCAGTAGGCAGTGATGAATTGGCTATCTTAGAATATAAAATGGTAGCATTCAAATCACCATAATCAAAATTGACCGCACCTTGTCCATCCACACCTGAAGATAATACAACTCCACTTGCATCTATTTTACGCGGGCGTCCGAATAAAACCACCATAGGATAAAGGGTATAAATACCTATATCCATCATAGCTCCGTTCGATAGTTCCGGTTTAAAAGCATTTAATACTATTCCTTCTTTATATTTATCATAGCGGGAAGAATATTGACAATAAGACGAAAAATAACGGCGTACCTGCCCTACCCGATCCAGATTGTCCCGCACAGCTAAAAAGTTAGGGGTCAGTGTAGGTTTCATCGCCTCCATCAATGTCACCTTATACTCTTGGGAGGCATTGATCATTTCATGAGCTTCACGCGCATTCGATGCGAAAGGTTTCTCGCATAATACATGCTTCCCGTGACGCATACACAATATACTCTGAGAGGCATGCAGAAAGTTGGGCGAGGCTATATAAACAGCATCGATCAAAGTGCTTTTTGCCATCTCTTCCAAAGAGGTAAAAGTATAGGGAATATCATGTTTCGCAGCAAAAGTATCTGCCGTTTCTTGTGTCCTGGAATAGACTGCTGTTAATTCAAAACGTTTATCTTGCCGGGCTCCATTAATAACCCAGTCTGTTATAAAATTCGTACCAACTACCCCAAATCGAATTTTGCCATTCATATATTTCCCCGTTTATTTATTACAAATATATTGATTTTTCTCACGAAGATATAAGGATTTGACATATCAAAAAACGAACAAAGCAACTTCTTTCATAAAACAGTAATCTCCAAAGGATTCTTTCTACAGTCCCAAACTGTATGAATAAAGATCACTTCTTTTGTGACTTCATAAATAATTTTATAATTATTCCAAACAACAAGATAACGGTAACACGCTGAAAAATCAAGAAGAAAAGATTCTTTTGCACCAATGTAGGGGTGAGAAATCAAGATATCTGTCACACTAAAAAATAGGTTAAATAATTCTTCTGCTCTTTTCTCGTTCACTTCAGCCAAAAAAGCACAATGTTCTTCCACATCTTCTATCGCCCGGGGCAGCCAAATTATTCTCCTTTCCTCCATCTCAAAGGCCGGTTACGAAGTTCTTCCTGATCTATACCCAAACCTGCTTCTTTCTGTTTTCGAGATATCTCAATTGTTTCCCGAAGTTTTTCTCTATTCTTCATCACTATTGAGATCGTATCCTCACTCACAATAGGCGACCAATCGCTTTGTTTGCCTAGCGTTTCTAGTTCTTGTAAATAAAGCACTTCCTGGTCTTTCACCTTCGGCTGCTCCGTTTCTTTCATTTTATAAGGTTTTGCTTTCATATATCCCCCGTTTATTTATTACAAATATAACACATTATCTCATTCACTCATAAGGTTTTGAATAAAAAAAAGAGAATACCTCTCGGCATTCTCTTTTATTGAATCTTTCTTTGTTCGTATTCGGATTCTTATTTCTTTGCTCTGAAAGGAGCTTTTATTACTGCTGCTTTCAGGTTACGGTTGCGCACCTGAATAAAAAATTCGGTTCCTATTTTTGTCAGTTCCGGATTTACATAACCCATTCCGATTCCTTTTTTCAAGAAGGGAGACATAGTTCCCGAAGTGACCACACCAATCTTATTACCTTCCGCATCGACAATGTCATATCCATGCCGGGGTATCCCTTTATCAATCAGTTCAAAGGCACATAATTTCCGGGTAACTCCTTCTTTTTTCTGACGTTCCAATTCAGTCCGGTTGGTAAAGTTCTTTCCATCGACGAACTTCGTGATCCAACCCAATCCGGCTTCAATGGGCGAAGTGGTATCATCCAAATCATTTCCATACAAACAGAAACCAGCCTCCAGACGCAAGGTATCCCGTGCTCCTAAACCAATAGGTCTGATGCCTTCTATTTTTCCTGCTTCAAACAAGGCATTCCAAATAGTCATTGCATCATTCAGATAGAAGTATAATTCAAAACCTCCGGCTCCCGTATATCCGGTATTGGAGATAATCACATTCTTACATCCGGCAAATTCTCCCACCGTAAAAGTATAATAAGGGATCTCGGAGAGATTTACAGAAGTCAACTTTTGCAATACTTCCATTGCCTTCGGGCCTTGTATAGCCAATTGGCCTATAGCATCTGAGGAATTCTCCAACTCTGCTCCTACCGCGTTATGACTGACACACCAATCCCAGTCTTTCTGCAGATTACCAGCATTGACCACCAATAAATATTTTTCATCTTCGTAACAATAGACCAATAAGTCATCCACTATTCCCCCTTTATCGTTTGGGAAGCAGGAATACTGTATCTTTCCGGGAGTCAGTTGGGCCACATCATTGGATGTGATTGTTTGAAGAAAAGCCAAAGCATTCGGCCCCTTCACCCAGAATTCACCCATATGAGAGACATCAAACACACCGACACCATTCACTACGGTCATGTGTTCGTCAATAATACCGGTATATTCAATAGGCATATTAAAACCGGCAAATTCATGCATTTTTGCACCTAAGGCAATATGCATATCGGTAAACGGAGTTGTTTTCATGTTTTTTTCGTTTAAGATTAATGAGCCAGGAGCTCGGCTATTTTAATAATTGTTTCCATACTCTTTTCAAGAGAAGATACCGGAAGAAACTCATAACGCCCATGGAAATTATGCCCACCTGCAAAAATATTCGGGCAAGGCAATCCCATAAAAGAAAGACGTGCCCCGTCCGTTCCACCACGAATTGGCTTTACAATCGGTTTGACTCCTACGGCCGTCATCGCTTCAAAGGCCAGGTCTATTATATGTTTTTTCGGTTCTACGATCTCACGCATATTATAATACTGATCCCGCATTTCCACCGTTGTACTACCCGGATATTTATCATTCATCAAGGCAACCAAGGTTTGTATATTATCTTTTTTCTTTTCAAAAAGTTCTTTCGAATGGTCACGGATGATATAAGAAAGGCTGGCTTCTTCCACCGTTCCTGTCATTGCCGTTAGATGATAGAAACCTTCATACCCTGTCGTTGTTTCCGGACGCTCGGTAACAGGCAACCAGGAGGCAAATTCAGCAGCCAATAAAGAGGCATTTACCATTTTGTTTTTTGCTGTTCCCGGATGTACATTCAAGCCTTTAAACAAGACCTTCGCAGCAGAAGCGTTGAAATTCTCATATTCAAGTTCACCGATTTGTCCTCCGTCAATGGTATATGCCCATTCACATCCAAACTTCTGCACATCGAAATGATCTGCTCCCTGCCCTATCTCTTCATCCGGAGTAAAGGCGATACGTATTTTTCCATGTTTGATATCCGGATTCTCTTTCAAATATTTCATAGCAGCCATAATAGCCGCAATCCCTCCTTTATCGTCAGCCCCCAACAATGTTTTTCCGTTGGTTACGATAATTTCCTGTCCGACATAATCCAATAGTTCGGGGAACATTTGGGGAGAGAGAATGATATTATCCTCCCTGGAAAGCGGTATTTCTCCTCCTTCGTACTTCACTATACGGGGTTGCACCTCTTTGCCTGACATATCCGGACTTGTATCCAGGTGAGCAATAAAACCGATAGTCGGTATTTCCTTGTCGGTATTCGCCGGCAGGGTTGCCATCAGGTAACTTCTCTCATCCAGAGTGATATCCTCCAGTCCGATAGTCTCCAATTCTTTTACCAGTTCAAGAGCAAACACACGTTGTCCCGGTGTACTGGGAGTGATTCCTGTCTCTTCATTTGACTGTGTATCGAAGGTGACATACTTTAAAAATCGTTCGATCAGGTTCAGATTCATAAGGCTGTTATTTTATTTAAGATTCACTTTTCCCATTATAACAATAGGTACAAACACATTCTTCCGGTAATCCGATTGATTCAATCATATCCTCTACCGTATTAAACTTCAACGTAGTTATATTCAATTTCTTCCGAATACATTCCACCATGGCAGTATATTGCGGAGAATCGGTTGCAGCATATTTATCCAGATCTTTATCGGCATCCCCTTCCAACTCCTGTATGATTCTACGGGCAATCAATTCCAAAGAAGACTTGGAAGCAGAGAATCCGAGATAAGGACAGGAGAACAATATCGGAGGACATCCTAAACGCATATGCACCTCTTTCGCTCCATAGCCATAAAGAATACTCACATTATCACGCAACTGGGTGCCACGCACAATAGAATCATCACAGAAAATTACTCGTTTATCTTTCAACAAATGTCGATTCGGTATCAATTTCATCCGGGCCACCAGGTCACGTACCGACTGATTGGCCGGAGTAAAACTACGCGGCCAGGTCGGGGTATATTTTATAATTGCCCGGCGATACGGGATGCCTTTTCCTTCAGCATATCCCAGTCCCATGCCTATACCGGAGTCCGGAATAGCCGATACATAATCAGCTTCTACCTTATCCTTCTTAGCCATAGCCACACCACTGGCATACCGTACAGCATCTACATTCACTCCTTCATAATCGGACACCGGATATCCATAGTAAACCCACAGGAAAGAACAAACCTGCATCTTTTTATTGGGTTTGCGCAACTGTGTCAGTTTATCTGCCGTCAAATGAATGATCTCTCCCGGCCCTACATTATATTCCAGTTCAAAATCCAGGTTCGGAAAGCTACAAGGTTCACTCGATGCCGCATAGGCTCCCTCCTTTTTTCCGATTAAGACCGGGGTACGCCCCCACTTATCACGGGCAGCAATAATCCCTTCCTCTGTCAGGATCAGCATAGAACAAGATCCTTTTACCTTCTCATGTACAATTTCGATCCCTTCCACAAAGGTCTTTCCTTGAGAAATAAGAAGAGCTATCAATTCGGTCTGATTAGTTTGTCCCGAACTAAGTTCCGTAAAATGCACCCCTTTGTCCAACAACTCGGTTTCCAGCTCTTTCAGGTTATTCACCTTGGCAACCGTCACCAGGGCATATTTACCCAAGTGCGAATTGACAAAAATAGGTTGTGGATCCGTATCACTAATCACCCCCAAACCGGAATTTCCTTTAAATTTATCCAGTTCTGATTCAAAACGTGTACGGAAATAGGAGTTTTCTAAATTGTGAATGGAACGTTTAAAAATCCCTTCGTGTAGTGTTACCATCCCCCCTCTGCGGGTACCTAAATGTGAATTGTAATCAGTGCCATAAAAGAGATCGGTAGCACAAGCCGATTTAGAAATAGTTCCGAAAAAACCACCCATTGTATTCTATGTGTTTATTTTATTATTTGGACACAAATGTACAAGATTATTTTCAGAAATAAGGACTAAATTCCTGCATTTAGTATGCGTCTTTTATATCAAAAACACATAAAAGAAGAGCGTGTAAAAAGAGGGGTATAAAATTATAAAGGTAAAACCTTCACTATCTTTTCTGTTGCACCGATATTGTTCTCTACAAAATCCCCGGCAGCCTTTCCGGCTGTTTGCAATAAGTCCTGATAACTCAGGAAGTTATTCATTTTTTCATCCAATTCCTCCTGACTTGCTACCGAGAAACCTCCTCCTACTGCAATCAGGTCTTTTGCTTCTTTGAACTTATGATATGTAGGTCCGAATAAAACAGGAATCCCATATACCGCAGCTTCCAACGTATTGTGAATACCTGCCCCAAAGCCTCCTCCTATATAAGCGATATCGCCATACCGGTAAATAGAAGACAAGAGTCCGAAGCTATCGACAATGATACAATCGTTATGGGCCGAATCCTTCTCAAGCATCTCCGACAAACGTACCGAAGGACGTTTCAACAATGATTCTATATGCATCAAATGCTCCCGATGTATTTCATGGGGTGCAATAATAAGCTTCAGGTCTTTCCGTTCATTAAAATACGTAATAAAGAGTTCTTCGTCCTGTGGCCAGGAACTTCCGGCGATTAACACAGGTAATTTTTCTCCTTTTGTGTTTGTCCGGAAAGACTCTATTTCCGGGATCTCCCTTCTTTGCTTATAGACATCCCATACCCTGTCAAAACGGGTATCTCCGGTAACAGTCACCTGGTTTATTCCATATTGTTCTAATAATTCTTTCGAAGAATTGTCCTGCACGAATAAACGATCAAAACAGTGCAATATCCGACGGTAAGATTTCCCATACCACTTGAAGAAGAGCTGCTCCCGACGGAAAATAGCCGAAACGATATATACCGGAATCCCCCGCTTCTTCAGTTCACCCAGATAATTCGCCCAGAACTCATATTTGATAAAGATCGCCATCACCGGATTCGCCAGGTTGAGGAACTTCTTCACTTTATAAGGCGTATCAAAGGGAAGGTAACAGATAATGTCAGCCCCCGCATAGTTTTTTCTTACCTCATAACCGGAAGGGGAAAAGAAAGTCAATAAGATCTTATATTCCGGATAGTCCGCTTTTATCTTCTCTATCATGGGACGTCCTTGTTCAAACTCTCCCAGAGAGGAGGCGTGAAACCAGATATATTTAGCCTTTTTGTCGATTTTCTCCCGAAGAATCGCGTTCGTTTTCCATTGACCGAAGCGCATCAATCGCGCCTTTTTGTGGAAGGGGGAGATTAAAATTACAACAAACGAATAGAGTTGAATAAGCAAACTGTAAAACATAGTCTGTGGTGGCTATTTTAGTATTTCAATGGCTTTTTGGATACGACGAATGCTTTCTTCTTTACCCAAAGTCTCCGTGATATCAAAGATATGCGGTCCTTTGCCTTCACCTACCAAAGCCAGGCGGGTAGCATTCATGATATTTCCCAGGTGATATGCTTTTTCTTCAATCCATCCTTTTACTACCTCTTCCGTGCCGGCACTATCAAAAGGTTCCCGTGCACGAAAGACCTCTGTCAACTCCTGCAACTGCGCAGCCGAATCGGCCTTCCAACGTTTCTTCACAGTCTTTTCATCATATACGGTTGGAGCCACAAAAAAGAAAGAAGAGGTATCCCATAATTCTTTCACGAAATTAACACGTTCTTTGGTTAGGCGCACTACCTTCTCAACATAAGCCGGATCGACATTGTCAACCCCCTGCTTCTCCAGTTCCGTTATAAATAAAGAAGCAATCTCTTCATTCGCTTTTTGTTGAAGATATTGATGATTGAACCATTTTCCTTTTTCATAATCAAACTTAGCTCCACTCTTGCTGCAATGAGATAGATCGAACAAACGTATCATATCTTCCATAGACAAGATTTCCTGATCGTTACCCGGATTCCATCCCAGTAGGGCCAGGAAGTTAATAACCGCCTCAGGCAGATAACCACTTTCCCGATACCCGGAAGAGATATCTCCCGTTTTCGGATCCTTCCATTCCAAAGGGAACACAGGAAATCCCAAACGATCTCCATCGCGTTTACTCAATTTACCATTTCCTTCCGGTTTCAACAACAAGGATAAATGAGCGAATTGCGGCATGGTTTCTTCCCATCCGAAATAACGGTACAGAAGCACATGAAGCGGAGCGCTGGGCAACCATTCTTCCCCGCGGATCACATGAGTCACTTCCATCAAATGGTCATCGACGATATTGGCCAAATGGTATGTAGGCAACTGATCCGCCGATTTATACAATACTTTATCATCCAAGACTGAAGAGTTGATAACCACCTCCCCACGGATCAGGTCGTTCACCACCACCTGCTCATTGGGTTCAATCTTGATACGCACCACATATTGTTGACCTGCATCCATACATGCATCGACTTCTTCTTTGGATAGAGTAAGTGAATTACGCATCTGCAAGCGGGTGGATGCATCATATTGAAAATTAGCAATTTCGTTTCTCTTAACCTCCAGTTCCGACGGAGTATCAAACGCTATATAGGCTAATCCTTGCTCCAATAACTGATCGACATATTTACGGTAAATCGCTTTACGTTCACTTTGGCGGTAAGGGCCTTTATCCCCACCGAAACTGACACCCTCATCGAAACGAAGCCCCAACCAACTCAATGCTTCAATAATATAAGCCTCTGCCCCAGGCACAAAACGCTGGGAGTCGGTATCTTCAATGCGAAGAATGAAATCTCCCCCTTGTTGTTTGGCAAACAGATAATTATATAAAGCTGTACGAACACCTCCAATATGTAATGGTCCGGTCGGACTCGGTGCAAAGCGAACTCTTACTTTTCTTTCCGTCATAATCGTATCATTGTATAAATGTGCGGCAAAAGTAGACCTTTTTTTTCTCATACTAAACTTTTTTATGTACATTTCGCCCTCAAACATTCAGCGTGCCCAGCATGTTCAATAAGAAAAGAATCAAATGTCACATACAAAATTAAAACGGATCAATATAAATTCGTCCATATACTTTATTGTAGCCGCCATACTCATTTCCTATTTTTTCCCCCGGGAAGGAAAATTCCGTTATCAGTTCTTTGAAGGCAAACCCTGGCGATACGAATTATTGACTGCCCCCAGTGACTTCCCGATCTACAAAACGGATGAAGAAGTAAAAACAGAGAAAGACAGCGTACAAAATCAGTTCGAACCTTATTATCGCATGGATCTTACCATCTCTTCTACAGAGATAGAGAAACTGCGAGCGAATTATACCCCTTCTATGAGAAGCCGGGTGGACCCGGCCTATATGCAATACATCGAAAAAGCCCTTGTCCAACTCTACAAAAACGGCATGATCTCCCCCGAACAATTGGACGAATTAAAAAAAGAAAATCAGGAACGCATAAACCTGATGGAGAATAATATCTCCCAATCCAGGTATGTTTCCGACTTCTTTACGGTACGCACGGCTTATGAGTTTATCTTAAACAACAGCCCCAAGAACCTGGATAAAGGGATTCTCCAGTCTTGTAATATCAACAACTATCTCACGGAGAATATCTCCTACGATAAAAATATGTCCGAAAGGGTGTTGGAAGAACAACTCAATAACGTATCCCTCTCCAACGGCATGGTACAAGCCGGGGAAAGGATCGTTGACAGAGGTGAAATCATTGATGCCCAAACATACAATGTACTCCGCTCCCTTAAGATTGTCCATGAGTCCCGATCAGGAGGAACCCAACGACAAGGTCTTATCATGGGGGGGATTTTCATGCTGGTATCGGGTATTATCCTCTGCTTTTGGTTATACCTCTGGTCTTTCCGTCCCAAAATATTCTACAGTAGGAGACATATGCTCTTTATGATACTTTGCGTCTTATTCACTTGTGTATTGACCGAATTATGCGTCTCCTACAATTGGTTTAACGTATACATAATACCTTATGCTATCGTTCCTATTGTGGTGCGTGTCTTCTTCGACTCCCGGACAGCCCTTTTCTCTCATCTGGTCATCGTCTTGATATGCTCCATGTTAGTGCCTTTCCCGCATGAGTTTTTATTGCTGCAGGTGGTTATCGGCATGGTAGTCACCTTTAGCCTGAAAGAATTATCAGAACGCTCCCAGCTCATACGTTGTGCCTTTATTATATTTATGTCCTATTCACTCAGCTACATCAGCTTATCTGTTTATCAGGATGCAGACTTCAACAAAATAAACTGGTTAATGATCCTCTATTTCGGCATTAACTTTATCCTGTTGATGTTTACCTATGTATTGGTCTATATGCTGGAAAAAACATTCGGTTATGTGTCTACCATCACCCTGGTGGAGTTGTCCAACATCAATACACCTATATTAAAGAAACTTTCCGAAACAGCTCCCGGCACCTTTCAACACTCCATACAAGTATCGATCCTGGCTTCTGAAGCCGCCTCCAAAATTGGAGCGAATGCTGCCTTGGTCCGTACCGGTGCGATGTATCATGATATTGGAAAAATGACGAATCCGGCATTCTTCACTGAGAATCAGAATAATTTCAATCCCCATGACCAATTAACGTTTGAGCAAAGCGCACAAATAATTATCAACCATGTAAAAGAAGGGGTGATTTTAGCAGAAAAAGCCAAACTACCCAAAGCAATCATCAACTTCATCCGTACCCATCATGGACGCGGAATCACGAAATATTTCTATAACTCATTCAAAAACAAATACCCCGACAAAGAAATAAACGAAGAACTCTTTACCTATCCCGGCCCCAATCCTTTCTCCAAAGAAACGGCCGTTCTCATGATGGCTGATTCTGTCGAGGCGGCCTCACGCAGCCTGAAGGAATATACCGACGAAAGCATCAGCCAATTGGTCAATAAAATTATAGACGGGCAAATAGCGGATGGCTTATTAAAGAATTCCCCTTTGACTTTCCGGGATATCGAAAATGCCAAGCAAGTTTTTATAAACAAGCTCAAAACAATGTTCCACACACGCATCAGTTATCCGGATGTAAAAAAATAATTGTCCGGCAAATATCCGATCGACTCTTATATACAATTTTATAATAAGACAAAACCGGCCTCTTACCTACCCTCAGCCTAGGTATGAGGCCGGTTTTTTATACCCTTAGGTTTCGATTTTCGTTTTTATTTCTCCCTTTTTTGCAGGGACAATTCTGTTGCCGATGGGCATCGGCAATATTAACGATGCGCTTCAGCAATATTGCCGATGCGCTTCGGCAATACTGTCGATGCCCATCGGCGACAGAATATTCCAAACATTTTGCCTTGTCCTTCCTTCCTTTTTATTTAACAAAACATAAAACAACAGAAAAACAGGCGGAACCCCCTCCCTTCAAACAATCCCCCTTTTATGATTTTTGCAACCAAAATACATAATAAAAGTATCGCTTTTCATGTAGCGGAAAGATTCTCTTTCTTTTTCCGAAAACAACCTTAAAAAAGATTACGCATTCCATCATTATCATTTTTTATATCACCCTTAAAAGTCAAGGTATGCCCATACCGAATCCCTATTTTTGCCTCAGGACTAATCCATTAAAAAATCTTAATTAAGAAAAATGACTCCTGCGATGAAAATGTACCATTATGTTTAATTAAATCCAGAAAAAAAATGAAAGTATTACATGGGGCATGTCTTTTCACATGCCTGGCATTCGCCACTGCCGTTTCCGCACAGAATGCCCAAAAAGACCAAAAGGCAGGTTCTTATCTTAGCCTATCCGGTAGTATCGGTTCTTCTTCTTTTGACTACAAACTGGAAGGACTAAAAAATGAAAAAGGGACACGAGAGGGAAAAATAGGCTATGCCTTCGACCTGAGGTATAGCTATTTTTTTGATTCTCACTGGGGTATTTCTTCAGGTGTGGGCATCTCCCATTACCAGACAACGGGGAAACTGAAGGGAAGTATGGCCGATAATGTGTTTTATAAACTGGGAAACTTCATCGATTATGATGAAGAAGGCCGTCCACGTAACTTTGAATTTCGCACGCGTCTGAGAAACCAGAAAGAAAAACAGACCGCTTACCTACTCGAAGTGCCTATCCTGGGGAATTACCAGACCCGGTTGGGAGATACAGAACGCTGGGGAATCTATGCCGGGTTAGGTATCAAATTGCAACTTCCGGTAAGTGCAAAATTCAAAATGCAGCAGGGGGCAAACAGCCAATTCAACGTATCGGGTTATTATGAAGGTATACCCACCGATATGGGCTCTCCCTCAAACCCTCCCGTACCCCAACACGGTTACGGGACAATCACGGACCCCAATAAAGAATTAGGTTGGGATGATGACGTAAAACTGAAAATGGGCATTGCCGGAAGTGCAGAGTTGGGCGTAATGGTCGACCTGGGTAAAGGCATGGACCTCCTACTGGGAGGCTATATGGATTATGGTTTCAACGATATACAAAAGAAAGGCAATCAGGCTTTATTTATCGCACCGGAGACCTATCATCCCAGCCGATTCGGAGAAAATAATACGCCCTATATCGGCAAAGGCATCACCTATAACGGGATGCTCAACTCCCATTTAACAGATAAAGTCAAATGGATCTCCTGGGGAGGCAAAATTGCTTTACGCTTTAAACTTTAACCCGTTAAAACTATACGATCATGCTTAGAACTTTTACAACACTTATATGCCTGTTTATTTTCTTACATATACAGGCACAAGATGGGGTGAACCGTCGTTATGTGAACATCAACAATACAAACCTGACTCAAGACGGAACCACCTGGGAAACAGCCTCAACCGATTTGCAGGCTATGATTGATGCACTCTCCGCTAATGGGGGTGAAATATGGGTTGCTCAAGGTACATACCTGCCTTCAAGAACCATAGACACAAAACTGAATACGGATAGACACAAAACGTTCCTGCTCACAGGAGATATCAAAATATATGGTGGTTTTAAAGGAACCGAGACCGCATTGGATGCACGGGATTGGCATACAAACAAAACCATCTTAAGTGGTGATTTGGGAAATGGGGAAAATGTCCTTCACGTTGTCACATCCATCGGTCAAACCCCCAAAGCGTGTTTGGATGGATTCACTGTTCAAGGGGGAAATGCCGATGTACACACTTCGCAAGAAGTAGAGAATCCACCGCATTCATTTATTTATAATAAATATGGAGGAGGGGTATATGTTCATTATTCTTCCCTCTTGTTGAATCATTTGATTATCACCGAGAACAAAGCCACAACAGGGGGTGGTGGCATATACCTCAAAGAAAGCGAAAGCCTGTTAGTCAATTGCCTCTTATACAAAAACAGCGTACCGGGAACTTCTCAAACCGAAGATAACGGTACAGGAGGCGGGCTGTATAGCACCAATTCAATGATAACCTTAATCAATGTAACCATTACAGAAAACACCGCCAATCATTATGGAGCAGGTATAGATATGGCTTATTCACAAGGGAATAGTACGCATCTAAATATGTACAACAGTATTGTGTGGGGAAATACCAGATTGTATAAAAAAGACAATATTCCTGAATGCGAGAATTTCTTCATAAATGAAAAAGCGGCAGCTTCCATCACAAATTCTTTATTTACGTATGCAGATAAAGGGGATTGTTATGCACTTTCGAATATAAATGGGAAAGGATCTAAGAACATACTGGATGGGCAACCTTCTTTTGTGGATAAAAAGAATTGTAACTACCGCTTAAAAGGCAGTTGTGTGGCGATAGACAAAGGTAATAATTCACATATAGAAAATAAATACCTATACGGGTTAGGCAAAAATGCCCGGATCATTGGAGATTTTGTTGATCTGGGAGCTTATGAATATAAAAAGGAAGACGAGACACCTCTGCCAACAGCCAGCTTCGGGGGAAATGCGTATACCTGTGCCGGAGAACCGGCTTCTTTAGTATTATCTCTAACAGGCAGTGGCCCCTGGAAAGTGACTTACAACACCCAAGGATCCTCTGCCGCCGATAAGGTTGTCACGATCCCTGCCAACAAACCGAATTACCCCTTAAAGCTTTCACCGGCAAATACGACGACTTATGTATTGAAAGAGGTTACTGACAAAAACAAGAAACAGGGAACAATCTCAAATGAAACGGCCACAGTGTATGTACAGCCATTGCCCGATCCGGGAACGATTACCGGAGGAGACCAAGTGTATGTAGGAGATGTATTAATCTTGAAGAACGAAGTGGCGGGAGGTAAATGGTTCAGCGATAATCCTTCCATTGCCCAGGTGGATGAAAATACAGGAGAGGTAAGAGGCATTACCAAGGGCCGGGTACAAATAGGATACCTGGTAGAAACGAATAAGGACGATACGGATCCGGTTGGATCGGCTGGTGATCCCTCTCTCCCATTATGCAATGCGTCTACGTTCCATGGGGTCACTGTCACCACGTATAGTAGACCGGATCCGATAATCACCGCATCCCTGCAATGGTCCGTTTCTATCACCAGTGCATTGGCAACTTCTTTCGTCGACGTAAAAAATAATACGGAGACATCCGTAGCGGAAGGCACTCCGGTATACCTGCAAATTCGTCCTGTAGTGAATATACCCGAAATATATGACAGCTGGGAAATAAATTATACGGCTACGCCTGCAGCCTATCCTATCGGCATGGAAGCTCCCCTGGATAAAGACCTGCGTTATGACTTCTATGAAGGAAAGGCACATCTCCTGCCGGGAACTTATGTATATACCGCCACCCAGCTGATTCTTTACAAAGAGGGGAAACGCGTGAAAGAATTCGCATTCAACGATCCGGCATCTTATAGCCATACCATCACAATACACGAAGCCGCCGACCCTGACCCTAGCCCCTGGATAGCTGTCGGTCCCATCGCCGGTCTTTGTCCTTTGGAAAAGGAATTCCGTATACCTTTCTTCCTGGATTATACGAAGAAACAACTGGAATACACCCTCGTTTTCTCCGATGAAGCTCAAGAAGCCGGATTTGAAGATGTAACAACATTCAATGATTTACCGGCCGACTTATACCTCTCCGTTCCGGTGAATAAAGCTATTCGGAAAGGAAATTACAGTGGAAATATCATGCTTCGGATAAAAGGAGATCCTTCCTCTCTGGATGCCTATCCATTCGAAGTAAACGTATTGGATATTGTGCGAATCACCCAAGAACCGGTCTCTATACATAACTATTGCGAAGGGGATGGGTTTGTCTTAACAGTAGAAGCGACAGGAGAAAACCTGAAATACCAATGGTACCATCAGGACAAAGCCATTGAAGGAGCTACGACGAATCAATACGAAGCCATATTGACGAAAGAGACAGAAGGTATTTACTACGTTACGGTCGCAGGTGATTGCGGAGCAGAGATAAGTGAGAAAGTATCTGTTAGCCAAAGTCGCCTCCTCTTATCCATCAAATGGAACGATGTATTGTATATAAAGAATACAACCCAAAACTACCTGCGTTTCCAATGGTACAAAAACGGACAGGCTATTGCAAAGAATGGAACAGCCATTTATTATACCGATCCGCAAGGTATGCAAGGGCGTTATTCCGTACGGGCCTACTACGGACCGAACGATACGGACTACGACCAGAGTTGTGAGTATGTATTGGACTATGCTTTCAAAGCCGCATCCGTATCAGTCTATCCGGCTATCGTCGAGCAGAACATGATACTGACAATTGAAACGCAAGCTATCGATGATACCTACGTAAATGCCTTGATCGAGATATTCGACCTGTCAGGACGCAAAGTATATGCCTCTTATGCACGAACGAATAAAACAGAAATACCTGTAACAATGACTGCCGGTTCATATATCTTACATATATCGGCGACCAACGGTAAAAAGACAGTGAAGAAAATCATTGTAAAATAAAAAAGAGCATTTAAAAAGAAAAGGGCTGCCCCAGCGGGGCAGCCCTTTTTGTTCGTATCGAATGAGGGTATAAACAGAATGAGTTCTGCCTTGAATACCCCTTACTTCTTTTAGAAATCAACAATCAACCGCAAATTAAGCTGTCTGCCGGTCAGGTAATTAGGCACAGCATACTGGTTTTTATATACGTCCGTAATCCAATAATAGGAACTTGTATTCTTTATATCCAATAAGTTGAACACATCCAATCCCAACCATATATTCTTAAAATGACGGAAAAAACGCCTGTCCATAATGGCATCCGTCCCCCCTGCCAACTGATAGGATAATCCCATATCTATACGTTTGTAAGCGGGCAAACGAAAGTGTCCGTCTTCATATCCTTTATGAGGAACAGTTACAGGTAATCCTCCGGCCAATACACCCTTTAGATTCAGTTTCAAACGGTCATTGCCCGGGAAATAATCCTGAAAGAAAAGAGAGATATTGAAACCCTGGCTGTTGGGCATCGGGGCTTTGGTTGCTTTCAAGGCTCCTTCTCTTTGAATGGTCTGCTCGGCTTTCATCAACGAAAAACTAATCCAGGAGTCGGTGCCCGGCACAAACTCCCCAAAAAATTTCACATCCAATCCCATTGCATACCCCGTAGCACAGTTTTCTCCATAATAGCGTAACTTTACGTTATCAACCGTATACGGCACCAGATCATCCATCTTTTTGTAATATAATTCGGTGGTCAGTTTGAAGTTCCGGTTCATAGCCTTAAAGGTATAATCCCCTCCTAATATAAAATGGAGGGAACGTTGCGACTTGAGTTTGTTATTTAATTGTACGGTTTCATTCCCTTCGCTATCACTTACAATCTGACGTAACTCTTTATAAAAAGGAGACTGATAATACAAACCGGTAGCAAAACGAAATGTCATATTCTGATCGTAATTCGGAATGAATGCCAAAGAGGCACGAGGACTAAAAATAAACTCTTTGTTATAGTCCCAATAACTGCCGCGCACACCTCCGATAAGGGTAAACAAACCTTGTTTGGTGCGAAACTTAAACGCATCCTGCAGATAACCGGACATGCGGGTGCTGTTCAACTCCTGCCGCGAATAAAGACTGGCAATCACATCAACGCCTTCTCCTGTATGCGGCAAAGAATAACCGGCCGAATCTCTCTTTTCCCATTCGCTGATCCGGTCCTGCATCTTTTCAGACTGGAAGGTAAATCCCCATCTCAATGTATGATTCGTCAAGCGGGTACTTCCGTAATGGCTTATATTATAGATATAGGAGTGCAGACGATTGCGCGCATGTTCATGATAACGTCCCACGGTCATGCCGGAAGAGATTGCATCCTGGTTGGGATTAACGGCACCATTCTCACTCAACCAATATTCACCGGTGATATCATAACTCTCCTCTTCTTTGCTGTTAAAGGCAGAGGCTTGTAAACCGATCTCCGTATTTTCATTCGGATTATGTTTCAGGGTGAAAGCGCCATACAATGTCTGGAACTTATCCCTCTCTTTCGAGTTGGGGAAATAAACAGTGAAGTTCAATGGGTTATTCATCGTACCAAAAGAAGTCTCCTGATTGTAAGGCGTGAATTTATAATTATTGACAGCCAGGTTACCCAGGAAATTCACCTCCCATTTCGGTGCCAACTGATACGTAATATAGCTCTGTAAATCAATAAAATTCGGATCATACTCCGCATCCGTATCCATTGTTTTCAACAAAGAACGCCCTGTTTTATAACGGAATCCTGTCACCTGGGTCAATTTACCCACCGAACTACCGACATAGGCGTTTACTCCCAATAGACTGGCAGAAGCAGAACCTTCAAATTCTTTGGGTTTCTTATAAGCGATATCCAATACGGAACTCATTTTATCACCATAACGGGCATCAAAGCCTCCGGCAGCAAAGTTTACCGATTCTGTCATATCCGGATTGATAAAACTCAATCCTTCTTGTTGGCCGGAACGAATCAATAAGGGACGAAAAACCTCCATCCCATTGACATACACCATATTCTCGTCGAAACTTCCTCCACGAACCGAATATTGAGAACTCAACTCATTACTCGAAGAAACGCCGGCATAGGTAACCACCAGGCTTTCTATACTGCCCCCTGCCGGGTCCGGTAAAAGCCGGAGCCTATCGACATCGATCGTCTCCATCGTTGTTATCTGTCGGCGGTTTGCCGTTACGACGGCCTCTCCCAAGTCGAAAGAAAGAGATTTCATTTGCACATTGATATGGATATCTCCGGCAGGCTGCATAATCACCCGTTCGGCTTTATGATAACCCAAACAGGAATAGCCCAGGACCACCGAATCTCCCGGAGTCAGCGAAACCGAGTAATGCCCCTTTTCATTTGTCAAGGTCCCATTCATGGTTCCTTTGACTATAACAGTGACCAAATCCAACGGATTACCGTCGGCATCACGCACATACCCGCTTATTTTTATACGTCCTTGTCCCCAGACGTTTACAGAAATCAATATCAATAGGAGTGCAACTATCGCACGACATTTCATAAGTCTCATATCTTGTATTAAGTATACTAACGTAAAAAAAAGAAGAAGCGTATATTTTCCTGAAAAAAAGTATGCTTTTTACTATCTTTGCCTGAAATTCTAAAGTAAAAAAGAAAACGATGGAAAGCTTTGCCTCACTCATCAAACAAAGAAGAAGTACCCGGAAGTTCACCGACCAATTATTATCCCCCGAACAAGTGGAAATGATACTCAAAGCAGGACTCATGTCTCCTTCCTCTAAAGGTAAAACGCCTTGGGAGTTTATCGTGATAGAAGATAAAGAGATGCTTAAACAACTAAGCACCTGTAAAGAACACGGGGCCGCCTTCCTGGAAGAATGCGCTTTAGCCATTGTCGTTTCAGCCAATGGGATGGTTAGCGACGTATGGATTGAAGATGCCGCCGTAGCCTCCATTTATATGCAGTTACAGGCTGAAGACCTGGGCTTAGGAAGCTGCTGGTGCCAAATACGCAACCGGGTGACAGCCGAAGAAACGGATACAAACGAATACATCCGCCACCTTCTGCATATCCCATACCAACTGGATGTATTGTCTATCATTGGCATCGGTTATAAAGTACAAGAACGCAAACCTTTTGATGAAGAAAAGCTCCAGTGGGAGAAAATCCATATCGGCCAATACAAAACAAACGATCAATGACCATAGTATTTATAGGAGCAGGCAATCTGGCAACCTGCTTATCCCAGGAAATGCAACGGGCAGGCATGACCATCAGTCAAGTTTACAGCCGTACAGAGAACTCGGCCCAACTGCTTGCCAACAAACTGAATTGCCAGTGGACCACCAGCCTTTCAGCGATTCGACAGGATGCGGATCTATACATTTTTTCGGTAAAGGACTCGGTACTGGATGAGGTCCTTGCCCAAATGCAACCCAACACGGGCTTATGGGTACATACGGCAGGTAGCATACCGATGGAGGTCTTTGCCCGGTACACTTCGCATTATGGCGTATTCTATCCGCTTCAAACCTTCAGCAAAGGCAGAACCGTTTCTTTCGAAAACCTGCCGATCCTCCTGGAGTCGTCTACTGAAAAAGACGGGAAGCTTTTGCACAATATAGCAACGGCCCTATCCGGAAATGTACAGTTCCTCTCTTCTGAAAAAAGGAAACATATACACCTGGCTGCCGTTTTTGCCTGCAACTACACCAACCATATGTACACCCTTGCCGGAAAGATAGTCGAAGAGCAGGGCATATCCTACAAAATATTATTGCCTTTAATAGAAGAGACAGCCGCTAAAATACAGGACATGCCTCCCCTATTGGCTCAAACAGGACCGGCTATCCGCTATGATGAGAACGTGATAAATAAACAAGTAGAACTCTTGGCCCACAAAAGATGGAAAGAAATTTACCTCTTGATGAGTCAGAGCATACATAAAGAAATGGAAAATGAGTAGTATTAATTTCGATTTACGCACAATAAAAGCATTTGTCTTTGACGTCGACGGGGTATTATCCAGTGACATTATCCCTTTGCATCCCAACGGTGAACCCATGCGAACAGTAAATATCAAAGACGGCTTTGCTATGCAACTGGCGGTAAAAAAGGGCTATCCCCTGGCTATTATCACCGGAGGAAATACGGAAGCTGTCAAGACTCGCTTTTCCCGCTTAGGCATATCTCATATTTACATGGGCAGTTCTATCAAAAAGAAAGACTTTGCCGATTTCCTGCAAAAGACAGGTTTATCCGCACAAGAGATTATGTATGTAGGTGATGATATCCCGGATTATGAAATCATGTGCCAGGTGGCCTTACCTGTAGCCCCGGCAGATGCTTCACCGGAGATCAAAGAAATTGCTAAATATATTTCTCCCCGGAAAGGAGGAGAAGGGGTAGCCCGGGATGTGATCGAACAGACCATGCGAGCACAAGGCACCTGGATGTGTGATGAGGCCTTTGGCTGGTAAACGAATGAACAGAGCTATGCTTGAGAATATCCATAAATACAAAATCGTCTTAGGATCAAACTCTCCGCGCCGCAAGGAATTATTAGCCGGATTGGATGTAAACTTTTCCGTCCGGACCTTACCGGATGTGGACGAATCTTACCCGGACACACTGCCTATACAAGAGGTGCCCGCCTATATTGCCCATAAAAAGGCGGAAGCTTATATGCTGAAGATGGCAGACGATGAGTTATTAATTACTGCCGACACGATTGTCTGGGCTTCGGATAAGGTATTGGGCAAACCCACAGACCGGGAAGATGCCCGGATAATGCTTCAGGCACTTTCCGGAAAAGAACACAAAGTAATAACCGGTGTATGCCTTGTCACCAAAGACAAAAAGGTCTCTTTCTCTGTTACCTCCGAGGTGCGTTTCGGCACATTGACAGAAGCGGAAATAATCTATTATGTAGAAAAATATTGCCCCTACGATAAAGCAGGGGCCTATGGCATACAAGAATGGATCGGATACATCGCCGTAGAAAGCATAAACGGATCGTTCTACAATGTAATGGGTTTACCGGTACAACGCCTGTATCAAGAGCTCAAACAGTTTTGAGCCTCCCCCCTCTCAAGGATTCTCCAATACGCCTAAGGCTTGGCGATTGGGAAGGTTAGGCAACAAGCCTGGGGAATAAATCGTCTTCTGTTCTCCCGCCTCATCGGCATATATAATAAAATATTCTATAGCGGGTATTTTCTTTGCCATCTCTATAGCTTTCTCTACCCCCATGGCCATAAAAGCAGTGGCAAAACCATCGGCCGTCATACAGTCTTCGGCAACAATCGTTGCACTCAACATACTCTGTCCGGCCGGATAACCCGTGCGGGGATCAATGGTATGAGCATATTTCTTCCCGTCTTTGATATAAAAATTACGATAATCGCCGGAAGTCGCAATACCACATTTTTTACAAGGCTGTATGACTTCTTCCACTTCCCGCTTCACTCCCAACGGATCCTCTTGCGGTTTGTTGATTCCTATACGCCAACAATTACCGTGTGGGTTCAAGCCATTCATCACCGTTTCCCCACCGATATCAATCATATAATTCTGTACTCCCTCCCGCTCTAGAAGCCGGGCGATCACATCACAGGCATACCCTTTGGCGATAGCGGAGAAGTTAAGTAGAATGCGGGGATCGTCTTTCACCACCGTCCTTCCTTCCAGCCGTACCTTCTCATAACCGACAAATGTTTTTATACTATCTATCATCTGCGGTGTGATATGATCTGTTTTGTTGAAGCCAAACCCCCATAGATTGATCAGAGGAGCCGCCGTTACATCAAAAACGCCTCCCGAAGCTTCCGCTATTTCTTTGGATTTATTGAAAACATCTATAAACCATTCATCCACTTTTACCGGTTCGTTTGCATTCACTTGACCGATAGTCGAAAGCGGATTAAAAGGATTCAGGGATAAGTCTAATGACTCTAATTCCGCATCTATCTTTTCTGTTAAAACAGATGATGCCTCGTATTGGATACGATAATAGGTATGAAAAACAGTACCGTTTTCTTCATAATACAGTTTACGGGGTGTACAGGAAAACAGCAGTAATATCCACAAACCGGCTAATAAATAACTCTTTTTATACATAATCAAATTTCCGCATCAATAGTATAATTGTTCCGTTGAGAAGAATTGCGCGATATCAATTCCCCGATAAAACCGGTAAGGAACAATTGCGTTCCCATCAACATCGCCACAAGTGAAATATAAAAATAAGGAGACTGGGTAACCAAGGGACGTAATTCCCCTCCGGAAAGAATAGAAGAGAACTTCATAACCAACACGATCACCAAGGCTATAAAACCGACAAGAAACATAAGTGTCCCCAATAAACCAAAGAAATGCATCGGCTTTTTACCGAATTTAGAAGTAAACCAGAGTGTCAATAGATCGAGATAGCCATTAAAAAAACGACTTAAGCCAAACTTGGTTGATCCGTATTTCCGTGCCCGGTGTTGCACAACCTTCTCTCCTACCTTATGAAAACCAGCTATCTTTGCCATATAAGGTATATAACGATGCATATCATTATATACCTCTATACTTTTAACCACTTTCTTGTCGTAAGCTTTCAAGCCGCAGTTAAAATCATGCAATTTGAGGCCTGAGAATTTACGGGCTGTCGCATTAAACAATTTAGTAGGTATCGTTTTGGTCAAGGGATCGTAGCGTTTCTTTTTCCAACCGGACACAAGATCATATCCCTCTTCTTTGATCATCCGGTAAAGTGCCGGAATCTCATCGGGACTATCCTGTAAGTCTGCATCCATAGTTATCACCACATCACCTTGTGCTTTCTGGAAACCACAATGCAAACCGGGCGATTTACCGTAATTACGTCGGAATTTGATTCCACAGACATTCGGATTCTTCGCTTTCAGTCCTTCTATAATACGCCAGGAATCATCCGTACTGCCATCGTCCACATAGATTACTTCATAATTAAAACCATGTTCAGCCATAACCCTCTCGATCCAGGCATTCAATTCCGGGAGAGATTCCGCTTCATTATATAAAGGTATAACTACTGATATATCCATTTTATTCTTCTTTGTTTTCGAATTCTTTAAGTATCTCATCAAACCCTGGCTGTTTCTTGAGTTCATTCACCTTCGCCGAATCATCGTTCCAGCAAACCAACAGGGCTACCGGAAGAGAAAAAAGGACACCATAAAAAATATTGCCATAAATCCCCTGGATTGTCTGGCGTATCGGGTTTATTTGTATCTCTCTGTAAGTATCCAACAAATCATCATACATGCTCGTGTCCATACCGGCAGTTACCTTGTCTATCAAAACGGCCATAAAGTCGGCCGGTACCATATAACGGTAAAAGACATAATGAAACAAAGAGACGGTCAGGGCTGCAAAGAAATAAACCAGTACACCGAACTGCCAGGCATGAAAGAAAGATATTTTTCCGCCGATTAAAAACTTATACGTACGAGAAAAGGCATAAGCGAGAAACGGCACCAAAAAGGTCAACAACATATAGGCCAAGATAAGCCAAGGCTGACTCAATACACCTCCTATGTAAAAGATATATTTAAAAATCCAATAAAGCCCCATTATCAGCCCGAACCTTGCCACTGACTTCCACAATAAATGTTTGTTTTCTCCCATGTACTATTTCATTTCTTCAGACCCGACAAAGTTACTTTTTCTTAGAGGAATACACAAACGAATAAAAAACAAAAAAGGAAGTCCATTTACTGAACTTCCTTTCGAGCCTCTTGTCGGATTCGAACCAACGACCCCGAGATTACAAATCACGTGCTCTGGCCAACTGAGCTAAAGAGGCAGGTGGGTAAGCTTACTACATCGCGCCGCTACAACCAAGTACCCTTGCTGCGGTCAAGCCCTGGGGGATTCCGAGGGAGCATGCCGTATAGGACTTACCCGGGCGCAAAAGTAGATATTTTTTCTCATTCTCCAAATGATTTGATAGAGCTTGTCGAAAATTTGGTCTTAACTCACTGGAAACCTTTACCATTTGGAATAGTTAAAATTTGTATACCAACCGGAGATGATTCAAAAGTCCCATACAGGCTTCTTCCAAAATATCCAAGACTTGTTCAAAACCGGCAGGCCCTCCATAATAAGGATCCGGCACATGATCCATTATCATCTGGGAAGAAAATTCCATCATTCTGTATACCTTTGAAACGGATTCCTGATCGGGAGCTTCCCGGCGCAAATCTGAAAAATTCCGATCATCCATGCCAATGAGCATATCAAAATCAAAATAATCAAGTACACGCACCGGACGGGAGATCGACTCCAGATCATATCCCCTCTTGATAGCATGTTGTCGCATACGGGCATCCGCCCTTTCTCCTTCGTGATAGGCGGCTGTCCCTGCCGAATCAATCTCTATCCGATCTTCCAGGCCGGCGTCTTGCACCAACTTTTTCATTACGGCTTCGGCTGATGGAGAGCGACAAATATTCCCTAAACAGACAAATAAGAGTCGTATTTTTTGGTTTTCATCTATATTTTCGGTTTTCTTTTTCTTTTCCATTTCTTTTTATTTTATTCAAGTACAAAAGTACACATTCAATTCCAAAGACTGGATAATGCAGGGATAATTCTACTGTTGATAGCTATCGTTACTACTGATGATAACTATCGTTACTACTGATGATAGCTATCGTTACTACTGACGATAGCTATCAACACTAAAATTATCCCGCAAGTTTCAGCATCTTTTCGATAAAAAAACCTCAAATCCTAATTCGGATCCACATCATAGTGAATGATTAATTGTTTGAAGGAGGCATGTTCTTGCATCTCCCGGTAGACCGTATCAAGCAACTCCCGGACAGGAGCAATGGCGGCGGCCACTTCCAGTTTCAATACGATTTGCCGGATATGAAGTGTTTGAATGCGGGTAACCACAGGAGTTACCGGCCCCAAGACGCGGTCTCCCAAACGGGCACGTAATTTATCGGCATATACGACGGACAACTCCCGCAAAACACCCTCGTTGCGGCTGCGTAGAACCAGGATGATCAGACGGAAATAAGGAGGATAACGAAACAGGCTGCGTTCACTAAGTTGAAGATCAACCATTCCTTTATAATCCAATTGTTCGACCTTACGGATTATGGGATGGTCGGGTTGAGATGTTTGCAATACGACTGTTCCCTGTTTGTCTCTCCTACCCGCTCGACCACTGACTTGCAACAAAAGCTGAAAGGCTCTCTCATGCGCCCTGAAATCCGGGAAATTCATAAGACTGTCCGCATTCAACACCCCAACGACACTGACATTTCCAAAGTCCAACCCTTTGGAGAGCATTTGGGTACCGATCAGTATTTGTGTTTTTCCTTTTTCGAAATCGGCCAGGATGCGTTCATAAGCCGTTCGCGTACGGGCGGTATCAAAATCCAATCGTTCTGTTTGAACGCCCGGAAACAGAAGTGCGATCTCTTCTTCTACCGTCTCGGTTCCAAAGCCCAACATTTTCAACTCATTATTTTGACAAGCCGGGCAATGCGGCGGTAAAAGTTTCGTATACCCACAGTAATGACAAACCAATAGGTTTTTAAACTTATGATAAGTCAAACTCACATCACAATTTTCACAATGAGGGACCCAACCGCATTGTTTACACTCGATCAAAGGGGCAAAACCACGGCGATTCTGAAAAAGGATAATCTGTTCTTTCTTGTTTAGGGCCTGCTCTATCTTTTGCACCAAGAACGGAGAAAAAAGAGTCTCTTTCATGATCTTCTTGCGTCTCAATTCTTTGATATCCACCGTTGTCATCTCCGGCATCAGGCATTCCCCATGGCGTACGTTCAATTCGACCAGGCCATACTTTCCGGTAGTCGCATTAAAATACGAATCGATAGAAGGAGTAGCCGAACCCAATAAGGTCTTGGCACCATGCATACTAGCCAGGACAATGGCTGCATTGCGGGCATGATAGCGGGGCGCAGGGTCCTGCTGTTTATAACTGGTTTCGTGTTCTTCGTCCACAATAATCAGTCCAAGGTCTCTGAAAGGCAGGAAAAGAGAGGAACGTACCCCCAGAACAAGCAGAGGTTCGTGTGTGTTCAATAATTTATTCCATATCTCTACCCGTTCGTTATCCGAGAATTTGGAATGGTATACCAATAATTTATCACCGAATAATTTAGCCAATCGCTCTGTGATCTGGGTCGTAATCGCAATCTCAGGCAAGAGATAAAGCACCTGTCGTCCCAGTTTAAGCGTGTCCTCTATCATGCGTACGTAGATCTCTGTCTTTCCACTGGAAGTGACCCCGTATAATAAACAAACGTCTTTCGTTTTGAATGACTCATGGATGGCATCATAGGCCTTTTCTTGTACAGGAGTCAACGGATGCAAAGGTTGCAACCGACAGACAGGGAATCGCAGACGCCCTATCTCTTTTTCATAGACTTCGAGAATCCCCCTTTTTATCAGCCCTTCCAGGACAGCCGAGGTATACCCGCTCTTTTCCAGTAGTTCTTTTTTAGAAACTTCTTGTATCAATGTCGGATTCAAGCTATGGCTCAGGTCCAGGAAACAAACCAACAACAACTCCTGCTTTTTGGCCCGCTTCAACGCTTCGAATACGGATTGTAATTTCTCCTCTTCTTTATACGCTTGCGCCAAACGAACGAAAGTTTGCTTTTTGGGAACAAAACCGCGCTTTAACTCTTCACTCACCCCTATGGCACCCCGGCTCATCAAAGAAGCAAGTACAGGCATTATATTTCGAAGACCGGTCTTCTTCTCCAGTTCAGAAACTGTCAGTTTCATGACACCGGAAAAAGCATCTAATACCGACTGCTCATTCGCACGCAAGGGCATTTCCGATTCAAAATCCGCATGATAGGTTACAGAGGTTTCACTTTCCAGTTTCAGGCCGGAAGGCAAAGCGGCTTTATACACATCCCCCAAGCTGCATAAATAATAAGAAGAGATCCACTGCCAGAAGCGCAGTTGAGGGCGACGAAGTACGGGGGTAGCATCCAACAAGGCATAAATCTCCTTCGTATCATAAGTCGTTTGGGGCGGACGTGCATGCACTTCCATGACGATTGCCGTATAATATCGCTTCTTGCCAAAATGCACAATCACCCGGCAGCCGGGCACTACTGCCTTCTCCAAATCAGGAGGTATCCGGTAGGTATAACTATTGGCCAAAGGAAGGGGAAGAATGACGTCTGCGTATTTCATCTATGCTTGATTTGAGAGGTCAAACTTACATAAAATAGACTTACCAAAAAACCGACGGGGAATTCATTTTACTATTCGGCGCATAAGATCCTGTCATACGGGACCTGGGATTAGTCCTTATTCTTTTTTCCGGTTTAATTCAATGAGAGAGCGTAATTATACAAATTGACGACATCTTCTGTTACACTGAATTGAATCTTATTAGCCTTTATATATTCTTTCAATACCTCTTTATGCTGAGGATATATTTTCAGAAAATCCGATGCGTTAACAAAAAACTTTTGCTTGCCTTTAGAGAGAACCATATATTTTTTCAAGATACGACTCACATCTATAGCAACTGCTTCGTCCTCCAATGCATGATAGGTTCCATCGGCAAAAAAGCCGGAGTAATTATCAATCGCAGCCGTAGAGGAGGTTCCCCCATAACCGGCCTTCTTGCCTTTATCTTTCGTAACACCGCGATACTCTACCAAGACAGGAGGATCGAGCTGGAGCACTTCTTTTATTTCTTTTTTATCATACAGAAACCGTCTGCTGCCGATTGTAATAAAAGTAACCAACTCTTTTTCAGCAAACTCCTTCATCTGATTATTATCCCCTTTATCCAAAAAGAAAAACCGCTTTAACAGGACATTATAATTGAGAGGGACGACAAAACGTCTTCCATCTCTATAATAGACTGTACCATCCTGGAATTCTTCTAACAGGAATTGTCCTTTACCCGACTGAGCCGCAGATTCTACCACATAGCCCATCACAAAAAGAAATAAAAACAAGAGGTATCGATTCATAAAAAAGGGTGTAATGAATTAATAGGACAATAGTCGGAATAATTCCGGGAAAATACAACAAAAAAAACATAAAAAAAGAGAAGGAATCCTATGCGATCCCTTCTCTTTCATACTATGTAGAACTTTTATCAGAACAATATAGCGGCGGTTATAGCCCAACCTCTATTTTTCCCATTCTCTCGTATTCCATCCTGCATAAAGACACTAAAGTCATCGGTTAAACCCAATCCGTAATTAACTCCTACCTGTAAATGATTGAAGACCTCTGCTCCTACGCCAAAATCCCAACCGACACCGAATGTTTTTGATTTCACCTGATCGGCTAGTCCCTTCCATACTTTATCTCCGCTTACCTGAAAGCCCACATAAGGGCCGGTGGCCAGATAGGCTTTGACAAAGGGTAATCCGAACTTCCACTTCAGGTGAAGCGGTACATCGATATAATCGATTTTAATGGCCAGGTCGTCTATCTCTACTCCCTTCTGGTTATATAAGACTGCAAGATCCAAGCCAACACCCAACAAAGGAAGGGTCGCCTCAATCATCGGCCCGACATGAAATCCGGTGACATTCTTCCCGTCTAATACGGAAGAGTTAAAATGCACCGTAGATATATTCACACCGCCTTTGACACCAAACCGGATCTGCGCATGCGCCGGAGTGACCATACATACCATACATACAAGAATTCCTATAAGACCGATTGCCTTTTTCATAACCTCTTTTTTTATGTTTTTGCAAATTAATAGCTTTTCTAACGAATAAACAAATAATGCAAGAGCTGTGTTCAATCAGAAAAAAGTATATTTGCCCAACAAGAAAAAGCGAAAGACAAAGATGAAGCACCAGATTATCTTATTGGGAAAAGATATCACTTCGGTTTACCATGGGATCAAAGAGTTTGGACCGGATTGCATACACTTATTATTTACGGAACAGACTCGTTCGATTGCCGATCCGATGTACCCATTGCTCCCCCATACCATTCAACGTTATACGTATCAGACAGAGCCATATAACGGGAATAAGGTGATGGAGATTTGCCGGGAGATTCATCAGAAACACAGGGGTGAATTTACGTACCACCTGTCGGAAGGCACTAAACCCATGGCTTTAGCCGCTTTTCTTGTCGCAAAAGAAAAGAATGCCAACGCTTTTTACCTTACCCAAAAAGGGGAGTTAGTATGGCTGGACACCTTCGAAAAAGTGCCGACACATAGCTCGTTAAATAACGATGAGATATTGAGACTGAGCGGAAACACATTAGCAGATTATCGCGATATCAAAAATCTAAATGCCGCAGATATAACCGCCTCGCTTCAGATCAAATGGTTTATTGAAACATACCCGCATGAACATGCCCGCGTGATGAAGTTCTTCGGTATCTTCTGCCAACGCCAATCTTCCCGTTTACCAGCATCCAAACAACTTGCCAACGATTTAAAATTCAAACAAAAAGAGGGAGGACTACTCATTACACAAAGAGGAAAAACCCTTCTACGCTTACCTCAACCCGGGGGCGTTTCACTCTATTTCAAAGGCAGTTGGTGGGAGACTTTGGTAGCGAATCAGGTGCGCATTTGGAGCGAAGAGAAAACCAATGCTCCGGAAATATGGCAAAACGTTATCTTCCAAATGGGAGGAGACAACCCACAGGCTAAGAATGAAGTCGATGTGTTGGTCAACAACAAACAAAAGCTTATTTTCATCGAATGTAAATCCGGGCAGGTGACTCAAAATGATATCTATAAAATAGACGGCGTACGCGAAACGTATGGCGGAGACATCTCCCGGGCTGTACTAGCCAGTTATTATCCGCTTGACTCCTATTTACAAGAAAAATGCAAAGATCTCCAGATAAACCTATTTGCCCCTGCCAATGTCAGTGAACGTATCAATCATTTGCATAAAATGCCGGCATGGCTGGATACATTGGCGGATGAATTGCAATTATAAGAAACAAAGCCTGTTTTAGTTTCCTACACCCCTAAAAGGAGTTAAAACAGCGGCTATTTACCCCTTTTTTCATTGCCTGTACTATTTATTTGTTCTACCTTTGCCCTCTGTTATTAAGCTACATAGTAAATCATTACTAATACCAGTATTATAAACAAAAAATATTATGGCAGAACTAAAAGAGAAACTTTTCTCAGAATTCGCTCCCATCACAACAGAAGAGTGGATGGCGAAGATCACGGCCGACCTGAAAGGGGCACCGTTTGAGAAAAAACTTGTTTGGAGAACAAGCGAAGGATTCAATGTAAATCCTTTCTATCGTGCAGAAGACATCGAAGGACTGAAGACCACTACTTCCTTACCGGGAGAGTTCCCATTCGTTCGTGGAACAAAAAAAGAAAACGATTGGAAGGTACGCCAAAACATGGATGTTACCGATTTCAAGGCAGCCAACGGAAAAGCACTGGATGTCCTCAAAAAAGGTGTTAATTCCTTGGGATTCCATTTCAAAGGGGATGATGTTTCGGCAGAAAATATCGCGACCCTGTTAAACGGTATTTGCCCCGAATGTGTTGAACTCAACTTCAAGACATGCAACGGTAAAACCGTGAAACTTATCGAAATTCTGGCTGATTATCTGAAAGGACAGGCGGTAGACTTAGACAAATGTGTCGGTTCTATCGATTACAACCCGTTCAAAAAGCCATTAGTAAAAGGGAAAAAGACCGACAACTGGGCGGCAGACGCAATGGCGGTTGTAAACGCAGGCAAAATGCTTCCGCGTTACCGTGTATTGGCTGTAGATGCTTGTCTGTTGAACGATGCCGGTGCCTATATCACACAAGAGCTGGGTTATGCCTTGGCTTGGGGTAATGAGATTCTTGCCAAACTGACAGAAGCAGGCATGCCGGTGGACGAGGTGGCAAAAGCAATCAAATTCAACTTCGGCATCAGTACCAACTATTTCATGGAGATAGCGAAGTTCCGTGCGGCTCGCTGGTTATGGGCGGAGATTGTAGCGGCTTACAAACCCGAGTGCGAATGCGCTTGCAAGATGCTGACACAGGCACAGACCTCCGAATGGAATATGACTGTTTATGATGCACATGTGAATCTGTTGCGTTCACAAACAGAAGCCATGTCGGCTGCTATTGCCGGTGTGGATTCTATCACGGTGGCTCCATTCGATATAACGTATGAAACACCGGACGAATTCTCTGAACGTATTGCACGCAATCAACAACTGTTGTTGAAGGAAGAATGTCACTTGGATAAAGTGGTTGACCCTTCAGCCGGTTCTTATTATATTGAGGTTTTAACCAATTCTATCGCCGACCAGGCTTGGAAACTATTCTTAGAAGTAGAAGACAAAGGTGGTTTCTACGCAATCGCACAAACAGGTGAAGTACAACAAGCGGTAAATACCTCTTCCGTGAATCGCAAAAAAGCAGTGGCTACCCGTCGGGAAATCCTGTTGGGAACCAATCAATATCCGAATATCACAGAGACAGCTGCTGCCAAGATCAAAGCAGGAGTGGATTGTGGATGCGGATGTAGCTGTTCACCGGAAATTACGGCATTGGACTTCTCTCGTGGTGCTTCCGAATTTGAAACATTACGTCTGGCAACAGAAAAGAGCGGTAAGACACCGAAAGTATTTATGCTGACTATTGGTAACCTGGCAATGCGCCTGGCTCGCTCTCAGTTCTCCGGTAACTTCTTCGGTTGTGCCGGTTATCAGATTATTGACAACTTAGGATTCGACACGGCCGAAGCAGGTGTAGAAGCTGCCTTGAAAGCGGGTGCCGATATCGTAGTTCTTTGCTCAAGTGATGACGAATATACGGAATACGCTCCTGCCGCCTACAAAGCGCTGGCGGGCAAAGCCGAATTCGTTGTAGCAGGTGCCCCTGAATGTATGGATGACCTGAAAGCTCAGGGTATTACCAACTTCATCAACGTCAAGAGCAACGTTCTTGAAACACTGAAGGAGTTCAATACTAAACTGGGAATTAATTAAGTAGTCAGAGTAGTCAAGTAGTCAAAGTAGTTAAGTAGGAGATACTACTTACTACTAAGGAGCGAAGCGAGTGATAACTACTAGCGAAGCGATGACTACTAACAAAGTGATAACTACTAAAAGAAATATTATGAGACCGAATTTTAAGAATATAGATATAAAGAATGCCGGATTCGTAGCCACGAATGGTGCGGAATGGGCAAAAGAGAATGGTATTAAAGCGGATTGGAAGACGCCTGAGCATATCGAGGTTAAGTCCGTTTATACAAAAGAAGACCTGGAAGGCATGGAGCATCTGAATTATGCTTCTGGTTTGCCTCCTTATCTGCGTGGACCGTATAGCGGTATGTACGCGATGCGTCCCTGGACGATCCGTCAGTATGCCGGGTTCTCTACAGCAGAAGAATCAAACGCTTTCTATCGTCGTAACCTGGCTTCGGGACAGAAGGGACTTTCTGTTGCCTTCGACTTGGCTACTCACCGCGGATACGATGCCGATCACGAACGTGTGGTAGGTGACGTAGGTAAAGCCGGTGTGTCTATCTGCTCGTTGGAGAATATGAAAGTATTGTTCGACGGTATCCCCTTGAACAAGATGTCTGTATCTATGACCATGAACGGTGCCGTTCTTCCTGTGTTGGCATTCTACATCAATGCCGGACTGGAGCAAGGAGCGAAACTGGAAGAGATGGCAGGAACGATCCAAAATGATATCCTGAAAGAGTTCATGGTGCGTAACACCTATATCTACCCACCCGAATTCTCTATGAAGATCATCGCCGACATCTTCGAATATACTTCACAGAAGATGCCTAAGTTCAACTCGATCTCTATCTCCGGATACCATATGCAGGAAGCAGGGGCAACGGCTGATATCGAGATGGCTTACACCCTTTGTGACGGTATGGAGTATCTGCGTGCCGGTATCAACGCCGGTATCGATGTGGATGCATTTGCTCCGCGCCTGTCGTTTTTCTGGGCGATCGGTATGAATCACTTTATGGAAATTGCCAAGATGCGTGCTGCACGTATGTTGTGGGCGAAGATCGTAAAGAGCTTTGGTGCGAAGAACCCGAAATCATTGGCTCTGCGTACGCACTGTCAGACTTCCGGTTGGTCGCTGACCGAGCAGGATCCGTTCAACAACGTAGGACGTACCTGTATCGAAGCCATGGCAGCAGCACTGGGACATACCCAGTCGTTGCACACCAACGCACTCGACGAAGCGATCGCTTTGCCAACCGACTTCTCCGCACGTATCGCACGTAACACGCAGATCTATATCCAGGAAGAGACGCAGATATGTAAAGAGATCGACCCATGGGCAGGTTCCTATTATATTGAAACATTGACCAACGAATTGGTACACAAAGGTTGGGCATTGATTCAGGAAATCGAAAATATGGGTGGTATGGCTAAAGCTATCGAAACGGGTATACCCAAGATGCGTATCGAAGAGGCTGCCGCCCGTACTCAGGCTCGTATCGACTCTCAGGCACAGACAATCGTAGGTATCAACAAATACCGTCTGGAAAAAGAAGATCCTATCGATATCCTTGAGATCGACAATACCGCCGTACGTCTGGAGCAGATCGAACGCTTGAACGACCTACGCGGCAAACGTGACGAGGTGGCCGTAAAAGAAGCATTAGCTGCTATTACCGAATGTGCCCGTACGAAGAAAGGGAACTTGCTTGAACTGGCTGTGAAAGCTGCCGGCCTGCGTGCTTCCTTAGGAGAGATATCAGATGCCTGCGAAGAAGTAGCAGGACGTTATAAAGCAATCATCAGAACTATTTCAGGCGTGTACTCATCAGAAACAGGGAAAGACGCAGACTTCCAGAAAGCCACTGAACTGGCTGCGGAGTTTGCCAAGAAAGAAGGTCGTCAGCCACGTATCATGATCGCCAAAATGGGTCAGGACGGACACGACCGCGGGGCAAAAGTAGTAGCAACCGGTTATGCCGACTGCGGATTCGACGTAGATATGGGACCCTTGTTCCAGACTCCGGCCGAAGCAGCCCGTCAAGCTGTTGAAAACGATGTGCACGTAATGGGTGTCTCTTCCTTGGCTGCTGGTCACAAGACATTGGTGCCTCAGGTTATTGAAGAATTGAAGAAGTTGGGACGTCCGGATATCATCGTGATCGCCGGAGGTGTTATCCCTGCGCAAGATTACGATTATCTGTACAAAGCAGGTGTAGCCGCCATCTTCGGCCCAGGTACATCTGTCGCTAAAGCAGCTGTTCAGATATTGGATATCTTATTGGGTGAATAATTTCATCTCTAAAATAAAAGTAGGAGAAAACATTTTTTGTTTTCTCCTACTTTTTTTATCATCCTACCATATCATCTTACCTATTATTCTCTAAATTGGCAAAACCTCCATTCTTCTTATCAAACTTTAATCGAGCTGTTCCTGTTTCTCCATTCCTATTTTTTGCTATTATAAATTCTGCGACTCCTGACATCGAATTTCCACGTTCATCTTCAAATATCCCATAATATTCAGGTCTGTGAAGAAAACATACAGTATCTGCATCTTCACAAATAGTACCACTATCCCTTAAATCCGACAACTGTGGTGCCTTATGTCCAGAATTTCTATTTAGCTCAGATAGAACTATGATAGGTATTTTCAGTTCCATAGATAGCGATTTGAGAATGCGCATAAAATAATTAATTTCTGAATATCTATTTTCATTATATGATAATTGAGAATAAATACGTTGTAAATAATCTATTACCACAATTTCCACATGGTGTTCTATTACTACCTTTCTGATTTTGTAGGCTATATCATCAATTGTAGCCAGTGCCGTATCATCAATGTAGATAGGAAGATCTCCAAACTCTTCTACTTTATCTGTTATGTCTGCTGATAACTCTTGGTTATATAATTTTTCCGTGTCGATATCGCAAAAAATGGAAAAAAATCTATTTACCATATGTTGACTGGAGGATTCTAAAGAAAAGTAACATATCGGTATTTTCTTTTCATTGAACATATTTTTTATCAGTGAGATAGCAAACCCTGTTTTGCCCATAGCGGTCTTTGCTCCTACAACAATTAATTCCCCCTTTTTTAATCCTCCCATAATGTTGTCAACACTATGATAACCTGTATTATAAACAGTCGCTGTTGCTTTGTTTTCAACAGAGGTTTGCATAATCTCTCTAATAGATTTTGTTGAAATTTCACTTGTATTCATACCGTATCCTAAATTTGTTTTGTTTATTCTATGAGTCCCAAAGGTAGTAAATATCTAAGGATATATAACTGGACAATTTTGTTTTCCTTTTCCTTGGCATGCGGAATTTCCCAAAACGCCCTTGCCAACAATCCCGCAAGTGCGGGAAACTTGCCAATGATCCTGGCTCATTTCCCGCATCTTTCGGAAATCTCTAAAGAACTGCTGCAAAACATCCCGCACTTGCGGGAAATCCCCTAAATGTTTAGCAACTTTATCCCACCTTACTATTTATAAATTTAAAACATAGAACTATGAAAACTATCCTAAATTCTCGTCACCTATTGAACAACATCCGAAATGGAGAACATTTTGAGTTTCACGCATCAGTAATCAAACTCATGACTGATAAAATGGTGTTGCTGCCAGGGCTTACACGTTTGTGGAATGTATATCGTCCCTTGTTCGAGCGAGAAGATCTAATTTTCAAACAGCATCGGAAAGCGGCAGAAACGGAGCAAATCCAAGCTGCCGACAAGAAACGGGACGATACGTTTATGATGTTCAAGCGGACAGTCGATTTCTCCCTCCACAGCGCTGATCCTGTTACAAAAACAGCAGCTAAAAAGTTGAAATATGTATTGGATAACTTCAAAGGGGTAAATACGAAAGCGTATGTAGAAAACACGGCACTTCTTTCGAACATGATTCAGGAACTGGAAAAGCCGGAAAATGCAAGTGCTGTAACGCAGTTGGCTTTAACGGCTACGGTGGTGCAATTAAAAACCGAGAATCTGGCTTTTTCGGATATTTACAGTGAACGTGCGACCAGCCAGTATTCCAAAAAAGAATTAGGAACAATGGAGACGATCCGCCCAAAAACAGACAACGCATATGTCGAACTTGCTGACGGTATCAATACTTTGTACAAATCAAATGAGATGCTGGCACAGGATGAAGAGATGCGCGAATTGTTAGGATCCATTATCGACACAATTAATTCTTATATCTTGCAATGGGAAAGTTCCTATATACGTCGCTCCCCTAATAAGAAGCCGGATAATAAACCGGATGATAATAATCCAGTTCAACCAGATATTCCTAATGATCCCGATGAACCACAAAATCCAGATGATCCTTCTGACCCAGATGATCCAGGAACTTATGAGTGATTTACATAAAAACAAAAATCCACTTTGCCTCTGTTTTGCAAAGTGGATTTTTAAATTACAAAATTATCACACAAAGAAGCAGGGCTTACTATCTGAGTAAAACATCAAAACAGTCAACAATCATTTACTGATTCTATAATTGTTTCTTTCAAAATAGAATTATGTGAAAGATATGAACCTTTTCCTGTCCAGGAGATTATGAAGGAGAGAGATATCTTCAAAAAGGAAGAATTCGTTTCGATTATCTTTTTATCTTTGCAGAAGTGTATGTAATTAAAAAACCGCCTTTTTATCCATGAATGAAAGTATTCTCAATGGACTCTTAAATCTCTTTGCGATTTTCGCCTCTATGGTGCGAATCGAAAACGAACAGGCTCGCCGGGCTATTCATTCTTATCTTTCCAGCCACTTTGGCGTACGTTCTCACGAAGAATATATTGGGCTTTACAACGAGCTGCGCAGTATGTACGACGATGCTCTTTTTCCCATAGACAAAGAAACGGTTGTCCGGAATATCTGCACGCAGATGAAAGTAAAATTAACAGCCGAAGAGCAATACCTCCTTTTGGTGCGCTTTGTTGAATTTGCTTACAGCAACAGTAAAGGGCTGGAAGACCATCTGCACATCTTCGGTATTGTCGCTGATATTTTCAATCTGTCCCAGGATGAGTTCAACGATATATTGGCATTTGTTACCCATATCCACTCCCCTTCCCTGCTTATTATCGACGGTCAAACGCAGACGGATGCCTGCGAGAATCATATTTCCCGTGAAGGATTAGAAGGGGATATTGTGGTCTTGTTTATCAAACGTTTTGATAAGTATATATTCACATATAACGGAAGCGGGCTGGTCTTTATGAATGACATCCCCCTGGCCCCGCACACATTCTATGGCTGGCAACACAGCAGCGTATTAAAGAGTCCGTTGTTCCGGCCTGTATATCACAGTGATTTGCAGGACGTTTTCAATAAGAGAGAAGAAAGACAGGTGGTACACCTGGCCGGAAGAGATATCGAATTTTCTTTCAAAAAGAGCACCAATGGTTTGCATAACTTCTCTTTTGACCTGGAATCCGGGCAGATGGTGGCTATTATGGGAGGAAGTGGCGTCGGCAAATCCACTTTGTTGGGTATCATGAATGGGAATATCACGCCGGATTCGGGTTCTATTACTGTAAATGGACATGCGATTCATAGTCCGGCAGGCAAGCAGTTGATAGGTTTTGTTCCCCAGGATGATCTATTGATTGAAGAATTGACCGTATACGAGAACCTTTGGTTCACGGCACGTCTCTCTTTTGAAGGACTTTCCAGGGATGAATTAGAGAAACGCGTCGACACGGTATTAGCCGAACTGGATCTGACAGATATAAAATCCCTGGCAGTAGGTTCTCCCATCCGAAAAACAATCAGCGGAGGCCAACGCAAACGACTCAACATCGCCCTTGAACTCCTTCGGGAACCGGCTATTCTTTACCTGGACGAGCCTACATCGGGCCTATCCTCTACCGACTCGGAAAAGGTCATCATGTTGTTGAAAGAACAAACACACAAAGGACGTTTGATCGTTGTCAATATCCACCAGCCCTCCTCGGAAATATATAAACTATTCGATCGTTTATGGTTGTTGGACAAAGGGGGATATCCGATTTATGACGGGAACCCGATCGAAGCCATCACCTACTTCAAGCAGGCGGCCAAATACACAGACCAGGACATCAGTGTATGCAGTACATGCGGAAATGTAAACCCGGAACTGATCCTGAATATCATTGATTCCAAGATGATCGATGACTCCGGGAATCAAACGAACATACGCAAATTCACACCGGAAGAATGGCATGAACGATACCTCCATGCCCGTCCCACATGGAAAAAGATCCGGAAAACCCAACTACCGGAAAACCGGCAACAAAAACCACCCTGGTGGAAACAATTCCTGATCTTTCTGGAGCGGAATATACGCACCAAACTGACCAATAAACAATACCTGATAATTGCCCTTGTCGAAGCCCCTCTATTGGCCATACTGGTAGCCTTACTTACCCGTTATGTACATAATGGGGAGTACACATTGTATAACAATAAAAATTTTGTTTCTTATATTTTCATGGCTGTGATTGTGGTCACCTTCATCGGCATGAGTATCAGTGCCGAAGAAATCATAAAAGACCGGATCATATTAAAAAGAGAACGCTTCCTGCAACTGAGCAGGGGCAGTTACCTCTGGTCCAAAATCTTTTATTTATTTGCTCTGTCCGGCTTTCAGACCTTGTTGTTTATTGGGGTTGGAAACGCGATTATGGGGGTTCCCTTTGATATGTTATTTATATGGTGGAGCCTGTTATGGACCACAGCCTTCCTGGCTAACCTGACGGGATTATGGCTCTCGCAAACCCTCAGTTCCATCGTAGCTATTTATATATCCATTCCCCTTTTATTGATCCCTCAGATCTTATTATGCGGTTTGGTTATAAATTTCGACGACCTGAATACCAGCGCTTCCCAAAAGAACATAGTGCCGTTAATCGGAGAAGTGATACCTTCGCGCTGGACATTTGAGGCACTCATGGTGGAGCAATTCAAAAGCAATACGTACAATCAACCCTTCTTCCCGATTGAAAAAGAAAAATACCTGGCACAATACTACGGAAACATCCATGCCCAAGAAGTGCGTAATCTTGTGGACAAGATGTATGGAATAGACAGCGTTTCCATCCGGCAAACCATTCAGAATGAATTAGGCATACTAAGCCGTGCCGCCCGTATAGCTCCAATAGGAAAAGAGGAATCCTATATCCATTACCTCGACAAAGTCACCGAAGCACTCCGTCAAAGGGCACATAACTTTACAGCTTTACTGGAGCAGGAACAACAAAAAAGAATCAAGACACACGACGTCGCCTGGTTCAATAAGCTGAAAAAGAAACATCACAATGCCGGCATTGAAGAGTTGGTCATGAACGTACGCTCTTCCCGTTTTTATAAAGAAAGTAACCACCGGATCTATCCACAGATAGGATTTATCTATTTTGAACCGGATAATTACTGGGGACGTGCTCACTTCTATGCACAACAAAAGAATATCGCCGGGAATTTAATTTCAACATATAATTTTAATTTATTGATTCTCGGTTTCTTTGTCGTTTTAGTCATAATAGCTATATTCGCAGAGTTTCCCGGGAAATATATACGGGACCCCAAAGAATATTAGAAAACAAGAATACAAATTATTAAAATGAACATTATGAAAAAAAGTTTTGTTAATCTGCTAACCGTAGCGGTAGTAATATTCGGTATAGCTTCTTGTACCGGGAAAAAGGCAAAAGAAGAAGCAGCGACAGAAGAAGCTGCCGTCATTGCGGGTAATATTCCTAAAAGCTTATTAACGGAAGAACTTAAAACAGAAACGATTCAGTTACTTAACGACCTGCCTGACTCTGAAATTCCTTACCGCATTTCATCGGGTGAGGTGACTGTAGGAGTTGCTGACAGCAAATACATGTTGGCGGTAGCCCAAGCGGCTGAGTTGACCACTCCTTCCCAGAAAGCCCGTGCCTGCGGTATCTATCTGGCAGATTTCAATGTATTGACAGTTACCGGCCAACCGACAACTGAAGTAGAAGGTGTATTGGCTAAATTAACAGCAGAACTGAACATCTCTTATCTGTTGGATATCCTGAAAGTATCAGTACCAAAAGAAGCTACAAAAGAAGAAATTCAACACTTCTATGCCAGCCAGGAAGACAAGATGGTAAAAGCCTTGGCCGAAGACGATAAGATCCATGTGGCTATTGATATCTTAGGAGGTGCAGCAGCTGAATATGCTTGCCTGATAGCGAATCCGACTTTGGTTGTTAAAGGAGATGCTACTTCTGCCGGTCTTTCTGAAAACATGGAAAAAAGAATTGAAATCTTGGGTGAAATCACCAATGATCTTTCGGCTTACTATCCTGAAATGAAGACCTTAGGAGAGACAATCCTTCCGTTGAAAGACAAAGTTACTTCTATCCAGGCAGCCAGAGATGCCAATGCTGATATCCTGGCTATCCGTGATGCTTTACTGAAATAACACAAAAAAATATACCCATAAAAAAGGATGCTTATTCATTAAGCATCCTTTTTTTGTATCCCCTCACACAGGTTTTCAACCTTTGTATGAGATAGACAAGATTGTAATATCATCAGATTGTACAGCCCCAACAACAAATTCACCTACAGTTTCAGTGATTCGTTCGACAATATCTTTGCACGCATAACCGGTAAACTCCATACAGTTTTCCAATAACCGTTTTTCGCCATACAACTCATTCGTTTTATTCTTCGCTTCCGTAATGCCATCGGTATATAGAAACAAATTATCTCCGGGAGCCAATTGCAACTCTTTCTCGTGATAAGTAGAGTCAGTCAAAGCCCCCAATATCCGATCCCCGGTCAACGTCACAAAAGAGACCGTCGAATCGCATTTCATTAAAACCGGAGGATTATGCCCTGCATTGCAATACGTAACCAAACCGGTATGAACATTAAGAATACCATAAAAGACAGTCACAAACATATCGTTCACACTTTCTTTACAAAGAATCTCATTGGCTCGTTTCATACACATGGCCGCAGAGTTTTCACTTAAAGCAATCGCACGGATCACCGTACGACTGATCGCCATAAAAATGGCAGCCGGCACCCCCTTGCCGGAGACATCCGCAATCACGAATCCCAACCGGTCGTCATCGATCTTAAAGAAATCATAGAAGTCGCCACCCACATATTTGGCAGCACTCATATAAGCGTAAATATCAAATGTCTTTTCCCGCGGAAAAGGATCGAACATCTTGGGCAAGATCGTTTCCTGAATCTCCCGTGCAACCTTTAAATCCGACTGAATAGACTTCAATTGTAAATGTTCATTCTGGGCATTTTTGACAAAGTCTATCTGTTCAATCGCTTTCTCTATCGTACGATCCAGGTCTTCCAGGTTGATCGGTTTGGTGGTAAAGTCAAATGCTCCCCGGTTCATTGCCGTACGGATATTTTCCATGTCTCCGTAAGCAGATACCATAATACATTTCATGGCCGGGTTACGCAATTCATTGATCTTTGTCAATAAGGTCAATCCATCCATTTCCGGCATATTGATATCACTCAATATAATATCAAAATCCGGTTGAGCCAGAATAGCCTGCAAAGCCTCCAATCCATTGTGGACAAAGGTAAATTCGTATTCTCCTTTTTTTATTTTACGCCGGAAATACTGACTCAATAATATTTCCAGGTCTTGTTCGTCGTCTACACTTAATATCTTTATCGCCATAATTTTTTCTTATCCTCTTGAAACAGGTAATGAAATAATAAAACGTGTATACTCATTCTCTACACTTTCCACCTTTATCGTTCCTTGATGTTTACTTTCAATAATAGATTTTGTAAGAGACAAACCCAGGCCTGTCCCCTCGCCTACCGGCTTGGTTGTAAAGAAAGGGGTATACAACATCTGAAGCACCTCTTGCGGCATACCGACCCCATTATCCTCTATGGTTAATAACACCCCATTCTCTTCTTTCCGTAAATCGACTTTGATCGTTGGTTGATAAGGTGTGTCTGAGGCCATCTTCGCTTTACTGAATACAGCATAACAGGCATTATTCATTAGATTGATAACCGCCCGGCTCAGATCCTGTGGAATAACAGAAAGCAGGGGTATATCCGCTCCGTAGTTTTCCTGTATGGCTACATTGAAACTCTTATTATTGGCACGTACTGCATGATAAGACAACCAAAGGTATTCATGAATCAGTTGTTGCAAATCGGTAGGAATAAATTCATCTTTACCCCGCGAATAAAGAAGGATTCCCCGCACAATACTGGATGCTCGGTTCCCATTCTCTTCAATCTTCCCCATATTCCCCCGTAGATCATTCATGATGTCATGAATATCTTCTTTCGATTCATCGGGCAAGACATCGTCTATCTCTTCCAATACGTCCTGCATCTCCTGCAAAAGCTTGGAGGACAACTTACTGAAGTTTATAACAAAATTCAGTGGATTCTGTATCTCATGCGCAATACCGGCACTCAACATTCCCAGCGAAGCCAACTTATCCTGTTTACTTAACTGTTCTTCCAGATACTTAATTCGATCATTCTGATTCATCGCTTGCCTCTTTTATTTCTATATTTTGATGAATAGGAACCTTTACTTCAAACTCCGTGAAATTATTCTTTTCACTCGTCACTGTAAGTATCCCTTTATGATTCAACACAACCTCCCGGCTCAAATACAACCCGATACCGGAAGCTTCAGAAGTAGGTTTAGTGGTAAAGAAAGGTTCGAAAACCCGATTCTTTATACTCTCTTCAATACCAATACCATTATCGTGAATATAAATAACAATAAATTGGCCTTCCCTTCTCACACGCACCTGGAGTTTGGGCGAATAAGTTTCTTTTTCTGCCTTCTTCAACAAGGCATATAAGGCATTGCGATAAATATTCAATAAGACTTTACTCATCTGTTCAATATTAATATCAATCATCAGTGGCAAAGCCAGTCCTTCGAAAGTCAATTCAATTTGTTTCTCTTCGATTTCTTTATCATACAGTTTAGTGACCACATCCAGGTTTACTTTGCACAAATTATTAATATCTGCAGCAGTAAAATTCCCTTTATGATCTTTCAACAATTCCTCCATAGCTTTCACGATACGTACCGTATTGGCTCCATGTTCGGTGATTTTCTGGAGGTTGTTGGTTATCATCTCCAGTATTTCCACAGAGTCGACATAGAGTTCCTTGGTCATTACAGCCTGTTCATCCGTAATGTTTTTTTTCAGTTCCGCCACTAAGTCCACAGACAGACTGGCAAAGTTATTGATATAATTCAGCGGATTGAGAATCCGGTCAACCAGTCCTTTTGTCAATTGTCCTACCGTAGCCAGGCGTTCGTTACGCACCAACTCATCCTGGGCTTCGGCCAAGGCGTCCAATGCATTGGATAACTTTTCCGACTCCTGCATAACCTGGTCACGTTGTACGCGCAGTTCAATAGTGCGTTCCTCTACAATCTTTGCCAGGTATTCTTTCTGTTTCAGCTTCTTCTTCCAACGCGAACGGACAATCAATAGAATAATCAATACAAGAACAAGAGGGCCAAAAAAAGTATCATAATAAATAGCAAATCCGGTTGCCACGACGCCTACCAAAAGACTCTTTTCGGCTATCTGAATCTTTAATTTTAGTTGTTGTATTTCTTTTACATTAAAGTCTGCCATAATCAACGTATCTCTTTAGTCATCGTTAATACATTTTTATTTCCTTGTCGACTGTACTTTACATCCGTCATCATCTCTTTGACCAGGTAAATACCCAGTCCGCCTATCGATCGTTCATGCAAAGGCAAAGAGGTGTCGGGTTCGGGGCGAGCCGTTGGATCAAATTCGACCCCGTAATCCATAAGCACAATCTTCAATTTGTGCTCACTGGCTTCCAAACAAATCGTTATATCTTTGTTTTTTTCCTGCGGATAGGCATACAAAATGACATTGGTTACCGCCTCTTCCAATGCCAGATTCAAGTTCATACATATCTTTTGCGGCCAATCGAAAGGAGAAAGCACCTCTTTCAACGCTTCACTAACATGAACCAACTGGTCTATCTCATTTATGATATGTATCTCTTTTCTCATAACCGACGTACATCCCATTTATTATTCAATGGTCAGTATAGAAGAGAATCCCGTTATGTGAAAGATTTCCATGATTTCTTCCCGTATGTTCCGCAAAAGCAAGGTACCACCTTTGGCCGTCATCCCTTTCTGAAGGGTTAATAACAGGCGTAAACCGGCACTACTGACATACGTCAAGTCCGCCCCAACAAGGATCACCTTTGTGGCATCACCACTTAATACTTTTTGGATTTCTTTCTCAAAGTCTACTGCTGTCAACGTATCCAATTGCCCTGCAAGCGTTACCGTTGTTTCGTTCCCCGAATCTATCGTGATCTTCATATATTACTATTTTGCACATCTATATATAGCAAATGTAATTATAATCTGTTTATATCACATCAAAACCGGCAAAAAATCTATTAGACACGAAAGATATGCCGGATGGCTTCCGGCAAAAAGAAACGCACATCTTTGCCTTGCTGAAAAGAGGTACGGATAAATGTAGAAGAAATCTCCATTAACGGAGCATATACCTGGCGTACGAAAGGATAGTCTGCGGGGATAACCACCTCATAACCTTCACGTGGATAAATCCAAACCGGATAATTCGTTAAAATCTTCTGGTACTCTTTCCAGCGGGAGATCAAATGCCAGTTATCCGCTCCTATAATAAGATGAAAAGAATGATCCGGATATTTCTTTTCCAAAGCCTCAAGTGTATCTATCGTATAAGAGGGTTTGGGAAGATTGTATTCGATAGAGGAAATTTTAAACTTAGCATACCCCTGTATGGCGGCTTCTACCATGACCAAACGGAGATGATCGTCCATCAGGTCCTCCTGCTTCTTTAAGGGATTTTGCGGAGTGACAACAAACCATACTTCATCCAGTTCTTCATACTCACACAGCCAATTGGCCAATGCCAGATGTCCTATATGGATAGGATTAAAGGAGCCGGAGAAAATACCCGTTTTAATCATTCTCCAGAAAGGCTTTTATAACACGATAAGCTTCTCTTTGGGCCTGTTCCAAATCATCATTTACAACCACCTCATCAAATTGATTGAGAAAACTTAATTCATACTCCGCTTTGGCTATGCGCTTTTCTATGACCTCCGAAGAATCCGTTCCCCTATTTATCAAACGACGACGCAGTTCATCAATATGCGGCGGCCGGATAAATACAGACAAAGCCTGGTCTGCATAATACTTCTTTATATTGCATCCCCCAACGACATCGACATCCAGAATGACATTATTGCCTGCATTTTGTATACGCTCCACTTCACTTTTTAATGTTCCGTAAAACGTATCCGCATACACCTCTTCATACTCCAGAAACTCCTCATTGGCAATCCGCCGGCGAAACTCCTCAGGAGTAAGAAAATAGTATTCCACCCCGTCTTTTTCCGCCCCACGGGGAAGTCGACTGGTGGCTGATATAGAAAAATGGAGATCTAACTCTTTATGTTGCAACAGGGATTGGATGATAGTCGATTTACCCGACCCTGAAGGTGCTGAAAATATAATTAATTTGCCGGCCATATCTTCTTTACGAACGATTTGTAATGATTAAACATTAAAGCACGTTGAGTACCTGCTCTTTGATTTGCTCCAACTCATCTTTCATCTGAACAACAATCTTTTGCATCTCCACATGATTACTTTTTGAGCCCAATGTATTTATTTCACGTCCGATTTCCTGCGCTATAAAACCTAACTTCTTGCCTTGGCTATTTCCTTGCGTTATTGTACTTATAAAATAGTTCAAGTGATTCTCCAGGCGACTCTTTTCTTCGTTTATATCCAGTTTTTCTATATAATAGATCATCTCCTGTTCGAAACGATTCTTATCATAATCTTTCTCAACCACCTTTTCCAGGTTATCCATGATACGGGCTTTAATCTTTTCAAGACGCTCCCCTTCGTACACCTCTACCTCGGTAAGCAGTTGATGAATATTGGCAATCTTCTTTTCAAACAGTCCGAATAACATCTGCCCTTCCTGTTTACGGAAATCGCATAATTGCCGAATAGCCTCTTTTACGGCAGCAAGTATAACATCCCATTCCGTTTCATCCAATTCGGCTACTTCCGATTTGATAGCTTCAGGCATACGCAACAATGTCTGGAACCAATCCGCTGGAACAGCGATCTGTAGTTTTTCGGCAATCTCTTTTATCTGATTATAATAATTCTCTACAGCCGTTAAATTGATCTGCGTGGGAGTGTCCTTTCCTATGTATTCAATATAGATCGTAAATTCCACCTTTCCCCGTTCCAATGTTTGCAATAACAGTGTACGGATCTCCATATCTTTCTCTTTATAAATAGAAGGCATGCGGGTTGACAGATCCAATTGCTTACTATTGAGCGCCTTTATTTCAACTGTTACTTTTTTGGATGGAAGTTCGGTTGTAACCTTACCGAATCCGGTCATTGATTGTATCATATGATTTTATAAGTTTGTGCAAATGTACGTTATTCTACGGATAGTTTAACTCCATTGGATTTGTTTTTGTATTTTTGCAGCCAATGAATGGGTAGAAAACAGGCTGTTTCCTGTTCCTCTTCCCCCCACAAGAAGCAATAGTTATGGCCTGCATATTACATATAGAAACATCAACCACGGTTTGTTCCGTAGCGCTGTCAGTAGATAGTAAACTTTATTTTGAAAAAGTCTCATTCGATGGTCCTTCCCATGCTTCCCTGGCCGGAGTGTATGTAGAAGAGGCTTTGCGTATGATCCAAAAAGAAGGGATCAAACCGGATGCCGTAGCTGTCAGTAGTGGACCCGGATCGTACACGGGGCTCCGCATAGGGGTTTCCCTCGCTAAAGGGATCTGCTTCGGATACGGAATTCCTTTGATAGCCATTCCTACCCTTGAAATACTAGCCTATACAGCCATTCAGAAACACCCTCTCGATTCAGGGGGCTTGTATTGTGCCATGTTGGATGCCCGGCGCATGGAGGTGTATTCCGCTCTATACGACTCCTTATTATCCCCAGTAAGAGAAACATTGGCTGAAATCATTACTCCCGATTCTTTTGCTGACTACCTGGATAAAAGCGAAGTCTGCTTCTTGGGTAACGGAGCGGCCAAATGTAAAGAAATACTCTCCTCTTCCAATGCCTATTTTCTAGAGGATATCCATCCGTTAGCCAGCCATATGATTCCTTTGGCTGAAAAAGCATACGTTGCCGGAAAATTTGAAGATACTGCATACTATGAACCCTTTTACCTGAAAGAGTTTCAGGCCACAATAGCTAAAAATAAGGTATTGGGATAAGACTGATTACATTGGTCTCAAAAACAAAGGTCATTTTACTGTTGATAGCTATCGTCACTACTGATGATAACTATCGTTACTACTGATGATAGCTATCGTTAGTACTGACGATAGCTATCAACACTAGAATTCCCCCACATTTTAGATTGTAATTTTCTCCAAATTCCATTTCAGTTCTACAACTTTTCGGGAGAATCCTTGATTTTTCGAAGGCAGTCCGACAGGAAAGAAAAAGAAAAAGGTTGCTCTTCATGACGAAGAGCAACCTTTTTTATAGGATCGTTTGATTTCTTATGATAAGAATCCCAATAAGATACCGGCGGCAACAGCCGAGCCGATCACACCGGCTACGTTTGGTCCCATCGCGTGCATCAACAAATAGTTAGTCGGATCATATTCCAAACCTACTACCTGAGAGATACGTGCCGAGTCGGGAACGGCAGATACACCAGAGTTACCGATCAACGGATTAATCTTGTTACCTTCTTTCAGGAACAGGTTGAAGAACTTCACGAATAGGATACCCGCACAGGTAGCAATCACGAAAGAAAGCGCACCCAACATAAAGATCTTGATAGAGTTCCAAGTCAAGAACTGCGTAGCTTGCGTAGAAGCACCTACGGTGATACCCAACAAGATGGTAATTACATCGATCAGCGGTCCACGAGCAGTCTCTGCCAAACGGCGAGTCACGCCACTTTCTTTGATCAGGTTACCGAAGAACAACATACCCAACAACGGAAGACCGGAAGGTACGAGGAAACAAGTCAACAACAGACCTACGATCGGGAAGATGATCTTTTCGGTTGAAGATACCACGCGCGGCGGTTTCATACGGATCACACGCTCTTTCTTCGTGGTCAACAGACGCATAAACGGAGGTTGGATGATCGGCACTAACGCCATATAGGAGTAGGCCGATACCGCAATAGCCCCCATCAGGTTAGGTGCCAGCTTGGAAGAGAGGAAGATAGCCGTAGGGCCGTCTGCCCCCCCGATAATACCGATAGCACCTGCTTGGTTCGGTTCGAAGCCCATCTGCAGGGCGATGATATATGCACCGAAGATACCGAACTGTGCGGCAGCACCGATCAACATCAATTTCGGGTTGGAGATCAATGCCGAGAAGTCGGTCATTGCCCCGATGCCAAGGAATATCAATGGTGGATACCACCCCTGTACTACCCCCTGGTAGAGAATATTCAGTACAGATCCCTCTTCATAAATACCTACCTGCAGGCCGGCATCTTTGAAAGGAATATTACCGATAAGCATTCCGAATCCGATAGGAATCAGAAGCATGGGTTCAAATTCATATTTAATTGCCAGGAAAATAAAGAGCAAACCGATAAAGATCATAGCGATATGACCCGGCGTTGCGTTGTAGAATCCTGTATAGGTTAAGAACAATTGCAAGTTCTCACCCAGGAATGATAAAAAACTTTCTTGCATATTCTTATCCGATTACAACGAGTTCTGCATTTTCCAATACAGAGTCGCCTTTGTTCACTTTTATTTCAATGATACTACCGTCGCGATCCGCATTGATGCTGTTTTCCATTTTCATAGCTTCCAGGATCAACAGAGTCTGACCTCTTTTTACAGTGTCGCCCACTTTACATTTCATGTCCAAGATAACTCCTGGCAGCGGAGAACGTACAGCGCCTGCCGTAGCCGAAGCAGCCGGACGGGAAACGACCGGTGCACCACTTGATGTGGTCGGAGCCTGAGCCGGTCTCTTTAATGTAACTACCTGCTTTTTGGCGGGTTTTTCCATTTTCACTTTATAAGGCATACCATTTACTTCCACATCAGCCATGTCTTCCACCACTGAATTGATATGCACTTTGTATACAGTACCGTTGATTGTATATTTAAAACTTTTCATTCTTTTTTATTATTAGAGATAATTACTTTCTTGGCAATTCACGTAATCCATAGATCTTAGAGCTCCACGGTGAATAAGTGCGTTTTACTTTCTGGATGGTCAATACCGTATTTTCGATATCGTGTGCATCTTCATTCAATTCGTAAAGCGCCATACCAATAGCCACCAATACTTCTCCGGAAAGTTCTCCCGGTGCAGCAGGAACCACTTCCGCTCCGGTCGCTTTTTGTGCCCGACGGGCACCGGCAGCGATCGATGCTTTACCTGTCATTTTGAATACCAGGAATAAAACGAGCAGTCCAAGGAATACAACAGCCATAGCTGTAACAGTCATACCAAGTCCCCAAGAGTCGTTCTTCTTGAAATTCTCGATCTTTTCATTACTGTCCAATGTCAGGTTGTTGGTACTTGGAGTCACCTTTGCTAATTGAATCCATTTGTCTTTGCCATCCACTTCACGTCCATAACTCACGTCCGATCTTTGAGATGCCGGTATCACAATTTCGTCTACCAATGTCTTACCATCGGTATCATAAAGAGCGATGTAGTTTTCTTTTGTCGGATCCAGGGTAAAGCTGACGTGGAATGTACCACGGCTCGCATTCCCGTCGGCCCAGAACAATGTGTGTTGCCGGGGAGGGATCTTTGTCAATACGTCACCCTTAGGAATAGGGTATTTCTTCGGGTCGTTTTTGTCGTTTGTCAAAAAACAGCCACCGATATTTACCGTACCGGCCGAACTGTTATACAATTCAATCCAGCCACTTCGCTTACCATAGTCATCGACAAAGTTATCTTCATTGATGACCAGTACTTCGTTTATTCGCATGGCGGTTACACGTTGCGCCTGTGCTCCAAAAGAAAAGAGCAACATGAACAACAACATAAACCCTGCGTTTCTTTTTATTCTATTATACATAGTCATTTATACGTCTAAATTCTTACTTCTTACTCGCGTCATCTGTAAGAATTACAGAGGCATATTGTCATGTTTCTTCGCCGGGTTCACCAGTTTTTTCGTTTGCAATTGTTGCAACGCACGAATGATACGGAAACGGGTGTTACGCGGTTCGATTACATCATCAATGTAACCATATTGAGCCGCATTGTATGGGTTTGCGAATGCTTTTTTGTATTCTTCTTCTTTCTCTGCCTGAAGTTTAGCGGGGTCTTCCGAAGCAGCTACTTCTTTAGCGAAGATTACTTCTACGGCACCACTCGGTCCCATCACAGCGATCTCAGCCGTTGGCCATGCGTAGTTCATATCACCGCGCAGGTGTTTCGAGCTCATCACACAATAAGCTCCTCCGTAAGATTTACGCAATGTAACTGTTACTTTAGGTACCGTAGCTTCTCCGTAAGCATACAATAATTTAGCACCATGCAGAATCACACCGTTGTATTCCTGTCCTGTTCCCGGAAGGAATCCCGGCACGTCCACCAAAGTCACCAATGGAATATTGAAAGCGTCGCAGAAACGTACGAAACGTCCCCCTTTACGGGAAGCGTTGCTATCCAGACATCCTGCCATCACTTTCGGTTGGTTGGCAATGATACCAACTGTTTGTCCGTTGAAACGTCCAAAACCGACAATGATATTTTTGGCATAATCGGCATGTACTTCCAGGAATTCATTGCCATCGATAATCGTACCGATTACTTCATACATATCATAAGCCTGGTTCGGGCTGTCGGGGATAATTTCGTTTAACACATCATCCAGACGATCAATAGGATCGTTGCATGGAACAAGCGGAGTTTCTTCCAGGTTGTTCTGCGGTAAGAAACTGAGTAGTTTACGAATCAGTTGGAAGCCTTCTTCTTCTGTGTCAACAGCAAAATGAGCCACACCCGATTTGGTTGTATGCACACTTGCACCACCTAATTCTTCCTGTGTTACATCTTCACCTGTAACTGTTTTTACAACTTTGGGGCCTGTAAGGAACATATAACTTGTTCCACGGGTCATGATATTGAAGTCGGTTAAAGCAGGAGAATAAACCGCTCCGCCTGCACACGGTCCAAAGATACCTGAAATCTGAGGCACTACCCCTGAAGCCAGAATATTACGTTGGAAAATTTCTGCATAACCAGCCAATGCGTTTACGCCTTCTTGAATACGTGCACCTCCTGAATCATTCAAACCAATAACCGGTGCTCCCATTTTCATTGCCTGGTCCATTACCTTACATATTTTCATAGCAAGAGTTTCGGACAATGCACCACCAAAGACTGTAAAGTCTTGTGCATAAATATATACCACACGGCCTTCTATCGTACCATATCCTGTTACGACACCGTCACCGAGGAATTTTGTTTTCTCGATACCAAAATTTGTACTGCGATGTTGTACAAACATATCGAATTCTTCGAAGCTGCCCTCGTCAAGCAACATAGCGATACGTTCGCGTGCAGTGTACTTGCCTTTGTTGTGCTGAGCTTCGATTCTCTTTTCTCCACCACCCAGGCGTGCTTTTTCACGAAGGGCGATAAGCTCTTTTACTTTTTCAAGCTGGTTACTCATTGTATTGTATGATTTATTGTTAAAAATGAATCTTATTTACCTTTACCTTCCATGCAAAGTTCCGTCAACACACCACAAGTGGACTTCGGATGTAAGAAAGCAATATCTAAACCTTCAGCACCACCACGAGGGGCTTTATCTATCAATTGAACTCCTTTTGCTTCCACCTCATCCAAAGCAGCCTGTACATCAGGTACGGCAAAAGCTATATGATGAATGCCTTCCCCTTTTTTCTCAATAAATTTGGCAATCGTACTGTCTTCACTGGTAGGTTCCAGCAATTCGATTTTAGTTTGCCCCACTTTAAAGAAAGCAGTCTTTACTTTTTGATCTGCCACTACTTCAATATTGTAGCATTTCAAACCCAGTACCCCTTCATAATAGGGCAGACAAGCATCAATACTTTTTACGGCAATACCTAAATGCTCGATGTGTGTAAGTTCCATATCAATGATAAATTAATGATTTAGTAAATGTTATTATGTAATTTGCAGACAAAGGTAATTTCATTTTTTTAGGAATGAAGAAATATTTCCGTATTTTTTACCTTAAATGATAATAAAGTTTAAAATACACTCAAGTTGCAATTTATCAACTGTTTGATAAGTTAAAAGAGTTCGTAAACAGAGAGTAGATATCCATTCAAAATATGTCTCTTTTTTATTTGTTTTAGACAGTTTTCACACCTTTCTGTCAAAAAAATAAAGAGATCTTACCGGGTACAAAAAAAGAGCTATCCGATTGATCTCAGATAGCCCTTCTGTTTCTTGTCTATTTTCTTCTATCGTTTATTTCAACTCTTTGATACGGATATGCCGAAACTTCACCGGTGAGCCATGTCCCAAAAAGGCAATATGTCCTTTTTTATTAAACAGACCCGGATGTTCTTTTTTATCAGCCGTTCCATTTTTTGTAGCCTCACGGATATTTCCATCCAGGATCACATGCCCATTCAAGGTTATTTTAATATGATCTCCGTTGGCCTCTACTTCCTGGTAGTTCCATTCTCCTGTAGGCTTCAAGTATCCGCGTTCCGCCGGTATAATACCATATACGGAACCATGGTATTGATAAATCTCCAGATCTTTATATACAGGATGTTCACTATCCAATATCTGCAATTCCATACCGACATAAGCAGCATCTCCTTCCATGGGGGTACGAATACCCAATCCATTATTGGCAGCAGGAGTTAACTGAAATTCAAAACGGTAAATAAAATTAGCAAACTCTTCCTTTGTATAAAGATTGCCCCCGGATCCTTTGTGAGGCACCAAAGAGATCGTTCCATCCTGCGTTGTATAATCGACCGTATTTCCTGTCCATGCATGCATATTGGTTCCGTCAAACAGGATCTTATATCCTTCTTTCTTTTCTTCTGCAGATAATTGGAAAGGTTCGGTTCGTTTCAGCTCTTTTACATAGATGTTACGATAATACACTTTGCTTCCGTGAGCTTGTAGTTCAAGTTGTTCTATTGGGAAAATAGCTTGTTTACGATCCCAGTAATTCTCCAGGATAACATCATCCACCACTTTTTCTCCATTTAATACAACAGTCACACGGTCACCCACCATTTTAATATAGAAGGTATTCCATTCGCCCAGTTTATTATCCGCCACTTTGGAAGGTTTGCTCGGATTCACACGGTTGTTATACAAACCTCCGGAACCGACTTGTGCCCCCACATTCACCCGGGCCGTATCCCATATCTGTACCTGAGGTGTTCCACGCAGATAAATACCGGCATCAGCTTCCGGACCTGCCGGATCTAACATCCAGTCAATATACATTTCGATATCGCCATATTGTTTTGTCGTACAAAGGTTGTCATAACCCGTACCATCAAAAACAAGACATCCATTTTCGACCTTCCAATCTTTACGCATTTGTTCATCGGCCTTCACCTGAGCCTTTTCTAATTGAGCTGCATTCATTTTAGCGCGGCTGATAGGGGTACCCACCAATCCTTTCCAACCGGTCAGATCTTTTCCATTAAACAAAGAGACGAAACCGTCTTCTTCTGGCATTTCATTCAAATGTTTCTTTATTGCTTCACGCTGGTAACCGGCATCCGGATTATTCAATACCTGCATCACTTTCGTCAATAAATCTCTTACATTCTTTCCGGTATATCCTTTATTACCCAAAGCGATGTTCATTACTGCCTGTGCAGCAGCTTCCTGTACAGGTTTTTCATCGAGGAATTCACCGGCATACAACATTCCCAGGAAAGTACCAGTACGTTGAATCTGGCGGAGAATGGCGATCTTCTGCTCATTGCTTTTAGCGATCTCCATGGCTTTGCGTAAACCTAACAAACGGTTCTCTCCTGTTATAGACGGATTGGAAACAAGACGGATATACGCATTGAGCGCCTTATCAAAATAAGTGGAAGCCGAAGCATCCTTACAGATAGTATAAAGCTCTTCTGCAGCTTCAGGCCCCTTCCAGGTCAATAAAGCTTCAAAAGCAGCATCCTTCGCCTCGCCTTCTCCCTTTTTAAACCCGCTCACAATCGTATGCAGAGCCTGTGTTTCGCCTGTGGTAGCCAAAGCCGTATAATAGAGATGTTTCTTGCCCTCTCCTGCCTGCACCATACGACGGTTCAATGTATTCAGACGAGCGTCTACCGGTTGAGTAGCAATCGAGGCAATTACCGCTTGCTGAAGGGGAGCGACCGTTCCTGGCTCTGCCATCTCCAACATACCACAGATAATCGTAAAATCTTTTTCAGTGACCACATCTTTCAATGCTTTATAAGCCGCCTCCTTGACTTCTATTGAGCCGGACTTTGTTTGTTCCAATACGGAATGGATATTGGCATCGGCTTTACGCAAAGCCAATAACTCAAGTCCTGCTATTTTTCCGGCATCCTGGGCTTTTACTATCGCTTTTGCTACAGCCTGATCGATATCTCCCGAGAAACTGGCCAATGCTTCTTTGCCTAATTGAACAACCGGGATATCCGTACTTGTCAATAGTTCCGCCAGAGAAGGAATCACACTGGTATCTCCGATCTTTACCAAAGCCCATGCAGCTGCCTGTTTCACCTCGTAATTGGCATCTTTCAGCTGATTAAGAAACACTTGTTTCGCCGGTAAGTCAAAACGAATCTCCAGATTTTTTATAATACCATTCTTTTCCGGACATTTACTTTCACGCCCGATCCAGTTTAACACATCCACTTTCACTTCCGGTTTTGCTTTTATTACAGACTTCACAACCTCTATATACATAGGGGCATCTGCATAACAAGAAGCAAAATCCAATGCGGCATTGCGGTATTCTTTGTTTTTATCTTTCAGGGCTGTCAACAACTGCTTATTTACACTTTCTTTTTTTGCGGCATAGATCAATTGCAAAGCAGCTGTGCGCGTTTGTACTTGTCCGGCTTTGGTAGCCTTCTTCAACAAATCATTTGCAGCCTTCTCTCCCTCTTTCAGATCTCCGTTTTGGATGATCCGATCGATTAATTCTATATACGCATCATTCGCCTGTGTTTTTTCATAGGTAAAACCTGCTTTTTCAGCGGCCTCCGACAAAGGTTTCAAAGCGGCAAGCGAGCCCATACGGCTCAAAGCATACATAACAACGCGTTGCATTTCCGCATCTCCATTGCCCAGTCTGCCGATCAATAGATCTTCGCCTATCGGAAGACGCGCTTCTGCTACAGCCAGAATAACATCTTGTTGTGTTTTGGGAGTTCCCATCCGACGCATCAACGAAGCTTGTAAAGCCTGTTTGGCTTTTTCTGTTCCTATAGCGGCTAAGGCACGAGAAGCCGGACCACTCAAGGCTTCCGTGTTCAAGCAACGACCTAAAATATCCACACACTCATCTCCTCCGATCAACTGCAGTTGACGGATTAAAAAAGCCTTTGTTTCTCTTTCTTCCAACTTATCCAAAGCTTTCAGATAGGCATTTACCACCTTACTGCAATGAATCTCCTGTCCTTCTGCCGCAACATAGTGCGTAAGTCCGCTCAAGGCATATTCCACCTGGGCATTACTTCCTTTTCCGGGAGCAGCCATCATATCGATCAGCATCCACACCCCTTCTTCACCTGTCGAGGCCAGATCGCTGATCTGTTTATTATAGCCTGTTTGTTTATTTGCCGGCATTTGTGCCAACACATCGGCTACGATCGTTTTCGTCGTCCGGTTCCCCTGCGCGAATACGGATGCTGAAACCAGCAGCATCAGTATTAATTGACAATTGACAGTTGACAATTGACAATTAATTGATTTTATATATTTCAGTATCTTCATCTTAATCTATTCTCTTGTATTATTATAAGTTATTTGTTTGTATCCTCTTTGCACTATGAATTGCCAACTGTTTACTGTTTATTGTCAACTACTAATTGTCAACTGTCAATTATCAATTGTCAATTTGGAATATTTGCTTCGCCCGGCGAATCAAATATTCCACGGTGCCCGCATCGGTTGGTCTATCAATCGATTCGCCGCTTCATCATTAATAAATTCCAATTTCACCGGATCAAAATGCAAGGTCCGGTTCAGACGAAGTGCCACAGCTCCCATATTAACAATAGTAGCTGAACGGAAACCATTCTTTTCATTCAAGGCAAAAGGTTGACGGGTTTTGACACATTCGATAAAATCAGTCACCTGTGGTTCCGGATCCGGATAGGCTGCCAATTTCTTTTCCCATTCAGGTATATCACAAACAAAATTCTTATACACATTTCCCTTCGGACCTGAGATATAAGGCGTATTGGGATCACCGTAATCACCTCCCCAAAGAACGATCTGACAACCATCCTCATAGGTATAAGTAATCGAGCGCCAGGTTCCCACGGCATCCGGATGTTGTTGCGGAGCATCTACCTCCACTTTCACCGGACTGGTATGATCCTTACCCAAAATATATTGTACCGGGTCTATATAATGTTGTCCCATATCACCTAATCCACCACCGTCATAATCCCAATATCCACGGAAAGTACCATGTACCCGATGAGCATTATAAGGTTTGTAGGGTGCCGGACCTAACCACATATCGTAGTCCAATTCAGACGGAACGGTTTGTGGTTCCAGATATTCTTTACCTACCCAATAAAACTTCCAGTCGAAGCCGGTATGTTTACTGATAGTCACCTTTAACGGCCATCCCAACATACCACTTTGCACCAGTTTCTTTAACGGTTTCACAGGGGTACCCAAGCCATAGAAAGGATCCGCAAAGCGGAACCATGTATTCAAGCGGAACATACGTCCATACTGCTTTACTGCTTCCATCACACGTTTACCTTCACCGATTGTACGTGTCATTGGTTTTTCACACCAGATATCTTTTCCGGCCTTTGCTGCTTCTACCGACATAAGGCCATGCCAATGCGGAGGAGTAGCGATATGCACAATATCCACATTCTTATCCAGAATCAAATCACGAAAGTCATGATAAGCCGCAATCTTATCCTTCACCAGTTTCTTTCCCAGTTCCAGATGATTTTTATCTACATCGCAGACTGCGACCAGACGTGTACCGGCATAGTTCACGTGTCCACGTCCCATTCCACCGGTTCCAATAATTCCTTTTGTCAACTGATCACTCGGTGCGATAAAACCTCTCCCCAATACCTGACGAGGTACGATTGTAAAGGCTGCAATTCCTCCAAGTGTTTTAAGGAAATCTCTTCTGTTTGTTCTCATAGTATAATAATTAACATAAATAAATGAATATCAAGTTATCATTTGGCAAATGTAGGATTTTATCCTTACATATGCCAAAGCCATCCCAAGAAAAACAGCCGCAAGAAACGGCTGTTTTTTTGAGATCATAGCATTTTTATTCTAAAGTCGGATTGAAAGTACCATCCCAGGTATTATTCTGCTCCAGATTCGGATTTTCCAGAATATTCGCTTCCTTGATGGGGAAGAAATAGAATGATTCTTTAATCACAAACTGTTTTTCCGCACTCGGAGTCAACGGAACCTGATGTTTTACGTAGCGGAAATTTTCCGGCTTCAACTCATTCTTTGCTGCCAATGTACGAGCCTGTTCCATACTCATATCCGTTCCATCCGCATTGATGGCGATTGCTTCGACACCGAACTTTTCCAATTTATCCAGTTTCATCATATTGCGTGTACGGCGCATATCCATGAAACGGTGTCCTTCGAAACACAATTCAATATTACGTTCATCCAATACAGCCTGACGGATTTCCGCACGGTTTCCGACTTTCAGACCATAGAGTCCATCGGCTCCGGCTTCGATCCCAGCCCGTTCACGCAGTTGTTTGAGCATACTGATCGCTACATCAGGCTGACCGTTTTCATTGGCTGCCTCCGCATAGATCAGCATCACTTCAGCCAGACGCATCAAAACAAAATCGACACCCGAAGCCTGCGTTTTATCCTGTGTCAAAGAAAGGTCACTTCCTTTAAGAATAAAGAAGCCGGAATATTTGTCATTATTGGCCGCATTCTGCCCGGCTGCAGGATTGATACCGTAACAGTCGTCCTCATCGGCAATACCCAAGGCGGTATACTGACGATATCCACTCGGTTTACCGGCCACCGGATATTCAACACCATTATACACAATAGAACTTATCAGACGCGGGTCACGGTTTTGCCAATACTTCTGCATAAATTCATTTTCAGTTGCCACATAGTATTTACTTGTCGGATCGTTATAATGTTTTCCATCCAACATCGGCACGTCGCGTACAAAATTCCATGTAGGAGGACCAGAAGCCGAACCACGGCTCACCGAACCCGGACGAATAGATGGTTCCCATCCGGTTGCCATTTTATTCGGGTTTTCATTAACCACCGCAAAAATCACTTCCGGACCGTTTTCTTCCATCCAGATACTTTGGTAATCAGCACTTAAAGCTCCCCCATTATGCACACAGAACTCATAAGCTTCTTTCGCTGCCGTATACGCTTCTTTCCAGAAAGCATTGTCATACATATTACCCGGATTAAACTGCGGTGAAGCTTTATATAACAACACCTTCGCTTTGTAAGACAGAGCAAAACACCGGTCTATCCGGCCATAAGAGCTCCCTTTTTGTCTTGCCGGTAATAAAGAGATCGCTTTATTCAAGTCTTCAACCAGGAACTGAAAACACTCAGCCGTAGAGTTACGTTTCACATATAAATCGTCTACATCTTTATCTTGCGGCACTTTTATATATGGAATACCACCGTGATAAAAAATCATCTGGGAATAAATATAAGCCCGCATAAAATAAGATTCGCCCAACAACTGATTTTTTGTACCTTCCAATAAAGAGCCGGCTTCCAATTCCAGGATTGCTTCATTGATCAAACGAATTTTCGCATAATCCCATTTTTTATAACCGTCTCCCGTTTTGTTGATAACACCTTCGTAGAAAGGCATACCGATTTTTTGTTCCGAATCATTATCCTGCGCGGAAGACCAGTTAGGGAATACTTCCGCATACAGGTTCGTTACATAAGCAGAAGCTAATTGTTCATCCGCCCATACCAAATTTGCATCGTAACTATTCAGGTTTTCAATATCTAAAGAGTCGCAACCCGTCAAGGCAAAAGCTGCGATCATACTTGTAAATATATATTTCAATTTATTCATATAGCTATTATTTTAAGGGAGTTAGAACGTAAAATTAAGACCGAAAGTGAAAGATTTCATCAACGGATAAGAGTCATAATGCTCTTGTTCCGGATCCATAAATTCACCCATTGCAGAGATAAAGAACAGGTTTGTTCCGTTAGCAAAGATCTGTGCTTTCGAGATTCCGATCGGACGCAAAATACTCTGCGGCAAATCATAACCTATATTTACGTTTTTCAAACGAAGATAAGCGCCATTGCGCAACCAGAAACTGGTTCTTCCCACACCCGACTCATACCAGCTGCTACCAATCACACGCGGATATTTTCCGTTCGGGTTCTCCAGGCTCCAACAGTCATCGCTGGTCCAGATCGGGAAATACGGACGAGTCGATCCACCATGTTGATAAAAACCGCCATCGGCTCCACCGGCAATACGATCGTATTTACCGACTCCCTGGAAATGCAAATCCAATGTAATGCCTTTGTATTTGATGCTACCTCCAAAACCGTAGTTAATACGGGGAGATGTATCTTCTGACAATAAATTATACGCATCATTGCCATCGATCTTTCCATCCGGGCCTGGTGAGTAACCATCCCCACGGGTATCTTCATAGAGGATACCACCCAGATAAGGATCCCGGCCATACTGCTTGAAACCTTTCGCTTTCAATTCGTCTACCTGTTCCTGTGTACGGATAATACCGATCGCTTTCAATCCGATTAAAGGATTATTAGACTTTCCTACTCTTGTCAAGTCTGATAAATTGCCTGTCTTATAAACTGCCGATTCATCCAATATATCCCATTTATCCCGGGAGAAACCTAAGTTTACATAAGCAGAATAATCAATCTCCCCACCGGCTGCTCCGTCTCGCCATATCATCGAGAACTCACCTCCTCGCCAGGAACGAGCGGCATAATTTTCAGGAGCCAACGCCTGTCCGTAAGTACTAGGAATAGATTCCGTGCGTGGTCCCAGGATATCTGTCTCTTTCCGATAGAATCCATCGATCGAGCCACTCAGTCGGTTATTCAAGAAAGAGTAATCGATCCCTCCATTGTAAGTGGTCGATGTTGCCCAGGTCAGATTCACAGAAGGAGTAGCTCCCGGTTTGATACCATTGGCTAAATTCTTTCCATAAATATAATTAAGCCCGGCTACATATTTCTTGATATAAGAGAAGTTAGCAATTTCCGCGCCTTTGACATCCAGGTCATTCCCGGTTGTCCCGTAAGAAGCACGAATCTTCAGGTCGCTCAACCAATTAGAAGTACCTTCCATAAAAGGTTCGGCACTGATACGCCAAGCTGCCGAAACAGAAGGGAAGAATCCCCAGCGGTTGCCCGGAGCAAATAAATCGTTGCCATCGTAGCGGAAAGAAAATTCCGCGATATATTTGGAATCGTAATTGTAATTGAAACGTCCGATCCACGACAAACGGCCTCCTGTATATTCTATTGCATTGCCATAACGCCGTTCCGCATCCGTCGAATACACAAACATCTGATCGTAATTGGTCAACGGTGACTCTCCTTTGGCTTCTACATATTCGCCTCCGTTTTCTGCTTGTTCGAATACGACCATAGCCCCGACATCATGTTTACCGAACTTCTGATTGTAGTTCAGGAACCAGTTGAACTGTTCACTCCACAACGTACGCATACCATACACCAGATTTTCATAATTCTGACTGAATGTAAACGTGTTATAATCATTCAGATTCAACGGTCCAGGTAAGAAACGGTTGCCATTCGGGTCGGCCTGCTGGAATTTATAGTTGGTCTGGTAAGTCATAAATTTCTTACGGCTATAATCTTTGCCGATATAGTTACCCATTATTTTGGTGGATAAACCGGGTAATAAGAATCCCAGATCTACGTCAAAAGTAAGGATCGCACTCATATTGCGTTTACGCGTTTTGATATACCGGTCCCCAATCACTTGGTCCACGACGTTCCAGCTCTGCCAGCTACCAATGGCCGGATAAATCGGGTAATCCGTTTTTTTACTTGCCGGTGTTCCATCCAGGTGCGAATAGAAAGGAACCGTTTTCAATGCGTTGAACGTACAACGATAGAGGTCGTAAACCGCCTGATCGTCATCGTTTGTAAACGGCCAGTAAAAACGTTTTTGATCCGATTGGTTGGCATTGATATTCACGTTCATTTTAATATACTTGGAAAGCTCCATGGTTATATTCGAACGCAGGGTATATTTTTTATTCGACAGGTTTTCATACGAACCTTCTTCTCCTAAAAAGCTTCCCAGAACGAAATACTGCACCTTTTCACTACCACCGGCTACACTTAACGAATGTTTGGTATTCCACGGAGTCTGCCAGATCCAGTCATTTACATTATAACTCTTGTCTTTGAAATAATCAAACTCTGCCTCCCCATTAGGTAAGGTCTGCCCTTTAAATTCCGCTACTTTATTCTGATAGATCAACTCATCGGTTGCTGTAAACATATCTGAGAATAATTCTTTGGTCGGTTTACTGAAGGTATAAGACCCCTGGTAATTGAAAACAGGTTTACTATTGGTATTTCCCGACTTCGTGACCACCAGAACAACCCCATTACCTGCAGCAGAACCATAAACAGAAGCGGTTGCTGCATCTTTCAGGAAGCTCAACTGGTCTACTTCATTCGCTTCCAAAGCATCAAACGCCTCTTTGTCGCGGATAACCCCATCGATTACAAACAAAGGATCTCCAAAACCACCACGCATACGGATTTGGGAAGAAGCTCCCATCAAACCCGAATTCCCCGTAATGGTCATACCCGGCGCCCTACCTGCCAGCGTATTCGACAGATTCGATGTCGCAATAGCCGTCAGATCGTCTGATTTCACATTCGAGATAGAACCGGTCATATTGACTTTTTTCTGTACCCCATAACCGATAACGACTACTTCTTCCAAGGCTTTCGAATCTTCCTGTAAGGTGATTTGATATACATTATCTCTTGTCACCGGTACGGTTTGATCGACAAAACCAATATAAGAAACGACCAAAGTCGCACCCTCCGGTACATTCTCTATTTTGAATTTACCGTCCACATCCGTCACCGTGCCAACCTCTGTATGGCCTTTGATTATAATATTGGCTCCAATAACGGGCTCACCGGTATTGTCCACCACTACACCGGAGATACTTCTTTTCTGCTGAGAAGCTTCCATACGTACAGGCTCTGCCTGATAACTCTTTTTATTCTCATCGCGAATGAAAATGCGATTATTGATAACCTTATATGAAATGCCTGTATCTTTAAATACTTCTTTCAATACGTTCTCAATATGTTCATTTTTTGCATTGACAACCACTTGAGGTAGTTCCTTACTCAACAAACTCTCTTCATAAGAAAACTCATATCCGGTTTGTTCACTGATAGATTTAATGACAGCACCAACGGTTGTTTGGTTGAGCGCAATTTCCAGATTCACATACAAAGAGTGCGTCTCATTCACCGCCATTACGGGCGAAGCTGCCAGTAATATAGCTAATGTTGCAATAGATACTTTTTTTAACATAGATGTGATTTAATAATGTTAGTACTAATTCCAAGTTACTTTTTTCGTGTTGGTTTTTGGTTTTTGGTTTTTTCTTACTTCTTATCTCACCATAGGCATTACTTTTTAGGTTCATAAATAAATACTTCTTTCTCCTCTATATGATACTCAAAAGGGACCATATACTTTAACAATTCCAGAACTTCCGCCAGTCCTTCCTCTCGGTTTATCACACAACGGAATTTTATATCAGCTAATGCTTTTGATTCCAGGTTCACATGCACATCGTACAAAAGAGATAGTTTGTTGACTATTTCCCGCAAGGTTGCACTCTCAAACGTCAACTGTCCAAGATGCCAGGAGGTTGAGACAGCCGCATCGACTGCTTCTACTACATATTGGTTGTTACCGGGGGTATAAGAAACCTTTTCGCCCGGTGACATGTCTAAAAGGAAATGCTGGTTTTTGTCTAACAAAGAGACCTTTCCACTGACCAGGATTGTCTCTATCTTATCTCCGTCGGTTCCTGTGTTTATATTAAAAGAGGTACCCAATACCTTCACTTTTAACTGTCCGCCTTCTACCCAAAAAGGAGATTCCGGGTCTTTCTTTACTTCAAAATAAGCTTCACCTATTACTATCACCCGCCTGTTGCTGGCAGAAAAAGAATCCGGTATACGCAACGATGCGCCTTTGTTTAACCAAACGACCGAACCATCGTCCAGATTTATCTTTTTTATATCCTCTCCGTCACTCATCACAATATGCAGATACGATTCGGGTTGATTGAAAGAGTACCAGCCTCCGAAGGCAAGTGTTATCAACAAAAGAAAGAGTGCAACATATTTCATCAGCGTGTTCATCCGGCAACTCTTTTTTGTCTTATTTACCTGATGATTGACCTTCTTCAGGGCATTTTCTATCCTATCGGGGGTATTGTAAAGAAGAAAACGATGGCTGATCCTTAGTCCGATAAGCAGACGAAAGATTTTTTCGTTCTCCTCCGACTGGTTTTTCCAAGCCATCAACTCCTCCAGTTCGGTTGGAGTAAGCTCTTCTATCATATATTTCACAAGTAGGCGGCTGTCAAATTCCATTTTTATATTATTACGTAATAATAGCCAAACGGTCGGAAGAGAAAAACTACGGAGAGTTTTGCTTTTTTTTTCGAATAAAGGTTGGGGGTGGATTCTTTTTTGTTCTTTCCTTATATAAATACCTCTAGGGTATACAATGATTTATCTTACCAAAAAATCACAGATGTATAGGATATGTTATGCCCAATAGAATACAAAGTAAAAAGAATTCTTTAGTAGACATTTTATTCTTCAGGAACTTTAAGGTCAGGTAAATATGGCTTTCCACAGTTCGTTGCGGAATCCCCTTTAAATCAGCAATTTCTTTGGCCCGCAATCCTTTTATATAGGCAAGAACAAATACTTCCCGCCGTTGTACAGGTAATTCGTCAAGTAATTCATAAAGTTGTTGGTAAAAATCTTTTGTATAGAGTTCTTCCAATACAGAGGATCCTTCTTTTAACAGAGCTCCGTATTGTTCCAGATAATCCTGATAGGTTTTAACCTGATATTTTTCGGACAATTGGTTTTTTCGGATATAATCCAGGCAACGGGTATAAGCCGATTGAAACAGATAAGAATGAAAGCCTTTTCCTATATATAATTTATCCCGATTCTCCCAAATATACAGAAATACATCCTGAGCTATATCCTCAGCGATACCTTCTTCTATCATGGATGAAATGTAAGCGACCAAACGCGGATAATAATAACGGAATAATCTGTTAAAAGTATCTTGGTTACCGCCCTTCAAATCATCTAAAAGTGCATCTTCGGAAAATGAATTAACAAGCATTTCAGGTTTTCATTTATTTCCACATGCAGCAAATATAAGATTATTTAGTTAAAATGTTTAGATTTTTGTGTTGAAAAGTTTAGAATTAAAATCCAACCTCTTTGTCTGTCTAGGAAGCGAATATCCTGTTGCCGATGGGCATCAGCAATATTGTCGATGCTGTTCAGCAATATTGACGAACACGTTCAGCAATATTGCCGATGCGCATCGGCAATAAAATAATGGGTAAAGAAAAGGCACTAATTGCCCTACTCCTTCTACCCTCAAAGACTATACAAAAAGAGACGGGCTCCTCTCCCACGCTGGAGAAGAGCCCGCATACACTTTGGGATCCTATAAAAGAAGAGGAAACGTCCTATTCTTTCTTCTTCTGAAAATAGGTTGGGAAATGGAATTTATGGATGATTTCATTCTGAGGCAGGCGGATCCAGGAGTGAAAACCTTCTTCGCCTTCGGTCAGTTCAATCACACGGGCACCGTTGGGTTTCAGGTTGTTGTAAACGGTATTCCCACCGGTATAACGCCCGTAACACAAAAGAATACCTTTCCAGTAAACAGCATAATCATCGTCGTGATCGTGTCCGACAAAGGTAGCCTGTACATCTCCCATTTCACGCATGGAAGCAAATAAACCGGAGTTTAGTTGCGGGGCACAGGCTTTTTCTTTACGGGTACCGTACAGAACCGCTGTTTCATCGTTCGCTGCCTGATTGTATTCCGGCAGTGGTATGTGAAAAAAGGCCAATGAGGGTATAGGAGTTCCCTTGTTTTCTTGGGTATAACGGGCACTATTCTCGCGATACCATTGAATCTGATCAAATTGGATATAGTCATATCCACCGATTCCTTTCAGTTTGGAATAGGATTGTGAATCGAAGCCATAAAGAATATGGGCATCTTTTTTGCCGTCACTCGATTTCACAGGCAGGATAAAGTTGGTCACTCCCGACAGGCCTTCTACGGTAGCCGTCAGATTATAGGGCACCGTCCGGATGATTTCAAAAAGTTGCTGACGATTTAATCCCTGTTCGTCGTCGTGATTCCCAAAGACAACGGCAAAAGGAATCTTTTTATCGGCCACCAGTTTCAACACATGGCGTAACCCTTCTTCGGCGGGTTTACCGTAAATTACATCCCCGGTAAAGAATACCAGATCGGGTTTCTCCGCATCGACTACTTCACGGATACACTCCAGAGCCACATCCGACCGTGGGTCTCCATGGATATAATGTACATCGGTGAACTGTACAATTTTAAACTTTCCGTTTTTATTGTACCGCAAAGTCGGCTGCTCGGCCCAACCGAACTGTAAGGCCGCGAACAACCCGGCAAAAAGTAATACAAATCGTTTCATTTTGTTTGTTTATTTAATAGTGAATTCATGATATCTTCAAGACACCTATCAACGGTGAAATCCTCAATGAGATCTTGTTTTTTATGTTTTTTAGATTAATACGTCCGTCGGCAAGAGAAAGCAAAATAAAGTAAATAGTTTGTATTCTACAAATAAGATAAAAGGGAAAAAAGACATTTTCCTTATCGTAGGAGTTTTTGTTACAGAAACAGTTGCTTTCAAATTTTTTAATACAAAGAGAAGGTTTATACGTATTTATTTGTTATATTTGTACGTAAAAGATGCGTTATGAATACAAAACTAACTTTAAACCTGAATAGAGAGATCATCAAACAGGCTAAGCTATATGCAAAGGACAATCGAACCAGCCTGTCGAAGTTGATAGAGAATTATCTGAATTCGCTTACCCGAAATCAAGAGATATCGATCAGGGAAATTAGTCCTTTAGTGGAAAGTCTTACCGGTGTAATTGATACCGGAGAGATAGAACGCAAGGAGTATGTGGATTACTTGTCAGAAAAATATGCTTGATGGAAAAGCTGTTGGTTGATACGAATATTGTTATTGATCTGTTGGCTAAACGAGAAGATTTTTATCAGGAAGCACAACGATTGTTTACTCTGGCCGATCACAGAGAAGTGAAACTCTTTGTCTCTGCATTGACTTTTGCCAACACTTATTATCTGCTCAATAAATATAATAAGGCAGAAGAAGCAAGGAAAATACTGATTAAATTTAAAGTATTGGTAGAGGTGCTTCCCCTAGATGATAAAATAGTAGAACTATCACTCATTTCCGATTTCAAAGACTATGAAGATGCCATTCAATATTATTCCGCTCTGGAGAATAAATTGGATATGATCATTACCCGAAATAAAAAAGATTTTAAGACGTCCATACTTCCCGTATTTACAGCAAAGGAATACCTGAAAAGGAATGATAAATAAAATAAATTATTTAACTTCAGCATCCGGCTTATGCCGGATGTTGAAGTTGCCAACAATCGGACTTCTCTTGGTTTCCTGGAAAATCACATGAGGTTGGCAGCCATTTCCGCCAACTGACTCCGCTCTCCTTTCACCAGATTTATATGGGCAAAGAGTTCTTGTCCTTTCATTTTATCCACCATATAGGCCAATCCGTTGCTTTGGGCATCCAGGTAGGGAGAGTCTATCTGTTGGATATCTCCGGTGAATATCATCTTCGTACCTTCGCCAGCCCGGGTGATAATGGTTTTTATCTCATGCGGCGTAAGGTTCTGAGCCTCATCGATGATGCAGAATGTCTCCGAAAGACTTCGTCCACGGATAAAGGCCAATGCTTCCACGACCAATTTGTTTTCTTTTTGCATTTCATCGATGCGTTTGACTTCCTGACTGCCGGAGGTAAACTGTGCCTTAATCACATTCAGGTTATCAAATAAAGGTTGCATATACGGGGCGACCTTTTGTTTCTCGTCCCCGGGGAGAAAGCCGATATCTTTATTTGCCAAAGACACGATCGGACGGGCGAGTAGGATTTGTTTGTATTGATTCGATTGTTTCAAGGCTGATGCCAAAGCCAACAATGTCTTTCCTGTTCCCGCTTTACCGGTTATACCGACTAATTTGACTTCCGGATCATTCAATACCTCGAAGGCAAAACTCTGTTCGGCGTTCCGGGGTTGGATACCATAATTCGTTCCTTTTTCTACTTTTTTGATTTTATCGGTGAAAGGATTGTAACGAACCAATACCGAATTGCGCACACTCTTGAGGATAAAACACTCATTGGGATCGAGTTTGGATGTAATCTCCAACAAATCCGCATCCACTCCTTCCGGACAAGCATATATTTTATCAATCAGATCCGGGTCTATACTATCGTATGTATCTTGTGCCCTTTCAAAGACATCGACATTGATGACTTTGTCGGTGATATAATCTTCGACAGTGATACCTAAGGCACGTGCCTTCATGCGCAGATTGATATCCTTGGTCACCAACACCGTCTTCATCTTAGGCTTGGATTCCGCCACCCAGGAGGCACAGGCCAATATCCGGTTATCCGGCGTTCGATCGGGGAAAGATTGGGTGACATTGGCTTGTACTTTGTCGCCGGTCACCACATACAAGGTTCCTTTTCCCGTGCCCAGAGAGGCACCCTTCAGAAACAAATCATTACTGGTCAGTAAGTCCAGCTCACGCACAAACTCACGGGCATTATAATTAATCTGATCACTGCCTCTTTTAAACTTATCCAATTCTTCGAGAACGACTATCGGCAGATAGATATCATTTTCCTGAAAATTCTCTATACACTTGTAATCATGCAATATGACGTTTGTGTCTAATACGAAATTTTTCTTTACTCCCATGGCATATTCTCTTATATGTTTATTGCAACTAAGATAGGAACAATTCCGATACATTATCCTTTTCATCAGACAAAATCGCTATTGAGCCTAAAGAATTCAAGGTTTAAACTATTGTCCGAACCGGGAAGTATCCACCTTGTCGTGTGCCTTTTCTTTATAACCTCCGAATTTATAAACGAAAGTCAGACGTACCGCTTGCATATCATTCACTTTCGTCATCTTATTCCACTGATTATCTTGTTTTATTTCAATCTTATCCGGATAGCCGTGACGGAAAATATCATCCACTTTCAGGGTAAGAGAGGCGCGTTCATCAGCAAATGTCCATTTCAGTCCGGCCGAAATATTACAGATGAAGCCCAAGTCATAAAGCCCCTGTATGGCACCGGGAGTGACATACTGCCCATCAACAGTAAGTTTCAGGTTGGGTGTATGGGATAGATTAAATGTATGATTCATCATGACAGCAGCGACATATGCTTCGCGGTTGAAAGACATCGTATGGAAATGGTCACTCTTCTCCTGCATACGAAATCCCTGCAAGGTAAAACGGCTGTTCCAGAACGATCCGACACGGAAAGGCAGAATAACCGCAATTCCGGTCTTCAGGGAATAATTAAAGTTCTCATACCGGAACACATTTTTCATTTCTGCATCACTCTGGTAAGGGACCTGTGTGAAATAGTCGGGCGCATAATTACAGAAAGTGAGGAACATATACTTTTGGCGAAGGATATACACCCACTGCATATTATACGTACGATAGGGCTTCAGAGACGGATTCCCTTCCACTACCGAATACGAATTCAGCGGATAACGCTGAGGGCTCAGGTTCCAGTAGGTAGGATAGGTTTTATCGCTGTTTACATGGAGTTGGAGAATATGTTGCGGCGAAAAGGTATAACTCATCGAGAGTGTTGGAAACAAAGCCCATGCATTCCATAAGGTCGTTTGCTCCTCATTCTTCCGGTAATCCGACTTATAGTACTCTACTTTCATCGCTGCATTGACCGAAAAGCGGGAATTAAAAACATGGGATACATCGGCAAATACATTGGCGGCATAATCTTTCTGCGTATTATCTTCGATGGACTGCGGATGCAGTTCATAATCCTTTCCTGTATTATATAAATATTCTATATAATTATCTGACACCGCATAACTACCTTGTATCCCATAATTCAACTCCCAGGATCCCAATGTATGCGATTGGTTGGCAAAAAGGGAATAACGGGAAATATCTTGCTCGGAGTTATTCAATAAATCTGTTACTGATTGATTGTCTATTTTATCTTTAAAATAAAGCGTGGACGGATCATGGTATCCGGTATAATCGCCTCCGATAGTCAGTCCCCGGTGTCCGTCATATTGAAGGCGTACATTTTGCAAAGTCGAGTGATTCTTCGTATCTCCCCGGCTGATACTTGTCCAGGGCGTCTGTTCATCTTCCTGGGGGGCAAAGCCGGTAAGGGAGTGACGAACCGCTTTAGATTTATCGGCTGCCAGGTAATAAGCCGCGGATAATTTATCTTTATTGATGAATGTATAATCTACTCCCAGGCGCACCGTGCCTTCTTGGTTGCGGGTCGTATTACGCCCTGTCTGTTCAATTTCCGTAATTGCCTTGTTCAAGGTATGTCGTGCCGTCATATCTTCTCCACTATACATACGTCCTTTTTGGGCATCCACCAGAAGATCGACCGACAAACGGGGAGTGGCATAAAGCAGGTTCGCATGCACACCACCCAGGGCATAATGCTTCTGCTCATAGTAACTACCAGCTTCTCCCTGAAAAACAGGGTGTTCCTCAGCGGGTTGATCCAATATAACATTGATAAGCGCCCCTTTCACATTGTATTTGGCTGGGGCATTATACAGCACCTCCGCTTTTTTCACACGAGAAGCGGGCATCGTTTTCAACAACTGTATCAATTGCGGAAGCGACATCGTAGTCAGTTGTCCGTTTATAATGATATGTAAAGATCCCGCACCGATCAACTCCAACGTATCATCCATTCCATGTATACCGGGTAATTCTTTGATGGCTTCAAAGGCGGTGTTGACAGTTTTATCCTTTATCAGTTGAGGTATATCATAGGCTAAGGCTGCCCCTTCTACGCGTACGACCGGCCTTTCTCCTTTGACAACGACTTCGTTCAAATCGTAACTCTTTTCTTTCAATAACACCTCTCCTACTTCTGCCGATGCGATCTCCATCAGACAGGCTTCGTATAAGAGGTGTTGAAACAAAAGACGATGGGGCTTTTCTATCGGTTTCTGTATCAGAAACTGACCCTGGCTATCTGTAATAACTGCATCGACATAGACGGAATCAAGTGTCTGCAATACAACAGCTACCCCTTCGACAGGTTGGCGGTGGGGGTCAAAAACGATGCCTTGTACGTTTTGTCCTGCTGCCAGGCGGGTGATCAGGAGGAAACAGAGAGTGAAAAAATAAAATAGAGTTTTCATATCATTTGTTTTTTAAGTTTCATGATGCAAAGAAAGGGGCTATGTAGGAAAGACTGTGTTATCAACGGCTTACGAAGTGTTATCTAGTCTTACCAGAAAGGAAATTCATTTGTTTTTATTAGGTCAGCTATCCGGGAGATTGTAATTTTGGCCTATCAAATCATCAAACAAAGACAAATGAATGAAAACACGTCTTCAGTTTAAATGGATCGGTCTGCTTATTGTGATAGCCTTAGTCGTTCTAATCGTCTTCCAGGGATATTGGCTAAAGGGGGTATATGGTACACTTTATAACCAGATGGAAACGCATATTATGGAAGCGATGCGTATAGCTGATTACAAAGAACTCTTCTTCCGTATGGAAGAGATAAAAGAGAAAAAGGAAACCCAGGAGGAGGAAGAAGTGGAATATACGAATAGGATCCAATTTGGAAACCAACAAGAAAGGAAAGAACCGGATCATGAGGAAGAAAAGGATAGCATATATGGTGGCTTTGATTTCAGAGAGAAAGACCTGAAAAACGAAGTGGATTCGGCCTTGACCGAGTTGTTGACTGCATTAGACGGTTTGGAAAATATGATAATCCAATCTATGCATATGCAGTTGGATACGATGATGCATGTTAATTTTCAACGATATGACAGCTTGTTGGTAGAGGAGTTGAAGGCACGAAACATAAATCCGCACTATCAATTGAACCTGATGTATCAGGCCAACGAGAAGCATACCGTATTCCATATATTGGGAAAGAATCACCCCGGAATGGAAGAAGATACTACCGCTGCAGTATTGGACTGGAAAAACTCTACTTTCTACGATTATCCGATCACCCTCTACTCCCGTTCGTACGACAATGACAGCGTCTATTCGGCGACAGAAAAGAACAAGGCGGATGATACAATTGGAAATCCGTATTCATACCGGTTGTATATTAAATCACCGGCACGTATCATCCTTTTGCAGATGAGCGGCATACTCCTCTCCTCTTTCCTGGTTCTTCTGCTTATTATCATCACCTTTATCTATATGTTACGCACCATGATGCGACAAAAAACGGAAGAGGAATTGAAAACTGACTTTACCAATAATATGACTCATGAGTTAAAGACTCCCCTATCTATAAGCTATGCGGCAGTAGACTCCTTATTGCATTACGGAGAGCCGGTTACTGAAAAGCAAGAAAAATACCTGACCATCGTCAAAGAACAACTCAGCTACCTGACCGGATTGGTAGAACAGATCCTGACCCTCTCGGTGGAAAACCGCAATACGTTCCGCCTGCGTCCCGAATCCATCAAATTGGCTGATATGATCTCCCGTCTTATCGAACAACACAAAGTCAAGAGTAAGGAGAATATATGTTTCGATATAGATATCCCTTCTACACTGGAACTGACGGCCGACCGGACGCATCTTTACAATATGGTTAATAACCTTATTGATAATGCCTTCAAATACACCTTGAAAAAACCGGTATTTATCCGCATACAAGCAGAGGTATTACCTCATGAAATCCGCCTGTCCGTTACAGACAATGGACCCGGAATCAGCATGACACATCAAACCCGCATATTTGATAAGTTCTACCGTATCCCCAGCGGTAACCTCCACAATGTCAAAGGACATGGATTGGGGCTCTATTATATCAAAGACATGATGGCTAAACACGAAGGAAGTGTGTCAATAGACAGCATATGGGGAAAAGGATCCACTTTCACGCTTCATTTTAAAAAGAATAAAAAATGAATAAGATAAAAGTTTTATTAGTCGAAGACGAGTCTACCCTGACCATGATCATAAAAGACACTCTGGATGGCCATGAGTTCGAGATATTCCTGGCGGCCAACGGGGAAGAGGGAATTCTCAAGTACAAAGAGATCCAGCCTGACATCATCGTTTCGGATGTGATGATGCCAACTATGGATGGCTTCAGTATGATCAAGGAAATACGAAAAACAGATCCTCACATCCCCGTTCTCTTTTTGTCGGCCCGCTCTGCGGCCAACGACGTGGTGGAAGGATTCGAACTCGGAGGAAACGATTACCTGAAGAAACCTTTTGGCATGGCTGAATTGATTATACGCATCAAAGCTCTTTTGCATAAGGTTGTCTTGCAAAAAACAGAAACAACCACCTTCCAATTGGGACAATATACCTTCGACTCCATCACACAATCCCTTACCTTTCAGGGAGAAAAACAATTTCTCAGCAACCGCGAATCAGAAATACTCAAACGCCTTTGCGAAAACAAAAACCAGGTGATGTCCATGAAGGAGGTATTGCTCGACCTATGGGGAGACGATTCCTTCTTTAACGCCCGCAGCCTTCATGTGTTTATCACCAAACTACGGCGTAAACTCATGAACGATGAGAGTATCAAGATATTGAATGTACGTGGAATCGGTTATAAGATGATTACCGACTGATCTGAAGGCTGGGGAGCAAGGAGTAGTTAGAGGGGGAGTCAGAGAAGTTAAAGGAGTTAGAGGGGAAATATTTATTATTCTTAACTCCTCTGACTCCTTTAACTTCTCTAACTACTTACTTATTGCATTCCTTCTGTTGTCATTTCTTTATTGATCTTCTTCACCAGACCTTGCAATACGGCACCTGGTCCTAACTCAATAAAGTGATCGGCACCATCTGCAATCATATGTTGAGCGGTCTGCGTCCAACGTACGGGGGCTGTCAATTGCGCAATCAGATTTGCTTTGATCTCTGCCGGATCCGTATGTGGTTTGGCATCCACATTCTGATAAACCGGACAAATAGGTTTCTTTATTTCAGTCGCTTCAATGGCAGCAGCCAATTCAGCACGGGCCGGTTCCATCAACGGAGAGTGGAAAGCACCACCGACCTTCAGTTTAAGCGCCCGCTTGGCTCCGGCAGCCAACAACTTTTCACAAGCCTGGTCGATGCCCGGTATAGAGCCGGATATAACCAATTGTCCCGGACAGTTATAATTGGCACATACCACCACTTCGTCTGTGATGCCGGCAGTAATTTCTTCTACTACCTCATCCGACAAACCTAAAACAGCAGCCATAGTTGAGGGAGTAGCTTCACAAGCCTTTTGCATAGCCATGGCACGTTTGGATACCAACACCAATCCGTCTTCAAAAGAAAGGGCGCCGGCAGCAACCAGGGCAGAAAACTCACCCAGTGAATGCCCGGCAGTCATCGCGGGTTGAAACTGATCACCCAATGTTTTTGCTAATATAACAGAATGTAAGAAAATGGCCGGTTGTGTCACTTTTGTTTGTCTCAGATCTTCGTCTGTTCCTGCGAACATCAGATCTGTAATGCGGAAACCAAGGATCTCATTTGCTTTTTCAAACATCTCTTTAGCTAAAGGGTTGTTCTCATACAAATCTTTCCCCATTCCTACGAATTGTGCACCCTGACCGGGAAATACATACGCTTTCATGTTTCTAATAATTTTCTAATTTCAGATTTTTAAGACGGTGCAAAGGTAATAAAATTGAAATAAATGAGATACATATCGTATCTTTGCATGACAGAGATGAAGATTATTAACAATTAAAACAAAATAATATTATGAACAATCTACTTTTTCTTCAAAATTTAGGAATGGCTGAAATCGTCATCATCGCTCTCATTGTCTTATTACTTTTCGGTGGTAAAAAGATACCCGAACTGATGAAAGGTATTGGTAAAGGGGTGAAGAATTTCAAGGATGGCGTAAAAGGTCTTGAAGACGATATCAATATAGACGATACAGACGAAAAGAAATAAACGGCAATGCAACAAGAAGAAATGTCATTCTGGGACCACCTGGAAGAACTTCGTTGGACTCTCTTTCGTTCCATAGTTGCGCTTTGTATTTTTGCCATAGCTCTCTTTGCTTTTATGCGGGGAGAGCATGGGATATTTGATGTGCTTATAATGGCACCCACACGGGGTGACTTTCTAACCTATCAACTATTTTGCAAAGCAGCCACATTGTTTAATGTGGCAAGTGAGTTTTGTGATACGGCTTTTCGTATTGACATTGTCAATATAAAACTGGCCTCTCAGTTTTTCACACACTTGACAACTGCTTTTTGGTTATCTCTGGTATTGGCTTTTCCCTATCTCATGTATGAGATTTGGAAATTTATCAGTCCGGCTCTATATGAAAATGAAAAGAAGAATGTGCGTTGGGTATTCCTCTTCGGTACAATTATGTTCTTTTTGGGCTGTGCGGTTGGATATTATATCGTTTTCCCGGTAACCCTGCGCTTCTTGGCCACGTATCAGATAAGCACGGCTATCACGGAACAAGTCTCTCTCGAATCCTATATGGATAACTTCCTGATGTTGATCTTCATCATGGGGATTGTATTTGAGATGCCTCTCTTATCCTGGCTTCTTTCTAAATTAGGTTTATTGAATCGCTCTTTCTTCCACAAATACAGAAGACATGCGATCGTTGCCTTATTGGTATTAGCCGCTTTCATCACCCCCAGTAGCGATCCATTCACTTTATCGCTGGTATTTGTACCGCTTTATGTGCTTTATGAGATCAGTGCCTTCTTTGTCAAACCGGCACCTATAGAGGAGGAGGAAGAGGATGATAACGACAACTATCTTCCGGAAGCAACAGAATAAAACGATTAACGGTTAATGATTAACGATTAATGGTGACCGTTCCGGTCATAAATAAATTTACAAAGTCGCTTGCGACCCTCGTTAATTATTAACCGTTAATCGTTAATTATTCACTATTTTACGCACCTCTGATTCGGATAAATGCCGACGATCAGCATAGTCTTTGACCTGCTCCTCATCTATTGCTCCAACCAGGAAATAACGGGCATCCGGATGGGCAATATAAAGTCCACTGACAGAGGCTGTCGGCATCATTGCCCCATTTTCCGTCAACTGCACACCGATACGTTTCATATCCAGCAATTTATCTATTGTAAAGTTCAGCCACTGATCCGGAAGCGAAGGATAACCAATAGCCGGACGTACCCCCTGATAATGCGCCTTAAACAATTCGGTCAAAGACAAGGATTCATCCGGTGCATACCCCCAATACTCTTTTCTTACTTTCTCATGTAGATATTCAGCCATTGCTTCCGCCAAACGATCGGTAAGAGTCTGCAACAACATCGCTTTATAGGCATCTCCCTCCTTTTCCAGTTTTTCCCGGAGATAAGCAGCACCGGCTCCACCGGTCACCACAAATGCGCCTACATAATCGATACGGCCTTCGCTTTTAGGCATCACATAGTCGGAAAGCGATTGATACACATTCTTCTCCTTGACTGTTTGCTGGCGAAGCGTCGGTATTTGTTCACCTCCTATATAAAGGGTATCCCTTTCACTCTGAGCTTCAAAAAAGCCATAAAGGGCTTTGCAGTATTCTGCTTTCATCTCAATCAACTGATCCAACAGGCGCGTCGCATCTTTATACAATTGCATGGCTTCGGAGGCTTTATCCCTCTCTTCTTCCGCAAAAGAAGACAACCAGGATGCCCGGCAGCTATCACATCCATGCAATTGGGCTATTTCCGCAAAGCGTCCGTTTAACTTCCAGGCAGTGAAGAAATAGGTCCAGTTTATATAAGGTATAACTTCTTCTATAGGAATCATAGCCAACTGATGAACTCCGGGTTGGTTGGGGATGACAGGAGAATAGGCACTCCAATCGATCACAGGTTTATGGCTACGGGCAAAATCCAGGGAAACCCATTCTTCCTTTTTCTCCCGCATAGTCGCACGAAGCGTTTCATACTCTTCATCCAATTCCCGGATATACTGATCCCGCGTCTGCGGATGTAATAGTTTGGCCGCGATCAATGGATTCTGAGAAGCATCCGATACATGAATTACCGGATAATCATAGTGGGGTGCTATTTTAACAGCCGTATGCAGTTTAGAGGTGGTCGCCCCACCAATCATAATAGGAATACTTAATCCTGCTTTCTGCATCTCATCAGCCACATGTACCATCTCATCCAGGGAAGGAGTAATCAATCCGGAGAGACAAAGCAAATCCGGTTTTTCCTCTATCGCTTTATTGACAATGACGTCTGCCGGAACCATAACACCCAGGTCTATCACCTCATAATTATTACAGGCAAGCACTATCGAAACGATATTCTTCCCAATATCATGTACATCCCCTTTAACAGTAGCAAACAAGACTTTACCGGCCTTAGTCGAACCGGCTGTCGTCTTCTCCGCTTCAATAGCCGGTTGCAAGAGAGCCACAGCCTTCTTCATGGTACGTGCCGTTTTGACAACCTGGGGTAAAAACATCTTACCGGCACCAAAAAGAGCACCTACCTTGTTCATTCCCCCCATCAACGGACCATCGATTATATCTACCGTACGCGGATACTGCCGGACAGCTTCTTCCAAGTCTGTTTCCAGGTAGTCACCAATACCTTTTATCAATGCATACTCCAGACGTTCTTCCAATGCTCCTTCTCGCCAGGCAGCTTTTTTCTCTTCAGACACCTCTGTTTGGGGTTGAATCAGTTGTTGGGCATAAAGAATCAGATCATCTGCTGCATCCGCCCTGCGATCCAAGACCACATCTTCCAATAAAGAACGGAAAGAGGGTTCTATATCTTCATACAAGACAGCCGTAGAAGGATTCACAATCCCCATATCCATGCCCTTTTCAATAGCATGATACAAGAAGACTGCATGCATAGCTTCACGCACATAATTATTCCCCCGGAAAGAAAAAGAAAGATTACTCACTCCCCCACTCACCTTGGCTCCAGGCAGATGTTTCTTTATCCATTCAACAGCCCGGATAAATGCCAATCCGTACCCGTTATGCTCTTCCATGCCTGTTGCAACGGCCAATACATTGGGGTCGAAAATAATATCTTGCGGCTGAAAGCCTACTTTTTCAGTCAACAAACGGTAAGCCCGTTCGCATATTTCAATCTTGCGTTCAAAGGTATCAGCCTGCCCCGCTTCGTCAAAAGCCATCACCACGGTTGCCGCTCCCAACTGCCGGATACGCTCGGCACGTTGCAGGAAGACTTCTTCCCCTTCTTTCAGTGAGATCGAGTTGACAATGCTTTTGCCCTGTGTACATTGCAATCCCTGTTCGATCACTTCCCATTGGGAAGAGTCTATCATCACCGGCACACGGGCTATATCGGGTTCCGAAGCGATCAGATTCAGGAAAGTAGTCATTTCTTTGACGGCATCCAACATGCCATCGTCCATATTTATATCAATCACCTGCGCTCCGTCTTCCACCTGTTTGCGCGCGATGGTAAGGGCCTCTTCATAGTTCTTTTCTTTTATCAGACGAAGAAACTTACGGGAACCCGCCACATTGCAACGTTCACCGATATTGACAAAATTATTCTCCGGTTTCACCTCCAGCAGTTCCAGGCCGGAAAGCCATAAGCTGGTCGGAACAGGAGAAGGTATATGCGGTTTCGCTCCTTTTACAAAAGAAGGATATTGAGCAATATGGGCAGGTGTTGTCCCACAACAACCTCCTAAAATATTCACCAGTCCTTCTTCGACAAAAGGTTTTACATGAACAGCCATTAACTCCGGCGTCTCGTCATACGTACCAAAACTGTTGGGAAGTCCGGCATTGGGATAAGCACTGATATAATAAGGAGCCTCTTTGGCCAGTTCTTGCAAATAAGATTTCATATCGGCAGCTCCGAAAGAGCAGTTTAATCCGATGCTTAGGATAGATGTATGCTGCACAGAAGCCAGAAAAGCGGTTAAGGTCTGTCCCGAGAAAGTACGCCCTCCCTGTGCCGACAGGGTGAGGGAAAGCATGATCGGCAGCGTCTTCTTTTCCTCTCTCAACACAGCCTCGGCGGCATCTAAACCGGCCTTTACATTCAATGTGTCGAATACGGTTTCGAAAAGAAGAACATCCACTCCCCCTCCTATCAATGCCTTTACCTGTTCTTTGTAGGCATCGTACAAGTCGGAATAGGTCACTGCTCGGTAAGCGGGGTTATTCACATCCGGACTCATCGACGCCGTCTTATTGGTAGGCCCTAACGATCCGGCCACAAAAACCTGCCGTTCAGGAAATTCAACCATAAACTGATCGGCTACCTGACGGGCCAAGCCAACCGCTGCTTTATTCATTTCCTGTACATATTCCTGCATCCCATAATCTTCCATGGATATGGCATTGGCATTAAAGGTATTGGTGGTAATAATATCAGCCCCGGCATCCAGATACTCCCGGTGAATGGCCTGGATAACATCCGGGCGGGTAAGACACAAAAGGTCGTTATTTCCTTTCTGTTGTCCCGACAAATCTATAAAACGTTCTCCCCGGTAATCCTTTTCTTCCAGTTTGTACCGCTGAACCATTGTACCCATACCTCCGTCTAAAATCAATATACCTTCCTTCAGACTCTGCTCGAATAACGAATACGTATCAGACGTATGAGCAGATTTATTCTTATTTGTATGCTTCATTTTTCTTTCTTTTCCGTTTGATCTCTCACGCTTTCATCATCTTCCTGTCAGCCATTTCACACCTCTTCTTGCCCAAACCACTGCCAGGGCAAAGAACAGACGAGTCACTATTATCCAGAAAGCCGGAATCCCTATGGCTACAAAAATCAATGTATCCTCCAAAAGGGAATGACATATGGCCAGGTGATAATTCAATATATTTCCATCCCGATAGGATAATTTCTTTTCTTCCATTTGTTCACGCATGATAGCTCCCCCGTATGCCAGGCCTACCAGGTTACCTACCAGCCACAAAAAGGCCGCATCCTTGGGTAAACCAAATAGCTTCATCAAAGGGGCGAACACAGTCGAAAGGCCTTTCAGGCATTTGAACTCTTCCAAGACAGAATGTACTATCATCAATCCCGTTACGATCAACAGGATGGATAATACCACTTTCATGGAACTAAAAAACCATAAGACAAACACCTCCTGCAAACGCAGGCTGGCAGCTGTCATTTCTGTTTCACCAATAGATCCCCAATCGCCTGCAGGCATGACCCGGTTGAGCGTGAAAGCAATCACAAAGGCCATCCCTATACGCAAAAAAGTCATGCCCCAGAAAGAAGAGCCCGTCTTTGCCTGTACAGATGATTCAACGATCAGATTATGGGCAGTCAGACACATGACAGCCAGTATCGTAGCTTCCCGTACGCCTAAGGAGAAGGTCGCAATCAGAGCTATCGAAGCATAGAGAGGACAAAAAATACTGGTAATAAAAACAACTGCCGTCTTCCCGGGCAGACCGATAAGAGAAAACACCGGTTCGATATAACCGGAAAGGATAGCTAAAGCTCCGGAATATTCCAAAAGGCGAACCAGTAAAGAGATAGGTAAAATAATCTTGCATAGCCAAAGACATGTCTTTCCGGCCTTTGGCAAAGCCTTCGTAACACATCCCCAAACACGGGTAAATAGGTCGGCACTCTCTTTCATCATTTATTGTTAGCTAAGCAAACGGAGTCTGCATGCAGATGAACACGCATCAACGTTTAAACGCCCTGTCCATCTCCCGTCGGTCGTCACGCTCCCGGATGGTGTCGCGTTTGTCATATTCTTTCTTACCTTTGGCAATAGCGATGACGACCTTCGCCAATCCCCTGTCATTGATAAAAAGGCGCGTAGGAACAATCGTAAAGCCACTGTTATGGGCGGCTGTTTCGATCTTCCGTATTTCTTTTCTGTTGAGTAACAATTTACGGTCGCGACGGGCTACATGGTTATTGTAAGTGCCATAGAAATATTCGGCAATATACATATTCTTCACCCACACTTCTCCCCGCTCCACGATGCAATACGTATCCACCAGGCTGCCCTTACCCAATCGGATCGACTTAATCTCCGTACCTGTCAGGACAATACCCGCTGTAAATGTTTCGAGCAACTCATAGTCGAAAGTTGCCCGTTTATTCTTTATCTGTATGTTATTATTTATCTTTTCTTTCATCGTTTATTGATTTCAGGAGCGTAATCCGGGCATTAATAAAAACAGGATTACCTCTATCAGGTAAGGTATGATTAATATTACTGCAGAAGCTATCCCTACAAATTTCAACCGTTCCTTCTCTTCCACATACATATAGAGCGGTGCTCCTTCCCATATAATGTAAAAGGTGTACAAAATGAATATACGCAAAAAGAAAAACTCAGGGATAAGCATCAACACGGCATTCAGGGCAAACATCAAAGAAGAAGAATAACCCACAAAACGTTGGCATAAACGAAAATCCTTCTCTCTTTTGAAAACGCCCTGCCAGATCTCATTCAACAGGTAAGCCCCTAAATAAAAACCACCGAATGCCGCAAGCAGCGAACGGATAGAGGCTTTTAATGCCAATTCGACATCAAATTCTTTGCGCGTAAAGAGTATACCCAGAAAAGCGGCTACCGTAAGAAGTCCTATCAACGGATACACAAACCGGGAAAGAAATTCATCACCCTTTTCTTCCTTTTGCGCTAACAAATCCCAGGCTTTTGCCGGTTGAGAAATGATAAGTATCACCCATTTAAAAATCTCTTTATACATCTCCGTTTTACTATTAGACTGCAAAAGTACAAAAATAGACGGGATTACCTGTTATCCTGCATTTATTTCTCTTGTCAAAGAGGTTCACACAACGGCCTTATTCCGGTAATTCAGACAGCTTCACCGCAAACATTCCTGTTCGCTCCCATAGGTATCCGGACTTATTTGCATTGAGCTTGGAAGGGTAATTGATCCGGAAATAAAGAGAGTCCGCCCCTACCTCCTTTTGCCGGCGGATAAAAGGGGCAAAGTCAAAGGCATTTGCCTGTACCCACTTTGTGCCGATCGTATCCGTCGTTTCACTGTGGCGGGTCGAGCGGAGAAACAGGTTATAGTATTTGATCCCTGACAGGGTATCCAGTTGCAGTTCCTCCGGATCATAAGAAAGATCAAGTGTATGTTTCTCCTGGTCTATAAGAGGACTGTGATCGGTCAAGAGAAAAAAGCGGTTCCGGATGATCCGGCTTTTACTAAAGGAGGTGAGTTTGATGTATTCCTCCTCCGCCCAAACGCCTGCCGTATCTGTCAACTCGGTATGCAAAGGCCAGAGAGGCACAGTATCCAAGCGAGTGAGTTCTGCTTGATATGTTTTATTAGCGGGTAATTCATCCAAGCCGGCTATAAATTCAACCTGGAAACAATCGCCTTCTTTCAATCCCACCAGCGACTCTATCGCTGGAGATGTAATGAAATCCCCTTCCCGGTTATTGCCATCGTTCGTATAAAGTGCCGGTACCGGTTGAAGTACCGCGACCCCATACCGATAATAGGTATGTTTTTCCGTATCACTTCCCATACAGGAAAACAAAGACAGACTGACGATCCATACGATGAGAGAGAGAGTTATACTTTTCACCTTTTCACTGTTTTATCTTTGCAAAATTAATAAAAAGCCTATACAATCAGATACCTTAGAGAGCTTATTATAAAAAGGGGCCATCCAAAAGTAATTGGACAGCCCTTTTTTTACTATCAGGATCAGACGTTTTAGTCTTCTGTTACGATTCTACAAGGAACCATTGCTGTGGGAGAATCCCATGTAAGTATATTCTTTTCTTCATCCAATTCTTTCAGGTACATCACATCCAATAAGAAATAATCTTTATTTCCTAAGGCTTGTTCCCGGTTACTTAATTCTCTCAAAATATTTCTGACATCATAAGCATTTGTAGCAGCATATGTATCTGTCAATTTTTCGCCGTCTATCTCTTTTATTGCGCGTAAAAACAAAGTATATATATTTTTACCGCTGCCATTGTCTACTCGTGGCTCTGCATATTCGAAACACAATCTGTAACTGTTTTCCTGTTTATCCTTTCCTTCATAAAGAGAAGTCAGAATAAGCGTATTGTCGATCAGTTCCGACGAGCTTACCTCGATCGAAGTAACTAAAGGTATTTCATCCATCAGCATAGTCGTTGTGTCGACCGGTGTATAATAATCCACCGTTTCTTCGTTGATAGCCACCGGGTTGACTAACAAAGAAACATAAATATATCCGTTCGCTTCGTAGTTCACATTCTCTGCCGCTTCAAAATCATATTGCACCTGCATAAAAATAGCATTGGTGTCTGAGTAAGGACCAGCTCCTATATTCATCAAAATCTCATCAATATTATTAAAGGATATATACCCCAGTGAGTTTGTTTGCACCACTGTCCTGCCATTAAGCGTTTTCACCACACCAAAACAAGACAACGTTCCGGAGTTACCCGAAGTACTCAAACAAGAGGTTAATAGTAATAGAATTGTGGCTACAAGAGCACTCAACAGACTAATTTTTTTCATTTCTTTGTTTTTTAATTTTTTATTGTTCGTATATTTTGTTTTTTTTAAAATCCGAAACGTAAGCCAAATTGCAGATTTACATTAAAAGGCTTTTCCGAATGAATCGTCTCCATCTTACTGCCATTATCGAAATAGTAGCCGGCACCCACTTCGGCAAAAGCACTGACAAAGCGAATAACAGGATAACTGACTCCGGCACGGGCATTAAGCGAACACAACCATTCTTTCATCGTTTTATGTTCTTTCATCCGATCGATCTCCTGCCCTTTGGCATATAACTTGGTTTTCAATGTTCCGGAAATATTCTTTTCCACCTGCCCTCCGGCCGATGCATAGAAGTAAAACCGGTTCCACTCAGCAATCTTATACGTCAAAGAAAGGGGGATTCCTATAAAATGCAAGGATTGTTGCAATTCGGTGTGGTAATCGTTATTGGTTGTCCAGGAAGAGGAGAGATACGAATAAGTCAATCCCGTCTGTATAGAGAAACGATCATCCAGATACCGACTGACAAGCAAACCAAAAGAGACCGGTGTCTTGTGTTTGATATTCGTCTTGGGTAATTCATCCCCCGCACTGGCTGCGTTCATCAACATCAGGTTTTCACTGCGTAAGCCCATCGTATTGGTCACATAACCCGGCACCGCCGTATTCGTGCCTACCGACATGCCACCGGCTCCCATACCCAACCCCCATTTGCGAGCAGGCTTTTCCTTTTTTTCTTCTTTTACCGCAGTGACAGCGGCTAAAAGGGTGGGGTGTTGATCCGTAGCAAGCGGAGATTCTACTGCCGCATCTTTTCTTGTTTGTGCATCATCACTTGCGGCCTTAGAATACTTCCTTTCATCTTCTATACCTTTTAAAGGTTGATCATCCGTTTCTTTTTGTTCTTCTGTCTTAGAAAGAGGTTTTTGATCGTCGGGATGTAACGTCGTTTTAAGAAGGTTCATCCGGGTACGACCGGCCACAGCCACAGCGGTTTGCGGCACTTCCGGTTGATTTTTGTCTGCTTCCATCCGCGACAGAATCGCTTCTGTTTGTTTCTGTATCTCCTGAGCCACCGGAGTGGGTAATGGGGCATTATCCAATGTATACACCCCTCCCATCACCAAAAGAAGAGAGATGACAGCTGCTGCTGCCCAGAAACGGGATTTGCGGTAGAAGGGTATCGACAACGCCTTAGCCGGCAATCGATCTACGATCTTCTCCCAATCGGCAGATGATACATCCACTTCCCAATCATACAATCGGGAGCGAATCAGGTCATCAACTATGTCTCTTTCTTTATTTTTCATTCTTTTTTCAATACAATTCGTTAATCTTGCGTTGCAACAACTGTTTGGCACGGGTAAACTGGGAACGGGAGGTACTCTCTGATATTTGTAACATTTCGCTTATCTCCTTATGCGAATAACCTTCTATCGCAAACAGGTTGAATACCGTACGAAAACCGGCGGGTAAATCGCGTACCAACTGCATAAGCTCTGCAGCGGCCATCGTCGAGAGTACCGAACTATCGGGTTGAACCAATTCCATCGAATGATCCAAATCGATCGCCTCCCGCAACACATCTGATTTCCGCAGATATTCCAACGCACAATTAACAAAGATCTTACGCATCCATCCTTCGAAGGAGCCGGCTCCCGTATAAGAACCTATGGCGGTAAAAACTTTCACAAAACCATCCTGCAACAGATCACTGGCAGTTTCCCTATCGTTTACATAGCGCAGGCAAACCCCCATCATCTTCCGGGAATACGTTTCGTATAGCTCTTTCTGAGCAAGTCTATTACCCTCTTTACAACCTTCTATCAGATGCTGCTCATTCATTCAGTCGTACTGTGAACGCCCCCATCTGAGGCCGTACACTATAATGATGTTCGTTATTTACTAAACGCTGCATGCCGTAAAAAAAATAATTAAGAAGTACACACATTCTCTCTTTCTGACTTACGGACAAGACTGCAAAGATAGGATAAAAATCGAAGAGGGGCTACCGGACAGAATAAACGAATAAAAAGAAGAGGCAACATGCGGGGAAATAAAAGTGTCGATAGTCGTCGACACTTGTGCTGATAATTGTCGACACTTGTGTCGATATATATCGGCAAAATTGCCGACAATTGTCGGCAATTTTGTTTACGGGCAAAAAAACAGCCTTCACGGACAGGCTGAAAAAGAGAGAATAACCTGCCGTGAAGGCTTTATGTCAAAGAATCAGTGTTTATGTCCTGCGTGATCGTGTCCGGAATGGTCATGTCCTTCGTGTTTTTGCACTTCTTCTCCTTCTTTGAGTGTTTTTGCTTCCATACCGATTTTCTTAAAAGCTTCTTTCAATTTGGCTTCGGATGTTTTATCCGAACGGTAGGTTACTTCTGCCGTACGGGTAGGCAAGTCACATTTCAAATCGGTCACTCCTTTTGCAAAAGCAATGTTCTTCTCAATCTTCTTTACGCAATTTGCGCAGTCCATTCCTTCGACTTTAAAGGTAAGAGTTTCTTTGTTGCTCTTCTTTTTTCCATCCTGTGCATAAGCCAGGGAAAAAGTAAATACGGCGCAAAGCGCTACTAAAATAATCCGTTTCATAAGTAAAATATTAAAAGGTGAATACATATTGTTTTTAATCGCGGCTCAGGTTAAACCGAAAGCCGGCGTATAATGTGCGTCCATGCACAGGCCCCCACACCATGGTTCCGTCGAAATTGTCACCCCGCGGGTTGGCGGCATCGACAATCGGGTTCTTCTGCGTGAAATCAAAGATATTCTCCGCACCGACATACACAGAGAAGAGACGGAAATACTTGGTGATCTGTGCATTCCACACATTGTAAGATTTAAAGGTCTTTTCCCATTGCGGATTCGTTGCATCGGGATTCGGCAAACGTCCACCGCCATTAAACTGTCCGGTCAGGTCGAATTGCCATTTCTTCAAAGGGGTCTGATAAGAGGCTGTTATTAATCCTTTATAATCACTCACCAAAGGTTTCTTCAACCGCATCGTTTCACCGGCTGCATTCTGATAATCCGTTTTTGCATCGGTATACCGATAGGCGGCTGTCAAGGTGAAGCCACGGAAGAAAGGATAGGTGGCTTCTATCTGGAAGCTGTTGGAGTAGGATTTCCCGTCGAGGTTATAAAAACGGGCCGCATGCGGATCGCTGTCCACATCCACCACGACCTGCTTTAAGAAGTTCGTATAATACCACTCCCCATTCAATGTCAGTTCTTTGCCGAACAGAGGAATATAAAACGAGGTATTAACACCTGTATTCCAGGCATCTTCCTGATCCAATTTATCCGCAATAACTATTTTACGGCTACTGGAAAGTAAGAAGTTATTCTCCGTCAAGACATTGGCCGTACGGTAGCCCTTCCCTACCGAAGCACGTACGTGGAACCATTCCGTCGGATTGTATTTCAAGTGCATACGGGGAGTCACAAAAAAATCATAAACGGAACTATGATCGGCACGTATACCGGCCAACAGGACCAATTTATCATGCAGATTGAATGTATACTGTACATAGGCACCGGGAACAACTTCCGAACGGTTAAATACGCTCCGTTTGTCCAGTTGCGTCAGGTTCTCGTCGAAACCGTCATAGTTCAGACTCAACCCCGTACTCAGACTGTGCATAGGGGTAAATTCTTTTTCATAAAGCAGACTGGCATAAACATTGTTCTGATACACATTGTAAGGGGTGCGGTCGTACATCGATTGCTGTTCATGATACGAACCGGAAAGGATAAGGGCTATACTTTCCACCTTTTCTTTGTCGAGGATATAAGCTTGCTTGGTGAAACCTTCCACACGGTTGGTATTTAGTTTTACCTGATAAGGATCCGGGAACTGATCCTTTTTGGTAGTCTGTCCGCCCGTCCGGTTTTCATGCAGGTAGCGCACACCATATTGGGCAACATATTTGTCGGTACGATAGTTCCAGCGGTTCATCACATTCACCTGCTCCTTAAGCGGCATGTCAAGAAAACCGTCCGTATTGCCGTCATGCTCTTTACTATCGTTGGAATAATGCACCAATAATCCGGTTGACAAACGATCATTGATATGCCAGGAGGCATCCGCATTCGCTTCGTATCTGCCGGCATCACTCACGAATAGATTGACAGAGGTAATATCAGCCGTAGGCGGTTTCTTAAACTCTACATTGATTTGTCCGGCCAGGGCCTCATAGCCATTCTTTACAGAAGAAGTCCCCTTAGAGACCTGGATACTCTCCATCCATGCTCCCGGCACATAATCCAATCCATACAGAGAGGCAGCTCCGCGGAAGTTCGGATAGTTCTCCGTCAGCATCTGCACATAGGTACCCGATAAGCCCAGTAATTTGATCTGCCGGGCACCGGTAGCCGCATCCGCATAAGACACATCGACCGAAGGGTTTGTTTCAAAACTTTCAGCCAGGTTGCAACAAGCCGCCCGGCAAATTTCATCGTAAGTGATACGTTGTGTCTGTAATACACTGGTACGGGAAGAGATGGTTCCTACCCGTCGTTCGCTGACAACGACTTCATCCAATAAGACCTCTCCTTTGAGTACGACCTGAAGAGCTTCGTTGCCTGCCGGCACCGTAATGGATGCCGGAGCATATCCGATAAAACTAACAATCAGTTGGTTCACACCGTCGGGTTGTTCGAGTTCAAAGAAGCCGTCTACATTGGTGGTGGTCCCCTTCTGGGTATCCTGCCAATAGACGTTGGCTCCGATTATCGCTTCTTTCGTTTCATCATATACATAACCTTTGACAACCCTATCTGCCCAGGCAGAAGAGCTACACAAGATACTGATCAGTATCCATAAAGATATTTGTTTTAACATCGATTTATTCTTTTGATTTAACTTATTTGAAAGACTGCCTTTTCGTTAAAGGGCAGTTGGTGGTACGAAAAGAGTCAGTTACAAACAGCCCTTAATTGCATAAGAAATATACGACTGTATACTGCATGCGTATCCGGGCAACAATGTAAATGGCTGCACCTAAAAACATCCGATAAGTTAAATCAAAAGCGTGGTCAGAAGAGATAGATATTCCCGGGGACAGAGAGGTGGCCCCGTCGGCATAACCGTAGAAATCTCCCTGACAAGGGGAAGGGGTATTACTAATACATCGTGTAATCCGGTCAAAAGAAGAGAGAAAGAGACCGGTTCTAATGGGTTTATTGAAACGGGCACATCATCCCAATCAAAGTCGACACGTTCCAAGTCGCAACACTTTTCATAGGGATGATCCAGGCAGGAGTCTAAAGACTCTCCGGCAGCGTGGTGATGGTGGTGGTGGTGGTGATCTCCTTCATGCGTATGACCGTGAATCTCACAACATTTATCCTCCACCAATACTTCTACACCGGCCATCCGGCAATCATCACAACAGAATGAAATAACGTTTACCCCAGCACCTCCGTAAAAGACCAGAGCAGCCATCAGGATCACTAAAAAATATGTAAACGCCTTCTTCATCAAGGGGCAAAGATACAGCCTTTAATTATAAAATGTACTAAATTTAATATTATTTAGTATACTCAGACTGGTAGTAATATGTTTCACGGGAGGTCGTACTCTCTATATGATAACGCGTAGAGGCCGAGACTGAAAACAAATATCCTCTTTCCATTCCCGGTGTTATCGGCAGATACAGGGTCGTATCCCTTACTCCGGTGACTAAGATATGTTGGGCTGATGCGGTATCTATCGCATCCGTTAACGAATAGTAGATCGTATAGGTAAGATCTTCCGTCTCTGTGTCGGGTTTACTCCAGGTGAGCTTCAAATGATCCTGCTGTCGCTCCACATAGATTTCTTCCGGAGCATCCGGCACACGGTCATTCAACCAGGTCAATGCAGGCAACTGCGCCGGATATTTATAATAGGTATTTTTTAATTCATTGTATAAGCCTTTCGAATCATCCAATACATGCATGCAACGGAAAAAAGCACAACCGGCTCCCCCACTGGCACGCGCATAATCGATTTGATCGGTTATATCGTTCAACGACCAGTCGCCTTCTTTTTGCTCCAGACGGTAAGCACCCAGACCGGGCACAAATAAACGACCGTTGCTATTATCCACCCAATTGTCTACAAACGGAAAGAAGTTATCATGCAAATAGTACATCATGGGCACCACCATATCCTGCTTTCCTTGCTGCATCCATTGCTTCGGATCCTGAAAAACGGATTCATAAGCTGTCCACCCGGCATCCGGCATCCGTTCGATACGGTTATACTTACCCAAAGGCGAACTGCTCACCTGCACCCAGGGCTTGAGGTGTTTGACCTGGTCATACAAACGGGACACCAGCCGGTTGATATTCTCTCTCCGCCATTCCGTCAGGGATTTACGCTGCCCGTATTTGGCATGTAAGGATTTATCGGGAAATGATTTCGCCTGCTCCGGATAACGGATATAATCAAAATGAATACCGTCTATATCATAACCACTGACCAATTCTTTCACCAATGAAAGCAGATAATCGGCCGTTTCCGGTTGCCCCGGATCCAGATACCACTCTCCTTTATGCCGTTTGACCAGCTTGGGGTGACGACGTACAACGGAGAGCTTTCCCTGCTCCCTTACTATGCGTTCGTTCCCCACCGGGAAGGTAACAAACCAGGCATGACACTCCATACCCCGCTTATGACATGCATCGATAACAAAGGAAAGGGGATCGTAGGCCGGCATCACTCCATATTTGCCGGAAAACACCTTGGAGGCCGGTTCTATCTTCGAACGATAAATCACATCGCCCCGCACACGTACCTGCACAAAAACCATATTGAAATTGGCTTCTTCCAACCGGTCCAAGAGGGTACATACCTCCTGCTGCTGCATTTTCATATCCGTGGCCTTTGTGCCGGCTGTTCCCGGCCAGTCCAGTCCATAAATAGTCGTCAACCACACAGCACGCACCTCCGTCTTAGGCGGTTCCCCCGCCTGACAAAAGAATAAGGTGAAGAGAGAGAATAAAAAGAACAGGGTATATTTTGTCATTATCTATTTTCCCGACACATAATATTATGGATTATGTGATTCTCGTCAGACAAGACCACATAATCCATACACTAGGAATCGGATATTCTTTGCGATTATCACAAACCTTCTTCTAATAAATACCGTTCTGCTTCAATAGCTGCCATACATCCGGAGCCGGCAGCAGTAATCGCCTGACGGTACACAGGGTCAGCCACATCACCTGCTGCAAAAACACCCGGCACATTGGTACGCGGAGTACCCGGCACGGTCTTTATATACCCTGTTTCGTCCGTATGCAGCCAATCGGCAAAGATCTTTGCATTCGGAGTATGTCCGATAGCCAGGAAGAAACCGTCGATTTCTATATCCACCATCTCTTCGTCAGGTTCTCCTTTACGTTTGACCAGGTGGGCTCCTTCTACCCCGTTTACCCCGAAAAGACCGACCGCATTGTGTTCGAACAATACATTTATTTTAGGATGGGTAAATACACGTTCCTGCATGACTTTCGACGCACGCAGGAAGTTTTTACGCACGATGAGGTAGACCTTTTCAGCCAGAGAGGCAAGATACAATGCTTCTTCACAAGCCGTATCTCCTCCGCCTACTACAGCCACTTTCTTTTTCCGGTAAAAGAAACCGTCACAGGTAGCACAGGCAGATACGCCCATGCCTGCATATTTTGCTTCATCCGGTATGCCCAGGTATTTAGCTGTGGCTCCTGTAGCGATAATAACGGTATCTGCTTCCATGATCTTTTCTCCTTCGATAGTCACTTTATACGGCTTGGCCGAAAAGTCGGAAGAAGTAGCGATCCCGCTACGAATATCTGCACCAAAACGCTCCGCCTGCTTTCGCAGATCCTGCATCATGTCAAAACCGGTAATACCTTCCGGATAACCGGGGAAATTTTCAATATCTGTTGTTGTCGTTAATTGTCCTCCAGGTTGAATACCTTCATAAAGAACAGGACTCATATTGGCACGGGCAGCGTAGATTGCTGCTGTAAACCCTGCCGGTCCGGAGCCTATAATAAGGCAACGCACCTTTTCGTGGGATGGATGTTCCATGTATTCTAATTGTTAATTATTAATTACAAAGAGCTTTACTTGCTCTCTTTCTATTCTCTATTGGCCAGGGCCAATCTTTATTTCTTCCTTATCTTAAGTCTATCACTTCCGCATCCGGATATGCCTTTGCGTCAAAGACAAAGAAGGCATCGGCTTGATCTAAGCCGGTGGTCAGCTTATCTATCTGGATAGTCGTACGCGTTCCATTCTTTGCCTCTATCGTAATACGGGCAGGCAAAGAAGAGATCTTTTCTATTTGCAGGACGACTTTGACTATATCTTCTTTCTTTTTCGGGGTAAGTTCTACGTCATAGGCTGTCTTTCCGTTGGCCGCTGTACTCTCTCCCAGGTAGTTTGCCTTATACCCCTTCTTATACATACGTAACAAAAGCGTAGGGTTGCTCTGTTGCAGTTCCTCCCCCGAAGGTTCGGTCACATTCACCTCTCCCGTTCGTTCCGCATACGACCATTGGGTTTTTCCATCGTACCATACGTGCATATCCGGCGTCTGCCAGGTGAACTTATCCCCTTTTATTTGTATAACCCCTTCAAAACTCTCATTTATTTGTTGCGCCTCTCCCCGCACGTGCAAAGCGAAAGTGGCCGAGAGGCCATTTGCCTTTTCCCATACACCGGCAGCTTTATCCAGGATATCTGCGCCTTTCTGTGCAGAGGCTGAAAAGACTATACATACATATAAAACGACGAAACAGATTCTATTTTTCATATCCTTTTCTTCTTTAAACGGAAATAATCCAGTCTTCCCCTTCTTATTTCAAACTATTCAACAATTGCTCCAAAGAGTACTCATCTTGTATAAGTACCTGACGGGCTTTACTTCCTTCAAACGGCCCTACGATACCTGCCGCTTCCAACTGATCCATCAGCCGTCCGGCGCGGTTATATCCGATAGCAAATTTACGTTGAATAAGGGAAGTTGAGCCTTGTTGCTGAATCACTATCAGGCGTGCCGCTTCATCAAACAACGGATCCCGGTCCGTCAAGTCGACATTTCCCAATTTGTCTCCATCCCCTTCGCCTATATATTCGGGCAACAGATGCGCCGTAGGATAACCTACCTGCTGACCGATATATTCGGATATCTGTTCCACCTCCGGTGTATCGACAAAAGCACATTGCACACGAACCATATCACTTCCTTGTGAGAACAAGAGGTCACCCCGCCCGATCAGTTGATTGGCACCGGGCGAATCCAGGATGGTACGCGAGTCGATCATAGAAGAGACCCGGAATGCCATACGCGCCGGGAAGTTCGCTTTGATCGTTCCGGTAATGATATTGGTAGAAGGGCGTTGCGTGGCAATCACCATATGGATCCCCACCGCACGGGCTTTCTGCGCAATACGTGCGATAGGCAATTCGATTTCTTTGCCGGCTGTCATGATCAAGTCACCAAACTCATCAATGATAACCACAATATAGGGCATAAACCGGTGACCCTTCTCCGGATTCAAGCGGCGACTGATAAACTTCGCATTGTATTCTTTGATATTACGCGTATGCGCTTTCATCAACAAATCATAACGGTCGTCCATCTCTTTACAAAGAGAGTTCAACGTCTGAATAACCTTGGTAAAATCGGTAATAATAGCTTTTTCCGCATCCGGCAACTTCGCCAGGTAGTGGCGTTCGATCTCCGAATAAATACTGAACTCAACCATCTTTGGGTCGACAAGCACAAACTTCAGTTCCGACGGGTGCTTCTTATAAAGTAAAGAGGTAATAATCGCATTCAGACCGACTGACTTACCCTGCCCGGTAGCCCCAGCCACCAATAAGTGCGGCATTTTGCATAAGTCAAACATAAAGATCTCATTTGTGATCGTTTTACCCAGGGCGACAGGTAGATCGGCTTTACTCTCCTGGAATTTGCGGGAAGCAATGATCGATTGCATGGAGACAATCTGCGGATCTTTGTTAGGCACCTCAATACCAATCGTACCTTTACCCGGCATAGGAGCGATAATACGGATACCTAATGCCGAAAGGCTCAGGGCTATATCATCTTCCAGGTTCCGGATCTTGGCTATACGTACACCGGCATCAGGTATGACCTCATACAAAGTAATCGTTGGCCCTACCGTCGCTTTAATGGAGGCTATGCTAATGCCGAAATTCTCCAAGGTCTGTTTGATACGTCTCTGATTGGCTGTCTGCTCCTCCATATCCACCTCGTGATCTCCCGAGTCATACTTTTTCAATAAATCGAGGCTTGGGTTGCGGAAGCTCGACAGATCCAGTTTCGGATCATAGTCTCCCTGGGAAGATCCGTCAAACTGCTCATCATCCCCGACAGGCACTTCTATGGTAAAGGCCGGATTCTCTTCCATCTCCTCTTTCTCCTCCGCATCCGAAGAGATATATTCTTCTTCTTCGTCCGGCACGGTCACTTCAAAATGCTCCTCTTCCGAATCATAGACTTCAAATTCGGCTATCTCTCCTTCTGATTCATCCGTTTTCTCCGGCATAAACAGAGCTGTCTCTTCCTCCCGGGTACGAACATCCACCGACTGCCCTTCCATTTCCTCCTCTGCAACAATCTCTTTCTTGCGCTTCTTCAACCATCCGAAAGCAAAAAATTTCTGCAAAAAAGGAATCGTATGTTTACTTGTAAGAATAGCAATGATCAGGAAAGTACCAGCCAAAACCAAGATTGTCCCCGGCACTCCAATGTTATTTATCAATATCTCCGACCAGTAATACCCATGTTCTCCTCCCAGATAAAGAAAAGTATCTTCATATCCTTTGACAAAGACAAAACCAAAAAAGACTGACCCCAACACCATAGTAGCCGCACAGAAAAGAAAACGCCGAAGCAACGACACCTTATTCAACCGCATCAACTTAGCCCCCAAGGATCCAAGGAAAAACAAAAACACAAAAGAAGAAACACCGAATAACTTATTCATCAACAAGTTGGCCAGATAAGCCCCGCGTACCCCCGTCCAGTTACTCACCGATCCCCGGTTAGAGACCAGGTCGCTTACAGGTACATTTTCGATCTTACTCTGATCCGCCCCTCCCGTAAAAAAGAAAGAAATCAACGCAAGCCCTACGTATATTGTAAATAAACAAATGATTAATCCTGTAATATATCGGGTACGTTCATGGGTCAAAAAAGCCTTGATAGCCCCTGTTTTCTTTTCGCTTTTATCGGCATTTTTGGTATGCACGGTATTCTTTTTCTTTGCCATTATCACTTAATTATCCTGTACTTATTTGGTGTATTGGATGCTTCTTTCCATAAAGAACCAACAAAGGTAAACAGAATTATTGAAATATGCCTATATGTTTGATAAGGAGTTTCTATGCATTTATAGATGAGAGAGCCAGACTCTTGCCCTACAGAATCCCCTAAATATTCTAAAATGTGTTTAATCTAAAAGAAGTATTGGCCGGATAAGAATATATTTCTTACTTTTGTGCATCAAAGTGAGAAAATAAGTATCAAAGTGGAGAAGGAAAACAGCCCTGTTTACGCACGCAATACACTGGAATTTGTTACCGTAGCATTAGAGTTTTGCACATTGGCAGAGACAGCCGGACAAAGCGGTCGTTTCGAATTTGTGGACAAAGCCACGAAGTTATTGCCTCTACTCTACCTCAAAGCGGCCTTATTACCGGATATTCATCCGGAAGAGGATGCCGCCCCGGAGCAGATCGTTACCGAAGATTTGTACGAATCCATACGCAACCGGATTGCCGTTCTCTTAGGTGAAAAAGATACGTATCTGGAAACTTTTCATCCGGATATGCAATACAGCGATACCCCTATCGCTGCTTTTATCTCGGAAAATCTGGCGGATGTCTATCAAGATGTAGGCAACTTCGTCTCACTCTTCCGGCAAGGAAATGAAGAGGTGATGCAAGAAGCGATTGCTGTTTGCCGCTTCAACTTCCAGGATTATTGGGGACAACAAATATTAAACGCCTTGAAAGCATTACATGCCGCAAGATATGATGCGGATGAAAATTTAGATCTGAACGAAGACGAAGCATGACACATCCTTATGCCAATACAATAAGTAAAGAAGATATTGCCCAACTGGAGATAGAAGAATTCACTGGGCGGATCATACTTATTACGACCCCCCAAGACGCTGCCAAAGCGGTAGACTACCTGAAAATGTTTCCCCGCGTTGGGTTTGACACCGAAACACGTCCCAGCTTCAAAAAAGGACAGCGATACAAAATATCCCTGATGCAGATAGCTACCGAAGAGGCTTGTTTCCTTTTCCGGCTCAATCATATCGATATACCCAAGCCCCTCGAAGAGTTTCTGACAAACGATCAAATACTGAAAATAGGACTCTCCCTGCGCGACGACTTCAGTGCCATCCGCAAAAGGGTAGATATCACACCGACCAACTTCCTGGATCTGCAGAACTATGTACAGAAATTCGGCATAGAAGAAGCCAGCTTGCAAAAGATATATGCCATCCTTTTTAAGAAAAAAATCTCCAAAGGGCAACGGTTGACCAACTGGGATGCAGACGTCCTGACCGAGTCTCAACAAAAATATGCAGCTCTGGACGCCTGGGCATGCCTTCAAATTTATAATCAATTGAATCAAGTATAAATGAATTATACGAAAGTATTCCTCAGACCGAAAAAAGAAGAGTCTTTATTGCGTTTTCACCCCTGGGTCTTTTCCGGAGCTATCCAATCCATCGAAGGAAAACCGGAAGAAGGAGACCTGGTGGAAGTATACGGATCCAACAACCGCTTTTTAGCTGTTGGACATTACCAGATCGGAAGTATTGCCGTGCGCATACTTTCTTTTCGACCGATAACCATCGATGCTTCTTTCTGGACCGAACGCATCCGCACAGCCTACAACCTACGCCAGGCACTGGGTCTGGCCGGAGTGGAAAACAATAATACCTATCGCTTGATCCATGGCGAAGGAGATAACCTGCCCGGATTGATTATCGACATCTATGCCCATACTGCAGTAATGCAGGCACATGCTGTCGGCATGCACCATGCCCGCACGGAAATTGCCGAAGCCCTGAAAGAAGTCATGGGAGATGCCCTACACAATATCTATTACAAATCGGAAGCGACCCTTCCTTTCAAAGCCAACCTGACAAACGAAGACGGATATCTTCTGGGCGGACAAGAAGAGGATGTCGCCCTGGAAAACGGATTGAAATTCTACGTAGACTGGCAGAAAGGACAAAAAACAGGGTTCTTCGTTGACCAAAGAGAGAACCGTTCCCTCTTGGAACACTATGCCAAAGGACGTTCCGTTTTGAATATGTTCTGCTATACCGGAGGTTTTTCTTTCTACGCCATGCGGGGAGGTGCAACGGTAGTGCACTCGGTAGACAGCTCGGCCAAGGCTATTTCGTTGACAAACAAAAATGTTTCTTTGAATTTTCCGGATGATCCGCGGCACGCAGCCTATGCAGAAGACGCCTTCAAATACCTCGATAAAATGGGAGATAATTACGATTTAATCATATTAGATCCCCCCGCTTTTGCCAAACATAAAAATGTATTGCGCAATGCCCTGCAGGGATACCGAAAACTGAATGCGATCGCTTTTGAAAAAATCAAACCCGGAGGGATTCTCTTTACCTTTTCCTGCTCCCAGGTAGTCAGCAAGGAAAATTTCCGCTTGGCTGTATTCAGTGCAGCCGCCCAATCCGGACGAAGCGTACGCATCTTACACCAACTCACCCAACCGGCCGATCATCCGGTAAACATCTATCACCCCGAAGGCGAATACCTGAAAGGCTTGGTTTTATATGTAGAGTAATCGTTTGTTACTAACGAATACCCAATACCCTCATGCTACCTTTTATCTTTTTAAAGGGTAGCATTTTTTCATCCCTATATTCGTTTTTTCTTCAGTCATATGATAAGGAGAATTCTATTGCCGATGGGCTTCGACAATATTGCTGATGCCCATCGACAATATTGCTGAACAGCATCGTCTATATTGCCGATGCGCATCGGCAATAAAAAAACACCCTGTTCTTTGACTTGTTTTGAAAAGGGCCGCCCCTTTTAGCCTAAGAAGTCAAAGAACCAAAACATGCTGGATAAAAAGAAGTTATACTTTATTCATCAACCATTCTTTCAGTGCCTGAGCCAACTGATCGGGGCAAGAGGTATGCTTACGCCCGCAACAGATGCCTTCCAACCGGGCGATAGCCTCCTGCGCCGACATGCCTTTCAAGAGAGCGGCAAGCCCCAGGGAATTCCCGGCACATCCTTTGATTACCTTTACATTGGAGATTATCTGATCCTCCAGATCGATACATATTTGTGAAGAGCAAACGCCCCCTTTGGGCGTGTAACATATTTGTTGTTTATCCATCTTTCATTCTCCCTTTTTACTTGCGCAGTACAAAGGTATAAAATAAAATTAACTACATTTGTGCCAGTCAAAAAACAAGAGGATGACATATAAGGAAACATTGGATTATTTATATACAAGCACCCCTGTATTTCAACACAGTGGTGCTTCCGCTTATAAACCGGGACTCGACACATCCATCGCCTTGGATAAACTCCTGGACACCCCCCATCAATCCTACCAAACGATTCATGTCGCCGGAACGAACGGAAAAGGATCGGTCAGCCATCTATTAGCCGCCATCCTGAGACAAGCCGGTTATACTGTCGGATTATACACCTCCCCGCACCTGGTAGATTTCCGGGAGCGTATTCGCGTAAACGGCCAAAAGATCCCGGAACAATACGTTGTCGACTTCGTGGCTCGCTACCGAAGCCGTTTCGAACCGCTTCATCCTTCCTTTTTTGAGTTGACATCGACCCTGGCGTTTGCTTATTTCCGCGATTCCAACGTCGATTATGCCGTGATTGAGACCGGATTGGGAGGTCGCTTGGACAGCACCAATATCATTCATCCTATCCTGAGTATCATTACCAATATCAGCCCCGATCACACCCAATTCCTGGGAAACACAGAGAAAGAAATAGCCGGAGAGAAAGCGGGTATTATCAAACCGGGCATTCCTGTTGTCATCGGAGATGTGGAAGACGAAGATGTACGCGACATATTTACCCAAAAAGCCAAACAAACAGCCTCTCACCTCTACTTTTCCCTTTCTGAACAGCCTATAACCGAGGCTCACCTGGAAGAAAGCGGACATTGGAGATTCCAGACAAAAACATACGGTACTATCACCGGTGAATTGGGAGGTTCCGTGCAATGTAAAAACGCGGCAACAGTACTTACCGCTGTTCATGCCCTGATAGAAGAAGGCGTTTCCATCTCTCCGGAAGCGGTGAAAGAAGGATTCGCTCATGTGGTAGAATATACCGGACTGATGGGACGCTGGCAAAAACTACACACTAGCCCGAAGATTATTTGTGACACCGGACACAATAAAGGAGGCTGGCAATACCTGGCCTTTCAACTAAACGGAGAGAGCAAACATCACACGGCCTTGCGTATGGTGATTGGCTTTGTTAACGACAAAGACATAGACGGCATACTGGCTCTGATGCCCAAGGAGGCATTCTATTATTTCACCCAAGCCTCTATCGACAGAGCCCTGCCGGCAGAAGAAGTACAAGAAAAGGCTTCGCGTCACGGCCTGAGGGGAGAAATATATCCGACAGTGGGTGATGCCATCCAAAAAGCATTAACCGACTCTGACACCAGCGACTTCCTCTTCATCGGAGGCAGTACTTTTGTCGTCGCCGAAGCGATTCCTTTATTCAACAAACTCACTTGATAAAACAAATATTTAATAAAAGTATTATGACAGAACAAATTAAAAAGAAATTAAACGATTCCAAAGCAGCCCGCTGGACAGCACTGATTGTCGTATCGTTTACAATGATGTGTGGCTATTTCATTACCGATGTGATGGCTCCGTTGGAAGACCTGCTTTCACGCACCTATGGGTGGACGAGTACAGAATACGGCCTTTTCACCAGTGGATATGGCTGGTTCAATGTTTTCCTGCTTATGCTTATCCTGGGAGGTATCATCCTCGACAAGATGGGTGTGCGTTTTACCGGTCAAATGGCCTGTTTGTTAATGGTTGGCGGGGCCTTATTAAAAGCATATGCCGTATCCACCTATTTCCCCACAGGAGGTGTTATTTTCGGATTCAACTCACAGGTCGTATTGGCCGGGCTGGGCTTTGCTATTTTTGGCATGGGCGTAGAAATTGCCGGTATCACCGTCAGTAAAGTCATTGTCAAATGGTTTACCGGACACGAATTGGCCTTAGCCATGGGACTGCAGGTTGCCTTGGCGCGTATAGGAACCGCTTTTGCTTTGGGATTCAGTATGCCATTGGCCAAACACTTCGATTCCATCGCTGCTCCGGTACTGATCGGTGCCCTGTTGTTATGTATCGGTACATTGTCTTATTTCGTTTATTGCGTGATGGATAAAAAATTGGATACCTCTTTGGAAAACGCCTTGGATGGAGAAGCCGAAGAAGGGTTCAAACTCAGTGATATAAAGATGATCGTTACCAACAAAGGTTTCTGGTTGATCGCTTTCTTATGCGTCCTGTTTTATTCAGGTGTCTTCCCTTTCCTCAAATTTGCCACCAAACTGATGATTTATAAATACGGTGTAGAAGAAGGACTGGCCGGATATATCCCCAGCCTTTTACCTTTCGGCACCATCTTACTGACCCCGCTGTTTGGCTCTTTGTATGACCGCATCGGAAAAGGAGCTACTTTAATGTTGATCGGCTCCTTTATGTTGATCCTGGTTCACGGTCTTTTTGCTTTGCCGATCTTAAATGTATGGTGGTTTGCCACAATCATTATGGTGGTATTGGGTATTGCTTTCTCTTTGGTACCTTCGGCTATGTGGCCTTCTGTTCCGAAAATCATACCCCAGAAACAGTTGGGTACGGCCTATTCACTCATTTTCTATGTACAGAACTGGGGACTTATGGGTGTACCTTTGTTAATCGGTTGGGTGATCGACAAATATGCCAAACAGGAACTTCCTGATGGCAGTCTTTCATACGATTATACCGTACCGATGTGCATATTCACACTTTTCGGTGTATTGGCCGTAATCGTTGCTTTGTTGTTGAAAATAGAAGATAAGAAAAAAGGATACGGCCTGGAACTGCCGAACATCAAGAAATAATATATGATCTGTTTCCCCAATGCAAAAATAAACCTGGGACTGAACATTGTCAGTAAACGTCCCGACGGCTATCACAACATAGAAACCATATTCTATCCTGTTCCGGTAAAAGACGCGTTAGAGATCGTTCCGGCTATCGCAAACGAGTCCTTTACCCAAACAGGCATATCGGTTGACGGGCCGGCGGAAAACAACCTGGTAGTAAAAGCATTGGGGGCATTTCGTCAGAAATACACCATTCCACCGTTGGAGATCCACCTCTTAAAGGCCATCCCCTTTGGGGCAGGCTTAGGCGGAGGATCGGCGGATGCCGCCTTTATGTTGAAATTGGTCAACACCTATTGTGCCTTGGGACTGACCACCGAACAATTGGAAGAAATAGCCCAATCCATCGGGTCTGATTGTCCTTTCTTTATCCGGAACACCCCTGTCTTTGCTACGGGGACAGGCAATCTGTTCACCCCTATCTCCCTCTCTCTGAAAGGGTATCACTTCTGCCTGGTCAAACCCAACGTGACTGTTTCTACGCCGGAAGCCTATGCGTTGGTAAGTCCGAAAGCCCCTGTACTATCCTTACAGGAGATTATTCAAATGCCTGTATCTTCCTGGAAAGAGTATATGGTGAATGACTTTGAAGAAAGCGTATTTACACGCTACCCGGTGATTGCCGATTGGAAAGAGAAACTATACCAAGCCGGAGCCGTCTATGCCTCCATGTCCGGCTCGGGTTCTTCCGTTTTCGGGTTATTCGAAGAAGCCGTCTCTGTAAAAAACCTATTCCCCGATTCTTTCGTTTGGGAAGGAGTGCTGCCTTAAGGATTCATTTTCCTCCGGATAAATTTACTATCTTTGCCCCTATGAATTCATTTAAACCGGGGGATTGGTTACCGACGACCAAAAAAGAGGTCGAAATGCGGGGCTGGGATTATATCGATGTAATCCTGTTCAGTGGAGATGCCTATGTGGATCATCCCTCTTTTGGGGCAGCCGTCATTGGCCGAACCCTGGAGGCAGAAGGCCTTCGTGTAGCGATTGTACCTCAACCAGACTGGCGGGGGGACTTCCGTGATTTTAAAAAATTAGGAGTGCCAAGGCTTTTCTTCGGTGTCTCTCCGGGAGCGATGGATTCGATGATAAATCACTATACGGCCAACAAACGGCTGCGGAGCGACGATGCCTATACCCCGGACCGGCGAGCCGGCATGCGCCCCGACTATCCCAGCATTGTTTATACGAATATCCTCAAAGAGCTTTATCCGGAGACTCCCGTTGTCCTCGGTGGGATCGAAGCTTCTTTGCGTCGTTTGACACATTACGATTATTGGCAGGACAAGCTCAAACCGGGTATTCTTATTGAAAGTAAAGCCGACCTCCTGATCTATGGCATGGGGGAACAGCCTATAAAAGAATTGGTTCGCCGGTTGAAAAAAGGAGAACTCTTTCATACGATAAAAGACATTCCACAAACAGCATATAGAACCGAGAATATAGAAAAACAAAACGAAGACATATTACTCTTCTCGCATGAAGAATGCCTGAAAGATAAATTGAAACAGGCCAAAAACTTCCGGCATATAGAAGAAGAATCGAATAAATACCAGGCCTGTCGTATATTGCAACAGGTAGGCAAACAAACCATTATAGTCAATCCTCCCTTTCCACCGATGAGTGAGGCGGAAATCGATACTTCCTTCGACCTGCCCTATACCCGGTTGCCTCATCCCAAATACAAAGGCAAGGTCATTCCGGCATTTGAGATGATTAAGTTTTCCGTCAATGTGCACCGGGGCTGTTTCGGTGGCTGCGCTTTCTGTACGATATCCGCACACCAGGGTAAGTTTATTGCCTCACGCAGCAAAGAATCGATCTTAAAAGAGGTAAAAGCTATTACTAAAATGCCCGATTTCAAGGGATATTTAAGTGATTTAGGGGGACCATCGGCCAATATGTACCGGATGAAAGGAAAAGATCAGGATATATGCCGCCAATGCAAAAAGCCATCTTGTATTTCACCGGTTGTATGCAAGAACCTGGATGCTGACCATAGCCCTCTACTGGACCTATACAAAGAGGTCGATCGTCTGCCGGGAATAAAAAAATCGTTTATCGGTAGTGGGGTTCGTTATGACCTTTTGTTGCATCGGTATACGGACGAAAAACTAAATAAATCCGCCCAGGTATATACTCAGGAGCTCATAAGCCATCATGTTTCCGGCCGCCTCAAAGTAGCTCCCGAACATACACAGGCATCCGTTCTCAAGATCATGCGCAAACCCTCTTTTGAACAATTCGGGCAGTTCAAAAAGATATTCGACAAGGTAAACAGCCGGGAAGGACTGAATCAACAACTAATCCCCTACTTCATCTCCAGCCACCCGGGTTGTACGGAAGCAGATATGGCAGAGCTCGCCGTGATTACCAAAGGGCTTCACTTCCAACTGGAACAGGTACAGGACTTCACTCCTACGCCGATGACACTGGCTACCGAGATTTATTATACAGGCTATCATCCCTACACCTTAGAAAAGGTATACACCGCCCGGTCGGCCGAACAGAAACTGGCGCAACGTCAATTCTTTTTCTGGTACAAACCGGAGTTTCGCAAACAGATCACACTGGCTTTGCAACGCATTGGTAAAAAAGATCTTCTGCCCCGTCTTTTTCACTTTTCTCAACGAAAAAAGCAATAAGCACTTCCGCTGCCGATAGAACGCCATAGTGCGTGAGGTGCCAAAAAAGGAAAGACAGTTCACGGAATACGAATTGTTTAATTATTTCTTATGGCATATAGAAAGAGATTGACTATATTTGCGCGAAATATTAATAATTCATTTTTATGAACGACATAAAGTTAATGAACAAAGCAGCAGACAACATCCGCATTCTGGCTGCATCAATGGTTGAGAAAGCAAAATCCGGTCATCCGGGAGGCGCCATGGGGGGTGCTGATTTCGTTAATGTATTGTTCTCCGAATTTTTAATATATGATCCCAAGAATCCCCAATGGGAAGGGCGGGATCGCTTCTTCCTGGATCCGGGACATATGTCTCCTATGCTGTATGCCGTACTGGCTCTGACCGGTAAGTATACAATGGATGAACTGGCCATGTTCCGTCAATGGGGAAGCCCTACTCCCGGACATCCGGAATTGGATGTGATGCGTGGAGTAGAAAACACCTCCGGTCCTCTGGGACAAGGACACACCATGGCTGTTGGGGCCGCCATTGCTGCCAAATTCCTGAAAGCCCGTCTGGGTGAACAGATGAATCAAACGATCTACACCTTTATATCCGACGGAGGTATTCAGGAAGAAATATCTCAGGGAGCCGGGCGAACTGCCGGTACACTGGGGCTGGACAACCTGATCATGTTCTATGATGCAAACAATGTCCAACTTTCCACCACCGTTGAAGAGGTCACGACCGAAAATGTAGGTATGAAATACGAAGCCTGGGGATGGAAGGTTATCACTATCAATGGAAACGATGCGGATGCAATCCGCAAAGCCTTGATTGAGGCCAAAGCCGAATCTGCTCGTCCGACATTGATTATCGGCAACACACTCATGGGCAAAGGAGCTATGGGTGAAGATAAAAGCAGTTACGAAAACAAAGTCTCTACGCATGGACAACCTTTATCGGCTGCCGGTGCCTCTATCTCTGCAACAATAACGAATCTGGGAGGTGACCCGGAAAATCCTTTCCATATATTCCCGGAAGTAGTCGAGTTGTATGCCCAACGTGCCAAAGAACTGGAAACAATTGTCGGTGAGAAATATGCCGCCAAAGAAGCCTGGGCCAAAGCACATCCGGAATTAGCGGCTAAAATGACAAAATGGTTCTCCGGCGAAGTGCCTGCAATCAACTGGGAAGCCATCGAACAAAAAGCCAATCAGGCTACACGTGTCGCTTCGGCCACTGTATTGGGTATATTGGCTACCCAGGTTGAAAACATGATCTGTTCCTCCGCCGACCTGTCCAATTCGGACAAAACAGACGGATTCCTGAAGAAGACACATGCCTTCACCAAGGGGGATTTCAGTGGAGCTTTCTTCCAGGCCGGTGTATCTGAGTTGACAATGGCCAGCATTTGCCTGGGTATGTGTCTGCATGGAGGTGTTATAGCCGCCTGCGGTACCTTCTTTGTCTTCTCCGATTATATGAAACCTGTCTTCCGTTTGGCTGCTTTGATGGAACAACCCTTAAAGTTTATCTGGACTCACGATGCATTCCGCGTAGGAGAAGACGGACCGACCCATGAGCCAGTGGAACAAGAGGCACAGGTACGTCTGATGGAGAAACTGAAAAATCATAAAGGACGGAACTCTATGTTGGTTCTTCGTCCTGCCGATGTCACAGAAACGACTGTTGCCTGGAAGATGGCTATGGAGAACACGGTCTCTCCCACCGGTTTGATCTTTTCTCGTCAGAATGTAAACGACCTGCCGACCCAAGGAAATCGTTACCAAGAAGCGTTGCAGGCAGAAAAAGGAGCTTATATAGTAGACGAAGATCCCAACTGGGAAGTGATCCTGGTGGCCTCCGGATCGGAAGTATCCACCTTATTTGCCGGTGCCGCTTTGCTTCGTGCCGAAGGCATTAAGGTACGTATTGTCTCAGCTCCTTCAGAAGGATTGTTCCATAGTCAACCGGAAGCCTATCAGGAATCTATTATACCCAAAGGAAGTAAAGTGTTCGGCCTGACAGCCGGTTTGCCTGTAACGATCGAAGGATTGGTTGGAGCCAACGGTAAAGTTTGGGGATTAGAATCATTTGGTTTCTCTGCTCCATACACCGTATTGGACGAAAAGCTGGGCTTTACGGGAGAAAACGTATACAAGCAAGTAAAAGAACTTTTAGGATAAATGCATATGATAGGTTTATGTAGCGACCATGCCGGTTTCAAAACCAAGGAATTCATCAAACAATTACTTGATCAGAAGGGCTTACCTTATAAAGATTTCGGCACGTATTCAGAAGAAAGTTGTGACTATCCGGACTTTGCCCATCTGTTGGGCTACGCCCTGGAAAGAGGGGAAGTATACCCCGGCATCGCTGTTTGCGGATCTGGCGTTGGCATAAATATAGCCCTCAACAAACATCAGGGAGTACGGGCAGCCTTATGCTGGATGCCTGAGATAGCCCGTCTGTCACGTGCACATAATGATGCCAATGTATTGGTTATTCCCGGCCGTTTTACCAATAACAAAGAAACGACTGAAATCGTCGAAGCCTTTTTTAATACAGCTTTCGAAGGAGGCCGCCATCAAAAGCGGGTAGATAAAATTCCTTTATAAGACGAACAGAAGGCATAAAGTAAGACAAAGTCAATTATATTTGTATATTTGCAATGAATCAGATATACAAATTACCATGTCAGTAAAATCATACATTGAATCAAACAAAGAGCGTTTCTTAGAAGAGTTATTTTCACTGATTAGTATTCCTTCTATCAGTGCCAAACAAGAATATAAACCGGAAATGGAAGCCTGTGCCCAACGTTGGGTACAGGTTCTTCTTTCTTCGGGTGCCGACAAGGCAGTGGTTATGCCCACCCAAGGCAATCCGGTGGTCTATGGGGAAAGATTGATCTCACCCGATGCTCCGACGGTACTTGTATATGCGCATTATGACGTAATGCCGGCCGAACCATTCGACCTATGGAACAGCGATCCCTTTAAGGCAGAGATCCGCGACGGCCGTATCTGGGCACGTGGTGCCGATGATGACAAAGGCCAGGCCATGATGCAGGTCAAAGGTTTTGAAACCGCCTTAAAAGAGAATCTATTGCAATGCAACGTGAAGTTTATCTTTGAAGGAGAAGAAGAGATTGGCTCTCCCAGCCTGGAAGATTTTTGCAAAAAAAATAAAGAGTTACTGAAAGCCGATATCATCCTTGTTTCAGACACAAGCATGGTCAGTGCCGAAACACCCTCCCTGACTACCGGCTTACGTGGCTTGGCATACTGGGAGGTAGAGGTGACAGGACCGAACCGTGACTTACACTCGGGGCATTTCGGAGGTGCCGTGGCAAACCCCATCAATGTATTGTGCAAATTAATGGCCGATATAACAGATGCAAACGGCAGGATTACCATCCCCGGATTTTACGATGATGTAGAAGAGTTGTCTCCGGTGGAGCGTGATATGATTGCTCAGATCCCATTTGACGAACAGAAATACAAAGACTCCATCGGTGTAAAAGCGCTGTTGGGTGAAAAGGGATATTCTACCCTGGAGCGTAACAGTTGCCGTCCCTCCTTCGACATCTGTGGTATCTGGGGAGGATATACGGGTGAAGGCAGCAAGACGGTTCTTCCCTCCAAGGCATATGCCAAAGTATCCTGTCGCTTAGTTCCACATCAGGATCACGCAAAAATAAGTGACCTATTTGAAAAATATATGGCGTCTGTCGCGCCGGATTATGTAAATGTCAAAGTGAAACCCTCCCATGGCGGACAAGGCTATGTTTGTCCGATCGACATACCGGCCTATAAAGCGGCAGAAAAGGCTGTGGGCATTGCTTTTGGCAAAAAACCATTGGCGGTACGCCGGGGTGGAAGTATCCCCATCATCTCTACCTTCGAACAAGTGTTGGATATCAAGACGATCCTGATGGGATTCGGACTGGAACAAAATGCCATTCATTCCCCCAATGAAAGTTGTCGCCTGGATTTCTTTTATCAAGGAATAGAAGCTGTAGCTGAGTTTTACAGGGAATATACAGCCATATAACAACAGCTGATGAAGAAACAATTCGGCAATTTTCTTTTTAGTGGTCTTTATCTTGGCGTGTATCTGGTTAGTTTAATACCGATGCAGATACTTTACATGGTATCTTCCTTTTCTTCTTTTCTGTTGTTTTATGTTATACCTTACCGGAAAAATACGGTTCGTTTAAATATGACCCGTTCTTTTCCAGAAAAAAGTGCAACAGAGATCGATCAGGTCACACGCGATTTCTATCGTTGTTTTACAGATAATGTGGTAGAGATTCTCAAATCGTTTTCTATTTCTTCCAAGCAACAGATGGCGAAGGTTACAGTCATTGGGATGGAGAGGATTGAAGAGCAACTACAACAAAACAAACATGTCATTATTTGCATGGGGCATTGCGGCAATTGGGAGATACTGAATATATTATCCCATCGTATTGCTATTCATATGTATGCAGTATATAAACCATTACGAAATAACCTGATGGACAGACTGTTTCTTTCCTTACGCACACGTTTTGGCATGAGGCTTGTTCCGGCAAAGTCCATAGTCCGTCATTTGTTGTGCAACAAAGCCAATCCTTCGGTATACTTCTTTATAGCCGACCAATGTCCGAAAATAGTAGAAGAAAAGTATCGTCTGGTAATGTTAAATCAACACACCAGCATGTTCTCCGGTGTGGAAAAGTTAGCCCGCTCGACAGGAGCAGCTGTGATGTATATGCATATCACCCGGGATAAACGGGGGAAATATACGATTCAATACAAACCTATTTGCATGGATCCTCAAAAAACGGAAGAGACAGAGATCATAAAACAGTATGCGTTTTTATTGGAACAAAATATTCAGGAAAAGCCCTGTGATTGGCTTTGGACGCATAAACGATGGAAGCGATAATGAAAACATCACAAAGCGGGAAGAGAAAAGAGGTATAAACAGTATGACAAACTGATATAAAAAAACACCGGAACCCTATAAAGATGTTCCGGTGTTTTTTTATATCAATAGGCATCCGCAATGCTCTCCGTTTTCAACTGTTTATCAAAAGCAGCTTTATCCAATGTTGTTGTCACGTGAATCACCTTGCTTTGTCCAGGCAAAAGATCAAAGTAATTATCGGAAAAGAAATTATCTATGCCTTCAATACTCAGAAAAACACCTCGGGCAAATTGATCGCTCTTCACAGTGACGTCATAACCATCCGTAGCCTTTACTGAAGATGTCTGAATACGGGCTTTAGGAAAGTCGATATCTTTATAGCGGGTAAAAAAGTAATTGTTTGTGTACAGTTTTTTATCTTTAACCTCTTCTTCAAAAGAGACTGCTACAACAACTTCATTTCTGTTCTTATCCTTCAACAGTTTGTCGACAGGGGCTGAAAAATGTATGTTACTACTGTTGGGAGACAAACTGACTTTTGTCTGTGTTTCATAAACCGGATGCCCCTGCAAATCCATAATACGGACAGATAATGTACCCCGGGTTGATTTCAAACGATCCGAAACGATATAAATCTTTAAAACATCCTCTTCCTGGATAGGAGAAACAAGAATATCTTCAAAAGCTTTTTTCGCAAAATAATGCTGTGCTTTCCAACGCCCATAATAATCACGACTCGACCAGGAGGCTACCGGCCAACAATCGTTATGTTGCCAATACAAAGTACCCATACAATAGGGCATATCCCTGCGATGTGCTTCTATAGCCGTTTTGATCGCATCTCCTTGTAAGAGTTGTCCCATATAAAGAAAATTGGGGAAGTCTTTGGGTTTGCGGTATTCATTCAATAGGTACCATTCGATCAGACCGTTCGCATGACTACCTCCCCGCTGATGTGCCATCATTACATCCGAATGAATATCCTGATCCCGTTCTTCCGGTGCATATTTCAATACCGATTGATATTCAGGGAATGATTGAAATCCATACTCAGAGAAGAAACGAGCTTTAATAACATTATAATTGGCTATAGAGTCACGGGCATGCCATACTCCCCAATAGTGTGCGTCACCATCCGGATTCCACAGGCGTTTTCCACTTTCTGCGCGGGCATCCGGGTTACCACCATAGGGAGAAGAAGGCCAGTAAAAGGCAGTCGGGTCGTATGCCGAAACAACCTCCGGCAATACTTTATGGAATACGTCTTTATGATCTTTACGCATCTCTTCCAATACGCCTAGTTTCTCGTATTTACGCATCCACCCCCAGTTGAACCAAGCGGTATGATTTTCATTGTTTCCACACCAGATAGCAAGACTGGCATGGTTACGCAGGCGTACTACATTGTCTATCGCTTCCTGACGAATATTTTCCAACAGTGCAGGCGTCATCGGGTACGTACTGCAGGCAAACATAAAGTCTTGCCATACCATTATACCGTATTTATCACATAAGTCGTAAAAGATCTTGTTTTCATAAATCCCGCCTCCCCATATACGAAGCATATTCATATTGGCATTGACCGCATCCAGGATTGTCTTTTCATATTGTTCATCCGTTACACGGGGTAAAAAGTTATCCTGCGGGATATAGTTAGCCCCTTTGGCAAAAACCTTCACGCCATTCAACTCAAAATGAAAGGTATGTCCTTCCGCATCTTTTTCATAAACCACCTTCAGACTGCGGATACCCAGATTGTCGTTCTTTGTATCAACCACTTCTCCATCCATAGACAAGACAGCCTTAAAAGGATAAAGATGGGCTTCTCCCAAGCCGTTCGACCACCATAACTTCGGATTAGAGATCGACAGGTCTAACGCTATCAGGTTCTTTCCTTTTTGCACCTCTACCTTCTTATTCCAAGTATGGCGGATACCTTCCGCCTGAATGGTCAGTATAGCTGTACCCGCTTTATCGGCAAACACTTCGGCCTGCGTTTTGATATTCGCTTTCTTGGCCGTTACTGATTCTTGTATATAATGAATATTGTTAATACGGGCTTTATTCCAACCGACCAGGTAAACCGGACGCCAAATACCACTGGTCACAATACGCGGTCCCCAGTCCCAGCCATAATGATAGCCGGCCTTACGGGCAAAGACACTTACCTTTTTGTCGAACATCCCTCCGTTCTCTGATTGATCGTTACCTGCTTCCAGCGGATAAGGGAGGGCATCAAACTTAGGCATGTCTACCTTGATAGGAGAATGGAAATAAACACGTAATTCATTTCCGTTCTTTTTCAGTAGATCTTTCACTTCTACCCGCCACTCGCGAAACATATTATCGGCTTTAAGGACACAGGAGTCATTCAGGTAAACATCAGCATAAGTATCCAAGCCTTTAAAGTCCAACTCTATATTGTCTTTATTAAAGAGTTCGGGAGAGATATCCAAAGTCGTCTTGTATTCCCAGTCTTCTTTGTCCACCCATTGAATACCCCGTTCATTCAAACGATAAAACGGATCCTCTATAATTCCATTATTCATCAGGTCTAATTGTACGACTCCCGGTACAGTTGCCGGATACCAATTGTTCCCACGTACTTGTTTAAAAGACCAACCTGCTGACAATTCTTGTTGCATAAGCCCATCAGCATAAACAGGAGCACTTAAAACACAAAGTGCCAAAGAAGTGGTTGCAATAATTGTTTTGTATGACATATTCGTTTTTCTTAGAGTGATTGTTTATTTTTCTCATTCACCGGATTCTTTCCTTCTGGAGTATAAAGATACTCCAAACGATCCATATAGAGTTTCTCTACTTTTCCCCGGACAATTTTAAGCGAACTGTTTACCAGCCCGTTTTGTTCAGTAAAAGGTTCTGGTAAAACCGCAAAAGTAGTAGGAAGCCAACGGTCCGGGAACAGAGAAGCCAAGTCGCCTCCTTTACGGAAACGGTCTATCTGCTTCTGTATATCAAGGATAGCTGCTTCTTTTCCCTCTTGTGTATCCAGGGTCAAATGTTGAAAGGACAAATGCTTTTTCAAGGCTTCTTTATTGGGCACGATCAAAGCCACCGTATAAGGACTTTGGTTATTGTATAACACAATCTGATCGATAGTCGAAGCATGTTCTACCAATGCTTCTTCAATGCCTTCCGGACTGTATTTTTCTCCGTCACTACCGATCAATAGACTTTTAAAACGTCCCAACACATAAAGCAGTCCATTATGCATATAGCCCATATCTCCGGTGTATAACCAACCGTCTTTCACTGTCTCTGCCGTAGAGACCGGATTCTTCCAATAACCAGCCATCACATTTTCACCCCGAATAACGATTTCGCCTTTTTCTCCTTCGGGTAATTCTTTTCCGTCATTATCACAGATTTTCAGGTCAAGCGGTTGCACCAATATGCCGCTACTCCCGAACTGGTAACGGTGTGGTCCGTTGGTCGAAATAACCGGTGTTGCTTCACTTAATCCATACCCCTGATACATAGGCAGTCCGATGGTGTAATAAAACTTTTGCAGGTCTTTATCCAATAAAGCTCCGCCACCGACAAAGAATCTCAAATCCCCTCCAAAACTTTCCCGCACTTTTGAAAAGATTACTTTATCCAATAAACAAACAAGTGGTTTCAATAGAAAACGCCAGCCTCGTCCTCGCTCTTCTCCGCTATCCCCATAATAAGTATAACCGATTTTTAACCCCCAATGAAACAACTGAGTCACCCAAGCGCCTTTACTTCTTATTCCCTGTTCTATATTTTTCTTGAAGTTTTTGGCCAAAGCCGGCACACTCAATATCAGGTAAGGTTTTACCTCTTTTATATTAACAGGTATGTTTTTGAGCGTTTCCAGACCAGTCTTTCCCACCTGAACAGTGGCCACAGAGGCTCCTTTATGCATGAATATATAAAAGCCTACTACATGGGCAAAACAATGATCGAGTGGAAGTATAACAAGGGTACGCCATGAACTGTCAATATCAACACAGGAAAGAGCCTGTTCCACATTGGCTGTATAATTTCGGTGGGTCAGGATAACACCTTTCGGATCAGCGGTTGTTCCTGAGGTATAAGTAATGGTTGCATAATCATCATTTTGCAAAGATTGCCCGATAGACAAAAACTCCTCCTGCGAGTGTTCCTGCAACCAGGCCTCCCCCATCCGGATTATTTCGGACTGACTGATTTCTTTTTCTTCGTAAGAAGGCAGATCATCGAAGACAATCACTTTTTCAACTCCGGGTAATTGATCTATTATATGGCGTATCTTTTTCAACTGATTGGCCGATACCATGATGAAACGAACCTCTGCATGCAACAGACGAAACAATAAGTCATTGGCCTCTTCCAATTTTATCGACAAAGGCACATTGGTAGCTCCTGCATAGAACATGGCTAGTTCCCCAATGATCCAGGCATTGCGTCCTTCACTGAGCAAAGCCATATTGTCTCCTTTTTGTACGCCAAGGGCTACCAATCCGGCACCCAGGGAATACACCTGTTCTTTCACCTGGGCATAGGTTGTAGGAACAAATGTATCCTTCGTTTTTTCCAAAAGGAACGTATTGGTCGGATATTGTTTGGTTGAATCCTCAAAAAGATCGATAAGGGTCTTTTTCATAATACGTTATATTTAAATTTAGTTAGTACTATCTATTATCTACAGGCATCTTATCCATATTCAGCATTATATCGCAGGCGTTTTCCACCGTCGGCACCTCTTTAATAATAATACTTCGTTTACCGTTCTGTTCCCTCAAGTTACAACGACGGGGATTATTTTGGATATAAGCCAGCAGTTTATCGAAAGCTTCACTTTGGTAATAAGGACTTTCAGGGTTTGCAATCAGATATATACTCATCTGTCCTTTTTTCAATACCACTTTCTCCATTCCCAGGTTTTTGGCCATACGACGCAGACGTACAATACGAATCAGTTCTTTTCCTTCTTTAGGTATTTTCCCGAAACGATCTTTCAGTCTTTCGGTAAATGCCAGGACATCCCGTTCCTGTTCCATCTTATCCAGTTCACGATAAAGCGAAATTCGCTCCGAATCGTTTGGTATATAGGTGGGAGGAAACATGAGCTCCAGATCACTCTCAATGTAAGTCTCCCGCACATATTCACTTCCAGTATCGCGTTTATCCTTGTTGATATCGATATATAAATTGGCAAACTCTTCCGTTTTTAACTCATCCACAGCCTCTTCCAATATCTTTTGATAGGTTTCATACCCCAAATCGGCTATAAATCCGCTTTGCTCCGCTCCTAAGAGGTTTCCTGCTCCCCGAATATCCAGGTCTTGCATAGCGATATGTATGCCACTGCCTAATTCGGAAAAGTTCTCAATAGCTTGTAAACGTCTTCTAGCCTCCTGGCTAAGAGTAGATAAAGGGGGGGACAACAAATAACAAAAAGCTTTTCTATTGCTTCGTCCGACACGGCCTCGCAACTGATGCAAGTCAGACAGACCAAATTGCTGTGCATTGTTGATAATGATCGTATTGGCATTCGGCACATCGATACCGCTCTCAATTATACTGGTTGCAATAAGCACATCATATTCGTAATTGACAAAGTCAAGTAATATCTTTTCCAATACTTTCGGATCCATTTGTCCATGCCCGATGGCTATACGTGCATCCGGCACTTCCCGGCGCACCAAGGCTTCGATTTCATAGATATTCTGAATGCGGTTATTGATAAAGAAGACTTGCCCATTGCGGCTCATCTCAAAATTAATAGCTTCACGGATGATATCCGGATTGAATCGTTCGACCTCCGTCTGTACCGGGTATCGGTTGGGAGGAGGAGTAGTTATATTACTCAGGTCACGCGCCCCCATCAAAGAGAATTGCAATGTGCGGGGAATAGGTGTGGCAGTCATTGTCAACGTATCGACATTGGTTCTCATTTGCCGGAGCTTCTCTTTGACCGAAACACCGAATTTTTGTTCTTCATCAATGATTAATAAGCCAAGGTCTTTAAATTGCACATCCTTACTGACAATGCGATGTGTGCCGATAAGTATATCGACTTTGCCTTCACTGACCCTTTTCAGTGTCTCCTTTACTTCACCCGTTGTACGTGCACGACTGATATACTCGATTTTACAGGGATAATCTTTTAAGCGTTCGGAGAATGTCTGGTAATGCTGAAATGCTAAAACAGTAGTAGGCACAAGCACAGCCACTTGTTTATTATCCGCCACAGCTTTAAAGGCAGCACGAATAGCCACTTCCGTTTTCCCAAATCCTACATCCCCACATATGAGCCGATCCATAGGACGGTTATTTTCCATATCCGACTTCACCTCCGTGGTTGCTTTTGTTTGATCCGGTGTATCTTCATAAATAAAACTGGCCTCCAGTTCATGCTGCATGAAAGAATCTTGTGTATATGCAAAACCTTGCTCCTGTTTCCGTTTGGAATAAAGAATGATCAGGTCACGGGCAATATCTTTCACCTTAGCCTTTGTTCTTTCTTTCATCCGTTCCCAAGCACCTGTACCCAGTTTATTCAACTTAGGTGATTCCCCACTTTCTTTCCCTTTGTATTTGGATAGTTTATGCAAAGAATGGATACTGACAAAGATTATATCGTTGTTCAGGTAGATCAGTTTGATAACTTCTTGTATTTTACCATTTACCTCTGTACGTACAAGCCCTCCAAACTGTCCTACTCCATGATCGATATGTACGATATAGTCACCTGTGGCAAACTGATTCAATTCTTTCAACGACAGCGAAATCTTACCGCTCCGGGCCTTTTCACTTTTTAGGCTGAACTTATGAAAGCGGTCAAACAATTGGTGATCAGTAAAAAGACATATTCGTAATGTCTCATCTGCAAATCCTTCATGAAGCGTTTTATTTACAGATACAAAAGGGATGTTCTCTTCCCTGTCTTCAAAAATAGTCCGGATACGAATCGCCTGCTTTTCTACGTCACTCAGGATATAAAGCGTAAATCCTTTCTCGATATAAGCAAGAAAGGACTGACTGACCATGTCAAAGTTTTTATGGTAGATAGGTTGCATTTGGGTGGTGAAAGAAACCGTAACATCAGCCACTCCCAACGGACGTATACCAAAATGAATACGACGAAAATTCAACACAGCATGCAAAAAATCAGCATCGGTGATCAATTTATGCCGCATCTGTTCCTGGTCGGCAAAAGACTCTTCATCACCGATCATCGGCATTTCGTTCCACAAGCTTCCGATACGTTCTTTGCACCAGGCCATATCTTTCGCAGCCACAATTGTTTGTACCGGGAGAGATTGCAAAAGGGAAGATTTGACATCTCCATCCTGGCTCATCTTCGGCACAATATGAATATTTTCCAGTTTTTCCTTTGACAACTGTGTCTCCACATCGAAGGATCGTATCGTTTCCACCTCATCTCCGAAGAAGTCTATACGATAAGGGTATTCATGTGAAAAAGAAAAAACATCCAGAATACTACCACGCAATGCATATTGCCCCGGTTCATACACATAATCCACCTGTTCGAATCCATATTCATCCAATACATCGGAGACAAACATATTATCGAGTTTCTCTCCTGTATGTATCTTTAGGGTTTTCTCTTTTAATATATCCTGTGAAACAACCTTCTCGGCTAAAGCATCCGGATAGGTCACTATGACAAAGGGCTCTTTTGCTCCCTGCAACATACTCAGCACCTCTGTTCGTAATATCTCATTGGCAGCATCTATATGTCCATATTTGATAGAGCGCCGGTATGAGGATGGAAAGAAATAGACATGCGAACTGGCAGTCAACTGTATCAGGTCATGGTAAAAGTAACCGGCTTCTTCCATATCGTTTAGGATACAGAGAAAAGAACGCTCTTTTCGCGCAAAAAGAGAGGCTATTGTCATAGCTGCACCCGAACCGTTCAGTCCCTTTAGAAAAATGTTACGTGACGATTCGTTTTGAATGAATGTATGTAATGCAGAAACCTGTGGATGCGCGGCATATAAACTAAGTAATTCTTGAACTTCCACTCTCAAAATTAATTTACGCAAAGATAGTCATTTTGCATTTCTTTAATCTTAATACGACTGGTTTTTTCTTACTTTTGCATTTTAAACCAAACGTATGACGTAATGAAGTATAAATTATTAGTCTTAGACGTAGACGGAACTTTACTCAATGAAAAGAAAGAACTAACTCCCGGCACATATGCTGCCTTACTGAAAGTGCAACAGATGGGCATTCGTCTTGTTCTAGCTTCCGGCAGACCGACACATGGAGTTTTACCCATAGCCCAGGCTTTGGAGTTAGATAACTACGGAGGCTATATTATGTCCTATAATGGCGGACAAATATTCAATACGAAGACCGGTACTTTATTATTCGAAAAACGAATAAACCCGGAAATGATCCCCTACTTGCATAAGAAAGCGAAGAAAAACAATTTCCCCATCTTCACCTATCAGCATGATAAGATTATCACAGATACTCCTGACAATATGCATATACAAAGAGAAGCTCAATTAAATGGAATGCAAATTATAGGAGTCAATAATTTCCTGGAAGCTGTAGATTTCAGCCCATGTAAATGCATGTTGGTCAGTGACGACATCTCCTCCCTTACCGGATTGGAGAATCATTGGAAGAAACGCTTAAATGGGGTATTGGATGTATTTCCCTCGGAAACCTATTTCCTGGAGGTCGTACCTACAGGTATAAACAAAGGAGATACACTTTCTTTTTTACTAGATCACCTGAACGTTAAAACAGAAGAGGTAATTGCTATCGGTGACGGTGTATGTGACATCCCTATGTTGCAGTTAGCCGGCATTGGCATTGCTATGGGAAATGCCAACGATGCCGTGAAAAGCTGTACCGATTATATGACTTTGACCAACGAAGAAGAGGGGGTGGCCGCCGCCATCGAAAAAACAATACTGGCTGAAGTCCGTGCCACACAAATACCCTTAGCCGAACTCAATGCCCGTGCCAAACACGCTTTGATGGGTAATCTGGGGATTCAATATACGTATGCTTCTGAAGATCGTGTGGAGGCGACTATGCCAGTAGACGTACGCACCCGCCAACCTTTTGGCATTCTTCATGGAGGAGCCACCTTGGCATTGGCCGAAACAGTCGCAGGCCTGGGATCCATGATTATTTGCAAACCGGATGAGATTGTTGTCGGAATGCAGGTTAGCGGCAACCATATGTCTTCTGCTTCAGAAGGAGACACCGTACGTGCTGTTGGTACAATTATTCATAAAGGCCGCTCCTCCCATGTATGGGATGTAAATATTTACACATCAACTGACAAATTAGTATCCTCCGTACGTGTTGTTAATAGTGTTATAAAGAAAAGATAAAGGATGAAGGAAGAGAAACTCATGGCCATTGACGCAGCCATTCAACAAAACAAAAGTTTTGCCATCTACCGTATTCCGGGAGAAAACCAACTTCGTTTCGTTGCAACAGATAACGATGCGATTCATACCTATTATGACATTGAAGCACTCAACCAACAAATGGGTTTTGTAATTGCTCCTTTCCGTATTTCTGATGAATGTCCGATCTTGTGTTTACAAGGGAAAGAAGAAATATTGGACATACCGTCTATTATGTTATCGGAAGATAATCATTTTTCTCACCAGCCTGTCCCCCAAACTTCACCGGGATACCTAAAACGTTTTCATAAATTTATTACTCCACTAAGGGAAAAAAAACTGGATAAACTGGTGCTTTCCCGACAGGTAATAACAGACCGTACGGAAGATTTTTCACCTGCTCTTGCTTTTCTGAGAGCCTGTCAACGTTATGTCCGTTCGTATGTATACTTATTTCATACCCCGCAGACAGGTACTTGGTTAGGCAGTACTCCGGAGATCTTGTTATCTGGTGAGAAAGGGAGTTGGTATACCGCAGCTCTAGCAGGCACCCAGCCATTAATAAATGGAAAACTGCCTTTGATTTGGAGTGAAAAGAATTACGAAGAACAACAATTGGTTGTCACCTATATTCACAACCAATTAAAATCCGCCGGCATAACCCCGGAAGAATATGGTCCTTATGCAGTTCAGGCAGGTGAATTATCTCATTTAAAAAGCGATTTCCGTTTCTCTCTTCCTGACAATAATTACCTGGGAGATCTATTGAAATTATTACATCCGACTCCAGCCGTTTGCGGTCTTCCGCGTGAAGAGGCTTATCGGTTTATCCTATACAACGAAGGTTATGACCGCCGTTATTATTCCGGCTTCCTCGGATGGCTTAATCCGGAAGGTAAAAGCGACTTATATGTAAATCTCCGTTGTATGGAAATAGAAGAGAAAAGATTAAAACTATATGCCGGAGGAGGTTTACTTCCTTCTTCTACTGCGACTGAAGAGTGGCAGGAAACGGAAGATAAACTGAGAACAATGAAAGCACTCATTTGATTGAAAATGAAAGATTAAAAACAAAGTATGAATACCTACAGTCTTTCTGATCTTGCATTTTCAACGTCCAATTATAAAAAAGATGTACTCTGATAAAAAAAATATCCTTCAACTTGTCGCCCTATTAAAAGAGCACGGTGTAAAAAATGTAGTATTATGCCCGGGAAGCCGGAACTCACCAATCGTTCATACCTTGGCCAATCATCCTTTCTTCTCCTGTCATTCGGTAACAGATGAACGGAGTGCCGGTTTCTTTGCCATCGGTTTGGCTTTGCATGGAGGAAAACCCGCTGCTGTTATATGTACCTCAGGAACAGCCTTATTGAATATTCATCCGGCTGTAGCAGAAGCCTTTTATCAACAAGTACCCTTGATTGTTATATCCGCAGACCGCCCAGCTCGCTGGATTGGACAAATGGATGGACAAACAATACCCCAACCCGGCGTATTCGGCTCATTGGTGAAAAAATCAGTGAACCTGCCGGAAATACAAACAGAAGAAGATCTATGGTACTGTAACCGGTTAATCAACGCAGCTCTCCTGGAATTAAATCATCATGGAAAAGGGCCGGTACACATCAATATACCTCTTTCAGAACCTTTATTTGAATTTACAACCGACACATTACCTGATGTGCGTGTGATCACCCGCTATCAGGGACTAAACGTATACGACAAAGATTACAATGAATTGATCACACGCCTAAACAAATACAACAAACGTATGATGATCGTAGGGCAAATGACCTTGATCTACCTGTTTGAGAAAAAAATAAGCAAACTGCTTTACAAACATTTTGCCTGGCTGACAGAACACCTGAGCAACCGAACGATACCCGGTCTTCCTCTAAAAAACTTCGATGCAACCATCTATGCTCTTCCGGAAGAACAACTGGAAAAAATCAAACCGGAGTTAGTTATTACCTATGGGGGACATATCGTATCCAAACGGTTGAAGAAGTATCTGCGCACCCACCCTCCGAAAGAACATTGGCATGTATCCCCGGACGGCGAAGTAGTCGATTTGTATGGTTCGCTGACGACGGTTATTGAGATGGATCCCTTTGAATTCTTAGAAAAGATAGCCTATCTATTAGAAAACAAACCCTGCACTTATCCCCAACTATGGGAGAATATAGCAAAGACCATTCCGGAACCGGAATTCCCCTATTCCGAAATGCATGCGATTGGAAATTTGATGAAGGTTTTGCCGGAAGTATCTGCCCTGCATTTGGGTAATAGCTCCACGGTACGATATGCACAATTGTTTAATATACCAGAGACTGTTGAAGTATGTTGTAACCGGGGTACTGCCGGCATTGACGGCTCCTTATCCACTGCTTTAGGATATGCCTCTGCATCCGACAAGATTAATTTTATCGTGATCGGTGACCTTAGCTTCTTTTACGACATGAATGCGCTCTGGAATGGACATATACGAAACAATGTACGCATCCTCTTACTCAATAACGGAGGAGGAGAAATCTTTCAGACACTCCCTGGGTTTAATATGACAGAACAGACACACTCGTATGTCACAGCCTCCCATAACACCTCGGCACAGGGATGGGCACAAGAAAGAGGTTTTCAATATATGTCTGTCCACAACAATACGGAACTGACTCAGGCAATGGCTATATTCTCCCAACCGGAAGAAAGCGAAAAGCCTATCTTACTGGAAGTTTTTACAGACAAAGCAGAAGATGTGCGCCTATTGAAAGAGTATTACCATCAACTCAAAAAATAATAAAATCATATGACAACAAAAAGAGAGTGGACCTCCATCAAAGAATACGAAGATATCTTATTTGATTTTTATAACGGGATTGCCCGGATTACAATCAACCGCCCCCGTTACCGTAATGCCTTTACCCCTACCACTACCGGTGAAATGAGTGATGCCTTGCGGATTTGCAGGGAAAGGGCTGAAATAAATATTGTAGTAATCACGGGTGCCGGAGATAAAGCCTTTTGCTCAGGAGGAGATCAAAATGTCAAAGGTTTTGGGGGATATATCGGTAAAGATGGCGTACCCCGCCTAAGCGTATTGGATGTACAAAAACAAATCCGTTCAATACCCAAACCGGTAATCGCCGCCGTAAATGGTTACGCTATTGGAGGAGGACATGTATTACACGTCGTTTGTGACCTCTCAATAGCTTCCGAGAATGCAATATTCGGACAAACAGGTCCCCGCGTGGGTAGTTTTGATGCCGGATTCGGCTCTTCCTACCTGGCACGCGTTGTTGGTCAGAAGAAAGCGCGCGAGATATGGTTTCTCTGCCGGCAGTACAATGCACAGGAAGCGTTGGAAATGGGACTCATAAATAAGATTGTACCCTTGGATCAACTCGAAAATGAGTATGTTCAATGGGCTGAAGAGATGATGCTCCTGAGTCCATTGGCTCTACGTATGATCAAAGCCGGACTAAACGCCGAACTGGATGGACAGGCAGGCATACAAGAACTGGCTGGAGATGCCACCATGCTCTACTATATGACAGAAGAAGCCCAAGAAGGCAAACAGGCCTTCCTGGAAAAACGCAAACCAGACTTCAAGAAATACCCGAAGTTTCCCTGATTAGAATCAGGGAAACTAATTGACAATTGACAATGAAAAGAGAAGTTGACAATGAAAAGAAAAGAGAGAAAAGAAAGGATTTAAAGAAAGAACAAAATAAAAAACATTGATTCACAAGAAACACCCCTACACGCTCTCCTCTCATTGTCAATTGTCAATTGTCAATTGTCAATTGAAGTTCCGGCAACCAGCCGGAACTTCCCGCGGCTCTTACCATGTCCGGAAAGTCTGGTATGTACTTATTCACTCAACAGAAAAGCCGGAAAAATGGGGAATCGGGGAATGTGCGCCTTTACCCGATCTGAGCATAGACGCACTTCCTGATTATGAATATATCCTAGCCAAGGCCTGCCGGCAGATTGAAAAAGTGGGTAGGCTGGATACCGAAGCCCTTCGCTCCTACCCGTCGATCTTGTTTGGACTGGAAACAGCCATACGGCACTTCGAAACAGGTAGTTTTATTTTATGGGATACCCCTTTCTCCCAAGGGAAAATAGGGATCCCTATAAACGGATTGATCTGGATGGGGGACTACCGCAAGATGCTGGATCAAATCGAGGCTAAGATGAATACCGGGTACCGATGCATCAAATTAAAGATTGGCGCCATCCGCTTTGAGGAGGAGTTGGAGCTTCTTCGACATATCCGAAAACATTATTCAGCCAACGATATAGAACTGCGGGTAGATGCCAACGGAGCCTTTTCTCCAAAGGATGTGATGGAGAAACTGGAGAAACTAGCCGAACTGGATATCCATTCCATTGAACAACCCATACGAGCCGGTCAATGGAAAGAAATGGCAGAATTGACTACAAAGAACCCACTTCCTATTGCTTTAGATGAAGAGTTAATCGGCTGTTTTACCCCAGAAGAAAAAAGAGATTTACTGGAAAAGATACATCCTCAATATATTATTCTCAAGCCCTCACTGCATGGAGGCATACAAGGTTGTACCGAATGGATAGAAGAGGCCGAACGCCTGCAGATAGCCTGGTGGGTCACTTCTGCTCTTGAATCTAATATCGGGCTCAATGCCATTGCCCAATGGTGCGCCACCTGGAACAATCCTTTACCGCAGGGATTAGGTACCGGACAACTGTTTACGGACAATGCCGAAATACCCCTTCTTATCCGAAAAGATTGCCTGTGGTATGATCCACTGGGTAAACACATCTCCCTCCCGAAGCAGAAAGAACAGATATTGATGATCGAAGGAAAAATATTTTCCATTGCTGAAATACGAAGAAAGGCGAACCTTCAGACTGAAGAGACAGCTCTTATCTGGAAAAATCTGTATGCGTTCTTACTCGAATGGTTCAACGAATCTCCTGTTATCACCGTGCAAACATCCGGATCCACGGGAGAACCCAAACAAATAACCGTACGGAAAGAACAAATGAAACAGAGTGCCCGCCTGACCTGTTCCTACCTGAATTTAAAACCGGGGGATAAAGCTTTCTTATGTATGCCACTACAATTTATAGGAGGTAAGATGATGGTGGTACGAGCTATTACACACGGGCTGGATCTATGGGTCACGACTCCTTCCGGTCATCCCTTTTCAGAGAAGATGCCAATTGTACATTTAGCAGCAATGACACCTATGCAGGTATATAATACCTTGCAGGTACCAGAGGAGGCGGAACGATTGAGAGCGGTTGAAAATCTCCTGATCGGTGGAGGAGCGATTGACGGACATCTTGAAGAAATGCTCTCATCTTTTCCCAACCCTATTTATTCAACTTATGGGATGACAGAGACACTGTCGCATATTGCACTCCGCCGTTTAAACGGAACAGAGGCTTCTCCTTATTACAAAGCTTTCCCCTCCGTGAAGCTTTCCCTTTCAGTAGAGGAAACACTTGTCATCGATGCCCCCCTTTTATCGGATGATATACTCACGACAAATGACCGGGTCCAACTACTCCCGGATGAGAAGCAGTTCCTCATCCTGGGCCGCAAAGACAATGTTATTAACAGCGGAGGCATAAAAATACAGATAGAAAAAATCGAAGAGATACTGCGTACTGTTATAACTGTTTCTTTTGCTATCACATCGGTAATACACCCTCAATGGGGAGAAGCGATGGTGTTATTTATTGAAAAAGAATACGATTCGTCTCTCCCGGAAAGAATATCCGGCATTTTACCTAAAACACAGCGTCCCAAACACATATGGGTAACCGATAATATACCGCTAACCGGTACGGGTAAAACAGACCGGGCCGCCTGCAAGAGGTTGGCAAACGAGATATTTAAATCATTCTAATAAACATAAACATATATGTCAATGAAAAGGTCTCTATTATTTATTGTATTTAGTCTCATGGCTTTATCGTTTGCTTTCGGGCAAACAGACGATAATTGTCAATTTCCACAGGATCCCACCCAGGAAATAGTAAAAACCTATGCCGGTTATGACTGTTTAGTCTTATTGGATAGCACATCGGTATCTGTTCAACCGACAGGCTCTGGCACTTTTTCCATCTATAAAAGTGTCAAGATACAAACACCTAAGGGGGCAGTAAAAAACCGAATCATTACATACGATTACGATCCACTGACAGCCTTCGCCGAGTTTCGTTATGCAACGATCTACCGGGCCAATGGCGACATTATCAACCTGGATGTAACACAGGCATGTGATTATGCGGCACCTGCCAGAGCAATCTATTGGGGTGCCCGTCAGATCATGTTAGAGATTGGTCGTTTATACCCCGGAGATGTAGTAGAATATATGATTCATAAAAAAGGCTTTACCTATGCCCTGTTGACAAACGGGCTGGAGGATGATTCCCGTTTTATCCCTCCCATGCGTGGTCAGTTCTATGACATCGTCCCTTTCTGGGTGGAAGACCCGACACTTCGGAAAGTATATACAGTAAATGTACCCCAAGAAAAGGAGTTACAATTCCAATTCTACCAGGGAGAATGTTCTTCTTCTGTCTATTGGGAAGGGAACAACAAAACGTATACTTTCGCTATAAACAACGCCCTGCCGTTCAAACGGGAAGCCAATATGGTTGATTTGTTTGATGCTGCTCCTAAACTCTTTATGTCTTCCACCCCAAATTGGGTCGAAAAATCCCTTTGGTTTAATAAGGTGAATGAAGACTATGGTAGTTTCGCCCCTTTGGCTGAGGCACAACAAAAGGTAAACGAACTGATCAAAGGGAAGAAGACAGAGATGGAGAAAATTGCCGCACTGACCCATTGGGTAGCGGATAACATCCGCTATTCCGGCATCTCCATGGGAGAAGGAGAAGGTTTTACCCTGCACAATACAAAAATGAATTATACAGACCGTTGTGGGGTTTGTAAGGATATTGCCGGCACATTAATCTCTTTCCTTCGCATGGCCGGTTTCGAAGCCTACCCGGCAATGACTATGGCAGGAAGCCGTGTAGAAAAGATTCCTGCCGACCATTTCAACCATTGCGTTGCTGTTGTCAAATTAGCCAATGGCACATACATGCCATTAGACCCGACATGGGTTCCTTTCTGCCGGGAACTTTGGAGCAGTGCCGAACAACAACAAAACTATTTACCCGGTGTTCCGGAAGGATCCGATATATTAATTACACCCGTATCTGCCCCTGAAAATCATTACGTACGTATAAAGTCAAACAACCGGATAGACAACAAAGGCACCCTTTATGGTGAATTTACCATCACCGCCGAAGGACAGTCCGACAGCAACATCCGTCGTATCTTTACCCGGGGCTGGCAAACAGACTGGATAAACACGTTGGAAAAAGAATTACTGGCGGTCTCTGCCAAAGCCCAATTAAAGAAGGTTGATTACGGTAAAAACCCCAAAGACTACCAGGCTGCACCTATCAAGATCACATTCAGTTATGAGATTCCTGCATATGCCCTGGTAACAGAGAACGAATTGGTGTTTAAACCGATGGTAATGAATAACCTCTATAGTTCCGTACAAAGTTTCCTGCGCATAGACACCCGCCTGGAAAAAAGAAACTACGGCTTCAAAGATGCCTGCTCCCGCCTGGTGGAATTAGATGAAACGATCCGGTTACCTAAAGGTTTCCATTTGGTAAGTAAACCGAAAGAGGATCATTTACAAAATAACAGCGCTACCTTTACAGGTTCACTCCAACAGGAAGGAGACAAAATAAAGCTCCTCAATTCATTGGCATTAAAGAAACGCGTATACGAGGCTTCCGACTGGGAGGGTTTCCGTACAGCAGTGAATGCCTACAAAAAGTATGGTGATTATATAATCCTGAAAAAGTAATCTAACCTAATAACAACATTTATTATGCATACAATATATAAAATCACATTGTTTCTTTCTTTTCTGATGATAACGGCCTTAGCTTTTGCCGGATCGGAAGCAGAATATAAAAAGATATCAAAGGCATGGTCATTACATGCAGACGGAAGCCAGGAATATCGGTTCGGCATGGAACTCACCCTCTTCACCCATACGGCAATGAACAGTACCTATGGAGAGAGCTTCATTCTGTACAACCCGAAGTATCAAAAATTGAAGATACACGCATCCTACACCAAACAAGTAGACGGCACCCTTGTGGAAACACCGGAAAATGCATTCGTTGAAGTGCTCCCCCGTTGGGCTGCAAACGCTCCTGCCTACAATCACCTGAAAGAAATGGTAGTTGTTCATACCGGATTGGAACTGGGGGCCACCATCTACCTGGATTACTCCATCATCACCCAACCGGGTTATTATCCGGCATTGGATATTCAGGAGAGATTACAAGAGACATCTCCGGTAAAAGAATATACCGTCTCTGTCTCTGTCCCCGAAAATACTCCTCTCAACCGGAATTTGTACGCTTCTTCCGTCAAAGCCACCGAATCCCGTTCCAATGGAACAAAAAAAGTGCAATGGACCCTTCGGAATATACCCGCATCTTCCCGTGAATCTTTTCTTCCTCAAAACGGAGAGGGAATACCTTGTCTGCTTGCGACAACTTATAACTCCCAGGAAGAGGCATTATCTGTCCTTCAGAAACGACTTATACAAGGTCTTAAACTAGAAGCAAAAGGCAATGCTGAGTATATCACTGAAAACGCTACAACAGAGACTGAAAAGGCAGCCATCATCCAAAATCATATAGTGAACAATATGAGTACAACAGCTATTCCTCTGGAGCAAACAGGGTATGCGACACGTTGCTGTGACGATGTGCTTCGCAGTGCATACGGTACTCTTGCCGAAAAAACACAATTGTTAGCTGTTATGTTGCAGGCTGTCGGAATACCCTGCGAAATCATAGCAATCTATCCGGCAAACCTGAAACAGGAAGCCTGTGGACTGAAAGCCATCAAAGGGCTCGCTCTCAAAGCAACTATAGAAGGGAAAGAGCATTATCTATCTGCTGCAAGCCTGGCCCCTTCCACCATCCCACAACGAGGATCACTGGACCGGTTATATACTTTATCCGGAGAAGCCTTTGAAGTCACCACCCAGCCTATTGTCATAAAAGAAAAGAAAGCAATCACCCTCAAAGCCGATCAGGCTAAAAACGGATACATTGTTTATACGTTGCCGCCACATGCTACCGGGATTGACACCTGGTCTATAAACAGGCTTAACAGCAAACGAAATAATCTCTTTGAACTGCCCTCTTTGATTGATGAAGAAATAATATATACTCTCCATATAGAGGAAGGCATGAAACTACAAACACCAGTTGAATCCTTCACTATAAACAAACCTTTCGGTTCTTATAGCCAAACAATACAACAAGAAGGTAATACGATTGAGGTAAAGAGAAAGATCGAATTAAAACAACTACAATACACACCGACTGCATACAAAGAGTTACGTACATTGTTGATTGAATGGAGTCAAACAAACAATATACTTCTTCAATTGTAAAAAATAAGACAGTGGTTAAGCAGATGGCTTAACCACTGTTTATTTACGTATCAGTAAATATTTATAACCCGTATCCGAGATATCCTGGATATACAATGAATCTCCACTAATAGCTATGAGATAAGCCGGACGTTCGGCATAAAAGACATCCATCAAATAAGAATCATAACCTGCACCGGTCGGTCCTTTCCGCCAGTTCAGATCTCCCGGTTCATCGGTTCCGTTTTCCGACCAGATGTATGTATCTTCCTTAAAGGTGATAAAAGTATTCTCAAACTCACCTGTTTCCCGTGCGTTTTGTCCGCTGATAAGTTCCCATCTGCCGTTTATGGCTTTTTTTATTTCAGGTAAAGACTTATCATACAATGTTTCTCTGATAACTTCCCGTTTTATAGGTTCCTCTTCCTGTTTGGCTTGAGAAGAACGGGGTTGGCAACCCTGAAGTGCTATAGCCATCCCCATGATTCCAATTATACAAGCTGCCGTTTGTTTCATATGCGTGTGCGTATTTGTTTTTTATTTTATATTTTCATCGGTTTGACTTAACCGATTGAGGAATAAACCTTTTGCAGAGTTTTAAATTTCAGAAGTAACGATTTAGTAACCGTGCGTATTTCAGCGTTTTGCCGTGCAATACTATCAAAACAACTTGCAGTAAAGGTAAATAATTTCTTTGAGACTTCAAGCATATATTTTTCCTTTTTTATCTGGTAAACACCTCCTCTATGGAAAGAATAAATAAGGCAAGGCTTTTATCGGAAATACTCTTTCGAGGTACAAGAAAGAAAGATTTCCGATAAAATTCATTTCAGCCTTGACGTTTTATTCTTGGAATATATATTTGTGTTCAGATAATAAAGGATTATTCCAATTTATTTAATTCTTTCAATTCTTTAGTCGTATCAACCAATGTGTGAATATGGTTTGAAGACCAATGGAAAATAAAACAATCTATCGCAACACCAACAGGAATTATCAAAAATATTAATACCTTGGAAAAATGAGGTAATGGATAAACCAAGAGTAAACTTACTACTAAAATGAAAACTAATACATAACATATCAAATATGACCAAACAGTTAGTTTCTTATAGGATGATACCTGTTTGTATAACACTGGCACAGATTCATCTAATTTCATTTTTGTAAGTTTCAGATAAGAAATAATATTCAGACCACTGGCAACCAGTAATAAGATTACAACTTGAACTCTTACCCATAATGCTCCATTATTTACAAAAACACTATAGTATATCATTCCTATTGCGAATAAGAAGAGAAAGATAGATGCAGACTTATCTGCTCTGACCAATCTTTGCCATGCTGTCATGCGTCGGGTTTTCAAAATATAGGCAAGTGTTTCTTTGTTGGCAAATGTACTTGCCGTGATTTTTTCGTTTAACTCCTTCCAAGCTAATTTCATTTCATCTTGTTCCATAACTTATGCATTAAATATTTGACATTTGTTTCAATTTTTCTTTCACCCGACACAAACGAACCGACACATTTGACTTGGATAACTGCAAGATTGAGGCTATCTCATCGTAGCTTTTTTCATCCAGCCATAGTAAAATGAGTGCTCGATCCATTTTATTAAGTCTTTTTATAAGGCTATACAATTCTTGAAGTTGATTATTATCTTCATTTTCATACACGTCCAAATCTGTTTGTAATGGGACAAATTGCATTTTGCCTTTTTTTCTTAAATCACTGATACAAGTGTTTAAGCAAATGCGATAGATCCATGTAGATATTTTGCACTCCGATCTATAGTTTGGGTATGCCAACCATAGATTCATCAAAGACTCTTGAAAAAGATCATTCAGATCCTCTTTATTATTCGCATACATCAAGCATACTTTGTAAAGTATCGGTTGATAGGGAACTATCACTTCTATGAATTCAGTTTCTCTTTTCATGTACTGCATTTGCTTTCTTTTTATCATTAGTCGCAAAACCTATAGAAAAACTACATCTAAGCAAATTATTTTTTGAATGGTTCTGTATCTGATTAAGAATACAGGTGGGTTTCCAAAGCTTATAGATTTCCGATACGTTTTATTACTCCTAAAAAGCAAAAATACGACAATTCATCCTGTTCTTAAAAAGTGAAGGAAATAGTGTGGATATGGGGTGCCTTTTGTGTCTTATACAAGTTGAAATGCTAAAAACCACATCGGATAGAAATATAGTTATCTTTATGTTGTGATACTGATAGGGAAATGACGATTTAAAAGATGGCACTTTAGCATCAATTCTAAGAGAAGCGGGGCTTAAATAGCCCGCTTTCCCTTGGAAAGCGTATGATCTCAACAATCAAACATATCAAAATGTAGTTATCAGGTAACTAAAAGATCAAAATGGCAGAACAAAGCAAAACATTAATCGTGATTGTCGAAAAAGCTGACAATAACTATTCCGCTTATATTCAAGGCGTAGACGGTATAATTGCTACCGGTGCAACCTTCGAAGAGATTAAAAGGAATATGACAGATGCTATCGCAGCAACAATCGATGAATGTCAGGAGTTCGGATACGAATTGCCTGAGGAACTATCAGGAGAGTACTCGTTAGTTTTTAAAATGGACGTAAAATCTCTATTAGAGTTTTACAATGGAATTTTTTCAAAATCTGGTTTAGAACGTATAACCGGTATAAACCAAAAACAGTTATGGCATTATGCTTCTGGTATGCGTAACCCTAGACCGGAACAAACTTTAAAATTAGAAACAGCCTTGCATAAACTAGGTAAGGAATTGTTGTCTATTCAGTTATAAAAAGAACAGCATAATTTAGGAGAAGCTGCCAAATGGTGGCTTTTCTTTTTTAATATACATAAAATATGAGAGAAATGATAGATGTAAAAGGATTAGAAATAAGAAAGAGTATGAATTTATTAATCTTTCATTTTAGAATTTTAGAATTCTTATTACCTTTGCGCCAGTATTAACGAATAATTACTCCAATGAGAATATCTAAATAAACTGTCGGTTGTAACAAACCGACCTCTGTCCCACTCTACAAAGGGACATCTATCGGTTTCCAATGAATCATGTGCATAAACAATCTACCTCCGATTGTCAAATGCCGACTTTATTTAGATCACAATGAGTTTAATAATACAACAAATCGCATATATACATGCGGACAACGAAACATTGTTTCGTCACACCAGTTTTATCCTCCATAAAGGTGAAAAAGTAGCGTTGGTCGGTCCTAACGGATCCGGCAAATCCACCCTGTTACACATCCTGGCCGGTCATCTTTCTCCGAATGAAGGGGAGATTATATCCCACTCTTCCCCCTATTACGTACCCCAACACTTCGGACAATATGATACGCAGACAGTAATGCAGGCTTTGTTTATCGAAGAGAAAATCAAGGCTTTACATGCTATTTTGGAAGGAGATGCATCCCTTTCCAATTTCACCACATTGAATGATGACTGGAACATTGAGGAACGATGCATAGCTGCATTATCTTCCTGGGGATTGGCACATATAGAATTGACCCAATCCATGGCTACCCTGAGCGGAGGAGAAAAAACAAAAGTCTTTCTCTCCGGATTACAAATCCATTCACCCGAAATTATTCTATTGGATGAACCCTCCAACCACCTGGATGCAGAAAGCAGGCAAAAGTTATACGATTTCATAACGTCTAGCCGCGCAACAATCCTTGTTGTCAGTCATGACATCACCTTGTTGAATCTCTTGCCGGTAACCTACGAACTCAATCCAAACGGGGTTACAGCCTATGGAGGAAACTACCTTTTTTATAAAGAACAAAAAGAGATACAGTTGCAAGCCCTGCAAGCTTCTCTGGAAGAAAAAGAAAAAGAGTTACGCCTTGCCAAAAAGACAGCACGGGAAGTGGCCGAACGCAAACAAAAACACGAAGCCCGTGGGAAAAAACTAAATGAAAAAAAAGGGGTCGGTAAATTGGCGATGAACGTATTCAAAGACAAAGCCGAAAAAAGCGGAACCCAATTAAATGATATACATGCAGAAAAGGCGGCCACCCTACTTGACAGTATCAATCAACTGCGTAAGGACCTGCCGGATGGTAAGAGTATGAAAATCAATTTCAACTCACCCAACCTGCATACGGGTAAGATGCTGATCAAAGCCGAGAAAATAACATTCGGATACAATGACACCTCTTTGTGGCAGGACCCTCTCGACTTTATCATCCGCAGTGGAGACCGTTATATCATTCGTGGAGATAATGGTTCCGGCAAAACGACCCTTCTCAAACTAATCACAGGCACACTCTCCCCCCAGAAAGGTACAGTAGAGAAGGCTGATTTCAGTTATATCTATATGGATCAGGAATATTCCCTCATCCGCAATGAACTGACTGTATACGAGCAGGCGCAACAGTATAACACACACTATTTCCTTGAACAGGAAATTAAAATGTTGTTAAGTCGTTATCTTTTTCCTCACGAGACATGGGATAAGCCCTGCGTACACTTAAGTGGTGGAGAAAAAATGCGCCTGGCATTTTGTTGCCTGATGCTTGGAAACCAAACGCCGGATATGATTATCCTGGATGAACCCACAAACAATCTGGATATACAAAGCATGGAAATCATCACGGATGTAATCAAAAGATACCAGGGTACGGTGGTGGCCGTTTCACACGATGCCTATTTTGTGCAGGAGATTGGTATAAAAACGGAGATTCAGTTGAAAGGATTCAGCAAACATGCGGGGAAATAAAAGTGTCGATAGTCGTCGACACTTGTGCTGATAATTGTCGACACTTGTGTCGATATATATCGGCAATTGTGCTGATATATATCGGCAATTTTATTTCCACGGGGGAAACAGAGCTAATACACATGAATGCTTCCCTGTGCCGAAGGCAGGTAGTTTACTCCAATCCAGGTTATCATTAATAATATAAATGCAATGGGAAGCAGCCAAAGGGATGTTTTCTCCTGTTTTTTTCCTTGTAATCGCATATGTATATAAGCCAGATAACCCATAGAGGTTACGAAAGCCCAGGTCTCTTTCGGATCCCACGACCAATAATGCCCCCATGCCTCCTTCGCCCAGACAGCTCCCATCAACATGCCCAATACAAGAAAACCGAAGCCGATATAGACAATATTGTCGATGAAGGCAAATATCTTCTTGTCGGAGTGGGAGGTCAACCGTATCTTCCGAAGCTGTACAAAAGCCCCGATGGTAGCTGCCCCCAGCATGGCATACGATAGGATATAAGAGGTCACATGAGGTACAAACCAAATACTTTGTAAAGCTGGCATCAGGTTCTTCGAATGAATTTCGGGTTTGAACAGATTGACAAACACAAAAACAGAAGCGACCAATGCCGAGAACGACAAAAGCCACGGATATTGCCACCGGCGGTATGCCAGATAGCCAACGACAGATAAAAAGAATGAGTACCACAAACGGGTCTCTCCCATCGTCCGCATGGGTGGGCGTTCGATGTGAATCCAGAATCCGATAATAAACGTGGTAAACAAGACAATGCCGGAAAGCATCAATATGTCAGCCAACCGTTTCTGAGATCTATAAACAGTAAGTCCGGCAGCCAACCAAAGGGCTACCGAAGGGATGGCAAATCCTATAAAGTTACTCCAATTCATCTTTTTCTTCTTTCCGTTTTATACTTTTTCCACTCAGAATCATCGCTAGGGCACCTAAGGCTATAAAGATAAAACCAATGTAAACGGGGGTAATCCAGGGATCATACACCAGCTCCATACTGCTATAAGAGGACAATCTGCCCGCTTTATCATCATAACCATACTGGTAGATTGTCCAATGGCCTATTCGCAAGGGGTGGTTTACCTCCAATATCCCTTTTTTGATAGTCCCATCCGGTGTATAAGCTTCTATATCCGACATAAACCGTTTGGGTTCAGGCTGGGTCATTACCACGCATTGCTGCGCATCGAGTGACAATGTCATATACAACTGCGCCTGATTGCCTCCGCATACCCAACCGCTTCGTTCCTCACCTTTGTCGTTTACAACTCGGATCTTAACTGCCGGAGTGGCACCGGGCATGGGTACTTCGCGATACGTGCTGTCACTACTGCGAACGGCCTGATGGATATATTCTTCCACTCCTATATACCATCCGTTCAGACGATCCGCAGGCGATTTTACGTCTATCTGGTAATAATCCGGATTATCAGTTGGCAGAGGTTCTCCACTCTGACGGTCGATTACAGTTAATTGAGGAGGGTATTCCTCCATATCAAAGTCATTGAGTTTGATGCCTATGGGCAGTTCTTTCACATTGCCATTATCATCGTATACACGCCATTCTACTTCGCCTTCGCGCACATACATAACATACCTTGCCCTGTCGGCATATCCCAACCCTGAAGCAAAAAGCACCAGCCAAAGCCCGATATGATTCAGGTAGAATCCATAATCTTTTCTTCTGAACCGGTAAAGTCGCCGGGCAATCAGGCTGCCGAGGGAAAGAAGGGTGGTGAAGTAAATGAATACAAAAGCCCACGAATGGGTCATATTGTCGAATCCCAATCGGCTGAAAAGAGTTGTCGGATTATTGCCAGAGGTCGTTTGTGGAGTTAATCCCATGATAAGGCAAAGAATAAGCAAGGCCGATATCAGGCAAACAGCAAAAGGTACGCCCGTGAACCACCTCATAAACCGGCTTTTGCCTATCCATAACGAAACAACACATAGTGCCACAAGAGCGATTCCAACCCACAGATTGACCGGTGCCGCCAACAGATAGAAATTAAAGCTCCCGGTAGTTAGTTGCAATAGGAAGCCGACAATGACTATTCCGCAAGTAATGATAATACTCTCCGTATAACCCCAAGGCATCTGCCATATCTTGCGGTTTGTTCTTCTCTCCATTCGATTAAGGGTATAAGGATTGAAATCTTAGTTTGCAGCCAACTTACCTTCGGCTTTTGCTTTTTCCAACCAGGCGGGCAATGTAGTTTCTATCCATTTGTTTTTATCGTTACGCAACTCTTTCATATCCAAACCGATATACTCCTGTGCCTTTTCTTTGGTCGAGATATCCGGCATCTTCACATCTGTTACGCCCAAAGAGAACAATACCTTTTGCAGTTCCAACTGTGCTTGCATGGTGCGGTCCAGGCTGTGAGCCAGGATACGTTGTGTTTCCACAGGAGCATGAAACGACGCTCCATGAGAGGCGACAGCAAAATCCCAACGCCATTGCGCCTGACGGATTAGTTTCAATGACTCTTTCATTCTAACATCATCCGCTCCGTTATCCCATGCTGTTTTGGCCATGATATGTACTTTGGCAAGCTCTGTCTCCACACGATCCCGGATCTCTAATGCTTTATCCTGGTATTGATATACATAGTTACGCAGATTCTCTTCGCTATCCCGGTGGCAGGTCTGACAGGTAGATGAAATATTTTTAAGCGGACTCATGACCTGATGGTTCGAATATTTGATACCTCCTTCAGACATATACGGCATATGGCAATCGGCGCACGACAATCCTCTCTGTGCGTGAGGGCCTAATAGGAATATCTCATAGTCGGGATGCTGCGCTTTCAACATCGGTGTTTTGCTCAAGCCGTGCACCCAGTCGGTAAAGCCGACATTATCATAATATTCCTCCATGGCTTCCACGGTCATGCCGCCGTCCCACGGGAAAGTCAGGTATTTACCATCGCCTTGGAAATAATACTCCACATGACATTGTGCACAAACCAGCATACGCATCTCCTGTGGCGTAGCCTCCGTGATGTCTTTGCCTTGTCGCTGGAAGGCTTCAATCAGTGCCGGACGGGTAATGGTCAGGTTCATCGTTTGCGGATCATGGCAATCGGCACATCCCAGAGGATTGACAATCTCACTGCCGAATTGGCTCCAGTTTGCTTTGTAGAAGTTCTCTATCCCCACTTCGTGCATCATCCGGGGTACATCCGGACTTTTACAAGTCCAACAGGTAGCCGGCTGTATATCTTTATGATCGTGATCGGGCGTGCCGGTACGCAATGTGTGCGTCATGTCTTCCAGGGTATACATATGTCCCCGTGGTGCGGAATAATCCCGAGAGAAAGCATAACCGGCCCAGAGCACCACCATCTCAGGACGACTCTCCAGTACATCTTCGGGCGTATTACCCAAATGTTTGCTGCGGAAATCCATCTCTTTGGTTTTCTTCCAGGTGTCATACTCACGGGGATAGTTCAACCCCCATTCTTCACTATGGGGATTGATGCCCGAAATATCCACTTTTTTATTATTATACAATGTGGCTATTTCTGCTCTGCGTTCGGTGATGGATGCTGCTAAAAGCCCCAACACAAACACGGCAACCATTACGATTGCAAAGAGACCCCAGCCAATGATAGGCTTTTGCTTGATTGCTTCTGCTAATTTCTTGAACATATCGGATATTATTTTTTGTTTTTCATCATATTCTTTAACCAGTCGGGAACGGGCGATTGCGGCAAGGGCACGATAGCGTTGGGCGACGAAGAGAGGTTACTTACCTCTGTATGTGGTACCTCCCGGTGACAATCCCAACAGACTTTTCCTTTACCCTCCTTTACCTGTGTGTAGTTTATCATTCCTGTATTGACAAACTCCGTATTCAACTGCGTATGACAACGAATACAGTTATTCATAATCACCTCCTTGCTGGCGTCGCGCGGACGAATAACCTGCGGCTCTCCTTTAAAGGTAAACACAGCTGCGTGATACAAACCGTCCATCGCTTTGAAAGCGTATTTGTTTAATGGATTGTCTTGCGGTACGTGGCAGTCATTGCAGTTAGCCCACAAATGATGGGAACTATGCATCCACGATTGATAGTAAGGAGTCATTATATGACAATTGACACAAGCCGAAGGATCGTCGGAAAGATATGAATGAGTCCGTGACATATATATGGAGTAACCTCCTAATCCGACTGTCACCCCGGCTATAATAAAGAGCGGGACAACAAAGTACCAGGGTATTATATGAAGTAGTTTTCTCATCGCGTTTCAATCAAGTGCTTCGCTTGGCGAATATAGTGAAAGCCGAATGCAGAGCCAAACATGTTTGAGCTATGCCAAGGCGCATCCTATATGCTGCAAATATAGAAAGAAGAAACAGGAATATGTGTAACAATTGTTACACATATTCCTGTTTCTTCTTTTTTTTTGAGAAAAACAACAAGATCGTCAATAGATACGATACAAGTTTATGTGGGAGAAAGACTTCATATAAAGAAAATGCAGCTAGTAAATTATTCTCCGCAATGTTCCTTTATCAAACGAGCCACTACCGGATCTCCTAACTCCTGCGCTTTCTGAAAGGCTTCACAGGCTTTATTCTTTTGGGATGTGCGTACATAAGCGACGCCTTTCAGACGATAACAAGAGGCAAAATCAGGCGCTTGCTCTATGGCTTTATCTATACTCTGCAGGGCTTCCGGGTATTTTTCCAGGCGAATATAGACGGAGGCTTCTTCAGCCAGGTAATTCGGATTCAAAGGAACTGCTTTCAATGCCTCCTGAATATCTGCTAAGGCTCCTGCGAAATCGCCCATACGGAACTTTGCCTGTTCCCGATAATAATAAAAGCTATGGTTTACACGGCCGCCTAACATCTCGGCATAAAGGTCATAGTCTGTTATAGCTTCTTCATACAACGTCAGTTTCATCTTAAAATCAATCCGCTCCAGTAAATAAGCAAACGTATCTTCCGTTGGATTTTCTTTTCCCATATCAATTGCTTTATCCAATAAAGCAATGATGTCACTGATATTTGTTCCGGGAATATTTTCTTTCGCTTTGGCCGCCAGATAATAAGAAGAGGCCGATGCCATATCACTCTCTGTCACTTTCATATAACTCTCATAAGCCGGTTCATAAGCCCCCAGAGAGAAAAACATATCTCCTTCCAACTGACGATAAACAGGAGAATCTTCTTCATCGATTGCTTCCTGTAATAGTGTCATGGCAGCAGCTACGGTCCAGTTTTTATCCGTAATCGTAGTATCTCCATTGGCGATGTCAAAAATCAAACGGGCTCTGTTATACAACGCATCACTTTTCTTAGGTATGTACTGGGCTGCCGTATTGAGATCTTCCAATGCACGATCCAAATAGAGTTGTTCTTCGGCAGGTGTACCGGCTAGTTCTGCCCGGCTATAGGCATACAAAGAGGCACGGCTCTGATATCCTTCGGAATGATGAGGGAATGCAGCGATAAAATCATTGATTGTTTCCAGGTAGTTTTTTGCATCCTGTGACCCTTTGAGTAAGAACAGAGATATCTGTGCTTGCTCTACCTCTTTCGGCCAGGCTTTGCGTATACCGATATCTGTATAAGTGGCACTTAATAAAGACATTGAATTCACTTCCAAACTATTGACATAACCGGCAGAGACAGCATAAGAAACATCTTTCTTTCCGGCAGCATCCTCCTGCATCAGCCCTACGACACGCCCCTCTTCAGTCAACAAAGGTGCATTTATCCATTGAGCCGACTCCAGGGCTATAGATGTCTTATAATAAGAATAAGGATCTTTGAGTTTACTTACTTCCGTAACGGTACCTTCTTTGAATGTAGCCGTCTTCTCTGTTGTAAAAAGGACCAGATACACATTGCTTCCATTGGCCAGCGGCTCAGTGGCTAACGAGAAAAAAGGTATTTTCTTGGGCACATGCACCTGTATCTTTATTACATCATACAAACCATCGGCACCCATTATGGTAGTTACCGGATAGGTTTTCCCCTCCGTATCTGTCGCCGTGGCACGCTCAGCTCCTTTAAAAAGACTGTAACCTGCTAAAGCCTCTCCCGACTCGGAGATAAAAAAGCCATTACCGGTATGTAATACTTTATTGTCTTTTCCATAAGTAGTAATAGAAATAATTGCTTTGCGCTGTTTCTCCATCCATTTGGGAGCTTTCTTTTGACTCACTGCCAAAAAGGCTATACAACACATCATTGTTAATAGGGATATTCTTCTCATCCTGTTTTCATATTATAGATTGCAACAAAAATAAGGAATAATCTGAATATGTAACGATAATGGCCAACGATTAATATTCAATCCGTCCCATCCACCGGTAATTCATCTATTTCCGGGGATGTTTCAGATCCGGCAGGAACCAGGTAACCAAACCTAATAAGGGCATAAAGGCGCACACGTGATAGACTGCTTCTATCCCATACACATCCGCCAACTTACCCAATACGGCAGAGGCTATACCCGCTATTCCAAAGGCCAGCCCAAAGAAAAGCCCGGATATCAATCCAAGTTTATAAGGCAGTAGTTCCTGGGCATACACCAGGATTGCCGGAAAAGCAGAGGATATTATAAGTCCGATAAAAAAGCTTAATACCACTGTCCAGAGTAAACCTACATGCGGCATCAATAAAGTAAAAGGGGCGGCGCCAAGAATAGAACCCCATATCACATACTTTCTTCCGATCTTATCCCCTACAGGTCCACCCAAGAACGTACCGATAGCCATAGCTACCAGATAAACAAAGAGATACAATTGCGATTGCTGAATCGTAACACCAAATTTTTCTATCAGGTAAAATGTATAATAACTGGATAAACTTGCCGTATATACATATTTAGAAAAGATTAGAATAAGTAAAATAACGATAGAAAGAATCGTTTGTTTCAGCGGAAGCGGTCTTTCCACCGCCACTTTGGATACGGCCTCTTCCCTTTTCACCCGTATCAGGTAACGACTGTACCAACGACTGATAGGCATCATCACCAGAATAGCGATAAAAGCCAGGATAGAAAGATAACCGATGTTTTCTCTTCCATACGGAGCAACCAACAGAGCAACTAACAAAGGCCCTAGGGAACTGCCCAGGTTTCCTCCCACCTGAAAGACGGATTGTGCCAATCCTCTTCTTCCTCCCGAAGCCAAAGAGGTGATTCGGGAAGCCTCCGGATGCGTGATAGACGAACCGACCCCCACCAGAAAGACCGCAGACAACACCCAAGGAAGCGTATGGGCAAATGCCAGGCTTATCAAGCCTATTAAGGTAAAACTCATACCAATAGGCAAAGACCAGGCAACAGGACGTTTATCAAAAAACAGACCGACAAAAGGTTGAAAGACGGAAGCGGCAAACTGATAAACCAATGTGATCATCCCGATCTGTGCAAAACTCAATCCCAGTTCATCCTTTATTAACGGGTAAGAAGCGGATACTACCGATTGCAAGGCATCATTCATACAATGAATCACACTCAAAGCAATCAAAATACGAAAAGCCGTCGCGTTCGTCGACGGCGGATTTACTTGTGTCATCTAAACCAATCTCTATTGACTAAAAACTATATACCTCTATCTATTGACTAAAACTCTTCCCCGTCGGCCGTATGCAAAATGAAAGTAGTAGCTCCCAGAGTGACAATAGCCCCTTCCCCTATACGGATCTGTTCGTTCTTCCCGACTAATTCGTTTCGTAGAAAAGTACCCGTGAGACTGGGGAAATCGCGCAAAGTATACATAAAAGAGCCATCTCCCTGCCTTTTTACACGAATCACACAATGTTTACGCCCCATACTGGGATCGCTTGTGATGATCGGGGCATCTATGCCTTCCGTATCCTTATTACGCCGGCCAATCACATTATCCCCCTCTACCAGAGGAAGCTCTTGTTTAAATCCGAAAGCATTCTCTATTACAGTTATATATCCACAGGAAAAGTCCGGCTCTTTCACCTCTTTCTCTTCACCGGTGTCGGTTTTAATGATTTTTCGTCCCAATTTTGTTTTAAACTGGGAGCCACATTGCGGACAGACAAAAGCCAATACCTTTCCTTCCGGGTATTTCGTTTCATCAAATGTCAGTTGATTATCACATTTCGGACAGAATATTCTCTTCATCGTTTTTGTTCCGATATTAGTCATTCTTATTCAGCGGCAAAGATAGGCCTTTCCGGGGAAACTAACACCATAGTCCACCCATTTGTAGGAACAGAAATATTCCTTACATTTGTGTTCGCTAAAAGAATAGTTCCCGATGATTGATCAACCTACAATAGATAGGATACTGGACGCTGCAAATATTGTGGATGTGGTATCCGAATTTGTCACCCTCAGACGACGGGGAGTAAACTACGTAGGGCTCTGTCCGTTTCATACCGATAAAACCCCATCTTTCTACGTTTCACCAGCCAAGAATATATGCAAATGCTTTGCCTGCGGGGAAGGTGGCACAGCTGTTCATTTCATTATGAAACATGAGCAGATGACTTATTTCGATGCTTTACGATACCTGGGAAAGAAATACAATATAGACATACAGGAAAGAGAACTGACCGACCGGGAAAAGCAGATTCGCAGTGACCGGGAAAGTATGCTTATCGTTAATACCTGGGCACAACAATACTTCAGCACCCAGCTCTACGAGCAGGAAGAAGGGAAAAATATTGGTCTTCGCTATTTCCGGGAAAGAGGTTTCCGGGAAGATATCATCCGTAAGTTTCAACTGGGTTATAGCCTGGACAAACGGGATGCTTTATACCTGGAAGCCACAAAAAGCGGGTATCAAAAAGAGTTTCTTGAGAAAACAGGTCTGATTATTGCCTATGATAACGGAAATGTAAACGACCGTTTCCGCGGCAGGGTGATGTTCCCAGTGCATACCTTGAGTGGTAAAGTTGTTGCCTTTGGTGGCCGCACATTGAAAAAAGATGAAAAGACAGCCAAATATGTCAACTCCCCGGAGAGTGAGATCTATCATAAGAGCAATGAACTCTATGGTATCTTCTTCGCCAAACAACCGATCGTAAAAGCCGATCGTTGTTATCTGGTGGAAGGATATACGGATGTGATCTCCATGCACCAGGCAGGTATAGAAAATGTGGTCGCTTCCTCCGGTACCGCATTGACCCAGGGACAGATACGCCTGATTCGTCGCTTCACAAACAATATCACAGTCTTGTATGACGGAGATGCTGCCGGTATCAAAGCGGCTATTCGCGGAATCGATATGCTTTTGGAAGAAGGAATGAACATCAAAGTCGTCCTCCTACCTGACGGAGAAGACCCCGACTCCTACGCCCGCAAGCATAATGCTACAGGCTTCAATGAGTTTATTCAAAAGAGCGAAACTGATTTCATCCGCTTCAAGACCAAACTCTTATTGGAGGACGCAGGAAACGATCCGATCAAACGCTCCTCTCTTATCAATGACATTATACGATCTGTAGCTATTATCCCTGACACGATTGCACGGACGGTGTATATCCGCGAATGCAGCAGTATGTTGGAGGTCGATGAAAGGGTATTACTCAATGAAGTCAATAAGATCCGCTTACAGAATGAGGAGAAACGGACTGCGCAAACAGCCTCTCCCACAGCACCTCTGCCTCCTCCTATCCCGGCCGGTTATGTAGATTACCCGGCATATAACCCACAGGATGGGAATATACCCGATATGCCCGGAGCTGATGCTCCGCCTCCTCCACCGGAAGATTTGCCGCAGGAGGAGACTGGATATGCCCCTCAGCCCCCACAAACAGAACCTACAATGCCACCTCCATCGCCCAAACGGTCTCCATTCGAGGTCTATGAGTTGGCCTTGTTACGCTATATCGTACGTTATGGAGAATTTGAGTTATACAAATACAAAGACGAAGAAAGCGGAGAGGAAGTGCGGACCTTGGTCATTGAATATATTCACAACGAACTGGCACAGGATGACCTTACCTTTCAGACCCCTTTGTTCAAGGAGATGTTGGATGAAGCTGTTTCTCATTATACGGAAGAAGGCTTCGTTGCCAATCGTTTTTTCCTGCACCATCCGAACCCAGCCATCAGCAAACTGGCAGCCAATCTGATGAGTGACAAATACCAGCTTAGCAAATACCATTTCAAATTCCGTGTTTTGGAACAAGAAGAAGACAAACTGCAACAACTGGTACTCAAAGATATTTTCGCATTGAAAGACGCCTTCATAAACCACCGTATCAAAGACTTACATACTCAAATTAAAGACGCACAATATACAAAGGATATGGATCGCATCCTCGCACTCATGCAAGAACTGACACAATTGAATAAAATAAAATATCACCTCAGCAAAGAACTGGGAGAACGAATCATATTAAAAATATAAAACGAATTGCCTATGTATTTTTTAGAAACCGAGGACGTCGTGAAGCAATTTGCCAATCACAGGGCATTAAACAAAGTGAGCATCCGCGTCCCTCAAGGTAAAATCTTTGGGTTATTAGGTCCCAATGGGGCTGGAAAAACTACATTAATACGTATTATCAACCGAATCACTGCTCCCGACAGTGGAATCGTTCGCTTCAACGGCAGGGAGTCACAACCGGAAGACGTCTTTCAAATCGGCTATCTGCCGGAAGAACGCGGGTTATACAAAAAAATGAAAGTGAGCGAACAAGCTATTTACCTGGCTCAGTTGAAAGGACTCTCTTACCACGATGCCCGCGAACGATTGATCAGCTGGTTTGAGAAATTCGACATCATGCGCTGGTGGAACAAGAAGCTGGAAGAGTTATCCAAAGGTATGCAACAGAAAGTACAGTTTATCATCACGGTCATACACAAACCGGAACTGCTGATATTCGATGAACCCTTCAGTGGTTTTGACCCGATCAATGCCGAACGATTGAAACAGGAGATCCTGGAACTCAAAGCGGCTGGGCACACTATCATCTTTTCAACACATAATATGGCTTCGGTAGAAGAAATATGCGATGAGATAGCCCTGATTAACAGTTCGGAAGTGATATTGTCCGGCGATGTAGAGGATGTGCGCAATCGTTTCAAAACAAACAATTTCAATTTATCCATACAAACAGGACACGAACCGCTACCGGATATATGCAGTGTTTTATCTGAAGAGAGAAAAAATGGTATTACCCAACTGCGTATCCACAAAGAGAAAGAAATCAGTAATTCGGAATTACTTCGAGCCCTGGCTTCCCAATGCGAGATTTTATCATTCAACGAAGAAATCCCTTCCATGAACGATATATTCATAGATGTTGTATCCGCTGCTAATACGAAAAAATCATGAGTAAGATAGGATTAATAATCAAAAGAGAATACCTGCACAGGGTAAGTAAAAAGTCATTTATCATACTGACTCTTCTTATGCCCTTCCTGATGGCGGCCATCGTTTTTGTCCCTTTATGGTTGGCTAGTCTCAAAGGGAGTGACATTCGTAACATCGCTATTATTGATGCTACCGGGAAATATGCCCCCCTATTGGAAGACACGGAAACGTATCACTTTATAGAAAGTGAAAAAAGCCTGGACGATTATCGGGCCAACCCGGATAAAGAATTATTCGCTATCCTGAATATCACTGCCGACCTATTGGAACATCCCAAGGCTGCCACACTCTACTCCGAGAAACAAGTGCCGGCAGAGTTAAGCCGCCTGGTAAATCGAACCATACGCAAGCAACTGGAAGACGATAAACTAGCGACCTTCGATATCCCTAATCTGAAAGAAATCATTCAGGAAAGCAAAGTCAGCTTCGATGTGCAAACGATCAAATGGAGTGGCGACGGAACAGAAAAAGCATCTTCAGCCAAAGTGGCTTCTGTGGTCGGTATGATCTTTACGATGATCGTATATATGTTTATCCTTATCTATGGAGCCATGGTGATGCAAGGGGTTATGGAAGAAAAAACAAATCGCATCGTAGAAGTGATGGTTTCTTCTGTCCGTCCTTTTGAACTGATGATGGGCAAAATCGTCGGTATCGGATTGGTAGGCCTTACACAGATCTTTATGTGGGGGATACTGACCATGGTATTATTCACCATCGGAGGCTTCTTTTTCACCGGAGGTATACAGGCGGACCCGGCAGCGCTGCAACAAGGATTACAGATGGGTGCCACCGGAATGGATATGTCGGCTATGAGCAATCAGCCCGGAGCAGAAATATTTGCCCTGGTAAACACCATCAACTTTGTTGAAATAGGTGCTTACTTTATCATCTTTTTCATAGGAGGATATATGTTGTATGCGGCTATATTCGCAGCTATCGGATCTGCCGTTGACAACCAGGAAGATACCCAGCAGTTTATGGCTCCCATCACTATTTTCCTTGTATTTGCATTGTATGCAGGTATTTACAGCATGGAAAACCCGGATGGACCGCTCGCCTTCTGGTGTTCAATGATCCCCTTTACCTCCCCCATCGTCATGATGATACGTATACCTTTTGAAATACCGCTTTGGGAAAAATGCCTTTCGGTAGTCATCCTCTATATTTCTTTCATTGCTATAATCTGGCTTTCAGGAAAGATTTACAGAGTCGGTATCCTTATGTACGGTAAAAAACCTAGCCTAAAAGAAATGGCTAAGTGGATACGATTTAAATAGGAGAAAGGAGGCAGAGGAGTTAAAGGAGTAAAAGTAGTCAGAGTAGTCAAAGGAGTTATCAGTCGCTTCGCGACTTAGTAGTTAAGGAGTAAAACTGTGGCATAACACCTCTGACTCCTTTGACTACTCTGACTCCTTTAACTCCTTCGTTTTATATTAATTCGTAAATAACATCTTTTTAATCGGCTGTAGGAATCGCTCTATCAACCGTAAATCATCGGTGATGATATCTGCACTACCAGTCATTTCCTGTGATAAAGGAAGGATTTTCTTGTAGTTAGTCATCAAGCCGTTGGGAAAGGATATGCCGATCATATAATTATTCTCCACAGGGACCAGTGAGATACTATTCACTACTCCCTCTACCATCCCGTATTCCTGGTCGGGATAATTGGCAAAACGCACGTTTACCCGCTGTCCCTCTTTCACTTTCCCACTGCGAGCTATCGGCAATAAGGCTTTGCCGACAATCTCTTGTCCCTCTTCCGGAACGACCACAAAAACCGTCTCTCCGCCTCCTATGGTATGATTTTCACTCCAATAAGTCGTAAAAGTGACCTGTCCTTTTACCGGAGATAATAAAGCGTATTGCAATTCCCAATTCCTACATGCGATTATCAATTGTTCCCTGGCATGGTTAAAGTCATTCGCTATTTTTCCTTCTTTTTCTAATTTTTCCAGTTGCAAGTTCAGAAAATCTTCTTTTAACTGGGCTATCTGTATCTGTTGATTTTCCAAACCACCTTTCGCTGATTCCAGACTCTGCAGGCTTTGCAGGTAGGCACTCTTTGAATTGTCCCGTTCAGGTCCGGATATCCCTCCCCGTTGATGCATCAACGAATCCTTTTCCCATCGGTTACCGGCTAAGCGAAACTGGTCTTCGGTTATCTCCGCTTGTCGTTCCATTCGTTCGTAATGTTCTTCATGGCGATGAATCTGCTTTCGCTGAAAATCAATCTTCTTTTCGTAGAATCCTAACTCAGAAAAATTCCGGTATTCCCGTGCGGCATTCAAATAGGTGATATAAACAGACTGTATATCGCCCAGTTGCAAGGGAAAAGCTGCTTCCGATGGAATGTGCACTTCCGGTTCTTCCGTATCCATCCAACTTTTTAAAAGCAATATATCTTCCGTACGGGCTGTATTTTCTATTACCGCCAGGTAATCTCCAGGATTCACTCGCTGTTTATCCGAAACATATAACTTCTTTATTTTACCGGATGCCCGGCTCACAATGGCGGCCGGCGGGTTTATTGTTGTCACCATAACCTGCGCCGTGATAATATCCGGATATTTAAAGAAACAACTACCTATCACCAATGCCAGTACAACAATGAACAACAGGGTTATTCCACACCTGATTATCCAGGCCGGTATCTGACCCATTATTTCCTGCACCTCTTCACTGCGAATTTCTATATCTTTATATTTTTCTTCCATCTATAATTGTCATTTCTTAAACTAAAAGAGTATCAAAAGATAGATTTTTAATGTATTTTCATTGTCAACTGACAATTGTCAATTTGGAACTTGGTTTATGAACCAAGTTCCAGTTGGTTCTTCACCAACTGATAATATATGCCCCGCTTAGCTGTCAATTCAGCATGTGTTCCTTCCTCTGCAATCTTTCCTTTATCCAACACAACAATATTATCCGCATCCTTGACCGTACTCAGGCGATGAGCGACTACGACTACCGTTCGGCCGATATAAAACTGATGAAGGTGCTCCATTATCTCTTTTTCATTATTGGCATCCAAGGCGTTCGTTGCTTCATCGAGAAATATAAATTCAGGATCTTTGTATACAGCCCGGGCAATCAAGATCCGTTGCCGTTGTCCCTGACTGACCCCACTCCCTTCCATTCCGATCTTTGTATTATAGCCCAAAGGTAATGTATCAATAAAGTCCCGGATATTGGCTACGGTGACCGCATGTTTTAATTTGTCTTTGTCAACGACTTCGTCAGCCACCGCTATATTTTTGGCTATTGTATCCGAAAAGATAAATCCGTCCTGCATCACCGCTCCACTCCGGGCACGCCACACATGGGGATTGATCGTGGTTAACGGCAGATCTCCCACTTTGATAACCCCTTTATTGGGTTCGTAAAAGCCCAATAATAACTTTACCAAAGTCGTTTTTCCACTGCCACTGGCTCCGACAATAGCTGTTACTTTACGTTGGGGAATAATCAGGCTGATATCATCCAATACATAATCCCTGTCTGCCCCGTCATAACTGAACCGCAGGTTCTCTATATGTAATGAACGGTTTTCCGGCAGTGTCGTTACTTTTATCTGAGCCATCTGTTCTTCATCCTCTTTCTGGTGAATCTCCCCTAAACGTTCCAAGCTGATTTTGGCATCCTGAAATGCACGGGCAAAACCAAGGAATTGTTCGATAGGGGCTGCAACCTGTCCGACAATATAAGTGAGTGACATCATCATACCCAATGTCATCTCTCCGGTTACAACCGAACGGGCAGCAATAAAAGAGATAAAGATATTCGTTGTCTGACTGAAAAAGGCAGATCCCAACTGTTGGTATTGTCCGAGAGCCAAGCCTTTGATGCTGATCTTAAAAAGTTTCACCTGTATCCGTTCCCATTGCCACCGTTTTTCCGTTTCACAGTTATTGAGTTTGATCTCCTGCATGCCGGTGATCAATTGGAAAAGATTACTCTGTTCTCCGGCAGCCTGTGCAAAACGTTTGATATCCAGTTCCCGACGGTAGCGCATAAAGGCCAGCACCCAAGCGACATAGAGTCCGTTGCCAAGCAGAAAGATGCCCAATACGGTAAGGTTATAGTAAGCAAGCACAAAACCGAATACGATAAAGTTAACAAACGAGAACAGGGTATTGATCGAAGAGCCTGTCATGAAGGATTCGATACGGCTGTGGTCACCGATGCGTTGCATAATATCTCCTACCATCTTGGTGTCAAAGAACTTCAATGGCAGGCGCATTAATTTGGCAAGGAAGTCGGAAATCAGGGATATATTGATCCGGGTATTTACATGCAATAGTATCCAGCTACGGATAAAGTCAACCGACAACCGAGCAATAAAGATCACCAGTTGGGCGATAAGAATCAGTGTGATAAAGTCCAGGTTGGAATCCCGTATTCCGGTATCTACCAGTGACTGAGTCAGGAAAGGCATGATCAGTTGCAGGATACTGGCGGTAACCATGCCAAGGATCAGTTGCAGGAACTCCTTTTTATAGGGTAATAGGTAACGGAAAAAGAAAGACAAACCGCGGCGGCGAGTCTCTTTCTCCTCTTCCATCTCATAAAAGTCAGGACCGGGTTCTAATAACAGGGCTGTACCTTTCTCCTCCTCCCCGCTTTTGGTTGAGAGCCAGCAACGGCTAAACTCCTCTTCGGTGTAGGTGATTAGTTTGGAGGCTGGGTCGGCGATATGGAAGAGACGGCCCCTCCCGACCTCCCTCAAGGGAAGGAGAAAAAAAAGAAAAGAGGATATGTGCCTTAGAACTCCTTCCCCTCGGGGAGGTTGGAAGGGACTGATCTTATATAACACCACAAAATGATTCTGATTCCAATGAAGGATGCAGGGAAGCGGCACCTCCGTTTTCAACTGCTCCAAACTTATTTTCACCCCTGTCGTACGGAAGCCTATCGACTCAGCAGCTTCGCTGATACCAAGCATGGATACACCTGCACGGGTGATAAAAGACTTCTCACGCAGGGATTGCAAGGAATAAGTGCGGCCGTAATGCTTGGCAACCATGCGAAGGCAGGTAGGGCCGCAGTCCATGACGTCTAATTGACGGTAGTGAGGGAAAGAGATATTTAGTTTTTTATAGGGCATTCGAGGTATTAGATTATTGTTTTCTACAAATGTTGAGCACAGCGCCAAGCCTGCTTGATATATGCTAAGATGTTCTATATTTATAAATCGAGCGTGACCATCCAAAGAGAAGTTGACTACAACTATTTTCTTCTATTCAAGCACATAATCCATCAACTGTATTAGATATTGCGCAGGATAACCAATAAAAACAATCGTTCCTTCTTTATTTACTACGACAGTAAAGGGTATGCCGGGCATGAAATAGGCTTGCATAATATCCACACCACCATCCAGATTTGACAACTGTGGCCATATCAATTCATGCTTCTTGATAGCATTCTTCCATTCTTTTTCTTTTGTATCAAACGACACTCCTACTATTTCGACCCCTTTTGCTTTATACTTGGCATAGATCTCCTTGAGATACTTAAAATCTCTGACACACGGAGCACACCAGGAAGCCCAAAAATCAAATATGACATATTCCGAATCAACTAGGTAATCGGAAAGCTTCTTTAGTTTCCCATCCGGAGTATTTAACAAAAAGTCTAATATTTGACTGCCCTCCAACTTTTTCTTTTCTTCATCATTCCTTTTGTTTTCTATTTTTTTCTCATAACATGCAGATATTTTAACTTCTGCCCGAAGCTGCTCATCTGCCAGTTCATATATTTCAAGAAACTCACCATACCACATAGCTTCACAATATTCCCTGAACATCTCCTTTCCCAACACGTTTCCGATATTATTTTTTGCAAATTCACTATAGACTGGATATTTGTCAAGTTCTTTTTCTAGGCTGTCAGCTGGCAAATTATTTAATTTTTTATTTTCTATTTTCTTCAGCAGTTCTCCTCTCATTGCTATTCCACTCAGATAACCCTGGTAAGTATCATTAAGCGGAGTCCCATGAATAGAAGATACCTTATCAAGGTATACATTGATAGTTCCCGGTTCAAGCACTAATCGTGCAGACCGGACAGTGTACGGATAATTGCCTGTTGTGAGTATAGAGAACTCTTCTTCCCAACTGGCACCTTCAAAGTAGAATTTCCCATCTGTAATGACTGCTGTGTCAATTGTCATTACCTCATCTTTGCAAAAAGTAAATAACATCACTGAACTATCGTTCAAATGCAAAGGGGTGTTTCCCTTAATCGCAAAAGGCTTGTTTTGGGCATAAACAGTATTAAATATTAACCAAACAAACAAAAGTATATATATCTTCCTCATTTTCCTTCTTTATTATACCAGACACAAACAGCTATCCCATTCCGCGCCTTTTCACCATACTTAAACACAGCTTGTTTGGGAGAATCTTCAATAACACAAGCTATTTTATACTCGTAATACAAATCAACTCCTTCTTGTCTTGTTAATTCCCTTCCTTCCAAAAACCACCTTCCGGTTTTAATGGCTTCTTTCGGATGGATGCTATCCACAACATGCACAAGCGGCATATCAAACGACGAGTCATCAACAATACTATATGATTCACTCAACCAAAGAGAGATATAAAATATTAAATAGAGCATATTATTGTAATTGTATAGTGTATAAATGACAAATATTTTTCGAAATTATCAAAAAAAAAATAATTAAAACAAAGAAGGAGAGACATTTTAGTAAAAAACACGGAACACTCCCTCTTTTTAGTAGCTAAAGTCAATTTATTTGCACATACAAATAGCTATTGACGGTTTACCGGTAACATGAGTTACATCTTTTTCACAATTTCTAGATCCCCCTCCCATTGGATGAGGTAAGCAAGAACCATTACACTTGCCTTCACCATCAGGACCTGAACAAGAATCTGTAGAATCATACCCTCCCACAACCATCTTCATTTCTTGTTCATTTAATACTTCTGCTTTCTTTTGCAGAGTCATTTTTTCTAACTTTTTCATAACAAACTAAATTTAAATTGTTGCGATAGATTATTATTTTGACTACTCCATTGCCCTATCGCAAATATAGCAATGAAATGTCTTTTAACTCTTATTTTGTTGCGAAGAATACCAGATCTTCTATCCTGTATTTATCCGTCAACTCATATCCATTAAACAGAACCGTAGGAGTAGCCCTTATTGGAGTAGTTCCTAACCACTCCTTTTGTCTGTCATGCTCTTCCTTTACTTGTTTGTTGTCGTTGTCATATGGATATGTTTTGTAAAACTCTTTATAGTTATTCTTACCTTCCTTATACCATTTATCTAAAAATATGAGGAAGCCGTCCATGTTCTCCTTTTGATACATCGCAACAAACAACCGGCTGCTTTCTTCCAATTCTTCATTAAAAGAGGATAGTATATACTGAATACAATATCCATTCTGTGTATCTTTCAGTAGCTTCTCTAATCTCTTATGCATCTTTGCACAAGGATTACAATGGGGATTTGTAATAACCGTTATCCTGTTTGTGGCTTCCGGATTGCCCCATAATAAACCTATTGAGTTATCTATTTCGTAATAGGGTTGTTGTTTTAACAGGCTATTGAAGATAGTTTCATCCGCTTTCAGGCTATTAAGTTGCTGGGTTACCCGGGATAATTCCTTTATTTTTGTCAAAAAAGGTATAAGTATGTTTAATACAAATACAGGTATCACATATAAACATCCGGTTATCAGAATATCTGTCATTCGAATCGTTGGTATCCCGATATAGCCAAATAAAAGATTATTCACAAATAACAACCATAATAAAACCTGTACGATCACACATAATACACACCATTGCTTCGCTACCTTTGCCTGATACCAGATGCTCCATACTGTATAGGGTAAGGCCAGAATATTGATAATAGCTAAATAGGGATACAAGTTGGGAAAACAAAGGATAATTATGATATTTGCCGTAAAGTATCCGAGTCCTATCTCACTCCAACTAAACAGACCTAAGAACTTAGCAGCATCCGTATCTAAGATATTATTACAGTCACCCTGTTTTAGAAACAAGGAACATAATTTATCGGCAGAGCTACTATGTATATGTATTTGTTTCAAAAGCAACAGGTAGCTGATATATACTCCGGCAATATTAATAGCTAATGAAGTTAAGTAGCCTATCTGTTGCTGGATACCAGAACCAAAACCCATAACCCCCAACAACAATAGAACAGCAAAAAACAGGATTCCTTTTTCGCCTATATGGAATAATTCTTTTTTACGGTTTGACTTATAGTTAGGTTCAATAGAATTTTCGTTTGTTTCAGCAAGCAATACAACTCCTGACCATAACTTCAGGAATTTATCCATAGAGACACTAATATCCTTTTCACGCCAGTAATAACTAACCTTATCGGGTGTAATCCGGTAAACAAGGGCAAAGTCATTTCCGGCATAAGCCAAGAAAGGTGCTTCTAGTTCCAGTAATGCTGCCGGGTCTTTTTCTAATCGTACGGCAACATTTTCTACACTATAAGCTGACAACATAGAAGATAATCCATAGAGGTTATTCCGGTGGGGATGTTCCTCAAATAGTTTGTTGGAATAGTCGGCAGTATGTTTTATTTTCAGTAAATCCAGAAACTGGGCAACTATATTTTGTTCGATTCGTATCATTTTATTTAGTAAATAAAGAGTTATACAGGTTGTACATATTATGAGACATTATTTCTAAAGTATATTTCTCTTCGTAATCTCTTCTTGTTTCCCGGATAGGATTTTCTAATTGCTTTTTAATCGCTTTAGATAGTTTTTCAGGAGAGAGATAAACGCTTTCTTCTTTCTCAACAATCTCTACTATTTCCGCATGATCACACATCTCCTTCAGGCCGGAAGTAGAAGAAAGGACCAAGGGAATATCAAACATCATCATTTCAATAGCCACATAACTGCATTGCTCATTTTTAGAAGGGAGGACACCCACATCAGCGATTTGGTACAATCCAAACAGTTCTTCTTTTGATAATCTTCCAAGAAAGGATATTTTCGAAGTATGTTTTTTTGCCTGTAATATATAGGTTGAAGCAATACCATCACCCACAACTAACAAGCGTATATTGGGCTCTGTTTGATGAAGTACTTTAAAAGCAGAGATTAGTTCATCTAATCCTTTTAACTTTTCTAATCTGCCAACAAAAAGAATAACCTTTTCATCTTCCGCTATATTCCATTCTTTTCTAATCCTTTTTCTCTCTTGATCAGTTAGGATTATCCTTTCATCTTTTAGCCCATTGGGGATTAAACTAATTTTATCGGCATTGATCCGATACTCTTCTTCCAAAATAGATTGAGTATACCGGCAAAGACTTATAATATGGTCAACTTTCGCAAAGACCTCTTTATCGCGCTTGTAAAGATTATAGATATTTTGTTCGTCTTTCCTTTCTGACGGAGGTGTCGATTGTATAATCCTTCTGAAATAAGAAGTATTTCCTTCTAATAATAGTCCCCAATCTGAATAGTGGATAGTGAAAAGAGTTTTGGCAAAGGGAAACTTCTCTTTTACAAAAGGAACTAAATGGGTATCCGGATAATAATTAAAGTGGAAAATCAATTTATCCGTTTCGTTTATTTTGATATAAGAGAACAAAATATACCAGAGATTACGCATCTGTTTTCTTTCTTTTGAAAATAATGTTATATCCCCATTCACTGGAAAGTTATATACAGAAACGACACCCTCATGTATAACAGAAAACTCATTAACACCAAGATTATAGTTGACTATATTCAACTTCACATCATTCATCCCTAATATAATCTCTTTAATCTGGTTGATATAGGTACCCACACCACTTGCTGATGCCAGACTTTGTTTATTAAAAAGATAGATATACTTCATAAGATTATCTTTTTAAAACAATACCCTGCACAGCCTCTCTCTAATCCCAACTGCCATTCTGTAATAGAATCTCCCTCTGGCAATTCACCAATAATATCTGACAACAAAACCTTATCTTCAGGCACAACGAACTTTTTTCCTATCTCTACCCAATCTTCCAGATAGCTTCTATCGAAAGGAATTGTTGCTTTATTTCTGTTTTTTGAATGTAACCGTTTGTTGACATAGTAATATATCCCTTCCAATCCGGTTTTAATACTTTGGTCTTTCACTCTTTGGATATCTTTTTCCATAACCTTCTGGTCGATTTCAAAAAGAATTTCATCCGAATCCCCTTCCATAAAACCGTTTTCCAATAGATATTCTAAACCCCAGCCAATTCCGCAAAGACCCGATTCAAAGTTGATAGGTATTTCATCATGAATTTCCTGAAAAATCTCATCCAATAACTCACCGGCAAATTCATCATAGATTGTTTCTCCTGTATACCGAGCATAATGAGCAAAGAAAAGTACGATTCCCATCTTTCCATGATAAAGTCCCAAGTCTGTTAGAAAACTGGCATTCAATATCAGATGGCGGGCAATACGTAAGAGCATTTCATCTTTTTCTGTTTTTGTTTGTATTTGTTCCGATTTCATCTTGTTCAATTTGACATTATACAAATGCAGGAAATAAACCCCATTCCCATGTTGCTATATATTCTTGAATCTCTTTTTCTGACAGGTTGATAATCTTTATCAATTCCTGCAGGCTTTTCAACTGTGTATTTTTATCAATATAATGAGAATTCACTCTTGGATGCGATAAATGAAACAACGCCCCTTCGGTCCGATGGATAGGATGTCCAAAGGCCTCCATACGTTTTACCCGTTCCATATCTTCTGCTCCCCAGCCGTAAAACGCTTCATTCTCTCCCCCACAGTTTAAATATACTTCTTTTTTTACCAGAAAAGCACCACCTACCGAATAGGTACCAAAGGAAAGCTTAAGAGTCATCTCCCTTTCTGCTTCTTCTAAAAGCTTCATAGACCGTTCTTCTCGGAATGACTGACTAATAGGGGGAGACACATCATAAAAACGTCCGTCGTAAGGAAAACTTATTGCCGCCTTTCCTTCTTTTATCTCCCGGATCGAACTTTCAATCTGTTCTACTGGAAGGATTACATCCGTATCCCATACACCGACAATGGGTGTTTCTACCATTTGCAACAGGAGATTGATATATTGTGTACGGTGGAACACTTTGCCAGGATCTTCTATAAAATAATATTGAATATTCCGGGCTGAATTCTTTTCGGTGATACGGGATTTACCGTCTCCCTCCAGAATAATAATACGGGATTTATCGATAACAGATAAATAATCGACAACAACAGAGAGGTTTTGCAATCGCTCCTCCGAATCTATGCGGACAGGAATAATAAAAGTTACCAAAGGGTCATCTCCTGTTTCAATTTTCGGGTATACCGGCTTTGTTTTTTTTGAGGGGGACAGGAGCTTTTGAACCTTGTTTTCAAACAGGTGCATTTGCAACAGGGCTTCCAGTTCTGCATGTACGCCTGGTTCATGAACAATAATAGACATGAATTGCATATGTCGTTCATAACAGTCTAACAAATAGAGCATACTTTGCTTGTTTTTCAACAGTGACAGCTGCCTGCCAACTTTTGAGATGCGTCTGCGCAGGTAATAGAACAAGCCTGCCCAATTGATTGTATCCTTTTCTCTTTTATAATTAATGGTATAAAGCACATGAGAATCAATCTCCCCCAAAACTTCATCTTCATCACCCTCTACAAATCCGTTTCTCAATAGCCAGATCAAACCACACCCTATACCCAGAAGGCCATTTTTAATACAAACTGGCGTTGAATAACTGATATTATTGAATATTTCATCCAACAGTTTATCGGCTCGGTCTTCAAAATCTTTATCCGGGTATTTCTTTGACATCACATACAGGCCGATTACTTCCCCCATACGTGCATGTCCGGTTTCATTTGTGGTTATGTGATCTATTACTTTCCATTTATGGGAATTAATATACGTGATCTGGTAATTTTGCCGGATTTGATTGGCGTATTCTTTTTGTTGCAGCAATTGTTTTTGGGAGATCTGGTCTTCGTGCCAGCGGTAAGACATATAACAACCCGGCAGGTTTTCAATCTTACCCAACAGGCTCAACCGGCACAATAAATCATAGTCCGAAGCATACCGGTAAATCTCATTGTATCCATTGAGTTGACGAAATGCTTCTGCGCGTATCAACAAAGAGGGATGTAACACACAATTATCCTGCAGTAGTCCGGCACAAACATCTTCATACCCAAGCGGATTCTCTTTTTTATAATTCAACCCTATAAAATCAAACTGACAGCCAACGGCTAATAGATCCGGGTGTTCCTCCAGGTAGTCGAATTGTTGCTTCAAACGATCCGGTAGAGCAATATCATCGGCATCCATTACGGCAATATATTTCCCTCTTGCTTTTTGGGCACCCAAATTCCGGGAAGGATAATTTCCCTGATTTTGTTTGTTGCAGAAGATTCTAATACGATTATCTTTAAACGATTGTATTCTATTTAAAGAGTTATCGGTCGATGCATCATCAATAAGAATCAGTTCAAAGTCATAGAATGCCTGATTAAGGATACTATTGATAGCATCTCCAACAAACCGTTCCATATTATAGACAGGTAGTACTATAGATAGTATAGGATTATCTGAAATTTTCATTTTTATTTATCTGAAATACGTTACCCAACCTCTATTTTCTTTAACTTCATTACTTTTTACAGAGTATACAAAAGAAAAGTTGTTATACATCTATATTGAAACAACAGCATAAACAGCTCAAACGATAAGGATTAAGGAAGAAAAAACGAGCTGTTTATGGCTATTGTTTGTACTATATCTTATTCTATCTCAAAAGGGCCGGATAATTTTCCCAAAGCATGGGAAATAATAATTGTATATGTTCCCTTATCTAGGCTAACAGGTAGTACATAGGAATATTGTCTGCTACAAGCGGATATACAATCACTAAAAATCGTATTTCCTTCTACATCCTGAATAGTGACAGTCAGATTAAATAGCAGATTCGGAAAATTGACTGACAGTTGGTTATTTTCTAAATATACTTCAGGGGGAGTCGAAGAGAAAGAACGTATATCCTTTTCATTCCACTGACCTGTTACTGGTATTTTATCCGCTAAAACAGATTGATTGGTAAATAAACTAATAAATAAGATGAATAAAAAAAGAGATAGAGTTTTTGTTTTCTTTATCATGACAATTTAGATTTAAATAGATACACTTTGTTATACCTGCAAACCTAATCAATTAGATAAAAAAACAAGAAAAAAAGAAGACCTTCGTATTAACAACAACATTAACAGGTTCGTAAACTTCTGTCTTTTAACAAAGTGCACTAACTACACTTTTAAGATCCGGAAGGGATATTCCTCGTTTTTTCATCTTTTCATACAACCTTTTTTGTCGCATACCTATATTGGCTGCAGATTCAGAGGTTAGTTTACTTATATCCGTTTGTATAATATCAGCTTTCATATAATAGCAAAGCTCTATCTCCTTGGGGGTGATTTTAGGAATGATATTTTTTATCTTTTTTCGAAACTCCGGGTATATTTTATCGATGGTTTGAATAAGTTTTTCTTTATGCTCTTCTGTTATCTCTCCTAATCGATTATTGGAGTGATACAAATTATAAATATCGCTTTTATGAAATATTTGATTCAATTTCTCCCTCTCTTCTTTTTCCTGATCTAATTGTTGATTATTGTGTTCCAATATTTGCATTTCTATTGACAACAGTTCTGCTTCAGTACCTTTGGAAGTGATGAGTTCTTTTTCCAATTCTTTGATTCGCTTTTCGTTGGTTTCTTTTCGCAACTGGCTATCTTCTAAGGAATGAAGTAGATTCTTATATTGTATTATCCACTTTTTTTGTCTGCGATGAAGGTAAATGAAAAAGAAAGAACAAAGAAAAAGTATCCATAGCGTAGAAAGTACCAATATGTAAATTTTCCTCTGGTTCGCTATATGTTTTAGTTTATATAAATCGGCTTCTTGTTCAACCCATTTATAATTGTAAAGATGTTGCATACGACGGATGGATTCCGCATGATTTTGATTCGTAATTGTATCACGCAATTCGTCATATTTATCATTTAACAAAAGCATCTCTTCATATTGATATTTTCTGCGTGCAATTTTTGCTAAATAAAAGTACGAAGCCGCCTCTGTATTTACTATGTGACTTCTTTTGCTCTCATTTAAATAATACATTGCTGAATCAACCTTACCTATTTGAGTGAAATATTCGCCTAAGGTTAAACAAGCTGGAAAATAATCCATCGAATCTACAGAAAGAGATAGAGCTTGTTGTAGAAAAATGTAGGCTGTATCATATTTCTCTACTTCTGTATAATTGCTCCCCAATTCCAACAAAATGGACGGACTGCTATAGGCATTTGCATAATTCAATGCTTCTTTATAATATCGAATAGACAATTCTATACTATCTAATTGCCTGTAGACACGTCCTATATTCCTAAGAGAAAAAGATCGATAGACAGAGTCTCCCAACACTTCGATATGAGACAGAGCCTGTTTGAAATGAGGAATGGCTAATTCATACGCTTCTTGTTTGCAATAAAGCATTCCCAATGTATTACAAATGCGTAATAAAACAGCCGTATTATCGGAGTTTTTTCCATATTCTAAGGCTTTAAGATAGTAATTTTGCGCTTGCAAAGCATCCCCTACATCCTGCAATATCCGACCATAATAATAATACGCCATCATCAACCGTTCCGGATTTTCATGTTTGAGGTAATAATCAACAGCTATCCGGATAACCGAATCGGTCGTATGTTCCTTATAGTTTCTATCCTGGGCTTGTGTAAGCAAGAGGCACCAGTCGGCATGTTGGCGGGAAGACAGTCGTTGGGATTCAATATCCTGCTCCAATATCCGGAGGGCACTGTCGGGATGTGTATACATAAACCTTTCTGCCCGGTCTAACAGTGCCTGGGTTGGAACATGATCCGTACAAGAGATGAATGAAAAAATAAAGAAAATGACGATTAAGAAAGAAAAATGAGTTATGCGCATTGTGGTTTATGTTTATGAGAACAAATATATCATTTTATTTCAATCGCGTCTATTCATTGGCAGGAAGGATGGAAAGGAGAAATATACGGGATGGTCCCAGATCACGGGATATGCGGATTTCCAAACAAGGATTATTCTGTTGCCGATGGGCATCGGCAACATTGCCGATGCGCTTCGGCAATATTGCTGAACAGCTTCGTCAATATTGCCGATGCCCATCGGCAATAGAATTTCCCCGGTAAAAAATACAGGATCACGCCGAGATTCTCCCCTATCCATATCCTCTTATAGTGTCAATCACAAAAAGAGGGAACCTTCTATTGAAAGCTCCCTCTTCTCGTATTGTTCTTTTTTTGAAGTTTATCCCATTTTACTGATCTTTTTCAATCGTTCCTCGTCAATCAATTTAATCTTGCGACCATCTAAGGCAATGATATGTTCGGCCACAAAGGTGGATAATGTACGGATCGCATTGGAGGTGGTCATATTGGACAAATTGGCTAAATCCTCACGTGCCAGGTAAATACTCAGCGTAGCCCCATCCTCTTCCAGTCCATAACTATCTTTGAGGAATAATAAAGATTCGGCCAAACGTCCCCGGATATGTTTTTGTGTCAGATTCACCGTGCGTTCATCTGCCACGCCCAAGTCTACGGAGAGTTGGCGAATAAAGAACATGGCCAGATGCGGATTACCCATTAATAGTTCTGTGACAACAGCCATCGGTATCAAGCAAACAACAGAGGCTTCAAACGCGGAGGCATTCGTCAGATAATTTTCCTGTGCAAAATTCGCCCGGTATCCAAAATACTGTACAGGTTTGATCATCCGGATGATCTGGCTTCTGCCTCCTACCCCTTCTTTAAATATTTTCACCTTGCCTTTTAATAAGCACATCATGTCCTTTGGTTCGTCGCCCTCGCAATAGATCAACTCGTTCCGTTTGAATTGCTGGATCGTCGAATTCTCTCGGAGAACTTCCCGCTCTTTGTCGTTAAGAACTCTCCATACTTCTGATAAACTAGCCGAAATATCGACTTCTATATGTTGCTGTTTTACCACGACTGTTATATAACATACTTATGAAGCACAAATATACAATATATCTTTCAATTCCAGCAGGCATTTTTGCGGAATTATTAAAAGAGTACTACACATTTAACGCATTTGCGGAGCAAATTTTGTATTTTTGTATACAAAGACCGTTTCACTCTTGAACAAGATAAATTGTATTATATTATTCCTGTTGATCGCCATAAGTTCCGCCGCCAAAACGTCAGTATCTTATGAGGATATATCTTTGGTCTTTACACAGCCCACAGAAGAATCCCGCTCCCAGGCAGATTCTATCATGCGATACGTAATGGAGAATGCCTCCTTATACGCCGATGCCATATCCCGTTATAAAGCCGATGTATACATCAAAGGAGAAACGGAGATCATAAAAAGTAACCGCTTGATTCTCTTTGCCCACCATCTGTTTCCGGTCGACAGGCACAAAAAAAATATAATCTTTGAAATTATGAGTGAGTCGGAATATGATGCTCCGAATATATACAAGCACAATTTAAAAGCCATTCATGGCAATACGATTCCGAACGAAAAAAAGCAACAGGAGATTCTTTCTTTTCTCAATTTCAATATATACTCCCCTACGGTATACGACGAATCCATCCTAACGCCTGTAGGAGAGAAAGCGACTCGTTTTTATACGTTTAACCTGGAGGCAATAGAGGAGGTGGGAGAAAGCAGGATCTTTAAGATCCGTTTCCTGCCGAAACAAGTAAGCCAAAGACTGCTAAGTGGAGATTTATATATCAAAGAAGACGAATGGAGAATTGAAAAAATCCATGTCGTGGGTCGCGTAGACTTTGCGGCATTTGATATGCATATGGAGCTGGGGCATGCATACGGTCAGCTTATTCTGCCCAACAAAGTCGACCTACACCTGTGTTACAATGTATTGGGCAACAGAGTTGAATCGACATACCATTCATCCTTTCATTACAAAGAGGTGGAATGGACAGAAAAGAAAGAAAAAGTCAAAGGAGCCAAACGGGAATGGAAACCTTTGGATCTGACGCATTATTATAGCCTGTCAACAGACCCTGTTCTTCATACGCAAGATACTGCCTTTTGGAATAGAACAAGAGACATTCCATTGACTGAAAAGGAAAAGAGAATATATGAAATCCATTACCCCACACGGAAAAAAGGAGAGAAGGATACTACCGAGACGATAGATTACCTGAAGTTAACCGAACAACTCACCAGCAATATAAACTACACCTCCCCCTCCACGCGTATCCGGTATTCGGGCATTCTGAATCCCCTGCAATTGGGGTATTCATCGCGAAACGGGATAACGTATAAACAACGCTTGCGTATAACCAAAACATTTAAAAACGAGAAACAACTAACGATCAAGCCGGAGATTGGTTTTGTCTTCAAACGCAAAGAGATATTCTATAAATTACAGACGGAATGGAATTATAAACCGGAAAAAAAAGGGACAGTGCAGCTCTTATTGGCCAATGATAATCAGACCTACTCCTCGCGGATGATGCAAGATATCAATGCACATTTACAAGATTCATCTTTTAACTTTGATGCATTAAACCTGAAGTATTACAAACATCATTATGTAGACTTACACAACTGCATCGAGATATCGAATGGATTACAATTCGGAAGCAGTGTGGCTTTCCACCGTCGTAGCCCCGTGAAGCCTCAGACACAGGTTGATCCCGGAGAGGAAATTGAGGATTTAATAACCGAAACCTTTTATGATTTTACTCCGGCTATCTATTTCACCTATACCCCCCGCCAATTTTACCGGATGAATGGAAAGAGAAAAGAATATGTCTATTCCTATTATCCGACAATATCCATTGAAATTGCCCAAGGCATACCCAATATCCTTCAAAGTTCCGGAAATTATGGGCGTGTGGAAGGAGACATACACCAGAGCCTGAACTTAGGACTCACCCAACGCTTCAATTACCACTTGAGCGGAGGTTTCTACACACGCAAGAAATCACTCTATTTTGCGGAGTTCCGGTACTTCGCCCGTCGTAACTTCCCCGAATCATGGGATGAGAGAATAGGCGGTGTTTTTCATACCTTAAAAAGGGAATGGTTCAACGCCTCAGACAAGTATGTACAGGCTCATCTGATGTACGAAAGCCCGTTTATTCTTATGCAATTATTGAATAAAAATGCGTCCCGTTATGTATTATCCGAACGGTGTTATCTGGGGCAGTTGTGGACACCGGCACTTCCCTGTTATACGGAGGTAGGGTATGGTTTGGGTAATCAGGTATTCAATATTGCCTTATTCGCCGGATTCAATAAAGGCAAGTACGACAATATAGGGCTTCGGTTTACTTTTGAGATAGAGTAGAGAGAGGCAGGCGCAAGAGCATAATTCCTTTATTCGATTGTATACGTTGGGTATACTCGATTAACGACTCTTCATTCACGATCACCTTTCGGGCTACAGAAGAAGCATGCATAAAAGTAAGTTTATCCCCCTCTCTGTAAATAATGCCGACATGAGAAAGATCCAATCCATCTATTGTAGTCACAAAACCGACAATATCCGCCTTTTGTATGGAATCGGCCAACGCCTCTATCCTGTCTTTCGGAATAAAATAATAGGTACGCCGACTGATCTCTTTTTCTATCCGGGCCATTCTCTCAACTTTATCGGGAGCATTCTTCAAGGGGCGATAACTTCCCGGATGGGTTGACATAAAAGAAAGCCGCAAGGGCAAAACCTCCCCTCCCACTTCCTTTGTAACATCTCGAAAAATGCCTCGTCTTTCATTCTCATACATCCAGTCGGTCGTATAATGCAGACGATCGGTATAATCCGTAATACGTCCTTGGCGGTAACGTAATTGTTGCAAGTGAAAGCAGAACCGTTCAAAAGAAGGATATTCTTCCTGCAATGTCCGGGTCAGGCTGATGACGTTCTCCACGAAAGTAATACAATCCATTTCCCGCAGGTTGACAACCAACTCCTCCGGCTCCTTTTCCAAGGTAGAGGCCACATAAGGAGTTCCCAGAAAGAAACGAGCTGTCTCCAGAAGCAAATCGGCCGTAGGTAGTGCCTTTTTCGATTCCATTGCCAACAGATAACGCTCAAAAAGGATACGATCTTCTTCCTTATAGGCAACCGCATGTGCTTTTCCACAAAAAAAGGAAAGGAAGAGAAGAAAAGGGAGAAAGATATACAGCTTTAGATACATAGAGAATCGTTTATTATAAACCGTTTTTATTCCTTTGTCTTTAACAGATCCTGCAACTTGATCAATTCATCGCGGTATTGGGCGGCCTCTATAAATTCCAGTTTCTTGGCTGCTTCCGTCATCAACTTCTTCGTACGGTCTATAGCCTTTTCAAGCTGTGTACGATTCATATACTGAACCACCGGATCGGCTACCAGGCTGGCTTCCGGCTCCACGTAGGCATTGGCCTCGAGAATAGAAGATTGCTTTTCTCCCAATAGAGAAACACTGGTCTTAACGATTTGTTTCGGTGTAATCCCATGTAATTCATTGTAAGCCAACTGCTTTTCACGCCGCCTATTGGTTTCCTCTATGGTCAGTCGCATACTCTCTGTGATTTTATCGGCATAGAATATGACCTTGCCATGAATATTACGCGCGGCACGACCGGCCGTCTGTGTCAATGAACGGTGGGAACGCAAGAATCCTTCCTTATCCGCATCCAGAATAGCCACCAGAGAGACCTCCGGTAAATCAAGTCCCTCACGTAATAAGTTTACTCCGATCAAGACATCGAATAAACCTTTTCGCAGATCATCCATAATTTTTACCCGGTCTAACGTATCCACATCACTGTGTATATAATTACACCGGATTCCCATACGGGTCAGATAAGAAGTAAGCTCCTCGGCCATACGCTTGGTCAAGGTGGTCACCAACACCCGTTCATTCAATGCCGTACGTTGGGTGATCTCTTCCATCAAATCATCTATCTGATTCAAGCTCGGACGTACATCGATAATAGGATCCAAAAGGCCGGTAGGGCGGATCAGCTGATCGACCACAACCCCTTCACTTTTTATCAACTCATAATCTGCCGGTGTAGCACTCACATAAATAGCCAGATGCGTCAACGACTCAAACTCGTCAAAGGTAAGCGGGCGGTTGTCCATCGCAGCCTGCAGACGGAAACCATATTCGACCAGGTTCTTTTTGCGGGAATAATCTCCGCCGTACATCGCACGTATTTGTGGAATCGTCACGTGGCTTTCGTCCACGACCAAGAGAAAGTCATCCGGGAAATAATCCAACAGACAGTATGGGCGTTCCCCGGCAGCCCGTCCATCAAAGTAACGGGAATAATTCTCTATGCCGGAACAATGCCCCAGTTCCCGGATCATCTCCAGATCGAATGTCACCCGCTCATAAAGCCGCTTGGCTTCAAAAGGTTTACCTATCTGCTTGAAATACTCCACCTGGGTACCCAGATCGACATCAATCTGCCCGATGGCCGAATGCAAACGATCCTGTGTGGTGACAAAGAGATTGGTAGGATAAATATTTAACTCCTCCTGCTCATCGATTTCCTGCCCGGTCACCGGGTTAAACGAAGATATACGTTCTATCTCATCACCCCAAAACTCAATGCGATAAGCCAGCCCATCAAACGATTCTATGGCCGGAAAAATGTCTACCGTATCGCCATTCACCCGGAAAGTACCACTGTGGAAATCTATTTTATTATTCGTATATAAGGCATCTACAAAACGACGCAACAGGACGTCGCGGTTGATGACCATGCCTCTTTTAAGAAAAGTCACCCTCTCGGCAAAGGCCGTCGGGTCAGCCATACCATACAAACAAGAAACAGAAGAAATGACTATCACGTCTTTTCTTCCCGACAACAGGGAGGCCGTAGCACGTAAACGAAGTTTATCAATCTCTTCATTTATTGCCAAGTCTTTTTCTATATAGGTATCCGAGGTAGGTAGGTAAGCTTCCGGTTGGTAATAATCGTAATAAGAAACGAAATATTCTACGGCGTTATGGGGGAAGAAAGACTTAAATTCACTGTATAACTGTGCCGCCAAGGTCTTATTATGGCTCAAAATCAATGTGGGCCTTTGGATTTCCTTTATGACATTGGCTATGGTAAAAGTCTTCCCGGAACCGGTTACCCCTAACAGCGTTTGAAAAGGAACCCCTGAACGGATTCCTTCTGTTAATGCAGCGATGGCTTCCGGTTGATCTCCGGTGGGACTAAAAGAAGAAGTTAACTCAAACCCCATTCTTTACACATTCTCCTCTTTGGGCATCACAAGCCAGAGGATAAAATAAACGATGACCCCGGCAAATGCAGTAAAAAAGCTCAATAACACATAAGCGACGCGTACAAGAGTCTTATCCAGGTTAAAATAGTTGGCAATACCTGCACAAACACCTGCAATCATTTTATCACTCGAACGCTTCAGACTTTTTTTCTCTTCCATAATTTCTCTTTTGTTTAACTTGATTATACGCACAAAGTTACTTATTACTTATGAAATTTACAAATAGCACAACTTGCTCCTATGTCGAAGACAAGCGCAAACAATTCAATCATAAAACAAAAAATAATCTGCCAATATGAAAAATAATCCCCCTTTTTTCATCTCTTTTTTGACGCTTCTCTATCTGCAATCTGTAAAAAGTTTCTATCTTCGCTGCCTATAACATTTTTAAATTAATAGTATGAAGAGAAAAAGTTTAAGCGTATTGGTTGCAGCAACTGTTGCTAGCAGTGTTCTATTCTCGTCTTGTATTGGCTCTTTCAGCCTGTCAAACAAATTATTAGATTGGAACAGAAATATCGATAGCAAGTTTATCAATGAATTGGTATTTATCGCATTCTGGATCGTACCTGTTTATGAAATCGCTGCTGTTGCAGATGTATTAGTACTTAACTCTATTGAATTCTGGAGTGGTAACAATCCGGTAGCAGATGCAGGTACAGTGAAAACAATAAACACTGAAAAAGGTATTTATACTGTGGAAACAAAAGCAGACGGATACCACATCGAAAAAGAAGGTGAAAAAGCAATCGACCTTGTTTTTGACAAATCAGATAAAAGCTGGAGCGTTGAAGCAGATGGAGAAAGCAATAAATTACTTCGTTTCGAAGATGAGGATAAAGTAGTTATGTTTTTACCTGACGGTCAGGAAATGGCAGTTGAATTAAACCAGGCTGGCGTCTTGGCATTCAAACAAGTAGTAAATAATTATACATTCTACGCAGCTCGTTAATGAGTCGCAAAGAAAGATAAAAAGCAAATCGATACATCATCGGTTTGCTTTTCACTTTCTGTTTTTAAGAAGGAAAACACCTTAAACAGATAAAACTAATTTAAAATACATATGAGACACTCCATTTTTAAAAGCATACTTTCCGGTATGTTGTCTTTTTCTCTCCTGGGTACTGTTGTCGCAGATAACAAATCACCCGAGAAACTCCCGTATTGGCAAGACATACAAACTGTTGCCGTAAACAAAGAAGCACCTCGTTCTTCTTTCATGACCTATGGCGATCGCCAAACGGCTCTTACTGCACGATTCGAAAAGAGTCCATACTACTCTCTATTGAATGGTACCTGGAAATTCTATTTTGCAGACTCTTACAAAGATGTGCCGCAGAACATCACGGATCCTTCTGTTAACACCTCTTCCTGGCACGACATAAAGGTTCCCGGAAACTGGGAAGTACAAGGACACGGAATCGCTATTTACACTAACCATGGTTATGAATTCAAAGCCCGTAACCCGGAACCTCCCCTATTACCCGAAGCAAACCCTGTGGGTGTTTACCGCAGAGACATTGAAGTACCGGCCGATTGGGAGGGACGAGACATCTACCTGCACATTGCTGGAGCCAAATCTGGTTTGTATGTCTATTTGAATGGAAAAGAAGTCGGATACAGCGAAGACTCCAAAAACCCGGCTGAGTTCCTGATCAATTCGTATCTTCAACCGGGCAAAAATGTCTTAACGCTCAAAATATTCCGTTGGAGTACCGGTTCCTACCTGGAATGTCAAGACTTCTGGAGAATCAGCGGGATAGAAAGAGATGTATTCCTTTGGTCACAACCCAAAACCAGCGTGCAGGACTTCCGTGTGATATCAACGCTGGATGACAGTTATACAAACGGGATCTTCAACCTGGCTATCGATTTAAAAAATAAAACGAAAGAAACCCAATCTCTTACCGTCGGATATGAATTATTGGATAGTAAAGGTAATGTGGTTGCTTCGGAAGAAGACAAAGTATTTGTCAGTCCTTCCAACCTGCACACCGCTTCTTTCAATGCCAACTTCAAAGACGTGGCCAAGTGGAGCGCCGAATACCCGAACTTGTATAAGTTGCTTATGACAGTCAAAGATGCTGAAGGCAAGGTTCTGGAAGTGATTCCTTACAACGTAGGTTTCCGTCGTATCGAGATCAAGGCAATTGACCAATTGGCTGAAAACGGTAAACCTTATACAGTATTATTATTCAACGGTCAACCGATCAAGTTCAAAGGAGTCAATATTCACGAGCACAACCCGGAAACAGGTCATTATATGACAGAAGAATTGATGCGCCGTGACTTTGAGATCATGAAACAAAACAACCTCAATGCCGTTCGTCTGTCTCACTACACACAAGACCGTAAGTTCTACGAATTATGCGACGAATATGGTTTATATGTATACGACGAGGCCAACATCGAATCGCACGGTATGTATTACAACTTACGCAAAGGTGGAAGCTTAGGTAATAATCCGGAATGGCTGACTCCGCATATGGATCGTATCATGAATATGTACGAGCGTAACAAGAACTATCCTTCTGTTACCATCTGGTCGTTAGGTAACGAAGCAGGTAACGGATACAATTTCTATCAGGCTTATCTTTGGCTGAAAGAAAAAGACAAAGGTTTGATGAAACGCCCGGTAAACTATGAACGTGCCCTTTGGGAATGGAATACAGATATGTATGTTCCTCAATACCCTAGTGCGAAATGGTTGGAACAAATCGGCCGTGAAGGAAGCGATCGCCCGATCTGTCCGTCTGAATATTCTCATGCTATGGGTAATTCATCCGGTAACCTTTGGGATCAATGGCAGGCTATTTATAAATATCCAAACCTGCAAGGTGGATTTATCTGGGACTGGGTCGACCAAGGTATCCTCGAAGTCGATAAAAACGGTCGTCCGTATTGGACATACGGTGGCGATTATGGCGTGGATCAACCCAGCGACGGGAACTTCCTTTGCAATGGGTTAATCAATCCTGACCGGACACCACACCCTTCCATGGCAGAAGTTAAATATGCCCATCAAAACATCTGGTTCGAACCGATCGATCTTGCCACTGGACGTTTCCAGGCAATCAACCGTTTCTACTTCACAAACAGTAAGAAATACGCTATTTCCTACGCTATCAAAGAAAACGGTAAAACCATAAGAAGCGGAAAAGTGACACTGGATATAGAGCCACAAGCTTCTAAAGAATTCAATGTTCCGGTATCCGGTCTGAGTCCGAAAGCAGGTGTTGAATATTTCATCAACTTCAGCGTAAAGACTTTGCAGGCTGAATCGTTGATTCCTGCCGGACACGAAATTGCTTATGAACAATTCCGCTTACCTGTTGAAGCGAATAAGAAAACATATAAGACAAGCGGTCCTAAACTGACAGTATCTACAAATGGAGACGACCTGGCCGTTTCTTCTTCTAAGGTAAACTTTACATTCAACAAGAAGACCGGTTTGGTAACTTCTTACAAAGTGGATGGCACGGAATATTTTGATGAAGCATTCGGTGTTCAACCGAACTTCTGGCGTGCTCCAACGGATAACGATTATGGTAATGGTGCACCCAAGCGTCTGCAGATTTGGAAACAAAGCAGCAAAAACTTCAACGTAACAGATGCAACCGTACAGATGGAAGGGGAAACAGCCCTGGTAAATATCAATTATCTGTTACCTGCCGGTAACCTATACATTGTAAATTACAAGGTATACCCGAGTGGTATCGTAAACGTATCAGCCAAGTTTACTTCTTCTGATATGGAAGAAACCAAAATGGAAGTATCCGAAGCCACCCGTATGGCCACATTCTCTCCCGGTAGCGAAGCGGCTCGTAAAGAATCTTCTACACTTGAAGTGCCTCGTATCGGTGTGCGTTTCCGCCTACCTGTATCCATGGATAATGTACAATACTTCGGACGTGGACCGGAAGAAAACTACTGGGATCGCAAAGCAGGTACGTTGATCGGACAATATAAAACGACAGCAGAAAATATGTATTTCCCGTATGTACGCCCACAAGAAAACGGTCATCACACAGACACCCGTTGGGTAGCGCTGACAAGCGGTAAAGGAAAAGGTTTATTAATTGCTGCAGAAGACCTGATCGAATTTAATGCCTTACGTAATAGCATTGAAGATTTTGATTCGGAAGAAGCGACTACACGTCCTTACCAATGGAATAATTTCAGTCCGAAAGAAATAGCGGAAAGAGACGAAGCCAAGGCGAAGAACGTATTACGCCGTCAACATCATATCAATGATATCACTGCTCGCAACTTCGTAGAGGTATGTGTAGATTACAAACAAACCGGGGTAGCTGGATACAATAGCTGGGGTGCTCGTCCGGAAGCGGATTACCGCCTGCAGGCAAACCAGGAATACAACTTTGGTTTCACACTTATCCCTATCAATAACGAAGGAAGTATAAACAGTAAGATCGGTTACGATTATTAATAACCCGATAGTAAAAACTTAAAAAGGGCTGTCCGTTCATCCGGACAGCCCTTTTTTCTTTAGGAACAAAGTGGCAGCTTAGTAGCCTTATTTCAATACATCCAATCTATTCTTCTTCATCTCCGGATGATGATAACGTCCCTTCTTCAGAGAGATTTTCCCATATTCAATGGCACGCACAGGGCAATAATGGATACAAGCCAGGCATTGCACACAGCTACCTTTTGCCCATTGCGGCCGACCATCCGCGCGTAGAGAGATCGTTCCTGTCGGACACATAGTGGCACAAAGACCACAATCGATACAGTTATCCGTGGCATAAAAAGCATTCTTTTGAATGGCCAAACGAGCGAACAGCGGATAAACCAACCGGCTTTTGAGAAAAGGAATAGGACCACGTACGTATAAATCCGCACGCGAATTGGCATGAGTCTTCACACTCTCCACAATTGCTTTCAATTGCTGGGGCGCTTGTCCCAATTTCCTGTTTTCCACCTCTTTTTTATCCACATCAAATCCCGGCAACAGAATATAATTATTGGGCATCTGTATGGAATAAGCAGCAGAAAGGGAGAGTCCCCTCCTACGCAACGCTTTGCGTATCATCTTATCCGTATGCCCGCATTCGTCTCCGCAAGTAGACAGGGAGTAAATAGATGGATTCTTATCCCCCTTCAAATGCCATCGGGAAAGAAACTGCATCACAGGCACCGCTGGTCCCCAGGAATGCACCGGATACACCAAGAATACCGATTCTCCGTTTTCCAGAGAATAAACAAGTTCCCGTGTTTCCTTCCGTAACTCATCCGCAATGGAGATCAACGGTTCTCCAAAGATTATACTTAACTCCTTTGCTACCCACAAGGAATTACCTGTTCCTGTAAAATAAAAAATCATCTATACATTCTTTCGGCGACATGGCCGAATATACATACGATCAATACACAAACGCTGAATTATTCAAGAAGTCAAAGCTTTCTTTCACGCTGGCTTCCGGTGCGTTGTTGGTATATTGTTCTACTTCTACATACCAATCTTTCACATTGTTTGCTTTCATTTGTTCAAAGATCGGTTGGAAGTTCATCTTGCCGCTGGCACCAATTTCTTTCTCGTCTTTGATATGAACGGTTTTAATCTGGCTGGCATAGTTCTTCAGGTATTCAGCCGGATCATACCCACCTACCTGACACCAATATACGTCTAACTGGAAGAACACATGATTCTTGCTTACGTTATTCAACAAGAAGTCATAAATCAGTTGATCCTCTATTTTCTTGAATTCGAAATCGTGATTGTGGTATCCAAAGGCGATGCTGGCTGCCGCTGTTTTATATCCCACAGAAGTGAAATAATCACAGTACATCTTCAGATCATCCAATGTCGTTTCATTATTTACCGGCATCCAGGGTTGAACCATATATTTCACACCTAATTGGTTATGTGCTTCGATGGCTTTATCCCACCAAGCCATAATTTCAGCTTCTTTCTCTTTGGAGAAAGCCTGGCTTAAGTGTGCACTGGTACATTTCACACCCAGATCATCACATATTTTCTTAAACTCAGCAGGTGCTAAACCATATATTTTACCATCGTCATAACCTGCTGTCTCTACATTTTTGTATCCCATCTTAGCCACAGATTCCATCACGGCTTTGATGCCTTGTTCTTTCACCATTTCACGCAAGGAATACAATTGCAGGCCTATAAATTTTTCACTGCCTGCAGCTTTTCCTGCACAAGAAGATAATAATTGAGGAGCTACCAAGCCTCCGGCAAGCATAAGGGAAGCATTTTTTAAAAAGTCACGTCTGTTTTGCATAATACTTTATTTATTAGATTCACTTGAGAATTTGCACAAAAGTAAGACTATTTCCTATGAGCGTTGACTTAAACACGTTAAAATCTAAAAAAACTATCAAGTCGACACAGGAAAAGGTATACTTAGCGGATCGGATGAGCCGCTACTCCCTCCAGGGTTATCTGTACCGGTTGAATAAAACCTTGCGCGTCAAAAGTCATTTTGTCAATACAAGTTGCCCGGTGATCGCGCGCCTTATCCCCTAAAGGACGACGATGATATACGATATAATAATCTTCCGTACCCGGCACCTGCATAATCGAATGATGACCTGCACTGGTAGCTACCGTATCGTCTTGTTGAAGGATTTTCCCGATGCGTTCGAAAGGTCCGAAAGGCGAATCGGCAATTGCGTATGCCACTGAATATTCAGGGCCTCCCCATCCGCCTTCACTCCACATAAAGTAATATTTTCCATTTTTCTTGAACATAAAAGGACCTTCTACATAATTCTCCGGAGTTACTTCTTTATAGATCTCCCCATCATCGAAAGGCTCCAAAGCAGTAAAATCGTCATTCAATTTGACCATATTACAATGTCTCCATCCGCCATAATACATATAATACGTATCATCGTCATCGCGAAAGACAAACTGGTCGATAGGTTGTGCCCCGTTTATAATTTCATTGATAAGCGGTTTTCCCAACAAATCGGTATACGGTCCTTCGGGTTTATCACTGACAGCCACGCCAATGCCCCCTACTTCTCCTTCATGTACATCATTCGCACTGAAAAGGAAATAATACTTTCCGTTTTTATTGATCACCGACGGAGCCCACATGGCTCGCTTGGCCCATTTGACTTCCGTCGTATCCAGGATACTGGCATGTTTGGTCCAGTTTACCAGATCCTTGGACGAAAAACAGTCAAAGAATGTTTGTTTCTCATAGACATCACTCCAGGTAGGATAGATCCAATAGGTATCTCCATAAATGATGCCTTCGGGATCCGCATACCATCCTTCAAAAACAGGGTTTCCACTCATAGCAACCGCTTCCGCTTGCTTTTTGGATTGTCCACAGGCTGTCAGGCCCAACCATACAGCCACAAAAAAACACAGATGTTTCATACGTAATACACTTAAAGAATTAGAATTAATTATTATATTTCTTTGCCAGCCCTCCTTCCGAGGTTTCTTTATATAAACTGGGCAAATCATTTCCTGTCTGACGCATCACTTCGACTACTTGATCAAAACTCACCCGGTGTTTCCCATCGGAGAAGTTTGCAAAGGCATTGGCATCCAAGGCACGGGCTGCCGCAAAAGCATTCCGTTCGATACAAGGTATCTGCACAAGGCCACAAACCGGATCACAGGTAAGTCCCAAATGATGCTCCAAGCCCATCTCCGCAGCATATTCGATCTGTGCCGGTGTACCCCCAAACAACTGACAGGCCGCACCGGCTCCCATTGCACAAGCCACGCCTACTTCTCCCTGACAGCCCACCTCTGCCCCTGAAACGGACGCATTGGTACGTACCACATTCCCAAACAATCCCGCTGTTGCCAACGCACGTAAGATACGGGAATCACGGAAGTCCCGCGACTCTTTCAGGTGATATAAGACGGCGGGCAGAACCCCACAGGAACCACAGGTAGGAGCAGTGACAATACGGCCTCCACAGGCATTCTCTTCGGATACGGCTAAAGCATAGGCATACACCTTTCCCCGCCCTTTTATACTGCCTCCATAGCCTTTGGCACGTATCAGATAATCGGAGGCTTTCCGCCGGATGCCCAAGCCGCCCGGCAGAATCCCTTCGGACTCCAGCCCTTTTTGCACAGCCAACTGCATAATATCCCATACCTCAGCCAGGTAATCCAGGATCTCCGGTCCTTCACATTGCTCTACATATTCCCAGTACGAATGTCCGGTACGCTCACACCAATTCTGTATATCGCGGATGGTATGCATATCATATATCTCTACCGTCTTTTGTTCATTGAAGGTCTCATTGGCCAGCGTGCCTCCCCCAATGCTGTAAACCATCCAGGACTCCTGCAATTCGTCCCTTTCGTTGAATGATTCGAACTTCATACCGTTCGGATGAAAAGGAAGAAAGACCTTGGGTTCCCACAGAATGGTGGTTGGTACCACCGGCTGAAGCACTTCCAATATAGCGGCATCTGTCAAGTGCCCTTTCCCAGTTGCTGCCAGGCTCCCATACAAAGTAACACACAGATGGTGAGCGTTTCCGTTGCGTTCGAGAAAGATTTGCGCCGCCCGTCGGGGTCCCATCGTATGACTGCTGGACGGACCGTTTCCTATACGGTATATTTGTCTGATTGATTCCATTTCCTATATCAATAATTAGATGTGTATAAAGTCAGGTCAAAGATAGGCATAATCCCCCTGTTTTTCATTAGTTTTGCATCCCGTTAGCAAATATATTCTCCATGAAAGAAAGATTAAAACCCATTATGTTTGTCGGAACCTGTTCCGATGCCGGCAAAAGTGTGATCAACGCTGCTTTTTGCCGCATATTCAAACAAGATGGATACCAGCCGGCTCCCTTCAAAGCACAGAATATGTCCCTCAACTCCTACTCCACAGCCGAAGGCGGAGAGATGGGACGCGCCCAGGTGGTGCAGGCCGAAGCCTGTGGTATTGTTCCACATACCGACATGAATCCGGTACTGCTCAAACCGACCCATGATAAGAGTTCGCAGGTTGTTGTCAACGGAAAGCCTGTAGGCAATATGTCCGCCAAAGAGTATTTTGGCAAAGAGAAAGAAAAAGAAGAGCTATTCGAGGAGGTTGTAAAGGCTTTCAAACGGTTGGAAAACAGGTATAACCCGATTGTTCTGGAAGGTGCCGGGAGCATTTCGGAGTTGAATCTGCGGGACCGCGATATTACCAATATGCGCATGGCATTACAAACAGGTGCCGCCACCTATCTGATTGCCGACATTGATCGTGGAGGGGTATTCGGCTCGGTTTACGGAACGATCGCTTTACTCAAACCCGAAGAACGGGCTCTTATCAAAGGCATCATCATCAATAAGTTCCGGGGGGATATTTCTTTGTTTGAAGACGGACGACGGATGATAGAAGAGCTCACCGGCATCCCGGTAGTCGGCATCCTGCCCTGGTTCAGAGATATTCAGATCGAAGAAGAAGATTCGGTCGCTCTGGAAATGAAACGTAACACCTACCAGAAAGGGAAAATCAATATCGCTATCATCCTGTTGAAACGCATGTCCAACTTCACCGACTTTGATGTTCTGGAAATGGATCCGCGCTTCAACCCCTATTACACACAAGACACACAAGAAATAGAGAAAGCCGACATCATCCTGTTGCCCGGTTCCAAAAACACATTAGCCGATCTGCAAAACATACGGGCCAATGGCATAGCCGATGCCATCATACAAGCGCACAAAGCAGGCAAAAAAATCATCGGTATCTGTGGTGGCTACCAGATGATGGGAGTGCGCCTGGAAGACCCGAAAGGACTGGAAGGACCTATCCCTTCTGTCCCCGGATTGGGATTATTACCGATTACCACCGTTATTGATACAGAAAAAATCACCACACAAAACAGCTTTCATTTCCTCCCGGATCCTTCCGGTGAACTCTGCCGCGGATATGAAATACATATGGGACGCACCACCCTGTTAAACGGAGCCGAAGAACGGCCGGTCGTTCGTCTGCACACCCAACAAACAGACGGTTATTACCTGCACGCGCACTGCTGGGGCACCTATATGCACGGCATACTGGATAACCCGGTCGTATTAGACCATTTGGCCGAAGGCTTTGCCCACCCGGAAAAAGAGACACCTTTCGATTATGCTGCTTTCAAAGAAACGCAATACGACAAACTCGCCGAACGGGTACGTTCCCATATGGATATGAAGTATATTTATCAAACATTGCTCGCAAATTAACGGAATATTCTACTGTTGATAGCTATCGTCACTACTGATGATAGCTATCGTTACTACTGATGATAGCTATCGTTACTACTGACGATAGCTATCAACAGTAGATTAATGCCAAAATCAATCTTATTTTTTCCGTAACAAAATAGTCACAGGCCTGTAATATCGTGGAAATACATTTGCATCGGAATTAGTAAGAAACGATGAATGAAGAAAAGTATTATTACTGTATTAAGTGGGCTATGTTTGTTTAGTAATGGATTTGCACAAGGGCAACCCGAAACGGATCTCTACTGTCGACTTCGTTTTTTGTTTTATACTTTTCGATTGTAACTTAGAGTTATCCATAAGTAAAATATGTATACTTGTTGCCAAATAACAGTTATACATAGTCAAATCTTAACAGAATCGTAACAATATAGTTGGTTGCCCGTAATATCCTACCCATACATTTGCAGCGTATAAATTAGAAATCAAACAAAGAAAATGAAAAAGACGATTCTAACAACAGTCATTTTAATAGCAGCCTTATTCAGCGTGCAAGCGCAACGCATCAAAGGCTCTGACACTATGCTTCCTTTGTCGCAAAAGGCTGCCGAGGAATACATGAAGATAAATCCGTCTTATACGGTTACCGTAACCGGTGGCGGAAGTGGTGTGGGTATTGCCGCTTTACTTGAAGGTACAACAGAACTGGCACAGCTCTCCCGAAAAATCAAATTTGATGAAAAGAATAAACTGAAAGGAAAAGGAAAAACAGTAAAAGAAGTCATTGCCGCTTACGATGCATTGGCTATAATCGTACACCCCTCTAACAAAGTAACCAACCTTAGCCGTGAACAATTGGAAGGTATATTTACCGGAAAAATCAAAAATTGGAAAGAAGTCGGCGGAGTGGATATGCCTATCGTATCCTATTCCCGTGAAACCTCTTCCGGTACATACGAATTTTTCAAGGAAAGTGTGTTGAAAAAGAAGAACTACATGAACGGGATTATGAGTATGCCCGCAACGGGAGCTATTATCCAGTCGATCAGCCAGACAAAAGGAGCTATCGGTTATGTCGGACTGGCCTATCTAAATAAAGATGTGAAAGCGATTCATGTTTCGTATGATGGAGGCAAAACCTATGTGGAACCAACAGTGGCTAATGCTAAGAATGAAACCTATCCGATTGTTCGCCCTTTGTACTACTATTACGATACAACGACAGAGAGTAAAGTAAAGCCCTTCATTGATTTTGTACTATCCGATAAAGGACAGGAAATTGTTTCCGAAATCGGATTCGTTAGTGTTAATTGAAAATGACAGCCCGAAAGGTAGAATTCATTTTCAATGCAAGAAGAAAAACAAAGAGAGAAAACAATATGAAAGATAAAAAGAATTTTCAACTTTCAATTCTCAATTTTCAATGCAGAAAGATTATAGAGCGCATGGCGAAAGTAATGCTTACCTTTAGTGGAAGCATTACCAGCCTTGCTATTTTACTTATTATTATCTTTTTGTTCAAAGAAGGCCTGGGCTTATTTCATAGTCCTTCTGTGGAAAAAGGATATGTCCTTTGTGTTCAAACGTCCAATCCTATTGAGACATTAACACCTGAGCAAATCAAAAAAATATTCGATGAGGAGATAACTTCTTGGAATAAGCTGGGAGGTCGCAATGAAGCAATCAAGGTATTCCGTTTCGACGATATATTTTCGATGTATCCGGAAGAAGAGTTCGGACAAGAGTATGAACTGTTGCCGGATAAGTTAGGTGAAGTTATTAGCCAAAATCCGAATATCATAGCTTATATACCAGAACAATATCTACCAAAGGAAAATGCCTCGGTTAAAATCTTAGTATCGGGAAATATCCGTATGACCGATTTTTTCAAAGGCAAGGAATGGCTACCGACAGCAACACCCTCCCCCCTGTTTGGTGTACTGCCCCTTATTACGGGGACATTATGGGTAAGTTTCTTTGCGATTCTGATAGCCTTGCCATTGGGACTGGGAGTCGCAATCTATTTATCTGAACTGGCAGGAACGCGTATGCGTAAATTACTTAAACCTACCATTGAACTATTGGCAGGTATCCCGTCGGTGGTTTATGGCTTCTTCGGATTGGTTGTATTGGTTCCCCTTATTCAGAAAACGCTTCATCTTCCTGTGGGAGAAACGGCCTTTGCCGGTAGTTTGATACTGGCTATTATGGCATTACCAACAATCATCACCATTGCTGAAGATGCGATGCGAGGAACGCCCAAAGCCATGCGCGAATCCAGTTTGGCATTGGGAGCTACCCATTGGCAAACGGTATACAGAGTTATTGTGCCTTATGCTTCTTCCGGAATTATGGCAGCAGTTGTCTTGGGTATCGGAAGAGCTATCGGAGAGACTATGGCAGTATTGATGGTAACCGGAAATGCAGCTGTGATACCGCATTCCCTTTTTCAGCCTGTAAGAACTATTCCGGCAACCATTGCTGCCGAATTAGGCGAAGCACCAGCCGGAGGAGCACATTATCAATCTTTATTTTTATTGGGATGTATTCTGTTTGTCATAACGATGCTTATCAGTGTGTCAGCAGAGTTTATCTCCAAACGACAACATAACAAAGGCGTCTGACTATGAATAAAAGAGTAAAACAAAAAATAGCATTCACCGTTTTCCGCATATTGGGATTGGTGGTAGCCGGTATTCTTTTATGGATACTTGGATTTATTATTTACAACGGTATAGGCGTTATAAGTTGGGACTTCCTGACCACTGCCCCGGCAGAAGGAATGACCACCGGTGGAATATTCCCTGCTATTGTTGGGACTTTGTGGCTGATTGCCGGAAGTGTAGTATTTGCTTTCCCCATTGGAGTTATGTCTGCTATTTATATGAATGAGTATGCCGGAAATGGCTGGGTGGTTCGCTTTATCCGTATCATGACCAATAACCTGGGAAGTATTCCGTCTATTGTATTCGGGCTATTTGGTATGGCTTTGTTTGTCAATACCCTCGGCTTTGGAGATTCTATTCTGGCCGGTTCGTGTACGCTCGGATTATTGGTTTTACCCCTGATCATTCGTACTACGGAAGAGGCATTGAAGGCCATACCCGATTCTTACCGGACAGGGAGTCTGGCTTTGGGGGCAAGTAAATTACAAACTATATGGAAAGTAATATTACCCATGGCCTTCCCCAATATCATAACCGGGCTGATTCTTTCCATCGGTAGGGTTTCGGGTGAAACAGCACCCATCTTGTTTACGGTAGCCGCCTATTTCTTGCCTAAACTGCCTAACAGCATATTCGACCAGGTAATGGCGTTGCCATACCACCTATACGTGATTGCAACAAGTGGAACAGATATAGAAGCCTCTCGCCCGATTGCTTACGGAACAGCACTGGTATTGATCGCCATTGTCTTGGCGATGAACTTATTGGCTACGGCTCTACGCAGATATTTTGGACAAAAAGTGAAAACAAACTAAATATGATACAAGCAAAAGATATAAATTTCTATTACGGAGATTTCCATGCCCTGAAAAATATCAACATGGAAATGGAAGCCCATACGGTAACGGCTTTTATTGGTCCGTCGGGTTGTGGAAAATCTACATTCCTGCGCCTGTTCAACCGCATGAATGAATTGATAGATAATACCCGGCTTACCGGAGAGTGCCTGATAGACGGACAAAACATTTACCAGAAGTCGGTACAAGTAGATGAACTGCGGAAAAAAGTAGGTATGGTATTCCAAAAACCGAATCCTTTCCCCAAATCTATTTTTGAAAATGTAGCTTATGGTTTGCGGGTAAATGATGTACGGGATAAATCGTATATCAATGCAAAGGTAGAGGAATCACTCAGAGCTGCTGCCCTATGGGACGAAGTGAAAGACAAACTAAAGAAATCGGCATTTGAGCTCTCCGGAGGACAACAGCAACGGCTTTGTATTGCCCGCGCATTGGCTATATCCCCATCTGTTTTATTGATGGATGAACCTGCTTCGGCTCTCGATCCGATCTCCACTTCCAAAATAGAGGAGCTGATACATTCCCTTAAAAAAGAATATACAATTGTTATTGTAACCCATAATATGCAACAGGCTGCCCGCGTGAGTGATAAAACGGGGTTCTTTATGTTGGGTGAATTGGTGGAGTACAATGACACAAAGAAAATATTCCTAAACCCGGATAAAGAACAGACACAGAATTATATTACGGGACGATTCGGTTAAATTGTAAAGTCTACAAAAATGAAACATACAGAAAAAGAATTACAGTCGTTGAAAGAAGAGGTAAGCCAGATGTGGAAATTGGTTCTTTCGCAACTTGAAAAGTCAAAGCAGGCTTTTCTGAATAACGATATTGAATTGGCTCGGGAAATAGCCAGCCGCGAAAAACGTGTTGATGCTTTTGAATTGAAAATAGACAGTGATTGCGAGAACTACATAGCCCTTTACAGTCCGGTAGCCATTGATTTGCGGTTGGTACTCTCCTTAATAAAGATCAGCAGTACCCTTGAACGTATCGGCGACTTTGCCGAAGGAGTAGCCCGGCATGTGATCGACGATGATTGCCATAAGATCAGTCCACAAGTAACCGAAGATCTTCAATTGGATAGGATGTTTGAAACCCTCATTTCTATGTTATCCGATAGTTTTGTTGCCCTTGAATCAGAAAACACCAAGGTCTCCGGTAAAATCTTAGCTAAAGACGATGAAATAGATACCTTGTATCACAACTCTCTGGATATACTGACAAACTATTTGCAAGCTGAACCTTCATTTATCCGTTGTGGATTGAAATTGATGCTTTTGATCCGTAAATTGGAACGTATAGGCGATCATTGCAGCAATATCGTAGAAGAAATTGTATTCTATGTGGATGCCAAGGTGTTAAAGCATGGAATAAAGAAATAAAGTATTTGTAACCCAAGTCATTTTGAATGATTATTTTTGTACAAAAATAAAGTCGTATGGAAAAGCAAAAGATACTTGTGGTCGATGATGAAGCCAATATCTGTGAAATCTTGTTTTATACGCTCACAAATGATGGGTATGAAGTTGTTTGTGCCAATTCTGCCGAAGAGGCTTTTGAAAAGCTTACGTCAGCCTATTCACTTATCTTGTTGGACGTGATGATGGGTGGGATGTCGGGCTATAAGATGGCAGAGACACTGAGGAATAACGGTAATCAAATACCAATCATTTTCCTTACGGCAAAAGATACGGAAAATGATATGTTGACAGGTTTCTCTGTTGGTGGAGACGATTATATCTCCAAACCTTTTTCACTCAAAGAAGTTTCAGCCCGTGTAAAAGCTCTACTGAAAAGACAAATGGCAGAAGCCAAGCCTATAAGCCGGTTTATCTATAAGGATTTTATAATTGATTTTGATACAAAAGATGTATTTGTCGGAGAAAAAGTTATTGTACTGACGAGAACGGAATTTGAAATACTTGAATTTTTAGTCAAGCATCAGGAACGTATCTTTTCTCGTGAAGAAATTATCGATCATATCTGGTCAAAAACTCCTTATGTAACCGAAAGGACAGTGGATGTGCATATTACGCGCCTGCGAAAAAAATTAGGGGACTATGCATCACTTATCTCCAATCGTTCAGGTTATGGATACCGGTTTAATATTTCTCACCTATGAAAATAACCTATAAACAACGCTTATCTCTTTATTTTTTCCTCATATTCGCTTTATTTACTATTGGGATAATCGTTTTTGAACGATCACGCGAAACAAAATTCCGGACGGAGGCCTTACAAGAGAAATTGGATGCCTATACCGGAATCATTCAGGTTTCATTAAAGAAGTTTGTAGACGCACCCCAACAAGCCATGGATGATATATCCGCTCTTATGCCGGAAAATCTTCGTATGACACTGATCGATCGACAGGGAAATGTTATCTATGACAATGCCGTGGAGAAGGATCTTCTCTCTGAAAACCATGCAGAACGCCCGGAAGTGGTTCAGGCAAAAGCGAAAGGGAAAGGATCTCATATCCGAACCTCGGCAACGAACAGGCAAGAGTATCTGTATTATGCCAAACGAACAAACAATTACTTTATCCGTGTAGCATTTCCTTATGATATACAGGTCCACGACTTCTTGAAATCCGACAACCTGTTTCTATATTATATACTTGTTTTATTTGTAATCACACTGCTTTTTATTCATTATATAGCAGATCGCTTTGGAAAGTCCATTAAAAAACTGGAAGAATTTGCTTCAGAAGAAAATGAACCAGAAAATGCACAAATAGAGTTTCCTGAAGATGAATTGGGGAAGATAGGAAAAAAGATTATTGATAACTACGAACAATTAAAAGAAAGGAAAAAAGAAATTATCCTTGAACGAGAAAAACTATTGCAACATGTCCATAGTTCCGGTGAAGGTCTATGCTTTTTCTCTCCGAATAAAAAGGTAGGCTTTTTTAATGGCTTGTTTATCCAATATTTGAATACCATTACGGATGAATCGGTATCTGATCCTGCAATTATATTTACAGATACATCATTCAAGCCTATTACTGATTTTTTATCCGGAGCCAGTATCAACGCAAACTATTATGAAACCCAAATAGATCGGCAAGGAAAAATTTTCAATGTGCGGGTAAATGTTTTTGAAGATCACAGTTTTGAAATCATTATCAATGATATTACCAGACAGGAAAAAACACGTTTCTTAAAGCAAGAAATGACCTCCAACATAGCACATGAACTGCGCACGCCTGTGACCAGTATTCGGGGATACCTTGAAATAGCTTTGGAGCAACCTTTAGACGGTGAAACAGCTCATAAGTTCCTTACCAAAGCCCATGAACAAACCATTGTTTTGTCAGAATTGATTCAGGACATGAGCCTGATAACCAAAATAGAGGAAGCCCCTACATCCTTTAAACAAGAACCTATTCCGATAGAAGAATTGCTCGATTCATTGAAAAACGACCTAGAAAAACCTTTATCGGAGAAAAATATATCTATGGAATGGAAAAATACAAAAGGAGTTACTGTTTGTGGTAACCGCAATCTGCTCTATTCCATATTCCGTAACCTGACTGATAATGCCATTCGTTATGCCGGAACAGGAATAAGTATTACAATTAATAAATACAATGAAGATAAAGATTTCTATTATTTCTCTTATGCCGACACAGGTATCGGTATCACGGGTGAACATCATTTAAATCGCCTCTTTGAGCGTTTCTATCGTGTCAATGAAGGACGTACACGCGATACCGGAGGTTCCGGACTAGGCTTATCCATTGTAAAAAATGCGGTTTTATTTCATAAAGGGAATATTGTTGTAAAGAACAGAGCCGAAGGAGGATTGGAATTTTTATTTAAGCTTCCGAAAACAGAATGAGGATTACCTCGAATGAACGAATATATTTCAGATTTATACAAGCACATTACATATAATTCATAAAAGACTCCCGTAAATCCTTCAATTACGGGAGTCTTTTTTTATCAAAAATTGTGGCTGTCAAAAATGAACCACAACCAAGTATTTTTAAAATTTAGCTTTCAGAACGGATACTTCCAGATCGGCTTTTCCCTCTACTGCTTTTACAAATGCCTTGAAATGATCACTGTTATTATGAATATCAATTGCTTCTTGAGATTTCCATACTTCAACAAAAGTAAATTTCAAAGGATTATTCACATCTTCCAATAAAACATAAGAGACATTCCCTGCCTCCTTACGTGTAGCATCTACTACTGTTTTAAAAGCCTTCATCAAATCATCTTTATAAGCTGACTTTACAGTAACATGAGCAACAATTGTTAATTCACCCGAATGAACAACTGTTTTTGCCGGAACAACAAAAGAACTAAACAATAACACAGAACAAAAAATGCCCAAAAGCATTCCACGATTCATACACTTTTTCATAACTGATTTTTTATTAATGACTAATACTATTAAGGTGTCAAAGATAGAATAAATCTTTTTATCTGAGACAAAAATATATCTAAAGTAAATGATTCAATTCTTGAAGTAAAATTGCAGTTTTATCCGGATTTTCATCCGGAAAGGATACAATATCAGAAATAGAATGAAAAGGGATATTCATGAAAGAAAAAAATATCCGGATCGTATCCATTTGTGTAAGTAAAGAGCTTATTCTATTTTTGTAAGAAATATTACCAAGAGAATCTTATGAACTTAAAAGAAGGTTACAAAAAAGAGCCTGCAGCAGCCAATAAACGCTTCTGCCAATTTTTATCATTAAATCCGGACACTTTGGATCAGTATATCTATTGGCATCGGAACGAAAACATCTGGAAAGAAATACCCGAAGGTATCCGCAAGGCTGGTATTCTGGACATGGAGATATACATATCCGGTACACAAGCCGTCATGGTATTGGAAACACCTATTGATTTCAATTGGGATGAATCTTTCGGAAAATTAGCTACCTTTGAGCGTCAGGCAGAGTGGGAAGACTTTGTCGCTCAGTTTCAACAGACAGGAGCCGGCAAACGTTCCGACGAGAAATGGCAATTGATGGAACGCATCTTCTCTCTGGAGAATGCGATTAATAAATAAGAACTTTATGCACAAAACAAAAAAGACCTCTTTGTTAACCGGCAGTGACGGTGTAAACTACCTGATTCCTTTCATTTTAATAACCTTTTGTTTTGCCTTGTGGGGATTTGCCAATGACATAACCAATCCCATGGTAAAAGCATTCTCCAAAATATTCCGGATGAGTGTAACCGACGGTGCTTTGGTACAGGTCGCATTCTACGGGGGGTATTTTGCGATGGCTTTTCCTGCTGCGATGTTCATACGCAAATATTCGTATAAAGCCGGCATACTTTTAGGTCTTAGCTTATATGCCATTGGAGCTTTTATGTTTTTTCCGGCTAAAATGACGGGGGAATATTATCCGTTTCTTTTGGCTTATTTTGTCTTGACTTGTGGACTCTCTTTCTTAGAAACAAGCGCGAACCCCTATATACTCTCGATGGGCACGGAAGAAACAGCCACACGACGTCTCAACCTGGCTCAATCATTTAATCCGATGGGTTCGTTATTGGGCATGTATGTCGCTATGAATTTTATACAGGCACAACTGAATCCGATGGATACAGCCGAGAGAGCCCAACTGGATCAGGCAGAGTTTAGTGTGCTGAAAGAAGCGGATCTCTCTGTGCTTATCACCCCTTACCTTGTCATCGGTTTGGTTATCCTATTCATGTTCTTGTTCATCCTTTTCACGCGTATGCCCAAGAATCAGGATCAAATACACGATATGGATCTACTTCCTACCCTAAAAAGGCTACTCTCCCTCCCCCGCTACCGGGAAGGGGTGATAGCTCAATTCTTTTATGTAGGGGTACAAATCATGTGTTGGACATTTATTATCCAATACGGTACACGCATATTTATGGAACAAGGAATGGAGGAGAAAGCTGCTGAGATACTTTCTCAAAAATACAATATAGTGGCAATGATCCTTTTTTGTGTAAGCCGCTTTGTATGCACCTTCCTATTACGTTATCTGGCTCCAGGCAGATTATTAATGATTCTGGCTATTGTCGGCGGAATATTTATCCTGGGAACGATCTTGTTTCAGGACATCACCGGGCTTTATTGCCTGGTTGCCGTCTCTGCCTGTATGTCTTTGATGTTTCCTACGATCTATGGAATTGCCCTCAAGGGAATGGGAGACGATGCGAAGTTTGGAGCTGCCGGTCTTATAATGGCTATTTTGGGTGGTTCAGTCCTGCCTCCGTTGCAGGCAAGTATCATTGACAGAGGATCGGTTTGGGGCATACCTGCCGTAAATATTTCTTTCGTTTTACCCTTGCTCTGTTTCTTTGTGGTAGCCTTCTTTGGGTATCGGACTCATTCCGGTTCTTACCAGGTTAAGAACAAGACAGTATAAAGAAAAAAGGGAATGCCCGTTGTGGACATTCCCTCTTTTTTGAGGTATATCTTTTTAAAGTGGTAACGTACCACCCACCAAAATAACAACCAACAAAGCAAGGATCGCATACAACTCAGGGAATACGGCCATCACCATCGTTGCACTGAACACATTATGTCCGGCACCTACCGCCTGAATACCGTTGGCACAAACTTGTCCCTGACGGATAGAAGAGAAAAATGCGGCAAATCCCATCATCGCACCCACACCTAAAATGGCACAGGCATTGAACATTGTCATTTCCGGAATAAGAAATTTCTGCAACATAAAGTAAGCCACAAATCCATACAAACCCTGTGAACTCGGAAGGGCACTGAGCGCAATATACGTACCCATCGCATCCGGGTTCTTTTTCATTGCTCCTACTACTGCGTTACCGCAAATGGTTACCCCATATGCACTACCGATAAATGATAGTCCGGTCATCAGACCGATTCCAATGTAAGCTAATAAAACTGGTTCCATAACTAAATTGTTTTAAATTATTTTTACTGTTATTTATTTCTTAATATTTACGCTTTCTTAAAAGGTACGTAGGCTTTGCCACCGCCCTCAAATTCTGAATTTTTATAATACTCGACGAAGACCAAGCGGATCGGATGCACCAAGGAGCTGATCATACAAAGTCCGAAGTTCAATCCGTGACCTACTAACAGGATCAGTAGCATACAGACAAACTGCGCCACGCCCGGCAGACTTTCCGTCATAGACACCGCCAACGAATTGAACACACCTCCCAGGATCGATCCCGTCAGCCCGACTGCAAACAGACGGATATACGACAAGACATCGCCCAATAGTCCGAAAACCATATTATAGGTATTCCACAATCCGGCACCGAAATTCAGGAAAACATTCTTGCCCGGTGTATTATACAACAGTGCTATCGCAAAGCCTAAAGCGGCCACCCCATACAAGGTATAGACAATCGGCTCCGACAAATGGATCTCCAACATCGGAAGTCCAAACACACACGCCAACGCTGCGATCACAAACACCCAGGCAAAAGAAGCAAGACTGTATTTAAACCCTCGCTGCACCTTCACCTTGTAGGCGGCAATCGCCTTGGCATACACAATATGGACAATACCGATAACAACAGACAAAGTCATCAGGTTATCACTACTCAGGAAATAATTCTTCACGGCTGCAAACTGTGGGATATCCACCAGGGCAATACCAAAGAACGAACCGGTCAGCGCACCTACGACTACCGTCATACCGCCCAGCCACTGGAACAGGGTCAGGAAAGGGCGTACACCTTCACTCGCCTTGCGCTTGAAAAAGGTACAAAGTAATAGGATCAATAATCCGTAACCACCGTCACCAAAACAAAGTCCGAAGAACAGCATAAAGAAAGGCGCCACGAACGGGGTCGGATCGAACTCCTGATAATTAGGCAGGGAGTACATCTCCGTGATCGGTTCGAAAAGCTTCGCATAGCTATTATTCTTCAGTTTGATAGGTATCTTATCGTCGTCTTGTATTTCCAGTTGCTGATAGAAGAAACCCTCTTTATCGAGTTCCTCTTCCATCGTAGCCATTTTATCTTCGGTCACCCAACCTTCGAGGAACATCAGTTTGTCGCCTGCCTGCCGGTCGGTTTGCACGATCGCGTTGGCCAGGTTAAACTCATTCTGCAATTCCTTATCCAGTTCTTTGAATGTATTGATTTCCGAAACGGCCAATATTTTTACCTTTTCATCCGCCAGCCGGATCTCTTCTTTGATCTCCTCATACTGCTGACGCAACTGTGTCAATCCTGCTTCCGGCATCTTCGCCCGCTCGGCATCGATATCGATGGCTTCCTTCTCTTTCGTTACCGTCACAAAATAAGAAACCGACTGGAAGTTGTTGACCAGGAAAGCGTTATACGCTTCCCCCCAGGATGGTTCGTATTTAGAGGTCGGACAAGAGAAGAAACTCACCACATAACCGCTCTTTCTCAATTCCTCGATCGTCGTCATATCGAAATCGCCCCAGATATCCATATAATCCAGGTCTTTCCATATACTTTGTCGTTTGGCTTGCAGTCGGGCTTTCTCTTCCTGCAAATCTTCGAGCGACTGAACCAATGCCATTCCGTCCGCTTTATTTATTTTGCGCCCCGGAGCCAATTCGAGATCTTTCTCTTCTTTCGTCAGCTTTTCCAACGAACGGATCAGTGTATTCACCCGGTTGCGCTCGGCTACCATTCCTTGCAATTCCTGAAAATCAGCAATCGATTTGGTCTCTTTGATATGCACCACACCCAGTTCACGCAGATTGTTAAGGAATTGATTGTATTCCTTATGATACACCATAAAGGCGTATTTTCTCATCGGTATGATCATGACGCTTCCTCCTCTTTCTCTTTACGTTTTTCCAGATTCGTCCGCATAATCTTCTGCGAAGCTTTCGAAAGGCTCTCTTCGTCTTCCATATAACGCTTCACTTTCCGGATCGCATCTTTGTATCCCGGAATCTGCACTTTCTCAAAAAGATTGACTTTCTGAGTCGTTTTCTTCCGGGCATGCTCCAGTAACTCCAGCTTCATCCCCGAGAACTCGGCTTCGATACCGGTCCGGGCAAGTTGTTTCAGCAACTCGATCCCTTCGGTATACCACGAGGGGGTATTGAAGAGACTATAAGGTTTGATTTCAAACTGCACATCGTCGAGCACGGGAATCATCACTCCGGCAAATTTGCGTGAAGAAAGCGAAACGTCTTTCACACAAATCAGTTCGGGAGTAAATTCATTCCATAGAGCGACCATATTTTGATACCCCATAATCTCAGTCTCCAGCTGAAGTTCCAATTTCTTCACCTCGTCTTTGGTTCGTTTCACCTCCACACGCAGTGCACTCTCCTTACTTTTGATCGTAGGCAGAGACCGCTCCCGCATTTTCAGGTTCTTCTCCAATTGTTGAAGTGATGTTTTATTATATTGAAACTTTATTGCCACGTTTTCTAATTGTTAATTGTTAATTATAAATTATAAGCTAGTCATACCAACCTTTATAATTTACAATTTATAATTTATAATTGAGACAAGGACTGGAAATGTTTCATTTCCAGTATTTGTCGACCAACTCCTGCTTGATATTCACCTCGGTCGGTTTGAAATATTCACCGAAGAGATTCCAGGCCACATCCAACATCTCGGTGGTATCGAGGTTGACATCGATCGCCAGTAATTTATCCGAATATTCTTTGGAGAAGGCCAACGTACGGTTGTCGTAGTCTGTCAGGTCGAAACCGTTCTCCATCTTCGTCTTCGCATTGGCGGCATCGGCATATAAGCGGACGGCGGCATTCATCACCTGCGGATGGTCTTCGCGGGTTTTCTTTCCGGTCACCAATTGTTTCAGACGCGAAAGGCTTCGGAACGGGTCAACGATTACCTTACCGATATCACTATCGCGGCGCAGATAAAGCTGTCCTTCGGTGATGTACCCTGTATTATCGGGCACCGCATGGGTGATATCTCCACCGGAAAGGGTCGTCACGGCAATAATCGTAATCGAACCACCATCGGGGAACTGCACCGCTTTTTCGTAGATCTTCGCCAAATCCGAATAAATCGAACCCGGCATAGAGTCTTTCGACGGGATCTGGTCCATACGGTTAGACACAATCGCCAACGCATCGGCGTAGTTGGTCATATCGGTCAACAGTACCAATACCTTTTCGTTCTTTTGCACCGCAAAATATTCAGCGGCTGTCAATGCCATATCAGGCACCAGGATACGTTCTACGGAAGGATCTTCCGTGGTATTGATAAAACTCACGATACGATCCAATGCACCGGCATTACTAAATGTATTCTTAAAGAACAGGTAGTCGTCGTTGGTCATCCCCATCCCGCCCAGGATAATCTTATCCGACTGAGCACGCAAGGCAACCATCGCCATTACCTGGTTGAAAGGTTGGTCCGGATCGGCAAAGAATGGGATCTTCTGTCCGGTCACCAATGTATTGTTCAGGTCGATACCGGCAATACCGGTAGCGATCAGTTCCGAAGGTTGCTCACGGCGTACGGGATTCACCGACGGTCCACCGATCTCGACTTCCGTACCTTCGGGTATCGGACCGCCATCGATCGGATCACCATAGGCATTGAAGAAGCGGCCGGCCAATTGGTCGCCCACTTTCAGTGTCGGCGCCTTTCCCATAAACACCACTTCGGCATTCGTACGAATCCCTTCCGTGCCGGAGAAAACCTGCAAGGTCACTTCATCGCCCATAATCTTTACCACCTGAGCCAATTTGCCATCGACCGACGCCAATTCGTCATACCCTACCCCTGTTGCTTTCAACGAACAGGTAGCCTTTGTAATCTGGGTTATCTTTGTAAATATCTTTTGAAAAGCCTTCATATAAAAACTTCGTTTTTAAATTGATAATTGACAATTGACAGTTGACAATTAATAGTTCAATTCATAATTCATATCGTATGATCTTTTTCTCATTGTCAATTGTCAATTGTCAATTGTCAACTGAATAAGTTCATTGAGCTCCTCATTGAACTTATTAAATTTGTCACTCTTGAACTCTGAGTAGTTCATCTGTTTGAGGATGTTGATCATCTTCTTGAAGTAATCGGATACTTCATTGAAGTTATCAAAATGGAAGTCCGTATTACAGATTCCCACCACTTTATCCAGCATATATTCCTGCCGTTCGAGCGGAGTCACCGAGTCGACATCATCGAACGCATCCTGTTGCAGGATCACAAAGTCGATCAGTTCGGATTTCCAGAACACTTCATGATAATCCACAGGCACACCGTCGTCACCCAGGATATTGATCTGCTCGGCAATCTCTTTACCACGCAACAAGCGGGTCTTGATCTCATTCACCTTACCGATCCACTCCGCAGAGATATGTCCGGCAATGTATTCCTGGAATTCAGGATATTCAAGGTATTTAGAGTAGCTATCGATAGGGTTCACCGCAGGATAACGCTTCTTATCGGCACGATCCTGTTCCAAGGCATAGAAACAACGAGCTACTTTCTTTGTATTTTCAGTTACCGGCTCTTTCAGGTTACCACCCGCGGGCGATACGGTACCGATAAAGGTGACCGAACCTGATTTTCCGTTATTCAACTCTACATATCCGGCACGCGCATAGAAGTTGGCCACGATTGCCGACAAGTCCATCGGGAACGCATCCGGTCCGGGAAGTTCTTCCAGACGGTTCGACATCTCACGCAAGGCCTGCGCCCAACGGGAAGTAGAGTCGGCCATCAACAACACCTTCAATCCCATGCTACGGTAATACTCGGCAATGGTCATCGCCGTATATACGGAAGCTTCACGGGCAGCCACCGGCATGTTCGAGGTATTGGCAATAATAATGGTACGTTCCATCAGTTTGCGCCCCGTATGCGGGTCGGTCAGGTGAGGGAACTCGGCAAAGATTTCTACGACCTCGTTCGCACGTTCACCACAAGCAGCGATAATCACGATATCGGCCTCAGCTTGTTTAGAGATCGCATGCTGCAACACCGTTTTACCCGTTCCGAACGGTCCGGGGATAAATCCGGTACCACCTTCCACGATCGGATTCAATGTATCCATCGTACGCACGCCGGTCTCCAACAGTTTGTAGGGACGGGGTTTCTCTTTGTAACAGGTAACCGCTTTCTTTACCGGCCAGCGTTGAATCATATTCACTTTGATATCTTCGCCCTGCTCGTTGGTCAAGACGGCAATATCATCGACAATGGTATATTCGCCTTCGGCAACCACACTTTTCACCGTATACGTTCCCGTGAAAACAAAAGGAACCATAATCTTATGAGGTTGGAAGTTTTCATCCACCTCACCCAGCCAGTCACCGGCAGCAACCTTATCGCCAGGTTGAGCGATGGGTTTGAACACCCATTTCTTCTCATTATCCAAAGCATAGGTATAATCCCCGCGTTGCAGGAAAACACCCTCCATCTTATCCAGGTCATTCTGCAAACCGTCGTAGTTACGCGAGAGCATACCCGGTCCCAAGGTCACTTCAAGCATATGCCCTTTGAACTCAGCCTCATCGCCTACCCGCATGCCGCGCGTACTTTCAAAGACCTGAACGAAAGCATTCTTGCCGATCACTTTGATCACCTCCGACATCAGCTTGACGCCATCGACGGAGATGTAACAAATTTCATTCTGAGAAACCGGTCCATCCACCTCAACGGTTACCAGGTTGGATACGATCCCTTTTACTATTCCTTTCGTAGCCATTATTAAATTAGGAGTTAGAGGAATCAATGGAGTCAGAGGAGTTAAGTATTTGTTGATTTGAAAAGATTGTGTTGACATTCTTAACTACTTAACTCCTTTAACTTCTTTGACTCCTTATTATTATTTTGTATTATTCTTTTTAAATTCTTCCAACGCACTATCACTTCCTTTTTTCATGCCACCGATCAGTTCACGGAATGTCTTTTCACCGGCTATTTTATCCAGCGTGGTCCAGCGTTCGATCATCTCGAGTTTGAGCATATAGGCAAATACGCTTTCGACATCAAAGGTTTTAAAGAAAGTCTGCTCTTCCAGCCAGTTCCATTTGAGCTGATCGAGTTTCTTCTCACGCATCAACAGATCGGTCTCTTCCGTGATCCGTTGCAAGTCGCCCAAATAATCCACCGAATCGCCCAATCCGAAATCACGGGAGTTCGACGTACGCAGGGTCTGTGCGATCTCGTTATTTCCGACTATATAAAGTGATTTATCCAAATCGTATTTACGGGCTGTAATAGCTGTCAGTACATTGTTGATATTCAGATTCAGTTCATACCATTCGGCAATAAAGCGGTTACTGTTCTTCATGGCATAGGCATAATAGAGTCCGGCCAACCGGTCTTCCCAGGATATATTTTTTGCAGCTTCTGTCTCTTTGTTTTCCTCCGCCAGATAATCTTGCAAAAAAGTAATCATATAGGTCGGCAACACATGCTTCGGTAGCGGTTCTTCGTCGCGCAAAGCGGTGATCACCTCTTTGTAGTCGAAGTCTGTCAACTCCCCCCGCGCCTCTCTGCCTCTTTCCGGATGCAGAAGAAGGTTCAATAGATTCTGATTATCCTGTTTCAGAAAAAACAGATCGAACATCTTCTTATCTTTCGGCGTCAGCGTAATTCCCAGTTCCGCACGAAACTCATCGACGGAAAAAGGGATCTTACTATCATCCAGAGAGAGGTTAGGAAGTCCTGCTATTAAGTAATAATATTTACTCATGATCAGAACAGCATTTCAATAAGCTGGGGGCGGAGGAATTCTTTAAAGAAAGTAACAAATTCTTCTTCTCCGAAAGTAACCTTATAGCTACCATCAGCCGGTACAACGGTGAAAGAGGTATCTTTCCCATTTACCTTTTCTATTTTTATCCCTTTATCGAGCAATTCTTTGGCGTTCGCTTCAAAATAGGTGGTCAATGCTTCGGCATCAGCGGTCTGTACGGTCAATGCACCGGTCTTCGCCCATTCGCGGGCCATCTCAAGGATTACCTTCTGCATAAATTCCTTGTCGGTCGTTGCCGCTTTCACACGCGAAGAAGTAACCTCACCGGTTATCAGATTCGTCACTTCGCTCTTCAATGCACCCACAGCCTGGCTGGCAAACAGTTTCAACTCGGCTTCTGTGTTTTTCTTTAATTCGGCCGCTTTTTTCTCTGCATCTGCGATGATTTTCTGAGCTTCACTTTGGGCGTCGGTAAGAATCGATTCTTTCTGTGAAAGGGCATCATCGATGATGCGTTTCGCTTCTTCACTCCCTTTTTCCACTCCTTCGCGGTAAATCTTATCAGTCAGTTCCTGAATCTTAGTATCCATCTCGAATATATAATTTAAAATTGTTTTAGCTTTATCTATGGCATTTCTTCTACAAAAGACAAATAATGCCTACAAAGTTAAATGTTTTGATGAATTGACATCTATCGATATTTACTTTTTATTCGTCTCAAACACAGGTTTTATCTCCCCTACCAAAACTTTAAAACACAAGTAGATAATAAGTATCTCACTCTCTGTCAGCACCACCGATTATAACAAGAAAAAAAAGATATTATATAACATAAAAAAACCGTCGTTTTTCAGGGGGAAATAAAAGTGTCGATAATCGTCGACACTTGTGCTGATATATGTCGACACAATTGCTGACATATATCGGCAAAATTGCTGACGTATATCGGCAAAATTGCCGACATACGTCAGCAATTTTATTTAACAGCCAATCGCCCCCTCTTAAGAAGCAATTCCGTCACACAGAATCAGGGAAATAAACAATGAATCTATCCGGCAGGCTATATAAACAAAAAAGAGAGGACGACAAATAAGAATTCTTAACCTTATAGTCTTAAGCAAATTCTCTACCTTTGAACGCCTATATACATAATATTTAGTTGAAAGAAAGATGATAGAAAAAGAGTTAGAAAAAGACCTGCCATTGAAATGGGCAAGGTTACAAGAAGTCATGTCGGAGAGTGGTGCGGACGGATGCCTGTTGAGTATCGATGTGAATTTATATTATATGACCGGAAGGGTCTACAATGGTTATTTTTATCTTCCGGCAGAAGGAGCGCCCTGGTTTTTCGTTGTACGCCCTAACGGCCTGACGGGAGAAAGGGTACGTTATATCCGCAAACCGGAACAGATGCCGGAACTGTTTGCCGAACTGCATATTCCGATGCCGCAACACCTTTTGTTGGAGGCCGATGAATTGACCTATAATAATTATATACGCCTGCAAGCGGTGTTTGAACCGCGGCAAACGGGCAACGCCACTCAGGTGATCCGGAAACTGCGGAGCGTGAAAACACCCTGGGAAGTGGCACAGTTCCGCGTCTCCGCCCGTCAGCATGCCTTAACCTATTCGGAGGTAAAAGATTGTTTCCGACCGGGAATGACGGATCTCGCGTTTCAATCGGAAATAGAAAACCGGATGCGCCGGAACGGATCGATGGGATTGTTCCGGGCTTTTGGCGCCAATATGGATATTTTTATGGGTAGCATCCTGGCCGGTGAGAATGCGGAGAATCCCTCTCCTTTCGACTTCGCATTGGGAGGCGGTGGAGTGAATCCCTCGTTGCCTATCGGGGCAAACGGTACCCTGTTGAAAGAAGGGACGGCTATTATGGTGGATATGGCGGGAAACTATACGCCTTATATCACGGATATGACCCGGGTATTCTCCGTCGGCCGGTTAACCGAAGAGGCGTATCGGGCGCATCAGGTGGCCCTGCAGATCCAGGAGGAGGTGATAGAGATTGCCCGTCCGGGAACTTCGTGCGCCGAGTTGTATAACCGCTCGTTCGCGATCGCGGAGCAAGAAGGATTGAAAGATCATTTTATGGGTACCCGGCAGCAAGCCAAATTCGTCGGACATGGGATCGGTATACAGATCAATGAGTTGCCGGTATTGACCCCTCGTTCGAAGGAGGTATTGGAACCGAATATGGTTTTCGCGTTGGAGCCTAAATTTGTGATTCCGGGTGTCGGAGCCGTAGGAATTGAGAATAGTTTCCTGGTAACCGATACCGGCGTAGAGAAACTGACGGTGTTTGAGGAAGAAATTATTAGTTTAGTAGTTAGTGATTAGTGTTTAGTGATTAGTGGATATTGTAAATAATCACACCACTAAACACTAATCACTAAACACTAATCACTAAAAAAATATTATTATAAAACTAAATAAAAAACAGTATCATGAAAAGAACAACTCTTTTATTTCTGTTGTTGGCGATCTTTATGCTGCCGGCACAGGCATCCCGGCCGGAAGATGTCAAACCGGTAAAAAATATTATCGTAATGATCCCCGACGGCACCTCTTTACCCGTTGTCTCCATCTCGCGTTGGTTACAATGGTATACCCAGCCGGACAAGCCGTCGTTGCATATCGACCCTTATCTCTGTGGTACGGTATCGACCTTCTCCTCCAATGCACCGATCGGCGACTCGGCACCTACGACTTCTTGTTATATGACGGGGGTACCCAGCCGGACGGGATATGTTTCTACCTATCCACTGCCCGACGGAGAGAACGATATATTCCCCATGGATTCTGCCCGGGCGTACCAACCGCTGGTGACTGTCTTGGAAGCAATGAAAATGACGCAGAATAAAGCAACAGGGCTGGTGTTCACTTGTGAGTTTCCACATGCAACCCCGGCCGACTGCTCGGCACATAGTTACAAACGGGGTAATTATCATTGGATCGCCCCTCAGATGGTACATAACGACCTGGATGTGGTTATTGGCGGAGGTAACTCCCTCTTGAACGAAGAGATGGAAAACTACCTCACCCATAACGGCTATAATGTATATAGAAACGACCTCTCAGGCATGCGCGCCGATACAGGAGATAAGATGTGGGCACTCTATGGCAATCGCGAAATGGCCTATGATCTCGATCGCAACCCTGACGAACAACCCTCTATCGAAGAGATGACCCGCAAAGCGATCGACAAACTATCGCGCAATGCAAACGGTTTCTTCCTGATGGTGGAAGGCAGTAAGGTCGACTGGGCCGCGCATGCGAACGACCCGGTAGGGATGTGTACCGACTTCCTGGCCTTCGACAGAGCCTGTGGGGCCGCTTTGGAATTTGCCCGGAAAGAGGGAGAAACCCTGGTTATTATTGTACCCGATCATGGAAACAGCGGATTCAGTTTAGGAAAATACGCTTGTCCGGGTTACGACAAACTGACCAAAGACCAACTCTTCCATCAGTTTGCTCAATACAAACTGACTGCCGAAGGATTTGCCAAAAAGGTCAACAGCGAACCTTTCTCTGAGGTACAAAACATTTTCCGCACCTATGCCGGTTTTGAACTATCCCAAGAGGAATTGGAAATACTTACCCATATCAAGGATTATAAAAACAGCCCGATACCCGTAGAAGAACGCTCCTCCAAAGGATTGCAAGCCTCTTTGTACAGCGGATCACTCACTTCGTTCATGTCCAAACTGCTTACGTCGAAAACCTGTTTCGGATTTACCACCGGAGGGCATACGGGAGAAGAAGTATTCCTGGCAGCCTATCACCCGCAAGGCTGTCTTCCCCTGGGCAGACAGACCAATGTCGGCTTGAACCAATACTTGTGCCAAGCAGCCGGATTAAACGTTTCCCTGGATGAGCTTAGTCAAAAGGTTTTCGCCCGTCATACAGATGTCTTCAAAGACTACATCTGTGAAATGATTCCGGCTAAAGAAGAAAAAGGCTCTCCCACCCTGGTAGTGAAAAACAAAAAGAACCGAAAAAAACAACTGACGATCAACCCTTTTACCAATATTGTAAAAGCCGGGCGCAAAGGACAGGAAGAAATCCGGCTGAACTCTGTCATTGTGTATGTAGATGCCAATGACACATTCTATTTACCGGAAAGTCTGGCGGACTATCTCAAATAATCCGAAGCAAACAACATAAAAAAGACCGGAAAGAAAACATTTTCTTTCCGGTCTTTTTTGTTCTATAACGAAGAAAGTTCTATCCGAACTTATATCTCATTCCAGACGAAAGGGTAAAGAGAAAGATTACTTCGCTGCAATAACTTCTATTTCGACCAATCCGTTTTTAGGCAATGTCTTTACGGCAACCGCTGAACGGGCAGGAAAAGCGCCTTCGAATTGAGTGGCATATATTTCATTTACAGCAGCAAAATCTCCCATGTCGGCAAGGAAAACCGTTGTTTTCACCACATCATTGATAGTGTATCCGGCAGCAGCCAAGATAGCATGTATATTCTTAAAGGCTTGCACCGTCTGCTCTTTTACTCCCCCTTCTACAAAAGAGCCGGTTACAGGATCCATACCGAGTTGACCGGATGCAAATAACATATTATCTACCTGGACAGCCTGACTATACGGACCGATAGCGGCCGGTGCATTGGGTGTTGAAATTACTTTTTTCATTGTTTTATTCTTTAGATTTATTTTTTTACGAAAAGAGTCAAAGAAGTGAAGAAAGAGATATACTCCCCTAACTCCTTGACTCCTTTAACTCCTTTCTATACAGATTCATTCATTCGTTGACGAACCACTTCATAGACCATGACAGATGCAGCTACCGACACATTCAACGAGCCGATGGTTCCAAACTGCGGGATCTTCACCAAACCATCGCATATACGCAGGTTCTCGGAAGAGACACCGGTATCTTCAGCTCCCATCACAATAGCAACGGGACCTTCGTATGCAACCTGGGTGTACACATCTACGGCCTTTTCCGTAGCGGCAAAAACTTTCACACCACTTTGCTGGAGAAAACGAATGGCTTGATTGATGTTTTTTTCTTTACAAACGGGCAAAACATGCAAAGCACCGGCTGATGTTTTTATGGCATCGGCATTCACCGTCACGCTTCCTTTTGCCGGAATAACAACAGCATCCACCCCTGCACACTCACAGGTACGGGCGATGGCTCCGAAATTACGGACATCGGTCACCCCATCCAACAAGACGATAAAAGGGTTTTTACCTGCCTCGTATACAAAAGGAATTATATCTTCTAGTTTCTGGTAAGTGACAGAAGAAATAAAAGCGATTACCCCCTGGTGATTCTTACGGGTCAAACGATCCAATCGTTCGGCTGGCACACGCTGAACAGGGATATCCCGTTCTTTCAATACGGCAAATAATTCCCGGGATAATTCGCTTTGGAGTTCCCGCTTTACCAGAATTTTATCAATTTCTTTATCTGCCTGAATAGCTTCTATTACAGCACGTATGCCAAAAATCATTTCGTTCTCTCTCATATTATTTATTTTCTTTTATTCTGACCCGAGTTGTTTTTGTGTCTATTATTGTTATTCTTTCTTTCATTTTCTTTCTCTATCTGATAAGGAGCTTTCTTCTTTTGTGCAGGACGCCTCTCGTATCTCTCCTTTTTTACCGGCTTCTTCCAATGATATGTCCAGTAACGGTCTTCATAACGACGCCAGGCAGATGAGTGACGGCGACCGGCATAGGCTGGATTCTCATACCATCCCCGATAATCATGTATGCGTTGGGGACGTTCCTGGGAAAGATATACATACTTATCGAATTGACTGGGCGAAAATAAACGTTGTATCTTCCGGTCGCGATCCATACGAAGATCGTAAATCTTTCGGGCGGCTTTGTCCCAGTGTTTGTAATCCCGACGGGTTTCTTTTTCGATCCGTTGTCCATATTTATGAACGATCTTCTGATATTCGGCAGCTTGCTTTTTAGACAAACGAAGAGACTGTATCATGGAGAGACATTGACGACAATGAGGTTCATGCCAACCAAACTCAACCCAAAACTGGCTATAACCGGGCAAACTACAAAGAAGAATCAACAGGGATAGTAGAGTGAATCGTTTCATGGCTTTTTGTTTTTTAAAGTGAATAAATTACCTTTATTTATTACTATATCAGACAGTACAGAAAAGAAATAGTTTAATTCCTGCCTCTGCCTACTCATCCCAACATCTCCCTGGCATTGGCAAGAGACGCCTCGGTAAGAGATGCACCACTCAGCATGCGCGCTATTTCACGCACCCGGTCTTCTCCGGCAAGCGCACGTATACCGGTAACAGTTTTTTGCGGCGTATCTTCCTTATAAACAAAATAATGCGAATTTCCTTTAGAGGCAATCTGCGGAAGATGAGTAATCGTTATCACCTGCATATTCCGGCTAAGCGTCTCCATTATTTCTCCCATCTTATCGGCAATATCTCCGGAAACACCGGTATCTACTTCATCAAAAATAATCGCCGGCAAGGCTGTAAATCCGGCAATCATTGCTTTGAGACAAAGCATCAAGCGAGAGATTTCTCCTCCCGACGCTGTCTGAGAGACAGGCTGCAAGGTCCCGGTTTTGTGGGCTGAGAACAAAAAACAGACATCATCCATTCCATCTGCCCCAGGCTCCTCCCGGGCAACAATCTCCACTTCAAAACGGGCATGCGGCATACCCAACGGAAGAATCAGGTCAACCAATTGCCGAGAGATAATACGGGATACCTGCTGCCGTTGCTTCCGCAATAAAGCGGCTTGCTGCAACAACTTTTTGTATGTCGCCTCTATTTCCTGCTTCAACTCCTCTAGCTGTTTATCATAGGAGTTAATCTCATGCAGTTGCTGTATATACTTTTCCTGTAAAACGACAAGCTCTTCTACGGTGGTAACACGGTGCTTCTGTTGCAAGCCATACAATAGATTCAACCGCTCCTTTACCCAATCCAGGCGTTCGGGATTGTATTCAACATCTTCTTTACGCCTTTCTGTCTCCGAAGCCAGGTCATTTAAATCAATATATGCCGTGCGCAGTCGCTCGACGATCTCTTGGGCAGGAGGATAAAATGCTTCCAACGAATCAGCGGTAGAGAGTGCTTCTTTTATCAGACGGACACTGCCTTGTGTCTCTCCTTGCAAGAATTCCGTAATCTTAAAAAGGGATGTTTTTATTTCTTCGGCATGTGTCAATAGCTCCTGTTCCTGTTCCAACTCCTCCTGTTCCCCTTCTTTTAAATGGGCTTCCTGAAGTTGCTCCAACTGAAACCGGGCATAATCTTCTTCCTGATGCGCCTCGGTAGCCTTTTCCGTCAGGAAAATCATTTCTTTCCGCAAAGACTGATACCGGGTATATTCCGTATGATAAGAAGTTAACAGGGCATCGTTTTGCGCCATTACATCTACCACCTTCAACTGAAAGCGGCTGTCTCCCAATAATAAGTTCTGATGCTGTGAATGAATATCAATAAGCAGACCTCCCAGTTCTTTCATCACTGCCAAAGAGACGGGAGAATCATTGATAAAAGCCCTGGATTTTCCCGAAACATATAATTCCCTCCGAAAGAGGCAATTCTGCGGATCATACTCCAGGTCATTTTCCTGAAAAAAGGTTTCCAGTTGATAAGCAGCTATATTAAAAACGGCCTCTATCACACATTTATCTGCACCTTCACGGATACTCTTGCCATCAGCACGCTGCCCCAAAACAAGGGATAAGGCACCCAGGATAATAGATTTCCCGGCCCCCGTTTCACCGGTAATGACCGACAATCCCTTATCAAAGGGTATATCCAGATTATCTATTAAAACGTAGTTTCGTATAAATAAAGATGTGAGCATATATCCTTTATTTGTTTAACGCCTCCAAACGCTTTGTCTCCGTCGGGAACAGGGCGGAAAGCATTTTTAGACCTTCCTGTTTTTCCTGGGTGGTAGCCTTCGAATAAATGGCTACGACTTCATCCAACTTGGTTTCAGCAAACATCTGTAACAGAAGAGAGGAGGGACGGGCACTTTTTATTTGTTGCAAAGCGGAAAGAGAAGATATCAGAGTCGCTCTTCCCCGGTCCGGATTAGCCACCATTTCATCCAAGCCTTTGCGGTGATACGTATACCACATCTCATGAAAAAGGTCCGATGTATTATCCGTCAATGCCGTAATAAGCGCATGCCGGTTCTGATTGTTATCAAAGGCTTTCCACCCTGACCAACCTACCTGGGACTGCGCCAGGCTAACGATCTGCTGAGCTTGCTGAAGGAATGTATTGCCTCCCTTGGGAGAAAAACTATCAAAGTCTAAACCCAAGATCGTATAAAGATAAAAGACGATCGTAGCCGTCAGGTTGCTGTTTAACATATTGCCGGAGAACTCTAGTGGTTCAAACTCCGTATACTCAAAATCAAATTGACGGTCCCGGAAATTGAACAAGGTCGTTGTATAACTGGCATTGTATACCGGACGACGCACCTGTACCTGTATCTCACTCTTGAAATTAGTATCTGTCAACTCATTCACAACAATTGTCATCGTACAATCGATCCGCTCATTGATATTAAATGTCGCATCTGTCCAAACCTTATTATTGATGAATTCCATTAAGGCATTTTGCAAAGTGGTAAAAATCGCCTTGTCCGTCACCGCGACCTTATCACTGTTTACCGTCACTTTGGCATTAAACTCCTGGGCATGCAACATATTCGCAGAAAGAATACAGACAAAAGCCAGATATACGATTCTCTTTATTGTTTTCATTGGAATAACAGTACTAATTTGTTTACAATATCCTGAGCCACTTCTTGTTTATTTTTTAAAGGATAAATAGTGACTTCTCCCCGGTTATCAATGATTGTCACTTTATTGGTATCATGTCGAAAACCGGCTCCTGCATCTTCCAGAGAATTAAGGACGATGAAGTCGAGATTTTTCTTTTCCAATTTGTTTCGGGCATGTGTAAGACCGTCACTCGTCTCTAATGCAAAACCGGCAAGAATCTGATTCTCCCGTTTGATATTGCCCAAAGCAGCGGCTATATCTTTATTCGGAACTAAGTCAAGACTCATCTCTCCTTTCACTTCCCGTTTGATCTTTTCCTCCTCTATTTGTTGCGGTCGGTAGTCGGCTACGGCAGCACATAAGAAAGCGGCATCTGCAGCAGGAAAAACCGAAGTAGTTGCCTGATACATTTCTTCCGCTGATTCAACGTCGATCCGTTTAATACGTGGATGTGAAGTGGAAAGTGATACCGGCCCGGCAATCAAGGTGACCTCTGCTCCTCTTTGAGCACAGACTTCCGCCAGGGCAAATCCCATCTTTCCGGAGGAGTAATTGCCTATAAAACGAACCGGATCTATCTTTTCATAGGTCGGCCCGGCTGTTATAACTATTTTTTTTTTTGAGAGATCCTGGCAAGAGGAAAAGAATGATTCCAGATACTCTATAATCTGATCCGGTTCTTCCATACGCCCTTTTCCGACCAGATGACTGGCCAGTTCGCCTTCAGCCGGTTCTATGATATGATTCCCGAAAGAACGGAGACGATCCAGATTCTGTTGAGTGGTTGTATGTGCAAACATATCCAAATCCATTGCCGGGGCAACAAATACCGGTGCCTTACAAGAAAGATAAGTGGTAACCAACATATTATCAGCAATACCATGAGCCATCTTCCCGATTGTAGCCGCTGTAGCCGGAGCGATCAGCATGGCATCAGCCCATAAGCCCAAATCGACATGGCTGTGCCAGGAACCATCCCGGTTGGAAAAGAATTCACTGATAACCGGATGACTACTGAGAGTCGATAGCGTCAACGGAGTGATAAACTCTTTTCCCGAAGGAGTAATCACCACCTGTACTTCCGCTCCTTTTTTTACTAATCCGCGGATGATATAAGCCGCTTTATAAGCTGCGATACTACCGGTTATTCCGACTATGATTTTTTTTCCTTTCAACATTTCAGTAATCAAATGAATAATATTCTTATATATAACGGAAAGTAAGGGGCTCTATTATAAACGCAAAGACAGAATTTCACGAGCAACCTGCCAATCGATATGGGCATGTTCACTCAAATGCCAATTCTTTTGCTTTACCTGTTCAACCAGCTTATCTAAATCGGATACTTTAATACCATAGTCAGACAAACGAGTGGGCAATCCCATTTCTTGAAAGAAAGCTTCACAGGCTCCCAGCGTATCTTCTACTCTTTGATCTACCGTTCCTTCGGTAATACCAAAAACAACTGCTCCCAAACGAAGTATCTTTTCCTGCTTTTCCTTTTGCATATAACGCATCACACCGGGCAGTATAACCGCCAATGTCTGGGCATGGTCTAATCCGAATTGTGCAGTCAGCGCATAACCCATGCGATGAGAAGTCCAATCCTGGGGCACTCCTTGTCCGATCCAGCCATTCAATGCATTAGCTGCAGCCCACATCAGGTTGGCACGTACTGCATAATTATCCGGCTCTTTCAACACCTTCCTCCCCTCTTCTACGATTACCTGCATCAGGCTTTCGGCAAAACGATCCTGCACCTTGGCATCAACCGGATAGGTCAAATATTGTTCGATCACATGGATAAAGGAGTCGACTACCCCATTGGCCACCTGACGGGCAGGCAATGAATAAGTCACTTCCGGATCCAACACGGCAAATTGAGGGAATACTTTCGGGCTGGCAAAGTTTAACTTCTCTCCCAGAGATACCCGAGTGATAACGGCACGCTCATTCATTTCCGAACCGGTGGCCGCCAACGTAATCACCGCCCCTATAGGCAGAACCTGTTGAATAGGCGCTCCTTGGCACAATATATCCCACGGATCTCCTTCAAAAGGAACGGCAGCGGCAATGAATTTAGCAGCATCCACAACAGAACCGCCGCCAACTGCCAGGATAAAGTTTATCTTTTCTTCCCGCACAAGAGTGACAGCCTCCATACAGGTCTCATAATGAGGATTCGCTTCTATGCCCGAAAATTCCGAGACGGTATATCCATCCAACGCATTGGTTACCTGATCATATACGCCGTTTTTCTTTATACTTCCTCCTCCATACAGGAGCAATACACGACTTCCTTGAGGAATTAAAGCCGATAAACGGGCAATCATTCCTTTTCCAAAGACTATCTTTACAGGATTACAAAACTCAAAGTTATTCATGAATTTATTTAGAGTTAAAACCTCTTAGTTTAATTTCAGTAAACACCTTTTTCGTGTTCAAGGGGAAATCCCCGCCCATGATCCATCCGTAATAACCCGGATCAGTAGCTAAGACCTCTACAACAGGGCGCCCTTTATATTTTCCAAAGTTAATAACTTCTACATTTTTGTCATTGTAAACAACCCGGCCGGCAAAATCTACATTCTTTGTATGACTGGAAAATTTAGCCAGAAAAGCCATATCGTTCTCCAACTCCGGATACCGGTCTAATTGCGCTTTCAACACTTCATAAGTAGCTACCGTATCCGCCTCCGCCGTATGGGCGTTTTCCAATGTTTTATCACAATAAAACTTATAGGCTGCTGAAAGTGTACGTTGCTCCATCTTATGAAAAATGGTCTGCACATCGATTAACTTTCGCTTATTCAGATCGATATCCACTTCGGCCCGCAGAAACTCTTCGACCAATAAGGGAATATCAAACCGATTGGAATTATATCCTGCCAAATCACATCCTTCTATTTGCGAAGCCAATGTTTTAGCAATTTCTTTAAAGACAGGCGCCTCCTTTACATCTTCGTCGGTAATGCCATGTATAGCTGTAGACTCTGGAGGAATAGGCATGCCCGGATTCACGCGATAAGTTTTGCTCTCTTCTTTTCCGTTAGGGTATACTTTTACATATGAAATCTCTACAATACGATCTTTCACAATATTAATACCCGTTGTCTCCAGATCAAAGAAGACCAACGGATTTTTCAGATTTAATTGCATGTTTTATCTTTTAGTCATTCAACATCATCGGCATGAGCAACATCAAAAGATCTTCATCTTCTTCATTCTCAGTCGGGACGATTAATCCGGCACGTGACGGATCGGCTAATTCAAGAACGACCTCTCCGGCATTTATATTTCCTAAAATTTCAATCAGATAAGTTGCTTTGAAACCAATACTCATTTCTACACCACTGAATTGGCAAACAATCTTTTCTTCCGCCGAAGTAGAATAATCAATATCCTGAGCAGACACAATCATTTCATTCTCTTTCAACTGCAACTTAACCAGGCTACTTGCCGGATTAGAAAAGACAGAGACACGTTTTAATGCATTTAGAAAAGATAAACGGTCTATGGTTACTTTATGCGGATTTTCTTGGGGAATAACGCTGTTATAATTCGGGTAACGACCTTCGATCAGACGGCATACCATCTCAAATGTCTTACAGATAATGTAGGCATTATTCTCGTCAAAGGTAATTGTCACCGGTTCTGTTTCTTTTCCTAAGATACCTTTCAACAAGTTCGCCGGTTTCTTGGGTAAGATAAAAGAAGCTCTTTCCGGCGATTTGATAGAAAGATTACGCAGACGTACCAGTTTATGGCCATCCGAAGCCACAAAGGTTAAATCGTCTGTATGTATATCAAAATAAACCCCATTCATTACCGGACGAAGTTCATCATCTGCCGTAGCAAATAAAGAACGACTGATACCATTCAACAATATTTGGCTTTCCATCGTCAGGGTAATTGGATTTTCTTTCAATGGTTTTTGCTGAGGATAGCTTTCTCCTGCTTGCCCCATGAAATTATATTTACCATTCTGAAAATGAATAAAAACCTCCAGGTTACCATCGTTAATATCAAAAGTAAGCGGCTGTTCGGGTAATTCTTTCAATGGATCCAATAGGATTTTAGAAGAAATGGCAAACAGGCCTTCCCCCTCCACATTCATCACATCAACAGAAGTCACCAATCGTGTTTCAGCGTCAGAAGCAGTTATTGTCAGCTTATTTCCATTCAAATGAAAAAGGAAACTATCCAATATGGGTAAAGAATTTTTAGAGGCAATAACTTTACTTATTGACTGAAGACGTGATAATAGCGCTGTGCTGGATACATCGAATCTCATGGCTTTCTATTTTATCTGTTATTAGTTTTTTATTTAATTGAACAAAAGTAAGAAATAATTAGATCAAACAGGGTAGTTCGGGAGAAAAAGTTTACGAAAACAAGAATGCCGATTTCTCCTCCTCCCAAGGAATACTTTTTCTTTTTTTACACAAAAAAAGGGAAACCATCCGGCTTCCCTTTATCTTATCTTTTGATTCGCGTTTTCTTATTTCGCGAAATAATCTTTTACTGCTTCGTTAGGAACCATTTCTTCCTGGAAGATATACGCTCCTGTTTTCGGAGACTTAACCATTTTAATTACCTTTGAATAGGTACGGCCGTCACCTTTCTTAAATGATGCAACTGCTTTTTTTGCCATTGTTTAATCTCCTCTTATTTAATCTCTTTATGTAAAGTCATTTTTTTCAGAATGGGATTGTATTTCTTCAATTCCAAACGTGCGGTCGTATTCTTACGATTTTTGGTAGTGATGTATCTTGAAGTACCCGGCATACCGCTTTCTTTGTGCTCTGTGCATTCCAGAATCACCTGTACTCTATTACCTTTTGCTTTTTTTGCCATTTCTTATTTCCTCCGATTATGCGTTTAAAAAACCTTTTTCTGCTGCCATTTTAATAGCGGCATCCAAACCTAGCTTGTTGATCGTACGCAAACCTGCGGCTGAAATATTCAGACTAACCCAACAATCCTGCTCTACCCAATAGAACTTCTTTGTAAACAGGTTCACATTAAATTTACGTTTCGTCCGATGATTTGAGTGCGAAACGTTATTGCCAACCATTGCTTTCTTTCCGGTAATTTGACAAATTTTAGACATCTCTTTATTTTATTACTTTAATTTATTCCAGTAGATTCCCAACAAATAGGGCGCAAAGATACGCATTAATAATAATACATACAAATTTTTCACCCTTATAATATATGAAATCTTCTTATTCCGAACTAGCATCATGATCAGAAACAGAAGAGATTAATTTACAAATAAGTACGCAGGATGAGATTTGAACTCACACACCGTAACCGGCACTACCCCCTCAAAGTAGCGTGTCTACCAATTCCACCACCTGCGCATTTAACAGAGGTGCCCAGAACAGGACTCGAACCTGCACGGCTATTAACCACTCGCACCTGAAACGAGCGCGTCTACCAATTCCGCCACCTGGGCATTCATTACATAAAAAAGAGAGAATCGCTTATCTCTCTGCTACCAGAGCGAAAGACGGGATTCGAACCCGCGACCCTAACCTTGGCAAGGTTATGCTCTACCAACTGAGCTACTTTCGCAATAACGGCTGCAAAGATAGAGGTTATTTTCGATTCACCCAAACAATGTGAATAGTTTTTTTATGATTATAAGCGGGATATTAATTCTGTAAACAATGTTGTCATCACCGCAGCCGCTTTATTGGCCGCCGCAATCACATCCGCACCGTCATTTACAAAATCATCTGCAAAATGATATCCTTCATTGGTTATAACCGACATACCAAACACCCGGAGACCGGCATGGCGAGCCACAATCACCTCAGAGACAGTACTCATACCAATAGCATCACCTCCTACTTTCCCATAAAAAGCATATTCCGCCGGCGTTTCATACGAAGGACCGGTCAAGCCTACATAGACCCCTTTCTTTAAAGGAATCTGTTTCTCCCGGGCAATCTCTTCCATCAAACGGATCAATTCACGGTCATAAGCACGTGTCATATCCGGAAAACGAGGGCCAAACATTTCATCATTGGGACCAATCAACGGATTCGGCACCATACTGATATGGTCACCAATAATCATCAAATCTCCTATTTTGAAGGTATTATTAATACCTCCCGCGGCATTCGACACCAAGAGATTTTTTATGCCTAAAAGTTTCATTACACGCACAGGAAAAGTCACCTGTTGCATCGCATACCCTTCATAATAATGAAAGCGTCCTTGCATAGCCAACACATACTTCCCTCCCAGTCTACCACATATAAAATTACCTTTATGACCGGCTACTGTCGAAGTCATAAAATGAGGAATCTCCCCATAAGGGATAATAAGTGGATCTTCAATTTGATCTGCCAAAGCACCTAAACCGCTACCTAAGATGATAGCCGTCTCCGGTTTTTCTGTAAATCGCGAAGAAAGATAGTCTGCCGCCTCCTTATATATGTTTGTTTGAAACATTTCCATACTCAGTTCCTGTTTTAATTTATTACACTATTTTTTTTGCAACTGCTTTTGATTTCGTTTATTCCCTAATCATTCCGTTTCAAAAACAGTAAATATAGTGAAAAGAATTCACTCCCCCTATCTTGCCATCAGATTATAGGCTATTTCAGCAGTCTTTTCCATGATAGATACTTCGCCCGGCACCGTTTTGTTTTCCATCAGGATCTGCCCGTTGCAAAGAACCGTATCTATACAACTTCCATTAGCGGCATACACCAGATTGGAAGCAAAATTAAAATTCGGAGTAAACGCCGGCATTTTTAAATCCACCAGACAAAGATCCGCCAAATAACCTTCGGCAATACATCCGGCATATACACCCGCAATAGAAGCTCCAGACAAGGTTGCCGCCTGCAACATTTCCTCTGCAGTCATCACCTCCGGATCTTTCCGCCAAGCCTTCCCCAAAAGAGCTGCCAGCTTCATAGCCTCTACCATATCCAAATTATTCGAAGAAGCACATCCGTCTGTTCCTATCCCAACAGTAACACCCGCCTTTTTCATCTCCGCAAACTTAAACATCATACCGGAGGCTAATTTCATATTAGAAGCCGGATTATGTACTACCTTCACCTGATTATCCGCCAACATATGTATCTCCTCATCGTCCACATACAAGGCATGGGCAATACATAAGCGGGGAGACAAAAGATTCAACTTTTTCAGATAACGCACAGGCGTTAATCCAAACTGTTTCAAAGAATCTTGCACCTCTCCTTCCGTTTCCGCCAAATGCAAATGAATGAGCAAATCATGCTCTTGCGAAAAACGATCAATCCATTGAAGCAGTTCACCGGATACCGTATAAATAGCATGAGGACCTAACGAGAATCGAATCCTTTCATTGTATTTCGACACCCGGGAATATAAGTCCAAAACAGACTGTTTACTTTTTTCAGCCAGTTCCGGTTTGAAATGATCGAAACAGACACCGGACAATACCCCGCGAATCCCCATCTCTTCGACTGCCGAGGCTGTTGCATCAAACCGCTGATACATATCCAGGAAGGTCGTCGTTCCACTTTTTATCATTTCCAGGCAAGCGAGCTTAGCCCCCCAATAGACATCCTCATCTGTCATCTTCGCCTCGTTCGGCCAAATCTTCTGTTCCAGCCAGGGCATCAATGCCATATCATCGCCAAATCCCCGGAACAAAGTCATGGCTGCATGCGTATGCGTATTTACAAAACCGGGAATCAATGCTTTACCGGAACCGTCAATCACCTTATCGAATGAAGACTGTTTATCATCTATTGTTTTTTGCCCCTTGTCAATGAAGCGGATATATTTTCCTTCAATATATACATCCACACATTCCCCATTGAGCTGAGCTCCCTTTATCAAGACCTTCATATTCAACTGAATTTCGCCTTCATACTTTTTATCTTTTCATCCCGTATACGGCTTAAGAGAGAAGCATATGCATCGCGTCTGACCGCCGCAAAAGAGCAACTTTCCTTTATTTCGACAATTCCCAGATCGTCTTTTCCCAATGCCCCCTTCTGAAAAAGGAAACCAACCACATCTTTTTTACTCAACTTATCCCGCTTTCCGCGATTAATCGTCAAAGTAACCCATTGCGAACGCATAGGTTCTTTGACTTTTTCCGGAAGAAAAAACGCTTCCGGTTCACGGGGTATATATTCGGGTATCGCCTCTATTTCATTCAAAATAAGGAAAGCGTCCCCTTCAGCAGTCATACGAGCCGTTCGTCCATTGCGATGGATATAGGCCTCTTCATTGTGTGGCAAATGATAATGAATAACATGTTTAACATCCGGAATATCCAGCCCACGGGCAGCCAGATCAGTAGATATAAACACGGTAGCGCTGCCATTGCGGAAATGAGAAAGGGCTTTTTCACGCTCCGGCTGCTCCATGCCTCCATGAAAATACTCATTATCCACCTTCATCTCAGTCAGGTAATTACTTACCCGTTCCACCGCTTCACGCAGATTGCAAAAAATCAAAGCCGACTCTCCCTTCAACTCTCCCAACAAACGATACAAGGTATATAATTTATCTTTTACCGGAGAATTTACCACATGCACCGTCAAGCCTTTTACTCCTTTCGTTTCAGTCAAAAAAGAAAGTTTCACCGGAGATGTAACACCTGTAAAGGCAGGTATATCCACCGCTGCTGTTGCCGATGTCAACACCCGCCGGCGTACACCCGGCAAATGAGACATTATCTCTTTCATTTCTTTGAGAAATCCGAGTTCCAGTGATTTATCGAACTCATCCAATACGAGCGTACGTACGGTATCCAGATCTATATTCCCTCGTTCCACATGATCCAGGATACGCCCGGGAGTTCCTATCAACACTGTTGGCGGATGCTCCAGGCTTTTCTTTTCCGTGCGAAGAGGATGTCCTCCATAGCAACAATTTATCTTATATCCCGCCCCCAAAGAACGGAAGACCGTTTCTATCTGCAAAGCCAACTCCCGGGAGGGAGCAATAATCAAGGCTTGAATCTTTTTTTCATCCGGTGTAAGAACAGTCAATAAAGGCAATAGAAAAGCCAATGTCTTACCCGAACCGGTAGGACTTAGAAGCAGCATGTCTTTTGTCGTGCCCGCTGCCAATACAGCCTGTTGCATCTCATTCAATGCCTCAATCCCTATATTGGCCAGAGCCCGGCAAACGATATCATTTTGTTTCATTCCGTTTTGTATTTAATTGCATAAACTAGCTTGCGTTCCGTCGAACCACAGCGTATAGGTTGCAAATGTACAAAAACACCATCAGAAACAGGAAGAAGACAGATATGTTTATTTCTTATGTAAGATCTTTTGAATCCCCCAATACAAGAGACGAAGAAACAAAACGATTCCGTAAAACAACACACTGAGACACAAAACCCAGAGTAGTTGCGTATACAACTCTTTCCATTCCGTACCAAATGCCACAATGGAATAGAGATTCAAACCAAATGCCACCAAAAAACAAACAATGAAAATAACAATTTCCGTACGCTGTCTTTTTACTGTTAATAATATATCTCTCATACGTTTGAATGGTTTAAATAAGGTATTTTATAGGCATCCGGGAAAGGCATCACCACACGTTCTTCCATCGCTTTTATACCCAACAGGGCTAAAACAGAGGAATAATAAGCCTCTTCAACTAAAGAAGGAATCGGTTTGCCCGTAATGACAGAATGACAGAAGGCAGCTACTAACTCTTCCGAACCATCCCCGACGGCACCAGTACTGCTGGCTCCATCATGCGTTTTTGTTTTTTCGACAATATATTCGCCTTTACTCTCTGAGGCTGTTTCCGGCACCCAGCTCGGACCAGCAAACGATACATTATCGAACACCTTATGTTCGATTTGATTGATTAATTGCTGAATACCGGGAGCCGGCTTGGGCTCTTCCATATAATATTTACCTTTACTCAACTCTATCGTTCCTTTATGGCCCAGGATCTGCTCTCCCATACCAAAGAACTTATTGGATATCGTTGATTCAAAACTCATATGCACCCCGTTCGGATAATGATACATCACATTCACACTATCATACACCTCGCGTCCGTCTTTCCAGAAAATAATATCCCCAAATCCGGAAATAAAATCAGGTAATGCTTTCAAAGCCCATGTCCCCAATTGTAATTGGTGTGTGGCCAACTCAGTCATCAGACCACCTGAATACTCTTTATAAAGTCGCCAGTTGATATGTCTCTCCAAAGAGGGATCAGACACCGGGCGACGCCAGTCGTTGTTACGGAACCAATAGTTACGTATACCGACCACTTCCCCGATGGAACCGTTATGCACCATCTCAAAAGCCTTGATATATTTGGGATCAAACAGACGCTGCTGACCAATATAAAGTACCTTACCCGATTGTTTATACGTATCATACATCGCTTTACAATCATCCAGCGTACGTGCCATCGACTTCTCACAAAAAACGTGCTTTCCGGCATTCAAGCCCGCTATCGTAAGAGATGCGTGCGTATGCAAAGGAGAAGCGATCAAAACACCCTCTACCTCCGGTGAAAGAAGCAACTCTCTGTAGTCGGTATACGTTTTTGCTTTCGGACAAAGAGCGGCCGCCTGATCCAAATGAGGCTGATACACATCACACAAAGCCACAATTTCTGCTTGCGGTATCACGCGTAATATATTCTGAATATGATACATTCCCCGTGAACCAGTACCGATGATCGCTATTTTGGCCTTTTCGCCGATGACTTCTTTCTGGTTTTCTTTCGAAAAAGTCTGAAGCCAAGGGAAAGCACTCAACAATAAACTTCCGCCTCCCATTGCAGCTGCACTCTTCAGGAAGTCCCTCCTACTAAAATCTGTTGTTTCCATTTATACGTTTATCTGATATTACATTCAACAAGACCTTATTTCTAACAAACGGGATACGCCGAAGTAAAGATTTCGTCCCTTCATATTATATACACTCCCTTTTCATGGTTGGAAATTAGATGCGTGCAAAGATAATTTTTTCTATGATAAAAAGGAAAGTATTCACTTTTTTTGACAAGGTAAACATCTGATGTTGTCGAACACATCACAGATTATAGATTGTATAATCATCTATATGGAATGCGGACAAAAGGCTTGTACACTGCTCTTTGTCGGCTATCAACAAGGCCGTCGAAAGCACCTCTGCATCTACTGCTGATGGCGCACAAACAGATACCAGATTGCGTCCTTCATAATAAACACCGGTATGTGGATTTTTAATATGCGCCGGATTCCGGGGAGAGTTTCCGGAAACCGACAAAGAATTATCTTTCAACCGAACCGTGCCTAGCGTCTCCTGGCTCACGGGATCCGAGATACCCACAGGCCAACAATCCCCATATACATGCGTACCGACAGCCAAGACACTGCTATTACCGAAATTAATCAAGGCATGACGTATCTGATTCTCTAGCAACAGAGCGTGAAACCTAAACAATGCATATCCCTTCCCATAACCTCCCAGATCCAGTTGTATCTCTTTATCTGCAAAAAACAGGCTATGTTCCTTTTCTTCAAAAACCAGTTGAGAGAACTTCCCCAGCGTAATATCAAAAAGCCCGAACGTACGTTCATAATACTTCTTGCACTCCCAGAGAATAGACCAAAGCTCTTCCTGTAGAAAAACCGGCCTTTGTCCCGCCGTTCTATTCAAAAGAGAAACCTCACTCTCCGGGTCAAACCGGTTCAACATCCTATCCAACCGCTCGACTTCTTTCCCGATCGCCTCCCATATAAGCTGTAACTCCTCTTTCGTTCTTCCCAGAATCAGGGCATCCAACTGCGTACCCATCACCGAAGACAGACAGCCATGCAAAAGCCCGGAGGAGGCATAATAAGTGGAAAAGGCCTCTCTTTTCATAAATTCTATTTGAAATACTTGATTTTTATACTTGTAAGATTCTATTTATTTAAAAAGATCTAAAGAATAGTTCGTCGAGCAAAGATAATCATTTTTCAGGCGAAGCGACTCGTTGAAAAAGAACAGTTTTCTTTATCTTCGCACGGAAATAGAAAAACATGATACAAAAGATCACTCTTGCCCTCTACTTTACCCTTCTTACCGGAAGCCTGTACGCACAAAAACAGGTAGAGGAACTGATATATCAGGGTATTGAATATCATGATGCCGGAGCATACGATAAAGCGATCGAGACCTACCGGCAGGCACTGCAGATAGACCCGCATGCCGTAAATGCCCTATACGAAATATCCCTCTCCCTCTTTGAATCCGGAGACTACCTGGCGGCTATCGCGTACTGCGACAAACTCTTAGAAAGAGAAGACAAATACGCCATCCTCTCGTACAACACCAAAGGTTCCTGCCTGAATCACCTGGACAGAACAGACGAAGCCATTGAAGTCTTTCTGGAAGGTATCGAACGATACGATGCGTTTCATTCATTGCACTACAACCTGGGACTGGCCTATTTCAAAAAAACGGAATACACCAAAGCCAAAGAGTCGTTCATCCACTCACTCAACATCAGCCCCCAGCATGCAGGCAGCCACCTGAACCTGGGAAGAACCCTGGAGGCCCTGGACCGGAAGATCGAGAGCCTTCTCTGTTTATATTATTTCCTCTTATTAGAGCCGCAAACAGACCGATCGGTATGGGCTTATCAGTCCGTACAGGATCAATTGTTCGACTTATCCGAATCAAAAACCATCTTTCCCCAAGCCGAAAGGAGATTGGTCGATTCCCTGATGGCCAATGAGAAAGCCGCAGTGAAAGAGGCTGACGCTCTCGCCTTGTTTACTGCCGACACCCAGTCTTTCTTCCACGCCATTGCCTCGATCGAACATAGGACGGGAGGTGAAGAAGGCATATGGTGGGATTATTATATTACCTTTTTCCGGTCTTTATCGCAAAAAGAATTCACCGATGTCTTTTGTCATTACATCCGCTTCACGGCGCAAGAGAAAAATCAGGAGTGGATGGATAAAAACAAACAAAAGGTAAAAAGCTTCTCCCAATGGCTGAAACAACAATAGCCTAGAAAGCCTTGTTTATCTCTCGGATATCCACTTGGCCATATCTTCTAATACGACCGGAGAAATGGTTTCTTCAATCTCTCCATACTCTGTCGGCATGCCGGTAATGGCTGTCTGGAACAAATGATTCAAACCAGGATATTTTTTTATTGTCACCGCTTTGTTGCCATTGGCCGTAATTTGCTCAAAGCCTTTCAGGTTGGGCTGGGCTATAACCTGCATATCTTTATCCCCGTTCAAAGCAAAGACCGGACATTGGATCTCTTTGAAAAAAACAGCCGGATCATATTGTAATAAACTCAATATAGCGGGTGTTGTCATTTGACGGATTATCTCCTCTTCCTGTCCGGCCAAAGGCGTTCCATTCACAATGACCTTGACCTGTTCTTTCAAGGTTTCCTTATCCGTAGCAGCCCCCAATACAACATCTTCTACTTTTTTCATTGCCTCATTATAAGGGAGGATATAATCATCCGTCAAGCCGGATACACGAAAAAGCATATCCCGTTGGGACCGCAAAACCTCCCGCCCATTGACACCGGGACCAGCCAGTGAAACAACAAAAGAGGGTATCCCCTGAGAGGCCAAGAGTACAGCCACCGCTCCTCCTTCGCTATGTCCTATGATACCTACGCGTTGCGGATCGACCTCTTTCCGCGTTTTCAACCAAGCCATAGCAGCAGCGGCATCTGCAGCAAAATCGGTAAGACCACAGGATGTATAGTCGCCTTCCGACGCCCCTACCCCCCGTTCATCATAACGAAATACAAGAATACCCTGACGGGTCAGATAATCGGCTATCACCCAAAAAGGTTTATGCCCCATAATCTTTTCATCCCTGTCTTGCGCCCCACTACCGGTCACCATCACCACCGCCGGAAACTTTTCTCCTTTAGCGGGTATAGTCAGAGTGCCGGCTAATGTGACTCCTGCCTTTTCATTTCGAAAACTCACCTCTTCCTCTTTATAAAGTAAAGGTGCTTTAGGCTCCTGCGGACGTTTCACCTGCACTTCTTCGCGGGACAACTGCAACGGAAAGGATTGACCCATCTGCGAAAAAGAACCATCCAATACCCCCTCTTTCCAGGTAGCTTTATAGGTAAAATGCAAAGGGGCTATTTCGAGAACCAACTCCTTCGTATCCCAAGTTACTTTCGTAATAGGTACCACCGTATTTCCCTGATCCGGCGAAGTCATTGTGCCCGAATACGTGTCACCGGACTTCTCCAGGGCAAAATGAATCCGCAATTTCATAACACCCAAATCGGCCACCCCATACCATTTTCCCGTAATTTCCTGTGCCGACAAAGAGGTGAAAGCGGCAAACAAACAGACGATAAGAATACAGATTCTTTTCATAATTATATCTATTTATAAAAGTGAATAAAGCGGATGTATCAATAGACGGCAAAGAATATCGCCACCGAAAACACCAACACAATACAAAATACCCAACATATACCCTTTCAGGTTACTGGATACTTTTAAAGCATGGAACATCCAAATCAAAGTCCATACAAGAAAAACCAGAGACACAAGAGCCAGCCAGATGCCCAATAACAAACCGGGTTGATTCATCAATTCCATCGGAGGAAGATTGAAATCCATATTATTCATCCGTTGCATCGGAGGCAAGAGACTGATCAGATTCATGAAAATCAACGGCAACTGAGCAAAAAGAACCGTACCGAACACATCTACTATACGGATGCGCGATTTGGAAAAGAAGAATCCCCCAAGCAAGAACAAGATAGCGGGCACAAGCCATACCACCAGATGCTCCAGCGCAAAACACAAAAGCGTATTCTTGGGTGCCGGCCCAAAATGCAACAACCCATGGTAATGGTATTTTGACAAATAAGAGATCCATATGGATACGATGCATCCCACTACACCCCACGCCAATGCCTGGTATCCGGCTATCCGGATAAAAGGATTCCATAAAAGATTCAGTTTCTTTTTCATATGATTCATTTGGATTTATTTATATAACTCTTTCCGGATACATACACAGCCAGATCCTTTCTTTTTCTTTACACTTCTTCTATTTGACGCAGCTTTTCAATCAGGTCATCCAATAGGTTCCGTACCGTCGGATAACTAATGCCCATATTCTTAGCCATATCCTTCAGGCTTCCGCTGCTTTTTACAAAATCAAGAATAAAGGCCTGTTCTTTCTCCGACAACCGGACAAATAAAGGCAAAGCAAAACTCCCGTTCACCTCCGTATCACAATGGATGCAATGTAACTTTTTTACATGCAGGGGAGAATCACAGCTTGGACATTTCAAAGGTAATTTCTTTACAAACTCACTCATTATATCATTTTTTCTGCAAACATAAAAAGAAAATAAATAATATCAAAGTAAAACTAAACAATGTTTACCGCAAGATGAATTTCATCAAGAAAAGACAAAGACTTTTGTAACAGAAAAAACGAGAAACCCTTTCCCATTTCAATCACCTTTTCTTTGGGTTTTCCCTTTTTTTTTGCGGGGATATTCTGTTGCCGATGCGCATCGGCAACATTGCTGAACGTGTTCGTCAATATTGCTGATGGGCATCGGCAATATTGACGATGCCCATCAGCAACAGAATACTCCTGCCAAAAAACAAAAATTTCTCTCAATAAAAAATAAGGAAACAGGAGGGGCAATCAACAGAAAACCCCTTGTAACAACCAAGTATTCAGCTTGTTTATTCAAACAACAAACGATTCCGGCAAACGAAAAGATACTACCAAAGGATAACAGCCAAGGCAGCAACAGCGATAACCACCCAAAGGATAACCCCTTCCCATACAGGCTTGGCTCCTACCTTGCGGATGGCAGCGAGGGAAAGTGTGCTGCCTATCAGAAACAAGGTCATCGATAGAAAACAGTGGGAAGCCACAGAAACGGCACGCAATAAGGGGGACGGGATATCCACATACGTATTGATAACCATAGCGACAATAAACAGAAATATAAACCATGGGATAGAGACCTTGCGTCCTTTACCTTGTGGAAAGAAAAATACAGACACAAACGACAAAGGAATCACCCACAAAGCCCGTGTCAGCTTCACGGTGGTAGCCAAAGCCAGAGCCTCAGCCCCATAGGCCGCCCCAGCACCAACGACCGAACTGGTATCGTGTATGGCTATCGCCGCCCACACCCCAAACTGCTGCTGACTCAGGTCGAGCCAACGACCGATCGGTGGGAAGAGAAACAAAGCCACAGCGTTTAAGGTGAAAATAACAGCCAGCGACATGGAGGTTTCGCTCTCGTCGGCATCGACCACCGGAGAGATAGCCGCAATCGCACTCCCCCCACAGATGGCCGTTCCCGACGCGATCAAATAGGATAATTTGGTGGGGATTTTCAACCACCGACCCACAAAGAAACCAAGAACCATCACGCCCACCACAGAAACGATCGTAAATAACATACCCTCTCCACCGGCTTGAAGCGATTCGTGCAGATTCATCCCAAACCCCAAACCCACGACAGCTACCTGAAGCAGGTACTTGGAAACTTTCTTGCTGCCCCCCGGATAAGGATTTTTTAAAAGAAGGGCGAAAACAATCCCAACAAACAAAGCAATGGCCGGAGAAACAAAGGCTGAAAGGATAAATAATGCAATAAACAGGTAACGGTTCATGAGTGAATGATTTTGTTGCTGCAAAAATACAGCAATAAAAACAGCCAGCCAAGATTATCCTCAGAATAAATAATACCCCAATCGATATGGGACACTGCAATCGATGGTAACCCGTTCCTATTCCATCACAATATAGATAGGCCAGGAAACGCGATCGGGCAGATCAAATATTTCCTCATAAGGGGGCGTTCCTGAATCGTTAGGGTAAGAAGCAACACGTTTTACACCGGTCCCTCAACCAGCGTGCCGGTCCGCCACGCTGCGTACCATGGTCGGCACGCCACAACCAGAAGTGGTCGCCCACTACATTATTGCTGTTTATTTGCATCGAAGCATGTATCTGTATGTTCTTGGATTGCACGCCTCCCACCCTACAGGTGATATCCGTAAGCAGGATAGGATTGGCTGAATGGTCGCGAGAGGCATCCTCTTGACCCATGCGGATTTGATACGTCGTACTATTGAAAGAATCCATAAGCAGTCCGGCAACGATGATTCCTTCTTTATCGTCCACATAGATGCAGCCCCAGGTGTTATTTTCCGTAGGTTCGAGTGTTACAGAGGCTATACCGGCCCCCAAGAGTATGGCATTTTTCCGGTTTACCTGGATCGGGGCATGCAAGGCATAGTGACCGGGAGTAAAAAATATGTTTTTGCCCGCTTGCAGCGCGGCGTTGATCTCTACGTCGGTATCGCCTTCCTTGGCTACATACCAACGGGTGAGCAAATCCTGGATTTCGCCCTCTCCCATATCTGTTGCCGACCAGGAAGTACCCACTCTCTCCTTTTGCCATGCAGGAACAAAGACTTTATATTCCCCATCATCATCGATGAAAAGAAAAGGCTTTTCCCGGATAACCGGAGTATGGGGTATAGGTGAATTGACATCATTAGCCGCAGGGGCATTCACACATCCCTGCCATACCATATTATACGAACCACCCATAGGAGCAGAACCTTCGGGGAATATCGTATTGCGGGTGTACCACTGTTGCTGCCCTCCCCAGTGGGGCCGGACGGATGCCGTATAATGCGTGTCGGCAATAAAACCGCCACTTCCCCAGAAGTTAGAGGTGCCCACATCGGATATATATTTCGAAGTACTTTCTATCTGCATTCTTCTGGCGCTGGTCGACTGCGAAACGGTCCACGCAAAATCTCTCATCACCGTCACATTCTCCATCGAACGCCAGAAAGTACAGGTCGCATTGGCACCTCCAGAAAGGTGGGGCCGGGTGAAAACAGCGCCTAATTTGACAGCCGCCGGCCATTTGCCCAAGCCACCTACATGTGAATAACACCCCAATTCGATGGCGTTGGCCTGTGGAGAGGAAGCCGAACCCGATCCACCCGGATCATAGGTTTGTTTATCGATATTGGCTTTGAAATAGTAAGCCTGACGTTTGGTTGACCACTCACCGTTAGCTCCCCCTTGACCGGTGGTGAGAAAATGCGTATTCATTTCTGTTCTTGCCGCACCGGCTTCTTCGTATTTCCTGTCGTAGAAATACATATTCTGCCCGAAGAGTTGTCCTTCCAATGAAAGCAGGATCGTTGTCGTACCATCGGTTATCTTGTAATAATTCTCGTACTTATCGGCATGGGGATTCACATCGGTAAATGTCGTCTCGGAAGTTGAACCGAGGGAAACAAAGTCAGTAGCCAACCGGCTTCCTCCACGCGTAATGGTATAATTCCCCGAACTGCCAAAGGTTTGCCACGAAAGTGTTATACTCTGACTTTCTTTATTATAGACAATCTTATTGCCTACCTGTTCCATTTGTTGCCCCTCCTTGAAACCCAAGGATGCGGACATACCATTCATGCTCAGTATCAATGCAAATACAGAGAGAATAGCGGTTTTCTTCTTACTCATAAATAATTACTCTTTTAGTGTTTTTACTTCTCTATTATCTATACAAATACGCACTTTATTTCACAGCAGTGATACATTCAAACGTTTTCACAAAAAGGTTTTACTTATTATTCTGTTATCCGTACATCGCGAAACAGAAAGGGATTGCGACTTACAATATAGGACTTGCCACTTTGTATAGTCATATTCTTTATCTCTACCTCCCGGGTTATTACATACGGATACTTTTCTTCATAGGTTTCGTCGGTCTTGTTTCTATTGAAAGGGGCAAAAAGTTTCGGTCCCTGATAATTGTCTACCGGATGGATGTCGTTTATGAAAAGACCATCTACCGTTATCTTCTCCGGCATATAACAGGTGTACCCAAAATCATGCTGTCCCGAATTGCTTCCATTGATAAGGATGGCATCCGACTGCGAACCGTTCCGTGGCTTATATTCACAGTTGCGGATGATTACCTCTCCTTCCCATGTGCTACCGTAGTCGTCACGCAGGTTGATAAAGTGAGTCCCGCAGACCTGTGTGTTTTCAATGAGAAACACACCACATCCTATGATATTAATCCCCTGATGCCCGAGGATGGAATTTCTTATTGTTGCATTAGCCACTCCCATATGCGCGTCGAAACGCGAAAACGCGACGGTGTCGAAGAGGATATTTTTTGAATAGTTCGAACCGAAAATACCCCAAAAGGTTCTGTCGTGTATGTCGTTCTCTTGCTTGCAGTTTCTGAATGTCACATGCGTAGACCTGTTCACCGAGATATCGTAAGAGCCCATCGAAACGGGTTTATTGGCACTACCGGTCGTCACATAGGTCTTATGGCCTGACAAACTGCAGTTTTGCACGGTGACTTCCGAACAGCTCGAAACGGATATAAAACCGGTATAGGGTGCGCCGTGATCGAGTTCATCCGTAATCGTATGGCGAAGACCGTCGACGATCACATTGGAGCGATTGATATTCAATCCCCGACCGTAATAGGTATACCTTGATTCAGCCTGATTGGCAATCGTTATGAAATGCCCTCCGCGCAGAGTCAAGGTATGCGTGTCAATCGGATAAGCAACCATAGATGTTATATTTTCAAAGTCCCATATGATAGGCGTTTTCATATCGACATGACCTTCCTTATCTACAACAAACACGTCTGTCTGGAAAGAGCCTCTGTTCTGGTTCAACCCCAAACGGATATAACGCCTTGTCGTACTGTCGGTAACCACAACAAAGGAATGATGCAAGAGAGACAAATCCAGCTTTTTCTGGTTTTTAATAAGTGTTTCCACTCCTGTTATCTCCACCGAAGGGAGTTGAGAAGACACATTGAATATCTGTGCTCGGCGGTTTTCTACTTTCGTATCGTCAAGGATAAACCGGGCATTTCCCCAGTCCGTATCGGTCTGCACCTCGGCAGTCTTGTCTGCCCCACCGATATAGTAGGTCGCACCGGCATCCGCACATACCTTCAGGCCGGCTTTATTCGCTGCCGCATGCGCCTTTATGATCGCATCAAAATCGTCCGTCACTCCATCACCTACCGCACCATATGCACTGTAATAAATAACCTTATCCTTTGTCTCACCAAGAACTTCCGCCCACATCGTTTGACTGGATACCCAAAACAACACACCCACAAGAAGGAACTTCACGCATGTCTTCATATCAATTTGTTTTTCATGTTTACCTCCTATTAAATAGCAAGAACCTTAATAAACAAGGCCTCCCTCTCCTCCGGAAGCCTCCAAAGATAAAAAAAAGGACTATAAGTCCAACAACAAACCGAATTATAGAAATAAAACTTAAACAGAAACCGGGAATGGATAAAAAGAAAGGTTTAGGAGGGATTTACACTCTCAAATTCCTGAAATTCATCAATAACACTTTAACTATTTGATTAAAAGGCGAAATCGGATAATGACTAAAACAGATAACTATTGAAAAGAATTAATATAGTATCTTTGTATAGATATAATAATTGAATAGAAGTTATAGGAAAGTATAATTTAAAAACACCATGTACAAAAAAGAAGTCATTTTCATCCTCTTAGACGAGTTTGCCGATTGGGAAAGTACCTATATTGCTACCTGCCTGAATCAGGGGGTTAAACCCGGAAACCCAGTAAACTACAGCGTGAAGACCTTGTCTGTCACAAAAGACCCGATCACCTCCTTAGGCGGATTCAAACTTTTGCCGGACTACGACCTGAACGATATGCCGGCCGACTATGCCGGACTGGTGTTGATTGGCGGTATGCGTTGGTTCTCGCCCGAGGCCGAAAAGATCATTCCGCTTGTCGAAAAAGCAATCAAAGAGGATAAGGTAGTCGCCGGCATCTGCAATGGATCGGTATTCCTCGGAGCCAACGGACACCTCAACAATGTGAAGCATACAAGCAACGGACTGGATTACTTGAAGCAATTTGCCGGAGAGAAATATACCGGCGATACCCACTATATCAACGAAAAGGCAGCAAGAGACGGAAAAATCGTTACCGCCCCCGGAACAGCGCCGATAGAGTTCTGTCGGGAGGTGTTGTATGCCTTAGAAGCCGACACACCGGAAGCCATCGAAGAGAGCTATCAGTTTCTAACAGGTGGCTTTTGAGCCGAATAAGATTCCAATCATTAAACATCTAACAAGAATACAGATATGAAATTCAGCAACGTAAGACTATTAGTCAAAGACTACCGCAAATGCTTCAATTTTTACACCGAGCAACTTGGCTTGGAGGCCGCCTGGGATATTGGAGAATGTTATGCCAGCTTCAAAGTAACCGACGGCATAGAGGGGCTTGCCTTGTTCACATCCGACTACATGGCTCCCGCTGTTGGCAATGCCGACAAAACTCAACCCACAGGTTATCGTGAGAAGTCCATGATCTCCTTTGAAGTAGAAAATGTAGACGAGACCTATCAAGCGTTCCAGGCAAAAGGACTTCAATTCATCAACGAACCCACGGATATGCCCGGCTGGGGAATGCGTGTTGTCCACCTCTACGACCCGGAAGAGAATCTGATAGAGTTCTATTCTCCCCTGAAAGCAGATGGAGCATTATTATGAACATAGACCACATAGCCGTTTGGGTAGACGATATTGAACGGATGAAGGAGTTTTATCTCAAATACTTCGACGTTAGTTGCAACGATAAATACATCAATCCTGTAAAGAAATACACCTCTTACTTCCTGACCTTTAACGAAGGAGGAGCACGTATTGAGCTGATGAACCGTCCGGATGTCGCCGAAAATGACCAACTGCGTTATATGCTTAAAGGATTGGCGCACATTGCCCTGACTGTTGGAGGAAAAGAGACTGTCAATGAACTGACTGAACTTTTCCGGAGAGATGGTTACACCATCGCGAGTGAACCACGCACTACCGGCGATGGCTATTATGAAAGTGCCGTATTAGACCCCGAAGGAAATTATATCGAGTTATTAGCAGAATGATAATGAAAAAGAAAGACGGAGATATTCGGTTGTACTCAAACATGGGGCGGAGTATTGACCGATGCTCCATTGGTAAGCGTATGTAAAATATGAAAATAAAAGACACTAAGCCCCAATTATTCGAAAGGACGGATTGTAATATATGGACTGACTCATATATTCAGCAACAGATGTTGAAAGAACATTTGAACCCAATGTCTGACGGAGCCAGCCGGAAACAGGAATCCATATCGAAGATTATAGACTTTGTACTTAGTCAATCAAAGCTGAAAAGCCGTCTACTCGATTTAGGATGCGGTCCCGGCTTATACACATCTTTACAGAAGCATTAGTAAATGACAAGCAGGAAAGTAGAAGTTGGGATTATGCTCCAACTGGAGGCTTTTGGAGTCAAAATAAATATTTACTATTGAGCCAAACATTCCATTATCCCGATAACAATGCGTTTGCCTATCAGTATAACCTATTGACAAAATCCGACACTAAGCATTTCCTTGTTTGGGACAGGTATTATTCGGAAGAAGAAATCACGTTAGTTTTGCGAAATATAGGTTTCCAAAAAGTAACTATACACAAGAATGTTTTAGACGGCAACGACTTCACGTCCAGATTGCTACAATAGCTGTTTTAGCTACATTGGGTAATTCCCAACCTCAATTGAAATTCCATATTAAAGGAGCTCTGAATATTGGTCTTAGTAAAGATGAGATAAAAGAGATAATGTTACTAATGACTGTTTATGCCGGCTTCCCTGCCGCTATAAACGGAACGAATATACTGAAAGAGGTTATGATGGAGAGTAACTATTTGAATTGACTCGGTGTCATATCAAAATGTTTAGAGAAAAACTTATTGAATGCACTTTGAGTTTCAAACCCCAAGAGAAAGGCTACTTCTGTCAGTGGAATATGTTGTCTAAGATATTTTTGAGCTAATTCCATACGAAGATCATCAAGGATTTTTTGATACGATGTATCTTCTGCTTTCAACTTCCTTTGCATATTACGCTCACTCATATTGAACCTTGTAGCAACTGGTTTTAAGCTTAATTCGGAGGTAGACAGACTGTGCATCAGATAGCGTCTGACCACATTGGAAAGACTGTTGGTTTGGCTGTAATATCCAATATGGTTCATTGTATTTTCAAAAAGTGAGAAATGTTCTTTGTTTGTTGTTGTAACAGGTAATTCCAAAATTGATTTTCGGAATATTAATGTTTGCGTCTTTTGGTTAAACTTTATAGGACAATTCAGATATTCCTCTAACTTGTCCGTTCTCCCTTCTTTTTCATAGATGGAGTGAACTTCAACTGGCTGAATAAATCTTCCGGTATAGCTGTAGGCATATTGAAGAGCCATTCCATATTGCATCTCCATCCATTGTCGGGCTGCAACCGGATATTTACAAGCAAAATCATCATCAATCAAAATCTCATAGTAAGCAAACATTTCATCTGTCCTTACAGAATAGCGAGAAATCGTATTGGCTGTTGAAGTATGATTTTCCATTTCCATAAACAGATCACCCACTGTTTTACTATTGTGATAAAGATTAAAGAAGGCTGCTATGAGATTAAAAGGGATAAGAAACCCCGATTTTAAGCCAATCCGGGAATCTTTCTTCAATTCGACTAGCTTTTCAAAATACCGGCCAAGTATCCCTGCCTCAAGCTTTGTAACAGGATTAATCAGAACAGATGTGTCCGTCCCAAACTCCGCTAATATGGCATCTACATCTACTCCTGAATCCCGATGTTGGGTCTGAATAATATTGAAAAGTCCGGCAATTATATACATAAAACTTAGAAGTTGTCGCAATCGGACAAAATTATGACTTTATATTCAATTATGCAAATATGATTCTGCGATACTTTTGTATTGTGAAAAAGTATATACCCCAAGGAAGTTTATGAACTATAAATATGAGCATACTACAACTATTCTGTTCGACGCTCCTTTTTGGATCGTTCTTTTTGAACGTATAGAAAACGGAATGTATTCTGTCGCAAAAGAGGTATTGGGAACCTCTGAACCTACGAATGCTGATATTATTCTTTTCTTCGATAGGTTGGACTATAACCATCTTCGTTACTCTATACCGGTGGAAGATGAAAAGGCGATAAAACCTAAAGTCAATTTCAAAAAAGCGCAGAAAGAAGCCCGAAAAGCAATACAACAGGATGATTTCAGATATGCATATAGTAAAGTGCATATAGAACTTAAGAAGTTACAAGAAGAGAAAAAAGTAGAGAAGAAAACCGTTTCCAGACTTCAAAAAGAAGAGGAAAAGGAACGAAAGTTCGAACTCAAACAACAAAAGAAAAAACAGAAACTCAGAGGGAGATAGTTCAAAATGCACCTGTAAAGATATTGATGATGGAGAATATAAGTGATTGGACTTTATCCATTCAAATTATTCTTGGTGGAGTGATTGGCGGAAAAGAAATTGCAGTTTGGAGACAGGGAGTTACTTATTTAGCAGACAAGGAAAGATATATTACAATTCGGATTTCATTGCCAACGAGTGATGAAGTAAGTTGGGGCATAGAGAAAAAACACCGCTTTGATGAATATGCAAAAAGGAAAACAGATAAAGGATTCACTATAAACAACAATATGGTATTTCGCCGACAGAATACCGTACCAACAAAGATTTTACCATTATGAAAGCAGAAAAGAAAAATATACAGCTAAAGATAAAATCCCCCAAAGTATTGGATATTAAAGCCAAACAAGCCATTTACATTAAACTCACAGGCGAATACGGAAGCCTTGACTTTTCCGGTTCATGGCAACGTTTGTGGCAATTCGTCAAAAAACATAAACTCTTTACTTTCGGAATGGAGCATATCGCCATTTATCACGATGACCCAAAAGTAACAGAGGGTAATAAACTCCGCACCGATATTTGTCTTGTCATTAAAAAAGACGTAAAGGCACAGGGCGATATTGGAGTAAAAGAAATCAAAGCGGGAAAATTTGCTGTGTTTCATTATCAGGGTTCATACAGCAATTTGGATGCCGTTTACGATACGATATATGCTCGTCTGCTTCCCGAAAACAACTTGAAACTTCGGGATTACCATTGCTTCGAAAAGTATCTGAATCACCCTGACAGAACAAGACCCGAAAAGTTAAAAACTGAAATCTATATTCCTGTGGAATAAGATAGTATCTTTGCAATTCGATTAACAAATAAATGAATCCGTTAAACGAAACAGTCGCGAATGAGTTAAAACAACAGGGAATAGAATTTATCCACTTTGTTGATATCTCCGGTTTAGTAGAAAAGCAAAATCGGGGATTTTCGTCTGCTGTATTGTTTGGCGTGAAATGTTCTCCCGAATACCTGAAAAGAGTCAGCTATAATCCCAACTATGTGCCCGATATGGTTGCCCGCAACTATTTCGATGATGATGAACATTATATGTATGAAATGGGTATGTATCGTATATCCGACTTGCTTGCGGACTTCATTGAGAAGAATGGGTACAGTGCTTATTCACTCTCTGATGACAATCAGATAGCAACGAATAACTTCGAAGGCAACAAGTCGATGCTCCCTCTGAAAACATTAGCCACCCATGCGGGACTGGGTTGGATCGGGAAGAATAACCTGTTGGTAAATAAAGAATACGGTTGTTGCCAAACATGGGGCGGAGTATTGACCGATGCACCACTTAACACAGTATTGAATAATCCGCCCACTGTTCAGTGTGACAACTGTCGGATTTGTTTGGATGTTTGCGAACCCAAAGCGTTAAAAGGCACTGTTTGGCAATCCGGTATCATGCGTGAAGATATGATTGATGTGGATAAATGTACCACTTGTTTGAAGTGCATGGTACATTGCCCGTGGACACAACGATATATGAATAAAGAATTATAAATAAATAACATGAACAAGAAAGAAGTAATTTTTGTACTCTTAAACGAGTTTGCCGATTGGGAAGGAGCTTATATCTCCACCTGCTTGAATATAGGCGTTAAGCCCGGAGGCCCAATTAAATACACCGTAAAAACCATGGCTATCACCAAAGACCCTATCCTGTCGATAGGCGGCTTCAAAGTATTACCCGACTACGACCTGAACGATATGCCGGAAGACCATGCGGGGCTAATATTGATTGGTGGCATGCATTGGTTTTCGCCCGAAGCAGCGCAAATTGTTCCGCTTATAGAAAAAGCCGCTGAAGAGAACAAGTTAGTTGCCGGAATATGCAATGCCTCGGTATTTCTCGGAGCCTGTGGTATCCTCAATAATGTGAAGCACACGAGCAACGGACTGGACTACCTGAAACAGTATGCCGGAGAAAAATATACCGGAGATGCCAACTATATCAACGAACAAGCAGTCAGAGACGGCAATATTGTTACAGCCCCCGGAACAGCTCCATTGGAGTTTTGCCGTGAAATCCTGTATGTATTAGATGCGGATGCGCCTGAAATTATAGAAGAGAGCTATCAGTTCTATAAAAATGGTTTTTTACCGAAATAACATGTATGTACAAAGAATATCCACCCAACCTACATTTACAGCATTTGATAGAAACCTATTGGGTTGCCGATGGATTGATTGAGAATGCAATCACACAGCGGATTCTACCCGACGGTTGTGTGGATATTATCTTTGATTTCGGAAGTCACTCCGTACAAACCGGATTGCCCAAATTGGTTGGTACAATGACCTCTTTGTTGGAAATCACCTATCAGCCGGGACGGGTGCGGATGATGGGAATTCGCTTTGCGCCGGCAGGGATCACCGCATTAACCCGTATGCCCGTCTCCATGATTACCAACCAAAACATAGAACTACCTCTCACCGAAACGCTGTTTGATAACAGTTTCTATGAGCGATTGCCCGACATGGAATGTATGCAGGAACGCATTAATTATATCAATGCCTATTTTCTGGCACGTATGTATAAGTTATACCTGCCCGACCGGCAAATCAGACATGCCGTTTCTCTTATTCAAAGCAATAACGGCCTTTTGTCTGTCAGTAAAATAGCCGGAGAGGTATGCCTGTCCGAGCGACAATTCGAGCGTAAATTCAAAACAACCATCGGTATAACGCCCAAAGTATTCAGTAACATCATGCGTTTCCGGTCTGTCCGCCGTTATATGGAAACCCATCCGGATGAAAGCATGTACGAAATAGCCATTGCTTGCGGATATCACGATCACTCGCACATGAATAAAGAGTTTCAGCGTTTGGGAAGTATCTCTCCATCGGAACATGCCGTGTAGAATGTCGGTTTTTTACACGAAACACATCAAATAGGTATTGTATTTTTGTACTCAAAAAAGATGAAAGCAATGGAATATCAAACTCTATCTCCCAACATTGGCGTAAAGAGCGTCGATGAAACAGTACAGTTCTATACCGAGACATTAGGTTTCAATCTGATTATGAGTGTTCCCGCTCCAACTGGAAATTCCATCGAAAGTGACCCCCTTCGGCCAATTCAAAGTGACCCCCTAAAGTTGTGTTTCACAACGAGGTCATTTTTGTAGTTGTTTTTGAGGTTG
>NZ_QVMG01000020.1 GCF_010500925.1 Parabacteroides sp. 52
GCAGTTTGAATTCTTTATAAATGTATATACCTTTTTTAGAATAACTGTTTATAGCTGTTTTCTATTGTGTACATGTTTGGTATTCATCGTGATAGTATATCGGACTGCATGATAACACATCAAACTGCTCCACCACCGGCTGAGCCGGCGGTCCCCCTCTTCTTATCCAAGAAGAGGAGCCAAGATAGTGCCAGTCACTGATAATTAATTGTAAATTATAAATTGTAAATTATAATCTTTCACGCTTCACTCATCACTCATCACTCATCACTCATCACTCATCACTCATCACTCATCACTAAACACTTATCACTTATCACTAATAATTAATCGTTCATCGTTAATCGTTAATTAATGATTATACATATCTTTATTGTAGAAGTTCAGGATATCGATCAACATATTGTATGCCTGGTGAGCGGGGCTGTCCGGATTCAGTTCCATTGCCCGCAAATAATTATTGAGTGCCTGGCGGGTATCTCCTTGCTTACGGTAGGCGTTTCCGCGCAGATACCAAGCCTCATCCGCATCTGCATTTGTCTCTATATACTGATCCAACAGGGTGATTGCTTCCGCCGTTTTGCCCTCATAGATGAGTTGTTTGATTGTTTCCATATTTTCTGTTTGTAGGACAAATATACTGTGTTCTATTGAAAAAAGCCTCCTTTCACGAGAAAGAACAAACACCGAAAAGACCTCTCAAAACACACACGGCCATCTACTTAGAATACGCTTTCTAATTGTGTTACACGAAGTTAAAAAAGAGTTTTTTGGTACAGGTGGGCACTTACGTTAATTATTTATGTATTTTTGCAGTCGATTTCAAAAAAGCAAAAAGAGATATGCAAAAAAACTTGGTTATAGTGGAGTCCCCTGCAAAAGCAAAAACCATTGAGAAATTCCTGGGTAAGGATTTTAAGGTATTGTCGAGCTATGGACACATCCGGGATCTAAAAGCGAAAGAGTTCAGTATTGATGTAGAGCATAATTATACCCCTGAATATGTGATACCTACCGACAAGAAGAAGTTGGTCTCCGAATTGAAAGGAGAAGCGAAAAAATCAGAAATGGTATGGCTCGCATCCGATGAGGACCGGGAAGGGGAAGCTATATCCTGGCATTTATTCGAAGCGCTGGACCTGAAACCGGAAAACACCAAACGTATCGTCTTTCATGAAATCACCAAGAATGCTATCTTACATGCCATAGAAACTCCGCGTGACATAAACATCGACCTGGTCAATGCGCAACAGGCCCGCCGGGTACTCGACCGTATTGTAGGTTTCGAACTCTCACCGATCTTATGGAAAAAAGTAAAACCGGCCTTGTCTGCCGGTCGCGTGCAGTCCGTAGCTGTGCGGTTGATCGTCGAACGGGAACGGGAAATAAAAGATTTTGTCTCTGAAGCCGCCTTCCGGGTGATCGCCAATTTCATATTACCGGACGGTACGACCCTGTTGAAAGCGGAACTAAATAAACGATTCAAAGAACAAAAAGAGGTCGTTGCTTTTCTGGAATCATGCCAAAAGGCCTCCTTCACAATTGATGATATCACGAAGAAACCGGTAAAAAAGTCACCGGCACCTCCTTTTACCACCTCTACCCTGCAACAGGAAGCGGCGCGTAAATTAGGCTATTCGGTATCCCAAACGATGATGATCGCCCAACGTCTCTACGAATCCGGGTTTATCACCTATATGCGTACCGACTCGGTCAACCTGAGCAGCCTGGCATTAAACACAGCCAAAGACACTATCCTGAAAGAGTTTGGGGAAGAATATTACAAACTCCGCCAGTATCACACCAAGAGCAAAGGGGCACAAGAAGCGCACGAGGCAATCCGCCCAACCTATATGGAACAAGCGGAGATCAGTGGCAATGCCCAGGAGAAAAAACTATATGAACTCATCCGCAAACGCACGATAGCCAGTCAAATGGCAGATGCCGAATTGGAACGTACAACAATTTCCGTGGCAATCAGCGACAAGAAAGAGAAATTCGCTGCTACCGGCGAGGTGATTACTTTCGACGGTTTCCTTCAGGTTTATTACGAAAGCAATGACGACGAACACGAGAAAGAGGATAACGGCTTGCTTCCTCCGGTAAATCTACAGGACCAACTGGCGATGAAAGAGATTGTAGCAACAGAACGTTTCACCCAACGTCCTCCCCGTTATACCGAAGCCAGCCTGGTTCGCCGCATGGAAGAATTAGGCATCGGCCGACCGTCTACCTATGCACCAACGATTCATACGATACAAAATCGCGAATACGTACTGAAGGGAGACAAAGAAGGCACAGAACGCTCATATCGCATCCTGACCCTGACCCCCCATAATCTGAAAGAAAATACAAAAACCGAAATAGCCGGTGCAGACCGGAATAAGTTGATACCGACCGATATAGGGACTGTCGTAAACGATTTCCTGATGGAGTATTTCCCCGATGTGATGGACTATAACTTTACCGCCAGCGTGGAAAAGGAATTCGACAGCATTGCCGAAGGGGAAATGGTATGGACAGAGGCGATTGATAAGTTCTATACCTTTTTCCATCCGATCGTAGACGAGGTCAAAGCGATCCGCACCGAACATAAGGTAGGTGAACGCCTGCTCGGCACGGACCCTAAAAGCGGCAAACCGGTATTCGTGAAAATAGGCCGCTACGGTCCTATTGCGCAGATCGGGCAAGCCAACCCGGAGGACAAAGAAGCTCCCAAGCCTCAGTTTGCCTCTCTGATGAAAGGACAATCCATTGAGACCATCAGCCTGGAAGAAGCACTCAAACTCTTTGACCTCCCCCGTACGGTGGGTGATTATAACGGCCAAACAGTGGTGGCGGCTGTCGGACGCTTCGGTCCCTTCCTCCGCTATGATGGCAAATTTACCTCTATACCGAAACAGTTCAACCCCATCTCTATCACATTGGAAGAATCCATTGCTTTGATTGAAGAGAAACGCTTGAAGGACGAACAACGTTTCATCAAAAAGTTCGAAGAAGAGCCCGAGTTAGAGATTCTGAACGGAAGATACGGACCGTATATCGCTTATAAAAAGAAGAATTATAAAATCCCTAAAACCGTTTCCAACCCGGCTGAACTTACCCTGGAAGAAACCCGGCAGATCATCGCCGACGCAGACAAAGCTCCAGCAACGAAAAAACGAACGGCACGGAAGAAAAGCGGAGAAAAATAAGGGTTAACGATTAACGATTAGTGTTTAGTGATGAGTGAAGCGTGAAAGATTATAATTTACAATTTATAATTAACAATTAATGTTTAGTGGTTAGTGGTGACCGTTCCGGTCATTGGGGTATTCACAAAGACAAGAAAAAAGCAATCCCAACTGATTTGCAATAAATCAGTTGGGATTGCTTTTTTTCTATTAATTACTGATAAGAACTTCAGAGTCGCTTGCGACCATCATTCATCACTAATCACTAAACACTAATCATTAATCGTTAATTTTCTTACATTCTTTCCGGCACTTCGATTCCCAACAAAGACATACCGGATTTAACCACCTTGGCTACATTGAGAGAAAGAACAAGACGCAGGTTTTGCACATCCGCATTCTCTTCCCGCAAAATGGAGAAATCATGATAAAACTGATTGTACTCTTTCACCAGGTCATATATATAATTAGCAATCAAGGCAGGGCTATACTCTTTTCCCGCTTCCTGCACCACAGAGGCATAAGCGGCAAGCAGTTGGATCAAGCCTTCTTCTTTCTCCGAAAGAGCAACCGAAACAGGCAATTCCTCCTTTAAGGCAATACCCTGTTCGTGGGCTTTACGCAATACGGAGCGTATACGTGCATAGGTATACTGAATAAAGGGACCCGTATTTCCATTAAAGTCAATAGACTCTTTCGGGTTAAAGGTCATATTCTTCCGCGGGTCGACCTTGAGAATAAAATATTTCAGTGATCCCAGACCGACAATGCGGGAGATATCATCTGCTTCCGCCGGACTCATCTCATCCAGTTTGCCCAACTCCTGAGATACTTCATGAGCCGTCCGTATCATCTCCGCCATCAGGTCGTCTGCATCAACCACAGTGCCTTCGCGGCTCTTCATCTTTCCTTCCGGCAATTCAACCATGCCATAAGAGAAATGAACCAACCCTTTGCCAAAAGCAAATCCCAGTTTATCCAACAGAATAGAAAGAACCTGGAAATGATAATTCTGCTCATTGCCGACAACATAGATCATCTTGTCAATCGGATAATCATCAAAACGTAATTTAGCCGTTCCGATATCCTGTGTCATATAAACCGATGTACCGTCCGAACGAAGAAGCAACTTCTCATCCAAACCATCGGCTGTCAGATCCGCCCATACCGAACCATCTTCTCGCCGATAGAAAACACCCTTATCAAGGCCTTCCAATACTTTGTCTTTTCCTTCCAGATAAGTCTGAGATTCATAATAGATCTTATCAAAATCAACGCCCATCATCTTATAGGTCTCATCGAAACCAGCATACACCCAACTGTTCATCCGCTCCCAAAGGGCATATACTTCCGGGTCACCGGCCTCCCACTGACGAAGCATCTCACGCGCTTCAGCCATCAGGGACGACTGTGCCTCGGCCTCTTCTTTCTTCAGTCCTTTTGCTTCCAGCTCTTTGAGTTCCTGTTTATAATGTTTGTCGAACAAGACGTAGAAATCTCCAATCAGATGATCCCCTTTCTTCCCGGTGGATTCGGGTGTAACCCCATCTCCCCATTTCTGCCAGGCAAGCATCGATTTACAAATATGTATGCCCCGATCATTGACAATATTCGTTTTCACGACCTTATAACCATTAGCTTTCATTATCTCCGCCAAGCTATAACCCAATAGGTTGTTGCGGACATGTCCCAAATGAAGAGGTTTGTTCGTATTCGGAGAAGAATACTCGATCATCACCAGCGAGGAATCGTCCGTAACAGGAACAATGCCATAGGCGGGCTGGCCATGAACCGCATTCAACAAGTCTATCCAGACAGAGGACGCTATCGTCAGATTCAAAAACCCTTTGATAACATTAAATGCAGAAACGGAAGGTTCATTGGCTACCAGGTACTCTCCGATCTCCTGCGCCGTCAGCTCGGGAGACTTTTTAGAAATACGCAGGAAAGGAAAAACAACCAGGGTCAGATGCCCTTTAAATTCTTTTTTCGTTTTTTGCAACTGTACCGTTTTTTCATCAATAGCAACGCCATACAATTGCTTGATAGCTTTTATTATCGCTACAGTAATCTGTTGTTCAACAACCATATTCTTTGTTTTTGTGATCGGATTTATTTCGGCGCAAAGGTACAAAAAAAAGGATACAATTCGATTGTATCCTTCCCAAATAAAGCAAGTTTGACTTACTTACTTCACAATGTCACTTAGTTCTGAACCAGCCTTGAACTTAACTGTTTTCCGTGCAGGAATGTCAATAGGTTGTTTGGTCTTAGGATTCACTCCTTTACGAGCGGACTTCTGAGCTACACTGAAAGAGCCAAAACCGAGTAAGGCCACTTTACCACCAGCTTTTAATTCGTTAGATACAGTGTCAACAAAGGCTTCCACAGCTTTTTTGGCATCCACTTTACTTAATCCTGCTTTCTCGGATACAGCGTTAATAAATTCTGTTTTGTTCATGATGGTTTGATAGTTAATATATTAAACAATTCTAATATTTCCCATTGCTGGCATCAAATGTATCATAATTTTGATATATCACAAAAAAAACGTTCTCTTTTTTTATTGGTTTTCTATGTTTTACTAATTTTTGTCCTGAAAACAATCAAAATATCCTTACCTTTGCCTCAAATCAATGTGAAAATCTATGAATCAAAACGGTTCCGGGTTCTTAAACAGCATTCCCGCGGTTACAAAAAACCTGATTATCATAAACCTCCTTTTGTGGGTTGCCAGCCTTGTCTTTCTCAAATGGGGAGTTGACCTGACACAATTATTAGGTCTCCACCTGCCTGGTTCTCAGGGCTTCTGGCCTCATCAGTTTATTACGTACATGTTTATGCATGATACCCACTCGCTCTCACATGTATTTTTCAATATGTTTGCGGTATATATGTTTGGACGCGTACTGGAAAATGTATGGGGATCCAAGCGCTTTCTTACGTTCTATATGGTGAGTGGGATCGGAGCCGGATTAATCAATCTTTTGGTGATTTATATCCGCCTGAAATACCTGGCAAACGGCCTGCCTCCAGAAGCCATCAGTGATCTTTTAGTGAATGGGGCAGAAGTCCTTCACCAGGGAATGAATTATTCGGATCCGGTACTTGCGAATCTGAATCTTTTGATGAATCAGACGACGGTAGGCGCTTCCGGAGCGGTGTTCGGCATCTTATTGGCTTTTGGCATGCTCTTTCCCAACGTTCCTCTATTCCTTATGTTTATCCCTATTCCCATCAAAGCCAAATATTTTGTATTGGGGTATGGCCTTGTCGAATTGTTCCTGGGCTTTTCCAATCCGGGCGACAATGTAGCTCATTTTGCCCATTTAGGAGGTATGTTATTCGGCTTTTTCATGATCCGTTACTGGAAAAAGAAGGACGCAAAAAATGGACGGTATTTTTACTAATCTGAAACAAACATTTCGCTCGGGTAATATCCTGGCAAAACTGATTTACATCAATATCGGACTCTTTTTATTGATCCGGCTGACAGATGTATTGTTCCTATTGTTCAACTTAAGCGGCATCTCTCTTTTGTCGTTTCTGCAGTTGCCCTCTTCTGCGGAGCTTCTCTTATTCAAACCATGGACTCTCTTCTCTTATATGTTCACCCACTATGATTTCCTGCATATTTTGTTTAATATGTTATGGCTCTACTGGTTCGGTGGCTTGTTTCTTCAGTTCTTTAATGAACGACAGTTGGGCGGACTCTATGTACTAGGCGGAATAGCCGGGGGACTTCTTTTCATGGTGGCATACAATATATTCCCTTATTTCAGTACGGCTTCCGCCAACAGCTTCCTTATGGGAGCATCGGCCTCTGTCATGGCCATCGTTTTTGCCGTCTCTTTCTATCGCAAAGAATACGAGATCCATCTTTTATTGATCGGACGCATACAACTGATATACCTGGCCCTCTTTACGCTTATCCTGGATCTATTGGCTATCACCTCCACCAACGCAGGAGGCCATATCGCCCATATAGGAGGCGCTTTGTTAGGAATAGGGTTTGCCTCCCTCATCCAATCAGGTAAAGACATGACGACTCCTGTCAATCGTTTTATCGATTGGATAGTCAATTGGGGCAAACCCAAACCCAAGATGCGGGTCACCTACAAACGGAAAGAAACAGACCAGGAATACAATGCCCGTAAACATCAGGAAAGCCAGGACCTGGATGCGATCCTGGACAAACTGAAACGTTCGGGATACGACAGCCTGTCTGCCGAGGAAAAAAAGAAACTGTTTGATGCCAGTAAGAAATAAATCGACGATGAAATTGCTACGTACCCTTTTGCATATTTTATTCGCGGCAACCAATATAGGCGTAATCATCCTATTTGTCTTATCTGCCTATTCGGATCATATCTCTCCGGATAAAAGCATCTCTTTTGCCTATCTCGGCTTGGCATTCCCTGTCTTTTTCACGCTGAACATCTGCTTTGCTGTCTATTGGGCCATTGCCCGCAAGTGGAAATTACTGCTTGTCAGCCTATGCGCCTTTGTTCTTTGCTGGATACCCATCACACATTATTTCCCTTTTCACCAAAGAGTCAAAACACTTCCTCAGGAAAATGTGATAAAGGTGTTGACCTACAATGTGATGAATTTCGCAGGCAAGGCTCACACCCGCAAATCACCGAACCGGATCATCGAATACATTGCCCAATCGAATGCCGACATCGTTTGTTTACAAGAATATACAGTAGAAAGATCAGGAGAGAACCTAACCTCCGACGTTGTCTTCAAAGCATTGAAAATGTACCCCTATAAATCCGTGATCGAATTAAACTCCACCCGGTACGGCATCTCCGGCCTGGCGGTATTCTCCAAGTTCCCGATCTCCCATTCGCGCAAAATCAAATACAACAGCAAATACAACGGATCGTCTGTTCATGAATTGAATGTAAATGGCAAAAAACTCATACTGGTAAACAATCACCTGGAATCATTCAAACTCACCCTCAAAGACCGCACACAATATTCCAGTCTGATCAAATCATTTGACACGGATATACTGAATGAAATAAAAGGGACCTTTCATAGTAAACTAGGCCCCGCCTTCCTGTTACGGGCCAAACAAGCTGAGTTGGTTGCGGATGTAATTCAAAAGGCAAAAGGCGATTATATATTGGTTTGCGGAGACTTCAACGATACCCCCATATCCTATGCGCATCGGGTGATGCAGGGGGATTTGACAGACGCTTTTGTGGCTTCCGGCAAAGGTATGGGAGTCACCTACAATCAGAACCTCTTCCTTTTTCGCATTGACAACATACTGCATTCTTCCAATATCACACCTTTTAACTGCACGGTGGATCAGGTGAAGTATTCCGACCACTACCCTATGTGGTGTCACCTGCAGTTGAACTAAAAAGTCAATCTTTTTTTTTGTTTCGTGGATGATGTTCCAATATCTCCCTGCGTAAAGATTCCCGGTCGATATGCATATAAATCTCTGTCGTTGTGATCTTTTCATGGCCCAGCATTTGCTGGATGGCCACCAGGTTGGCTCCTCCTTCCAACAGATGCGTGGCAAAGGAATGGCGAAAAGTATGCGGACTTACATTTTTATGAATTCCGGCCATTGCTGCTTGTTGCTTAATCACATGAAACACCATAATACGTGAAAGCGAAGTACCGCGGCGGCTCAAAAACAGGATATCTTCAAATCCCTTTTTTACAGGAACCGTATTTCGATCGTACAAATAATTTTTTATTTCATGCAGGGCCGTCTGTGAGATAGGCACCAGACGTTGCTTGCCGCCTTTTCCTTCTACCCGGATAAAGCCTTCCTCAAAATAAACATCCGAATACCGCAGGTTGGTCAGTTCCGACACGCGCAAGCCACAGCTATACAACACCTCCAACATGGCTCTGTTCCTTTGTCCTTCGGGCAAAGAAAGATCTATCGTATCAAGCATATTGTTAATTTCATTTTCGGTAAGCACCTCCGGTAATTTCATACCAATCTTAGGAGATTCCAACAATTCTGTCGGATCCGTCTTCATATAATCGTCCAACAACAAAAAATGATAAAAAGACTTTATGCCGGAAATGATACGTGCCTGGGAACGGGGATGAATACCTATATCATGCAGACGAGCAACGAATTGCTGCAGATCGGCATACGTTATTTCCGTCACCTTCAAGCCTTCCGCTTCTGCAAAATGAAGCAGTTTATCCAAATCAGCCATATAGGCTTCAATAGAATTTGCCGAAAGGGATTTCTCCAGGCGCAAATACGTATGATATTTATGGATAATATCTTTTCCTTTTTGCATTGTCTGTATCCTTGTTAGGTACGTGTCAATAAAATGTTTACCTTTGCCGCACATTTTATGCATGTGGCAGTGCAAAGATAGCGAAAGCTGAGGGCAGAACCAAACTTGTTTGAGGTATGCCGAAACGCATCCTGTCTTATTAATAGGGAATAAAGTTACAAGAATATGAAGAGGTTTCAGATCATCAACGGCCCAAATCTCAATCTGCTGGGCAAAAGGGAACCCGATGTTTACGGGAATATTTCATTTGATAATTATTTGGAAGAACTTCGTATTGCCTATCCGCATTGTGAGATTTCTTTCTACCAAAGTAACATAGAAGGTGAATTGATCAATAAAATACAGGAAGTAGGATTTGATTTTGACGGGATCCTGTTGAATGCCGGAGCGTATACACATACATCTGTGGCATTACACGACGCGATCAAATCCGTTACTGCCCCTGTTATCGAGGTACATATATCGAATGTACATACCCGTGAATCTTTCCGGCATACCTCCTTTCTCTCTGCAGTATGCCAAGGGGTTATTCTTGGTTTTGGAATGAATTCTTATCGCCTGGCGATAGAAGCGTTGCTTCTTACCGACAGTTAAATTTAGATACAAAGATTATTTGTTTATTGTTGACAGTATACAATGGGGCTGTCAATCATAATTGTTTCATGTTTAATATCATTGGCAGTTGCCCATTGCATACTGTCAATTTATAAAGGCTCTTTATGCTAAAACATACAAAGATTGTTGCTACTATTTCAGATCAGCGTTGCGAGGTAAGTTTCCTGGATTCATTGTATAAAGCGGGGATGAATGTCGTACGCTTAAACACGGCCCATATGATGGAAGAAGGATTAAACCGTGTGGTTACAAACGTAAGAGAGGTTTCCGACCGGATCGGCATTTTAATGGACACCAAAGGCCCTGAAGTGCGGACAACAGTTCTCAAGGAACCTATCCCTTTCAAAACCGGAGACATTGTCAAAATCACAGGAAACCCCGATAAAGAAACAACACGCGATTGCATATCCGTCTCTTATAAAAACTTCGTGAACGACCTGCATATAGGTGATGACATCATGATAGATGATGGTGACCTGGAGCTGAATGTAACAGAAAAACATGCCGACTATCTTTTGTGCGAAGTCCTCAACGACGCCACGCTCGGCAGCCGGAAAAGCGTAAATGTCCCGGGAGTACGTATCAACCTACCCTCACTGACAGAAAGAGACCGCAGAAATATCCTGTGGGCTATAGATAACAAGCTGGACTTCATCGCTCACTCTTTTGTACGCTCCAAACAAGACGTTTTGGACATCCAACAAATATTGGATCAACATACAAGTCCCATAAAGATCATTGCTAAAATAGAGAACCAGGAAGGGGTTGACAATATCGACGAGATACTTGAAGCTGCCTACGGTATTATGATTGCCCGGGGAGACCTGGGTATAGAGGTCCCCGCTGAAAAAATACCCGGATTACAACGTGTCCTGATTCGTAAATGCGTGGAAGTGAAAAAGCCGGTTATCGTAGCTACCCAAATGCTTCACTCCATGATTAACAACCCACGTCCTACACGTGCCGAGGTAACAGACATTGCCAATGCAATCTATTACCGCACAGACGCGTTGATGTTAAGTGGTGAAACAGCTTATGGAAAATACCCATTGGAAGCTGTCCAGACAATGACCAAGGTGGCACGCGAAGCTGAAAAAACAAAACTGGCCGCCAATGACATCCGTGTACCTATCGGAGGCAGCGACCTGGATGTGACCTCTTTCTTAGCCAAACAGGCTGTGAAATCATCGGCCAAATTGCATGTAAAATCAATTATCACAGATAGCCATTCCGGCCGGACCGCTCGTTACCTTGCGGCTTTCCGGGGCACAGCTACTGTCTTTGCCATTTGTTACAACCCGCAAGTAATGCGCATGCTCTCCCTCTCGTATGGTGTCTGGGCCGTTCATCAACCGTGGAATAACAGTCGTCGCAAATATTTCTATGAAGCATTGAACCAGTTAATCAAGAGCGGACAAATCACTCGCAACAACATGGTTGCCTACCTGAGTGGTAGCTTTGGAGAAGGAGGCGGCACCTCTTTCCTTGAAATAAACAATGTAGGTAAGGTTTTAGATGCCGGCAATACATATTGCCTCCCTACTTTTCAGGAAGAAGAGACAATAGAAGAGTAAGAACATCCCTGCATGACGATAGAAGATTACATATTATCCCATACAGATGAAGAAGGCAATTTATTGGAGGCACTCAACCGGGATGCCAATGTAAACCTGCTTCGTCCCCGTATGTTATCCGGGCATCTGCAGGGACGCATATTAAAGATGTTCTGTCGCATGCTTCGCCCCAAACGGGTATTGGAGATAGGCACTTACACCGGTTATGCTACTCTTTGCCTGGCAGAAGGCGTCGAAGAGGATGCATTGATCCATACGATAGAAATAAACGACGAGATGGAAGATTTCATAATGAAATACGTCTCCCGTTCTCCGCATAAAGACAAAATTCGGGTTCACCTGGGGGACGCCCTAGAGATTATCCCCCAGATGAATGAAACATTTGATATGGTATTTATCGATGCGGACAAAAGATTGTATTCAGATTATTACGACCTGGTTTTCCCTCACATCCGTCCAGGTGGAATAATTCTGGCCGATAACACATTATGGGATGGAAAAGTTGTCGACGAGGTGCAATCATCCGATAAACAAACAATCGGGATCCTATCGTTCAATGAGAAAATAAAACAAGACAACCGGGTTGAAAAAGTAATCCTTCCCTTACGGGACGGACTGACAATAATCTGGAAAAAATAAACAACAGCATAGTTAGTTATGGAAAGTACACGACTAAATAAAATCGGACGTCTTCTACAAAAAGAATTAGGAGATATCTTTCAGAAGCAAACACAAGGAATGCATGGCGTACTTGTATCCGTGAGCGTGGTCAGGGTCAGTCCGGATTTAAGTGTAGCCAAAGTATTTTTAAGCATTTTCCCTTCTGAAAAATCACAGGAGCTACTGAAAGCCATACGGGCAAACACAAAAGCTATACGTTTCGACCTGGGACAACGCGTACGTACCCAATTACGCAAAATCCCGGATTTGGCTTTTTATATCGACGACTCACTTGATTACATTGAGAATATAGACAAATTGCTTCAAAAATAAGATCAATTGAATCTGCCTTTTTACATCGCCCGCCGTTACCTCTTTTCCAAGAAATCACATAACGCCATCAATATTATTTCGATGGTTTCCGTATGTGGGGTGGTCGTCGTAACCATAGCCCTGGTCTGTATACTATCGGTATTCAATGGGTTCAATGATATTGTTGCCGGCTTATTCAGCAACCTGGAACCGGATTTAAAAATAACTCCTGCCACAGGCAAGGTATTTGACCCATCTATTACCGAAATACAAGCCATACGGGAGATGAAGGAGGTAGCTGTGTTTAGTGAGACCTTAGAAGAGAACGCACTTATACGATGCCGCGACCGGCAGGTGATTGGCATTGTCAAAGGCGTGGATCCTCATTATGCACAACTGACACAGATAGACAGTGTCCTGGTTGACGGTCGCTTTTCTTTACGCGAAGATGTGGTCGACTACGCCACATTAGGCATGGGATTAGCTTATTCACTCGGCGTAAGAGTCGGCTTTGTCTCTCCTATCGAGATATGCGCGCCTAAACGGGATAAGAAAATCAATACAAACAATCTGATATCTTCACTTGACGTGGAATACGCCTATATAAACGGTATTTTCCGCATCAACCAAAGCGTATACGACGACTCGTATATATTTGTTCCCATCGAACTGACCCGCTCCCTTTTCCGCTATGAAAAAGAAGTCTCTGCCATCGAATTGAAATTAACAGCAGGAGCAGATGTTTCCTCCGTAAAAAAAGAGATAAAAACACTTATAGGCGATTCTTATATCGTACAAGACAGGTACGAACAACAGGAGGCTTCTTATAAAATGATGCAGATAGAAAAAATAATGACCTTCCTGATCCTTTCTTTCATTCTGGCAATAGCCTTATTCAACCTGGTGGGTTCCCTTTCCATGTTGATGATCGAAAAGCAAAACGATGTACAGACATTACGAAAGATGGGAGCTAACGAACGACTCATCCAACAGATATTCTTGTTCGAAGGATGGATGATTTCAGGATTCGGTGCTGTTATCGGCATTATCATCGGTCTGATTTTGTGCTTCCTGCAAATGAAATACGGCTGGATACGCCTGGGAGAAGGAGCCGCCTTTATCATTGATGCCTACCCGGTGCGGGTAATCTTCTGGGATATCCTGATAGTGCTTATAACCGTTCTTTCCGTAGGTTTTTTTTCCGCCTGGTATCCGGTACATGCCATTACCAAAAAATGGTTCACACAAAAAGAAAAAGACAAAGCATAATGCCTTGTCTTTCTCCTATTTCGATACGAAACATTTCCTTTCAACTATATTCTTTTCCAAAATTCATGCGTGCATCAGCAACAAATTGTTTAATCCGTTGCTCATCTGTTTTCTTACAAATAAGCAGGGCATTTCCGGATTCAGCAATGATATAATCTTCTAGCCCCTGCACAACAACCATACGGTCCGGATCTTCCAGAGAGACCAATGTACCTGTGCTCTCATACAAAAGAGCTTTACTATTCTTAAGCACAACATTCTCTTTTTCATCCTTATTCCCCAAATCATACAAAGAACCCCAGGTACCAAGGTCTGCCCAACCAAAATCTACACACAACATATAGACATTATCCGCTTTTTCCATAATACCATAATCGATAGATATATTCGGACAATAAGGATAATTCTCTTGTATAAAGGCACGTTCTTTTTCTGTATTAAATGCAGGTTTACCCAAATCAAAACGGGCAGTAATATCCGGTAAAAAGCGGGAAAATGCATCCAGAATGGTATGTACATTCCAAATAAACAAACCCGAATTCCAGAAAAACTCACCGCTCGCCTGGAAAACCTTGGCCAACTCTAAGTTAGGCTTTTCCGTAAATGTTTTCACCTTATAAAACTCTCCGAGGGTAGACTCGCTGCTCTGAATATAACCATATCCCGTTTCCGGACGGCTAGGCTTAATTCCCAAGGTTACCAAGGCCTTATTTTCCCGAACAAAATCAAATCCCTTCTGGACATCCCGCAAGAACACATCTTCCTTCTGTATCAAATGATCGGAAGGGGCAACAACGATGTTTGCATGCGGATTGCAAGCCTGTATATGATACGCCGCATAAGCAATACAAGGAGCCGTATTTCTACGCGTCGGCTCTAACAGAATCTGTTTCTCCTTCAGTTCAGGCAACTGTTCCTTTATCAGATCCGCATACGATTCATTCGTTACTATATAAATATTTTCTGTGGGAATAATCTTATTAAACCGATCAAAGGTCATCTGTAACAAAGAACGACCTGTTCCAAAAAAGTCTATAAATTGTTTGGGATAACTCTCTCTGCTGAAAGGCCAGAACCGGCTACCGATCCCCCCTCCCATTATTACACAATAATTATCATTCATGATTTAGATTACTAACCTTATTATTCTATACAAACGTAACGAAATAATTTGAAATTTATTCCCTGCTGAAAGAAGTAAATGAAAAAAAGCGACGAAAGTTTGCTAGATTAAAAAATATCCATACCTTTGCAACGCCTTTTAGGAAAAGTCCTATACACAAGGTCTCTTTTTTATACTACAACATGCCCAGATGGCGGAATTGGTAGACGCGCTGGTCTCAAACACCAGTGGATTCATTTCCATGCCGGTTCGATCCCGGCTCTGGGTACAGAAGCGGATAAATCTAATTTGTCCGCTTTTTTTGTATCATATAACTCGCTGGTTTGCTGATGAATTCTCTCCAACTTCCCCTAAAGATTGGGGCAGCGGATTGTAGTGATGCCGGCAGAGCCCGTTCTGTTGGAATATATAAATCACACATAACAAAGTCAGATTCGAAGATATATTCTACTGTTGATAGCTATCGGCAGTACTGTTGATAGTTATGGACAGTACTGTCGATAATTATCAACAGTACTGCCGACGATCGTCGACAGTAAAATAATACCTGCAAAAAAGAATAATAACATTTGATTTTCAACACCACGACTTCCCTGAAGGATGTTTTTTGTGTATTTCATGAAACAAACAGGCAAAGAATATTCCTTTTTCTATTTATTGCTTTTTTTGTAGAAAATAGGATGCGGTTCGGTAATCCTTCATGAAAATGAATTTTCCTTTCGGATTACGCTCACCTTTCACTATCTTTGCCTTTGAGATGAATTCTATCAAATCCGGAATATATAAAACAAAAAATAGATGAGTGCAAATAACCTTTTCACGTTAAGAAACAGCCTGATTGTCTTTTTAACCGCCACCCTGTTACTGCTTTTGGGTACATGTATTAAAATGATGCATATCCCTTATGCTAATTTAGTGATAACCATCGCCCTTGTTTTAGAGGCCATTTCCGTTGTCCTGGTCCTTACCGCTCTGTTAAAGAAAAAGGCATAAGCCGACCTGTATCAGAAACAGAAAACTCCCTCCTATAGAGAATAGGATAAACAGCGAATTGTGTATCTCCCACATTATATGTACTTTTGCCCCGTAATAAATACAAACAGGTATGAGTCATAATTTATTAAAAGGCAAGCGTGGCATTATATTCGGAGCACTGAATGAAATGTCTATTGCCTGGAAAGTAGCAGAAAAGGCAGTAGAAGAAGGCGCTACGATTACGTTAAGTAATACCCCTATTGCCGTTCGTATGGGAGAGATCGATGCATTAGCACAGAAGTTGCATGCAGAAGTCATTCCGGCAGACGCCACAAGTGTAGAAGACCTACAAACAGTTTTTTCCCAATCCGTTGACATATTAGGCGGGCCGATCGATTTCGTCCTGCATTCCATTGGTATGAGTCCCAATGTGCGCAAGAAACGCACCTACGACGACTTGGACTACGATATGTTATCCAAGACATTGGATATCTCAGCCATTTCTTTTCATAAGATGTTGCAGGTAGCCAAAAAACAGAATGCCATTGCCGAATTCGGCTCCATCGTTGCGTTAACCTATGTAGCCGCACAACGCACCTTCTTCGGATACAATGATATGGCGGATGCCAAAAGCTTATTGGAATCTATCACCCGCAGCTTCGGGTATATCTACGGCCGGGAAAAGAATGTACGCATCAACACCATCTCCCAATCTCCAACCGTCACCACTGCCGGCAGCGGCGTGAAAGGCATGGAGCACCTCTTAGACTTTTCCGACAAGATGAGTCCTTTGGGAAATGCTACCGCCGACGAATGCGCGGACTATTGCATCTCCCTATTCTCTGACCTGACTCGCAAAGTCACAATGCAAAACTTATTCCATGACGGTGGTTTCTCCAGTATGGGAATGAGCCTTCGCGCCATGAATCAGTACAGCAAAGGATTGGAAGAATTCTGCGACGAAAACGGAAACATCATATACGGATAACGCGGATTAATGATTAACGATTAATGATTAACGGAGGAAGGAAGAGGGATTAGTGTTTAGTGTTTAGTGATTAGTGATGAACGATGAACGATGAGTGAAGCGTGAAGCGTGAAGGATTATAATTTACAATTTATAATTAACAATTAATGTTTAGTGATTAGTGAATCACTTTACAGGACATTTTCCATTTTGCTTCACGCTTCACGCTTCACGCTTCACTCATCGTTCATCACTAATCACTAATCACTAAACACTAAACACTAATCCCTCATCCTCCATTCTCAATTTTCAATTTTCAATTTTCAATTTTCAATTTTCAATTAAAAAAACCATGCTCCTCAAAATCTACCCCGAAAACCCCCATCCCAAAGAGATACACAAGGTTGTTCAAACCTTGCAAGACGGAGGTTTGGTGATCTATCCCACCGACACGGTATACGCCATCGGTTGCAATGCATTGAATGTGCGTGCCGTAGAGAAGATTTGTCAGATCAAAGGAGTGAATCCGCAAAAGAGCAACCTCTCCATTATCTGTTACGACCTTTCCAATATCAGCGCCTATGCAAAGGTCAGTAATACGGTTTTCAAGTTAATGAAAAAGAACCTACCCGGCCCTTTCACTTTTATCTTGCCAACCAGCAATGAGTTGCCTAAAATTTACAAAAACAAAAAAGAGGTAGGCATTCGCGTACCCGACAATGCCATCGTACGGGAGCTGGTCAACGTCTTGGGCAATCCCCTGATGACCATGTCTATTCACGACGAAGATGATATTGTCGAATACTCCACCGACCCGGAACTCATCCACGAGAAATATGCGGATAGGGTCGACATCATCATCGACGGAGGATACGGAGGACTGGAAGCATCTACCGTTGTCGATTGCACAACAGACGCATGCGAGATTATCCGGCAAGGCAAAGGAGAACTTATTTGGTAAAACAACACCTATGAACTGGACACAACTACTTTCCGACAAACGTTTCGGCATGGAAGAATACAGCGATCGCAAGCATGACCGCTCCGATTTTCAACGGGATTACGACCGCCTGATCTTTTCATCCCCCTTCAGAAGATTACAGAACAAGACACAGGTATTTCCCCTTCCCGGATATATATTCGTACACAACCGGTTGACCCACAGCCTGGAGGTATCTTGCGTAGGCCGTTCATTAGGAAACAATGTAGCCCGGGGATTAATGAAAAAATACCCTTCCGTCGAAGCCAATTTCATGGAGATAGGCTCTATCGTTTCCGCTGCCTGCCTGGCACATGACATGGGAAACCCTCCTTTCGGGCACTCCGGTGAACGGGTTATTGCCGCCTTCTTCTCGGAAGGAGGAGGGGGAGTGAAATGGGAAAACGATGTACGTAAAGAAGGAGGACGCTGGGAAGACTTCGTGCATTTCGAAGGGAATGCCAATGCCTTGCGCCTGCTCACCCATCAATTTATCGGACGCCGGAAAGGGGGATTCGCCCTTACCTACAGCACCCTGGCCTCTATCATCAAATACCCCTACTCCTCTATCCATTCCGGCAAAAAAGGCAAATTCGGCTTTTTCCAGACAGAAGAGGAGACCTACCTGAAGATCGCTACGGAATTAGGCATATGCAAAGACCCTTTCCATCCGGAGAAGTTCGCCCGCTACCCCCTGGTGTATCTCGTAGAAGCCGCCGACGACATCTGTTATCAGATCATGGATATCGAAGATGCCTGCAAACTCCATATCCTCACCACAGACGAAGCACTCTGCCTCCTGTTGGGATTTTTCGAAGGCGAAAAACAAGAACGCATGACGCGCATCATGAAAATGGTGAACGACACCAACGAACAGATCGCCTATTTACGTTCTTCCATTATCGGTTTATTGGTAGAAGAATGTTCACGGGTCTTTCTTGAAAACGAAGAAGGTATATTGAACGGTACCTATTGCAGCCCACTTATCCAGCAAATAGCCGACCCGGCAAAGAAAGCCTACGAAGCCTGTTCAGCCGTTGCTTTCAAAAAGATCTACCGCGCCAAAGAAGTAGTAGATGTCGAACTCGCCGGTCATCATATTTTCAGCCGTTTAATCAATCTCTTAACCGAAGCTCTGACCAATCAGGACCAGGCATACAGCAAACTCCTGTTGCAACGTATACCGGAGCAATACGACACCCAGGCCACTACCACCTACGGTAAAATTCAATGCGTATTGGATTATATCTCCGGCATGACCGATGTATATGCCCTTGATTTATACCGCAAAATCACCGGCATGAGCCTGCCGGCCGTCTGATTCAAGACTCTGAAAAAACGGATTTTCCCCTAAATCAAGCTCCGGATAGAGAAAAAATTCAAAAAAAACGTCACTTTTTTTCCAAAACCTCATTCGCGCAATTATTAAAAGAATGAGTAGAATTCATGCGCCCTCCAAGAAGTTCAAGGTCCCGAAACATGCTTTCTAACATCTGTCAAAACATTCCGTTAAATTCATTTTTCGGGAAAAATTTTTCCTATTTACATTACTTTTAAATATCTTTGTCCCTTGTAATTCAAGTTTTAAGCACAAGTCCATTGATTAAAGTACAAGGAAATAACTTAACGTTAAACAAAAAGATAAACCTTTCTAGCTTCCAGTTTTTGCGATTATGCTGGAGTATAAGCATTTTAATATGGGGGTTTATTTCAGCCGTAGAGCCTCTCAGAGCCTCAACGACTGCTTCAGGCGATGCCTTTATGGAAGTCTCCCTCAACATAGAGACAGACAAGGAGTTCGCTCCCGACAGCACATTGGCAAAAACAGTCCGTATCTACTTCCGGGTAAACCGGGCAAATGTAGAAAGGGATTATATGGATAATGCCGATGCTTTGGATGTGATCGACCAGGTCTTTGTGGGTAATTTGTTGGATAATGACGACTTTATCGTCATAACCGGTAAAGCCTCCCCGGAAGGAAACTGGAAAAACAATCAACGCTTGGCCACAGAAAGGGCGCTTGCACTCAAAAACTACATCCAACAAAAGTACACATCCATCAAAGACAACCAGATTGTTATCTTCCCTGGGGGAGAAGACTGGGACGGTCTTTTAGAAAGGGTTGAGAACGACACCGATATACCCGGACGCGAGGAGTTGCTCCAGTTACTCCGCAGCGACCTTAACCGGGAGAATCAGAAAGTCAGGATGCAAACAATCAACAACGGGAAGACATACGCCTACCTGTTGACCCATATATTACCCTATCTGCGGGGCAATGTATCCGGTACCATCTATTCCAAAAAAGAAGTGATAGAAACGATTAAAACAGATACCGTAGAATTGCTGCGTATCGATACCGTTTTTATTGAAAGAGAGGTTGTGCGTATCGACACGGTCTATCCCAAAGACACCATCCCATACCGGAAGCCATTTGTTATGGCCTTCAAAAACAATATGATCTACGACCTCGGATTATTACCCAACCTGAGTGTAGAGATTCCTTTCGGACGCAACTACCGCTGGTCGGTAGCGATCGAAGGAAACTGGTCGTGGTGGGACACCGGTGCCAGTAAATACAATTACCACCGCATTCAGATGGCCGGTCTGGAACTGCGTCATTGGTTCGGTAACAAAAAAGGCAATCCGTTGAACGGCTGGTATGTGGGGGCCTACGGTTACGGGGGCGACTACGATATCCGCCTCTTCGCCAAAAAGAACAGCGACGTCGGGCAACAAAGCCTCTGGACTTATTCCGGCGGACTCACCTTCGGCTATGCGGTTCCTATTGGACGACGGCTCAACCTGGAGTTCGGTATAGGTGCCGGATATATCGGTGGCAAATATAAAAAATACGATGTAAGCGATTGCGCCGAAGGGGTCTTCCCTATATTGGGCTCTTACGAACGCAGTTATTTCGGTCTGACCAAAGGCGGTATCTCCTTGGTATGGCAGATTGGCAATAGACCAAACATAAAGAACAGAAAGGGGGCCACACGATGATGAACAAATTATTCTATAACCTCCTTCTCTTAATAGGGGCTGTTGTCTCCCTTGTTTCTTGTACCCATAAAGAACTGAGCGAGGATGATCTTTGTGATTTAGGCGACTTCCCTATCAAGGTAGTCGTCGAATGGGACGATCCTGCGACACAGGCACGCTCGATGCGTATCAACCTCTTCTCGCAAACCGAAGGGGTAAACGACTACGGCCGTGACGAAGTACCCCCTCCCGGTGTCAAATATATTTATTTGCACAGCGGAGCGAGTTACCGTCCTTACTGTTACGACTACAATGCTTCGAACATCTATTTCCGCAACGAGCAGGACATGGTCACCTTCGAAGCCTATTTCGCTGGCTTGTCCCGGGCAACTTACGAGAAGTATGTCTCTGTACCGACCAAAGGCGAATCGACAGTCAATGCCCCCGACGGTGGTGAGTTCTATATGCACGCCTGGACCGGCAACTTCGATGTCAAGGTCAACAGCCAGGAAGAGCAGATACTGCCCTTCCAACCCAAGAATATCCTCCGCCAGTTTACCTACCGGGTGAACCGTATCGGGGGATGGGAAAACATTAAAGATGCCCGCGGTGCCTGCTCGGGGATGGCTGCCATTTATCTCTTCTACACCAACGAACCGACGGATCTCCGTTCGACCATGTTGTTCGGCAACGTAAAAGTAGGATACGACAGTGAAAATGAATATGGATACCTCGAAGGCGAATTTTACACCTTCGGGCCCAAGGAGCCTTACGAAAACTGGTTTACCATGGAGCTCTATTCCAAGAAAAACACCTATTATACTGCCTCGTGGAACGTATCCGACCAGGTACAGGAATCGATGGATGACCGACCGGCCAAACTGGCACGCGACGGCTACGATATACTCATCGACAACAACCCGGACGACGGCATTCCCGATGTCGACCCAACGGACCCGACAGACCCGACAGATCCTTCGAATCCGGAGTATCCGGGAAATGGCGGTTTCATTATCGGCGTTGGCGATTGGGGAGATGAAGTCATTATCGAGCTCAAATAATACGTATACACGCTATAATAGATTGAAAAAAGTAAACAATTAAAAAAGAGAATAAATCAACAAATAAGTAAACACTTTAATTATTTTAAACATGAGAAAATTCTTATTTATGGCAGCTATAGCCGCCTTAGTGCTGAGTTCCTGTTCGGAAGATAAGGAGATCGGTAAAATAGAAGAGAGAGGTAGCGAAATCGCTTTCCGCACCTTTATTGACAAAGGAGTCAATCCGCGTGCCACAGTAACCGATGGAACCAATATCCTTGGTTTCACAGTAACCGCTTGGTGGGATAAAAAAGCTACACCAGGAAGTCCTGCTATCGGAAGTTCAAATCCAGACGAGGGTGGATACCTATTCAACGCGTACGATATCACACGTCGCGAAGCAGGTATAGCCGACTGGAATTACGATCCTAAACTTTATTGGCCTACAAAAGGCTCCGGCGTTTATTTTTACGCCTATAGCCCGGCATCGTCCAAGAATGTAACAAAGACCAAAGGTCTCTACAACTACGAGGGGAATGTTCTCGAATACACCGTGCCTGACCCAAGCAGAAATGAAGCGCAGGAAGATTTCCTGTTGGCTAAGACAGATGCTTTAGAAGGCAAAACAACTTCCGTTGTCCACTTGAACTTTGCCCACGCTCTTTCGCGTGCGACATTCAGTGCTAAAAAGACTTCAGATCTTACGTATCTGATTAAAAGCGTTGAAATGATGGATCTCTTTAAAACCGGAGAAATCGATTTGAAACAGATTCCAACATCTGCTTCATTTACCTACAACGGATCAACCGTCTATTGGGATCCCCAAGGTACTAAAGGAAGTATCTCTGTTGATTTAGGAGAATCCCCGGTATATGTACAAAAAGACGAATATCATTCAATCCTGGGCCCGACAAACGCCCTGATGGTGCTGCCGCAAGAAACCACGCTTGGCGTGCCGAGTACACAAGACGGTTTCTTGGTGAAAGTACTTTACAAAGCCTATGTCGATGTGGATGATGCCGGCACCTATTATGCCGGAAAACCAGGAAAAGAAGACGATAAGTATAAAACGGTTTATTTTAAAGTTCCCGGCCACGTTTTCGAAATCGGCCGTCAATACAACTTCGCCCTTACCTTCGGTACCGACGCAGGTGGTGAGATTAAATTCGATGTAAGTGTAGGCGATTGGAGCGATGCAATTCAGTCAGATCTTCCGGAGGTTACTAATTATTGGAATGCCGGTCTTATAAGTCACCAATTGGCAATAAAAGCCAACGCGGATTACCTAAATACAGGTGTCACCATGGCTCAAATGCTCATTGTTACTGAATTATCCCTCAACACGCCTCAGACAAGTTATCTGAAAGGCCTTGAGTATTTTAGAAATCTCAATAAGCTTACCATTGAGGGTACTTCAGGCAGTATCGATCTAGATCTATCTGGGCTGCCTATCACTACTCTTTATTTGAAAAATGACGCAAAGTTATCTACGCTCAATTTGTCCAATAACAAGAAACAAATGACAATTGATATACCGTTAAAAGGTACAAATGACAATAAGATCAAAATAGATAATTTGATACTTTGGGATGACTGGACTCCAACAATCGAGGACGATAAAGCCTACAAAGTCAAAACCAATACCCACGGAGACGGCAGTAAATTTGGTTATATCCAAGTGAACCAAATCAATGGAGATGACACAAAAGCGATTCCAGATACTCGTTTTAATCAGTTTTGGAAATAAAAACCTTGTTGCGACAAGTTAATTTAGGATTATAATAAAAAGTTTAAACTATCAAATATGAAAAAGTTTGTATTAATAGCTGTTACAACTGCTTTGGCACTAAGCTCCTGCTCCAACGACCAGGAGTTCGACAGCATCCAAACAAAAAATAAAGAGATCGATTTTCGCTCTTTTATAGATAAAGGCACCCAATCGCGTGCCACAGTAACCACAGGAGAAAATATCCTCGGCTTTACAGTAACCGGCTGGTGGGATAGGACTGGCAACAATGATATTACAAATGCCGCTAATGCCGGAGACGAATACCTGTTTAACGCCTTTGATATCAACCGTCGGGAAGAGGGTGTTGGTACATGGAGTTATTCGCCCAAACGTTACTGGCCAGCAGCCGATATCATCGAAGGCGGCATTTCTTTCTTCGCCTATAGCCCGGCATCGTCCAAGAATGTAACAAAGGACAATGGTCTCTACAACTACAAAGGTAATGAACTCGAATACACCGTGCCTGATCCTAGTAGAACAGAAGCACAGGAAGACTTCTTATTGGCTCGGACTGGAGCGTTGAAGACTGATGAACCGGTTGAACTGAACTTCGCCCATGCCCTTTCACGCGTACGATTCTTCGCACGTACCACGCAGACAAACCTGACCTATGTGGTTGGCGGTGTCGAAATGATAGGGCTACAAAAAACAGGTAGGATCAATATGGAAAATATTCCTGACAAGGGTATTTTCTCCTATAACGACGTTTCTACTACATCCACCCCGGTTATACATTGGACCCCCACAGGGACTACAAGTGACTTAGGTATTGATATAGGTGAATCTCCGATAAATCTGTTGGGTACCAGTGGTTCAAAGTATCATTCACTGCAAGGCGAAACCAATGCATTGATGGTATTGCCGCAAAAGATTAACAACTTCCAGATCAAGGTATACTATAAAGCCTACCTGAACAATCCGGAAGGCACCTATTTCGCCGGCTCGAAAGATAAATATGAAGAACGCAGTTTCACGGTTACCGACAATCTGCGTAATGGAGATTTTCCTTTCGAAATCGGACGTCAGTACAACTTCTGCCTTCAATTTGGGGATGAGGTAGGTGATGAGATCACATTCTCTGTTGAAGTAGGTGACTGGACGGATAATGCGCCTATCTACACACCGGAACTGACGGATTATTCTTCGTTGATAAGTGATGATTTCAAAAGCACCAACACTTCTGTTATTAGTTTTGTGGATGCAAAAGGGAATACTCTTTCTCCTGCTCTTCTGTTAGATAGCGACGGGAACACAAAAATAAGCAAAGAGGAACTCCGGGCAGTGGTTGGAATAATAGTTTCAAAAGAAAATTTTGATTTTAAAGGTCTTGAGTATTTCGAAAACTTAGAATTTCTTGAAACTAACAAGAATATGACAAATATAGATGCATCCAAAAACGCAAAACTTACAGTAGCTAAGTTTTATGGTAATAGTACATTGGGCACAGTAAATCTTTCCAATACTGCGTTGGAAACAATAAATTTCGGGACGCCTACTTTTGAGAATCTGAATCTATCCAATACAAAGATCAAAGGTTATGGAAGTTCTGGAGAGGAAATAAATTTGGGTGCAGCCACCGTTACAGGTACATTAAATCTGTCGAATTGTGGATTGACTACAATAACGACAATGCCTACTGATGCAGCCAAAGTCCCAGCAATGCTTGATCTGTCGCATAATAATTTTGGCAAATGTACCATTCCGGATTGTCAATTAAACACCTTGGATATATCCAACAATCCGTCCCTGACTGATTTGATCTTTAAACCGAAGGTAGCGGCGAGCAGCGAGGCGCTAGGTAGCAAGATCAAAATAGAAAAGGTAATCGCAACAGGAAATAAATCTTTAAAGACAGTTATATTTGAGAATACAAATTATAATGGTATCTATCTAAAAGAAGTGGATATACGTGATAGTCAATATCTCGAAAAGTTTGATGTGCGCTTCTCCGTAGTAGACAAATTGATCGTCTGGAAAGGATATACATGGACCGAAATAAATCCTATAATACAGACGGCTAACAGTTCTGGCAGAGGTAAAATTAACGGAATATATGCAGGTGAGACACTGCTTGGAAGATCGGATGGCGGCACGAATTCAAAAAATTAATAATTCCGTAAATATGGTATAAAAACCATATAATCAACACACAAGCCGGAAGGGGTTGAATGTCCCCTTCCGGTTACAAAGAAAGGCCGGATAAAAAGGCCTTATAGCAAACAAAATGAAAAAGAGAATCCATACAATACTTATCTTTCTTGCGGCAGTAGCCCTGTGTACCGGCTGCTCCAACGAGATAGAGAGCGACATCCCCGGTTCAGGGCAGGCGATTGACTTCGCGTGCGGCATCCTGCAGTCGCGTGCCGAAGAGACGACTTTCGAGACGATCGAGTCGTTCCGGGTATCGGCCGTCTGGGTAAAAAACGGGAGCGAACAACTGACACTGATGGACGGACAGTTTGTTGAAAAGAGAGAGAATCAGTGGACATACTCTCCTGTCATGTATATGCCTACATATGGCACCGTCGACTTTTTTGCGTATAGCCCGGCACAGACGTCGGTTAGCAATTTCAAGATCGACGAGAACAACAACAACGAGGTTTCTTTCACGTATAAGGTAAATACCGACCCGTTCAAACAACATGACTTCATGGTGGCAGAAGCCGTTGGGCAGACCTCCACCCCTGTGAGATTGGATTTTCAACATATGCTTTCTTCCGTAAAGGTTGAGGCGCAAAGTACTTCGGCAGATTATTCGTTTCTTGTGTGGAAGGTCGCATTAACCGATATCTACAGCGAAGGAATCCTCACGGGTACCACTTCGGGCAACCCCAAAAATACCGTATGGACCTGGGGTTCATTGAGTGATAGTGATGAGGAATATGTAGTCTACGAAAGTTCCGGTAGTCCTATCTTGATAGGTCCGACTCCCACGCCAGTATCCGACCCCCGCCTGGGATCCTTTATGCTCCTGCCACAGACACTTACGGGAGATGTAAAAGTGACATATAGTACAGTGAACAACAGTACCGGAGTTGTAGAGAGTTCAACCAATGAACTGACTTTCTCTTTGGGTGATACCCAATTAGATAGAAACAGAAAATACACCTTTTGCCTCCAACTCTCACACGGCGGCACTCGCTCTTCTATACCGGCCTCTTCGGCCAGCCTGGAGGTTATTACGGAATAAACTGGCACTATCCCAGCTCCTCTTCTTGGATAAGAAGAGGGGGACCACTGCTTGCAGTGGTGGAGCAGTTTGAATTCTTTATAAACGTATATACCTGTTTTTTAAGTAACTGTTTATAGATACTTATCTATTGCATATTTGTTTGATATTCAGTATAATAATACATTAAACTGCATGAGAATATATCAAACTGCTCCACCACCGGCTGGGCCGGCGGTCCCCCTCTTCTTATCCAAGAAGAGGAGCTAAGATAGTGCCAGTCAGTATATTAAATAGATAGTGCCAGTCAGTATGTTAAATATATACTAATTATCAATTAATTAGACAAGAAGTATTGTTTCAATAAATGAGTAATAGACACTATTACCCCGAATAGGGGTTTCAGGTGAATAACCGCGGGTTGTCAAACCCGTGGTATACGGTATAGAGACTCATGAGCCCTGGAAGGGGTCAATGATATACTCATGAGTCCTGGAAGGAGGTAATGATATACCCCTGAGTCCCGGGAAGGGGCAACTTTTTTAAATGGAAAATAAAATTGCTGATAATTGTCGGCACAATTGCCGATATATATCGGCACAATTGCCGACAATTATCAGCACAAATGTCGACAACTATCGGCACTTTTATTTCCCCGCATTTTGTACATATAAAATTATATTTCTTCCAATTGTTTAAGGATGTGAATATTCGCCATTCTCCATTTTCCATTTTGCTTCACGCTTTATGAATCGATCTACGATTCAATAAAAAAAAGAATTATATTTGTCTTTTTATTATAAGAAGCTGTTTTGAATTTTATTGGAACTTATTTAGTCTTATTTTTTGCTTAGTTGCGTCTTTGCTTTTGGGAGCATAGCGAGCTATGTGACTAAAAGTAAAGGTGCAGATAAGCAGAAAAGAAGGCTGAAGAAGCCCAATAATAAGTAATAATAAACTATTTCATAAAATTCAAAACAGCTTCTAAGATCTGAAAGAAATGAAAAAACGAATATTATTGTATGCTCCCAGCCTCTTGGTAGGTGCCGGCTTATCTGCGTGTAGTGATTCTCCCGCAAAAGAAAAACCTGTAAATGTGATTTATATCCTGGCCGACGACCTGGGGTATGGAGATATAAGTTGTTACGGACAACAGAAGATTCATACGCCCTATCTGGAGCAAATGGCAAATGAAGGGATGTTGTTTACACAACATTATGCCGGATGTACTGTCAGTGCCCCTTCGCGTTGTGCCTTGATGACCGGCCTGCATACCGGCCATTCACAGATACGGGGAAACAAAGAGATCAAACCCGAAGGACAGCATCCGATGGAATCGGGCACCTATACTTTGGGACGATTGATGCAATCGGCCGGATATACGACCGGTCTTTTTGGCAAATGGGGGTTGGGGTATCCCGGATCGGAATCGGAGCCTTTGCGCATGGGTTTTGACACCTTCTATGGGTACAACTGCCAGCGGGAGGCGCATAGCTATTATCCGGATCATTTATGGCATAACGACCAGCGGGTTGACTTTCCGGAGAATGATCATTTCGGCAGGAAGACCTATTCGCAGGATATAATTCATCAACAGGCCAAAGAATTTATCCGTGCAAACAAAGAAAAGCCTTTTTTTGCCATGTTAACTTATACCCTGCCGCACGCCGAGTTGAACCTGCCGCATGACTCCATCTACCAGCAGTATGCCGAGGCATTTGACGAAGTGCCATTCAACAGTGAGATAGGCAGAGGATATTATCCTTCGGAAAAACCCTATGCTTCTTTTGCTGCCATGGTCTCCCGTTTGGATATGTATGTAGGAGAGATTATGGATGAATTGAAAACCTTAGGTATGGATAAAAACACCCTTGTCATTTTTACCAGCGACAATGGGCCGCACCGGGAAGGAGGAGCGAATCCGGACTATTTCCGGAGTTATGGCCCTTTGAAAGGGGTTAAGCGCGATCTGTATGAAGGAGGTATACGTGTGCCTATGATCGCCTGGTGTCCGGGCCAAATCCCTGCCGATGTGAAGACAGATCATATCAGTGCCTTCTGGGATGTGATGCCTACTTTGGCAGAACTTACCGGTACCCGCTTGCCGGAGCCAACGGATGGCCTCTCTTTTCTTCCCACCCTCCTTGCGCGGGAAGGACAAGCACAACATACATATCTATACTGGGAATTTCATGAGATGAACGGTCGCCAAGCACTCCGCAGTGGCAACTGGAAATTGATTCGCCAACCGATAGTGGGAAAAACAATCTTTGAACTCTACGACTTAAGTACCGATATACATGAAGATCATAATCTGGCAGAGGAACAGCCGGAACGGGTAAAGCAATTAGCCGCCCTTATGGATGGAGCACGTACGGAATCCACCTTGTTTCATTTCGGACGAAAGAGCAATCACATACCGGCTGCTTCAGACAGATAATAAAGAAAGAAGCGGTCTAATATACCGCAGATTACAGAAAAATCATTTACTTTGCAACTTCAAAAAGATTGTAATTTTAAATAGGGCATTTGTATGGCACAAGAAGATGTATTTAAAAAACTGGTTTCGCACTGCAAAGAGTATGGATTCGTCTTTCCATCGTCAGAGATCTACGATGGATTAGGAGCAGTATACGATTACGGCCAGTATGGGGTTGAGTTGAAGAACAACATCAAGAAATATTGGTGGGACAGTATGACTTTACTACACGAAAATGTGGTAGGGCTCGATTCTGCCATCTTTATGCATCCGACCATATGGAAGGCTTCCGGTCACGTAGATGCTTTCAATGACCCTTTGATAGACAACAAAGATTCCAAGAAACGCTATCGTGCCGATGTACTGATTGAAGATCATCTGGCCAAGATAGAAGAAAAGATAAATAAAGAAGTGGAAAAGGCGGCCAAACGCTTTGGAGACTCTTTTGACGAAGCCCAATTTCGCGCCACGAATGGTCGTGTATTGGAATACCAGGCCAAGTGGCAGGAGATACATACCCGTTTTGCGCAGGCATTAAACGACTCGAACCTGGAAGAGCTGCGCCAGATTATTGTTGATTGTGAGATCGTTTGTCCCATATCCGGTTCACGCAACTGGACAGAGGTGCGTCAGTTCAATCTGATGTTCTCCACCGAGATGGGATCCACTGCCGAGGGAGCAACGAAAATTTACTTACGCCCGGAAACGGCACAGGGTATATTTGTCAACTTCCTGAACGTGCAAAAGACCGGTCGCATGAAAATACCTTTCGGCATCGCACAGATAGGCAAAGCCTTCCGCAACGAGATTGTTGCCCGCCAGTTTATCTTCCGCATGCGTGAGTTTGAACAAATGGAGATGCAGTTCTTTGTGCGTCCGGGAGAAGAGATGGGCTGGTTCAACAAATGGAAAGAGACCCGTCTGAAATGGCATAAGTCTATGGGATTGGGCGAAAAGAAATATCGTTACCACGATCACGAGAAACTGGCGCATTATGCCAATGCGGCTACGGACATTGAATTCGAAATGCCTTTTGGCTTCAAAGAAGTAGAAGGAATCCACAGCCGTACGGATTTCGACCTGAGCCAACACGAAAAGTTCTCCGGCAAGAAATTACAATACTTCGATCCGGAACTGAATAAGAGTTATACTCCTTATGTGATCGAGACCTCTATCGGTGTAGACCGGTGTTTCCTCAGCGTACTGGCTGGCTCGTATTGCGAAGAGACATTGGAAAATGGAGAGACACGTGTTGTCTTGCGGTTGCCGGCAGCCCTGGCTCCGATCAAACTGGCGGTATTGCCGTTGGTCAAGAAAGACGGACTGCCTGAAAAAGCAGAAGAGATCATCGAGATGCTTCGTTTTGATTTCCGCTGCCAATACGATGAAAAAGATTCGATCGGCAAACGCTACCGTCGCCAGGATGCTATCGGAACCCCTTATTGCATCACAGTCGATCATGAGACATTGAAAGACAACTGCGTTACGATTCGTTTCCGCGACACGATGAAACAGGAACGGGTAGCCATCGATAGCTTGAATGAAATAATTACCGAAAAGGTAAGTATGAAGAATCTGTTGAAAAAAATAATGGAATGAACATGATAAAAAAGAGTTGGTTTATAGTTCTCATGGCTGTTTGTGCCATGATGATGACATCCTGTAGTGATGATGATGAGAATGAGGTGGATCAGGTATGGAAAGAAAGAAACAGGGTTCTTTTCTTTGACATTTCGGCCAATTCGGCGTATAAAGAATTAAAATCAGAAGGCAACAATGGTTCTATTTTTTATAAAGTGATAAAAGAAGGAACAGGCACCCAACCTATCTATTACAACTCTACGGTAAAAGTATATTATACAGGTAGCCGGCTTTCGACAAATGCCGAAAGTGAAGAAGAATTCTATGATTTTAATGTCGTAGAATATCCGGACAGTGACCCGATGGTTACTACTCCTTCCAGTTTGGTTCAGGGATTTGCCACGGCTTTGCAACACATGGTCGTGGGAGACCGTTGGGAAGTCTGGATGCCGTACCAATTAGGATATGGCACGACCGGTCAGCAAAGCAACAGTGGCGTAGTCATTATCCCCCCCTATTCTACCCTCAAATTTGAGTTGGAAGTTGTAGAAATCGTCCAGCAGTAATTAGAAAGGAAATACGTTCGTTCCATTGAACGTCGATTATACGATTCAAATACGAAAAAGGCTGTCCCCAAGTGGACAGCCTTTTTCGTATGGGGGATCAAGACCTATGCCCTGCCTCAATGGAATCGCGGCTTCACATACTTATCCGACGAAGACGTAAAAGACAGGCGCAGGGGGAAGAGATAAGCTCCCAGCTTCTGAGCCAATGACTTCTCCGGCTTCTGCGGTTCATACTTCTTTATCAGGGAGTAGTCATCTGCTGCCAAAGCATAAAACTCATCTTGCTCCGCCCCCGTTATGCGGACAGTCCAATCGAACATATTGCCAAAAATCGTGATCGCATCGGCCTCCGGATTATAAGCACGGATAGAGACTTTCTGCACATCGTATGTCTTTGTCTCCAATACATAAAACTGATGATTGACATCCACCAGAAAACCCAAGGATCTCTTATTGCGGAATTCGGTAAGGAACAAATGTTTGATTTGCAGTCCCTCGGGTAAATCAATTGCCCGTACATAAGGACGGTCTTTTGTCCGTTTCAGATGAAAAAGACGGGCGTTGGCATCCAACACCAGATACCCTTCGTCATATTCCTTGCGGGTAGTCGGGTTGCCGGCAATTGCCGTAGAAGGGAATGTAAATCCTTTTTTCAGCAAAGCCTCTGTAAACTGACGGCTTTTCTCTTCTTTGACCGTATTGTTCGCCATCTCTATAAATTCGATCCCTTGCTTGGTGATGCGAAACACATCATCGGGCATTGCCAGATCAACCCGCCCCGACATCGATTCCAACAGGGGATACAGAGGGATATAGGGATGATTCACATCCGAAGGGGTGATACGGAAATTGAAATTCTCCTGTTGCAGGGCACGTACCGTCAATGGCACACCCTGTAAGGTATCAGGGAACCGCTCGTCGGTCATCAACTGCCTGTAATAAAAGGTAGGCAATAGACTGTCTACTTCACGCTGGGTATACTCATTACCGGATAAATCGCGGCGTTTTATTCCTGTTCCATCCTCATTGCCTGTCAATATAAAGTCGCCCAATACGGAACTATACAGGACAAAAGGAGCCTTTGTCGGCTTAGAGGTAAGGAAGTTATAACACCAGGGCAATTGCCATACCAACAAAAGTACCAGGGTGGTGTAAAATAATATCTTGCTAAAACGTAACATCATTGCTTTTTTCTGAATTAATCTTGTTTTCCTATTTTAAACCGCAGAACAGATAACCACGAGAGCGAAGTGGCCATGACTGTATACATAAATAACCAGGGTATAAATGAATTATAAGCTTCCGGCGTAGAAGACATATAAAATATCTTCAAGACAAATACACTGATTGCCAGATTAATCACCCGTCGCTTCCAGGCTGGCTCCAGGCAAACCCAGCTCACCAGTAAATAACCCGTTAATCCGGCCAGATACCAGGGCAAGGCAGTCATCAAAATATGTTTTGTCATTTCCGGTGCAAGTACCTGTTGCAGGTATATTCCCATCAACAGAAAGTTAGAGACAAAACAAAACACCAATAAAGCAAGGCCGCTCAACAACATGGTCATCACCATGCGCAAGGCCGGATAAGGAAGATGCAAGGTCAGTTTCAGACATTTATGATGCATCTCCGGAACAAATTGCACAATAGCCATCAGGATACCCACCAACAAAGGGATATACTGTAACAAATCGATGAAGATCACATCGCGGCTTAACATCACTTCCCAAAGATGGGCTGGCCCCTGAAAGACAATGACCCGGTTCATTCGCAACAGGCAATAACCGGCAAATCCCAAAGTCAATAACAGAGCCAACACAAAATACCATCTTGTCTTAATCCATTCTTTATAAAATATAGCTTTCCACATGCTGTTTTCGTTTAATATTTACCGGTAAGACCTATAAAGGCATCTTCCAGGTTTAGTTTATCTGCTTTCAAGTCATTGAAAGGAACTTGTTTTTCTTTCAATTTCGCCTCCATATCCTCTGCCGGTAGAAAAGAGAATACTTCGAGTTTGTTCTTCCTGACAGACGGATGATAAAGGCCTTCTTCCGGCTGTAACTCAAAACCTTCCGGCACAGTAGCCGTATAACAACGTATGGTATCCAATAATTGACGCACCGGCTGTTGAATGAGTATAGACCCATAATCCATCATGATACAATCGTCGATCAGTCGTTCCATATCCTGTATAATATGGGAAGTCAGGAAGACCGTTTTGTTTTCCGACAAAGCATATTCCCGCAGATAATCCACAAACAAGCGCCGGTAACCCGGGTCGAGTCCCAGAGAGAAATCATCCAATACCAACAGCTCCGGATCTTGTGCCAGAATAAGTCCCAAAGCCACCTGGGAACGCTGCCCACAAGACATGCGGGAGATCCGTTGTCCCGGTGCGACTTTCAACTTATTCATCAATTCGTAATACGCCTCTTTCTTCCAACGCGGATAAAAGGAAGCATAGAACTTCTCAATCTGTTCGATATTCATAAACTGGTACTGTACGTGTCCTTCAATCAACAGGCCTATATTTTGCCGCAGGACAGGATCCATCTTTTGTATCTCCTGTCCGAAAATAAGACACTTTCCCGAACGGGGCTTCAGGTAGCCACTCAAGATATTGATAGTCGTGGTCTTACCTGTTCCGTTTTTACCTAACAACCCTAATATACGGCCACGAGGCACACTGAAACTCAGATTTTCATAAATCATTCGTTTGCCGTAATAGTGTGTTAAGTCAATACACTCTATAATATTTTCCATTTATATCTTATGTAATAAAATTCATTCTTTATACGCATGATGTCATGAGGTGACAGCGTTTTTAGAAAAAGAACAAAAAAGCCAAAGGCACGAGTATGCCGGCAATAAGTTCAATGCCCCCTCGTCCCCCAAGTCCTTTATTGCCTTTTACCAGGATCAATCCGGTAAGAGTAATCAGGATGAGAGCGATGGCAAATACATCGGCAAAATGCGTCCACCATTTCCCTGGGTTATAATGGAGCTTGGTCACGGCGCTCAGGAAGTGCCGGCGTTTGACCGATTCATATACGGCATGGCCGTTTGAGGTATCAACAACCAGGTTAGAGCCACCTTTGAGAAAAACCTTCAAGGTCGTCGGTTGGGGGAAATAATGCTTCGTATAATTTTCTTTTTCTCCTAAAGGTTCGAGCAGAGAAAGAACATGGGCTTTATCCATCTTCTCTTTCCCCTGTCCTTGTTCGGCAATCACATACTCTTTGCGTTCTACCGTAAAGTTGGGATTGATCGTATCCCGGTGATTCATAACAATCCCGGAGATAGAATAAATAAGGATCATGCCGGAAAAAAAGAAAGAGAGGTCGCGATGAATAATCCGACCCCACTTACGTATAGAGTTACTCTTGAATTTCATAAGAAGTCGCCTCTACATAGTAGAATGACAAATAGTCTTTACCTGTTGCTTCTTTACGTTTTTCTATTTTCGCACGGAAATCAGCGATACGGCTTTGTGGCGTGTTGGCCGTCTCTCCACGGGCTTTCTTTTCCGTATCACATCCGGCTTCGCCGTCTCCATGATCTTCTGCCGTTTCTGCTTTCAATTGAGATTCCCAATTTTGCAGATAGGCTTCATCGATACGTTGTTCTTTCAATTCGCCCGTTACTTTCACTATACTATTGACACATTGGGCATCAAACTTACCCACTTTGCCTCCTTCGATACGGATCGTTTGTGTATCATCACTTCCCATCAGGAAAATCTTACGTCCGCCATGTTTACAGATATGGGTACACACACCTTCTACGGTAATTTCTTTGTCTACCTTATCGTCTGCCGTAGCCAACAGATCATCTACTTCCAGGGCAGCAGATTGAACGGCAGCCGTTGTTGTTTCTTCTGTACTTTTTTTATTTGTGTTGCCACAAGATGTTCCTATCATTAATACACTCAGTAAAACAAGGACACATACTACATTTTTCTTTTTCATGTTTTTATTTTTAATTGAATATTAATAGATAAATCCGATAGATACCCTCCAAGAATTTGTTTTCCCACTATGTGCATATTCTTCGTGTAACCATCCGGAAGAGAGAGACAAGGCTTTGTTATTTCTTAAGAAATAATCCGCCCTGAGAGAGAGATTCAGATGCCAATGATCATCTGTCAGATAGGCAAAATCGTGCAATAAAGCCTGCGCCAATGACTTTTCTTTATCCAGGTTTGTCAACCGGGAATCTCCTGTTTCGTTCGCACTATAAGCCGTTTGGGCAGCTACGGTCCACAGGGTACATCCCTTTTTCAACAAAATCCGGCCATCTATTCCACCTGTAAAAGTAGCTATTTTCATCATACGGCCTGCACTTTTATAGGTAGATTCCGTATTCCGGTAGTCTGTGTAAGGCATAAGGCTCCAGCCGATTCTGTTTGCCCTGACCGGCTCTGCCATGGCTGCCGACAGAGTGATATGGTACAATTGGTTTGTATACGTAACAGAAGAATTAAGCAAAGGATAAACCTTGCCATTCGGTTCGCCAAATATATTTTCAGCACCTTCCTGCTTTTCCCATCCGCCATTGAACTTTACCGCATATTCCCTGGAAACAATCTTCTTTATCCAGGTGGCTTCCAATGCTGCCTTCTTCTTTTTCATCTCCACAAGTGGAAGATATGACAAAGAAGATAGTTGTTTTTTGAACTGAAAATGATCCACCAATAAAGAAACAGAAAAGCCAGCGGCCGTTTCAGGTAATAGCTCTACACTCCCTCCCATGCCCCAACCGGCATAGCGGGTATCAAAATAAGTACCGGCAAAACGAATATAGTCCACCCCGAGCCCCAATAAATGATAAACTGAGGTAGCCCCTTTGTCGGCATAGAATGTAATCTCACTGTTTTGCCCATATTTACGTACATGCATTGCCACACCCAAGCGGTAGTTGTCGGTCATACGCCGCGCTGCCCCCAAAGAGAAGTGCAGATCCGACACTATATTGCGGGGCCGGGGATCCTTTTGACGGTATGAGAGAGAAGCACGGTAACGCATTCTCCCCCCCAATGTCCATGCCCCCAGCTCGCGGGCATATCCACCCATGAAGTAATAGGCTTCTTTTTTCAGATCTCCTCCGATAGAGTCTCCCGTAAAATAAGGATAGAGCAGTTCGAAGTCGTCGTTCTCGTTCCAATAGATATTTTTCTCTATGCCGTTGCGGTAGCCCGCTTCTCCAAACACCCGGTCCTTATCCGAGAGCAGAAGAAATGATTCCGCATGCAGGTTCGCATACAGGCTTCCATTGCCTTTTTGCGTCAATGCCGCCTGATTCCTCTCTTCTTTCTGGCCTTGCAGAGAGAGGGAAGAAAGGCCAAAATCACGGTAATAATAATGGATCGCCGGATTCTTCCATAGCTGCACACGCATCCCATCGGACGGCATAAAGGTTTGCTCTACCTTGCGTCCAATAGTAAGTGTATCTGTTGCCGCTACCGGCAACAGAAGAGGTATAAAAAGCAGTATGAAAAGAATGCGTTTCATCTATCTTATTTTGTAGCCTGGGAAGGGCGTTGACCGACATTAAAGTCGGCTGTCGAATTATTTGTATCCTGATAGAATACACGGTCTGCATCCTGGTAAGTCACCTTACGCTGTACAGCTTTACCTACATTCTCTGCAATGGTTGTATTTTCACCATAATAAGTGAATCCCATATCCAAGGAAGCATGTACCAAACCCCACACGAAGTTATTCTTAGCCCCTAGGTTGACCGCATCAATGATCCAATCATTCGGGAATTTATATTCCGTCTGCACACTGCTTTCTTTCCCATTGGCCATGATATAGGTATACGTATAGGTATAATCTTTCACATAGGTATCCGCACTTACCCCCAGACGCCCGATAGCATATGCTTTACTACCCATCTTATGAAGTACCCAGATCGTTTTTGTATAGTTATACAACATTTCCATATTCGGAACCGCCGGATTATCTACATCGGTAGTCGAGGTAGAGGAAGAAGAGGTATACCATTCGAAATCGGCTTTGGACAAATCGAACGAGTTATTGTTGGATTCCGTATGGTTGATGGCATTATCACAGATAATGATAGACTGCCCCGGAGCTACCGGATAGTCTTTTCCACTTCCCGGCACTATGGCTACCACCTGTACGGTCATGGCCTCGTCCATGATATTGGGTGTATAATCATATTTCGTTACTGTGAGGAACTTCGATTCCAATAAGACCAGTCCGTCTGCATAAAGCGTATCGGCGGCGTTGTTATGGATTTTGAAATACTGATCTCCGTTGTATTGTTTATTTGTCTCGTTAATATAACTTCCTACACCATAGATCTCGGCAATGACGAAGTCCGCTTTTTCGTAACCGACAATATATACTTCCACCGCAAGATGACAAGTACCTCCGATCACTTCCACATTTTGTTTGACGCCTTGCACTTTCACCTCTTCACCGGCGGTCGAAGTGCCATTGACATAGGTTCCCTCCCCTAAGAAGGTCACATTATAAAGTCCATCCGCCAGATTCAATATCAGACTGTTTGCATTATAAGCCAAAGAAGTCTCCACTCCCGTACTCACATTTGTAAACAAAAAGTCACCCGAGGTAACTGTTAATCCCTGCACAGAAGAAGGGGGAACTACGGATACAGACACATCCGTTGTTAAATCATCATCACTATTACAGGCCGTAAAGCCCAATACACAAGCTGCCATAAAGGCTAAAAACATTTTTGTTCGTTTCATTTGTTTTATTTTGTTACTATTAAAATCGAATATTCATCTCCATGCCAAAATAGGGGGAACGTGCCTCCCTATGTACCGTTTGTCCTCTTCTTTCATAATCGGGATAAAGTGTTAACAGCCGGTTTACATAGAGTGCCAACTCTATATATTTACCGATCTCTTTATTTGCTTTAAAGTGGATATCCATAAGAAAAGGGATTTTTTCTTGCGTAAAATAGTCCGCCGAATACTTCTGCACCAGATGTTGCAAATACATATCCTCTTTATCGGCCTCAGTAAAAACATGTGGAATCCCGTCTTTTCCTAAATAATACTCCGGAGTGCCATTGTTCCATAATGGTTTCGTACTGGTAAACCAGGTACATTGCGCATCCGCAGAAAAGGTCAAACCAAGAAACGGCAGATAGGTATCGACCTTACACTTCGTCTGAAAGGCTTGCTTTTCAGCTCCATCCTCCCATGTATATAATCCGATATATTGCAGCTGTTTGTTATTGATAAGAACAGATGATTGCCTGTAAAAAGGCATACTGTTCCTGGTCGTTGTTTTAAACCAGGCACCGTCAACAGTCACCCGGGTTTTCAACAAATCGATACGTTTCGAAGCATACTGGAACTCTATCCCCTGTTTATGTATAAAAGAACCATTTCCCCATTGATTTTTACGAGCATTGACCAATACTTCCTCCGTATAGTTCAACTCCTCCAGGGAAGGAGGTGCCGTAATGGAAGTATGATCGATCGTACTCGTATCATACTCTTTATAAGGCAATAAGGTATAATAAGACTTCTCCCGGAACGCATTATCCATTTGTTCGTCAAAGTAAGTCAGTGAAAACTTATTCCCTTTATAGTCCACTCCCAACCGCACTTCCCATTTCCGGTTACGGGCCGGCTCCAATGCATAATTCGTAAGATCCCATGTATAGGTCATCAGATGAATCCGCCGGTATTCGGGGTTTGTATGGTAATAGTTCAGTTGTACGATATCTTCATAAAAAGGATCCGGATAAAGCTGGGAGACAGTAGGTGTTTTGGTATGCCAGCCGATACCTGTTGACAGATCGAAATGCCAGTCTTTGATTGCCGGCAGTTCCCACAACAGGCGCAGGCGTGGATCTATATACACCTTTCCTTGCATCGCAAAGCGGCTGTCAAGGCCGAGTAAAGACTCTCCCCGGATCCCCACATTCCCTTTCACCAGATGTTGGCCCAATGGTAACAATAGTGCATCCTCCAAATAAAAGCCCAGTTCTTTCTTTCCGGGAATAGCTTTATACGCACGCGGGCGGTAGTTCGATGTATAAGACAGAGGGCGATTCACATCGTACACCATCCCCTCTCCCCGGTTCTTGGTATAGGTCAACTCTGTCCCTGCAATCACCACATGTCCGATCGTCCAGGTCTCAAAGCCCAACTTACCGGATAGTTTAAGATGGGTATGCAAAGGTTTGCCATCCACCTTCATGCGGGCGATGTATTGATACGGCAGGTAAGTGCCATCACTTTCTCCTGTTTCCGTTGTATTGGGAATAGCTGTCGGGCGATCCAGATAGATTGCCTTTGTCTGTTCGATGCGATCGAAAGACTGATTCATACTGCCATGCAGTTTCAGAGAGTGCATGATATGTTTTTGCGGGAAGAGAAGCTCCAGGTTTCCTCCTGCCAATATATTGTCATAAGAAGAGCTATATTTATCTTCCCGCATCATAATCTCGGGATCCTCTTTTCGATCATCCAAAGAGCCTGTGTAACTGACGTTCATACCCCAGTTGAGAAGGTATTCCTTCCGCATTTTATTTGTCTTATGGAAACGGGCGGAGGCAGTGATACGTTTATAGTTTTCCAACGCATTGCGGGGATCTATTTTGGAATCCAGGTAACTGAGATCCACGTTCAATACAGCCTTTTCCGACAGTCCTATGCCTTTGCCTATGGCAAAAAGCTTCCCTACCTGATCCGCTTTAAAACGTCCTTCCCAGGGTGTTTGTTTATTCTTTAGTTTGATATCCACCAATCCATCGGTAAGTCCCCCATATTCCACGGAAGGAATACCGCGGATAATAGTCACGCTCTCAATGTTGTCGGTGGACAAGGTACGCATATCCAATCCTTTCGAAACAAACTCTTTCTCGTTATTCACTCCGGGAACGGCTTGCAGGTTACCGTCGGTATTTATCATATTGCCGTCAATCCGGAAAGAAACGCCCAAGGAGGCTATCACCTCACTGGTTGAAGAGGCATTACGCATATGAATCAGGTTAGGGGAACCCATAATCGGATCCTTTGCCTTTCCTCCGGGCAAGAGTTCGAGCAGATCGGTAAAACTTGTCGGCTGCAAATGTTTCATCGCCGTACGATCGATCGTAGAGGCTGTCGTCATCCCTTTCGATTCGGAAGCTGTCACAACAACTTCATTCAACGCCGTAGCAGAAGATGATAATGGAAAATGCAGAAGGGTATTCTTATATAGTGAAAGGGATTGCTCCCACCTATCATATCCCAAATAAGAAATGACAAGCGTATAATTACCTATCGGTAGATTGTGAAGTTTAAATTGTCCGTTAGTATCGGTGATTGCTCCGTATATCACCTTGTTTTCAGAGCTTAGCTGAATAGCGGCATAACTAAGCGTTTCTTTTGTCTGAGTATCTAATACCGTACCCTGAAGAACTATTGTTTTATCCTCTTTTTGTTCCTGTCCCAACAATTGAAAACAGGGTGATATAAGCAATAAAAGTACAAAGAAACAGTTGCCAAACATCCCTTAATTATTTGACTACAAAGGTAGTAACAAGCAAAACATGCTCAAATACCCACAAATAGGTAAAAGGGAAGAAACAAAGGCTCGCCATAGCGCACCCTCTATTGACTTTAACGCCGCATGCATACCCATTAATAGGTATGCATGCGGAATAAGAAGCTCAATGATTCACTTCCTATTGGGAGGAGAATACAACCGGCTTTAGTCTTCTATCGCCAGATGGTTCTTCAACGGGTTGGTATACATTTCCAGTATCTTTGTACGCAAATAATCCTCGTCTTTATTTGGAATAACGATCTTATCCAACTGTCCCTGCAGATACTCTTTGAAGAGTTTTTTATCTTTCAGGCCGTACATGCCACTGAAACGTTTTGTTCCCGTCAGCATATCATAAGCTACATAATTACAAGGATAGAAACGGTAATGTTTATAAATCTCCTTATCAATGATACCGGCTATGGCAGCATAGAGATCAACCTTTTCCATCTCCGGATCCAGTTTTTCCAATAGGGGGTTGATCGGATTGGCAATGGTAAAATGAACCCGTCCTTTGTTATATAAGATACCGGTCTCCATATTCAATAGATCGTCTCTCTCACTTTTCACAAAATCAGGATCATCCCGTTTCAGCTGAAACTCCTGTGCTTTCAGAAAATCGCAGGGGTCAAACTCATACGAGATAGAGACAGGTACAATATTCAGATTCATCAGATTACTCAGGATATCTTTCTGATCTCCTCCCATATTCAGCATTTTGAGTATGCTGCTCTGCGTACGGTCGTCCGAATCTTTAGCCCGTCCTTCCCGCTGAGCGATCCAGATAGATTCTTTCGTTTCTTTAATCGTATGGTGAATATATTCAGAGAGATGCATACTGGCTTCCAGTTGTTGGCGACCGGAAACACCTCTTTTCACAATAAAGCTGTTATTCAGGCGGACAACGGTGTCGATCCAAGGCCATACCAAGAGGTTGTCCCCGATAGCCACTTGCGTCAAGCCATAACCAACGTCATAGAGCATGACATTCAGGAAAGAGGCATCCAGTACGATGTCGCGGTGGTTAGAAATAAAAGTACAGGCAGGGCTTCCCTTCGGCAAACGGCTTCTGCCGGAAATGGAAAGAGAAAAGGTCGTTTTCTTTGCCACCGTCATGACCGCATCATACCCTAAAATGGTTTTAAACTCTTCTTTGGTCTTACAGGTTCGCATAAGTGCTGCAAACGCCTCCCGATCCAAGTCCGGTTTAATGTAACGCAACGCCCGTATGAAATCATCATTCGCCAACAGTTCTTCAATCGCGTCCTTTACTTCGTCGTTGTTGACAGGACGGATATCATCGAATTTGTGGAGATCTATTTCTTTATTCATAACTTATTCTAATTGACAATTGACAGTCGATAACCGGCAATACATCGGGATAAACCTACGTGCATTGCCAATTGTAAACGATCAATTATGTAAATTCATTCTCTATTATATCAGTTAAAACATCCTTCATTTCCAAACCCGCAGCATGTACCTGTTGCGGAATAAAGCTAGTCACAGTCATACCGGGAGTAGTATTCACCTCCAGTAACATCGGTTCCTCTTTCTCCGGAATAATATAATCTACGCGGATCAATCCTTTTGCCCCCAGTATATCATATATCTTTGCCGTTTGATGTTGTATTTTCTCCGTCAGTGCAGCGGATATGCGAGCCGGTGTAATCTCATCGACCTCTCCGTTATACTTGGCATCAAAATCAAAAAACTCATTTTCTGTGACTACCTCTGTCAGAGGGAATACCACTTCTTTTCCTTTTACTTTATAACAGCCACACGTCACTTCCGTACCTTTGATAAAACGCTCCAAAATCACCTCATTCCCTTCGGAGAAGGCTTTCTCTATCGCTGGTTGAATCGCTTCCGCTGTTTTGACCTTTGTCACGCCGAAACTGCTTCCACCGTCATTCGGTTTCACAAAGACCGGCAAGCCTAAACGGTTTACCACCTCTTCGTCCGTCACCGTCTGTCCTTTCAATAAGCGGATTGAGTCGGCTACGGGAACAGCAAAACTACGCAGGTAATGGTTGCATACAAACTTATTAAAGGTAAGTGCACTCACCAATACTCCACAGGAGGAATAAGGTATATGCAACATCTCGAAATAGCCTTGCAGCAATCCGTTTTCTCCGGGGGTACCATGTATGGTTATATAAGCAAAATCAAACTGTACATTTACCCCGTTTGCCGTGAAGCTGAAAGTGTTCTTGTCGATCGGCGCACAGCCCCCGTCAGGAAGGTTTACCACCCAGCCCTCCTTTTTCACGAGGGCAATATAGACATTATATTTTTCTTTATCAAGAAACGAATAAATTCCTTCCGCACTTTTGAGGGAAACGACAATTTCGGAAGAGTCTCCCCCGGCTACAATAGCAATAGTCCTTTTCATTCTTCTATCTCTTTACTATTCACATAGGAACGCCATTTTTCAATCAATGCTGTCATATCCGATGGTATTTCGGAATCAAAATACATCTCTTCCCCGGTGGACGGATGGATAAAACCAAGCGTCTTGGCATGCAAGGCCTGCCGGGGACAGACATGAAAACAGTTCTGTACGAACTGTTTGTATTTGGTAAACGTCGTTCCTTTCAATATATCATGCCCACCATAACGTTCGTCATTGAAGAGGGTATGTCCGATATATTTCATATGCACCCGGATCTGATGGGTTCTACCCGTCTCCAGACGGCATTCTACCAGGGAGACATAACCCAAGCGTTCCAATACAGAATAATGGGTAACAGCCGTTTTCCCCTGATCACCTTCCGGGAAAACGGTCATTTGCATCCGATCACGGGGATCACGTCCGATATTTCCTTCGATACGCCCCTCCTCTTCCCGGACAATTCCCCATACCAGGGCATTGTATTTTCGTTTGGTTGTTTTATGAAAGAATTGCAATCCCAAATGCGCCTTGGCTTCCGGTTTCTTCGCGATCACAAGCAATCCGGAGGTGTCTTTATCTATGCGATGTACCAGGCCTACGCGTGGGTCTGCCGGGTCGTAATACGGATCGTCTTTCAGATACCAGGCCAATGCATTCACCAGCGTTCCCGTGTAATTGCCATGCCCGGGATGAACCACCAACCCGGCCGGTTTATTGACAACCATCAGATCGGCATCTTCATAGACTATATGTAAAGGAATATCTTCAGGAATAATTTCCAGTTCCCGACGGGGACGATCCAGAACGAGAGTCACCACATCCAGTGGTTTCACCCGGTAATTGCTTTTGACCGGTTTATCATTCACCCGGATACATCCGGCATCGGCTGCCAATTGAATGCGGTTACGGGTAGCCCCCATCATACGATCCACCAGGAATTTATCCACACGCAACAGGGTTTGCCCTTTATCGGCTACAAACCGGAAATGCTCATAAAGGCCGGTAGATTCCGTCTCCTCTCCCTCACCGGGCAGCATCAGGTCATCTTCCTGCTCTTCTTCTATATCTTCGAAAAATGGCCTCATGCGTTAAAACCAGCGTTCTACTTCACTATCCAATGTTTCTACAGGTGGAGTGTCCACCGACAAAGAATCCGACATTTCTGCCTCTCCACTGCTGACAACCAAGACAAGCGGGGCTGTCAAAAGAATCATTTCGCCAGGTACCAACACCCGCTCGTTTAACTCCACAGCCAAAGCCAGGTCTTTATAATCTCCCGGCACGTATTTGGTCTCTATCGTATGAAATCCAAGCGAATGAAGCAAGGCATAGGCCTGACGGAAAGAGAGATCTTCCACCTCAGGGATAACTGCCATCTGCGAAGTGGTGGCGTTGATCGTCACAAAGATAATCCGCCCTTCCTTCACCTTGGCTCCCACTGCCGGCACGAGTTCTACTATCGATCCGGGAGCTACTTCTTTGGAAAAGACAGAGTCGATCACATTGTAACGCAAGCCACTGTTTTCAAAGAAGACAACAGCCTCGTCCATCGAAAGACCTTTTACATCCGGAACAACGACTGCTTTATTATGATGTGTATAATGATCCAGCCATTTCATTACGCCATAGATCACAGCGCATGAGACAACCACCACCAATAATAAATGTATTACAAATGGGTTCTTTAATACTTTCATCAAAAAATCTTTCATTTTTATCCTTGCATTTGTAGGCGAGTCAAAAGTAGGAAAAAAGCCTCAAAAACAAAGAAAGTAAAGGCTTTTTAGTAAAAACCTTTACTTTCTTTATAAAATCTTACAAATCGAACCGATTATCCTACGTATTCGTCAGATACAGTTAATTTTGCTCTTCCTTTTGCACGACGAGAAGCCAATACTCTACGGCCATTAGCTGTTGCCATTCTTGAACGGAAACCGTGCTTGTTCTTTCTTTTCCGGTTCGAAGGTTGAAATGTTCTTTTCATTTTCTATATGATTTATTATTCTTTTTCTTATCTAATCGGGCTGCAAAGATAAATCCTTTTTTTTAATAAACAAAATTGTTCTATGGATTTTGCGGGTATAAAACCGTCAAAAAAGACAGGAGTATACCTATATATAATAGAGAATGTACCGGATCATAGCTGTTTTTTCACTGATTGCCTCCCGAGAAGAAGTACAAAAAAAGTCAAAACGATGGACAATTCTGTTGCCGATGCGCATCGGCAATAATGACGAAGCGCATCAGCAATATTGACGAACGTGATCAGCAATATTGTCGATGCCCATCGGCAACAGAATATTCCACACTTTTTATCCTAAATTATTTAATACATCTACTTTGCCCTCATTGACCAATCGGTAGATCATTTCCCCAAACAAAGTGTTCACCCAAGCAAACCAAGAACGGGTAAAGTCACCCTCCACAACAGAAAAATATATTTAACTTTTTATAAGATGTTCGGATTATTGCCATCGATTTATAAATAAAGAAATAAACAAAGAATTCAATGAAATTCTGTATTTGCATAAAATGTATCGAGAAATTCTTGTAATTTCACCCCGTATTATTCATTTACGCACCACAAAAAGAGCGACAGGAAGCCCACAGAAGGCTGATATAGGCAAAAAAATCCCTATTTCAGAAAAAAACAGGGCTCAATAATTAATTGTGAAACTTATAGTGAATATACAGAACTGACCCAAAGAAGAAAACATCTACTTTTACATCGTTAATATTTTTACCGTTTAGAATGCCCGTTCTGCCATTTATCATGGTGACAGAACGGGCAAATTTTTTTCATTCAGCTCTTGATCGCCATAAAAAGAGGGCTCACCCCCAAAAGAAAAAGCCCGCAACTTACGCATTTCAAATACGCACTTGCAGGCTTTTTATTTAATGGATAGGATTAAAGTCCGAAGACCTTCTTTATCGCTTCTACATAATCCAGTTTTTCCCAGGTAAACAATTCCACCTCACAAAGAATAGGTTCCGGATTGTAACGGGAAGTAAAAACCTTTGTCACCTTCTGCGGCTGACGACCCATATGCCCATAGGCAGCCGTTTCCAGATAAATCGGATTGCGCAATTTCAACCTCTCCTCTATCGCTTTGGGACGCATATCAAAAAGCTCCCATATGCGATCGGCTATTTCACTGTCGCTCATCTTTACATTCGCACGACCATAGGTATTCACAAATATATTCATTGGTTTGGCTACGCCTATGGCATAAGAGACCTGCACAAGCATCTCATCTGCCACCCCTGCAGCAACCATGTTCTTGGCAATATGACGTGCCGCATAGGCAGCCGAGCGGTCTACCTTCGAAGGGTCCTTTCCGGAGAAAGCACCACCCCCGTGTGCCCCTTTTCCGCCATAGGTGTCTACAATAATTTTACGGCCTGTCAAACCTGTATCTCCATGCGGTCCGCCAATTACAAACTTACCGGTCGGGTTCACATGATAGATTATATCTTCATTGAAAAGTGCCTGCACATGTGCCGGATATTGTGTGATGACGCGGGGAATCAATAGGCTCTTCACATCTGCCGCAATCCGTTGCTGCATCGCATTATCCGCCTCTTCCTGACTAATACCCTCTGCCTTTACAAATTCATCATGTTGTGTGGAAACAACAATCGTATCAATGCGCAAAGGTGTCCCGTTCTCATCGTATTCAATGGTTACCTGACTTTTGGCATCCGGCCGCAGGTAAGGCATCAACTCCGGTTCGTTCTTACGAATCATAGCCAATTCCTGCAACAAACTATGCGACAGATCCAATGCCAAGGGCATATAATTCGCAGTCTCTGCCGTAGCATACCCAAACATCATGCCCTGGTCACCCGCTCCCTGATTCATCGGATCGGCCCGCTCTACTCCCCGGTTTATATCCCCGCTTTGCTCATGAATAGCCGAAAGCACACCGCACGACTTCGCTTCAAATTGATACTCACTCTTCGTATAGCCTATCCGTTCAATGACCGAACGTGTTACATCCTGTACATCTACATAGGCACTCGATTTAACTTCTCCTGCTAATACAACCTGCCCGGTTGTTACCAGCGTTTCGCATGCAACCTTTGAATTCTTGTCATATGCCAAAAACTCATCAAGTAAAGCGTCCGATATCTGATCGGCTACTTTATCGGGGTGTCCCTCGGACACCGATTCGGAGGTAAATAAATAACTCATTTCCTTATTTAATTAAGTAATAATCGTTTGTAATGAACTGACCTGGAGGAAATGTATGCCGAACGGCAAAGAAAAGTGATTCTTTTAGCATTTTTTCCTGTGGTTGCAAGCATACAAATCTATCCACACCAATTCGCTGACAAAAGTACAAATTCTTTTCATACGACCGTCTGTTTTTCCCAATTCCCTCGCAAATAAAAAAAAGACCGATTGGGATGTTTCATCTCCAAACGGTCTTTTCATGCTTTCCAATAAAGTAGTCTCCCGACTCCTCTTTGCAAAGACTTGTTAACCTTAGATCTAAAATACTATGAAAAAAACTCGTTACAAATATAGAATAAAATCTATAAATCTTTATAACTTTTGTAATAAATAATATTTTCTCACCTACAATTCCCCGTATTTTGACTTGAATCAATCCTCATTCAGCCAGTCCGTAAGCAAGCGGAATACGGTTCATGATCTCAAATAATTGTTCCACCGTTTCTGCCCGCAACATGGCTACGCGCGTTTGTTTAAAGTCTGTCAATCCCTTAAACAACGGGCTCGCAGCCAGGTGACGGCGTATATGCAAAATGCCTCTGCGTTCGTCCAAACGCTCTACACTCTGAAATACTTGTTGTTTCAATATATTCAAATACCACATAAAAGGTTCTGGCGGCAACAGCTCCTGTGTCGAAAGAAAATGTTTTACTTCCCGGAAAATCCAGGGACGACCAATGCTTCCCCGTCCTATCATTACACCGTCGACACCATACCGATCAAAAGCTTCCTTGCATTTTTCAGCAGAGGTCAAATCGCCATTACCAATGATCGGGATATGCATCCGGGCATTGTTTTTCACTTCTCCTATCAAGGTCCAGTCGGCTTCCCCGGTATACATCTGCGCGCGCGTACGTCCATGAATCGACAAAGCGGCAATCCCACAATCTTGTAATTGTTCTGCCAGATCAACAATGATACGATGATCCGCATCCCATCCCAAACGTGTTTTTACGGTAACAGGAATCCGGACCGCATTTACAACAGCCTTTGTAATCTCAAGCATTAAGGGGATATTTCGCAGCATTCCTGCCCCGGCTCCTTTGCCGGCTACTTTTTTGACGGGACAGCCGAAATTAATATCCAGGACATCCGGTTTGGCTGCCTCACAAATACGCGCTGCCTCTACCATGGCGTCAACCTCTTTTCCATATATCTGGATGGCCACCGGCCGTTCTTCTTCGGAGACAATCAGTTTTTGCGCTGTTTTATTTACATGACGGATCAGTGCGTCACTGGATACAAATTCGGTATACACCATATCCGCACCAAAATGTTTGCACATCAGCCGAAAAGAGATATCCGTCACATCTTCCATCGGCGCCAGCAAAACGGGTCTATGCCCTAAATCTATCGAACCTATTTTCATTCTACGCTTCTCTTGACTTGCAAAAGTACATTTATTTATCCTTAAGAAGGTAATAATAATGATCAATCACAGAAAGCAGTTTTTCCGGATGAATCGGCTTGGCGATATAATCAGTGAATCCATTTTCTTTTACCCGTTGCTCATCATCACCATAAGCATAGGCCGTAACGGCTATAATGGGTATTTCTTTATTCTCTTTCCGAATTTCCGCGACTGCCAGAAAGCCATCCATTACCGGCATCTTCAGATCCATCAGGATAATATCCGGCTCATGATCAAAGAACATATCTATGGCCTCTTCCCCATTCCAGGCATGAAAGAGCTCAAAGTCTTTAAGCATGGATTGGAAAAGGATGTAATTACTGTCATTATCTTCTGCTATTAATAACTTCGGTTTCTTTCGTTGGGGATCGTAAGATTCTTTGCGGGAGAGAGAAGAAACACTTACAGCCGTATCGATATAATCCGTATCGGAACGTAAGATAGTATCCGGCAGTTTAAACCAGAACGTAGAGCCTTCTCCCAAGGTTGAATCGACTCCGATCTCCCCTTCCATCTTTTTTACAATCATCTCACAGATGGAGAGTCCGAGCCCTGTTCCTTGCACAAAGGTGTTCAATTTGACAAAACGATTAAACACACTTTCTCTGCCTTCGGGACTCATACCACAACCGGTATCACTTACATAGAAATACAATTGATTCTCTATATGACGGTATCCGAACGTGATACTCCCCTCTTCTGTAAACTTAATCGCGTTATTGATAAAGTTCGTAAAAACCTGTGACAACCTGTTTTTATCCGTATGGATGACACAATGAGGAAGCCGGTCGGTGAAGGCCAACCTAACCCCTGTCCGTACTTTGATACGGGAGGTTTGTTCTATATCGGATAAGACCCTGTTGAGGTTTACATCGGAATAGGTAAAATCCAATGTGCCGGCTTCTATTTTCGCCAGGTCCAGAATGTCATTGATCAATTGTAACAATAAATCATTGTTTGTATTGATTATATTGGTGTATTCTTGTTTTTCTTCATCGGTTTCCGTCACAGCCAATAAGCCGGAGAAACCGACAATGGCATTCAGCGGAGTGCGTATCTCGTGGCTCATATTTGCCAGGAAAGCAGATTTCAGTCGGTCCGATTCTTCTGCCTTTTCTTTGGCTTCTTTCATTTCGAGCTCGGCCTGTTTCTGACTGGTTACATCTTCCTTTTTACAGATAACACCCATCACATTTCCTTTGGAGTCTAATAAAGGTTTGGCCAATACATGGATGTAATTCCCGTCCTGGTTACAGTCTTTGGTGGTCTCAACAATCTTTTTCGTTTCCATAGCAGCAATAATAGCGCATTGGTCGCAATAGGGTTTTACCACATTGGGCTTGAGGAAACAATTAGAGGGACCGTATTGCGGTTTACAGGGATAGTCTATGCCGTTTTCCCATTTGACAGAATAATCCGGATTAATAAACTTGATAGATGCCTGCATATTGTTCATGATCAACGCATTGTCTTCCTGCAGGTCCAACAAACTGTCTTTTAGTTTTTTCGTACGCAGGAAGAAAATAAGGATCATGATAAGGAAGGCTACCAATATAGATATTACGGCTAATAATATCTCGTATTTGTATTTAGAGATAAGACTTTCCTCCTCGTTGATTAAAGTGTATTCACGTGGGAGTTGGCCTTTGTCGAGATTAAACTCTTTCAACTTCCGGGCATCGAAGGTGTATACATTATCAATGACTTTCACCGGGAAATCGCTAGGAACTGCTCCCTCTTTCAACAAAGCAATTGCCTGATGAGCCAGTTCTTTCCCCATATGCATATTGTCGTAACCAGGAATATAACCTCCTATTGCCCAATGTCCTAAACCGACAGAAGTGAGGGTGAATGCAGGAATAGACGGATTGGCCGTCATCATCGTATACGTTGCATTGCCGACAAAATAACCGTCGTTGACATCAACCCTCCACGTACCGATAAGTATAACCGTTTGAGGAGGCAAATCTTTGATTTGTTTTACAATCGTATAAATACTGTTCTTGCGTCCATCCAGGAGAATGAGGTTGGTTCCCTTCATTTGCTCCATCTCCTTTTTCACAAAGGATTGAAGGGATACTCCGCCATAAGTATTATCTGTAATCAAGGCAATATTTTCCGTAGCGGGATAGAATCGATGTACCATCTCTATCGTTGCCTTTATATCGTATGAATAGAGAAAGCCGGAAATAGAGTTCTCGTTGGCTAAATAATTTTCTATATCCACATAGGTCGGATCCCATTCTTGCAATACCTCGGAACTATCCGGCAACAAAACAGCATGGCGGCTTATCATACCACATAAGACAGGTACGTCTTTATGAGGCATATCATCCTGAGAGATAAAAGCAGACCAGGCTTCCTGTCCAAGGATAATGATCAGGCGGGGTTCCTGTTTGCCGGAGTATTTATTTAAGAGTTTCCGCATCCGCTCCTTCCAACGGGGAGCTTCCGGCAAACTTTTGCAGTTCATATTCTCAATAACCATGGTTGAGGTGCCGCCTAAGAGCTTATATTCTTCCATGAACTCAGAAATATTGGCCGTCGTATTTTTGGTATCCGGATTATACGAACTTATAAGGAGTATAGGGTGAACCGCTTCCGCCCGGGAGAGGACGGAAAGCCCCAATACACAGAAGAGAACGATGATGAATCGTAAAGATATACTTCGATTTATTGACTTGACACACATATGTATTGTATAAAGTGGGTTCAATAGCCGTATAACACATTCTTATACACAAATGTAAAACTTTTTATCGGTTTGAAATAATATTGATATCAAAAACCAACGAAACAAGTAAATGACTCTATCTTTGTCGGATCATCGTTTTGTAATCGTTATGGAAAAAGAAACAAAAGAGAGAAAAATAGAGTTAACAGCAGATGGCAGCCATACCCTGTTTATCCCTTCGATGGATGAACACTATCATTCGGTCAATGGGGCCATACAAGAAGCACGCCATGTATTTCTTCAGGCAGGACTGCATGAGGTACAAACAGATAAGATACGTATCCTGGAGATAGGCTTCGGTACCGGATTGAATGCCTTTCTTACCTTGCAGGAGGCGGCACGCACAAAAAAACAGATCACCTATTATACGATTGAACGCTTTCCCTTGCCAAAGGAAATAACCGATGTACTTAATTACGGAGAACTTATCTGGCCGGAATATAAAAACTTATTTCATCTTCTACATGCGGCAGCATGGGACGAAGATGTAGCTGTCACAGATTTCTTTACCCTGCACAAGATACAGGCAGACAGCAATCATTGCGATCTACCTCCTCACTTGGATCTTATCTATTTTGATGCTTTCGCACCGGATAAGCAACCGGAGATGTGGAGTCCGGAGATTTTCCAAAAGATATACGCCAACACCTCACCGGAGGGTGTCATCGTCACCTATTGTGCCAAAGGAGAAGTACGGCGCAATATGCAACACGCCGGATTTGCCATGCAACGCTTACCCGGCCCTCCGGGAAAAAGACATATGTTGTTCGGGAGGAAAAGGATTTACCCCTTCAATGCATAGATACGTTGGATGATATCGACCACTTTCATGCCTTCCAATACATTGGTAGTGATCGTTTCGGTGGAGGAGCCGGAAAGGACATCTACCACATTACGGATCACGAAATTATGGTTTTGAGCCGATCCTTTGTAGGGTCCATAATCATTTCCCGGATTGGTCGGAGCAAGTGACGGCATCTCATATCCTTTCACGTGGCAATACTCTACTTCATTCATATATTGTCCACCGATCTTTATGCTACCGTTTTCCGCCACAATCTGAAGGCTGCTTTCCATATTCTTATTCCATACGGCAGTGGAATAACTGATTGCTCCCATCCCTCCATTGACAAAGTCAAAATTGACAAAACCGGAATCTTCGAAATCAGTCAATTCCGCATGGTTGAAATCGGCAAAACGGGCCTGGATATTAGAGATATCCCCGAACAACCAGTACATGATATCGATAAAATGCGAGAACTGAGTAAACAGAGTGCCTCCATCCAGAGCTGCGTCGCCATGCCAGCCCCCGGTTTTATAATAACGTTCATCCCGGTTCCAATAACAATTGAGCTGCACCATATAGATCGTACCCAACCGACCCGACTCGACCAACTCCTTGATCCATACAGAAGGAGGAGAATAGCGGTTCTGCATCACACAGAAAACCTGTTTGTTGTATTTCAGGGAGGCAAAGACAATCTTTTCCGCATCGGCCAGCGACAACGCCATCGGCTTCTCTATAACCACATGATAACCGGCTTCGATTAGCCGCAGCGCCATCGGTGCATGCCAACCGTTAGGGGTACAAATACAGATCACATCTATCTGTAAGCCGGCATCTAATAAGGCATCGACAGAAGAAAAGAAAGGAACAGGGTATGCCTCTATGGCTAACTCTTCCCGGGGACGGATATCACATAAGGCGACCAACTCTCCTCCCGGCTCGCGATGAATCATCTCGGCATGTCGTTTTCCTATATGGCCGCAACCGATCACGGCAAAACGTATGTTGTCTTTATGCATAGCTATTTATTGTTTCTATGATATATTCTTGTTCGGCTGTGGTCATCTCCGTATGGATGGGAAGGGATAAGACAGAACGACTCAGACGAACCGCTTCCTGTAAGGGTAAAGGGGTACGGACCAACTCCCGGAAAGCTTCCTGCTCATGTACCGGAAAAGGATAATAGACCATCGAAGGGATCCCTTTTTCAAGTAGATAAGCTTGTAAATCATCTCGCTTCCCCTCTTTCACCTGGAGGGTATATTGATGATATACATGGGTCGAATAAATGGCTTTATGAGGGGTTACAATGAATTCGTTGGCTTGAAATGCTTCATCGTACCGGGCAGCTACCTGCCGGCGCGCCTTTGTGAAAGCATCCATATAAGTAAGCTTCACATTCAATATCGCTGCCTGCAATGTATCCAACCGGGAGTTACAACCGATTCGTTCGTGATGGTACTTTTTCCCCTGCCCATGATTGGCGATCTTATGCAACCGATCGGCCAATTCTTCATCCGCAGTCATCATCGCACCTCCGTCTCCATAACAGGCCAGCGGCTTGGAAGGGAAAAAAGAGGTGGTTCCGATATGCCCCATGGTGCCGGCTTGCCGAATACTTCCATCCGGGAAAGTATAGGTTGCCCCAACCGATTGCGCATTGTCTTCAATAACATATAAGTCGTGACGAGAAGCAATCTCTAATACAGGGTTCATATCCGCACATTGCCCGAAGAGGTGCACCACTACAATCGCCCGCGTCCGGGAAGAGAGGGCCTCTTCCAGTTGATGAGCGTCTATATTAAAGGTATGGGGATCGACATCCACCAGTACCGGAGTATACCCCAATAAGGCAATGACCTCCACAGCTGCCACATAGGTAAAAGCCGGCACAATCACCTCATCACCCGGCTCCAGCTCCAGACCCATTAAGGCGATCTGCAAGGCATCCGTTCCGTTACCGCAAGGAAGCACATGGGCTATAGAGAGGTAGGCTGCCAACCGGCTGGCAAACTCTTTTACCTGCGGACCGTTGATAAAGGCAGTTGCATCCCAAACAGACTGCATAGCGGCATCGATCTCCGGTTTTAACCGAAGATATTGACTGTGCAGATCAACCATTTGTATCTTCTCTATCATAATATGATAAACGATGAACATTCATCGTTGATTTTTATTTCACCTCACTTCCCGGCTTCACCTCTTTTTGAGGAGTGATAACCGCCAGGGAGCCGTCCGCATTTTCTGCAGAAAGGATCATCCCTTCGGAAACAATACCTTTTAATTTGCGGGGAGCCAGGTTAGCGATAAAGCATACCTGCTTGCCGACAAGCTCTTCCGGTTTATAATGTTGAGCAATACCGGAGATGATGGTACGTTGTTCCAAACCATCGTCGATACGGAATTGCAACAGTTTATCGGCCTTCGGCACCTTGATGCATTCCAATACCGTTCCCACCCGGATATCTAACTTAGTGAAATCATCGAATGCAATGTTTGCACGTATAGGGTTGGCTTTATAGTTTGCCTCTTCATTGGCTTTTTTGGTGTCGAGCAGTTTCTGCACCTGTTCTTCGACGACGCTGTCTTCGATCTTTTCGAACAGGAGCTCGGCTTTATTCAATGAGTGCCCGGCGGCCAAAAGGTCTGTGGCTCCCAGACGATCCCAGCCCAGGGGTTGTACGTTCAACATCTGATTCAGTTTCTCCATGCTAAACGGAAGGAAAGGTTCGAAGGCGATGGCTAGGTTGGCCGTGATCTGTAAAGAGATATGCAGGATTGTTCCGACACGCTCCATATCTGTCTTGGCCAGCTTCCAAGGTTCGGTATCCGCCAGATACTTATTCCCGATACGTGCCAGGTTCATGGCTTCTTTCTGCGCATCCCGGAAATGATAAGTATCCAATAAACGCTCCACAGCCGTCTTGACATCGACGAATTCTTTCAGTGTCGCTTGATCGTAGTCGGTCAGTTCACCGGCAGCCGGTACTTTTCCTTCGAAATATTTTTCGGTCAATACCAATGCCCGGTTCACAAAGTTACCGAAGATGGCTACCAATTCATTGTTATTGCGTGCCTGAAAATCTTTCCAGGTAAAGTCGTTATCTTTTGTCTCCGGCGCATTGGCTGTCAATACATAACGCAACACATCCTGTTTGCCGGGGAACTCTTCGAGGTACTCATGCAACCAAACGGCCCAATTACGGGAAGTAGAGATCTTATCCCCCTCCAGGTTCAGGAACTCATTGGCAGGCACATTCTCCGGCAGGTTAAACGAACCTTCGGCTTTCAACATGGTCGGGAAAACAATGCAATGGAACACAATATTGTCTTTCCCGATGAAATGCACCATTTTTGTCTCCGGGTCTTTCCACCAGGTCTGCCAACTCTCGGGCAATAACTCTTTGGTATTGGATATATAACCGATCGGAGCATCAAACCATACATACAACACCTTTCCATCGGCTCCTTCTACGGGAACAGGAATACCCCAGTCCAGGTCGCGGCTTACGGCACGGGGTTGCAGCCCCATATCGAGCCAGCTTTTACACTGACCATATACGTTGGGTTTCCATTCTTTATGTTCTTCCAGAATCCACTGACGCAGGAAAGGTTCGTATTTATCTAAAGGAAGATACCAGTGTTTCGTCTCTTTCATCACCGGAACACTGCCGCTAATGGCCGATTTGGGATTGACCAGGTCGGTAGCATTCAAGGACGTACCGCAGGCTTCACATTGGTCACCATAGGCATTCTCGCTATGACAATGTGGGCAGGTACCCGTGATGTAACGGTCGGCCAGGAATTGTTTGGCCTCTTCATCGTAATATTGCTCGGATGTTTTCTCTATAAACTCTCCTTTGTCATAGAGTTTGCGGAAAAAGTCCGATGCTACCTGACGATGGGTAGCCGAAGTGGTACGGGAATAAATATCAAAAGAAATACCAAAATCCTCAAACGATTTCTGGATGATATAATGAAAACGGTCAACAACATCTTGTGGGGTTACTCCTTCTTTCTTTGCACGGATGGTGATAGGCACTCCATGTTCATCCGATCCTCCGATCATCAAAACCTCTTCCCCTTTCAGTCGTAAATAACGTGCATAAATATCTGCGGGTACATAAACTCCGGCCAGGTGACCGATATGCACCGGTCCGTTTGCATACGGCAATGCCGTAGTGATAAGTGTTCTTTTGAATTGTTTTTCCATTCCTTTAGTTGTACTGTTTGGAATACAAAAGTACGAAAACTATTAATAATCATTGTCATATTGCCGGAATGTTCTTTAGGGTTTGAATGGTTCCACCGTCATCCTTTTTTTATAAGTCACAATCTCATTGCTTGCAACCGCCTTTCTGCCCTGAAATAAAAGTGCCGATATATGTCAGCAATTGTGCCGATATATATCAGCAATTGTGTCGACATATATCGGCACAAGTGTCGACAGCTATCGGCACTTTTATTTTCCAGCAGATACAGTCGATAGATACCGTGAGCCCTGAAAGGGGGCAACCGGTTCACCCCTTTCAGGGCTGATAGTGAGAGGATGTATTGCGACCGTGGGATTATCTTACAGCCGCGGGATTGCATCCCACGGTTATTCACCTGAAACCCCTCCGGGGTAATCCCTACTACCTCTTTACCTGTATACATAAGTCACCTGTATATGCAAGCGACCTGTATATACATCGTTATCTTATTGAATAACCCAAATACCAACTGTGTTAACCGGCACTATCTCGGCTCCTCTTCTTGGAGAAGAAGAGGGGGACCGCCGGCACAGCCGGTGGTGGAGCAGTTTGATGTATTATCATGTAGTTTGATATATTCTTATATTGAATAGCAAATAGGTATGTAGTAGGGGGCATTCTCCCCCCCCCTATAAACAATTAAAGGCTGTCTCACGACAACCCCTAACCAACTTTGTTAACCTTAAATCTAATACTATTATGAAAAAACCACGAAACAAAGATACAGGCTAGACAAGCTTTTGTCAAGTGTTTTCCGTGCAATATATGTTAAAGAACATAATGCTTATTGCCAAAAAATGTTAGTCAAATAAAATCTTTACAGATTAGAGTCAAAATCTTTTAAAATTAACAGTTTTCGTCTGTTAGCATCTTCTAAAAAAGGCATTATAAAACACTTTGACCATACCCCAACCTTCAAGAAGTGATTCGTATTATAAATGATTCGTATATAAAAAAATGTATATTTGAAAAATAACCAATAAACTGAGAAGATGATTACCAAAACCACAGATTTATTTAAAGAGGTCTCTCCTTTATCTTGTAAAGACTGTTTTATCGTTATCGAACGGTTGAAAAACACATTCAACTTCCCGATCCACATTCATCCGGAATGCGAGCTCAATTTCATCGAACATGCCAAGGGGGCGCAACGGATTGTGGGTGATTCGGTGGAAACAATCGGTGAAAAAGAGTTGGTACTGATCACCAACCCCAAGCTGGAGCATGCCTGGGTCAATCATAGATGTAAATCCCAGACTATTCATGAGATCACAGTGCAGTTTCATTCCTCTTCCATACCGGGGGAATTATTGGAAAAGAATCCGTTTCAAAGTATAAAGTTGTTATTCGAACGGGCACAAAAAGGCGTGGTCTTTGGCATACAGACCATAAACAAGATCCGTCCGTTATTGAAAACCCTTAGTTGCGAAACGGATAGTTTTTATTCCGTACTCAAATTATTAAGTATACTGCATGAGTTGTCTCTGGCGGAAGATGTCCGCACCCTGGCTAGCAGTTCTTTTCTTCAGTTGGAGAATAGCCCGGAGGAAGATCCGCGCATCAATAAGGTCGTAACCTATCTGAATCAAAACTATCAACAACAGGTACGCCTATCGGATGTAGCTTCCCTGGTTAATATGAGCGAGCCTTCGTTTTGTCGTTTCATGAAACAATGTACCTCGAAGAGCTTTGTCGACTTCCTGACAGATACGCGTATGGGCGTAGCCATCCGTTTATTGATAGACTCCAGCCAATCGGTTGCCGATATAGGGTATGCCTGCGGGTTTAATAACTTATCTAATTTCAATCGCATCTTTAAGAAGAAAAAAGGAATGCCTCCTTCCGAGTTTCGTGAAAACTATCGTAAGAAAAAGGTGATCGTTTGACCCCCTTTCCTCCCAACAGCGAAGATGAACCTTTATAAATCAACAACCTATACCTATGATACAAATTTACCCTCATATAATAATATCTTTCTTCGATAACCGGCATATATCCTATCGACCGATACCCTCTTACCCTATGGCCCAGCCTCCACATTGGCCTGGTCGTAATCTATTATATACGGCGGGATCTGTAAAAATTTGATTCAATATCATTATTTATGGCAAAAATCCTATTTGCTTCTCCGGCAGGCCTTCGCCTATCTTTGTGACAGCACTTATTTATTAATCTTAAATGTAACATTTATGAGACAAAGACTCGTATTCTTATGTTCAATATGGCTCACCCTGTATACTACTCTTTCGTGGGCGCAGCAAGAAGTTACGATTAACGGTACGGTAACCGACAGCGAAAATAATCCGATTATTGGTGCTACCGTTATAATCAAAGGAACCACAGTAGGAACCACTACTGATCTGGATGGGACATACCGCCTGAAAGCCTCGCCTGATCAGACCTTACAATTTTCTTATGTAGGAATGCAACCCCAGGAAATCGTAGTAGGCAATCAGACTCTTATCGATGTACATATGCTTGATGGCGAAATACTGGAAGAAGTCGTGGTGATCGGCTATGGTATGATAAAGAAAAGCGACCTTACCGGGGCTGTCTCTTCGATGCGTGCCAAAGACCTGATGACCAACATAAACACAAGCGTAGCCGGAGCACTTCAGGGAAAGATCCCCGGTGTATCTGTGACAAACGTAAGTGGTGAACCGGGCAAAGGCATGAGTATCACGGTGCGTGGTATCACCTCTTTGACCAATAACGATCCGCTCTATGTGATCGATGGGGTGTATGGCGACCTGCATATGATCGATCCGGCAGATATAGCATCTATCGAAGTATTGAAAGACGCTTCGGCAGCCGCCATCTACGGATCAAGGGCTGCCAGCGGGGTAGTATTGGTATCGACCCATACAGGCAGAAAAAACACAGCGGCCAAGCTGGACCTGAATGTATACACCGGTATACAACAAATCTCCAAGAAGTTGGATGTGATGAATGCAGCCGAATGGATGAATTTCCTACGGGAGAAAGGGCAGGGTGCCCATCTGGACGGTTCGCGTTATGCGCAATCGGTTTCAGGCAAAGGTACCGACTGGCAGGATGAGTTGTATCAAAGTGCGTTGATGTATAAAGCCAATATAGGTATTGGCGGTGGATCGGAAAATGCGGTATACAATACATCTGTCGGTTATTTGAGTCAGGAAGGTATTATGCGCAATACGAATTACGAAGCATTCACGGCACGTATGAAGACTGAATTCTCTTTCCTGAACAATCGTTTGAAGATAGGAGAATCTCTTTATTTTAAATCAGGGAAAGGTACGGGTTACAGTGATCACTCCACAGTACAGGATGCTTTACGTATGTCTCCTATTGTTCCGGTATATGACAATGCCCGGGAAACAGGCTGGGGAGCGGTGGAAGACTGGATGAATAATATGAGTAATTGTGTCGGTAGTACGTATACAAACTCGAACTGGGGAAATGATAATCGCAAATCTCTGGATATCTTATTCAATGGATATCTTCAACTGGAGATTCTGGAGGGTCTTCAATATAAATTAAACTTTTCCTTGGATCAGTCGCAGATAAACAATAGGGCGTACCGGAAGGTGTTTGATTTTGGTGCCGGAGGATCGAACCAACTGCCGGACCTGAGTGAAAATAGCTCCCATTACAAAACATGGGTATTGGAAAACACCTTACACTATGATAAGACATTTGATAAACATATGGTTTCTGCCCTGGTGGGGTATTCGGCACAGAAGTACAAAATAAGAAACCTGTCCGCCATGCGGGAAGAACTGCCTGTGGGCACATCGGTGATTGGAGCCGGTTCCGCCTCCCTGCAAAGCAATAATGGCTCCGCTTATCACAGCGGTCTGCTTTCTTTCTTCGGACGTGTGATGTACAGCTATGACTCCCGTTATATGTTATCGGCCTCTATCCGTCGGGACGGTTCTTCCAAGTTTGAAGACGGGCATCGCTATGGTAATTTTCCTTCTTTCTCTTTGGGCTGGAACATACACAACGAAGCCTTTGCAGAAGAGTGGAGGTCGGTTGTCAGTGAACTGAAACTGAGAGCCAGCTACGGGAAGTTAGGGAATCAACAGATCAGCGATTATATGACCAAAAGAACGCTCTCTTCCAGTATCAACTATGTGCAGGGCGACCAATGGTGGTTAGGGAATATCACCGGAAACAACTGGGTATCCCCTTCCGACCTGACATGGGAGACAACCGAAACAGCCAATATAGGTTTAGACGCCTCTTTCCTGAACGGGCGCTTAAGTCTTACCGCCGATGCCTTTATCCAGGAGACAAAAGACGTATTGATGCCGGTATCGATGCCGGGCTCTGCCGGGCTGGACGGAAGTCCGACGCTGAATGCGGGTACGATCCAGAATAAAGGGTTCGAATTAGCTATCACACACCGCCATACGGTAGGCGAAATCTATTATAGCATAACAGCCAATATGTCGTCCATCAGCAACAAAGTGAAAAAGATTACCGTCGGAAACGAACAAGAAATCGGAGGATACAATCCACAAGGCTTAGGCACGATTACCTGGTTCAATATCGACGAACCGATGGGGGTGTTCCGTGTCATTCAGACGGATGGCATCTTTCAGTCGCAAGCCGAGGTCGATGCCTACCGAAATGTCAATGGCGATCTGATTCAACCGGCAGCACAACCGGGAGATATCCGTTTCATCGATTATAACAAAGACGGAGCAATTAATGATGCCGATCGACAGACAGTAGGCAAACCTTTGCCCGATGTGGCGTTTGGTCTTCGTGGCAGTGTGGAATGGAGAGGGCTTGATCTGAATTTCTTCTTCGACGGCATGGTGGGCAACTCCATCTATAACTTTACCCGCTACCGATTGGAGAATATGGAAAAATACGAAAACTATTCCAAAGACATCCTGAAAGCCTGGACACCAGGCAATACCCGTACGGATGTTCCCCGCTGGTCGAAGATGGGTGACGAAGTGGATCCGAACAAAAACGCCCGTGTTAATTCCGACCGTTGGATAGAAAAAGGGGACTTTCTTCGTCTGAAAACATTGGAGATTGGTTATACCCTGCCCAAAGAGCTGACAGGCAAAATGATGATCGACCGTTTGAGACTGTATACCGCTATGGAAAATCTGTTTACCCTTACCGGATACTCCGGCTATACGCCAGACTTGGGATATACCGATAATAATACGTCTTATACGGCTTTGGCAAGAGGTACAGACCATGGGCGTTATCCACAGGCACGCACAATCTCTTTCGGTATGCAAATTGGCTTCTAATTATTAATTGTAAAGATTTAAAGAGATGAGAACAATCATATATAAAAAAGGCATTTTAATAGCATGGGTGTTTTGTTTATTAACAGCCTGCAACTCGGACTTCCTCAATGAAGTAAATCCGAACCAACCGACGGAAGATACGTATTGGAATACGGAAGCAGATGCGGAAGCTGCTTTGGCTACGATCTACTCGCCCATCCGTGGACAGATGTATGGATACTGGGGGGCTTTTACCGGTTTTCAGAATCAGAATGTGCGGGGAGACGATGTGCATCCTATCCAGGATGACCCGACTACCTGGCAAACAACGGTTTTTATCAACGACCCGAACAATTCGCATCTGGCAGACGACTGGGGATTATTGTACAAAAGTATCAGCCGGGCCAATACCTTTATCACCAACGTAGACAAGGTTGAGATGGATATCACCCGTAAAAATGAAATGCTAGGCGAAGCGTATTTCTTACGCGCATGGAACTACTTTATGCTGGTGATGAACTGGGGAGATGTGCCCTTGCGCCTTACTCCCATCCAGAATACGGACGAATCGATGTCACCCTCTACTGCGGAGGCGGAAATATGGGTACAGGTAGAGGCGGATCTGAAACAGGCCAAAACCTTGTTGCCGGTGACACGTCCCGCAGCTCAAAACGGACGCGTCACCAAAGGGGCAGCCATTGCTTACCTGGGCAGAGCCTATATCTATCAGAATAAATTCGCCGAAGGGAAAGCCGAATTGGAAGAGATCATGCAAAGTCCCTATACCTATGAGTTAGTTGCCGACTATGAAGATAACTATACGGAAAAGAATGAGTTCAATGAAGAGTCGATTTTTGAAATCAACTATATGCAGTTTGGTACCGGAGGTGTTTGGGGGAATGACGGAAGCGATACGCCTCAGATAAATATCCTGGCGAACTTCGTCGGTTCGCCGACAACAGATGGCTGGTATAAGATTCAACCATCCAAATCAATCGTAGATGAGTTTACGGCCGAAGAACGTCCCGCCGGCGCAGACTCCCGCTGGGACAAACGCATGTATACCAATTTCTTCTTTAAATATTCGGATTATAACGATCCGAGACCCGATGAAACCTGGTATGGGGAAAAGAATATTTCCATGGACGATCTTTGGACAGGTACTGCCGGCAAACGCACCGGTAATGAACCGGGGTATTCATCGATCGACGGGATGCCGGGACGTTTTATTATTAAAAAGTTCACCGCTTTCTGGTCAAGCAATGGAGATGGCATGTATCATTCCGAAAAACATACCAATAACATCCGCGTGATGCGTTTTGCCGAAGTATTGTTATTACATGCCGAGGCAGCAGCAAAGACAGGAAATCTGACAGCAGCAAACAGCAGTCTTACGCGCATCCGCGACCGGGCCGGATTGGCTCAGAAGAGCTGGGCAAGCGCTGATGAGATAATGAAAGAGATAGAACATCAACGCCTGCTCGAATTTTGGATGGAAGGGCACCGCTTCTATGATCTGAAACGCTGGTATACGGCTGCCGAGATTAAAAATATATGGATGCAAAGAGGTAAACTGGGAGCGAACAACTTCCAGGAAAAGCACCTGTACTATCCGATCCCTCAGGGCGAAATCAATTCCAATACAGAGATCGAACAACATCCTCTGTGGAGATAAGATTGTGATCTTCCGTTCCTTCCCTGAATAGGTAAGAAACGGAAGATCGTTTTACCTCATACATTCTCAAAAACAGCAATTTCAATTGGATCATATGGCATTACGAAAAAAAACTATTCAAAGAGATGCGTTTATGGAGCTCTTATCCTTTTTCCTGTGGATAGGTATAGGGATATTGTCTGGCTCTTGTGAAGAGGATATAAAAGCCCCCCTAGACATCAGCGGAGATATTGCTACTTTGGAAAAAATCATCTCCGAAGGAAATCTCTTAATACATACTGAGAAAAAAGAGGGAGAGAACATTTTGATTTTTGAGACCGACACCTTGACGATCGACTCCGAGCGGATACTGGATATATATGTGGATAAAGCCCATTGGAAAACATCGTTAACCTTTACCGATAAGACAACATTGGAGATACCCACTTTGGCGGAATCGTTTCATGTAGAAAAGATCCGGTTAAACCCGACTACCTATGCGCCCCTCTCTGCCCGGGTGAATGTTTCTTTTCCGGTAGAAGGGAAAGTGAAGATGCGGATAAAAAGCAAAGAGAAAGAAATAGCTGATATCAACCATCTGTTTACGACATACGGTTATAATCACCAGATAGACATTCATGGCCTTTATCCGGATCATTTAAACACCGTTTATCTCTCTTTTACAGATAAAAAAGGGAAAGAACGTCTGACGGACACCTTGAAGATACAAACAGAAAACATCTCAAAGATTATCAATACACAAACCAAATCCATCCAGCTGAACACCTCCGGGATGGAGCCGGGATTGTTCCTGATCAGCTATGTAGGAGGTACATTGTACGATGCCCATCGCCCGTATATGATCGATGGCAAAGGTAATACGCGCTGGCTCTTAGCCCTAGCTCATCATCCGGAACTGGTTAAGTTGATTGCCGGGAATGGTTTCAAGAGATTGAAGAACGGCAATTTCATTGCCGGCGGAAGGGAAAATCAAATGCTTTATGAGATCAATATGATGGGGGAAATCCTGCACCGCTGGGATCTGCAACCGATAGGCATCGGCTTTCATCACGATATCATCGAGATGCCCACAGGCAATCTGTTATTCACTGCTACAAAAATGGGAGATAAAAAGCCGGATGGCTCGGCTGCTATCATGGATTATGTAATCGAACTGCACCGGGAAACCGGGGCTATCGTGACGGCATGGGACTTGAAACAATCACTTGATGTAAACCGCGACCTATTGAGAGTGGATCAAGGCAAGAGCAATTGGGCACATGGCAATGGATTGGCTTATATCAAAGAGCAGGATGCGATCATCCTTTCTACCCGCTTCCAGGGATTTGTCAAATTGGATCGGCAGAACAAGGTGAAATGGATCTTATCTCCCCAAAAAGGATGGAGTCAAAACGGACAAGGTATTCTCTTAAAGAATTATCTATTGAATCCGGTAGACGCAAAGGGAAATCCGATCACAGACAAAGAGGTATTGGATGGAAACGTACCGGATGAGTCATTCGAATGGAACTGGACTTCACATAGTCCGCGGTTACTGCCCGACGGTAATCTACTTATTTTTGACAATGGATATATGCGCCATTACAAAAGAGACCAGCGCAATGGGTACAGTCGGGCCGTTATCTATAAGATCGATGAAACCCAAAAGACCGTACAGCAAGTATGGCAATATGGGAAAGAACGGGGTAATGCGTGTTATGCCTATGCCGGTGGTTCGGTTCAATACCTGCCTGTAAAAGGGAACATCTTGTTTGCCAGTGGCATGAATGCGGAAATATCTTCCGGCAGAGGAGGTCGAATCCTGGAGATAAATGTGCAAAACAAAGAGGTGGTATGTGAAATTGAAATAAAGCCACCCCATAGCTCACCATTTCAATGTGCTGCACATATGTCTTTATATCCGTGAGGCATTTAAGTTAAATAAGGCAATACTATAAAATAGAAGAACAGATCTACATACAAAAGAAAAGAACTCTTAAGAAACGATGCTTCATCATTTGAATGAGCATCGCATAGGCTCTTGTTTAGGAGACTCCCGGTTTGGTGGAAAACCGGGAGTTCTTTTTGTATCCCTTAGAGAGAAAGACGTTCTTTCAGTAGTTTGTATCCGCTGGTACTGGCACGCAGGCTGGTTCCGTTTTTGAGTTTTACCTGGTAATTTTCTTTGCCGAATAATTCGACACGGGCAATAAAATCGGTATTGACAATCGAAGAACGGTGGATACGTACAAAGGTCAAAGGCAGATGCTGCTCGAAATATTTCATCGTCTGTTCCTTTATATATTGTCCGGAAGAGGTGAAAAGGGTGACGTAATCGCCACTTGCCTGCAGGCAATACAATTCTTCAAGATGCACAATGTGGATACGGCTGCCGTCTTTGACGGAGATGCGGTCAATACAGTCAGTCGAAAAGGTCGCTGTTATTTCGGACTGCTTCTCTTTTTCTTGTCTCATTCTTTCTTCTTCCAACATCTCGCGGCATTGTTGCTCATTCTGCAGGTTTTCGTACCATTGCAAAAGAATGATCCAGCAAAGCAAGCCTAAGACAAAACGAAGAGGTAAGGTATAAAGAAAAGACTCCTGATTTTCAAGTCCCAGGATTGTCATAACCGTAAAGCTGATACCCAGGCACACCAACTGAACCAAGAATGCCAGAAACAATTGCACCTGCCATACACGGATATATTCCAATACAAACCAGGCAAAAAAGCCGGCGACCGTCAGTAATCCGGTTGACAAAATACTATCTCCCCAAGCCTGCATAGGCGTTGCCTGTCCATACCGGAGAAGAACGACTCCTTGTAAGCCGGCTACCAGGAGAATAAGTAGACTTCCCTTTATCCTGTGGGTCATGGATTGTATGAGTGGATGTGTATACATCTTTAGCTTTTAATATACAATCCACCAAAATTAACATTCCCCTGAATGATCAATCTATGTTCATTGTCAATCTGCGGGGCAAGCATACGTTTGTCTTCCACTCCTCCAAAGGTATTGTCTACCTGGACAATCACATTCCAATGAGTAGGCACAAAAATTTCAATGCTGCCGAACGAGCAATCCACCTTGATATATGTCTCAGCCACCTCCAGGGTCGTACGCCGAAGATCCAATGCGATGGAACCAAAGGAAGCTTCCAGATTGGCTCCGCCGAAAACAGGATCCAATACAATATGTTTGGCTTCGCCGAAAGTAATATTCGATGTGACATATCCATCTTCCGTAGTGGTTGATTCCGTATGCTCTCCTATCGGTTTATGTCCCCAGCAGGATGTACTGTTTTTATTGAACAGTTTCAAAAGTATGCCTATCCCGATAACGATCAGTAATACCGGCCAATATGTCCCCATCCCATAAAAACCGGGCAAAAGAAAATAAACACCTACTGCCATCAGTATCAAGCCTCCTATCAGATTCCGTTTAAACAATTGGAAGACACCGATGTAAACAAGCAACATCTGCCAGGAAATAACTGTACGGAATACCGACGTAGTGACCCATCCTAAGTTATGAGCCAGATACATTATACCTATAATAATAAAACCAAGTGCTACACCGATCGTATTCAATGTACGATGCCGGGAATGTCTGTGTGATGTGTTATTCATAATTCCATTTGTTTTAAATTCAGAGGCAAAACTATCATATCCCTGTATACTATGCTATAAAGAAACGCCTATTCATGGGAGTTTCCCGACGAATGACGGAATATGGACGGTAAATAAAGTATGCATTACAAACATACATATAAATTTAAAAAGTATAATCTTTTCGTCAAAGACTAAATCTCTATTTTCTTTTGGGGGTGTCAATCGTTTCCGTACGGAATTCGCGACACATATAAAACCCAAAAAGGGAGTGAGAAAACCTCACTCCCTTTTTTACTATTTAAGAGACATTGTTTAGTCTTGCAGTTTCGCCTTGATGAACTCGCGGTTCAGGCGGGCGATGTTGCTGATCGATACGGCTTTCGGACATTCGGCTTCGCAGGCGCGGGTGTTGGTACAGTTACCAAAACCCAATTCGTCCATCTTCGATACCATCGCTTTGGCACGACGGGCTGCTTCTACGCGGCCTTGTGGTAACAAAGCCAACTGGCTCACCTTCGCGGAAACGAACAACATGGCCGAACCGTTCTTACAAGCGGCAGCACAGGCACCACAACCGATACAAGCGGCCGCGTCCATGGCCAGGTCAGCATCCTTTTTAGGAATAGGAATCGCGTTCGCGTCGGGGATCCCTCCGGTATTAATAGAAACAAATCCACCGGCCTGGATGATCTTGTCGTACGCATAGCGATCGACCATCAGGTCGCGGATCACCGGGAAACCGGCCGAACGCCAAGGCTCGATGGTGATCGTTGCGCCGTCGTCGAACTTACGCATATGCAACTGGCAAGTAGTGATTTCGGTATCCGGTCCGTGTGGATGTCCGTCGATATAGAGCGAACACATCCCACAGATGCCTTCGCGGCAGTCGTGATCGAATACAACCGGTTCTTTTCCTTCGTTAACCAATTGTTCGTTCAGGATATCAAGCATTTCAAGGAATGATGTTCCCTGGGAAATGTCCTTTAGCTGATAGGTTTCGAAAGCTCCTTTTTCTTTCGGGCCTCTCTGACGCCAAACCTTCAGGGTGATATTTATATTTTTGTCCATGATTCTCTTTAGAATTATAAATTGTAAATTGTAAATTATAAATTGCTGTTATCAATCATTGTTTATAATTGATAATTAACAATTAACCATTAATTCTTATAGTTCCGTTGCTGACGTACTATGAATTCGTAATCCAACGCTTCTTTATACATCACAGGGTCTTTGTCTTCACCCTGGTATTCCCAGCAGGATACATACGAGAATTCCTCGTCGCGACGCATGGCTTCACCTTCTTCGGTTTGATATTCTTCACGGAAGTGGCCTCCGCAAGACTCCGCACGGTCGTAAGCATCGTGTGCCATCAGTTCACCGATTTCCAGGAAGTCGGCCAGGCGAAGGGCTTTTTCAAGCTCTACGTTCAGGTCGTCGCCTTTACCCGGGATACGTACGTTGCTCCAGAATTCTTTCTTCAGCTTCTTCATACTTTCGATCGCACCTTTCAAGCCTTCGGCGTTACGTGCCATCCCTACGAAGTCCCACATGATGTGTCCCAGTTCTTTATGGATGCTGTCTACCGAACGTTTACCTTGGATCTTCATCAGTTTGTTGATACGATCCTGGATACCTTTTTCGGCTTCGGCAAACTCAGGCAGGTCGGTACTGAAACGCGGCACCTGGATCTGGTCGGCCAGATAGTTCTGGATTGTATAAGGCAACACGAAATAACCGTCGGCCAATCCCTGCATCAATGCGGAAGCACCCAAGCGGTTGGCTCCGTGGTCGGAGAAGTTGGCTTCACCGATCGCGAACAGCCCCGGAACAGAGGTCATCAGTTCGTAGTCTACCCACAGACCACCCATCGAGTAGTGCAAGGCCGGATAGATCATCATCGGTGTTTCATATGGATTATCGTCTACAATTTTTTCATACATCTGGAACAGGTTTCCGTAGCGGGCTTCCACCACATTACGGCCCAGGCGGTTGATCGCCTCAGAGAAGTCCAGATAAACAGCCTGTCCGGCGCCTACACCGAAACCGGCATCGCAACGTTCTTTCGCCGCGCGTGAAGCCACGTCGCGCGGAACCAGGTTACCGAATGCCGGATAACGACGTTCCAGATAGTAGTCGCGGTCTTCTTCTTTCAACTGTGTCGGTTTCAATTTGCCGGCACGGATCGCTTCGGCGTCTTCTTTCTTTTTCGGAACCCAGATCCGTCCGTCGTTACGCAACGACTCAGACATCAGGGTCAGTTTCGATTGGAACTCGCCATGCACCGGAATACAGGTCGGGTGGATCTGTACCATACACGGATTTGCGAAGTAAGCCCCTTTCTTATAACATTGCCATGCGGCCGAACCGTTCGATGCCATCGCGTTGGTCGACAGGAAGAAGGTATTTACATAACCTCCGGTTGCTACCACCACAGCATGTGCAGAGAAACGTTCCAGTTTACCGCTCACCAGGTCACGGGCAATGATACCACGGGCACGGCCGTCGACCTTCACCACATCAACCATTTCATGGCGGGTATACATTTTAACTTTGTTCAAGCCGATCTGGCGGCTCAATGCCGAGTAAGCACCCAATAATAGCTGCTGTCCCGTCTGACCGCGGGCGTAGAACGTACGCGATACCTGCGCACCTCCGAACGAACGGTTATCTAACAGACCGCCGTATTCGCGGGCAAAAGGAACACCCTGTGCGACGCACTGGTCGATAATTGCGTTGGAAACTTCCGCCAGACGGTACACGTTGGCTTCGCGGGCACGGTAGTCGCCCCCTTTGATCGTATCGTAGAAGAGACGGTAAACCGAGTCACCGTCGTTTTGATAGTTTTTTGCCGCATTGATACCTCCCTGAGCAGCGATCGAGTGCGCACGACGGGGAGAGTCCTGAATACAGAAATTAAGAACATTGAAGCCCATTTCCGCCAGAGACGCAGCAGCAGAAGCACCGGCCAGACCGGTTCCTACGACGATTACATCCAAGCGGCGTTTGTTTGCCGGGTTCACCAATTTCTGATGTGCTTTATAATTGGTCCACTTCTCAGCCAACGGGCCTTGAGGGGTTTTTGATTTTATCTGTGTCATATCTATTTTTCTATTATTAGTTACACCTTTAGTTAACAGCAAGAACCATCACAAAGGCTCTTCAGATAGAAGAAAATGGTTACAAAGGCAAAAGCTGCCATCAACAACGTCGCGTAGATATTGCTGATCACTTTCCAACGTTTGATCCAGAGGTTGTTGCTCCAACCGATGGTTTGAATACCACTCCAGATACCGTGAGTCAGGTGGAACCACAAGGCTACGTACCAGATCAGGTAAGCGATCACCACCCAAAGGTGACTGAAATAGAAGTTGATAAACGCCGCTCCGTCTTGCGGAGAAACTTCCATACCGCCTAAAGTCACATGATGGAAGCCTAACAATTCGGCAAACATCATTTTGTACCAGAACTGTGCAAAGTGCAACAACATGAAACCAATCACAATGATACCCAAAACAAACATGTTCTTAGAGGCCCATGTGACATTTTTCTGACGCACATTAACTGCGTAACTGTCGTTCCCGCGTGCTTTACGGTTTTGCAAGGTCAGCATCAACGCGTACACAAAGTGCAATACGACAATACCGGCCAATACGATAGTTGCGGCTACAGCATACCAGTTAGCTCCCAAAAGAGAACAGATCATGTTGTAAGCCTCTTCAGAAAAGACTGCCGCTACGTTCATGGCTGCATGGAACGTAAGGAACAGGACTAGAAAGATCCCTGATATACTCATTATCAGCTTCTTTCCGATAGAAGAATTAAGTAACCACATAAGATAATAATTTAAGTTATTTAGTTGATTATAAGTTTGTCTATTCTTGTATCTCCATAAAGGCGCAAAGGTATGTCAATTTGATATAGGAAGCAATAAATTAAAGAAATTTTTCGGCAATAGTAAATGCTACAGATAAAGAGGGAAAAGGGATACAAACAGGAGTACAGCTCTATCCTATTTTTATCTCTTTGTTTTCTTCTATACCCGGTTTTAGCTATCTTTACAAGATTCTCATTATCTTTGCCTCTCACATGAACTTACGCCATGAGAAAAATACAACTGATTATTCTCGCTTTACTGATTAGCCTTTCGGTTTATCCCATTTATTTCAAACATATAGGGATGGCAGATGGGCTGTCACAGATATCTGTGATGTCTATTCATCAGGATCAGTTGGGACGGATGTGGTTTGGAACGCGCGAAGGCATATCGGTTTATGACGGAGAGCGTATGACGGTTTACAAGGCCTGGACGCATGAAAACCTGAAAGACCGGACCAATGCCTTGTATGGTTTAGAATGTGATTTTATCACTAGCAATGCCGAAGGAGATGTCTTTTTCCGGACCAACGGTTCGCTGACGCGATACGATATAAAAGAGGAAACCTTCCATGTGATACCCTGCTCCTGGATGCGCACGTTAACATCCTACAAAGGAGAGATATGGTGCGTGGTGGAAGACTCACTCTGCGTGTATGATCCAGAGAAGGATGCGCTTTCTTTCCGGATGAACACCGGGTTGCATTCAATCAACTGCTTGCAGATCACCCAAGAGAAAATATGGTTGGGCACCAATAATGGATTGTATGTTATGGAGGCAGGACAAGAACCCCGCTTGGTGATTCCCGGAGTAGATATCTACCGCTTGTTCGAGAGCTCCGCGAAAGACATCTGGGTCGGTTGCCGGATGGGAGGTCTTTACCGGATCAACAAAGAAGGAAAGATCGATTATTATTCCAAACAATCATCTGGTTCCAAACGTATTGTCAGCAACCAAATCCGGGAGTTTGTAGAAGATCAGTACGGAAACATCTGGTTTGGCACCTTTGACGGTCTGCATTGTTACAACCCCTATAAAGACGAATTCACCATCACCCGGCAAGAGGCAATCCCGGGAGGATTATCCCATTCATCCATCTTCTCCCTGTGCATCGACCAGCAGGGAACGATTTGGGTCGGGACTTACTACGGAGGGGTCAATTACTTTAACCCGGAAAGTGATATCTTCTCCCATTATACGGCAGATGCAAGTCGCGATATCTGCCTCAATCATCCTTTTGTCGGTCATATGATAGAAGATAAAAACGGGGATATCTGGATCTGTACGGAAGGAGGCGGACTGAATCTATTGGACCGGGAAACGCGCACCTTTCGTTATTTCTCCTCCGGAGGGCCCAACTCCATTGCACATAACAACCTCAAAAGTATCGCTTACGATAAGGAACACCACCGCCTTTACCTAGGTACACATACCGGTGGATTCTCACGTTACGACATTGACGCTGACCGGTTTCACAACTATTTCCTGGAGGCAGATCCCCAAAAACGAAAGGATGCGCCTAATAATATTATCCAACAACTTACTATCTATGAGAACAACTTATACATAGCTGCACGCAACGGTTTGTTTGTGATGGATCTGGAGACGGAAGAATTTACCCGCCTTGATACCCGGAGTTTTCTGGCTTTTACTTTTGATTCGAAAGGATATCTCTGGATTGCCTATTCGGGACAACTCATTTATATGAACCCCCAGGAACCGAAAAAGGCAAAGACGTATTACCTGAACGACTACCAGATTCGCTTTCGGGTCAACTGTCTTATCAACTACCGGGGGACTATCTATTTCGGCACGCTCGGTGCCGGATTATACCGTTACAATGAACAAAGTGATAAGTTTACAGCTTACACGACAGCCAGCGGACATTTACTAAGTAATTATTGTTACAATATCACGGAGACGAAGATGGGTAACCTTCTGATCACGGGAGACAGAGGATTGACTTTCTTCCACCCGTATCAGGAACATTCACGTTTTCTGCGATTGAATATGTCCCTGCCGATCTCTTCTATTACAGAAGGCTGCGGAGTGCTTTCCTGCAAGAATAACGAATTGTTTATCGGAGGATCGGATGGACTCACTTCTTTTTGGGAGGATGACCTGGATAAAAAAGAAAAAGACTATACGCTTTATTTCTCCAACCTTTATATCCATACCAACCGGGTGTATGCCGGGGACGAGACGAAAGTATTGCCCAAAGCCTTGCCCTATACACGGAATATCGACTTATCTTATAAACAAAACAACCTGATTGTTGAGTTCAGTTCGACCAATTATGTAGACATACAGAAAGATAAAGAGTATGAATATAAACTGGATGGCTTCGACCCGGATTGGATTCCGACGACACAAACCAGTCTTTATTATACGAACCTAAACCCGGGGCATTACACCTTATATGTACGGGAAAAAGGACTCCTCCCGTATTCGTCACGTCAGCAAGGCATATCCCTTGGCATCCATATTGCACATCCCTGGTATAATACATTCTGGGCCTGGTTGTTTTATCTGGCTACCACCGTGACAATCGCTGCCTTTATCCTGCGTACGCACAATACCCGCCGCGAATTGGCCTTGTCACTCCAAAAAGAGAAAGAAGACAAAGAGAGAAGCGAAGAACTGAATCAGGCGAAGCTTCGCTTTTTCACCAATATCAGCCATGAATTTCGTACGCCGCTCACGCTGATCATCAGCCAGGTCGAATTATTGTTTCAAAGCACCAACCTGCCTCCTTCGGTATATAATAAAATTATCAAGATCAGTAAAAATGCTTACCGCATGCGGGGATTGATAACCGAACTGATGGACTTCCGCAAATTCGAGCAGAACTACGTTTCGTTACACGTCTCCGAACAGAACCTGATACCTTTCCTGAAGGATATCAGTCTCTCTTTTCATGAGATGGCGATGCAACAAAGCATTACGCTTCGTTTTACACATAAACAAGAAGATATTCCTTTATGGTTTGATGCCTACCAACTACAGAAGGTGTTTTACAATCTCTTATCCAACGCTTTTAAATACACCGGTGAGAAAGGAAGCATAGAAGTTGCTGTTGAAGAGAGTGAAACGATGGTCACTATCAAAGTGATTGATACAGGCATCGGCCTTTCACCCGAAGATAGCATTAAGGTATTCAACCGCTTCTATCAGGCAGAGAATGGAACGCAAACAGCGGCATCCAGTCCCGGAACAGGTATCGGGTTGGCATTGTGTAAGTTGATAGTCGATATGCATCATGGGGATATTACGGTGCAGAGCCAGTTGGGATACGGAACCATCTTTAATGTCAACCTCTTTAAAGGGAAAGAACATTTCGAAGAAGATGAAAAAGTGACTATCCTTGACAAACCGGATGATCCTACCTTTATCAATAACACCCCACCCGAAGTATTGACCGAACAGGATTACGAAGAGATGATACGGACTTTTCCGGAGCAGGACAAGGATAAACGTTTTACCGTCTTATTGGTTGAAGACAACGAGGAATTACTGGAGATCCTCAAATCACTCTTCAAACCGCTTTATAATATCCTGACAGCGACAAACGGAGAAGAAGGTTTGCATATCGCTCAAGACCAGAAGCCGGATTTGATCGTCAGCGACGTGATGATGCCGGTTATGACAGGAACAGAAATGTGTATACGTATCAAGAACAATATCGACCTGTCTCATATACCGGTCGTGTTGTTAACGGCATTAAACTCTGTCGAACAGAATATCGAAGGACTGCAACAGGGAGCCGACGATTATATCGGTAAACCTTTCCATGCCAAAACATTGCTTGTACGCTGCAACAACCTGATTCGTACCCACCTGCGTTTACTCAATAAGTTTAACAAACAGGCAGACTTCGACGTCAATCTACTTGCTTCCAATCCCTTAGACCAGCATTTTCTGGATCAGGTATCCACGATCATCGACCAACATTTGGCGAGTTCGGAGTTCGATGTCAATATGCTGGCCCGTGAACTGGCGATCAGCCGCAGCTCACTCTTCAGTAAGTTCAAAGCATTAACGGGTACTACCCCCAATGAATTTGTGCAAACGCATCGTCTCAAAAAAGCAGCGGTTCTCTTGCGGGAACATCCGCAAATGCAGGTAGGAGAGATCTCAGATCAGTTAGGATTTTCTTCAGCGGTCTATTTCGGACGATGTTTCAAGGCACAATTTGGCGTTTCGCCTGTTCAATTCAGGCGAAACGGTAGTCATTCTACTTCTGACAAAGAGGAAAGTGAGGGAGAATAGGATTATACCAGATCCTGATCGATCTGCGTATATTCTTCATCCGACAAATACTGCCCTCCCATAAGTTGACTATGCTCTACCCAAACGAGTTTAGTAATATCATAGCCTATGATAAGGGCTTTTCTGAGGAAAGCCTGTTTGATCTCTTCCGGTATATCCGGCTCGCGAGACAAAAGCCAAAGATGATGTAAATCTTCTCCTGCAACAAGTGCATACTTATATTCCGGATCGATGGCAATTACATTATAACCAAATGACAATAATTTGAAGTAGGATATCTTCATTTTAGCTTCTTCTGCCGAACCGACAAACTTGGCTTTTCCGATATTGATTACTCTTTTCCGCTTACTATAATCATAACCTCTGTTTACCACACGTATACTGCCATCCGCATTGCGTGAGTAGGTAATGGTATTATTTCTTTTTGTACGCTCAAAACGATGATCCAAACGAGCCATTTCATACCATTTGCCCAGGAACAGATCCACATCAAAAGGAGCGACTGCTACCGCCCGTTTAGGAATGGTTCTTCTGGTATTCCACATCACAACGGCACCTGCTGCCAATAAAGCTCCCCCGATTAATACATTCTTCTTCTTCATACGATCTCTTGTTTTGATTTTTATAGCCAAACCGACTTACACAAAAATAAACAATCCTATCAGAAATCAAATATATTTACAAGAAAAAACAGGGAAAAAGCCGATTTTTGATTCTCCAGAAGCCCGGATATTCATATCGAGAGGCTTGGAGAATCAAAGACCGGCTTGGATTCAATAAAATAATATGATAAGAATCAATGATTACCATCCTGCCGGTGGCCTGTTTCCTCCATTGGAAGAACCTACGGTGGTGACCATCGAAGAGGCATTAAACGTGGCCAACTGCTTTCCGGACGCATAAGACGATCCGGCGTATAATCCATGAAAAGAAGTGCCTCCCGATATAGAACCTCCGGAATAAATCGTATAACTACCCTCTTTCAACGAAGGGCTACTGAACAAAAGAGTCATTTGATTCAATGTGCGCGGCAATATATATGTCAGTATATCCTCTCCTGTGGCGGAGAGAATGTGAAAAGGGGTAAGAGCAGTTGCGCTTCCGCCATAAACCAGGGAACGTTGTGTACAGGCTGTAGAGGTTGGCGTACTTGTTGCCCCTCCTATACCGATCAATATGCCTCCTGTTATCTTGAACGTATTCCGGTCACAGTCAAACCCCTCCTCCGGGGAAGAGGTGCCGATAGATAGGATACATCCACCTGTAATCGTCAAAGTCCCATTCGAGTCAATACCGTCATTGGCGGCACTATAACAATAGATATTCCCTCCATTGATAACGATACTATTGGCTGCATTTATACAATCGTCATAGGCCTCAACTTCTATCAATCCCCCATGAATCGTCAAAGTCTTCTTACTTTCAATACCTTCCGCCTCACGCTGAGAAGTTTTTACCTTTATTTCCCCGTCATGGATAATCAGATCCCCCCGGCTCTTTATCGCTTTTGCCGAAATACCGGAAGTGGTCACCTGGATAGAACCTTTATAAATCTCTAAATAAGGATCAATAGCCGAATCATTCCCTTCATAAGAGGCAGTAATGCCATCGTCACCACTTTGGATGATTATATTTCCATCATTTATCAATACATAGCCTTCTTCGCATTCGATACCATCGGTTTTAGCCTGTACATTCAATTTTCCTCCATCCATCACAAAGGCATCATTCACATGAATCCCATCGGATACATTTGCCTTTGCCCTTATTTCCCCTTCATAAATCCGGACATAATCATCGCTACAAATAGCATGTTTGTAATTACCCGTCACTTCGAGAACCCCTGTCCCATAAAAAAGGAGCTGCCCCTCACTGAAAAATGCCCCTTTCATATCCTCACCACTTACGGTTTTATAAGAAGAACCATCTGTCAGTTTATTTACAGTACCCTCATTCAATTGCACAAAAACCCGTTTATGCGACTGAACGTTCACTGCCGGACCATGGGGGTTCGTAATTTCTACCCCATTGAAAGTCAGCTTAAACTTAGAGTCACTATAAATCTTTACACCACCGGAGGCAGTCACGCCCGAAAGCACATACTCCATTTCGTCTACGGTCGACCGGATAATAACCTGATCTCCCTCTGTTGTTACCTCTACGCCTTTCCCTTCCAGGGGGTTGACAATTTTCACTGCCGAACCCCAAGTGATCTCTACAATCTGCGAAAAGGTTGAATCCTGTATATCATCCTTTTCATCATCCGGCACCACTCTTTCCTCCGAGTCGGTAAATTCCGGATTATCTGTTCCACAAGCAGGAACTGTTTGCAACAAGGCAAAAACAAGAAGTACCAATACGTACTTCTCCATAAAAGATTTCCAAATCATACTATGTCTATTATTATGAGATCAAAAATAAAAGGAAGTCTTTCCATACAAAAAAAAGATCCATCAACCTTTTCTTTTTATCAGTAAACAAAAGTATTTCATCAACCAACAGGCGGTGCTTCCTTTGTCCTCCTCTATCACCTGTTGACAGACAGAAAAGAGTCGTTCATTGATTTCTTTTTCTCCCATTCTTCCGCTCTTCTATATTTGCTCCGGTCAATCAGATATACTGAATAAAATGAAGGTGAATGGTATTTTAGAACTGTTGGAAAAGTTTCAACCCGTCACGTTGGAACAGATGGCATCTGTCCGTTTAATGAACCGGACAGACACCAAATATCTTACGACTGCGGGAGATCTCTACACCCTGTTATCGCAAATGCAACCGTATTATTATGTACAGGAAATAAGCGGTAGCCGGATGAGTAAATACGAAACCGTTTATCTCGATACGCAGGAGTCAGCCATGTACCTGGCACATCAAAACGGCCATCAGCCCCGCAAAAAGATACGTATCCGCCACTATATAGACACCCATCAGACCTTTTTGGAGATAAAAAATAAAAATAACAAAGGCCGTACCCTAAAGGAGCGTATACTCCTCCCGGTAGCCGATGCTGCTACCTCTCCCCAAACAGCCCTTTTCATCCGGGAAAAAGCCGAATTTCAGATGCAGGAATTATCGCCTTGCCTGGAAAGTCGTTTCCAACGCATCACCCTTGTAAACAAAGAAATGACGGAACGCCTTACAATAGACGTTCGTCTTCAATTTCACAACCTTCGCACTTCAAATAGGCAACAGATGGAAGACTTGGTCATTATCGAATTAAAACAAGAGAAAAGTGCCGATTCGATTGCCAAAAAATTACTCTGCGATCTGCATATACGCTCCAGGGGACTCAGCAAATATTGCCTGGGGGCTATTCTGACGAATCCTACACTTAAGCAGAATCGTTTCAAAAGCAAACTTATACAAATCAATAAATTAACAAATCAACAACATGGAATCATTCGCTGAAATGACAGAAGAACTTATCGTCTACGGGACACCGCTGATAGATGCCGAAGCACTTAGCCAACTGGTTATCCGCTTTTTATTTAACTTTATCGTTGTAGGCATCATCATTCATTTCTTCTACTACCCCAAAAGCCGGAGAAGGGACTTTTATTTTACATTCTCCCTTATCAATGTAAGTGTTTTCCTGCTTATCATATTGATGGGAAGTGTGAAGTTAAAGATCGGTTTTGCCTTAGGCATTTTTGCTATTTTTGGAATCATACGTTACCGCACCGAGCAGGTACCTATCCGGGAGATGACCTATCTTTTTGTGATCATAGCTATCTCAGTCATCAACGCCCTGGCTATCCAGATCAGTTATATGGAGACCCTGGTGACCAACCTTATCTTCCTCTTGTCCATCTGGCTCCTGGAAAGCGAGCGGTGGCTGAAACATACCTCCTGTAAATTGATATTATATGATAAAATACATTTGATCACCCCGGACAAACGGGAAGAACTGATGGCCGATCTTTCTAAACGTACCGGACTTTCTGTCTCCAAAATAGAAATAGGACATATTGATTTCTTACGGGATGCCGCTTTTATCAAAATATATTATGAATCGGAATGCAGGGAGATCAATACCATCGACAACCTCACCCGTTTACCCAAAGAAGGCGAATAAATAACCCTAATAACATGCTTATGAAACGTTTTCTTTGTCTCCTCCTTCTGTTTGGGCTGTATCCGGTGACCTGGCTGTACGGACAGGACGAATTGGGCAGCTCATTCCAACTGGCTATAAGTAAGAAGATCGTACCCGGATTAACGATCAGTCTGGAAGAAGATCTCCGGTTGCGGGAAAACCTCGGGTCTGTCGACCGTTTTTCTACAACAATAGATCTCAGTTATCGCTTCTGTGAATACCTGAAGATAGGTGGTGCTTATAACCTGATAAACTACAATCATCCGAAAAAAGACTGGGAGGTACGGCACCGGTATTATTTTTACGCCACAGGGGCCCTGCGTTTCAATCGTTTTACCTTATCTTTACGCGAACGCTTTCAAAGCACCTACCGCGTAGGGGTAGAAGAAACAGAGAAACGTGCCAACCCGAAACTCTATCTGCGCAGCCGGATTGAATTGCAATATGACATTCGGAAATCAGGGTTTGAACCTTTCTTTTCCGTGGAGTTATACAACACCTTAAACGACCCGCAGGGGAATGCATTGGACAGGGTGCGGTATACGGGGGGTACCCAATACAAACTGAATAAACGACATGCCTTGCAACTGTTTTACCGGTATATCAGTTATGCGGATGACGAAGAGGCATCTACCCATATGATTGGTTTAGGTTATTCTTTTAAATTCTGAAGATATGAAGAAAGGAGAACGTAGACAAACCGTATTGGAGAACCTGATTTACCTGATCATCTGGTTCACCCTATTCAGTGCACCGGTATTGGATCAATACTACAATCAGGAGCATTCATTTAACTGGAGCGATATCTTGCGTGCCTGGAAGATACTGGCTCCTTTTTTTTCCCTCTTCATCCTAAACAACTATATATTGACTCCCTTTCTCTTTATCCGCAAACGGTTTTGGCTCTATATCGTGTTTATACTGGGAAGTATCGGACTTGTTTATCTGTTAAGCTCCCAACCGGCTTTTCCCGATAGACAGAATCGGCCTCTGGTGGAAGAGAAAAGGGGAAATCATCCCCTCTCCCACCCATACAAAGAGCATTTCCCTCCTCCGAAAGACCGGCATCCCGAAGATAACCGATCCCCTGCCAAACGGATGCAGGAGAATGTGCATCCGCCTTTTCTGCGGCAATGGATACCGTTGAGTCCCTTGTTTCATTTCTCCTTCATGGCCATTCTTTTAATAGGATTCAACCTGGCCATCAAACTATTGTTCAAGTCTTTACGGGATGACCAAAGAGTAAAAGAGCTGGAAAAACAGACCTTGCAAACAGAACTGGATTACCTGAAACATCAGATCAATCCGCATTTTTTCATGAATACATTGAATAATATTCATGCCCTGATTGATATTGATACAGAAAAAGCCAAAAGTACGGTATTGGAGTTCTCCCAAATGATGCGTTACATTCTGTACGACACAGCGCAAACGACACTGCCATTGAAGAGAGAAATACATTTTCTGATACACTATATCGAACTGATGAAAATCCGATATACCGATCAAGTCGATATCCGTGTCTGCATGCCAACGGAAGATCTCCCGGATGTGAAGATCCCTCCCCTTCTTTTTATCTCATTCATTGAGAATGCTTTCAAACATGGCATCAGCTACCAAAAGAAATCCTTTGTCCATGTCTCCATGGATATAAAAGAGAATGAAATACGTTGCCTTATCATTAACAGCATCTTTGATAATGCCAACGAACAACAGCAGGGCATCGGTTTGGAGAATGTACGCAAACGCCTGCAGCTCCTGTATGGAGAAAATTATACCTTGTCCATCCAAGCCGAAGAGAATGAATACCAGGTGTTACTTATAATCCCCCTACAAGTATGATACGATGTATAGCCATAGACGACGAACCGTTGGCATTGACACAACTCACCGGATATATTCAGAAAGTACCTTTTCTGGAATTAGTAAAAGCCTGCTCAAATGCCTTTGAAGCATTATCCGTAATTTCCCACACGCAGGTGGATCTTATTTTTGCGGATATCCATATGCCCGACCTGAACGGCATGGACTTTGTCAAGTCGTTATCCAACAAACCGATGATTATCTTCACTACAGCCTATTCCGAATATGCCGTGGAGAGTTTCCGGATAGATGCTCTTGATTACCTGCTTAAACCTTTCGGTTTCAATGATTTCTTAAAAGCAGCCAACAAAGCCCACCACCATATGGATGTTTTCATGCAGCCAGCAACCACTAACCAGCAACCAGCAATCCAAGGAGGAGAGAAAGAGGAAAACTATCTGTTTGTCAAAGCCGACTACAAAATGCTTCGTTTGGATGTGAATAAGATTATCTATATCGAAAGCCAAAGTGAATATGCCCGTATCTTTTCAGAAGATTCAAAACCGATCATGACTTTGCTCAGCATGAAGATATTGGAGGAACGATTGCCTGCCCATACTTTTATGCGTATACATCGCTCCTATATCGTGAACCTGAAGAAGATTATAGCTGTTGCCAACAACCGTATCATATGCCATAAAGACACCTATATTCCGATAGGAAACCAGTATAAGAAGCTCTTCAACAGTTACCTGGAAAAACATTCCTTCGGAAAGATATAAAAAACCTACGGACAGGCAGGCTTCGGAAAGAGGCGTTTAGAGTTCCTGTACAAAGTTTACCAGTTTGTCTGTCAATACATTCCACGACAAAAGGGCTTTTTCTTTTTTTATCTGCGCATAACATGTTTCCAGTTTCTCCGGGCGGAAAAGCATCTGAATACCCTCGGCTAGTGCCTGACTGGAGACATCTGAAACAACAATTCCTGTTCCCGGCATTTCGATGCTCCGCCGGAAATCACCGACGGGAGTAGCCAACATCGGCATATCATAATGGTAAGCCACAGAAACGACTCCGCTCTGCGTGGCCGAACGATAAGGAAGCACCAGGATATCTGCTGCCGAAAAGAAAACGGGTAATTCCTCATCCGAAACATAGCGGTTGTGTACGTGTATACGGTCTTTGGCTGGAGAGGTTTCTATCTGTTGTCTGTATTTTTCAAAATCCCCATAACTCTCTCCGGCGATAAGCAATTGATAATCCTCGTCATCTACAAGGCCCATTGCCTCTATCAATACATCCAATCCTTTGTAATCACGGATAAGCCCAAAGAAGAGCAATGTCTTCTTATCCGTCGGAATAAGAAGAGCCTGGCAGGCCTTCTCTTTTTCCATCTTCGCCCCAAAATGATCGTACAACGGATGCGGGTTATAGATATATTTCGCCTGGGGACAGAGCCGCAAAAGGTCATCCCGCACCGTTTCGCTCATCACGATAAAACCGTCACTTTGTCGGAACAACAAAGAAGCCATCGGTTTATCAAAAAAACGGGGTTCATGGGGTATCGCATTATGAATCAAGGTGATTATCTTACACTTTTTCTTCATCCGGTGAGCTATATGCGCATATGCCGGCACAAAGAAAGACATCCAATAAGAGATGATTAACACATCCGGAGCAAAGGTCTTCAACGCCTTCACCGTTGAGGAGTAAGAAAAGGGATTGATACTGTCCAGGCAACGTTGACTCGGCAGGGCAATGGCCGGATCATCGGCATGGACATATTGCGTTTTGCCGGGAAAAAGAAAATCGGGATAGAGACGTTTGAAATTAAATGCTTCCACCTCATGCCCCTCCTGCTTCAATGTCGTATAAAGCATGGCACTAAATTGGGAGATCCCCCCCCGGTAAGGATAAAAAGGTGAAAGAATAGCTATTTTCATACGAGCGGATTTAGAAGGATTCGTTGGGCAAAGGTATATAAATCCGGATAGGATGCATGAATCCGGAGGTTGCTAATTTCTTCCGGCATATACTTATCCCCCAGAAGCACGGCCGGGATACCGGCATTATTCGCCAATTGCATATCACTGATACTGTCCCCCACGACCCAACTGGAGGCCAGGTCGATATCCGGAAAATCTTTTTGTGCCTGAACGATCATGCCCGTATGAGGCTTCCGGTTCCTATGGGCCGGATCTGTTTCCGTCGCCACATAAATGCGGTCGATCCGTCCACCAGCCGAAACGATTTGCTGCTGCATAAAATGGTGGATATCCTCCAGATCCTGCCGGCTCATAAGGCCTTTGCCTACTCCCCGCTGATTCGTTACAATAAGTATATATTTGAATAAAGGAGCCAATAAAGCGATGGCCTCCGGCACACGGTCTATGAAAACAAATGCGTCAACAGACTTTACATAATCATCCGGCCGGTGTACATTGATCACACCGTCTCTATCCAGGAACAATGTATTATAAGGTTTTATACTTTCCATCCGCAAAATCGATTTCTGCCTTCGCGTAATCCTCCGGCACACCAATATCTATAAAATAAACCTCCGAAGGGAAACCGGCCAAATGGCAAGTATCGACTCTCTTTTCAAAATATTCTTTTTCGAGAGAGAACCGGTCCGGATAATTTCGTAAGGCCTCCCGCTTGATCAGATAAACACCAGCGTTAATCAAACCGGATGCTTCGTATTGTTTTTCGCGGAACCTGAGAATCCGGGAGTCCGGATGAAGGTCTACGGCTCCATAGCGGTCGAAATCTTTCATCGGTTTCAACGCCAAAGTGGCCTCGGCCTGCGTTTCCTGGTGAAAAGCCAGCATACGGGCATAATCCACACCTAGATACGTGTCTCCATTCACGATAAAAACATCCGGTTCTTCAGCCTGACAAAGAGAGAATTTAACGGCACCTCCTGTACCCAAAGGTTCTTCTTCAACAACAAGAGAGAGGCGAAGAGAGGTCTCATACGTCGACAGCCAACGTTCTATCACCTCATATTTATATCCCACAGCCAGGATGATATGCCGGAATCCCGCCTCTTCGAGTGAACGAAGCAGGTAATAAAGGAAAGGTTTGCCCGCAACAGAAGCCATACTCTTGGGTACATCTGAGACGACCGACTGTAAACGTGTGCCTTTGCCTCCTGCCAGTATGATTGCTTCCATCGCTTTTTTTTGCTTATCTCTTGCCAAAAATGGCCTCTTCTACCAGTTCACAGATAATATGCCCAATAGTCATATGGGCTTCCTGGATACGAGGGGTATCCGAAGAGGGTACGTTGATCAGATAATCCGTTTTGCCCTGAAGCTTTCCTCCGGTCTCGCCGGTGAAGGCAACAGAGGTTATCTCCCGCGCTTTACAGGCATCGAGAGCATGCAGGATATTGACCGAATTGCCGGAAGTGGAAAGTCCGATAAAGACATCCCCCGGTTTACCAACCCCTTCGATCATACGGGCATAAACGATATCAAAAGAATAATCGTTTGAGACCGCTGTCAGGTAAGAGGTATTGCAATGCAGTGCTTCCGCCGGAAGCACCGGCCGGTCGATATAGAATTTACCGGAAAACTCTGCTGCCAGGTGTTGAGCATCCGCCGCACTGCCGCCATTACCACAGAAATAGACTTTGCCGCCATTGCGGAAACAAGCCGTCAGGGCTTTGACTATCTCTGCCATTTTTTGCTGCAGGCTGGCGTCTGCCAGGATCCGGCTCATCAGTTCCTGATGTTCTTCCAGACGTTGTGTTATGATTCCTTTACAGTCCATGTCATTAATCCTTTCTTACAAAATTCAAAGGGATGCACCTCCCCTGTATCCAAGTCAGTCAATGCCTTTGCTACGGAGTAACAACTGGTACCGGGACAATAGAAGAACATAAATCCCCCGCCGCCGGCACCGGATATTTTCCCTCCCAAGGCTCCGTTTCTTATCGCTGTTTCGTACAATGTGTCTATTTGTTCGTTGGATATATGGCGGGCCATCTTTTTCTTATTCGTCCAACTCGTATTCAGGGCTTTCCCCAGTTCCCCTAATTCATCACGCAACAAACAGTTCTTCATGCGGAAAGCCTCCTCTTTCACCCGATGCATTGCTTCCAAAGACTCCGGATTCTTTCGCTTGACATTCTCTGCCTGCTCTTCGATAATCTGTCCGGAGTACCGGGGCTGGTTGGTGTAGAACAAGACCATGTTCATGGCCCACTCCTGGAGAATATCATGGCTGATACGCAACGGGTTCACAATGACTTTATCACCCTCCAGAAATTCCATGAAATTGACTCCGCCAAAGGTCGCAGCATATTGATCCTGCTTGCCTCCTGCCATCTGCAAATCGATTCTTTCAATCTCATAGGCATAATGCGCGATATCATATTTGCCCAACGGCAACTTCAGCCATTCGGCAAAAGCTCCCAGGATCGTGACAACCAAGGTGGAAGAAGTACCCAAGCCGGAACCTGAAGGTACATCCATATGGGTGGTCAGTTCAAAAGACAAAGGATTGCCGTTATTATAACGCGCCACAATCGAATTGTAGATGCCCCGCTGCAAGAGGAGAGGACCTTCGAGCGGAAGGTGGCTGACTGCATCGAACTCTTCGACTATCTGTTCGTTGACATGAACCAGACGTATTTTGCCATTATCCAACGGACGGATAGTGGCATGGGCAAACAAATTGATTGTTACATTCAATACAGCGCCTCCATACAAATCGGAGTAAGGAGATACATCCGTACCCCCACCCGCAATACCCAGCCGGAAAGGCGCTTTGCTTCGATATAACATTTTCATCCTTCTTTCTTTTTCCGTTGACGATCCCTGTGTCGGATCAATACCTGTAATGGTCTGCTTTGTACGGTCCATCCACCGAAACACCGATATAATCGGCTTGCTCCCGGCTCAACGTCGTCAGTTTGACACCGATACGTTCCAGGTGAAGGCGGGCTACTTCTTCGTCCAAATGTTTGGGAAGACGATAAACTCCTATCTCATAAGGCTTCTGCCATAAATCTATTTGTGCCAATACCTGGTTGGTAAACGAATTACTCATCACAAAGGAAGGGTGTCCCGTAGCACAACCCAGGTTCACCAAGCGTCCTTCTGCCAATAAGAAGATCGCATTGCCTGTCGGGAAAGTATATTTATCGACCTGAGGTTTTATATTGGTATGTTTTATATGCGGATAGTTTATCAATTGATCCACTTGTATTTCATTGTCGAAGTGACCGATATTACAAACAATGGCCTGGTCTTTCATCTGCGCCATATGTGCGATGGTGATGATGTCCCGGTTTCCCGTGGTGGTCACAAAGATATTTCCTTCTTTCACCGCTTCTTCCATCGTGGTCACCTCAAATCCTTCCATGGCCGCCTGCAACGCACAGATCGGGTCAATCTCCGTTACCAATACACGGGCTCCATACGAGCGCATGGAGTGAGAACAGCCTTTTCCGACATCTCCATAACCGGCAACGACAACCACCTTGCCGGCAATCATCACATCGGTAGCCCGCTTGATGCCATCGGCCAGTGACTCCCGACAACCATAGAGGTTATCAAATTTAGACTTTGTTACCGAATCATTGACATTAATGGCCGGAACCAACAACTCTCCCTTTTCCATCATCTGGTATAAACGATGTACACCGGTAGTTGTCTCTTCCGATACCCCGCGCATATCCGTGATTGTACGATGCCAACGGGCATTATCCTCTTTCAATATACGGTTCAGGGTGTCCAGGATAACCTGCTCTTCGTGGTTACCGCCTTTACGGTTGATTGTCTGCGCATCGTTTTCCGCCTGATATCCCCAGTGAACCAATAAAGAGGCATCCCCTCCGTCGTCCACGATCATATGAGGTCCTTTTCCTTCCGGAAAACGAAGGGCCATATCCGTACACCACCAGTATTCCTCCAAGGTCTCCCCCTTCCAGGCAAAAACAGGAACCCCTGTCGCAGCAATGGCTGCCGCTGCATGATCCTGGGTAGAGAAGATATTACAACTGGCCCAACGTACATCGGCTCCTAAGTCAACCAACGTCTCGATCAATACCGCCGTTTGAATGGTCATATGCAAAGAACCCATGATGCGGGCACCCTGCAAAGGTTTTTGTCCGGCATATTTTTTTCGGATAGCCATCAAACCCGGCATTTCATGTTCAGCAATCTCAATCTCTTTGCGGCCAAAATCCGCCAGGCTCATATCGGCTACTTTGTAGGGAAGAGTCGTAGGAAATAATTCAGACATATTTTTTCGTTTTCTATGATTATTGTTTGTATACTCTTTTGAACGACAAAGGTACAAATATATTATAACAATCGTTTTATTTTGAGAGACACACACTTCCCCCTTTTTCCCCTTTGCGGAATTAGACCGGAAGCAATGGCCAATAATGGGTTACATACGGAACAATTCTACTGTTGATAGCTATCGTCAGTACTGATGATAACTATCGTTACTACTNGTTACTACTGATGATAGCTATCGTTAGTAGTGACGATAGCTATCAACACTAGAATAACCCCGAAAAAAAAGAGATGTTGCCGGTACGGGCAACACCTCTTTTTTAGAGATTTATTCCTTTTTCTATATAAAGGCAGACAAGATAAATCTTCGTCTGTATTTAGATACGTTCCAGTGTCGCTTTGATAAACTCCCATGTTTTTTCGACAGAGCTTATCTTTATGCGTTCGTCGGGAGAATGGGGGAATTCCAAATCCGGTCCGATAGAGATCATGTCCATATGAGGGTAGGCTCCTTGAATAATACCGCATTCCAAACCGGCATGCATTACTTTTACCGCAGGCTTTTTGTTAAATAAGTCGGAGTAGGTATCTTGCATGAGTTTCAGGATGGGGGAGTGAATATTGGGTTGCCATCCGTTGTAAGAGCCCCCTTCTTCCACTTTGGCTCCGGCCAGAGCGAAAACGCTCTCCAGGCTGGAACAAACAGCGGCTTTCCGGCTTTCGGAGGAGCTGCGCACCAGGATTTTCACCTCGATCAATCCGGCTTGGGAGAGGACAACCGCGAGGTTGGAAGATGATTCTACCGTTCCGGGGAAATCAGATAACATACTGATGATTCCGTTTTGGCATCCTTCAATGGCATTGATCAGGCTGTCTTGTATTTCTTCGGGTATAAGAGTGATAGGCAGGTCTACCTTTTCGGCTGTAAATTGGATATTGTTTTCTATACCTTTGTATTCTGTCTGATACAGATCCTGATAGTCGGAGACAAATTCCCAAAGTGCTTCGGCATTATCTCCCGGTATGGTGATTACGGCAAATGCTTCCCGTGGGATGGCATTGCGCAAAGAGCCTCCTTCGATAGAGGCCAGACGTGCTCCGTATTCGCAAACCGCATCTTTGAGGAAGCGGAAGAGCAATTTATTGGCATTGGCCCGTCCCAAGTGGATGTCCACCCCTGAGTGTCCGCCTTTTAAGCCGGTCAGGCTAATTTTAACGGCTACATCTCCTTCGGGGATATGCACATCGTCTTTGTATTGGAAAGAGATATTCAGGTCGGCTCCGCCGGCGCAACCGACAAAGAGTTCTCCTTCCTCTTCAGAATCACAGTTGATTAATATATCGGCTTGCAGGAATCCGGGTTTTAAACCGAAAGCACCGTCCATGCCTACTTCTTCGTCGATGGTAAACAAGGCTTCTATCGGTCCGTGGCGGAGGGTATTATCCGCTAATACGGCCATGGACAAAGCGGCACCAATGCCATTGTCTGCCCCCAGAGTTGTATCCCGGGCTGTTACCCATCCCTCTTCGATATACGCATCAATCGGATCGGTAGTGAAATCATGTTTTACATGGCTGTTCTTTTGAGGTACCATGTCCAGATGAGATTGTAAAACGATCGTTTTACGTCCTTCCATACCCGGAGTAGCCGGTTTACGGATTAATACGTTTCCTGTTTCGTCTTGTTTGGTTTCAAGACCTAACTTTTCCCCAAAGGCAATAACATAGGCTGTTACGGCTTGCATTTGCCCGGTAGGGCGGGGAATTTGAGTTAAGTCATAGAAGTAACCCCACACGTGTTTGGGAGATAAATCTTTGATTTCAGCAGACATAAAAGTGTTCTTTTAAAGTTTATATAAAGATTAGTTGCTTGTGGCAACTTCTTTTTTCTTATTTGTTAAAGGCAGGGCTACAATTCCTACCAGGCCACAGAGCCCTGTCCATACGGTTTGTACGGTATGCACGACCAAGGCAAAGGCGGCTGCATCGTTTTCATTCACATTGAAACAGACCAATGTGGCGATTACCATAAAGTGCCAAGGGCCTATACCTCCTTGTACCGGTACAGCTACACCGATACTGCTCATGGTAAAAGCAATCAATCCTACACTTATTCCCAGGTCACGGGTGAAATCGAATGCGTAGAATGTAATGTAAAAATAAAAAAAGTAACAGGTCCAGATCCCTATGGTTTGTAACAGGAAGCGCAATTTATGTTTCAGCAACCATATACTTTTTATTCCCAACCATATATTATGCAACATGGCTTTTGCCTTCTGGACAAGCGTGAAGTTACTCATGTATTTGAATACAAACCAAATGACAAGAACAAAGAATACGACAACGACATAGATCCAAATGGAGTTGAACATGGATTGAAAGCCTTCCAGGAGGGAGGGGTTCTTGGCAAAAAAGCTTTTGAAGAAGCTGAAGTTAAAGATGAAAATAAATAAAGTAATCAGTCCCACGACGATGGTATCACATACGCGGTCTATCAAGAGGGTACCGAATAGTTTGGTAAAAGGGATTTTATCATATTTGGATAAAACACCGCAGCGCCAGACTTCTCCCACCCGCGGCAAAACAAGGTTGACAGCATAATTCCCTAATACGGCATTAATGGCATTACTCTTTTTGTAACGCTCTCCTATAGAGTCGAGTAATAAGCCCCAGCGGGATCCACGAATGATATTAGCGACCAGGCCAAAGAGTAAGGAGAGAAGTATGATGTCGTAACGTACGCCTTTTTTGACTACTTGCCAGATTTCGGTCAGATCCAGGTCCCGATAGATAAACCAGAGCAAGAGACAACCGAAGATCAGAGGTATGAGTACTTTAAGCAGTGTACGTGTGGTGCTTTTAAAATCCATTCTGTATAAGACAGTATTAATTATTTGTTGTACTTTTGTATGCCCGCAAAGATAAACATAATATTTAAATACGAACATTTTACAACTGAGAACTGGATGAGATTAGTAAAGCCTAAAAAATCATTGGGACAACATTTCCTCAAGGATATGCAGATAGCCCAGCGTATTGCTGATACATTGGATGCCTATACCCATTTACCTGTTTTGGAAATTGGCCCGGGTATGGGTGTTCTCACACAATTCCTGTTGGAAGCAGGGCATAACCTGACTGTGGTTGAACTGGACTGGGATTCGGTGGATTATCTGCGTCAACATTTTCCGGCTTTAGAGGATAAGATTATTGCCGATGATTTCCTGAAGTTAGATCTGGACAAATTGTTTAACGGACCTTTCTGTGTGATAGGAAACTATCCGTATAACATCTCCAGCCAGATATTCTTTAAGGTGTTGGATTTTAAAGATACCGTCCCCTGTTGTTCCGGCATGATACAAAAGGAGGTAGCCGAGCGATTGGCAGCCGGCCCGGGCAGTAAAACATATGGGATTATCAGTGTGTTGCTGCAGGTATGGTATGATGTGGAATATTTGTTTACTGTGAGTGAGCTTGTTTTTGATCCCCCGCCAAAGGTGAAAAGTGCCGTGATACGTATGACGCGGAATAAGCGAACGGAGTTGGGGTGTGATGAAAAGCTGTTTAAGACCGTTGTTAAAACCTCCTTTAATCAACGCCGGAAAACCCTTCGTAACTCTCTGAAACCTTTATTGGGAAAAGATTGCCCGGATTATGTATTGCCTATTTTTGACAAACGTCCGGAGCAGTTGTCGATCGAGCAATTTGTCGAATTAACAAAGATTGCGGCATCCTGGCTTAAAGAGTCCGGACTTATACAACAAAAAGAATAAAAGAAAAAGCGACCCTCGTGAAACAGTTAACGCACATACTTCACAGGCTATTTCCGTCTAATCATTATGGATGGATCTGCGTCTTATTTCTTTTCATCCTTTTACCCAACCTTTTTGTTGCTTTTTTATCTACGGACCTGGTGGGGAATCCGTTCAAGCAATGTGCCTATCTGTTGTTTTCGTGCATTATCCTGATTTTACCGGCTCTTCTTTTGAAGACCCGGTGGTATTTCGGGTTGCAAAGTGTGTTCTTCCTGTTGAGTCCTTTGGAGATTGCGCATATAGTCCTTAACCGGATGCCTATAACCGAAGGTTTTATGTCGGTCGTTATCCATACCGACTACAAAGAGGCTTATGAACTTCTTTCTTTTTTGCATATTTATCTATGGATCGGTATCCTGCTCCTTGGCTTTTATTATTGGATTCTTTTCACCCGGATAGAAAACAAAGCTTTATTCACTCTGCGGGGGAAAGTAGTTATAGGCATTGTCTTTGCCTTTTTCAATATCGGTCTGTGGGCGGCGATGTGGAGGATGAGTGGTTTCCGGGTCGATGATACGGCTCGGGTGAGTTCGACAAATGCCTATTTCAAAAAGAAATATACCAAAACCTATCCACTCGACCTTATAACCGCCACCCGAGATGTATTTGCCAGCCAGAGAGAGGTGCGGAAGATGGAAGCGGAATTAAAAGATTTTTCTTTTGGTATGCATAAAAAAGACAGCTTGTCGGCAAGGGAGATTTATGTATTTGTCATAGGCGAAGCGGCACGGTATGGAAACTTTTCGATGCATGGATATACGCGTCCGACGACCCCTTTATTGGAGCAGTGCTCCCGCCTGATCTCTTATTCCAATGTGTTGGCTACGTCCAATTATACCAGTGCGGTTCTGCAGTTGATGCTTACCCGGGCAACCCCTCTGGATCCGGAATTGGCACACAAAGAAAAAGGGCTTACCGATGCGTTTAAAGAGGGCGGCTTTGAGGTGGCCTGGATTGCCAATCAATCGGTTGGCGACCGTTTTGTTCAGCGACTTACCTCCTGTAGTGATTATACCTATTTCTCGACTACCGATTACGATTCTGCAGAGAGTTATGACGAGAAACTATTTATTCCGTTTGCCTCTGTTCTGCAGCAAAAGAAACAGAAGCAGTTTATTGTAATACATACCCTGGGTAGTCATTTCCGTTACAATGCCCGGTATCCGGAATCTTTTTGTCATTTTACCCCGGCCTTATATGATAACACAAGTTATGGGGGGGTGAATCCGGAAAACAAAGAATTGCTTGTCAACAGCTACGATAATAGTATCTATTATACGGATTATGTATTGAATGAAATCATTTCGATGCTGGAGAAAGAAAAGGCAGTCAGCTCGTTGGTCTATCTATCCGATCATGGAGAGAATTTGTATGATGACGCATCGCATATGGCTGTACATGGGAATACGGAGCCTTCTCGTTTTGAGCTGCATGTCCCGTTGATTGTCTGGACCTCCCCTCGTTACGAAGAAGTATGGCCGGAAAAGGTTAACAACATAGAAAAACATAAAGACCTGCCCATAAGTACATCGAACCTGTTTCATTCCCTATTGGATATAGCCGGCATGAGTTATCCTTCGGCCTCTCCGGAGTTGAGCATTGCTTCTCCGGCGTTTCAGGCAGACAGTGTGCGCTATGTACTTACCCCGGACAAACGTGTTGTTGAGAAAACGCATGCATTTGAAACGATAGAAAAACGGAGATAAATATATAACGATTTAGTCATTGATGAACTTTTTACAGAAAATAAACGGTCGCCTCCTCCTACCCCCAATGTATGGGTGGGTTTTGTTTTTGTTTATTCTCTTATGGATACCCAATTTTACAGCGGTTCTCCTTCTGAGTGATTTACAAGGCAGTATAGGGATGAAGGTGGCTTATCTGGGTTTCTCTTTGATCGTTTGGCTGCTTCCTGCTTTATTCCTTCGTTTGCGTGTTTATTTTGGGGTGATGTCGGTTTTTCTGTTATTGGCACCTATAGAGATAAGCCATATCATATTGAACAAAATGCCTGTGACCGAGGGCTTTCTATCGGCTATCCTACATACGAATGCGGCAGAAGCCTGGGAATTATTGGGAGCAATGAAGGCTGCCGGTGCGTTGATTCTTCTTCTTTGGTTTGTCTATTTTTTCATTCTTCTGCGAAAGATAAAAAATACATATCTGTTTACGCGCTCCGTGCGGATATGGATTCTGTTTTTGTTCCTGGCTGGCAATCTGTTATTATTGGGTGCCATGTTCTTTCTTGCTTATAAAAATAAGGCCCCGGTACCCGTAGCCTATGCCACACATAATTTTGCGAAGAAATACCGGAAAATATATCCTTGTGATTTATTGACGGTGGCTTATCGGACTTATGAGAAAGAAAAAGAAGGAGACCGTTTGTCGGAAGATCTGGCTCATTTCTCCTTTCATGCGAGCCGGAAAGAGACTGTCGCGGAGAAAGAAATATATGTAGTGATTATTGGGGAGTCTGCCCGGTATGGGAACTTATCGCTGAATGGATATATGCGTCCGACGACACCGGAGCTGGAAAAAATAGAAGGTCTGCTTTCTTATTCCGATGTGTTTGCCTCGGCCAACCTGACGGAGATAGCCCTGCCTCTTCTCCTGACGCGAGCTACGGCTTTGGACCCGGCAACCGGATATCAGGAGAAAACGTTCATAGACGCCTTTGCCGAATGTGGTTTTCATACAGCCTGGATCGGCTCCCAGTCTTCCCAGTATACTGTCGTAAAACGGGTAGCCAAGGAGGTTGATTTCCATTATTTCTCGACTACCGACTTCGATGCTTCGACAAACTATGATGAAAAGTTATTGCCTTATATCGATAAGGTGTTGGAACAGGATCAGAAGAAACAATTAATTGTTATTCAAACTTTAGGAAGTCACTTCCGGTATAATTTCCGTTATCCGGAGTCTTACGCCTATTTTACACCCTCACTGGAAGGAACGGTAGGGTATTCGGTATTATCTCCGGCAAACAAAGAGGTCTTAGTGAACACCTATGATAATACCATTCGGTATACGGATTATATAATCTCCTCCATTATCCACCGGGTGAAAAAGCAGGAGGCGGTGAGTTCTGTGTTCTATATATCGGACCACGCGGAGAATTTGTTTGATGACGAGAATAATCTTATCTTGCACGGTGGAGGAGAGTTTTCGACATATGAAACACATATCCCCCTTCTCCTATGGACATCGGAGAAATACGAGAAACAATTCCCGGAGAAGAGGGAATTCTTATCTAAACATAGAGATAAAAAAATAAGTACAGTCAATGTGTTTCATTCCATCCTGGATATTGCGAATATAAGTTATCCGGGAGAAAGCCTTGACAAAAGTATCGCGTCCTCTTCTTTTTCTGAGGATAGCATACGATATGTTTTAATGCCTGACAAGAGCGTCATTCAATTAAAAAAAGAAAGAAGATGATCGAACTGACGAAAGAATATCTGGAGAGTGTAAAGCGGCTGATCGCAGAGAAAGAAGACGGGCAGATAAAAGCCTTGTTGGGGGATCTGCACCCGGCCGATATTGCTGAAATATACGAGGAGTTAGGAATGCAGGAAGCTACCTATCTCTATCCCTTGATGGATGAAGATAAGGCGGCAGATGTTTTGATGGAACTGGACGAAGACGCGCGTCGCCGTCTTTTGAAGGAGCTTCCTCCCGAACTGATTGCCAAACGCTTTGTCGATTATCTGGAAACGGATGATGCGGTAGACCTGATCCGGGAACTGGATGAGGATACCCAGGAAGAGGTACTTTCGCATATCGAAGATGTGGAACAGGCAGGGGATATTGTGGATCTTCTGAAATACGATGAGGATACTGCCGGGGGGTTGATGGGTACGGAAATGATCGTGGTAAACGAGAATTGGAGTATGCCCCAATGTATCGAGGAGATGCGCAAGCAGGCGGAAGAGATGGATGAAATATATTATGTGTATGTGATTGACGATGATGAACGCTTACGCGGTGTTTTACCTCTTCAACGACTGATAACCAACCCTTCTGTCTCCAAGATCAAACACGTGATGAAAAAGGATCCCATAGCCGTTCATGATAGCGAAAGCATTGAAGAGGTCGTTAATACGATTGAGAAATATGACTTGGTCGCTTTGCCTGTGGTGGATAGTATCGGACGTCTTGTCGGCAGGATCACCATTGATGACGTAATGGATGAGGTACGTGAACAACACGAACGGGATTACCAATTGGCTTCCGGTATCTCGCAGGACGTAGAAAGTTCGGATAATGTCTTTATGCAAACAGCCGCCCGTTTACCCTGGCTCTTGATCGGCATGATAGGGGGATTAGGAAACTCCGTCATCCTTGGAGGTTTTGAAGGCAGCATAGCGGCCAATCCGAAGATGGCACTTTTTATCCCTCTGATTGGAGGAACCGGAGGGAATGTGGGGATCCAGTCGTCGGCCATTGTCGTGCAAGGCTTGGCCAATAAATCCCTTAAACCGGAGAATATATGGTCGCAGGTACTGAAAGAATCTGTCGTGTCGCTGATCAATGCCAGTCTCATCAGCTTGGTCGTGTTTGTATATAATTATTTTATGCTGGGTGACCGGGTAGTGACGACAGCTGTTTCTTTAAGCTTGTTTGCTGTGGTCATGTTTGCCAGTATATTCGGCACCTTGGTGCCTATGACACTTGATCGGTTGAAGATAGATCCGGCTTTGGCTACAGGACCTTTTATCACAATTACCAATGATATTATAGGAATGATGATCTATATGTTTATTTGTGCATCATTGGCCTAAACTATTGTCTATGTGAGGGGAAAAAACTAATTTTGCACCTGGTTCAATGAAAAAACAGGTATTTTCAGAGCAATTATTAATCAAAAATAGAATAACTTTTTATGGCTACAACAGCTGATTTTAGAAATGGAATGTGCCTCGATATCGATGGCAACTACTTTTTTATTATAGAATTCCTTCATGTGAAACCGGGTAAAGGCCCTGCTTTTGTCCGCACCAAATTGAGAAATGTAACTACCGGACGTGTTCTTGACAAAACATGGAATTCAGGAGTAAAGGTGGAAGAAGTACGTATCGAACGTCGTCCCTATCAGTTCCTTTATAAAGATGAGGTAGGATACAACTTTATGCATCCTGAAACATTCGAACAGATCTCTATCCCGGGTGAAGGCATTACAGGTGTTCAATTCCTGAAAGAAGGAGATATGGTAGAGGCTATGGTACATGCTGCCAGCGAAACGATTTTGACTTGCGAACTGCCGGCTCACGTAGTATTGGAAATTACCTATACAGAACCGGGAGTAAAAGGAGATACAGCCACAAACACATTGAAACCGGCTACGGTAGAAACCGGTGCGGAAGTACGTGTGCCTTTGTTTATCTCCGAAGGAGAGAAGATCGAAATTGATACCCGTGATGGCTCTTATGTAGGCCGTGTAAGGGAATAATCCGTTTTACACTTCCTTTCGGGTAGGTATTCCCGAAATAGATATATTCTAATTGCGCCCTGAAAAAGAGATCGGTCATCGACTCTCTTTTTCAGGGCATTTTTTTCCTTACCTATGAAAGAGAATAAAAAGAAACTATCCATAAAAAGTTGGGCCGAAGCAGATCGTCCCCGTGAAAAGATGCTACAGAAGGGTGTCGCCTCCCTGAGTGATGCCGAATTACTTGCCATTCTGATCGGCTCGGGCAGTTCTACCGAATCGGCTGTAGAATTATCACAACGCATCTTACATACTGTCAATAATAACCTACACGTCTTGGGGAAACTCTCTGTCAAGGAGTTGACCTCCGGTTTTAAAGGCATCGGCGAAGCGAAAGCCGTATCTATCATTGCCGCCTTGGAACTGGGGAAACGCCGGGACGGCAGTGACCTACCCCGGCAATACTCTATTCGGAGTAGTCAGGATGCTTTTCAGTTGCTTTATGCCCAATTAAGTGATCTTCCGCATGAAGAACTATGGGTGGTTTTTATCAACCGGGCAGGCAAGGTCATAGAGAAAAAAAAGATCAGCCAGGGAGGTACCTCCGAGACCTCAGCAGACCTGCGGTTGATATTAAAAGGGGCGATTCATGCCCTGGCTGCCGGCATTCTCCTTTTTCATAATCATCCGTCGGGAAACCTCTCTCCCAGTGTGCAGGACGATTTATTGACGCAACGGGTACGCAAAGCCGCTAAATTGATGGATATATCCCTGTTGGATCATATCATTATAGCCGACAACCGTTACTACAGCTATGCGGATGAGGGGCGGATAGAGAATGACTAAGCAGTAGACGCGCACAAAAACTCTCAACAGCCCATTAGTACCTATCAACTAAATACCTATCTTTGCATGCAAACGACAAAATCATGAACAACGAATTTCTCCAGACAGAAGAAGCGATTGTCGCTATGCTTAAAACCGTATATGATCCGGAAATACCTGTAAACGTATATGATCTCGGATTAATCTATAAGGTAGAGGTGGATGAACATAAGCAGGTGCAGATAGAGATGACGCTGACTGCCCCCAATTGTCCTGCCGCTGATTTCATACTGGAAGATGTGCGGATGAAGGTAGAATCTGTACCGGATGTGAAAAGTGTGGATATCCGTTTGGTGTTCGAACCGGAATGGGATAAAGAGATGATGTCGGAAGAGGCGAAACTGGAATTGGGTTTCCTTTAATCAGAAGAAAGAGAGCCATGCAAGAAACGCGGAAGAAAATCTATTTTGCAGCGGATGCCCATCTGGGAGCCCGCTTTCATCAAGATCCGTTAGCGATAGAAAAAAAGCTGGTACGTTGGTTGGATAGTATAAAATCAGAAGCGTCAGCGGTATGGTTTCTGGGGGACATTTTCGATTATTGGTATGAGTATAAATACGTGGTTCCAAAGGGTCATGTCCGTTTCCTGGGTAAACTAGCCGAGTTGGCTGATGCCGGTATTGAAATACATATTTTTATTGGAAACCATGATATATGGATGTTCGATTATCTACCTAATGAGATTGGTGCGGTTATTCACCGGGAACCGCTGAGTCTTGATCTTTTGGGAAAACGATTTTTCTTAGGACATGGCGATGAGGTGGATTACCGGAGTCGTTCGTTCCGTTTTATCCGCGCACTCTTCCGCAATCGCTTCTGCCAGTGGTTATACGCGGCCATTCATCCCCGGTGGACTTTCGGTTTTGCTTTGGGCTGGTCGTTAAACAGCCGCAAGAGCGGTTTGCAGAAAGCCACCTCCCCGGCCTATGCCGGCGAAGAATCAGAATACCTGATACGCTTTGCCAAAGAATACCTGCAAACACATCCTGAAATAAACTTTTTCCTTTTTGGCCATCGCCATATAATGCTTGACCTGATGTTGAGCCGTACCAGCCGTATATTGGTAGTGGGTGATTGGATGCGCCTTTTCTCTTACGTAGAATGGGATGGGGAAAACCTTTCTTTGTTGCAATTTGAAGAAGAATAGCTTATAGGCTGCGTCGTCAGCGTCCGCTATTGTCATATAACAAAAAAAGCACTGCCTCCTCCTGGCAGTGCTTTTTGTTTATGGTGTTAAAGACTAAGACTTTCTTATAAAGCGATCTTGAAAGTTGTCTCTCCTACAACCACCAGATACATGCCTTTAGGTAAGGTAATGAAGGCATGGTTATTTACCTTTTTACGGGTTACTAGCTGGCCGGCTAATGTATAAACAGATACCGGCTTCGATTGTCCGGGGATTTCAACAATAAGTCCTTCCGGGCTAGCATATACCTTTTGCGTCTCTACTTCGGTATTGCCTACCGTATTTTTCACGATACCCTCTACTTTGATTTCTATCGCTTCGGTTACATTGTCAATGATATATGTGTAGGTGAGAGCACGCAACGGATTATGTGGCAATATCTTTCCGTTCGCATAAACAATAGGTTCAGACTCCGTATAATCATCTCTTAAAGTAAGAGAAAAAATGAACGGTCTGTTATAAGGCAGATTGCGTATATGGGAAGGTTCCAACATCACGCCTTCTATTTGCTGCGGAAGTGTCAATGGGTAGCTTCGCAAACCTATACTTACCTTGTGTTTTTCCCTTTTGTCGCTATTGTCAAGGGTATAACTGTATATATCCTCCTCTTGTGTGATTTCACTGGCAGGCACCTCCTCTCCATTCAATAGAAGAATTATATTTTCTGTGGCTTCATAAGTCGGATCGATGCGGAATTTGACAGTGAAGTCCTCTTTTATACCCTTGGTGTGTTCTCCTGTTCCGGGATCAGCTTCTATGCCTGTTCCTAATTCCACGCCAACTTTATAAGATAAAACAACTTTAAAGTCGAGAACGATCTTTTCTACTGATTCTATCTCCTTCCCGTCATTATCTACCAGGCTTAGGACCAGGCGATGTTTTCCATGGCTCAGCTCTGTGAGAGTAATCGGATCGTTGCTCGTATGATATTTAGTCTTTCCATTATCCAATACATACTTAATCTTTCCATCTCCTCCTCTATAAGTAATATGAACTTCATCAGCCGAGGCCTTGGTGCTTTTAACACTTGTGGAAGTCAATTCGAAATCTTTCAATTGAAACCTTACCTTCAATGATCTTTGATAGATGACTGCATTTTTCTCCGGCCTTTTGATGGAAAACTCGGGTTTTTTACATATAAAAACGACATGAGTAGAAATAGAAGGACTTAATTCTTCTTCATTCATATCAACGAGAGTTAAGGTCAACTTATGCCGCCCTGCACTAAGAGAAGATACAGAAATAGAGGTGCCTGTTTCAAGTATCTTTTCATTTTCTCCATTCAAGTCATACTTGATCTTTCCATCTTTACCTAACTCAAAGTTTTCCAGTTCAAAATTGACCTCTAATGCATCGGAGAAGATAGTGGCATTAGCCAAAGGGCTCGTTATTTTAACAGAAGGATCGGGAGCAGTCAGGGCATGTAAAGGAGGAATAAATGCAATCATACCCCATAACAAAACGAAAAGTAAAATACTCTTTTTCATACAAATTCAGGTTTTTAGTTAATAATAAAAAGATACACTCGCAGTCACAAACGTAAAGTTTTTTTTTAAGTCAATGAAAAAAAACGGATAAAAAATCACAAATAAAATACGCTGTAAATCAGAGCGTTTGAAATACAAAGCCTCTATCGAACACCTCTTTGGCAACCTCTTTCTTAAACAGACCCGGTCACCCCCTTTTTTCTGTCCTTTTGCCCGATATGGATCTATTGTGAGAGGCATAAAAAAAGGCATTTCTTTCCGGAAATGCCTCTTTTTCTGTTTATAATTGTCCTTAAAGCAATGCTTCTATTTTTTCAATGAATTTATCCTTCGTGGTTGCTCCCACCAGTTTGTCTACCATTTGTCCGTCTTTAAAGAACAAAACAGTAGGGATGTTACGGATACCATATTCTCCTACTACATCGTTGTTTTCATCTACATCCATTTTACCAATGGTCACGCGCCCTTCGTAAGTGGTTGCCAACTCATCAATAATGGGAGCCACCATCCGGCAGGGGCCACACCATTCCGCCCAAAAGTCGAGAACCATAGGCTTACCGGAGTCAAGCAGTTCTTTAAAGTTTGCGTCAGTAATTTGCAAAGCCATAATTTTATTATTTAGTATGTTTATATTTTGTTTTGAGAAATCAAAAGTACGAATTCTTTTTCGGTGTACAATGCCTACCCATTTATTTTGAAATCGATATTATCGTTCCCTTCCAGATAATCAATCAACTCCCGTGTGACAGTCAACCGCATATTTTTAGAAAAGAAATCCAGGGATACATTATGCTCCCCATCAATCATCCTAAAATATAACATACTGTTTCCCGGATTGTTCTTTATCAGGACGGAAAGTTCGGTTATCGTCGGTTCATCCAGGTCATGAATAGGCAGGGTGATGCTGATCCGCTCAATCATCTTGTCTTTCTCGTCCTGCAACAGGCTGACTGTGCCGATTTTGAAATCCAGTTCTTCTTCCCGCCAACGCCGCGGCTCCATACGTCCTCTTATCAACAGATACATTCCCGGCCGGCCGTATTTACCATATTCTATATAGTCATTCCCGAACAGTGCAATTTCCGCACTGCCTGTAAAATCTTCTATCTTGAGAATACCGTAAGGTTTCCCTGTCTTCGTGATCCCTTCCCGGAAATCCGTGACGATACCTCCCAATAAGAGTTCTCTTCCTTTCAGACTTTCCCTGTCATTTAACTCGACCACGCCGGTGTTGCATACATAGGTTAGAATAATACGGTATTCATCCAATGGGTGAGCCGACAGATAGATGCCGACCAGATCCTTCTCTTTGTTCAGGCGTTCCAGGTCGCTCCAGCGTTCACAAACAGGTATTTCCGGTTTGGAGATAGCGATCGAGTTGTCGGCCCCGAACAAAGAGTTGGCCGCCATATTTTTATCCGCTTGGAACTTATTGCCATAGCGTACCAATACATCCAGGAATACTTCGCCGTCTTTCCCACTTTCGGTAAAGAATTGTTCGCGTTGCACATTGAAATTATCAAAAGCTCCGGCCAAGGCCAGGGATTCTATGTTTTTCTTATTGCAGGTACTTAGGTTGACCCGCTCCACAAAATCAAAAAGACTGGTGAATGCACCTTTTTTTCTTTCTTCCAGGATATTGAGCACAGCACTTTCGCCAACGCCTTTGATCGCTCCCAACCCAAAGCGTATATCTCCGTTTTTGTTCACCGAGAATTTAAGTGCCGACTCGTTCACGTCCGGTCCGAGAACCTGGATGTTCATGGCTTTACATTCATCCATGAACTTTGTGATTTCCGTAATATTCGAGATATTCCGGCTCAATACGGCCGCCATATATTCGGAAGGGTAGTTCGCCTTGAGGTAGGCTGTCTGGTAAGCCACCCAGGAATAACAGGTCGCATGACTTTTATTGAAGGCATACGAGGCAAACTTCTCCCAGTCGGCCCATATCTTTAACAAGACTTTTTCGTCGTGCCCATTGGCTTTCCCTCCGTCCAGGAACTTTGTTTTCAGGGCGTTCATCTTATCGATCAACTTTTTCCCCATCGCTTTACGCAATTCGTCGGACTGACCGCGGGTAAAATTAGCGAGCAACCGGGACAAAAGCATGACCTGTTCCTGATAGACTGTGATTCCGTAGGTATCGTTCAGGTAACGCTCCATCACCGGGATGTCGTAGGCGATCTCCTCCCGGCCGTGTTTGCGGGCAATAAACTGAGGGATATATTCCATCGGTCCCGGCCGGTAAAGGGCATTCATCGCAATCAGGTCTTCGAACTTCGTCGGTTGCAGTTCCCGCAGGTATTTTTGCATACCGGCCGATTCAAACTGGAATGTACCGGTTGTTTTTCCGGCACTATACAATTCATAGGTCTTGGTGTCTTCTATATTGATGGTGTCAATATCTACTTTTTCATTCCGGTTGAGAAAAATATTTTCCACCGCTTCTTTGATGATGGATAAAGTCTTTAGTCCCAGGAAGTCCATTTTGATGAGTCCTGTATCTTCAATAACGGATCCTTCGTATTGGGTGACCAGCATTTCTTCTCCCGTTTCTTTGTCCTTGGCCGTGCTGACGGGCACAACATCTGAGATATCGTATTTCCCGATAATGACCCCACAAGCATGCACCCCGGTATTGCGCACATTCCCTTCCAGCATTTGCGCGTATTTGAGCGTGTCACGCATCGTCCGATCAGTGGAGGTGGCCGCCTCTCTCAGTTCGGGTATATAGTCAATGGCCGCCTTGAGGTTTACCTTTTTGACGTCCGGTATTTTGTCGGGCACTAACTTTGCCAAGCGATTGGATTCGGAGAGCGGCAACTTTTGTACCCGGGCAACGTCTTTGATGGCCGACTTGGTTGCCATGGTACCGTACGTGATGATATGCGCCACCTTCTCTTTTCCATACTTCTGTGTAACCCAGTCTAATACCTTGCCCCGTCCGTCGTCGTCGAAGTCGACGTCGATATCCGGCATAGAGATACGGTCAGGGTTCAGGAAACGCTCGAACAGCAGGTCGTATTTGATCGGGTCGATATCGGTAATGCCCAGGCAGTAGGCTACTGCCGAGCCGGCTGCCGAGCCACGTCCGGGACCTACGGACACTCCCATTGCGCGGGCTGCCGCAATGAAGTCTTGCACAATCAAGAAATAACCGGGAAATCCCATGCCTTTGATTACGCTCAACTCAAAGTCTATACGTTCCCGCACTTCATCGTTCAAGCCTTCTTTGTATTTCTTTTCCGCCCCGATATACGTGATATGGCGCAGGTAATCATCGTCGCTCTCGAACTCCGGAGGGATAGGAAAGTCGGGCATCAACGGCCCATGGTCGATGGAGTAGAATTCGACCTTCTCTGCTATCTCCAAGGTGTTGCGTAAGGCTTCCGGCACATCGGCAAAGATCGTATTCATCTCTGCCGTTGTTTTCATCCATTCCTGCTTGGAATAACGCATCCGGTTCGGATCGTCCAGGTCTTTTCCTGTACTCAGGCAAATCAACCTGTCGTGTGCTTCGGCATCTTCTTTGTTGACAAAGTGCACATCGTTGGATGCGATTATTTTGACATGGTGCTTGCGGGAGAGTTCGATCAGTACCTTGTTGACTTCCTGTTGACGGGGAAAGGTGGTGTTGTCGGCATTCTCCTCATAGGTCTCATGACGTTGCAATTCGAGGTAAAAGTCCTCTCCGAAAAGACGCTGGAACCACAGGAGCGACTCTTCCGCTTTGTCGATCCGCCCGTTCATGATATGTTGAGGTATCTCTCCTCCCAGACAGGCAGAGCAGACGATCAGGTCTTCGTGGTATTTTTCCAACAATTCTTTGTCGATGCGGGGACGTCCGTAAAATCCTTCTGTCCAGGCGATGGAGACCATCTTGATCAGGTTTTTATAGCCTTTCAGTGTTTTGGCTAAAACGATGAGGTGCCATCCACTCCGGTCTTCCCTCTCTTCTTTGCGCATTCGGCCGTTGCGGGCACAATAACATTCACAACCGATAATCGGTTTGAACAGTAATTTTTTCTCCTCCGCTATTTTTTCCGATAATTTATAGGCACGCTCCGACTCCTCCTCAGTCAGATTGGATTTGTCATTCAACGCATCCAATTCTTTCTGGCAATCCTTTATCGTTCCTGTGTGTTTACTGTTCTTCTTATTTACTTTGTTGAAGAATTCTTTAATACCGAACATATTTCCATGATCGGTCACCGCAATGGCCGGCATATTATCTTTTTGAGCCTTATCGATTAAGGCATCAATAGATGCTTGTCCGTCCAGGAGGGAGTATTGCGTGTGCACGTGCAGGTGTACAAAGGGTTCCATAGATATCTATTTCTCTTTTCTGTTGATTTAAGCCCCTAAAGTTACGAAAAGAAGAGAGAAGGCAGGGTGACTGTTGATAACTTTATGTTAAAATTCTCTCCCGAAACAAAGACCCTCTCGCATTTCTCTGAACCCAAACACCTTCCTTTTCCGCAGTCATGCAGATGATTGGCGGGAGCCTGACATACCCCGAAATAAAACGGTTCCTCCCCTTCGAAATAAAAGTGTCGATAATTGTCGACACTTGTGCTGATAATTGTCGACACAAGTGCCGATATATATCGACACAATTGCTGACAATTATCGGCAATTGTGCCGACGATCGTCAGCAATTTTATTCCCCAAGTGACTTCTCCTGAAATGGGTTGTCACTTTTTGTCCCCCCACCTCCCTTTCCCTATACATTCTTATGTAGAAGATTAGCGACTAAAAGGTATTTAGGGTAACAGGAGGGGCTTTAGGATGAAAGGAAAGTGTTTGGGAACAGGAAGGGGTTTAAGATGACAGGATAGGTTTGAGAACAGGAAGGTATCTCGGCTCCTCTTCTTGGATAAGAAGAGGGGGACCGCCGGCGTAGCCGGGGGTGGAGCAGTTTGATGTATTATCACATTATATATCAAATAGATATCTCTGGCAAAAGCAATAAGAAACAGGTATGAATAGTTACTCTAAAATAGGTATAT
>NZ_QVMG01000021.1 GCF_010500925.1 Parabacteroides sp. 52
GATGATAGCTATCGTTAGTAGTGACGATAGCTATCAACACTAAAATTATCCCGCATTAACGATAGAATTGACTTCCTCCAATGCCACGCAATCTGCCCTCTGCGCCATCGTTTGGGTGAATCAGGGGAGGGCTTTTGAGGGTAGAAGGTGGTAGGGTAAGCAGGATTTGGAACGAAATATATTTAAAAAATAAGTCTTTCTCAGGGATATATCTTAATTTGTTTTCAAAATATTTGCGCGTTATTAAAATTATTTATTTACATTTGCCGTGTAATTAAAACTCAGAGTCTAATACTCACTTAACAGCACAAGTTATGGAAAAAATTAAAGGACTAATCAATGCCCCCTTTACTCCTTTCTATGAGAATGGGGAGATCAATCTTGAGCCGATTCCGGCTTATGCGCAACTACTTCAGAAGAATGGCCTGAAAGGGGTCTTTATCAATGGTTCTTCGGGAGAAGGGTATATGTTGACGGAAGAAGAGCGGATACGGCTGGCTGAAGCGTGGATGGCCGCAGCGCCTGAAGGTTTTAAAGTGATTGTGCATGTGGGAAGTACCTGTGTCAAGTCGAGCCGTAGGCTGGCGGCCCATGCTGCTCAGATAGGAGCCTGGGGTATAGGTGCGATGGCTACTCCTTTTCCCCGTATCGGACGGGTGGAAGAGTTGGTGAAGTATTGCGAAGAGATCGCCTGTGGAGCTCCGACATTGCCTTTCTATTATTACCATATCCCGGCTTTTAATAATGCTTATCTCTCCATGCTTGCCTTCTTGCAGGCTGTAGACGGGCGCATTCCTAACTTTGCAGGGATTAAGTATACATATGAAAGCCTGTATGAATATAACCAATGTCGCCTGTATAAGCAGGGGAAATTCGATATGCTTCACGGACAAGACGAAACGATTCTTCCTTGCCTGGCCATGGGCGGAGCGCAAGGAGGCATTGGCGGAACAACCAATTACAACGGGAAAGAACTAACCGGCATTCTTGCCGCCTGGGAAGCGGGCGATCTGGAGACAGCCCGTGAGAAACAGAACTTTTCACAGGAGGTTATCAATGTGATCTGTAACTACCGGGGAAATATCGTAGGGGGAAAACGCATCATGAAACTGATCGGTTTAGACCTGGGAAAGAACCGTACCCCTTTCCAGAATATGACAGAGGAAGAGGAGAAAGCGATGCAAAAAGAGTTGGAAGCCATTGGCTTTTTTGAAAGATGTAATAAATTCTGAGAGGATGAAAACGCCTGATAATATATATGATCCTGCTGCCTATCTCCATACTTGGGGAGAGCGTTATAAGGATGAACTAATTACTGATATTCTTCCGTTCTGGCTGAAACATGGCTGGGACAGGGAGAATGGAGGTTATTTCACTTGCCTGGACCGGGATGGTTCCTTGATGGACTCGATGAAATCGGTTTGGTTTCAAGGGCGGTTCGCCTATATACTGGCGAATGCATATTGCCGGATAAAACAAGACGAGACTTGGTTGGAGGCCTGCAAAAGCGGGATTGACTTTCTTGAAAAACATTGTTTCGATACGGATGGACGTATGTTCTTTGAAGTAACGGCCACCGGCTTGCCTGTGCGTAAGCGGCGGTATGCCTTTTCGGAGATATTTGCTGCCATAGCCATGGCACATTATTCCCTGGCCTCAGGTGAGCAATCCTATGCGGAGAAAGCGGTTGCACTTTTTAAAAAAGTACTTCATTACCGGAACACGCCGGGCCTGCTCGAACCCAAATACAGGGAGGGGTTGATAGCCAAAGGACATTCCCTTTGTATGATTCTGATCGATACGGCGGCCCGCATCCGGGAGGCGATCGACGATCCGGTCTTGACCCAACAGATCGATGATTCTATTGCTGAATTGCGGCGGGATTTCATTAAGCCGGAGTTCAAAGCGATACTAGAGACAGTAGGTCCTCACGGTGAATTCATTGATTCCATTGCCGGACGCATAATTAACCCCGGGCATTCCATTGAAACAGCCTGGTTTATCTTGGAAGAGGCCAAATACCGCAACTGGGATCCGGAGCTAAAAGAGCTGGGGCTTACCCTGTTGGATTGGTCCTGGGAGTGGGGATGGGACAAGAAATACGGTGGAATCAGCTATTTTAAAGATTGCAAGAATCTTCCTCCCCAGGATTATTGGCACGACATGAAGTTCTGGTGGCCTCAGTCGGAAGCTATTATAGCTACGCTTTATGCCTATCAGGCATCGGGCGACCGGAAGTATCTGGAGATGCACAAGCAGATCAGTGAGTATGTCTACTCCCGCTTTCCGGATAAGGAATACGGGGAGTGGTTTGGTTATTTCCATTATGACGGAACGCTCTCTCAAGCGGCAAAGGGCAATATGTTCAAAGGGCCGTTTCATATCCCGCGTATGATGCTGAAATGTTACGAGTTGTGTAAATGAGTATGAGAAATAAAAAATACTATCCCTGGGTAGTCGTTGGCTTGTTATGGGTTGTAGCCCTTCTGAATTACCTCGACAGACAGATGCTCTCTACGATGAAGTCGGCCATGATGGTCGATATCGTGGAGTTGGAGACAGCGGCAAACTTCGGACGGTTGATGGCAGTCTTTCTCTGGATATATGGACTGATGAGCCCGGTGGCCGGCATGGTGGCCGATCGCATAAACCGTAAGTGGCTGATAGTGGGCAGTTTGTTTGTCTGGTCTTTTGTTACGCTGATGATGGGGTATTGTACCTCTTTCAACCAGATCTATATGCTCCGCGCATTGATGGGGGTGAGTGAGGCTTTGTATATTCCCGCCGGATTGGCCCTGATAGCGGATTATCATGAAGAGAAAAGCCGTTCCCTGGCGATAGGTATTCATATGACAGGATTGTATGTAGGCCAGGCACTGGGAGGATTCGGGGCGACAGTTGCCAGTATGTATTCCTGGGAGACTACTTTCCACGCCTTTGGTTGGGTGGGGATCATATACAGTATCGTATTGATTCTTTTCCTGCGGGAGAAAAGACCGTTGAAGGAGATACCGAAGCAAATGCAAAGAGAAAACCCGGTGAAGGCAGCCTGCAAAGGGATCGCTGTCTTATTGACCAATCTTTCTTTTTGGGTGATACTGTTTTACTTTGCGACGCCCAGCCTACCGGGATGGGCTACGAAGAACTGGTTACCGACACTTTTTGCCGAGAATCTATCTATAGACATGGCTCAGGCAGGACCTTTGTCCACCATCACGATAGCGATAGCTTCTTTTATCGGGGTTATTGCAGGAGGTATCTTATCGGATAAATGGATACAGACCAATGTGCGTGGCCGGGTGTATACCGGTGCTATCGGACTGGCGTTGACCATTCCTGCACTTTTACTTCTCGGATTCGGACATAGCTTTGTTACGATCATTGGCGGTGGCCTGTGCTTTGGCTTGGGGTATGGTATGTTCGATGCGAATAATATGCCGATCCTTTGCCAGTTTATCTCCCCCCGTTACCGGGCGACCGCTTATGGAATGATGAATATGACGGGTGTTTTTGCCGGAGCGGCAATTACAAATCTTCTGGGTAAATCGACCGATGCCGGAAATCTGGGGCATGATTTTGCTCTTCTGGCGGGAGTTGTACTGTTTGCATTACTTATACAGTTAGCCTTTTTGCGCCCTAAAACAGCCAATATGACAGAAAACGAAGGATAAACGTTTACCGTTAAAAGAACAATTCACTTATATTAATCACATAATCGCAATTTGTTATGAAGAAAAATCTAATGATTTTTGTTATGGCTCTCTTATGCCCAATTTTACTCTACGGGCAGAGTCGTATCACGATTACAGGAACGGTTTATGACACTTATAAAGAGAGTGTTATAGGTGCTTCTGTTTATGAAAAAGGAACCACGAACGGAACAATCACCAATGTAGACGGAGGCTTTACATTGCAAGTAGAAAATCCGCATACCACGTTGGTTGTAACCTATGTCGGTTACAAAGCTCTGGAAATACCCCTGGCAGGTAAAACAACGCTCAAGATCACAATGGAAGAGGATATGGAAACATTGGAAGAGGTGGTTGTAACCGGTTATGGCGGGAAACAGCTGCGTTCGAAGGTGACCAACTCCATCGCCAAAGTAAGTGAAGATACCTGGAAAGCAGGTGCTTTCTCTAATCCGGCACAGGCATTATCCGGTGCGGTGGCCGGCTTGAAGGTCGTACAGGCATCCGGAAACCCGGGGGCAGCACCGACTGTTGTGCTTCGTGGGGGAACCAACCTCGATGGTACAGGCTCTCCGCTTGTCATTGTAGACGGACAGCTTCGGGGAGGTATGAGTGATATTAACCCGGAAGACATTGAGTCAATGGAAGTATTGAAAGATGCCGGAGCTACGGCACTCTACGGGGCACGTGCCAGTAACGGGGTTGTATTGATTACGACAAAGAGTGGAAAATCAGGCCATTCGGAGATCAACCTCAAGGCTAAAGTCGGATTAAACTATGTAAACACCCCACACGAATTCTTAAATGCCCGTGACTATCTGTATTATATGCGCAAAGCATATGCTGCCGCTCCCTGGGCACCGCAAGGTAACCTCACAGGTGCACAACCGATGGGTACAGGCAATGTATATAATGCGAATATGCGTTGGAACGTAATGGGTAAAACCGCAGAGAATGCCTATCTATTGGATAAAGGATGGGAAGAAATGGCAGACCCGTTGGATCCCAATAAGACGATCATCTTCAAGAATACGAATCCGGCAGATTATAACTTCAATAATCCGGCTATTACCCAGGATTACAATATCAATATGAGTGGAGGCAACGAAAAAGGAACTTACTATGCCGGTTTAGGTTATAATAAGTCGGAAGGTCTCCCGATTACTTCGTTTTATGAACGTTACAGCTTCTTGTTTAATGGCAGTTATAAGATCAAGGATTGGTTGAAATCGATCTCGAACTTCAGTTACAACCGTGCCAACTGGCGTTCGATGCCTGGTTCACAAGGCTCCGAAGCCAACTATTTCGGACGTATCCTGTCGGTGCCTATGACCGTACGTTATGTCGATGAAGACGGCAAAACGCTCTTAGGCCCCGGGGCAGGTGATGGTAACCAGTCTTATCAGGCCGATAAATGGCAGGTGGATAACCAATCGGATAAATTCACAATGATCCAGTCGTTGGAAGCGAAACTCTGGAAAGGGCTTGTCCTGAAAGGTACGATGAACTGGTATTATTCAGAGTATATGTATGAAAGCTTCACCAAAGACTACGAAAACACACCGAACAACTGGATCAGAACACGTAACACAAGTGCTGAATTCGGACGTGACTTTGCACAGACCTATAACCTGGTACTTAATTACGACGAGACATTCGCCGGCAAACATAACCTGGGTGTCATGTTGGGTACAGAATATTATGACCTGAAGACTAAAGGCTTCAAGGCTTCGGGATCAGGCGCACCGACGGACGACTTCGCCGATCTGAACCTGACCGACAATGGGGAGGGCAAGCGTACGATCGACTCCTGGCATAGTCAATACAGCATTCTTTCTTACTTCGGACGCGCCAATTACGACTTCCAGGGTAAATACCTTCTGTCGGCCGTCTTCCGTTATGACGGCTATTCATCCCTGCTTGGCGACAACCGTTGGGGCTTTTTCCCCGGTGTTTCTGCCGGTTGGATCTTTGGCAAAGAGAATTTTATCACAGAGGCACTCCCGGCACTTTCTTTCGGTAAACTGCGTGCCAGTTACGGGGTGAATGGAAATGCTTCCGGTATTGGCGCCTATACCCTTCAGGGATCTTATGGATCTGCTAAATACAATGGTAATGTAGGTTATCTGATTGGAGCATTGCCTAACCCGGCTTTGCGTTGGGAAAAGACACGTACCGTGGAAGGTGGTTTAGATCTTAGCTTCTTCCAGAACCGTCTGAATGCCAACTTCACCTACTACAACCGCTTGACGCAGGACAAATATGCTGACCTGAGCTTGCCTTCTACCACCGGTTTCTCTTCTATCAAAAACAACAATGGAGAGTTCCAGAACCAAGGGCTTGAAATCGAATTGTCGGGTAAGATTATTGACCATAAGGACTTCAAATGGAATATGAGTGCGAATATCGCGTTCAACAAGAACAAGATCATCTCTCTCCCGGACAACGGCCTGGACAGAAACCGCCAGAACGGTATGCAGATATATACCGGAAACGGTAACGAACTGAAATGGGTCGGTGGATACCAGGAAGGACAAGAACCCGGTCTTATGGTAGGTTATGTAGCCGAAAAGATCTACAAAACTGTCGATGATATACCGGCCAACCTGATTGTGAAAACGGGTAATGCCAACGGAAAGTATCAATACGGCCCTGCCGCCTGGGCTGCCCTTACGGATGCGCAGAAGAAAAATGCCATCGAGTTGAAACCAGGGGATGTGCAATGGAAAGATATCAATGGAGATGGCGTCATCGACGTGTACGACCAGGAAGTATTGGGGAATACGACTCCCCGTTGGATCGGAGGATTTAATACCTCTCTGGCATACAAAGGATTCACCCTTTCCGGACGTTTCGACTTTGCCCTGGGCTTTAAAAACTATGATACGACAACCCCTTGGTATCTGGGTGCTATGCAAGGAACATACAACACAAGCACAGAAGTACGTGATACCTGGAGTGAAGAGAATGTGAATGCAAAATACCCCCGGTTTGTGTATGCCGACCAATTAGGAGCATCAAACTATTACCGTACCTCTACCCTCTTTGCATACAGTGGGAACTACCTGGCTATCCGCGAACTCTCACTGGCCTATTCCTTGCCGACAAGCCTGGTGAGTAAATTCAAATGCCAACGCTTGGATGTGTCTGTTACAGGACAGAACTTAGGCTATATCACAGCCGCTCCGGTAGCTATTCCTGAAACAGTAAGAGCAGGAGGGACAGCCAGTGGTACCGGTTATCCATTGCCTCGCACCGTACTATTTGGAATCAACTTAACATTTTAATCAGTAAAAAAGAAGACATATGAAAAAGATAACATCTATAATCCTATCCGGTACCCTACTGACGGCTGTCGGTATCATGAGTACCTCTTGTGGGGATATGCTGGATCGCTCACCGGTAGATTATTACGGCAGCGGTTCCTATTGGAAGACAGAAGCACATGTGGCCGGTTATGTGGATGGCTTACATAAACATCTGCGTGACGCCGATTTCCAACACACGATTGTATTTGGCGAACTCAGAGGCGGCCACTATCGCAACGACGGTGTAAGCTGCGACGGGATGACCCTTTCTTATGGTAGTATCCGCAACCAGAATTTCGATATCAACAATACGGGTGTCTCTAAATTCGGTGACCTCTATGGACGTATCACGAATACGAACCTATTGATTGCCCGTGTACAGGATGCAGACTATTTCACCAGTGAAGCCAAGAAAAACTATTACCTGGCAATCGCTTACGGGCTTCGCGCCTTCTATTATTTCGACCTGTACCGTATATACGGCGGAGTGCCTTTGCGTTTGGGTATTGAAGTGATTGACGGTGAGTTGGATCCGAACAAATTGTATCTGGGACGAGCCAAACCGAGTGAGGTTATGGCACAGATAAAGAGCGACCTGCAACAGTCATTGACCCTCTTTGGCGATACAAAAGATTTCAATCCCTACGGCCATGGTGCCAAATGTTATTGGAGTAAAGCAGCAACTGAATGTCTGATTGCCGACGTGTATTTATGGAATGCCAAGGTGTCTATAGGTGACAACGCTGCCAATCCAGCCGATCTGGCAACAGCAAAAACACATTTGTTGAATGTAGCAAACAACTATAACCTGCAATTACTCGGTAATTTTGCCAGTGTCTTCGATGCCAAAAACAAAGCAAATGCAGAGATCATTTTTGCGGTTCGTTATCTGGAAGGAGAAGCAACCAATGGTTATGGCCCGTATACCTACGCTGTAACAACGGGTAGTACACAGACATCCAGCTTCCGGGAAGATGGCTCTCGCTGGAACGATCCCTTGGAACTGAAAAACGGCTATAACCAAGCCTACGAATACGACAGGGCACTCTTCCATAAATTCGATGTGAAAGATACACGGCGCGATGCCACTTTCATCGGTTCTTACCGTAAAGATGAAAACGACAAATTATTCCTCAACGGAACCCATGTGCGTAAGAACATCGGTTATATCAATGCAAGCGGCAACCGTATTTTCTGTGGAGACAATGCCTATTACCGCTTATCCTGGGTATATCTGGCACTGGCCGAGGTGGCCAATATGGAAGGCAACGGCAGCGAGGTGGAAACCTATATCAACTTGGTGCGTGCCCGTGCTTACGCAGACAACTGGGATGCCAATGTATATGGCTACAAAGCCGGGGACTTCACCCAAAACGAATTGGCTATCCTGCATGAAAAAGACAAAGAATTCGTGCAGGAAGGACAACGCTGGTGGGATTTATGCCGCATGACCCTGACAAAAGGAGGCAAGCACCTGGTATTCTGTAAAGAAGGAAGCCTGCAAGGAGACCTGCCTTTGTTGGATGAAGCAACCGAAAGTCATAAGGTGTTATGGCCACTCGATAAGACGATCTTAGGAAATGATCCGGCATTGGAGCAGACGCCGGGATACAATTAATTGAAAAAAACTCATTTTTTAGCTCTCCCCCTCTCTTTCTCAAAGGAGAGGGGGTTACTTTCATATAGATATAAACTCAAATGTATGCTTTCGATTATAAAACGACAACTTATGTGGCTGTTTGTTATGACGGATCAATAGGGGATAAAACAGTTGAGGGCATAAAATGTTATACAGATGAAGGCTATCAAATAGACTATAAAAAAGTAAAAGCGAGTTATGAAAAAAAGAGAACACTTATATGGACAAGCGTTATAGGCGGTGCGAAGGAAATAGCGGAACCCCATAAAGAAAATAAAATGCAAGCGTTAATCGCTGAATAGTTCATATATTTACAGCATACAAGTAAAAACATTTAAATACATGGAGATGAAACGATTCATTCTTTCTTTCTTTTTCTTCATTGCCACCCTATACTCTTTACAAGCAACAGATACCGTACAAGTGAAACAAAACCGCGTTCCGGTAATGCTCGAACGTTCGGATAATGCGGTTTATTTCCTGCGTATGAAAGCGGAAGAGGGGAAACGGCTGCATGAGATCTCTCTTTCTTTTGGAGAAGAAACGAACCTGCAAGATATAGTTGCTGTGCGTTTGTATTATGGAGGTACAGAGGCGATACAAGTATCCAGCCGTTCCGGCGAACGCTATGCTCCCAATGCCTACATACACCGGGATAAACCGGGACAGACGCGGGATGCGAATTTGACTTACTCTGTTCTATGCGGTGAAGTATTACAACCCGGAAGGAAACTCACCTTCAAAACGGATAAAGCATTAACCCCAGGCATCAACTATTTCTGGGTAAGCGTGCAAATGAAACCTACCGCTTCGCTGACGAATAAATGGTCGTTGGCAGTAGATAAGGTATGGATGGACAAACAACCCGCCACACTGGCTTATGCAGATCAGGAACCTTATCTGTTTCGTATGGGTGTCGGCGTGCGTCATGCCGGCGATGACGGGGTTGCCGCCTATCGTATTCCGGGTATCGTGACGACCCTTAAAGGCAGCCTGGTGGGGGTTTACGATGTGCGCTACAACAACAGCGCCGACCTCCAGGAGTGTGTCGATATAGGTGTCAGCCGCAGTACGGATAAAGGACAGACCTGGGAACCGATGCGCATTGCCATGAGTTTTGGAGAAACAGGTGGTTTCCCCCGTTCACAGAATGGAGTGGGCGACCCGGCTATCCTGGTCGACCGGCTGACCGGACGCCTTTGGGTGATTGCCGCCTGGACACAAGGAATGGGCAACGGACGTGCCTGGTTTAATTCCCAGCAGGGGATGGATCATAAGACAGCACAACTGATGCTTGCCTATAGCGACGACGACGGGCAGACCTGGTCGAAACCAATCAATATCACCGAACAGGTAAAAGACCCTTCCTGGTATTTTCTGTTGCAGGGACCAGGCATGGGTATCACCATGCAGGATGGTACCCTCGTGTTTGCTGCCCAATATATCAACGCAGAAAGACTACCCAGTGCTTGCCTGATCTATAGCAAAGACAGGGGAAAGACCTGGCATCTGCATACGGCTCCCCGCTTGGATACGACCGAAGCGCAGGTGGCGGAAACAGAACCGGGGGTATTGATGCTTAATATGCGCGATAACCGCGGAGGAAGCCGGGCCGTTTATACCACCAAAGACCTAGGCATGACCTGGGAACAACATCCTTCTTCCCGCAATGTATTGCGCGAACCCGTATGCATGGCCAGCCTCATACAGATACCGGCCAAAGAGAATATACTGGGAAAGGATATCTTATTGTTTTCGAATCCGGATACTGTAAAAGGACGCAACCATATCACCATCAAAGCCAGCCTCGACGGGGGACTGACATTCCCGCAAGCCTACCAGGTGATGATTGACGAGGCGGACGGCTGGGGGTATTCCTGCCTGACGATGATCGATCGCGAAACGGTAGGTATCCTGTACGAAGGAAGTACGGCGCATATGGTGTTCCAGGCAATCCCATTGAAGGATATTCTAAACAGAGTGCCTTGAGTTTTCTGTTGCCGATGCGCATCAGCAGTATTGCCGATGCGCATCGACAATATTGCTGAAGGGCATCGTCAATATTGCTGATGCCCATCGGCAATAGAATATCCCCCCTTTTTGACTGAGAAATATCTTTAAATAGTACATATATGAATAGAAAATTTCACCTCTTATTGTTCTTGTTTTTCTCTTTCTTATGCCTTTCTGCGGCGGAACGACCGGCTCTTTTGCCGTTGCCACAGCAGGTAGACTGGAGTGGATCTACTTTTTCCGCACGGGAAATAGCCTTTTCAGGGGAGAAGACACATAGAAAGTTGCTCATCCTCTGGCTGGAAGAAAACGGTATCTCCCTGGGCGGCCGACCCGGTGGCAAGACGATCTCCCTCTCTTTGGTCGATCATATCGAAGGCGTAGCAGTCAATCCGCAGGAGAGCTATCGGTTGAAAGTAACCGCTTCGGCCATTACCATCGAGGCCCTTACCGAAAAGGGGCTTTACTGGGGAGTGCAGACCCTGCGCCAACTGACCCGGCTGAAAGGCTCCCGCCCCGAGGTAGCAGGCTGCCGTATTGTAGACTGGCCGGCTTTCCGGGTGCGTGGTTTTATGCACGATGTGGGACGGGGTTATCTCTCTGTGCAAGAACTCAAGCGGGAGATAGCGATGCTTTCCCGGTATAAGATCAACGTGTTTCACTGGCACCTGACCGACAACCAGGCATGGCGCTTGGAGAGTAAGCTCTTCCCGATGCTTAACGATTCTATTCATATGACCCGCCTGCCCGGGAAATATTATACGCAGGAGGAGGTACGCGAAGTGATGACCTTCTGCCGGGAACAAGGTGTCACCTTGATTCCGGAAATAGAGATGCCGGGACATAGTGAGGCCTTTAAGCGTACCTTCCGCCACGACATGCAAAGTCCGGAAGGAATGAAGATACTGAAACTCCTGGTCGATGAGGCTTGCGAACTCTTTGCCGGACTGCCCTACCTGCATATCGGCACGGATGAGGTGCGGTTTACCAACCCCACTTTTGTCGATGAAATGGTCGAATATGTACGATCGAAAGGCATGAAAGCCATCTCCTGGAATCCCGGTTGGACATACAAAGCGGGAGAGATCGATATGTTGCAGATGTGGAGCTCCCGCGGAAAGCCATACAAAGGCATTCCGGTGATCGACTCCCGCCTGCATTACATCAACCATTACGATGCCTTTGCCGACCTGGCAGCCCTTTATTACAGCAATGTGGCAGAGCAGCAACAGGGCAGTGACGACTATGCCGGTGCGGTGATCGCCGTCTGGAACGACCGCCAATTGGCAGAGGAACAACATATTCTGTTGGAAAATGGCTTTTATCCCGCCATGCTTACCCTGGCCGAACGTACCTGGCAGGGCGGACAAGAGGAGTATTTCTATACCCGGGGCAGCCTGATCGGGTTGGAAGGGACGAAAGATTACCGCGACTTTGCCGCCTTCGAATCGCGGATGCTCCGGCATAAAGAAATATACTTCGAAGGATATCCTTTTGCCTATGTGCGGCAATCGAATGTGAAATGGCGTATCTCGGATGCCTTCCCGAACGGAGGAGATCTGAAAAAGGCCTTTCCACCGGAAGAAAAGCTGGCAGAAAACTATCTCTATGAAGGTAAAAATTATGCCTCTCAAAAAGCCATAGGAGCGGGTATCTACCTGCGCCATGTATGGGGAAACACCGTTCCTTCTTTCTATAAAGAACCGCAACCCGACCATACAGCGTATGCCTGGACCTGGGTATGGTCGCCGCGCAAACAGGAGGTAGGCCTCTGGGCTTGCACCCAGAACTACAGCCGCTCCGAGAAAGACTTACCCCCTCCACAAGGCAAATGGGACTATAAAGAGAGTCGTATCTGGGTGAACGATAACGAGATAAACCCTCCCACATGGACGGCAACACATACTGTGCACTCGAATGAAATTCCCTTGGGCAATGAAAACTTCGAAGCCCGTCCGCCTATTCCCGTCACCTTGAATAAAGGCTGGAATAAAGTCTTATTGAAATTGCCCGTAGGAAAATTCCAGACACGCGAAGTAAGGCTGGTGAAATGGATGTACACCTTCGTCTTTGTCACCCCCGATGGCAAGAAAGAGGTCGAAGGATTGCTGTATTCACCGGATAAAAGGAGATAAAGTGAAAAAAATACGACTCTTCCTATGCCTGTTTTTCCCTTTATTCTTGCAGGCCCAAGAGATCAAGGTGGCTTGTGTGGGGAATAGTGTGACTTACGGTGCCGGAGTGGAAAACCGGGAGGTGAACGCCTATCCGGCACAACTGCAACGCCTCTTGGGCGACGGTTACGCTGTGAAAAACTTCGGACGCAGCGGAGCGACACTCCTATCCAAAGGCCATATGCCTTATATCCGCCAGAAGGAGTATACCCAGGCATTGGATTTTGCAGCCGACCGGGTGATTATTCATCTGGGATTGAATGATACCGATCCCCGTAACTGGCCGCATTATCGCGATGAATTCGTGCAAAATTATATCGATCTGATCGATTCTTTTCGCCGGGTGAACCCGGGCTGCCAGATATGGATCTGCCGCATGACGCCGATCACCTATGCGCACTCCCGGTTTAAATCCGGCACCAGAGACTGGTACTGGCAGATACAGGAGCTGATTGAACAGATCGCTCTGACTGCCGGAACAGGACTTATCGATTTGCAGGAGCCACTCTATCACCGCCCCGATCTTTTGCCCGATGCCCTGCATCCGGATAGTACGGGGGCAGGCATCCTTGCTTCGCAGGTGTATAGCGTCCTGACGGGTGATTATGGTGGCTTGCAGATGGCTTCTGTGTATAGCGATTACATGGTGTTGCAACGCGGCGAACCCTTGCGTATACAAGGCAAAGCGAATGCCGGAGAACGGATCCGCGTGACGATCGGTTACCAACAACAGGAAACCGTGACGGGAGCCGATGGAAAGTGGAATGTGACATTGAGTCCTTTGCAGGTCGGCCCTGCACTTACCTTAGAGGTGGCTTCACCTACCCAAACACTGCGGTTCGAACATGTGGCCGTTGGTGAGGTATGGTTGTGCTCAGGACAATCGAATATGGCATTTATGCTTAAAGAAAGTGTGCAAGAAGAGGTGGAAGAGCAACTGGCTTATGCCGCCACCCGGCCGGATATCCGGGTGTTCGACTCTAAGCCGTTATGGCTGACAAATGCGGTGGAATGGGATAAAACGGTGATGGATTCACTCAACAACCTCCAGTATTTCAAAGATACTGCCTGGCAGCTTTGTGATGCGTCAAATACAAAAAACATCTCGGCGATAGCGTTTTCGTTTGCGCGGATACTGACGGAACAGATGCATGTACCGGTGGGTTTGATTATCAACGCTGTCGGTGGGTCGCCTACGGAAGCATGGATCGACCGCAAGACCTTGGAGTTTGACTTCCCAGATATTCTTTCAAACTGGACACGGAACGACTTCATCCAACCCTGGGTGCGGGAACGGGCGGCACAGAATATCCGCCGCTCGGAGATAAAAGGGCAACGCCATCCCTATGAACCGGTTTATTTGTTCGAATCGGGTATTCTGCCGTTGCAGCAATATCCTGTGAAGGGCGTTCTATGGTATCAGGGCGAGTCGAATGCACATAATATAGAGGCGCACGAACGGCTGTTCCCTTTGTTGGTGAAGAGTTGGCGCAGGTATTGGGGAAAAGAATTACCGTTTCATTATGTGCAGCTTTCCGGTATCAACCGTCCCTCCTGGCCACAGTTTCGTGATAGCCAGCGGCGTATGATGCAAGAGATTCCAAATGTAGGTATGGCGGTGAGCAGCGACCGGGGAGATTCTTTGGACGTACATCCCCGGTATAAGAAAGAGATCGGTGAGAGGCTGGCACGTTGGGCTCTCTGTAAGACCTATGGCTTTGCATGGACGCCCTCAGGGCCGTTGGTGAAAACGGCGACGGCGGAAGCGGAAGGAGTCTGGTTGACCTTCGATTATGGCGAAGGATTGACAAGTTCTGATCAGAAAAGCTTGCGCACCTTTGAAGTGGCCGGGGAGGATAGACTGTTTCATCCGGCAATTGCGGTTGTGGAAAACGGGCGGTTACGGGTAAGGAGTGAAGGCGTGAAGCATCCCCGGTATGTGCGGTATGGATGGCAACCGTTTACGCGTGCCAACTTAGTCAATGGAGAGGGCTTGCCTGCCTCTACTTTTTGTATAGAAATAGAAACAAATAATAAAAAAGATACGATGAAATGGAATAAACTGGCTGATCTTCCGGGAACGGAAACAACGGCATCTCTGGGGGTGTCCGCCCCTTTTACGGCGGTATGGAAGGACCGGTTAATTGTGGCCGGAGGCTGTAACTTTCCGGAGAAACCGGTGACGGAAGGGGGCATCAAACGGTATTACGATGAGATATTTGTATTGGATCTGCAAAACGAATCTGCACAATGGGAGAGGATAGGTCATCTTCCCCAGAAGGTCGCCTACGGAGCTGCGGTAGCTACTCCGGAAGGGATTGTTTGCATAGGTGGAAATAACAAGGATCAAGCCCTGAAAGATGCCTTTCTCCTTGTACTGAATGAGAAAAATGAAACGAAACTAACCGCTCTGCCCTCCTTGCCTACCGCCTTGGATAACTTTGCGGCTGCGGCAATCGGTTCGGTTGTTTATGTGGCGGGAGGCAATGCGGATGGTGAACCTGCAAATGGGCTCTACAGTCTGGATCTGAAGAAAAAAGAAAAGGGTTGGAAGAAAGAGAAATCGTTCCCGGGTGTGGCGCGTGTGCAGCCGGTATTAGTTGCACAAAATAAGGGGAAAGAGACACTTCTCTATCTCGCCGGAGGCTTCTCTCCTATTGATGGCGATAAGGCGGCGGAGGTACCTACGAATCTGTTGGTCTACTCCCCTTCGACAAAGAGATGGAGTGAAGAAACTGCGCTTCCATCGTTCGCTGATGGTTCTTTGCGTACACTGACCGGAGGATGTGGCGTTGCCGGTGAAGAGCACCTGATCTATTTTATGGGTGGAGTAAACCGGAATCGTTTCCTGACAGCCGTGGATCGTCCCCGCAGGATGGAAGTAGCCCGGGCGACAGACGACCAGGCAACGCTCGAAACCCTGCAGGCAGAAGCTGCCGCTTATATGCATCATCCGGTGGAATGGTATGCCTTTAACAAAGAGTTATTGGCGTATAATACATTGACAAAGAGCTGGGAAGTATGGGGAGCATATGAACAATTAGCCCGTGCCGGCGCCGGTGCAGTGAGGTATAAGAACCAACTGATTATCGTCAATGGCGAACTAAAACCCGGCGTCCGTACCCCTGCAGTCAACAAAGTCTCCCTTCCGGTGGAAATCCCCGATTAAATCGCTGCTATTTTTCGGTTGTTCTTATCCCATAAGGGCATGGAATAGATAAGATCTACGGCCTCTTCGGGGCTATCGGCTACGGCCCACATGGCAGCGTGTTGGTCACGCATGAAATCTTCGTCAATGGCACGCTGAAGCATGGCCAGGAGAGGATCGAAATATCCGTTGGTATTGAGGATGACAATCGGTTTTGAATAAAGGCCCAATTGCTTCCAAGTGATGATCTCTAACAGTTCTTCTAAGGTGCCGCAACCTCCGGGCAGGGCGATGACTGCATCGGAAAGGTCGGCCATGAGCTGCTTTCTTTCGTGCATAGTCTCTACCACGACAGTCTCTGTCAAAGCGGGATGATTCCACTTCTCTTCCACCATAAAACGAGGGATGACGCCTGTTACGGTTCCCCCGGCTTCCAATGTGGCATCCGATACGGTTTGCATAAGTCCGATGGAACCGGCTCCGTTTATGACTTTCAGTTGGCGTTCTCCCAACAATCTACCCAAGACGGTCGCCGCTTCAAAATAAACGGTATGGATCTTTGTGCTGGAGGCGCAATAGATGCATACGGACTGTATATGATTTCCCATTGTTCTTAAGGAGAGGATGTGTCGACGATCGACACATCCTCCTGTTTGTTATAACTTATTTATGACTTTCATGAATTGTTCGCCCACCCCAATTGTATATCCTTGCGACACAAAGACAACCCGGTTGAAGGTGTCTGCGATGATAAAGATCGGCAGTGTCTCTGCATGGGTTAGTTTCATCGCCTCCACAATCTCCTTTTGTATCGTATGATCCACGTCTATACCATAGGTGATAGTTGCCGGCAAGGCTCCGAATTCATTCGCATCAAAACGATTGTATCCTTGTTCGTCAGGGAAAAGCAAGACCATCTTCTGCCCCCAATTCTCCAGTTGATCCTTTACGGCAGCAATATCACGCATGGCGTGGTTGGTCGGTTCCTGGCGCGACCCTAATATACCGATGATGAAGTATCCGCGACCGGTAGTCGATAAGATACTCACAGCGTCTGTGGCTCCGATGGGTTTGTATTTGTTTTCCGAGTTGAAGTTGCCAATTACAGCGATTTCATCGTCACTTTCGCGCATCACCAGGTCGGTTTGTGTCGTTTTCCCCGCTTCAATGTTGAAGAAAGAGACCTGGCTCAATACGCTGCCGTTAGCCATCCGCGTGCCGGTGGTCAACATATAATGTCCCTCATCCAAAGGGAAGGGGTTTTTAAGTATGCCACTCCAGGCATTCCCTGTCCCCATATCTACATTCCTGTTTCCTCCCCGCAGGTTGAGTGTCTGTAATTTTCCATCGGGTTGTATCTTGGATACGGTGAAATGGCTGCGGTATTTCGGGTCGTCAATGATTTTGATAGCTTTGTAGGTGGCGACTAATTGCCCTTGGCGGTTGATGGGTTGTACCTCTGCCTCAAAGTCTACATCAATCCATTTACCCTCTTTCTGGTATTGGATTTTCCGGGCTACCGGTTCGATACGTGCGGCAATGCCCAGGCTACGCGCTACGGCTATAAAGAAGGTATTCCGTGAACCGGTATCGGCAACCTTGGCTTTCCAGACACCCAAAGGAGTGATTGGAATGCGTTGCGGATTCAATAGATCGTTTATTTTTATGTTCTTTTTCACCCATTCCACCAATAGATGCGGATTTGTTTTCATCTCTTCCATGCCGGGTTCCAGCTTAGCCAGTTGCGCTTTGTAAGGCGTTAGTAGTTCATTGCCGATGCGTGGGTTCAGGATGTAGCGGGTGAAGACTTCACTTTCGCTCTGCGGCGTATGAATGAGGTGGTCTTTTAATACCGAGGTGGGCGTATCCCGCAGGTCCTTGGCCGAGATTACGCCTAAAAGATCCAGGGCGGTCCTTCGTTTTTCCGCCGGTGTTTCACGTAAGAATTCTTCGATAGCTTGCCAGTTTCCCCGGCTCCCGATCATGAATTCTACCGTTTTCACCGGGTCAATATTCAATTCTTCGGCAAGGGCTTGGGCTTTTTCTTTGGTATAGAAGGTCGCTACATATTGATTTCGCAGATTGTCTTCTTCTTCTAAACGGCAGGTGTTTGTTTCTTTTTGCTCTTCGGTTACTTCCACGGCAATGGATCCTTCTACCGGAGGCACGATGTCCAAAGTAAATGTTTCTGTATCTCCCGGTTGTTTATCCAGGACGATCGTTACTTTCTCGTCTTTGCCAAAGGATACTTTCTTATAACCGAATGCACCGTCTTTGGTAACCCATACGAGCATATCCCCTTTGCCTGCCGAGAGAAAACTTTCCCCGGTGGAATCGGTCTTTTTATTGGCAACGGTATAATATTCCGCATAGTTGTAAATCTTAAACTCCACATTCGCTCCGGCAACGGGTTTGCCTTCCGTATCCACGACAGAGACAAAGACTTTGGCTGTCGGTGCATAGTTGTCGATCACATTGATTTCTGTATAGGCACTGGTTACCTCCATCACCTCTTCCGGTCCCTGGTAGTTGCCAAAAGCCTTGGTGTGCATCAACATACCGCGGTAAGCAGGACCATTGAACCAGCCAAGGTTCAGTACCGGCTCCGGCTCGCAGGCTCCCAGGAAATACCATTTTCCATCTACCCAGGCTTCCACCCAGGCATGGTTGTCGTCCGTATGAGCCCAGCGCGGGGTGTACACCTGGCGGGCGGGGATACCTACTGCTCGTAAGGCGGCCACTGTAAAGGTAGATTCTTCGCCGCACCGTCCATAAGCGGTACGAACGGAGGCCAGGGGAGAGCTGGTACGTGCATCGGAGGGGGTGTAGATTACTTTCTCGTGACACCAGTGGTTGACTTCCAATACGGCCTCATACAGAGAGAGATTTTTCACCCGTTCTTTCAATTCGTCGTAGAAGACGCTGCGGCTCTCGTCCATGTTTTCGTTATTTACCCGTACCGGTAATACAAAATGCCGGAAGATCTCTTCGGGAATACTTTTCCCCCAGGGCATTTCTTTTTGTGTCTGAAAGGAGGTACGTATATTCCGAAGATAGAAGTCTCCGTCGTAATCCGTCAGATCCCCCACAGGCATGTAGGCATAGAGAAAGGTGAGGGCTTCCTTTTCTTTCAATGTCAGAGGAGATTGAAAAATGGCAAAGAGGTCACCCTCCGGCAGAGCCGCTTGTTTGGCCTGAAAATCTTTTTCCACCTCCAGGCGATAGGCTTCTTCGTTCATAAAATGTGTCTCCTTTTGGCAAGAAAAGGATAAGAGAAATAGTAGGCTTCCCCCTAGTACAGATAAAACAGTCTTCATAACGGCGTTATTTTAAGTGTGGATTGAGCTGTCAAAAATAGGCAATAAATAAAAAACAACCGTATTTCTTCTTATGAAATATGTATATTTGTATAAATCTAACGAAAGAAAACACGATGTCCCACAGTAAATTGTCTCCTGAAAACAGTTTTGTTGTTTTACTTATTACCTTCTTTTTCATAGGAGCCCCTCTCTCTGCCGAGAAGGTTAACCGGCAAACGGCTCATACGGTGGCCACGCATTTTGTGCAAGCTTCCTCTGCCTTGCGGGCCGGAGCAGCGTTGGAGTTGGTATATGCCGGGAGTCAATTGGCTACAAAAGCGGTATTACCGGAGGAAACAGCTCCTTTTTATGTATACAATGTGACGGGAGCGGGTGGTTTTGTGATTGTATCCGGGCAGGATGCTGCTTGTCCGATACTGGGTTATGCCGATCAAGGGCAGTTTCAGGCGGAAGATATGCCACCCAATCTACGGGATTGGCTGTTGACTTACGAGGAGGAGATCGCTTTTATACAGGAGAAAGGGATTGAGGCAACTTCGGATGTGGTGCGAGAATGGAATGATCTATTGCAAGGAAATGTACGTCGCTCGGCGGGCGATGCCTATATTCTTACCACCGCCCGGTGGGACCAGGAGGCACCGTATAACGACCTTTGTCCGGTAGACGGCACGACACGTTCTGCGGCAGGTTGTATGGCTACAGCCATGGGCATTGCCATGCATTATCATAAATGGCCGAAACAAGGCAGCGGCAGTAACAGCTATGTTTCGAAGGATAAGAAGTTTAATCTTTCGCAGTCTTTTGAAGTTCCCTATGCCTGGGATCGTATGTTGCATGCATATACGTATGCGAATGAAAATAAGAATGGGACCTCGTACCGGGTGCCAACCTGGAGTGCGGAAGAAGGCAAGGCGGTAGCCACCCTGATCTACCATGCCGGCGTGGCGGTGAATATGAATTACAGCGCGGCTTCCAGCGGAGCAACCTCTCTGGATTGCCAGAAAGCATTGATTACGCATTTTGGATATGACAACGCAACCTATCTGGTCTATCGCAATCTGTATACTGCCGATGCCTGGAATGCACTGATACGGAATGAATTGGATGAAGAAAGAGTGGTATTGTATGCCGGGCAGTCGAAATACGGAGGTGGGCATCAGTTTGTGATCGACGGGTATATGGCAAACAACTATTTCCATGTCAACTGGGGATGGAGCGGGATCTCGGAAGGCTTCTTCCTCTTATCCGCTTTAGATCCGGGAGCAGAGGGAGTAGGAGGAGCCAAAGACGGGGCGGGTTACTCCTACAATCAGGATGCTGTCATCGGTATGCAAAAAGCGATTCCCGGCACAGCCCCTGTCTATGAATTATTCTTTATGGATTATGACGGAAGGAATGTCGATCTGAAAGACCGGCCGGTGGTCTATGGGTTGTATACCGATGTGTCACACATTGTACAAGGAGAACCTTTTCTCTTTTATTATTCCTATGTATGTAATTATGGGTTTCATCCGGCTGATTTATCTCTGGGCATATTTCATCTGAATAAGAAAGGAGAGATCAAGGACCAGTTGGAAGTTATGACCATGCAATTGCGGGGAGGATATTTGACCTGGGAGAATGAAGGTATTCCCCTGGTCGTCACCCAAGAGGTAGAGGAAGGAGATTATCTCCAGATGTATTATCGCGTGGACCAGGAAGATTGGCGCGTGTTGAGGTATGAACCGGGGTTTGTCGATCGATTGGATCTTTATAAAAAGAACCCGGTGGGTAATCAATCGATCGAATCAGCGGCGGAATGGGCCTTGTCATTCACCCAGACGCCGGATGCCTTATGTGTCCATGCCCCGGAAGGGGTGAGTATGAACCGGCTTACCCTCTTTGATATTGCCGGATGCGTACTTGCGGATCAACATTTTCCAGGTAGTTCACAGGCGACCCTCTCTCTCTATGGGCAAAAGGCGGGGCTCTATATTGTCTCTGTCCGGACAAACAAAGGCATTTGCCGGCAAAAAATAATCCGTAAATAAACCCTTTCCCTCATTATTAATACTATTTAACTCCTTTCTTATTGTATGTTTACGATTGATTCGTAGATTTGTAATGTACTCATAATTTGAATAAGATGGAAAAGTTAACCCTTCAGGAAGAGGAAGTGATGCGTCGGATATGGCGTACAGCCCCTTGTTTTGTAAAAGATATCCTGGCTACCTACGAGGAGCCGAAACCTCCCTACACCACCCTGGCCTCGGTCGTGAAAAACCTGGAACGCAAGAAATATGTGAAAGCCAAACGCAACGGCAACACATATGAATATCATCCATTAATAGAAGAAAGTGAATATAAACGTACGTTTATGAGTGGAGTGGTAACCAACTACTTTGCCGACTCATACAAAGAGATGGTTTCTTTTTTTGCCAAGGAGCAGAAAATCTCGCCGGATGATTTGAAAGAGATCATCGATATGATTGAGAAAGGGAAAGAATAATTTAAACTAGTACCTATTCCCCTATGACACCGGAATTTGCCTACTTTTTGAAGGTGAATATTGCTTTTGCACTCTTTTATGCCTTCTACCGGCTCTTCTTTTATAAAGACACATTTTTTAAGTTGCGCCGTATTGTGTTGTTAGCCTTCTTTGGTCTGGCTTTGTTTTATCCATTCCTGAATATCCAGGACTGGTTGAAAGAACAGGAGCCCATTGCAGAAGTGATTTATATCTATTCATCCATCATCGCACCGGAAGCGGTCGTGACGGTCGATAGTGTGGATGCCCCTATTTCCTGGCTTCAGGTGTTGAACGTAGGCGGGCGCATCCTATATATAGCTATTCTCTTATTATTGGCAGTGCGTTTCTATGTGCAGTTAGGAAGTATTCTCTGGCTGGCCCGTAAGAGTGAGAAGCAAGTGATTCAAGGGAGGGCTGTGCATGCGTTGAATAAACCGGCAGGTCCTTTTTCTTTTTTCCGTTTGATCTTTATCCATCCTGCAAGCCATTCGGAGAAAGAGATGGAGGAGATATTGACACACGAATGTACCCATGTCAGCCAATGGCACTCGATAGATGTCATTCTTTGTGAGATAATTACCCTTGTCTTTTGGTTCAATCCTTTTGTCTGGTTATTGAAAAGAGAGGTACGGCATAACCTGGAATACCTGGCCGATAATATGGTTATTCAGGCGGGATACGACAGCAAGAGTTATCAATATCATCTGCTTGGCCTGGCCCACCATCATAAAGAATCGACGAATTTATACAATAGCTTTAATGTCTTGCATCTGAAGAACCGGATCGGCATGATGAACAAAAGGCGTAGCCGGGCAATAAGTCGCGCGAAGTACCTGGTGTTTATTCCGCTGGTGTTCTTACTGATGGTTTTCAGCAATGTAGAGGCTGTCGCCCGTCTGACCCGGCAGGTAAAGAAGTTTGCCGTACAAGCACCAGAATTCTTATCTCCGGACGAGTTACAAATAGAAGAAGATCATACCCCACTATTAACCTTGGCAGAGATAGAGGATGAATCTCTCCCACCTCCCCCGCAGGTCATAACCATAACCGAGGATGGACTGGAGGTGAAGAAGAGCGATATGGAGATACAAATAAAGAAAAGCAAAGTCTTGGCTCTCTATTCGGCCAATAAGAACCGTGCCCACTCGAAAAAAACGAATCAGGAAGCACCTCCCCCACCACCTCCCGTATTTGCCGAGGAGGAAGAAGACCTGGGTGAACATGTATTCACTGTCGTAGAAGAGATGCCTTCTTTCCCGGGAGGAGATCAAGCATTGTTGGATTATATTAAAAATACCGTGAGATATCCGGTGACTGCCCAGGAAAACGGTATCCAGGGGAGGGTCACTGTCTCTTTCGTTGTCAATAAAGACGGGGCCGTGAGCGATGCCGCCGTATCCAGAGGGGTCGATCCTTCTTTGGATAAAGAGGCTGTACGTGTCGTAAACTCTATGTCACCTTGGAAACCAGGAAAACAAAGAAACAAACCTGTTCGCGTAAAATATACAGTTCCAATACAATTCCGATTACAATAAATACAGAATACTTATGAAAATACAACTCTTCTTTTTATGCTGTTTCACCCTGGTTGGAACAGCGCAAGTCACTACTATGCAAGATTTGGTGAACAAAAAGCAGTATGCCGAGGCTATAGCGATGATAAATCAACAAGCAGCCACCGATTCGACCGATTATGCCACGATGTATACGCTCGGGCAGGCCTACGAAGGCTTATTGAAATACCGGGAAGCATATGATACCTATAAACTTTGTCTGGCGGAGGATACGGCAAATATAGACATGTTGAATAACCTGGCGCGTGTGGCTATAAGCCTGGGGCGTACCTCGGATGCGCAAACTTACTTTCACCAGGTATTAGCCAACGACAGTACGCATTTTTATGCGAAATATCAATTGGCCAGGTTGCATCAACAAATAGGAAATTATGGAGAGGCTATCAAAAAATACGAAGCCTTGTTGATTGATCCGGATGAAGATTATCCGGTTATTCAACGGCATATCGGAGATTGTTACAACCGCCTGGAAGAGTATGATTTTGCCGCCATGCACTACCGGACAGCTTTCCAGTCGAATAAAGAAAATGCCGGGCTTGCCAGCTCGTTGGTCAACACCTTGCTTCGCTGTGGGGAAATGGGCATCTCGGAGGCTTTGGAAGTCTGCGACACAGCTTTGTGTTATAGTCCGAATAGCTTGCTCCTGAAACGCAACAGAGGCATGAGCCTCTATATGAATAAGATGTATGCCGAAGCGGATACGCTTTATTCCAAGCTTATGGCCGAAGGGGACTCAACCCTGTTAACAATTAAGTATGCCGGCTGTTCCAAATATTATGCCGGACAGTATATGCATGCCATTGAGCCTTTGGAATGGGTCTATGCCAAAGACACCACCGCTGTGGATGTGAACCTATTGTTGGGTTCAGCCTATGGGAAAACCTATGACCGTAAAAAGGCATATGTCTTTTTCGACAAAGCGGAAAAGGGATTGGAACCGAATCCTTTCCTGGCGAAACAGCTTTTGTTGTTCCGCGGGGAAACATTGGAGAAAGATGGGCGGAGAGAAGAAGCATTCCGGCTTTATTATAAGGCCTGGCTGGATAAAAAGGATTTGGGAGAAACAAATATACTGAGTTATATTGTCAAGTGGTATAACGCCAGTCATGTAAAAGATTACAAGGACGAAAAAAAGCGTCAGGAAGCTATATTCATACGCTGTCTCTATGTACGCGAGTTATTGAAAAAGAAGGCGAATCTGCCCGATACATATCATTATCACCGTTATTTCTTTGAGACACTCTATGAAGATATGTTCTTCCGCGGCGTAACGGAGGAACCGATGTTAGCTCCGGATGGAAAGAAAAGCAAACTCACTGTGGAGGCTCTCCGGGAGCTGATTGACAAGTTGCCTGAAATCCCGGAGAAGTCCCGACAAAAGATAGATGAGAGCCGGGAGAATATGTTAAAGAGCCAAAAAGAATATGAAAAGCGGGTGGAAGAATGGAAAAAGGAAAAGGAGAAAAAGGCCCTGGAAGAAAAACATTAAGAGATAGCTGAACCTTATACATTCTCCCTTTCTGCCCGGATGGCACGGGGAGACTGTCCGAAATTAGCCCGGCAGAAATGCGAAAAGTTGGAAAGCGACTCAAAACCGTGTTTGTAACAAATGTCGGAAACAGAGAGTTCGGTAGTCAATAGGTCGGTTTGAATATCCTGGCATTTGCGTTTCAACATCCATTGGTAGGCCGGTTCGCCAAAGGTCTCTTTAAACATACGCCGGAAAGTAGATATACTGTATCCCCCTAATTGGGCAAAGGCTTCCACATCCTTCACCTGCTGATAATTCTGCAAGATGAAATACTGGAAACTCTTATTGTACCGGTAAATGGTTGAATAGAAAGCCGCCAAATCCTTAATCGGATAATAACAATTCAACAGAAAGAGTAATTCCGTCTGCTTCGACTGCAAAAAGACCGAGCAACGCAGGTCGCTATCCAGGTAAGCCCGCATCCCCGAAAGGAAAGTATGCATAGGAGCGCATAGATCCATCACGACCGAACCGATATGCCCACCCGATGCCATCGACATTCCTTTGTTGTGTCTGTCGTTGCAAATATTCTGTGGACGTTCGAACAAATACAAAATAGCTTCTACCGGCTCCAGTATATGAAACTCTACCCGCGACCCTATCGGCTGCATAATGAATTGTCCTTCGCGAAAGAACGTATCCGGATGTTCTTCACTATTCACCCGCACTTCTCCTTTCAACAGGAAATACATCGTGTTTTGCAGTACACGCTCCTGGGGGATAGACATCCCTTTAGGATATTGCCTGTATTTAAAGATCTGCTTCTGGTAGAAATCACAGGAAGCACAGTCCGTATATTTTGTACATCTCTGGTCTTGCATAATGGGGGAACCTATAATTTTATTTTCTTACCTTTCCCTTTTAAACTCTCATTGTGAAAGCGATCTACAGCCGTTATTATATATCTGTATTTGTTTTTCCCTTTTTCGTAAGGTAATATATACTCTGTATCAGAGGTTATCGCGACGATTTTCGCCGGGTTATTTAAGTCGACCTCTTCTTTTTCTCCAAAACGATAGACGACAAAGTAACGCGCCAGCTCCGGATTCGTCGGACTCTGTTTGGCTTTCCAGCGCAATACGTACCCTTTCGGGGTCCATACCGTTTTCAGCTTCCGCACTTCTTTAGGAGCCTGGTCGTGTAAATGTGTGTACGGAGGGATTAAGGCCGGATACGGATGATAGTTTTGTTTCAGGCTGTCGGCTACTCCTTTGTTGTTCCATAACAATTCATTGGCCGGCCAGAAGCAATTGCCACTGACACGGGGCAAAGCTCTTTCCAGGAGCATCTTCGGGGTCAGCTGATCCGCTTTCATCGTACGCGCCACATCCTGTCCGATGTACAAATGGCAATCGTAGACATGCTGCGCATCCCACCAGACAGCCAGGGTGTTGTAATTGGCCGCCGAATGACCGATCTCCCAATAGATCTGGGGCATATTATAATCGATCCATCCCTGTTTGACCCAATGCAATACGTCGGCATAGAGGTCGTCATAATTCTGTAAGCCGTTGGTTTCGCTTCCCGAACCATCCGGTGTATTCTTTTTGTTTCTGTAGATGCCAAAAGGGCTGATACCCAGGCGCACCCAGGGTTTGACCAATAAGATGGTACGTTTCAGTTCACTGATCAACACATTCACATTCTCCCTGCGCCAGTCTGCCCGTTGAGTCTCCGTATATCCTTGTGTCAACCCGTAACGCTGGAAACTCTTATCATCCGGAAATGCCATGCCGGCAACAGGATAGGGATAAAAATAATCGTCCATATGAATCGCATCCACATCGTAACGAAGAACGATATCGCGTACGACACGGCAAATAAACTCTCGGTTTTCCGGAATGCCGGGATCAAACAGGATCTGCTTGTTGTAAGTGACAAAACGTTCCGGGTAACGATGGTAGACGTGGGACTTTGCCAGTTTGGTGTTGCCACTCGTACTCACACGGTAAGGATTCAGCCAGGCATGAAACTCCAGGGTTCTCTTATGGCATTCCTCTATCAGGAACTCCATCAGGTCGAAGTTGCCTTCCGGTGCTTTCCCTTGTTCGCCGGTATAGAAACGGCTCCAGGGCTCTAATGCGGACTGATAGAAGGCATCCGCCTCAGGACGCACCTGGAATATAATCGCATTGATACCACAAGCTTGCAGATAATCCAGCTTCCGGACAAAGTCTTTCTTCATCGCCTCCGGAGTCATCGTTTGATACTCTCCCTGAAAGGCTGTCTGTATCCAGGCTCCACGAAATTCATGTTTGGCGTCTTTGGCAGGCACAAAGCGAGATGTAACCGGTATTGTTTTGCATCCAACCAACCACAACAGGCAAAAAAGCACAACCACTTTACTAGGCAGAGATGACATGTGCATCAATTTTTTCTTATTCTAAATGAGTAAAAAGATCAACAAAAATACGGAAATAGTCACATACTGCAAATAAATCAGCTATAAAATCATTAGGCGTAGATTCAATCCTAAAAGAGCTCTCTATTGGTTGAAAGGAAGAAAATGATTAACTTTGCGGGTTTTAAAATGGGAGGGGTATTTATGTCTGAGAGCAATTCTATTTTTATTAAAGGTGCGCGTGTCAACAACCTGAAAAACATCGACGTGGAGATCCCCCGCGATAAATTGGTCGTTATCACCGGTCTGTCGGGTAGTGGTAAATCTTCCCTGGCTTTTGATACTCTCTATGCGGAGGGGCAACGGCGGTATGTGGAGAGTCTTTCGGCTTATGCCCGCCAATTCCTGGGGCGGATGAGTAAACCGGAGGCCGATTACATCAAAGGTATACCTCCTGCCATTGCCATCGAACAAAAGGTAAACACCCGGAATCCGCGTTCTACAGTGGGTACTTCCACCGAAATTTATGAATACCTGCGGTTGCTTTATGCCCGGATTGGAAAAACCATTTCCCCTGTTTCGGGTAAAGAAGTAAAAAAGCACCAGGTAAGTGATATTGTCAAAGAAATCCTCTCTTTCCCCGAAAATACAAAGTTTGCCGTTTATGCTCCTGTGATTTTGCCGGCCGACCGTACCATGCAGGAACAGCTTGAGATTCTTCAAAAGGAAGGTTATTCCCGGCTGTCGATAGAGGATACGGTATATCGTATGGCGGAGGTGTTGGCGGATGAGAAACTACTCCAGTCGCCGGTAATCGAAATATTGATAGACCGTTTAACGGTATCCGACGACAAAACATTAAAAAGCCGTTTGGCCGATTCTGCCGAGACCGCCTTTTTCGAAGGACATGGTACTTGTCTGATTCGTGTCTATACACCGGAAGGAGTGATATTGAAAGAGTATTCGAAGAAGTTTGAGGCAGACGGTATTGTCTTCGAAGAGCCATCGGATATGATGTTCAGCTTCAACAACCCGGTGGGTGCCTGTCCCCAATGTGAAGGATTCGGGAGAGTAGTCGGTATTGATGAAAACCTGGTCGTTCCGGATAAAAGTCTCTCTGTCTTTCAAGGCGCCGTTGTCTGTTGGAAAGGAGAGGTTATGGGAGAATGGCTGAAAGAATTTATTATCCAGAGTGATACCTATAATTTCCCTATCCATTGTCCTTACTACGACCTGACAGAGGCAGAAAAAGACCTTCTGTGGCACGGCAAGAAAGGAGTGCAGGGCATCGATGCCTTTTTCCGTTTTGTGGAAGAAAACGTATACAAAATACAATACCGGGTCATGTTGGCACGCTACCGGGGAAAAACCGTTTGCCCCGTATGCAAAGGCAGTCGCCTCAAACCGCAAGCCCTCTATGTGCAGGTAGGCGGACAGGATATTGCCCGGCTGGTAAGCCTGCCTATCACAGAGCTTAAGACATTCATTGATACCCTCAAACTCGACGAAACCGATGCAGTCGTTGCCAAACGCCTGCTCACGGAAATAGACAACCGCCTGCAGTTTCTCTTGGATGTCGGCCTGGGGTATCTTACCCTCGATCGCCTGTCCGCCTCCCTATCCGGAGGGGAAAGCCAGCGGATAAACCTGGCCACCTCTCTGGGCAGCAGCCTGGTGGGATCTCTTTACATCTTAGATGAACCGAGCATCGGATTGCATTCAAGGGATACGGAATTGTTGATTAAGGTCTTACGCCAATTGCAAGCCTTGGGCAATACCGTTATCGTTGTGGAACACGATGAGGAGATTATTCGTGCCGCCGATTATATCATTGATATCGGTCCCCAGGCCGGACGCTTAGGGGGAGAGGTGGTTTACCAGGGAGCGATCGATCAACTGAAGAATGACAGCGAAAGTTATACCGTCCGTTACCTGACAGGCGAAGATAAAATAGAGGTCCCCTCTTTCCGTCGCCCATGGAACAACTATATAGAAGTGAAAGGGGCACGAAAAAACAACCTGAAAGACATCGATGTGAAATTCCCTTTGAATGTAATGACAGTGGTATCCGGAGTCAGCGGATCGGGGAAAAGCTCCCTTATCCGTGACATCTTCTACGAGGGAGTAAAGCAAAAACTGGATGAAGCCGGACGGCTGACTGTGGACGCAAAAGATATTACCGGGGATATACAGCTTGTCAATAATATTGAGTTTGTCGATCAGAACTCCATCGGGAAAAGCTCCCGCTCCAACCCGGTTACCTATATCGGTGCCTACGACGAGATCCGTAAATTATATGCCACGCAGGCATTGGCCAAACAAATGGGTTACAGTGCGGCTTATTTCTCTTTCAATAAAGAAGGAGGACGCTGTGAAGAATGTAAAGGAGACGGACGGATCACGGTAGAGATGCAATTCATGGCGGATATCACCCTGGAATGTGATGTCTGTCACGGAAAACGTTTCAAATCGGAACTATTGGAGGTGGAATGTCAGGGGGCAAATATATACGATGTGTTGGAAATGACCGTCAATCAAGCCATCGATTTTTTTAGTAAAAACGCAGATAGCCAGGAGAAAAAGATTGTCAAAAAACTAAAACCCCTGCAGGACGTCGGCTTGGGATATATCAAATTGGGCCAAACCTCTTCTACCCTTTCCGGAGGAGAAAACCAACGGGTAAAACTGGCCTATTACCTGGGGCAGGAGAAACAACAACCTACCTTATTTGTCTTTGACGAACCGACTACCGGCTTGCACTTTCACGATATAAAAACCTTACTCAAAGCCTTCAACGCCCTTATTGACAAAGGGCATACAGTGGTTATCATCGAACACAATATCGATGTGATCAAATGCGCCGATTATGTAATCGACCTGGGACCCGAAGGCGGAAAAGCCGGAGGAAACCTTCTCTGTACCGGTACACCGGAAGAAGTTTCCCAATGCCCCACCTCGTATACCGGTCATTACCTGAAAGAAAAATTGGGATGAACAAGCAACAATGCGGAATATTCTACTGTTGATAGCTATCGTCAGTACTGATGATAACTATCGTTACTACNTTACTACTGATGATAGCTATCGTTACTACTGACGATAGCTATCAACACTAAAATTATCCCTGTGGTTAACGATTAACGATTAACGATTAGTGTTTAGTGTTTAGTGATTAGTGATTAGTGATTAGTGATGAACGATGAGTGAAGCGTGAAAGATTATAATTTACAATTTATAATTAACAATTAATTATTAGTGATTAGTACTTAGATTTTGAGGGTACTTTTTAGGAGGAGAGAATAGTATCGAGTAAGAAATCAGATAATGCCCAGTAATTTGCTGCGAGACAATAAACAGGCTCCGATAATACCTGCTCGTTCTCTTAGTTTGGAAAGTTTGAATTCGGTATCCTGACTGACCAGATTCAGGGAGTATTTACGTATAGCACTTTTGATAGGTAAAAGCAGGTATTCATCAGCATGGAACAAGGTACCTCCCAGGATCACTAATTCCGGATTAAAGATATTCATCAGGCCGGCTATGCCTTTGCCTAGGTTTACTCCCATTTGTTCGAGTATCTCAATGCTCAAGACATCTTCTTTCTGAAGAGCTTCCATTATCTCGGTCAGGGTGACTGGATCCCCTTTATCAATCTTAGGGGCAAGGATTGTACTGCTTCCTTCTTTATAACGTTCGTATATTTTACGGTGTAAGGCCGAGCCGGATGCTTCTGTTTCCAGGCAACCTTTCTTGCCGCAATGGCAGAGTACTTCGTTGTCGAACATGCAAAAATGCCCCAATTCACCAGAGAAACCGGACTTTCCATAATATATCTTTCCATCGATGATAATGCCGATTCCCAACCCCCAGCTCATATTGATGAAAAGGATATTCTTCTCTCCTTTCACCACCCCCTGCATATATTCCCCATAGGCCATGGCACGGGTGTCATTCTCAATATACACCTTCAGGCGAAGACGTTCTTCCAGAATCTGGGCAAGTGGCTTCTCCTGGAAATAGAATATACTGTAACTGTATCCGGAAATCGGATTGACCCGCCCGGAAATATTCACTCCAACGGCCAGTATCTTTTCGCGCGGAATAGTAAGCTGCGTGATAAAAGATTCGATACGCAGGCATAATTGTTCCAAGGCTGCCGGCGTATTTTCCAATATATAAGGGATATTCTCTTCGATGCAGACTTTATCGCCTTTGAAATCAACAATACCCAGATTGATCTTATCGCGGAAGAGATCCACTCCGACAAAATAACCGGATGTAGGATTCAGCCCGTAAATGCTGGGCTTCCGGCCCCCATTGGTTTCTTGTTTGCCAAAGTCTACTATATATCCATCTTCCTGTAGCTCGCCTATCAGTTTGGTGACCGTAGGTATACTCAAGTTCATCTCTTTGCACAGTTCAGCAATAGTCGCATCGCCATTGGCAACATAATGATGGATAATCTTTTTCTTTAGAAGGGCATTACGGGAGGAATCTTCAGAAGAGAGTAAAAATTTAGCGGTCATATAATTAGGCTTGTCTTTATATATTTAAGGCAAAGATAGAGAAATATCTTTCAAAAGATTCACGGCATAACTAAATTATTTTCATAACAAGCCAGGGGATAGAGAGAAAGAGAAGAAAATATTAAAAGGAACAGAATAAAGAGACAAAAAAAGGCACGGTGAAATCGACTAAAATGCCATGAAAAATAGAAACAAAAACTAAATCTTTACCGGCATAACGGGTAATAACAGGCAAGGTGGTATCCATAGTTGTCGCCCCCCCGGCACAGATAGGTGCCAGTCGTCCGAAGTGCTTCACCCAAAAAGGGGCTCCCAGGAGGGTAAATATCTCCCGGAGAATATTGGCCATCAGGGCAATCGTTCCTAATTCCGTTGCCAGTTGGATGCCCAGGGAGGCTGTCTTCATCTCCGTAATCAGGATCGAGGAGAGGGAGTAATAGGCAAAGCCACTGCCGACAGCCAGGCAGTCGAAGACAGTCCATCGGCTTATTACCAGACTGACAAGTGCCGAGAAAACCAGTGTACCCACAACTGTAGCCAGAGGTACCAGCAACAGCTTGGGACGAAGGCTACGAAGGATCTCTTTCAACTTCTTGTCGCTGCCGATACTTATACCGACCAGAAACATCAAGAGATAAAGCACATATTGGCTGAGATCATGAGAGAGAAACACCTCCGGCAGCAATCCACTTCTTCCCAACAGGCAACCGAAAACAAAGAAACCGACTATCACGAAACTTCCTTTCATAACCGCGGCTTCTCTTTGAAAAAGAAATGATAGACTATCTTTGCGGCCAACACACTGCCCAGGGTAGCGGCCAGGGCAATACACAAAGCCTGGCCACCCAGTGTAGCCAGATTGTTTACGATCGTATCATTGCTGCCAACGGTTATGCCCAACAAAAAGAGTAAAAGGAAGATGGTGTAAGAGATAGGCCTGCCTACTTTTTGGAGGATCTCGACCTTGCGGAAGAAGTAACCCGCCCCGATTCCACCAAACAAAATCGCTACAACTGTAAACATGAAGGGGATAGCTTACTTTTTAACAGGGGTGAATGTGATAGGCATCTGCATCTCATCTGCTTCGGCTGTTCCTTTCAACGTTTTTCCTTCCCAATAAAGGAGGATATTTACAGGATATCCATCTACATACAGGACAGAGGAATACCCTTTTTTCTCTTTTTTGAACGGAGCGGCTTTCAGGGTATTCCCACTTAAGGTAAACTCTGCGCAGAGTTTGCCTTCTGCCTCTTTCAGGCTAGCCGTCCCATGCTGGTAACCATCGGGGGCATCAGGCGCGGAAAAGGTCCAGTTGCCAACATAGGAAGCAATTTCCTGTTTCGCTTCTTGAGCTGAAAGAGTCATTGTGAAAAGAAGGCAGAAGAGACTGCAAATGAGTTTTTGAACAGATGTTTTCATAAGATATTATTGTTTATATGTTATACATGCTGGGAAACAAACGACCAAATATAATCATTCTATCAGAATGGGTAGAGTTAAAAATAAAGAATAAGGTATTTATGTCTATATTTGTAGATCAAACTATTAGATTTTATAATCATGAAAAAAACATCCTTATATCTTCTTTCCTTTGTGTTCGTATCCTGCCTGTTGTTTGGTTGTCAACAAGAGGAGAAAGCCGGATTATCAGATAATACACACCATGTCGATCCTTTTATCGGAACAGGGTTTCATGGACATACATTCCCGGGGGCTACCCGCCCGTTCGCCTTGGTGCAGGTGAGTCCGGATACGCATATCATGGGATGGGATGCCAGCAGTGGGTATCATTATGAAGATAGTGTGATATACGCTTTCAGCCATACACACCTCTCGGGTACAGGGATCGGTGATCTGGGTGATGTGGCATTGCTCCCTTTCTCGGGCAGTGATTCCCTAAAACCGGTAGCGACCTTTAAGAAAGAAACGGAAAAAGCTGTACCCGGCTATTACGCCGTTCGATTGGAGAATTTCGGAGTCAATGTCGAAGTAACGTCTACCGATCGGGTTGCTTTGCATAAATACACGTTTGACCATCCGGAAGACAGACGGGTTATGTTGGATCTCGGACATATCCTGCAACCGAACTGGGGGCACCGACTGGTGGGCAATGAATATATGTTTGTCAACGACTCCATCGTAGAAGGCACGTTCAAGACTAAGGGATGGGCACACGCGCATGCGATATCTTACCGGATCAGCTTTTCGGAACCTATCGAAACTGTTTATCAATATATAGGAGGGGTGCAACGAAACGATTCCCTCTTTCTGAAGATAGACTCGAAAGAAGACCTGAAATTTCATTATAAATTCTTTAATAACAACCAACCGCTGTATGTAAAAGTGGCCTTATCACCGGTAAATCCGGAAGGGGCAGAAAGAAATATGATGGCGGAATTGCCGGATTGGGATTTCGACAAGGTGCGTAACGAAGCGGCCACTGTCTGGAAAAAGGCCTTGGGTAAAATAGATATTCAGGCGGATCCGCAGGTGATGGTTAACTTCTACACCGCTTTATACCATACCATGATCGCTCCTTTTGCGTATCAGGATGTAGACGGCAAGTATATCGGAATGGACAAAAAGGTTCACCAGGCAACGCCGGGTTATACGAATTATACCGTTTTCTCCCTCTGGGACACTTTCAGGGCTTTGCACCCCCTTATGACTATCATTGATCCGGCATTAGCTACAACGTGGGGAAAAAGCCTGATACAGGGATATAAAGAAGGAAGTATATTACCCAAATGGCCGCTGGCTTCGAATTACACAGGCTGTATGGTCGGCTATCCGGCGGTATCTATATTGGCAGATCTGGTAGCCAAAGACCTGGCAGAGGGAGATATGAACCTATGGACAGAAGCCGGAGTGCGTTCTTCTGTTTATCGGGAAGATCTGGCAAAGCAGTTCAAAGGGACAAGAGAATTAGACCTGATTACACGTCATCCCTATTATAAAGAGAAACTGGGATTTGTCCCGGCCGACTCTATCAGCGAATCGGTGTCCTGGGGATTGGAGATGGCCTATTACGATTGGTGCATCTCACAGATAGCTAGTAAAGCAGGTAATGAGGAGGTAGCCAAAACATATGCAGACAAAGGAGCCTATTATAAACGTTACCTGGATCCGGAAACGAAGATGATGCGGCCTGTGATGGGAGACGGCAGTTTCCGTACCCCGTTCAACCCACGTTACTCCGCCCATCAGAAAAGCGACTATACTGAAGGCAATGCCTTCCAATGGAGCTTCTTTGCCCCCCACGACATGGATAATTTCATAACAGCCATAGGGGGAAAGAAAGAATTGGAAACACGCTTAGATACGCTCTTTACCACCTCCTCCCAGATTGACGGCAGGGAAGCCTCCGGAGATATCACCGGTTTAATCGGACAATATGCCCATGGCAATGAACCAAGCCACCATATGGCATATCTCTATAACTGGACGGATGCGCCCTGGAAAGGGCAAGAATACCTCGATCATATCCTGCAAGAGTTCTACCTGAACCAGCCCGATGGAATCATTGGTAATGAAGACTGTGGACAAATGTCGGCCTGGTATGTGATGAGCGCTTTAGGTTTCTATCAGGTATGTCCGGGCATTCCGGTGTATACCTTGGGAAGACCGATGGTGCATTATGCTAAAATACCGGTGACAGGAGGTTTCTTTGAGATTAAAGTCCATAATAACAAGGCGAAGAACAAGTATGTGCAAAGTATAAAATTAAACGGAAAAGAATTGCAGACGCCTTTCATTACACATACCGACATTGTAAATGGCGGAAAGCTGGAGTTTGTAATGACTGACACACATTAATTCTATAATACTCAAAAAGCAGGGGACAAATGATATAAATCATTCATCCCCTGTCATAATTCCGGTTTTGGTAAAATCATAATTCCGGTTTTGATAAACAAAATTCTTTCCCATCATAAAGAGGCATCATGTTTTATGCCAACTAAACAATTAAATCAATCAGTCTTTACGTTGTAAATATATCCTTTAATCGCCAGGTTTACAAATACAAAAACAAGGAATACAAAGCTTTAGGCGAATAAACGAAGCTTATCTGAATGAATTATTTTGTTTTTCATAGCATTTCGTATTAACCAAAAAAAACTTAAATGATACAAATTACTCCTCCTTAGCAAAGGAGGAGTAATTTGGAGAGTATTTTTTTGATATCCAAACAATGGATCAAGCTTCCATCCCCCCTGGTCGCCTGCGACCACCACTAATCACTAAACACTAATCACTAATCACTAACCACTCTTCGTTAATCGTTAATCATTAACCGTTAACTCCCTCCCTCTCTCTCTGTAAACAAAAAAAGAGCCTATCTCTTTCGAAATAGACTCTCTCTCTTAAAAACGGCAGCTACCTACTCTCCCACTTTTTGGGCAGTACCATCGGCGTGGTGAG
>NZ_QVMG01000022.1 GCF_010500925.1 Parabacteroides sp. 52
GTCGCAGGCGACCAGTGGGGGATGGAAGCTTGACCCATTGTTTGGATATCAAAATATAGAGCCTGAATTAATCGTTAATCATTAATCGTTAATCACTAATCACTAATCACTAACCTCTAATCACTAGTAACTTTTCGTTAAACGTTAATCACTAATTTTGTTGGAGATATGAAAGAAGATATTTATATTCGCCTTGAAATTGATATGTTGTAATAACTCATTAATAATCTCTGGTATGAGAAAATGGATCCTTTTTCTGTGTATAGGATTTGCTCAGACAATAAATAGTATGGCACAAGAATCTCCTATTTTATTATTTCCTAAGGGTGCTCCGGGTGAAACGAATCCTTTAATAGAAAAGGCAGATACCGATGGAGGTAAAACCGGTGGTGTTTCGGTTCTTCGTATAACCAATGTAAGCGCTCCTACTATTACAGTGTATCCGGCTCCGGAGGAAAACGCCACAGGGGCAGCTGTCTTGGTTTGCCCGGGAGGAGGATATAATATTCTTGCCTACGATCTGGAAGGGGATGAGATTTGTGAGTGGTTGAACGATATAGGTATTACCGCTATACTTCTCAAATACCGTGTTCCACGCAGAGAAGGTTTGCAAAAACACGAAGCACCTTTGCAAGATGCTCAGCGTGCTTTGGGATATGTGCGGGCACATGCGGACGAATTCTGTATTGATCCGGACAGAATAGGAGTGATGGGGTTCTCTGCCGGAGCTCATTTATCAGCCATGTTAAGTAATACACCGGAACGTACTTATCCGGTTGTGGATATGGACGATAAGGTCAGTTGTCATCCAGACTTTTGTCTATTGATATATCCTGCTTATTTGGATGGAGCAAATTTTCAATTGGCTCCGGAATTAAAAGTTTCCTCTACGACTCCGCCTACAATGCTTATTCAGGCGGAAGATGATAAATCGTATATAAACAGCAGTTTGTTTTATTTCTATGCCTTAAAAGAAGCCGGTGTGTCGGCATGCATGCACCTGTATAGTAAAGGTGGGCATGGCTATGGTATGCGTGATACAGGCATGGCTGTGAATGAATGGCCTGATAGGGCAGAAGACTGGTTGCGGGATATGAAAATAATAGAATAACGACCTGAATTTCTGCTGTATGAAAAGAGACTGTCTCAATCTATTTTGAGACAGTCTCTTTTTTTTGAATAAGCCTATCTCTTGCCATTCTCTATAAGAGACGAGGAATTCCATTTTTTTGTATATTTACACCTGCAACAAGGAAAATAGTAAAACAAATCTAAAATGAAAAAAACGCTTTTAAGCCTCTTCTTGGGATGCAATCTATGGGCATCCGCACAGCAACCAGTAGATTATGTGAACCCTTTTATCGGCACGAGTAATTATGGAACAACAAATCCCGGAGCCGTTTGTCCCCAAGGCATGATGAGTGTCACCCCTTTCAATGTAATGGGATCGAAGACAAATCGTTTTGATAAAGACAGTCAATGGTGGTCCACTCCTTATTCGTCGGATAATCGTTTCTTCACCGGATTTGCCCATGTGAATCTGAGTGGTGTGGGCTGTCCGGAGTTAGGTAGTTTGTTGCTTATGCCGACCGCTGGTGAGTTAGCAGTCGATTATCATACGTATGGCAGTGAATATACCGATGAAATAGCCCATCCGGGTTATTACAGTAATATGTTGACAAAATATGGAATAAAAGCGGAGGCTACCGCCACCTTGCGTACAGGCTTAAGCCGCTTTACCTTTCCCAAAGGAAAAGGAAATATTCTTTTAAACTTAGGAGAAGGTTTAACGAATGAGTCCGGAGCGACGGTTCGTATTGTTGACAATACGGAGATTGAAGGCAGTAAGTTGTTAGGTACTTTCTGTTATAACCCGCAGGCAGTCTTTCGTATTTATTTTGTGATGAAAGTGAATAAAGCCCCCAAACGTATGGGCTACTGGAAAAAACAACGGGATATGAAAGGAGTAGAAGCCGAATGGGACATTCATTCCGGTAAATACAAACTCTACACCCAATATACACGTGAAATGAGCGGAGATGATATAGGTGTTTGGCTTACGTATGACACCGAAGAAAATGAAGCGGTAGAAGTGAAATTGGGAGTTTCTTTTGTCAGTATAGAAAATGCCCGTGAGAACATGGAAACCGAACAACCCGGTTTTGATTTCGATAAGGTATATACGGCTGCCCGTACCCAATGGAATCAGGAGTTGTCGCGCATAATGGTTGAAGGAGGTACTTTGGACGAACGAACCATATTTTATACCGGATTGTATCATTTGTTGATCCATCCCAATATCTTACAGGATGTAAACGGTGCCTATCCTCAAATGGAAAGCCTTAAAGAAGGGCATACGACGGGAAACCGGTATACCGTATTTTCCCTTTGGGATACGTACCGGAACGTGAGTACATTGATGACCCTGCTTTATCCGGAGCGTCAGTTGGATATTATCCGTACCATGATAGATATGTACAAAGAAAACGGTTGGTTGCCGAAGTGGGAGTTGTACGGGCGGGAGACCTTTACCATGGAAGGAGACCCTTCGATACCCTATATTGTGGATGCTTGGATGAGAGGTTTGCGTACTTTTGATGTAGAAACAGCTTATGAGGCTATGCGTAAAGGAGCCACAACACCTGGAGCATCTAACCTCTTGCGCCCGGATGCAGATGATTATTTTTCGTTGGGTTATGTTCCGCTTCGGGAGAAATATGATAATTCCGTTTCTCACGCACTGGAGTATTATATTGCCGACTGGAATTTATCCCGCTTGGCAGAGGCCTTGGGAAAGAAAGAAGATGCCAAACTCTTCCATCAGCGTTCCATGGGGTATAAAAAGTATTACGACAAAGAGTTTGGTACTTTGCGCCCGCTCTTGCCTGATGGCTCTTTCTTAACGCCTTTTGATCCCAAGCAAGGAGAAAACTTCGCACCCAGTCCCGGTTTTCATGAAGGGAACTCCTGGAATTATACCTTTTATGTACCTCATGATATAAAAGGACTGGCCAAACTGATGGGAGGAGAAAAGAAATTTGTCGATAAACTGCAGATGGTTTTTGACAAAGGCTATTATGATGCCGCCAATGAACCGGACATCGCCTATCCGTATCTCTTTAGTTATTTTAAAGGAGAAGCCTGGCGGACACAAAAGATCGTGCGGCAATTGTTGAAAGAGAAATATCATAATGCTCCCAAAGGAGTGCCAGGCAATGAAGATGCCGGAACGATGTCTGCCTGGGCTATTCTTTCTATGATGGGATTCTATCCGGCCTGTCCGGGAGATGTGAATTATGTCTTAACCTCTCCTGTTTTTGATAAGGTGACCATTCAATTGGATAAGAAGTATTATCCGAAAGGAGAACTTGTTATCGAATCCCAGCGTCAGTCCGCAGAAGATATATATATAAAAGAAGTGAGAGTAGGAGGGAAGAAATTGAACCGGTTCACTCTTTCACAGGAAGAACTTGTGCATGCAGGTACCTTGCTCTTTACTTTGGATAAAACACATCCCTAAAGAGGAGAATCCGGAAAGTTTTTTGTTTGAATCTTTGTGCGAAATAAATAATTCTTATTTTTGTGTGCGTAAACACCACTGATTTGTCGTGTCTGAAATACATTTATGATACGACATATATTACTTACTTAAATAAAAACTCTGTGTTATGAAAAACATTTTCATTCTCCTATTTCTGTCAATGACTGTTTCCGTTTGGGGACAATCCAAGAGTAACGATGTCTTTAAACCGAAGACAATTAAAGCCACCATGGTAAAAGCAGCCGAATGGCAAATCGCTCATCCCCGTCATGTACAAAACGACTGGACCAACGGTGCCTATTATGCCGGTATGTTTGCCGCCTGGGAGACGACCAAATCAAAGACCATTTACAACGCCATGATGGCCATGGGAAAGGATTCGACGCATTGGCGTCCTTACAGACGTTGGTATCATGCCGATGATGTGGCTATTTGTCAAACCTATATCGATCTTTATAAAAAAGAGAAAAAACAAGAGATGATTCAGCCAACGATTGATACATTGGCTCTTTTCATGTCTCGTCCTTATCCGGTTCGGGGAATAGAAGTCATCAAATGGTGGTGGTGTGATGCTTTGTTCATGGCGCCTCCGGTATTGGTTAAATTGGCCAAGGTTACCGGGAATCAGGAATATCTGCGTTACAATGACCAATGTTTCAAAGAATGTTATGATCTGTTATATAATAAAGAAGAGCAGCTTTTTGCACGTGATTTGAATTATGTAATCAAGAACAATGAAAAGGACCGGTATGAAGCCAATGGGAAACGTATTTTCTGGTCTCGTGGAAATGGATGGGTATTGGGTGGCCTGGCTCGTGTGTTGGCAGAGCTGCCGAAAGGTTATCCGGAGCGTCCGTTTTATGAAAACCTATTCAAAGAAATGGCTGCCCGTGTCTTGTCCCTTCAACAGGAAGATGGACTGTGGCGTGCCAGCTTACTTGATCCGGACTCTTATCCGGGAGGAGAAGTCAGCGGTTCCGGCTTTTTCTGTTATGCTTTTGCCTGGGGGATAAATAACGGATTATTAGACAAACAAACCTATAAACCAGCCGTAGAGAAAGCTTGGATTGCACTGAATAAATGTGTGAACGAAGAAGGACGGGTTGGCTGGGTGCAACCGATCGGTGCGGATCCCCGTAAAAATTTCAATGCTGATAGTTGGGAAGTCTATGGAACAGGCGCTTTCCTGTTGGCCGGAAGTGAAGTGATTCGGATGAAATAATCTATTTTCTTTTTCGTATAAATAGAAACGCACCCACAGAACGATTTCATCGTTTCTGTGGGTGCGTTTTTTTGTTTTTTCGCGGCTAAATAAAATTGCTGACGATCGTCGGCACAATTGCCGATATATATCAGCACAAGTGTCGACAATTATCGGCACAAGTGTCGACAGCTATCGACACTTTTATTTATCTGCGTTTATCCCTCTTTAAAAGGGCCTAAAAAAAGCCACCTTCCGTAAAGAAAGTGGCTTTTGATTCTTTATTTTTCCGTTTGTATCAATAAGGAATACCTTGGATAGCAGCAATACCCGGAAGTGTTTTTCCTTCGATTGCTTCTAACAAAGCACCGCCCCCGGTAGATACATAAGAAACTTTATCTGCCATATGGAATTTATTCACACAAGCCACAGAGTCACCTCCTCCGACTAAAGAGAAAGCACCGTTTTGAGTTGCTTTCACAATGGCTTCACCTACTGAACGAGAGCCATGTGTAAAGTTTTCAAATTCGAATACTCCCGTAGGACCGTTCCATAGGATAGTCTTGGAACGTTCTATTACCTCGGCATAGATTTTTTCTGTTTCCGGACCTATATCCAGACCTTCCCAACCATCAGGTATGGTATTGACAGAACAGAAGTTTGTCTGTGCATCGTTATTGAAGTCGTTTGCTATTTTAGCATCAACAGCCAATACAAGGTTTACCCCTTTTTCTTTTGCTTTTTGTATCAACTCCAATGCCAGTTCCATTTTATCGTCTTCAACGATCGAATTACCGATTTTACCACCTTGAGCTTTGGTAAAAGTATAGGTCATACCACCAGTGATAATTAGGTTATCTACCTTATTGAGCAGGTTTTCGATAATTTCAATTTTAGAAGATACTTTAGATCCTCCCATGATGGCTGTAAACGGACGGGCGATATCTTTCAATACTTTTTCAACCGCTTTTACTTCTTTTTCCATCAGGTAACCGAACATCTTATTGTCTGTATCGAAATAGGCAGCAATTAAAGCCGTAGAAGCATGGGCACGGTGTGCGGTTCCAAATGCGTCGTTCACATAACAATCTGCATAAGAAGCTAGTTTTTTCGTGAAATCTTGCTGACTTTCTTTTACTGCTTTTTTAGCTGCTTTCTTTTCCTCGTCGGAAGCATCTTCAGCCAACCCGCGGGGTTTGCCTTCTTCTTCTGCATAGAAGCGCAGGTTTTCCAGTAATAAGACTTCTCCCGGTTGAAGAGAGGCTGCTTTTACGGCTGCTTCTTCTCCTACACAATCGCTGGCAAACTGCACATCTACACCCAATAATTCGGATACATGTCCCAATATATGTTTTAAAGAAAATGTGTCAGTTGGACCTTTGGGGCGCCCCAGGTGAGAGCCTATGATCGGACTACCACCGTCAGATAAAATCTTTTTCAACGTAGGAAGGGCAGCGCGGATACGCGTGTCGTCAGTAATGTTGAAATTCTCGTCCAAAGGCACGTTAAAGTCAACACGAACAAATGCCTTTTTGCCGGCAAAATTGAAGTTGTCAATGGTTTGCATAACTAATTTATTTATTTATTGTAGAATTATGTCGTCTTTTTGCGCTTGCAAACTTACATAAAATAATCTTATCCGGAGTGTTTGTTTCTTTAATTTATTCGGTCAATTTGAAACGCAATCGCAATCTACCATCCGTATAATCATAGTTCAGTAATTTGAAGTGTCCGATCTCCGAAGTATTGTTTACATGCAGCCCGATGCAGGCACAGGTATCGTATGTACCTACACGAACAATGCGCAGGGTATCGCTTACATTCTCGGGCAGTTTCTTTAAATCGACAATATCTCCCGCTTCTTTAAGAGGCATGAATGCAATAGAGACCGGTAAATGTTGGTCAATAACTTCATTTATACGACGTTCCACTTCTTCCATTTCTTCTGCTGTCGGAGCCTTGGGTAAAAGGTAATCGCATTTACTTTTTTTTCGTTCAATATGTGCATTCATCGAACGGGCGCAACCGAACATACGTACCATTGTTTGATTCAAAATATGTTCGGCCGTATGCATAGGAGGGTATTCCGCTTTATTATGCTCATTGAGTAGAGATTGTTGCATATCGTTTTATTTAAAAAAATTCTAATAAATCACTTTGTTTGGATCAACAAAAGTATAAAAAGTAGCTGATATTCTTTTCTTAATTATTGCTTTCAAAAACAAAATAAAACTTTCGCTTGTTATTAACATAAGATTGTGTAACAAGTAAAAAGAAAAAGTATTATGACACGACAAAAGATGACAAAAAAGGAAACTTCAAAATCTCCCTTTAATATCGTAAAGAGAAACTTAAAACATCTTACTTTCGATGAGTTGGAAGAAATAATTGCATATGCTATGCGTTTTCGTAAAAACAAATTGGGAGAAGAGGAGTTGCGACTGATTAAAGAGAAAGAAGTAGTGGAACAAAAACTGAAAGGATTGAAAGAATTAGATAGGAAAGAAAATGTATATTGATATTCTTTCGGTTGGGTTTTATGGATTGTAAAATGAGGAAAAGGATTTGAAAGAATTCATTTCCTCATTTTTGTTTTTTGTAACAGGATTGGAAAGAGGAATATAGGAGGATATTGGGAATGGGGAGCCGGGTGAAGAAAACGTGGTAAATCGGAAATAAAAACTCAAAACCCCATGCTGTATGCTGAAAATCCTTACATTTGCCCGCTGTAACATTTAATTATTAATAATATGTCAGTTGCAAAAAGAGATTTAGAGACTAGAAAGGTTACTACTCATCGCCTGATTGAAATGAAACAGCGTGGTGAAAAAATATCAATGCTTACAGCGTATGATTATTCGATGGCCAAACTGATCGATGAAGCAGGGATGGATGTTATTCTGGTAGGTGATTCGGCTTCCAATGTGATGGCAGGAAATATTACTACATTACCGATGACATTGGATCAGATGATTTATCATGGTAAATCAGTCGTAAAAGCAGTCAAACGAGCCTTGGTGGTTGTCGATATGCCTTTCGGAACCTGTTCGGGTAATCCGATTAAATCACTCGAATCAGCCATCCGTATTATGCAGGAAACAGGAGCAGACGCACTCAAAATCGAGGGAGGAAAAGAAATCGAGGAAGATGTGAAAAAGATTATTGGTGCAGGCATACCTGTAATGTCGCATTTAGGTTTGATGCCACAGTCGATCAACAAATACGGTACCTACACCGTAAGAGCCAAAGAAGAAAAGGAAGCTCAAAATCTCATTAATGATTGCCTGCTGATGGAAGAATTGGGATGCTTTGCCATCACATTAGAAAAAATACCGGCAATACTTGCTACCGAAATTACTCAAAAAGTAAAAGTGCCCATTATCGGTATCGGAGCCGGTGGCGGTGTAGACGGACAAGTATTGGTTATGCATGATATGCTGGGTCTGACTCAGGGATTCTCTCCCCGTTTTTTACGGCGATACGCCAATCTGGGAGAAGAGATAACCCGAGCGGTTCAATCCTATATAGAGGATGTCAAAACACAAGATTTTCCCAATGAAAAGGAGCAATATTAAGCTCCTTTTTTTATTTTTATACAGATTGAATATCATTGATATTGAATGAAAATATATCTTTGTTGAATAATCCTATATTAATTCACAGATTCATATGAAATCCTTATTACCCGTTATGATGATATCGTGTTGTACTTCTTCCCTCTCTGCTCAAACCTCGAAAGCTCTTCATGTACAGGAATATACACTGAGTAATGGGTTGACTGTTTGGCTTAATGAAGATCATAATCAACCCAAAATTGTGGGTGCGGTATTAGTAAAAGCGGGTGCGAAAGATTCTCCCAATACGGGTATTGCTCATTATTTTGAACATATGATGTTTAAAGGAACGGATAAGATCGGTACAATTGATTATTCGCAGGAAAAATTATTATTGGATACTATTGCCGTTAAATATGATGAGTTGGCACAAACCCCAGATGATAAGCAACGGGCAATCATACAAAAAGAGATCAATGAATTGAGCTTGCGGGCGGCAGATTATGTGATACCCAATGAATTTGATCGTCTGATATCCCGATATGGGGGAACCCGGTTGAATGCCGGCACTTCTTTTGATTATACGGTGTATCATAATACGTTTTCGCCTCAATATGTGGAGCAATGGGCGGAGATCAACAGTGAACGACTTTTAAACCCTGTTTTCCGTATGTTTCAAAGCGAATTGGAGACGGTTTATGAAGAAAAGAATATGTATAGCGATTTCATCGGCAGTGAAGCTATAGAGAAACTGAAAGAACGTTATTTTGCTCCTCATCCTTATGCTTATCCGATTATAGGGAGTACGGAAAATTTAAAGAATCCGCGTTTGTCGGAGATGCGTCATTTTTTTGAGGAGTATTATGTAGCCTCTAATATGGGATTGATTCTGAGTGGGGATTTTGACTCTGAAAAGGTGTTACCTCTTTTAGAAAGGACTTTCTCTCGCATTCGAAAAGGAGAAGTGCCTCATAAAGAGGTTCCTCTGCCAGCAGCATTCGAAGGGAAAGAAAAATTCCAGGTCAAATTGCCCATTCCGTTTGTGAAAGGAATGGTATTGGGATTCAGGGGAGTGCCTGCTAATCATGAAGATCATATCGCCTTGAATATCGCTGTGGCTTTACTGAATAATTCGAATGGAACAGGATTGTTGGACAAGTTAACCGTGAATCACAAGGTGTTAACCGCTTTGGCATTGAATGATAATATGAATGATGCCGGTATTCTGGGCGTATTGGTCATTCCCAAATTGTTTTTTCAGTCCTATTCGGCAGCCGAGAACCTGGCATGGGAAGCCATCAACAAAATAAAAGAAGGAGACTTTAATGATGAGATTTTTCAAAGCCTGAAACTGGAGCAAAAACGCAATTATGCCATGGGACTGGAAGAAATAAATTCCAGGGTACAGATGATGATGCGTGTGTACTCGCAGGGGAAACACTGGAATCAATATATGGATGACATGGAAAGGCTGGAGGCGTTGAAAAAAGAAGACGTGGTTGCCATTGCCCGGAAATATTTCGGGCATGATTATCTATATGTAACGAAAAAAACAGGCAAATATCCGAAGGATAATCTGCCGAAACCAAACTTTAAACCTGTGGCACCCAAGAATATGGATGCTTCTTCTGTTTATGCCAAGGAATTGGAGAAGATACCTGTTCAAAAAATAGAACCTCGGTTCATTGATTTTGAAAAGGATATAGAGACCTATTCATTCAGTCCGCTCTGTACTTTGTACAAAACAACGAATCCGGTCAATGATATATTTACATTGAAATTTTCTTTTGGCGCAGGCGTATTGGAAAGACCGGAACTAATGCAGACAGCCAGTTATCTGCATTTGATCGGAACGGATTCGATGTCTTTTGATACGTTCAGGAATAAATTACAGATTCTGGGAAGTACCTTGTCTTTTGAGGCCGATGATATGGATTTTCATGTACGTGTGACCGGGTTGGAGAGCCAGTTTGAGGAAACGATCTCTCTCGTAAGTCATTTTATCTACCATGCCCAGCCGGATGATAAAAAGATGCGGCAGATAGTGGATGATGCCAAGGTGATGGAGAAGGCATTCTTTAAATCCAGCGATGAAGTTTCAGCTGCTTTATTGGAAAAAGTAAAGTTTGGTAACCACTCTCGTTATCTGAAAAAACGCTCCTTATCCGAAATAAAGAAGTTAAAAGGAGAAGACTTGATCCAGGCCTTTAACGCGGTGCGGAAGGTCGCTTGTCATTTGCATTATTGTGGTAATTTACCGACCAGCCGGGTGGTAGAACAAATCAAAACACACTTTGCTTTGACAGAGATCAGTCAAGAGACACGCTCGCCTTATTATCGGAAGACCGAATCGTATGATAAACCGGTTGTTTATTTTCTGGATATGCCGGATGTGTCACAAAGCATTGTTTATGGATTTGTCAAAGGTGATGTGTTGGAAACGGATGAAATGAGGTATGCCTCCAAATTATTTACGGGTTATTTTGGCGGGGATATGTCTTCGTTGATGTTTCAGGAGATCCGGGAGTTTCGCTCTTTGGCCTATCGGGTAACTGCCCGTTTTACACAACCTCCTTATAAACTCTCCGATAAACCGGGCGATTTGGTAACGATGCTCTCCACTCAGAATGATAAGACACCGGAAGCCCTCACTGTTTTGGATTCTTTGATTCGTCAGATGCCTGTTCGTCCGGAAAAAGTAACTGCAGTTAAACAGAGCATCCTGAATACGGTAAATAACGATTACCCTTCTTTCCGTATGTTATCCACCAAAGTGGCCTCTTTCCGGCGTGAAGGATATGTGAATGATCCTAACAGAACTTATTTGGAGAAGGTACAGCAGATGACTATGGACGATATCTCTCGTTTTTATTCGACACAGATAGAAGGGCGTCCTGTAGTTTATGCTATTGTCGGAAATTCCAAACGTATGGATATGAAAAAGATAGCTTCTTTTGGTACAATCATCAAACTGGATAAAAAAGATATTTATAGGTAATAGGGATGTATACAAAGGAAGAACTGAAGAATCTAAAGTTAGAGTTTTGGGAGGGATTTGCAGCGTATTGTGAAGTACAGCCTTATCTGCGTGGTCGTAAGAAGATTTGGGTGCTTTATAATACAAAAGTCAAAGGAGTTGAACTCAAATTTGCTGTTTCTCGTAAAGGGGCCTCTGTTGTTTTGGAAATTAACCACAAATCAGAAGACCTGCGCTTGGAGATGTTTGAGCGATTAACCTGGTATAAAGATACCTTGGAAAAGGAGTTGACCGAGGAGCTCCAGTGGGATATCTATTTTGTGAGAGAGACAGGACAGGAAGTGGCACGCATCTATCTATCCAAAGAAGGTCTAGACTTCCATAGAAGAGAACATTGGGGTGACTTTTATCAGTTTATGGCCACCCGAATGTATCAATTGGAAAAAAACTTTATGGAGATAGCTGACTATCTGCGCGAATGATAGCTTGTCTTTTATTTCTTCAAAAAACAGGTTTTCAGGACAATGCTGCTACCTTCAATTTTGCAGTCAACTTCTTCTGCGTTTTCAGTCAAACGAATACTTTTTACCTTAGTGCCTCTTTTGATAACCATAGAAGAACCTTTTACTTTTAAGTCTTTGATAACGGTTACACTATCACCATCCATTAATTCGGCGCCATTGCTGTCACGGGGGATATTGTCTGTTTCGGCAGAGTCGTCCAGTGTCCATTCATGACTACAGTCCGGACAGATATACATGGTTCCGTCAAAATAGGTGTTTTCCATCTTACAAGTGGGGCATACAGGATATTCGCTCATCTTATTATATTTATTTTTTATAGAAGGCGCAAAGATAATACATTATCTCCGATTAACCAATCGAGGGGTGAAAAGTAAATTTTTGTCAGAATAATTTGCTAAATAAATAATTATTGTAACTTTGTAGCCTAAATAATATAACAAATGAAAAGAAATGCAATCCATCACCATCATCATAACAACGGGCAATAGTTCGGTGGGCTGATGGGTATGTGAAAGTATACAGATATATTTAATAAGGCTTGCCGTTAAGGGCGAGCCTTATTTTTTTGTGAAAAATAGAATTATACTAATTAATAAAACAATAAGTAAACATGTTAAGAATTGCAGTACAATCCAAAGGACGTCTATACGATGAGACCATGTTGTTGCTTGAAGAAGCAGGTATAAAATTAAACAGAGGCAAACGTATCTTACTCTTGTCAGCTAAAGGATTTCCGGTCGAATTATTATTCCTTCGTGACGATGATATTCCTCAGTCGGTAGCCAATGGGGTGGCGGATGTCGGTATTGTTGGAGAAAATGAATATGTAGAAAAGGGGCGGGAGGCAAAATTAGTCAAACGTTTGGGCTTCAGTAAATGTCGTTTGTCACTTGCAATACCTAAAAATGAAGATTATCAAGGGGTACAATGGTTTGAGGGAAAGACTATTGCTACTTCTTATCCGGAGATATTGAAAGACTACCTGAAAGAAAATAATGTAAAAGCAGACTTGCATGTGATTAGCGGTTCCGTAGAAATAGCGCCGGGTATAGGATTGGCGGATGCCATCTTTGATATTGTTAGTTCCGGTAGTACGTTGGTTAGTAATCGCTTGAAAGAGGTAGAGGTGGTATTGCCTTGTGAGGCCTTATTGATAGCAAACAATAGTCTCACAGCTGAAAAACAGGCTATCCTGGATGAATTATTATTTCGTTTTGAAGCAATTCAGCTTGCAGATGGCAAAAAATATGTACTTTTGAATGCTCCCAAGGAGAAATTGGAGGATATTATAGGTTTATTGCCTGGGATGAGAAGTCCGACTGTTACTCCCTTGGCCGATGGTAATTGGGTATCCGTACAGTCTGTAATATCAGAAAAACATTTCTGGGAAATCATTGGCAAATTGAAAGCAATGGGGGCGGAAGGTATATTAGTTATACCTATTGAGAAAATGATTGTATAACTATGGAGATAATAAGATATCCGTCCAGAGAGCAATGGGCTTCACTGACAAAAAGACCGGCAATGGACGTTGCTACCTTGTTTGATACGGTTCGTGCCGTTTTAAATGATGTACGTGACGAGGGTGATGTTGCCGTAAAACGGTATGGTGAAAAGTTTGATAAAGTAGCTCTTGCTGACTTAATTGTGACAAAAGAGGAGATGATAGAGGCCGAACAACTGGTTCCCGAAGATTTAAAACAGGCCATTCGTACGGCTAAAGGGAATATTGAAAAGTTTCATGCCTCTCAGCGTTTTTCAGGAGAGAAGGTTGAGACGACTCCCGGGGTTACTTGTTGGCAGAAAGCGGTTGCAATAGAAAAGGTCGGTTTATATGTTCCGGGGGGAACAGCTCCATTGTTCTCTACTGTTTTGATGTTGGCTGTTCCGGCTTGCATTGCAGGGTGTAAAGAAATTATACTTTGTTCTCCTCCCAATAAGGAGGGTAAAATTCATCCGGCTATTTTATTTGCCGCCCAAGAAGCTGGTGTCAGTAAGATTTGTAAAGCCGGGGGGATTCAGGCTATCGCAGCTATGGCTTATGGTACGGAGTCTGTTCCGAAGGTGTATAAGATTTTTGGTCCCGGAAACCAGTATGTGACAGCAGCGAAACAGTTAGTAAGCTTAAAAGAGGTAGCGATTGATATGCCGGCGGGTCCTTCGGAGGTAGAGGTTATCGGAGATGAGAAGGCTACTCCTGCATTTATTGCATCTGATTTTCTTTCACAGGCGGAACATGGGATAGACAGTCAGGCTCTTTTGGTAACTGCGGCGGAAAGTCTTATTGAGCCGGTAAAACAGGCAATACAGGAACAAATAGCCCGTCTTCCTCGAAAAGAAATTACGGAAAAGGCTTTGGCACACAGCCGTATCATTTTGTTGAAAGATATGCAGGAGGTGGTGGACTTCACCAATCTATATGCACCGGAGCATCTGATTATCCAGACGGAAGACTATCTGGATCTAGCCGAAAAAATAGAAAATGCAGGAAGTGTATTCCTGGGTTCGTATACACCGGAAAGTGCAGGTGACTATGCCTCGGGTACGAATCATACGTTGCCAACCAATGGCTATGCAAAAACATATAGTGGAGTAAACCTCGATAGTTTTATAAAGAAAATAACCTTCCAGGAAATAACCTCTGAAGGGATTCAAAACCTGGGAAATACAATTCGCATAATGGCAGCCAATGAACAACTGGAGGCTCATCGTTATGCGGTAACTTTAAGGATGCAACAACAATGAAAAATATAAAGGATATAGTCCGACCCAATGTATGGAAGATGAAGCCCTATTCATCGGCAAGAAATGAGTTTCATGGGGAAGCTTCTGTCTTTCTGGATGCCAACGAAAATCCCTGGAATGCTCCCTATAATCGTTACCCGGATCCTTTGCAAAAAAGATTGAAGGAGCGGATATCGGAATTGAAAGATATTTCTCCTGATTGTATATTTGTGGGAAACGGGAGTGATGAACCAATCGACTTGATTTTACGTGTCTTTTGTGAACCAGGAGTAGACAATATTGCTTCGATAACTCCGTCATACGGAATGTATGAGGTGTCAGCAGATCTGAACAATATAGCCTGTATAAAGGTGCCCTTGGATGAAGGCTTCCAGTTGAATGCGGATACTTTATTGCATGCGGTGAATGAAAAGACAAAGGTGCTCTTTCTATGCTCTCCGAATAATCCGTCCGGAAATTTACTGGATAAAACAGAAATAGATAAAGTGTTGGAATCTTTCCCCGGTATTGTGGTTGTTGATGAAGCCTATATTGATTTTGCTTCGTCCACGAATTCTTTCTTGGCAGAATTATATATTCATCCGAATCTGGTCGTCTTGCAAACGCTTTCAAAGGCCTGGGGGGCAGCCGGTATACGTTTAGGTATGGCTTTTGCTTCAAAAGAAATTATTGATATTTTAAATAAGGTCAAGTATCCTTATAATGTAAATCAATTGACCCAAGAGTATGCATTACAGATTCTGAATAATGTGGATACTATGCAGGAGCAATTGAAATGCATTCTGGCTGAAAGAGATCGATTGGAAAGGATACTTTCTCAACCGCCATTCTCTTATAAAGTGTATCCATCGGATGCAAACTTTATTCTTGTTGAGGTGGGAGAAGCGAACGCAATATATAAAGACTTGGTAGAAAAAGGGGTTGTTGTACGTAATCGTAATAATATCACTTTATGTAGCGGATGTTTGCGCATAACAATTGGTAAGCCGGAAGAGAATGACATTTTACTACAAACGCTTAAAAATAGGATTGTATGAAAAAGCGAGTGCTGTTTATTGATCGTGATGGAACATTGGTAAAAGAACCTCCGGTCGATTATCAACTGGATAGCCTAAAGAAATTGGAGTTCTATCCGAAAGTAATGCGCAACCTTTATTTCATTGCTAAAAATTTGGATTTTGAATTGGTAATGGTGACCAACCAGGATGGTTTGGGTACCGATTCGTTTCCCGAACATACCTTTTGGCCTTCGCATAACCTGATACTTAAAACTTTAGAAGGCGAAGGAGTGGTTTTTGATGAAGTCCTGATAGATGGTTCTCTGCCGGAAGACAAATCCCCTAATCGCAAACCGGGTACCGGCATGTTGAAAAAATATATGACGGAAGAGTATGACCTGGAAAACAGTTTTGTTATCGGCGATCGTCTGTCGGATATGGAATTGGCAGAGAATTTGGAAGCTAAAGGTATTTGGTTACATGGAGCTGAAGGAGTGGATGCCGAATTGATGGCTTATCACTGTAATCTTTGGCCGGTTCTCATTACCGATGATTGGGATAAGATTACCGAATTTTTATTTGCCGGTGAACGTACTGCCGTGGTGGAGCGTAAAACCAAAGAGACAGATATCTATATTGAGCTGAAGTTGGATGGAACAGGTAAGTCAGATATATCTACTGGTCTTGGTTTCTTTGATCATATGTTGGAACAAATAGGCAAACATTCCGGAATGGATGTGACTATCAAAGTAAAAGGAGATCTGCGGGTAGATGAACATCATACGGTCGAAGATACCGCTATTGCACTGGGAGAAGCTTTATATAAAGCGTTAGGTGATAAACGGGGTACGGAACGTTACGGATTTTCATTACCTATGGACGATTGTGCTGCCAGTGTTATTCTTGACTTCGGAGGACGTCCCTGGTTGGTTTGGGAAGCCGACTTCTTTCGGGAACGAATCGGCGATGTTTCTACAGAAATGTTTATGCATTTCTTTAAAAGCCTGAGTGATTCGGCTAAGATGAATTTGAATATAAAGGTGGAAGGTACCAATGAACATCATAAAATTGAAAGTATCTTTAAAGGATTAGCAAGAGCTATACGCATGGCCATCCAACGAAATATATATCAATATGAATTACCAAGTACAAAAGGCGTATTATGATTAAAGGAAAAAACGGTATATACGGGTTCTTATTCTTATTGTTGCTTGCTTGTGAACCGGGATATACAGACGAATTGGATGGAAAATGGCAATTGCGCGAAGTCACGCAAACTGATGGTTCAACGCATAAGGTAGATACTGTATGGTATAATTTTCAAAACACATTGTTTCAATATCAATTTTATATACCGAAAGGACCTGATGGGGAAGGGGATGTCTATCATCATTGGTATGGTTATAAGGAAAAAGAAGATAGTCAGACTCTGAAATTAGAATTTGATACCGAGTTAGCACCGGTGGATCATTTTCTCAAATCCACAGACTGGTCTACCTCTCAACGAACTTTCCTGATTGAAAAACATTCAGGAAATAAACTTGTTTTAAGCAGTGAAGGTAAGCTGTATCATTTTCGAAAATTTTAATTACTGAAACGATTATAAATTTAAATCAATTTACATGAAAAAGACAAATTTAATTCTATTATTATTTACATTCTTTTATGTAACTCTGCAGGCACAGACACAGGAGAAAACTCTTGTCAAAGTAACTACCGATAATATGAATCTGATTTATCAGGTAGGGGCCAACGGACGGTTATATCAAACTTATTTGGGACAACCTTTGAAGTATGAAGCGGATATTGCCAATCTGCCTTTGGGAACAGAAGCTTATCTGACACATGGTGTGGAAGATTATTTTGAACCGGCAGTTCGTATACTTCATAACGATGGAAACCCTTCTCTTTTGTTGAAATATGTGTCTCATGCGCAAAAACAAATAGAATCAAATGTGACGGAAACAGTTATTACTTTACAAGATGAAATATATCCGGTAACAGTTAAACTTTTCTTCGTTTCTTTTGAAAAAGAGAATATTATCAAACAATATACAGAAATCAGTCATCAGGAAAAGAAACCTGTAACCTTGTATAATTATGCTTCTTCTTTATTGCATCTGAATAGAAACAAATATTATCTAACCGAGTTTGCCGGAGATTGGGCACATGAGGTGAATATGACTGAACGTCAACTGGATTTTGGCAAAAAGATAATAGATACCAAACTGGGAAGCCGGGCGAATATGTTTTGTTCACCCATGTTCATGGTAGCCTTGGATAAAGAAATTCAGGAGAATGAAGGAGAAGTCTTGTTGGGTACAATCAGTTGGACAGGGAATTTTCGATTTACTTTTGAAGTGGATCAACAGAATAAATTACGTGTGCTTTCCGGTATCAATCCCCATGCTTCGGAATATACTCTTCAACCCAATGAGGTTTTCCGTACGCCGGAGTTTGTTTTCACCTATAGCATGGAAGGAAAAGGAAAGGCAAGCCGTGATATGCATCGCTGGGCACGTAAGTATCAGTTGAAAGACGGAGATAAGTCGCGTATGACCTTGTTGAATAACTGGGAAGCAACCTATTTCAATTTCGATGAAGAAAAGTTGGTGTCTATCATGGATGAGGCTGTAAAGCTGGGTGTTGATATGTTTTTATTGGATGACGGTTGGTTTGCAAATAAATATCCCCGTAGTAGCGACCGTCAAGGGTTAGGTGATTGGCAGGAAACAGTGACAAAACTGCCGAATGGCATTGGTAAGTTGGTGAAAGAAGCTACGGATAAAGGTATTAAATTTGGTTTGTGGATTGAACCCGAAATGGTTAATCCCAAGAGTGAACTCTATGAAAAACATAAAGACTGGGTGATTCATCTTCCTAACCGGAAGGAATATTATTTCCGGAGTCAATTGGTATTGGACCTGAGTAATCCCAAAGTGCAGGACTATGTTTTTGGTGTGGTAGATGACCTGATGACTAAATATCCGGGAATTGCTTATTTCAAATGGGATTGTAACAGTCCGATCACCAATATTTATTCTCCTTATCTAAAAGATAAACAATCCCATATTTATATTGAACACGTACGCGGCTTGTATAACATACTGGAACGTGTGAAGGCGAAATATCCCAATCTGCCGATGATGCTTTGCTCCGGTGGTGGTGGACGCTCTGATTATAAAGCTTTGGAATATTTCACAGAATTCTGGCCCAGTGATAATACAGATGCCGTGGAACGTATCTTTATTCAATGGGGATATAGCCATTTCTTCCCATCAAAAGCCATGGCTGCTCACGTTACATCTTGGGGAAAGCAACCGGTTAAATTCCGTACAGATGTTGCGATGATGTGTAAATTGGGCTTTGATATTCGTATTGGTGAGATGAGTGAAGCCGAGCAGGAATATTGCCGGAATGCTGTTAAGAATTTCAAAAGATTGGAAAATGTAATCTTAGATGGTGATTTGTATCGCTTAGTCTCTCCTTATGAATCAGATCATGCGTCGGTGATGTATGTTGACGAATCAAAGGACAAATCGGTATTATATGTTTTTGATATGCACCCTCGTTATGCAGAAAATGTGAAACCTGTTCGTTTGCAGGGGTTGATTCCGGATGCTCAATATGAAGTGAAAGAAATCAATTTATTACTGGGAGCTCGTTCTTCATATGGCTCTTTTGATGGAAAAACATTTTCGGGAGATTACCTTATGAAAGTAGGACTTCCTCTATTGTCTAATCGGCATATGACCAGTCATGTATTGGAAATAACACGCAAGTGATAGGAAAGTAGGACTAGAGTCTTTGTAAAGACGCGGATTAAACGATTCAACATGGGAAATTACCCAGTGAACCCGTCTAATCCGCGTCTTTTTTATGTTTAAAAGGCTGTTTTTCTAAAGTCAAAACCATTTGATCCTCCTGAACAATACAAATGCAAAGATGGATAATAGAATGGATATAGAAACCGTTGCCGCAAAACCATATTCCCATTCTTCCATATAGTTTATGACATTCATACCATAAAAACTGGCTATCAATGTAGGAAGCATAAGTACAATAGAAACGGAGGTCATGCGTTTCATTATTTTATTCACATTGTTGGATATGATAGATGCAAATGCATCCATGGTGCCGGTAAGAATGTCGCTGTATATCTTTACCGTACTTTGTGCCTGTCTCAACTCGGTTTCAACCTCTTCCGATAAATCCTTATCAATATACATCGGCTCTTGAAATATGCTTTGCAATTTAGCAAACATCATTTCATTACCCCGAATAGATGTATTGAAATAAACCAAGCTTTTTTGTAGTTTCATCAAAGCAAGGAGATTCTCATTTTTTATACTTTTCTCCAAAGCATCTTCAGCTTGATTAATGGCATTGTTGATTTGTTTCAGATATTTCAAAAACCAAACAGCAGAAGAGTGAATTAAGCGTAAGATCAGATCGAATTTATGCCGGATGATAATTTCTTTTCGCTGTGTGTATCTGATAAAGTCCGGTATTATCTCCGTTTTATAATGACAAACGCTGATGATAATATCATTATTTGTCATGATACCTATAGGGACGGTGTTGTAAGGAATATCATCGTCTTTTCGGTAAATGGGGATGCGAAGAATCGTGAGCAACCAATTCCCTTCGTATTCAATACGAGGACGTTCGTCAACGTCTTCAATGTCATTTAAAAATGATTCAGGAACCTGGAATTCAGTAAGCAGGTATTGGATATCATCCTGGGTCGGATATTCTACATTAATCCAGCTGTTGGGGATCCATTTGTCTTTTTCCACAAATCCGGCTTCACAGAAAAGAATTTTTCTCATTATTGCCTCCTTTCATTTAGAACGAATAGAGGATAATGTGATTGGATACCTCTACATCGTTAGTTTTTACTTAATGTTTTCTCTCGCGGGATACTGTCGTCCATAATTGATAATTACTTTTAACGGCGGCAAAGGTACGATAAATATAATTGAAAATTGGAAATTGAAAGTGGGAAGTGGGAAATGAAAGGTTAAGGTTTTGAGATGATTTTTCCGGCATTCGAAAATTATGCGTATCTTTGTACCGAAAGAAACAAAGGCAGGCAAAAGGCTGTCGGTTTCTTTCATACGATCAATTCGTTAGAAAAACTTGGGGCTGACCGGTTTTGACAGCGGGTAGAAGTGGTTTGTAAGCATGTAGTGCGTGGTTGGCTTGCACTCAAATCTCAGACAACAGAATTTTAACTGGCGAAAACAATTACGCTTACGCTGCTTAATCGAAGTATAGTAGATTCTAGCTTAATTCCGGCACAAGGTGCTGGAACGTGACATCACCCGGATGCTGTGGCTCCGAAGCTTTCCGATCAGGTGGTGCAGCAATATCGGAGATAGTCAAAAGTAAGTCTCGGACTTTTGGTGAAACTTTAGAGAATAAGGTTAGCGTAGGTGGCTTCGGTCTTGCTCTTTCCCGACAATCAAAGCGAAGATAAACATGTAGAAAGCAGATTAGTTCCTCGTTTGGACGAGAGTTCGAATCTCTCCAGCTCCACAAAAAAAGCCTGATTTTCAGGCTTTTTTTGTTTGCGGGGACTCGTGTTGGAGTACGCAAAAGCTTACCGGCGAATGGCAACGCGGCGGGATTACCGGGCAGCAAAATACCTCATTGACAGACATTATAACCAATGAATGGAACGGACGCACAACAAAGGAATATAAGAAGCTAAAAGAGATAAAGAAAGAGAATCTTAACGTAAGATCCAATTTTTGGGGTGTGTCTGTTTTTTTTATGTATGTTTGTCTATTCTTTTTTTGAAAAGAAGAAAGAATCATAACACCTAAAATAGAAGACAATGGCAAAATCGTATGGAAATGTATTGGCTGGATTGTTTGTGGCTATCGGAATTATCGTTTTAGCACTCTCATTAAAGTCTGGTATGAAGGGATTTATTCAAAAAGAAAGAGTGGTCTCGGTCAAAGGGCTTGCTGAAAAGGAAGTGCAGGCTGACAGGGTTATCTGGCCTTTGATCTATAAAGAGATAGGCGATAACCTCTCTGTACTTTATACCCATATGGAAAAGAAAAACAATACCATTATACACTTTCTGAAAGCGCATGGTATCGACGCGAGTGAAATAACTGTTTCCGCCCCGGAGATTATAGATATGCAAGCGGAAAGGTATGGTAATAACAGTGTTCCCTATCGTTATAATGTCACATCTATTTTGACTGTTACCTCTTCCAAAGTGGACTTGGTGCGTAAGTTGATGACCTCCCAAAGTGATTTGTTGAAAGAGGGAATCGCTATAAGCGGAGGGGATTATCGGTATATGACCCAGTTTCTTTTTACGAAACTGAATGAGATCAAACCGGGTATGATAGAGGAGGCCACAAAGAATGCACGGGCAACGGCACAAAAATTTGCAGAAGATTCGGAGAGTAAACTAGGTAAGATACGATCGGCTTCGCAGGGGCAGTTTTCTATCAATGATCGGGATGCCAATACGCCTTATATCAAAAACATACGGGTAGTCACCACCATCGATTATTATCTGAACGATTGATAAAGGATAGAATCACCTTGGGATAAAATGAACCCCCGGCTTGGTCGGGGGTAAATCTTGCCTGTAAAACCAATGCCGGTCTCTCAAGGCAGTCATTTTCAGATATAGTTGTTGTAATATTGGATGTTTTCTTTCATCAATATATCGATAGGCATATAATTGATAAGATTTACTTTCTCGTTTAATGTCAGGTGTCTGAATAAGGCTTTGACGCAATTCACTCCTTGTACTTCAGGGCGTTGCGCAATTAGGTGCGTAATATATCCATTATTCAGATAGTTTATATTGGCATCTATCACATCGTATCCGATCAATTTAAAAGGTTGGTTTGCACTTTGACGGGTGAAATAATTGCCTAATAAATGGGCACGTGAATTAAAGATGATGCCAGCCTGTACCTGGGGATGTTCCTGAAAAAATGAATCCAATACGTTGTCATTCTCACTCTGATCGTCAGCATGGATACGCACTGGATGTATTCTGCCCATATATCCTTTTTCGTTTAAATAGTCTCTGAAACCGGATTCACGTACCTGTACCTGGGTCGAGAATAAATCACCTTTGCGCAAAAAACGGAAAATGGCAATATCTTCTTCTTTTTCTATTTGTTCCCATATCAACCGGCCGGCAATATAGCCCGAATCGTATGAATTTGTTCCATAATAAGCGATGCAGTTGGTTTGTTCTATGTAGGCATCGATCAATACATACGGTATCTCTTTTTTGTCCAGGCGGGAAGTTAGTTTGAGCACACTTTCTTTGAAGAGGGTGGCAATAACCACCCCTTGACAATCGGCATTTTCCAGTTTTTCTATCAGACGATCGAAGCTGCTTTTATCGTATTGATTAAAATAAAGCGGAGTCACATCTACATTGTAACTGAATAATTCTTCTTCCGCTTTGGCTATTCCCTGAGAGAATGTAGCCCAATATTCACCTTCTGAAAAAGAAGGAATCAGTGTATAAAAGTGATATTTCTTTTTTAAAGCCAGCGAGCGTGCGATCAGGTTGGGATGATAGTCTATCTCTTTCAGTACTTTTTCTACTTTTTTTCGGGCTTCCTCAGACACTTTGCCTCTGTTGTGCAAAATGCGGTCCACCGTACCCGTCGACACCCCTGACAGTGCTGCAATATCTTTTATACGATAGTTTCTGCTCATACCTATTCTGTTACACTTTCCATCTCCTCTGTATAAGCTGCAACCGGATTATTTAGTTTTCTAAACGTATAACATTGAATCATATAAATGAACGGTCCGGCAACAAAAACACCGACAAACAACAGAAGAACTCCTATCAGACCGATGGCTATTTCTGCCAAAAGCAGGAGAAACAGAGGAAGAAATTGTCCTTTGGTGATCTCCCAACTTCGTTTCAAAGAATCGATAATACCAGCATCTTCTTCTACAATAAAGCATAAAAAGAATTGTAGACGGACTGATAAGTAAATGCCGGGAATGACAAGTAATACGAAGCCACACAGAACGAGGATACTAAAAAGTAGGGTGGCTATAAAAGCCGTAAAAAACTTATGTGCTTGTTGGCCATAGGCCGAAAACTGCGGTTCAATATGATCCAGGGCCTGGAATATATTCTTATAATACCCCAGTAGGAATATATTGGAAATAACCAAAGAGATTATATTCACTACAATTATAGAGAGCGTAGATGCCGGGGAAGCAAAGAAACTAATAACCCCTGATAAGATACTGAAGCCGATGAATAGTCCTACAAGTATCCATATTTGTTCTTTAAAAGATTTCCAGGATGTTTGAAGTACCTCTTGAATAGTAAATGCTGGTTTCATAAATGATCGATTTATTGTTAATACATGTAATAATGCAAATTTAGCCTTTATTATTTAAAAGTACAACTTTCGACATCGGTTTTTATAGGGAGTATTCTATTGCTGATGGGCATCGTCAATATTGACGATGCCCATCAGCAATATTGCCGAACACGATCAGCAATGTTGCCGATGCGCATCGGCAACAGAATTGTCCTGCCTTTTTCTACCCCAAGATAAGCTGTGGGGAAATCAAAGATCTTTGATTTTCAAAATGTTGTAAGAGGTGTCTACATCGTAAACATCACTGCCGTCGATTTTTTTGATGTATGCAACGACACGGATGGTAACGGGCAGGATAATAATTTCGTAGAGCGACTTCAATACAGCTTGTGTACCGATCATGATCAGTAAAGCCTCCAAAGGCATTAAACCCAGGAATGCGATCGGGAAAAAGAGGAGGGAGTCTGCCGTTTCACCAATCAATGTAGAGACAATAGCCCGCAGGGAAAAATGCTTACCTTGGGAGGCTATTTTCATTTTACTCATCACAAAAGCGTTCAGGAACGAACCCACCAGGAAAGCAATCAGGCTGGCAACAGCGATGCGGGGAGCCATGCCAAAGACGAAGTTAAAACCTTCTTCTCCTTCCCAGAAAGGGGCTGCGGGCAAGAGTACGGCCAGTTGGGCAAAACCGATCACCAGGAAGTTCGACACAAACCCGCTCCAAATAATAAGACGCGCTTTTTTAAATCCCCACACTTCGGCGATACAGTCGTTGATAATATAAGAGATGGGGAAAACAATCAGTCCGGCCGTGGCGGTAATACCGAAAACCTGGACAACTTTAGCCTCTAAGAGGTTCGATGCTACGAGACAAATGTTAAAGAGAATACCCAGTAGCATAAAGGGTATAGAAACTGACTTTTGCATATTTTTCTTGTTTTTAACGAGGTATTTCAAGCACTCGGGGGGCAAAGGTAGGTTTTTTACTCTAAACTCACCACAAAGCCTTCATGATTTCTTATGTTAAAAACTCTATTCCCGTTGAAAATCAAATACTGACCCTTTATTCCCATAAGCATTCCTTCCAGTTCCGGATGTTTTTTTAACGTGACAGAGTTGACCTTTGTCGGATAGCTGTTGACCGGATACCGCAGGTGAGTGATTTCATTGTCTTCCAGTATGTATTCTTGCAACTCGCTGGGAACAAATGGTAGGATCTCTTTTTTTCGTAGAGAAAGATCTTCAAAGGGCATAGGACCGGCCAGCATTTTTCTGTAATTCGTTTTATCCGATAGATGTTGTTTGAGTGCAACTTCTATCAAGCCCGCTTCATACCTGTTTTTGGTTTCCGCCAACCGGATTGCATATTCTGCTCCCTGGTCGATCCATCGGGTAGGAAGTTGGGATTTGCGGGTTACGCCGACTTTGATTCCTCCCGAATGAGCCAGGTATACAATATGAGGTTGTAGTTGTATTTCGGCTTCCACCGCCAGGTCTCTGTCTTGCCGGCCGGTATGTGCCATGGACAGTTCCGGTCTCACCACCCATTGTCCTGTATGAGGCGAAGTGAAATAACAATGTTTGCAACACCCCATGGCAAAAATCTCTTTCTCTTTGCCGCACGCAACGCATTGGTAACGCATAAAGCGGATTTTGATACTTTTTCCCAATAAAGCATTCACGTCAATCACTTCATCAGCGATATGCAGGTAATAATGAATGGGGGATTCATTCACTGTCGACATTTTAGATAGGCATCCGGTAATATGCATAAAGAAAGGATTATTTATTTAAAGAAGTGCATCAGATTGTCTTTGTAACTACCGCCTACAGGCAGTTTTTTTCCGGCTATCTGAAGGATGTTTTTATCGATCAAGTCGATATGTTTCAAGGCGACGATATAAGATTTATGTATCCTCACAAATTGATTGGAAGGAAGCCGCACCTCCAGATCTTTCAGGGAGAAGAGAGTGGTGATACGTTGGGTGGTGGTATGAAAAGTGACGTATTCACGTTGACCTTCAACGAAGAGGAGTTCTTGGTGGTTGATGCGGTACACTTTGGATCCACTTTTTATAATCAGACTGTCTTCTTCCTGTTTTTCAATCGGTTGGTTGCTAATGGAAAATCCTCTCCTCGTTGACCCCTGTTCGCCAATCAAAACTGATCCTCTCTG
>NZ_QVMG01000023.1 GCF_010500925.1 Parabacteroides sp. 52
ACCACTGCAAGCAGTGGTCCCCCTCTTCTTATCCAAGAAGAGGAGCCAGGATAGTGCTGGTTAATATAGTTGGTATTTGGGTTATTTTCAATAAGATAACGATGTATATACAGGTGACTTTCATATACAGGTAGCTTGCATATATAGGTAGCTTTCATATACAGGTGGCTTGCATATACTGATAACTATACATATGCAGGTAAAGAGGTAGTAGGGATTACCCGAAGGGGGGCCAGGTGGAAAGCCGCGGGTTGTCAACTTCGTGGTATACAGTCGATAGATACCGTGAGCCCTGGAAGGGGCAACTTTTTAATTGAAAATTGAGAATTGAAAATTAATTGAAGATGATTTTCAATACAGAGGGGGAGGGGCACACGCAACAAGGAAGACAGGAAGTGATCAACCGGTTCGCCCTTTTCAGGGCTGATAGTGAGGAGAGTCTCGCTGTATTTTGTCGTTTCGATAGAAAAAAAAAGAATTTGAGGACATTTAACGTTTAAATAAAGAGTTATTGTTTCATTATTCAGAATGAAAGCACTACTTTTATTGCCGTTTTTAGATCTAGTATTATTTTGAATATTTATAAGGAAAGATGGTTAAAAGGAAATTATTCGACCAACATTCATCTGGAAAAAGAAAATCTTTCATCAAAGGAAAAACTTTTATTTTTCTGTTAGGACTTATTTTCGGAGGAGGAATTATTGTATCGGCTTATCTCACTTCTGTTTATTTTTCAACGGATGAGTCGTGTATGATTTGTCATGTACATCCTCATGTGGAGGATAGTTGGAAGTTATCTTCGCATGTGAACAACCGCAGTGGGGTGAAAGTGCATTGTGTCGATTGCCACCTGCCTCCTAAAAACAATACCTGGGATCATTATACGGCGAAAGCGCAATTGGGTCTTAAGGATATGTGGAGTTATCTGACAAAAGACAGTGCCGATTTCGATTGGGATATGAAATCCGAGTTGGAACATGCGGTGAAGTTTATTCCCAACGCCTCTTGTAAAGAGTGTCATCAGAACCTATTCCCGGAAGGGATCACCCCGGATGGCATCACGGCTCACTTGTATTATGATGAGAATGAGAAGAAACTGGATCTTCAATGTATCAGTTGCCATTTGGATGTAGGTCATGATAATCCGAATTATACACATTCGAAGATGGCGGCAGTTCCGGGCACTTCGACTGCTTCGGTAGCGGTGGATACCAGCCTTTACTTCAAAGAAGCCACTGTCGTTACGGATTTTATAAATTATACCGAGCAAGTACCCGGTACGATGGTCTCTTTTGATATGATCGCCATTCCCGGAGGAACCTTTCAGATGGGTAGTGAGGAGAAAGAGAAATTTCGTCGGGAAGACGAAGGACCTGTGCGTCGTGTAACGGTTAGCCCTTTCTTTATGGCTGAGGTAGAAACGACCTGGGATCAGTTTTGGGCGTTCTATGGACAGACCATGAGTGAAGGACGTACACTTCCGGAGGCAGTTTATGCGAACAATAATGATCCGGAGGTCGATGCCCTATCCGGTCCGACGCCTCCGTTTGGATTCCCTGACCAAGGTTGGGGTGGAGGAGACCGTCCGGCCATAACCATGACCCATTATGCGGCAGAGACTTTCTGTCAGTGGCTCTCTATGCGGACAGGCAAAAAATACCGTTTGCCGACGGAGGCAGAGTGGGAGTATGCAGCCAGAGGGGGAACGCAAACGCCTTATTTCTTCCCGGGCAAACCGCAGGATTTCTCCAACCAGGGATTTATGCGTACGTTTTTCAATGCGCAGACAGACGGTATTTCCAGTTATGTGATTTACAATAACAACAGTAAGAACCGGACGCAGGAGCCGGATAAGGTGAAAGCCAATCCTTTCGGATTAAAGAATATGTTGGGCAATGTGATGGAATATTGTGCCGATAAATACGATCCGAAGGCATATGCGAAAGCGGGGGATGTCACCGATCCCTGGGTAAAGGAAGGCGAAGAATGGGTAGTCCGTGGAGGTAATTATACCTCGGATGCTGCCGATGTACGTGCCGCTGCCCGTGATTACACCAAGCATGATGCCTGGTTGAAGACCGATCCTCAGCAACCGAAGAGTATCTGGTGGTATTCTGATATCCGGGGCATAGGCTTCCGTGTTGTATGTGAGGTGGAACCGCCTCTGACCGGAAATTGATTCGATAAACACTTTAATTTACATATCATGAAAAAAGAGAACAGTATTAGTAGAAGATCATTCCTTAAAAGTTCAGCGATGGCCGGTGCCTTAGGTGCTATAGGTACGGGTGGTGCTGCAACAGTACTCACCTCCTGTGGTGGCGGAGCAACCGACAAAAGTGGTGCAGCTGCCGTTTCGAGAGACCCGAATGCTTTTTATCTGCCTGAGTTGGTAGATATTGCTTCGGATGGAAAAGAACTGAAAGCGGGTATTATCGGTTGTGGGGGACGTGGTTCCGGTGCAGCGTTCAACTTCCTGGATGCAGCGAAAGGGGTAACGGTTGTTGCCTTGGGAGATGTATTCAAGGAGAGAGTTGATGACCTTGCGGATAAACTGAAAAAAGAAAAAAATATAGAGATCCCGGCGGACAAACGTTTTGTGGGTCTGGATGCTTATAAAGAAGTGATTGACAGCGGGGTCGATGTGGTTATTATTGCTACACCTCCCGTGTTCCGTCCGGTACATTTCCAGTATGCAACGGAGAAGAGTAAACACTCTTTCCTGGAAAAACCTATCTGTGTGGACCCGGTAGGTTACCGTACGATTGTTGCTACTGCTAAACAGGCTTCTGCCAAGAACCTGCGTGTGCTTACCGGAACGCAACGTAATCACCAACGCAGTTATGTGGAATCGCTGAAGAAAATCAACGAAGGTTTGATTGGTGAGATTACAGGAGGTGTGGTTTACTGGAACGGAGGTAAACTCTGGCACCGCGACCGTCAGCCGGCCTGGACAGATGCTGAATTCATGATCAAAGACTGGGTAAACTGGAAGTGGTTATCTGGTGATCACATTGTAGAACAACATGTTCATAACATCGATGTATTTACCTGGTTCAGCGGATTAAAACCGGTCAAAGCTGTCGGCTTTGGTTCCCGTCAACGTCGCGTGACTGGTGATCAATACGATAATTTCAGTGTGGATTTCACCATGGAGAATGGTGTTCACCTGCATAGTATGTGTCGTCAGATAGACGGTTGTGCGAACAATATAAGTGAGTTTATCCAAGGAACCAAAGGAACCTGGTATGGTAATTCCGGCAGTGATGCTGTTATCAAGGATTTGGCAGGAAATGAAATCTGGCGTTTCGATAAAGAAATAGAGAAACAGGAGCACCCACAAACCAATCCCTATGTATTGGAACATGTATGCTGGGTAAATGCCATCCGTCAGAACAAACCGATGGAGTTGGCATCGCATACGGCTATATCCAATCTGGGTGCTATCATGGGACGTGAGTCGGCCTATACGGGTGCAGAAACAACTTGGGAAGCCATGGCGGTATCTCCAATGGATATGACTCCGGCTGACCTGAATCTGGGCAAAATGGATATGAGTGGTTTTACTGTTCCTGCTCCGGGAAAAGCATATGAAAAAAAATAAATAGGTATGGCTCTTAACAGAAGAAACTTTTTAAGAACCAGTTTGTCGACAGCCGCTGTTGCTTCATTTGCAGGAACAGCATTGGCTTCCTGTAATTCCAAAGCAGCCAAAGAATCCGATTGCACGGGGAGTTGCTGTGGTGCCAAAGCGGAATTGAAAATATCTTTTCAGGAAGGAACCGCTCCGGGTGCCAACCTGAATGAGAAGTTCGACTATATGGAAAAGATGGGTATCGTTGGTTTTGAACCGGGAGGTCGTGGATTGGCCGGCCGTGTCAAGGAAATCAAAGAAGCCCTGAACAGACGTACGATAAAGGTAAGTGCTATTTGTGCCGGTTTTAAAGGCTTTATCCTTTCTACCGATCCCGCCATTCGTCAGGAATGTATGGATACGATGAAAGAGATCCTGGCCGCTGCCGGTGAATTAGGATCTACCGGGGTTATCATTGTGCCTGCGTTCAACAGCCAGGTGCCTGTGATGCCGCATAACCGGGAGACGCGTGATTTCTTGTGTGAGCAATTCAACGAGATGGGGAACTTTGCCGTTGAACACGGTACCACCGTTATCTTTGAACCGCTGAACCGCAAGGAGGCCTTTTATATGCGTCAGGTAGCCGATGCAGCTTCTATCTGTCGGGATATCAATAATCCGGGAGTAAAGTGTATGGGTGACTTCTGGCATATGACCTGGGAAGAGACCAGTGACATGGGTGCTTTCCTGTCGGCCGGAAAAGAATACCTGCAGCATGTACATATAGCCAGCCGCAAACGGCGCAGCATGCCGGGTGAAGACGGGGAGGCAGATAATTATGTCAACGGCTTTAAAGGGCTGAAGATGATAGGTTATGATAAATACGTCAGCTTCGAATGCGGATGCCAGGGCGATCGCGAGATCATTTTGCCTGCCGCTGTCGAATTGATGCGTAAACAATGGGAAGAAGCATAAAATAATGGCATTAGTTTATTCCAATATGCAGATGAGTGAAGTGGTGGAGGAACACCCTTCACTCATTCCTGTTATCAACAGGTTCGGTATCCGTCTCGGTCTGGGAGATAAACAGATAGGTACGATTTGTGACGAACATGCGTTGGATACAAATTTTGTATTGACCGTTATCAATACCTTTTTGAATGAAGAATATTTCCCGGAGAAGAAACTTCAGACGTTCCATACGTCACAGATCATTGATTATCTTACCCAGACAAATCAATATTACCTACGCTACCAATTGCCTAATATAGAACGCCACCTCGGTGTGTTTCTCTCCATGAGTACACCGGCCAACCATACATTGGGGGCTATCGGGAAGTTCTTTTCCTCTTTTAAAGAGCAGTTGACTGCCCGTATCGAGCAGGATGAGAAAGTTTGGTTTCCTTACTGTCTGGAACTGAAAAAACAGGTTCATGCGTATCCTGCATCGGCAGAGGTGTTGCACCTGAGCAATAAAGAGAAAGAAGAAGATCCTATCGAAGCTCTTCTCTACGATCTGAAAGGGATTATGATCAAACACCTGTCGGGGCAATATGATGAAAACCTTTGTTATGCCGTTATCTTTGGCATAAATAGCCTGGAGAAAGATATCAAACAACACAATCGTATTCGCTACCGCATACTGACGCCTATGGTTTCGGCCATGGAAAAGTTATGTGAATAAATGTATCTCTTCTAATGCATCATACCCGACATATTGCGATCATCCTCTCCGACACCTTGCGGCAAACAGGGATTCAATATCTGTTGGCCGATTATTTTCCGCCGGTAGAGACTGCCTGTTTCCACTCTTTCAGTGCTTTTGCCGGAACAAACGATGGCTTCGACTATTATTTCACCGATGCTGATACGTTTATGTTGCATGCCGAATACTTTCTTCCGCGAAAAAACAAAACAATGGTGTTGATCGATGGCCAGGGGACGCCTTGTCAAACGGCTGTTGATACGAACAATTCCGGCAACGCTTATTTATATACCGGTGCCCCTCAGGAGACGTTGCTCGAGCAGATCGGTTCTCTTTTTGCTAACGAAGGGCATATACACCTGCCGGGAGAGAACAACAAAGACCTGTCGGCTCGGGAGACGGATGTTCTTCAACTGATCGTCAAGGGCATTACAAACAAAGAAATTGCGGACAAACTGAATATCAGCCTCAACACGGTGCTTACCCATCGTAAAAACATCACCTCCAAATTGGGGATTAAAACCGTTTCCGGACTCACTTTTTATGCGATCATGAATGGGCTCATCTCCGGTGATGAAATCGAGCCGTGAAGATTCTTTTTTCTATCAAAGCTGCGTTATCTAAGTAAAAACTCTTTTCTTTGTAAAAAAGAAAATGTATGAGCGATACGGAAAAAATGGTTGAGGTAGCTCGTTTTACCTATGCCAGTGACGCGCAGGTCTTAGCCTCTTTGTTAAAGTCGGAAGGTATTGATTGTTATATCCGGAATGAATTGATCACCCAGGTTTTGGCCGGTATCATCGATCTCGGAGGTGCACGGGTCGAATTATTGGAAAGCGAAGTATCCCGTGCTTTGGAGATCATGCAGGAAAATGGGTATGAGATTCCCGGTGAGAACGAAGAGGCTTGCAGTGTACAGACGATGTCCCGCTGGGCACGTCATATTCCTTTATTGAATAAACTTCCGTTGGAAAAACAACTCTTTTTTATGTTTTTTCTGATTGCCCTGTTGCTTACCGCTTTGGTATATGCATCCAAACTCCTCCACTGAAACAGACTCAACCGATGGCCCGTAGAAAAATAACAAACAGTCAGATCGTATGCCTCACGCTTTTATGGGGAATACTGTGTTATATGTTGCTTGCATACAGCAAAGAGATTAATTTTTATACCGTGTTTACCCTTGTTGCTTCCGGCATCATTGTGTTTGTTCCTATATACAAGAATAAGAAACACCAGGATAAATAACATTTAGTTGCGTTTTTCCGTTTTAAACGTCTAAATGATATTTTTTATGCATTTTTGCTTTCATTTGTTTGTTTGTGTAAAACTTTAACTTACCTTTGCAGTATCGTTCCTAACGATGTTGTGTAGCAATCTATTGATATAATATTCAAAATAAAGAAATCATGAAGGCAAATGAAGTATTGGAGAACCTGAAAAGAAGGTTCCCGAATGAACCTGAATATCATCAGGCAGTATCGGAAGTTTTAGGTTCTATCGAAGAAGTGTACAATGAGCATCCTGAATTTGAAAAGAATAATCTGATCGAGCGTCTTTGCATACCCGATCGCATCTTTTCTTTTCGGGTTTCCTGGATGGATGACAAAGGACAGGTGCACACCAATATGGCCTATCGTGTACAACATAACAACGCCATTGGCCCGTACAAAGGGGGGATGCGTTTCCATGCTTCTGTAAACCAATCTATTCTGAAGTTCCTCGCTTTTGAGCAAACATTCAAGAATTCATTGACAACCTTGCCTATGGGTGGTGGTAAAGGAGGTTCGGACTTCAACCCCAAAGGGAAATCGAACGCGGAGATTATGCGTTTTTGCCAGGCTTTCATTATGGAGTTGTGGCATCATATCGGTCCTGAGACAGATGTACCTGCCGGTGATATCGGTGTAGGGGGACGCGAAGTGGCCTATATGTATGGTATGTACAAAAAGATGGCGCGTGAAAATACCGGAACTTTCACTGGTAAAGGTATCGAGTTCGGTGGTTCGTTGATTCGTCCGGAGGCTACCGGTTACGGAAATGTCTATTTCCTGTTGGAGATGCTTCGGACACGCCAGGTTGATATTAAAGGAAAAACAGTCGCCGTTTCAGGTTCGGGTAACGTGGCACAATATACGGTAGAGAAATTAATCGAGTTAGGTGCTAAAGTGGTTACCATGTCTGATTCGGACGGTTATATTTATGATCCGGAAGGTATTGACAGCGAAAAGCTGGCTTATATACAAGAGTTGAAAAACCTGTATCGCGGACGTATCCGTGAATATGCCGAGCAATACGGATGCAAATATGTACAGGGAGGTCGTCCCTGGGGCGAAAAATGTGACATTGCCTTGCCTAGTGCGACACAGAATGAATTGACAGGCGACGATGCAAAGGCCTTATTAGCCAATGGTTGTATTGCCGTATCCGAAGGAGCCAATATGCCCTCTACGCCGGAAGCCATCGAGGCCTTCCTGAAAGCCAAAATCCTTTATGCTCCGGGTAAAGCAGCCAATGCAGGAGGTGTTTCTGTTTCCGGATTGGAAATGACACAAAATGCGATGAAGTTGAACTGGACTGCCGAAGAGGTAGATGCCAAACTGAAAAGTATCATGAAGTCTATCCACGAACAATGTCAGAAATACGGAACACAAGAAGATGGTTTCGTTGACTATGTAAAAGGGGCAAACGTTGCCGGCTTTATGAAAGTGGCCAAAGCCATGATGGCACAAGGTATTCTCTAAACAGGTCGCCTGCGCAGAAAAATTTGTTTTTGATCATGAAAAGAAAGGGGGCTGATGCCCCCTTCTTTTTGGTTTTTACTTTTCCATCGCTCAAATTTTGTTCTTCTTAGTTGTTTGTAGGCAAAGAACTTAAAGAAATTCCAAGGGGATTTTCTTGTTTTTGTCCATTCATAAACAAAGAAAAAGAATCCGGGAAACGGAATACTTCTCTTAAAAAAGCCGTACCTTAGTACCGCAAATAAACACAAATGGTACTCACAGAACTCAGCAGGCTTTATACATCCCTGACAGGATCGTCTCCTTTGGAAATCATAGAATTGCCCTCTTCCGGTTCCAACCGTCGGTACTTCCGGCTTCTTGGCAGCCAAACGTTGGTAGGGGTCAGTGGGTCTTCTGCGGAAGAGAACAAGGCTTTTATCTATATGGCCTCCCATTTCAAGAAACAGGGACTTCCCGTGCCGGAGGTATATATAGCCTCGGAAGATCAATCTTTCTATTTGCAGGAAGATCTGGGAGATACCCTTTTGTTTGATGCAATTGAGAAAGGGCGCAAAAGCAGTGTGTTTGACGAATCGGAACGTCAGCTTCTTCATAAAACAATTGCTTTATTACCTGTTATTCAATTTACGGGAGCGGAGGATTTTGATTTTTTCCAATGTTATCCGCAACCGGAATTCAATGAACGTTCCATCTTATGGGATTTGAATTACTTTAAATATTGCTTCCTGAAAGCTACCGGCATGGAGTTTCAGGAGAATCTGTTGGAAGATGATTTCCGGAAGATGTGTGATGTTTTATTGCGTGATAAATCCCATACCTTTATGTATCGTGACTTCCAGTCGCGCAATGTAATGGTCAAAGAAGGTGAACCCTGGCTTATCGATTTTCAGGGAGGACGGAAAGGGCCTATCTATTATGACGTGGCTTCCTTCCTTTGGCAGGCCAAAGCCAGACTGCCTGAAGGATTGCGCAAGGATCTTCTTTCAACTTATATGCATGCGTTGGAGGCGTTTATGCCGATAGACAAGGACTATTTCCTGAGACAATTGCGCCACTTTGTGTTGTTCCGTACCTTGCAGGTGCTCGGAGCTTATGGCTTCCGCGGGTATTTTGAGAAAAAGCCGCACTTTATCCAGAGTGTTCCTCATGCTATCGAAAACCTCAAGCAACTCTTACGGGAAGACTATCCGGAGTATCCCTATCTATGCACTATCTTGAAAAAGCTGGTCGGGTTGAAACAGTTCTCGGATGATATACAGAAACGTACATTGGAGATCCGGGTGATGAGTTTTGCCTATAAAAAAGGAATACCCAACGATTCCACCGGAAATGGCGGTGGTTTTGTATTTGATTGCCGGGCGATCAATAACCCCGGGAAATACGAACGGTACAATCATTTCACCGGACTGGATGAACCTGTTATACGTTTCCTGGAAGAAGACGGAGAGATTACTTCCTTTTTGAAACATATCTATACGATTGTTGATACCTCTGTGCAACGTTATCTGGATAGAGGCTTTACCAATCTGATGGTTTGCTTCGGTTGTACCGGAGGCCAACACCGTTCGGTATATTCCGCTCAACATCTGGCGGAGCATCTGAATAAAAAATTTAATGTAAAAGTAGAACTGGTTCACAGAGAACAAAATATAGAACAAATATTTAACTCCACTCTATGAAAGCGATGATTTTTGCAGCAGGTATGGGTACGCGGCTTAAACCGTTGACCGACAATACCCCTAAGGCGTTGATCCCTGTTGGAGGGAAACCGATGTTAGAACACATCATTCTGAAACTGAAAACTGCCGGTTTTGATGAGCTTGTTATTAATATTCATCACGAAGGACAACAAATCCTAGATTTTCTGGCTGCCAATGAGAACTTTGGTGTCAGGATACATATATCAGACGAACGGGATTATCTGTTGGATACCGGCGGAGGGATTAAAAAGGCCTTTTCTTTTCTGGAAGGAAACGAACCTTTCCTTGTTCATAATGTGGATATATTCTCCAATGTCGATTTACAAAAGCTCTATCATACACATGCGGAAACGAACCCGTTAGCGACTCTCCTGGTCAGTAAACGCAAAACCTCCCGTTACCTACTCTTTAACAAAGAGAATAAGTTGTGCGGGTGGCGCAACCATGAAACGGGAGAAGTCAAATCGTATTACCCGGATTTTGACCCCTCTCTATACGATGAATATGCCTTTGGAGGTATTCACGTGCTTTCGCCCCAAATATTTGAGTGGATGGAGGAGTGGACCGGCAAGTTCTCGATCATAAACTTTTACCTGTCGATTTGTGCGAAAACCAATATATACGCCTACCCTTCTCAGGACTTGCGTTTGTTGGATATTGGCAAACCGGAAGCCTTGGAAAAGGCGGAGCAATGGTTGAAAGAGTAATCCTATTATAGGTCTTTGTGTCAACAAACAGAGGAAGAGTCTTACGAAAGAAGGATGTTTTCCTCTTTTTTATAATAGGTCTTTACCTGCTTAACCGTGGAACAAGGGGTGTAGGCATCGTGACAAAAGATAATCGCTTGTTTTTCCCGTACGGCTTCCTCCAACATCCGGTGTTTCTCATGGAAAGAAATGGCCGGATAAAGATCGTAGGCTGATATCCATTCCGGCGACAAACAGGCTGCCAATGGGATCACATCACCGGCAAATACATAGGTGCGTTCCGGCAAGGAGATATACGGTACTATCTGACCGGGAGTATGTCCGTCGTAAAGCCGAAGCTCTATGCCGGGATACAGTTCGATCGGCGAAGAGAGAAGATAGAGTAAGTCTTTCTCGTAAACCGCTTCCATGTTTTCCCTAAAGTAAGAATCTTTTTCTAACGGATGCGGATGTTTGAAATTATCCCATTGTGCCTGGCTGACCCAATGGCGTGCGTTGGGATAGGTGAGTCTATGTGTTTGGGTGTTTTCCTCCCACTGAGTCGTATAGCCGCAATGGTCAAAATGCAGGTGGGTGAGGATGACATCTGTAATTTGCTCAGGAGAGATTCCCCGGTCACGAAGAGTTGTGTTCAGATCTGTCTGATCAAAAAAATGGTAATAACTCCATGTTTTCAGGTGTTTATTGCCTACCCCGTTATCTACCAGGATGATATCTCCATTATCGGTGGTTACCAACAAACTGCGTATAGCCAATACACAGGCATTCGATTCGTTTGCTGGGTAGCGACGCGACCAGGCTGTCTTGGGAATGGCACCAAACATAGCTCCTCCGTCGGCATAAAAATATCCGGTATCAATAAGTTCAATTTTCACGATCTGTTTCTCTCAAATATACAAGCAAATATACTGTTTATTTCCTGCCGGAAAGGGAAACGAACCTATTTTAGCGAAAGCAAGGATGCTACTTTCCTGACGAAAAACCGGCGAAGGGTGAATGCAGTACGCCTGGTTTGCCGTCAATTAGGCATCAAAGATGCCGATTTTTATAAAGTTATATCGGAATATAACTTATCTTTGCAGGCATGATTGTTGCTTTACAAAAAAGAAAGGAAAATATAGCGGAATATCTGCTTTATATGTGGCAGGTAGAGGATTTGATCCGGGCGAATCATTTCGACCTCGATAGCATCAGCCGCACCGTCATTGCGCAGTATGATCAGCCGGAAGAGGTAAAAAAAGAAATAACCCATTGGTATGCGGAGCTTATTGATATGATGCGCGGTGAAGGTGTTATGGAATCCGGACATATTCAATTGAATAAGAATGTGATCATTCAACTGACGGACCTGCATCTACGCCTGTTAAAAGCTCCCCAGGAAATGGTCTATCAGGCAGCTTATTATAAGACATTACCTTATATCGTACAACTCAGGGCCAAATCCGGTGGAACTGATCTACCGGAGTTAGAGACTGCTTTCTCTGCCGTCTATGGCTTTCTGTTGTTGAGGATGCAAGGCAAAGAAGTAACGGCGGAAACGACGGAGGCAATCAAACAGATAAGTGCCTTTCTGGCTACGCTGGCAAGTAAATACAAAGAGGACGCAAACAACGAACTGGATCTTGAATAAGAAGAAATGAAGAATATCTTAGTAACAGGTGCTAACGGACAATTGGGACAGGCCATCCGACAACTGGCGGCAGAAGATTCTTCTTTCCATTTTATCTTCACCGATGTAGATACATTGGATATCTGCAATAAATCGGCTGTATTGTCTTTCCTGCAAATGCATTTTATCCATGCGATTATAAATGTAGCTGCCTATACCGCTGTCGATCGTGCCGAGGCGGAAGAGGAGACAGCTTACCGGATCAATTGTGAGGCGGTACGTAACCTGGCTGAAGCAGCGAAAGAGACAGGGTGCAAACTCATCCATATATCTACTGATTATGTGTTTGATGGTACCCAATATCGGCCTTATATCGAGACAGATATTACCTGCCCTGTCTCTGCCTACGGGAGAAGCAAATTGGCCGGGGAGAATGTATTGCAGGAAACAAGCATAGAAGCTATTATTATCCGCACTTCCTGGTTGTATTCTGCTTTTGGAGCTAACTTCCTGAAAACAATGTTACGTCTGGGAAAAGAACGGGAAGAGATCGGTGTGATCTTTGACCAGGTGGGGACTCCTACCTATGCCGGCGATCTCGCAAAGGCATTGTTTGTTATCCTGGAGAAAGGGAGAGAAGGTATATTTCATCCCGGTATCTACCATTTCTCAAACGAAGGGGTGTGCAGTTGGTACGACTTCTCCTCTAAGATCATGGAGATTGCCGGACTTTCCTGTCGCGTGAAACCTATCGAGACAAAGGAGTACCCTACCCCAGCCCAACGTCCTTTTTATAGTGTCCTGAATAAAGCAAAAATAAAAGAAACATATGGACTTCTTATTCCTCACTGGGAGGAAAGCCTGAAGAGTTGTATCCATACATTTGAAGTATAAAACAAAACATTTATCCTGCCTACGGATAGGATGTTGCCATATAATTTATAAAAAACATATGTCTGATTTGAATCAAGAAATAAAGAGAAGGAGAACATTTGCCATAGTCAGTCACCCGGATGCCGGTAAAACGACACTCACCGAAAAGTTATTGCTTTTTGGGGGAGCTATCCATGTTGCCGGTGCGGTGAAATCGAATAAAATAAAGAAAACGGCTACGTCCGACTGGATGGAAATTGAAAAACAAAGAGGTATCTCGGTGGCAACCTCTGTTATGGCATTTGATTATTCGGATCATAAAATAAATATTCTTGATACACCCGGTCACCAGGATTTTGCGGAAGACACTTTCCGCACACTGACGGCTGTCGACAGTGTGATCATTGTCATCGATACAGCCAAAGGGGTAGAAGCACAAACCCGCAAGCTGATGGAGGTCTGCCGGATGCGTAAAACGCCTGTAATCGTTTTTATCAACAAAATGGACCGGGACGGTAAAGATCCTTTTGACCTATTGGATGAGATCGAAGAAGAACTGAAGATAAACGTACGCCCCTTGAGTTGGCCTATTGATATGGGACAACGCTTTAAAGGTGTTTATAATATATTTGAAGAAAAGCTGGATTTATATACACCCAGCAAGCAATTGGTGACAGAGAGTATTGCTTTTAAAGATATCTATAATCCGGAACTGGAAAATCATATTGGCGCTCCCCTGGCAAAGAAACTGCGAGAAGATATTGAACTGATCGAAGGAGTCTACCCCGAGTTTGATGTGAACACCTACCTGCAAGGAGACATAGCTCCGGTATTCTTTGGCTCGGCATTGAACAATTTTGGGGTAAAAGAACTCTTGGATTGTTTTATCCAGATCGCACCCTCCCCCCGCCCTGTGCAGGCAATGGAGCGGGTCGTTGTGCCGGAAGAAGAAAACTTCACCGGTTTTATCTTTAAGATACATGCCAATATGGATCCGAATCACCGCTCCTGTATTGCCTTTGTAAAGATATGCTCCGGCCGTTTCGAACGTAATGCCAACTATAAACATGTGCGTTACAACAAAATGATGCGTTTCAGTAGCCCGACCGCTTTTATGGCACAGAAAAAGGAAACCGTAGATGAAGCCTTTGCCGGTGATATTATCGGTTTGCCGGATACCGGCAATTTCAAGATCGGTGATACATTGACCGCCGGTGAGGAACTGCACTTCAAAGGCTTACCCAGCTTCTCGCCCGAGATGTTTAAATACATCGAAAATGCAGATCCAATGAAAGCCAAGCAGTTGAATAAAGGAATAGAGCAACTCATGGACGAAGGTGTTGCACAGTTATTTACCAATCAGTTTAACGGACGAAAGATCATCGGGACGGTGGGACAACTGCAATTTGAGGTTATTCAATACCGTTTGCTTCATGAATATGGTGCCCAGTGTAAATGGGATCCGATCAGCCTCTACAAAGCCTGTTGGATTGAAAGCGATAACGCCGCCATGTTGGAGAATTTCAAAAAACGGAAATCTCAATACATGGCACTCGACAAGGAAGGACGGGATGTCTATCTCGCGGATTCCTCTTATGTACTCACGATGGCTCAACAAGACTTCCCGGATATTAAATTCCATTTCACTTCAGAATTCTAAAAGAACTCAAAGGAGTCAAAGAAGTTAAGGAGTCAGAGGAGTGTAGTAGATTCTCCTTTGACTCCTTTTTTTATCCCCCCTACCTATAAGTAGGTATAATTCCTTTGTCTTTCGTATACATTCTTTTCAGCTGAAATAAAAGATGTATCTTTGACTATTCAATGATTTTAAAAGAAAACGCTATGTATAAGAAAGGGAAGTATCAGGAAACAGACCGTATGAGTGACCTGATATGTGAGAATTATCCAATGGTGTTGGTCATGAGCCGTTTTGGAATAGCTTTAGGCTTTGGAGAAAAAAATATAGGCGAAGTGTGTCGGCAGAACGGAGTGCATACCCGTACTTTTCTGACTTTGGTAAATTTCCTGACCGATAAAATAGAAACCTCTGTGCTACCGATAGAAAATATTACTTCTTCTATTTCCTTGGATGCGTTGATGAGTTATCTGCACCGGGCGCACGACTATTTCTTGAACTTCCGTTTGCCTCATCTCCGGCGTAAGTTGATGAATGCCATTTCCGATTGCCCGGAAGAGGTCGTCTTTGTCATTCGCAAGTTCTTCGACGAATATGCGGCAGAGGTGAATAAACATATGTCGTATGAAGAAAAAACCGTATTTCCTTATGTGCGCTCTTTGTTGGCAGGAAAGAAAGACGGCAAATACAATATCTCGATTTTCAGTAAGCGCCATGATCAGATAGAGATGAAGATCGTGGAACTGAAGAATATACTGCTCATGTATTATCCCGGAGAAGGAACCTATATATTGAACAGTGTACTCTTTGATATCTTCGCTACGGAGGAAGACCTGGCCTCACACAACCGGGTGGAAGACTATTTGTTCGTCCCCGCTATTCTGGCATTAGAAAAACAATTACATTGAGACTGTTATGACTACCTCGTTGAAAGTAATGATCGCTGAACCTTCTGTAATCATCCGGAGCGGACTGGAAACCTTATTGAAACGTTTGTCCGATTACCGTTTGCAGTTTGTCGAAATACCTACCCATGAATCCTTATTGGAGGCTTTGCGCATACATAAACCGGATATCTTATTCATCAACCCATCCTGGCCGGGTTATTTTCATTTGCAGGAATGGAAAGAAGAAGTAGGTTGTCCACATATGAAATGTATTGCCTTGGTTTATACGGTTATGGATAACCAGCAATTGCGTGTATACGATGAGCAGATACATATCTTTGACAGCCTGGAAGAGATAAAACAAAAACTGGAGCGCTTGCTTGCGCAGGAACTCCCCACCGCTTCGGAAGAAGGAGATTCGCAAATACTGAGTATCCGGGAAAAAGAGATCGTCGTTTGTGTGGTCAAAGGAATGACGAACCGCGAGATTGCCGATGCCCTCTATTTATCAACCCATACGGTTATTACCCATAGACGCAATATTGCCCGTAAGTTGCAGATTCATAGTGCGAGCGGCTTGACTATTTATGCGATCGTGAACAAATTGGTGGAGCTGAGCGATATTCAGCAATAAAAAAAGTGTGGGGAAATTCTAGTGTTGATAGCTATCGTCACTACTAACGATAGCTATCATCAGTAGTAACGATAGTTATCATCAGTACTGACGATAGCTATCAACAGTAAAATCATCCTTAGAAAAGCAGCGATTGCGTAGAAGATATACAAAAAAATACCCCGGTGAAGAGAATTCTTACCGGGGTATTTTTTTGTATGTAAAAGGTTTATTCCGATTTGATCTTGGCTTTCCATTCTTCAATCAATTCAGAGATGGTCTCTTTCACCGAAGTGATCCGGTCCGCACGCCAGGCATTCGTGCCGGCAAAAGCATATCCGTTTTCAAAGTTGCCTCTGAAAGCATTATATAAAGCCATGACAATACAATAGGGACTGCGGGAAATATCACATGTTTTGATGCAGTTGAAAGGACAAGCCTTGGGTTGTTTGATGCCCGCTTTCACCTTTTCCAGGAAAGAAGAGTGAATGGCTCGTCCCGGCATGCCTACGGGACTTTTGATGATCTCGATATCCGTTTCGTGGGCATTGATATAACTCATTTTAAAGTCATCCGAAGCATCACATTCTTTTGTTGTGACAAAACGGCTTCCTAATTGCACACCCGATGCACCAAGATCCATCATGCGTTGGATATCTTCTCCCGTATATATTCCTCCGGCAGCAATGACCGGTATGCTTTTGTTGTATTTCTCCTCAAAGACAGCTACTTCGCTCACAACCTGAGGGAGCAATTCTTCCAGGGAAAAGTGTTCGTCTTCCAGTTGATTTTCTTTATAACCCAGGTGTCCTCCGGCTTTAGGGCCTTCCAACACAACAGCGTCAGGCAGATAATCGTAATTGTTTTTCCACTTTTCGCATATCAGCCGTACAGCGCGTGCACTGGATACGATGGGAACCAATTTGGTTACACTCTCTTTGTTCAGATACGAAGGCAGGTCCAAAGGAAGGCCTGCACCACTGAAAATAATATCGACCTTTTCCGCAATGCTGGTCTTCACCAGTTCGGTAAAGTCGGAAAGTGCTACCATAATGTTCACTCCAATGATTCCTTTGGCTTTTTCCCGTGCCTTCCGAATTTCTTCTTTGAGGCCGAGGTTACCAGCTTCCGTATAATTGGGGGAGAGTTTTTTGTACAAAAGGCCGAGACCGGCGGCAGAAATAACACCAATGCCTCCTTCATTCGCAACGGCTGAGGCTAAGCCGGAAAGGGAAATCCCTACACCCATTCCACCCTGTATGATGGGAATACGTGCTTTCAGATCTCCGATGGATAATGTCTTCATGCTTTTATTCATAAAATAATGGGCCAAAGGTAGCACAAACTATCGGATGTTTGTGTAAAAGAGAAATAAATCTTGCACAAAAGATGTATATTTGTGCAAAGGCGTTAGCAGAGTCAGAGGAATTAAAGTTGTCATAATATGCTTTTTGAAAAAGAATATCTTATTTTTGAGGCATATTAGATGCTATGATGAATAACTCGTATTAAAAATTGAAGAAATGAAAAAAACAGTTGCGCTAGGATTGGGAACGACGTTGTTGGTTTCCTGTTCGGCAAACACACAGAAACAAAAAGAAGACAAATCCCTTCCCAATGTGATTATTATTTATGCTGATGACGTGGGTTATGGAGACTTGGGTTTCAATGGAGAGAAAACCATTCATACACCCAACGTAGACAAACTGGCGGATAGCGGTATGCGTTTTACCGATGCACATGCGGTGGCGGCGACCAGTACACCTTCCCGTTACTCCCTGCTCACGGGACAATATGCCTGGCGACGCAAGGATACCGGGATAGCCACGGGGGATGCCGGTATGATCATCCGTCCGGAGCAAACGACAATGGCTGATATCTTCAGAGACAACGGATATGCTACCGGAGCCATCGGTAAATGGCATCTGGGATTGGGAGATACGCAGGGTTCCCAGGATTGGAACGGACTGATTCGTCCGGGATTAACGGATATCGGTTTTGACTATTCTTACATCATGGCGGCAACGGGCGACCGCGTGCCTTGTGTGTTTGTGGAGAATCAACGCATTGTCAACCTGGATCCGAACGACCCGATAGAGGTAAGTTATAAGGATTCTTTTCCGGGTGAACCGTTGGGAAGGAATCATCCGGAGATGTTGACTGTCTTAAAACCAAGTCATGGGCACGATATGGCTATCGTAAACGGTGTCTCGCGTATCGGCTATATGAAAGGGGGCAAGCAAGCTTTGTGGGTCGATGAAAACATTGCAGATAGTATTACTACCAAAGCGGTTCAGTTTATCGAAAACAATCAGGATAAACCGTTTTTCCTTTATTTTGCAACCAATGATATACATGTGCCCCGTGTGCCTCATCCCCGGTTTGTAGGGAAGAGTGGAATGGGCGCGCGTGGAGATGCAATCCTGGAGTTCGACTGGAGTGTGGGACAGGTTATGGAAGCCTTGGAGAAATATGGACTGACAGAAAATACACTGATTATTCTCTCCAGCGATAATGGGCCGGTAGTGGATGACGGATATCAGGATCAGGCGGTAGAGCTTTTAGGCGATCATCGTCCCTGGGGACCTTTCCGCGGCGGGAAATACAGCAGCTTTGAAGCGGGAACGCGCGTGCCTTTTGTGGTCAGTTGGCCGGCAAAAGTAAAACAAGGTGTTTCCGATGCTTTATTTTCCCATATCGACATCTTTGCTTCCCTGGCTAAACTCATTGGCAAAGAGGTACCTGCCGGGGTGGCACCGGATAGCCGCGACCAGTTGAATGCCCTCTTGGGGGTGGATAAAAAAGGACGTGATTATATCATTGAACAGGCCGGATCACTTGCTATATCCGACAAAGAATGGAAATATATAACACCCAGTAAAGGGGCGGCTTATAGTAAATGGACAAATACGGAATTGGGGAATGATGCAGAACCTCAATTGTATAACCTGAAAGAGGATATCGGTGAGAAGAATAACCTGGCCGCTCAATTCCCGGAAAAAGTAGAACAACTGAAGGCTTTATTAGAAACAGAAAAAAGTAAATAAGAAAAAATGAAACGAAGAACCTTTCTTAAGACATCCGCTGTCATGGGATTAGGCCTGGGACATACTCAACCCTCTCCCGGACAGGAAGTGAACCCCGATGCATCCCCGGACAAAAAGACAGCAAAGAAACCGCATATTATCTTTATCATGACCGATCAACATCGGGGAGATGCCTTGGGTTGTATGGGGAATAAGTCGGTTTTCACTCCGCATATCGATCGTTTGGCTAAGGAAGGTTCTTTGTTTATCAGTGGGTATACCTCATCGCCCAGCAGTACGCCGGCACGTGCCGGTCTGTTGACGGGCCTATCTCCCTGGAAGCATGGGATGTTGGGATATGGGCGTGTGGCAGAGAAGTATCGCTATGAAATGCCGCAGATGCTCCGTAACCTGGGATATTATACCTTCGGCATCGGAAAGATGCATTGGTTCCCCCAAAAGTCGCTTCATGGGTTTCATGCCACCTTGGTAGATGAGAGTGGACGAAGCGAATCGCCTGATTTTATCAGTGACTACCGTCAGTGGTTTCAATTGAATGCTCCGGGAGAAGATCCGGATCTGACGGGAATAGGCTGGAACGCTCATGGGGCAGGCGTCTATAAATTAGAGGAGAAACTGCATCCGACTACTTGGACGGGGCAAACGGCTTGTGAACTGATCCGCAATTACGAGACGGAAAAACCTCTTTTCCTCAAAGTCTCCTTTGCCCGTCCGCATAGTCCGTATGATCCGCCGCAACGGTATCTGGATATGTACAAAGATACAGAGATCCCGCAACCTTTTATCGGAGATTGGTGTGGGGAGTTTGCTGAGCGTCTCGATCCTTCCGCAGCAGCACCGGATGCTCCTTTCGGGAATTTTGGAGAAGCCTACGCCATCCGCTCCCGCCGGCATTATTATGCGAATATCAGCTTTATAGACGATCAGGTGGGAGAGATTATCCAGGCTTTGAAAGAGAAAGGCATGTATGAGAATGCAGTTATTTGTTTCACCTCCGATCATGGCGATATGCTGGGCGATCATCACCATTGGCGTAAAACCTATCCTTATGAAGGTTCTACCCATATCCCGTATATTGTGAAATGGCCGGATTCTTTATCGCGTATAATGACGAATGGAAGCCGGATCGAACAGCCGGTTGAATTGCGTGATTTCCTTCCTACTTTCATCGATCTGGCCGGAGGAACGGTACCTCCCGATATGGACGGGCAATCGTTATGTAAACTGGTACAGGGACAAACAGCCGACTGGCGGAAATATATTGATATGGAACATGCCACCTGTTACCGGAAGGAAAACTATTGGTGTGCGTTGACAGATGGGAAGATAAAATATGTATGGAACTTCTATACCGGAAAAGAGGAATTGTTCGATCTGGTGAAGGATCCGCAGGAATTACAGGAATGTTCCGCAAAGCCGGCATATGCCGGTTCCTTGAAAGAACTGCGCGAGGCAATGGTTGCCCACCTGTCGGAACGGGGCGAATCGTTTGTAAAAAACGGACAACTCGTACCCCGTACATCCACCTTATTGTATAGTCCTGAATTTCCGGTAAAATCCTGATCTACATTAGAATCACAAGCCAGGAAGGCCCTTTTTTAGACTTTTTGCCTTTGTTTCTCACAGATTGAGTGTATATTTGTGCCCTCAAGACAAACAGAGAACACTTCCTGAATGATTGGACTAATTGGTAAGAGTTTATTGATAGGCATACTGGTATCGGCACCTATGGGTCCCATAGGCATACTATGTATTCAACGCACACTAAATAAAGGACGCTGGCATGGTTTTATCACCGGATTAGGTGCGGCGTTATCCGATGTGCTTTATGCCGCAATAACCAGCCTGGCCTTGGGATTTGTCGGAAGCTTTGTGGAATCCAATCACACCCTTTTACAGTTATTCGGAAGCCTTGTGTTGGGTGGTTTCGGCTATTATATTTATAAAAGTAACCCTGTACGCAATATCCAAAAAGCGCAAGAGAGAAGATTATCCTATGCACAGGATTTCATCTCTGCCTTTCTGTTGACCTTTAGTAATGTATTAATAGTCCTGTTGTATATAGGTCTTTTTGCCCGTTTTGGATTTGTCAAATCGGAATATACCGTCTGGACGATAATGCTAGGGGTCTTCTGTATCGGCATGGGCGCTGTTATATGGTGGTTTGTGATTACTCATGTAATAGCGAAATTAAGAAAATGGTTTAATATACGGGGGATTTGGTTGATGAACCGGATTGTCGGGACGATCATTATAGTATTGTCCATATTGGGTTTGCTTTCCGTTGTTTTTTCTTCCTATTTCCATATACCTTTACTTCAAATCTATTGATCATATGAAAAAACTGAAAGTACCTTATTTAAAAACACTGGACGAACTCGATTTATCCGTTGTTGGCGACCTGATGGAAAACAAAGCGCAACGGGAATATATCCAGGTAATAAACTGGAAAGAATATCCGTATCAACCCATCGTAGTTTTTGATATTGCCCGTACGGATCAACATTTGTATATCCGCTATTTTGTGCGGGGAAACTCTTTGAAAGCGCTGCATGCAACAGACGATTCTCCGGTTTATACCGATAGCTGTGTGGAGTTTTTTATGCGCAAAGCCGAAGAGACCGATTATATAAATTTCGAATTTAACTGCATCGGCACCTGTGATGCCGCTTATCGTCAGTCACGCGAGAACAAACAATCCCTTTCCCCTGAACAGTACGCACTTATCCATCGCTACTCTTCTTTGGGAAAAAATCCTTTTGCCGAGAAAAAAGGTATTTATTCCTGGGAACTAGTTGTGCGCATACCCTTTTCTGTGATGGGACTGGATCCGCATCATCTGCCGGAAAAGATAATGGGTAACTTTTACAAATGTGCGGACGATACCGAATATCCTCATTATGTAAGCTGGAGTCCTATTGATACGGAGACCCCCGACTTCCATCGTCCGGAATTTTTTGGGGAGATTTATCTTTAAATATCTGACTTTCTCTGAGGCATTCATTGTTTCATTGATAGACAAAAAGACAAATAAAAAGGGACTGGCCGCTTGGTCAGTCCCTTCTTTTATCTCTTCTCTCGGATAAGTAAAAGTCCTTTTATTTTACATTTCCCACCTGGATCAGGTATTCAGCGATCTGCACGGCGTTTAATGCTGCACCTTTTTTGATCTGATCACTTACCGTCCAGAACGTCAGTCCATTCGGGTTGCTCAGGTCTTTGCGGATACGGCTTACATATACCGGATCCTTATCTGCCACAAATAAAGGCATAGCATACTCCTTTTGAGCCGGTTCATCCTGCAAAACGATACCTTCGGTAGAAGCAAAAGCCTCGCGCGCTTCTTCTACGCTTACCGGACGTTCTGTTTCCACCCAGGTAACCTCACTGTGTGCACGCATAACCGGTACACGCACACAAGTGGCACTTACCTCAATATCCGAGTGCATAATCTTGCGGGTCTCGTTATACATCTTCATTTCTTCTTTTGTATATCCGTTATCGGTGAACACATCGACCTGAGGAATCAGGTTGTAAGCCAACTGATAAGCAAACTTCTCCACTGTCGGCTCTTCGCCTTTCAAGAGTTGTTCATATTGTTTGACTAACTCATCCATAGCGGTGGCACCGGCACCACTGGCTGCCTGATAGGTTGACACGTGTACACGTTTGATATGGGATACCTTTTCTATCGCTTTCAAAGCGACTACCATCTGAATCGTGGTGCAGTTCGGATTGGCAATGATGCCACGGGGACGGTTTAAGGCGTCTTCCGGATTCACTTCGGGAACTACCAAAGGTACGTCTTTGTCCATACGGAAGGCACTGGAGTTGTCGATCATTACCGCTCCATATTTGGTGATCGTTTCCGCAAAATCAATCGATGTTCCTCCACCGGCAGAAGTAAAAGCAATGTCGATTCCCTTGAAGTCGTCGTTATGCTTCAGCTCCTTAACGGTATACTGTTTACCACGGAAGGTATAAACACGTCCGGCACTGCGAGAGGAGCCAAAAAGCACCAGCTCATCCATCGGGAAGTTTCTCTCGTCAAGCACACGCAGGAACTCTTGTCCTACGGCTCCACTTACTCCAACAATTGCTACTTTCATTTTGAGCACAAATTAATTTGATAAATAAAAAATAAATATAACTTTGCTATTCTGGTTAACTTTTGCAAGTTCAATAGCTTACGAGTTCTTTTTATTGGGGTGCAAAGTTAATAATATTCTATTAAAACCTGACAACTATGAAACAATTCTTCCTTTTAACAGCGCTTTTGCTTTCTTTTTTCTGCTCAGCGCAACTTGATGAATCTTTCTCAGGCCCCGAAGTGACCACTTCTTATCCCTGGAAAGGTGATCTGCAGAAATTTATTGTGAATGAAAAGAATGAGTTACAACTACACACGGCCAGGCCCGATGAGGCGATCCTCTATCTGAAATCTGTCTTTTTAGATGATAACGAATGGAGATTCAAGGTCAGAAGCGGATACCGGGGTACAACCGGCAATTATTTCTGTATATATCTTTGGTGTAAAGAACCCAATATGAAGAATCCGGGCAAGGCTTTGTTTATCCGCCTGGGGTATTCGGGGAAAAACATCACCTTATGTGAGAAAACAGGGAGTATGAAAGAGAAAGTATTATTGACTGGGCGTACACTTTTCGACAAGGACAACTGGGAGGTGGAGGTCAAAGTTACTATCCGTCAGGGAAAATGTACGGTTTACAATAAATTACCTACAGAAGAAACCTTCTACAAAGAGAAGGAGGTCAGTCTCTCCGAAATCGATATGTCGCCCGGTTATTTTATGCTTGGCTTGAAATACAGTGCCGATCACGGCAGGAATAAATATATGGATGATATTTATATCGAGCGCTTCGTATGGGAGGAGGAACCCGAGGATCCGGATTCCCCGAAGAAACCCTTGGAGATGGTAGAGATCAAACAGGAGAGTGAAAATAAAATAAGTATCCGCTTCAACCAAGTGATCGATATAACGACTGCCACTTTCTCCTTGTCCGGGCTGGGAGCACCCAAGCAGATTGAATTCTCGGAAACGGACTTTGTGTTAACCCTCACCTGGGAGAAAAAGATGCAGAAAGGGAAAAAATATGTTTGGAGCTTCTCGGGTATCTATATTGAAGAGATATTCGGTTATTATGGAGAAGAAGAATTTATCGCTCTCTATGGAGAAGAGAAGGAAGAACCGGAAACACCTGTCGCAACGTATGGTTCCATTCGTATCAATGAGATCATGGCAGATCCCAAAGGACTGACAGCCTTGCCGGAAACGGAATATGTGGAATTATACAATGCGGGTACACAGACCTTCTCTTTGAAAGGATGGTCCTTTGTGTATGACACGAGAACGATTACTTTAACAGATTCTCTTTTTCCGGCTGATACCTATCTGGTATTGTTCAAAAAAGGGAAAGAGATACAAATCGGGGAAGCAGGAATAGGAATGCCCTTGGATAAATTTCCGGTACTGGCCAATACGGGAAAGACACTGCAACTGACAGATGCAAACAAAAAACTTATCGATCAGGTTACGTATAAAAAGGCAACGCCTGGAAAATCATGGGAGCGACAAGAAGACTCCTTTCATCTATCTACTGATGAACGGGGAGGTAGTCCGGGAGAACCCAACTCTTCCCCTCAGCAAACACCAGAGGAGCTCAAAGAACCGGAAGAACCGAAGGAACCCGAAGAACCCACTCCACCGCTGGGACCGGTCGTTCTGCCGAACGAGATTATATTCAATGAACTATTGCCCAATCCATATCCTGAAGGAAGTGAATACATTGAGCTTTACAACCGTTCCGACCAGGAGCTTTCTTTAGCTGGACTGTCCCTGGCTACACGTAAGTCTGATGGAAACTTAAGCGTGATTTACTCCTTGTCCTCTCTAAACAATCCAATAGCCCCCGGCGCATACTGTGTCCTGACAAAAAATAAAATCGGTGTCCTTAACGCATACCGTATCTCTTTCCCCGGGAATATCTATGAATTGAAACTACCGGTATTGAATAATACGTCCGCCACCCTGGTCTTATTCCGCACTGCCGATCAAACAATAATAGACGAAGTATCTTACTCTTCCAAATGGCATGCTCCTGCAATAAAAGAGGAGAAAGGAGTCGCCCTGGAACGTATCGATCCGGAAAAAGATACACAAGACCCCTTAAACTGGACCTCAGCGGCAGAGACCGCCGGATGCGGTACACCGGGTTATCAGAACTCACAGTATGGTAATCCCAACCCTCCATATCCCAGTGGCATAGAAAAACCCCGCTACTCCAAAGAAACGGGGCTGTATACCATTCTTTATTGCCTCGATCAACCGGGGTACAACTGCCGGGCATATATCTACGACCTCTCCGGTCAACGGGTAGCCACAATCTCAAACAATGAATTGACCGGCACCCAGGGGGAATTTATCTGGGACGGTACCGGTACAAACGGCAAACGCCTCAATACCGGCCTTTATATCTTGTATATAGAACTATACAACAATACCCAAGGGAAAGTTAAGACTTACAAGGAGGTCTTCCTGATATACTAAAAAAAGAGATGTTGCCGTACGGGCAACATCTCTTTTTTTTAATTGTAAATTGTTAATTATAAATTATAAACTACCTCACAATTACGTCACACATCATCATTTCATCTGAAGCGTTTCATATCCTATGGATAAATAAATGCTTATAATTTACAATTTATAATTAACAATTAATTTCAGTATTTTACTGAAACTTTCCCTCTCGTTCCATCGCTCAGTGTCACGATATACAGTCCTTCCGGCATGTAAATCTGCGTTTCGCCTTCTGAGATAGC
>NZ_QVMG01000024.1 GCF_010500925.1 Parabacteroides sp. 52
ATCACCTTCACCGGCCGTGTCCTTATCGACCGCGCTATATCGGAAGGCGAAACGCAGATCTACATGCCGGAAGGACTGTATATCGTGACACTGAGCGATGGGACGAAAGGGAAAGTTTCAGTTAAAAACTGAAACTAATTGAAAATTGAAAGTTGAAAATTGAAAATGAGAAAGAAGTGGAAATAGGGATTAACGATGAATGATTAACGAATCGAAGATTGCTAAGAAAGCATTTTCAATTTTCAATTTTCAACTTTCAATTAAAAAAAGGGGGGGTGTTGCCTGTAAGGGGTGACGCCTCTTTTTTTATTTGCGCTATAACCTTCCCTTTCCCAGAGGGAGATAGCGCCCGTATTGCAGCTTGCCGGAAGGTGGTGGTCAACGGGCTTTGGCAGTGGTAGAGGACACTTAACCAAACCTCGCCCAATCTGATTATGGAAAATAAACTAAAAACCTTGTTCAAAGGGCAGGACCCTTCTGTCCGTTTGTTTAAAGAAAAAATGAAAAACCTTTCTCCGGAAGAAGTAACACACTATTATGCCCATGCATATATGTTGGGGTTATTGCATTGGCAGGAGTTGTCGACGGCTCATCAGCGCTTTCTCAAACGGCTGGTGCAACATGACCGGCAGGGCTTCCTTGACTTCCTGCGCCAGAACCTATTGGGGCAACTGTCTTATTCTTTTATGGATACCATCTTGGCCGCCCGTTTATTGGCGTTGATCGAGAAGGGTGAAAAGCAAAAGGCTTCGGATAGGCACTTTGTTTTCTGTTTTTTGTTGGCGTTTGCTCCCTCTCTGCGGATAGAGACCGTATGCAGGCGCATCCGTGGGCGGCTGTTTATGCCCGAAGAGTTGCAGGATATAAACGGAAGAGCCATCATTGATACGGGGGAACAGAGATAAGCCTCTTTTCCCTCATCTTCATTTTATTACAATTTTTTGGGAACTCATGGATTTTTTTGTATATTTGCCTCCGATTAAGAGAAGTTGAGGAGGGGGCGGGGTCGTCCCCTCCTTCTGTTATAACTATACGTATATGATTGATAAGAGTTTGGTTTGTCAGTTGGTAGAAGAGGGAATGGCATCGACAGATAACTTTCTGGTGGATGTCGTAATCAAGCCTGGCAACCTTATTGTAGTAGAGATAGACAATGACGAAGCGGTGAGTATTGACGACTGTGTGGCTTTGAGCCGTTATGTGGAGTCGCACCTGGATCGTGAAGTGGAAGACTATGAATTAGAGGTTGGCTCGGCAGGAATAACCTCTCCTTTTAAAGTGCTTCGCCAATATATAAAGAATATAGGCAATGAAGTAGAGATGTTGTTGAAAAGTGGGGTCAAGCAAAATGCTGTATTGAAAGCTGCCGATGAACAAGGTATCGTGGTGACCTTGGAGAAGCAGGTAAAACCCGAGGGAGCCAAGCGGAAGATAACCGTACAAGAAGATCAATCCTATACATACGACGAGATAAAATATATAAAATACTTAATAAGATTCAAGTAAGATTATGGCCAAGAAAGAGGAAACTATCAGTATGATCGATACCCTTGCGGAATTTAAGGAACTGAAAAATATCGATAAAGATACGATGATAAGCGTTTTGGAAGAATCCTTCCGGAATGTAATTGCTAAGATGTTTGGTACTGATGAAAATTATGACGTAATTATTAACCCGGAAAAAGGAGACTTTGAGATTTGGAGAAACCGTACAGTGGTTGCCGATGAAGAGTTGGAAGATCCGAACCTGGAGCTTACGTTGACAGAGGCCCGTACGATTGACCCCGACTGTGAAGTAGGGGAAGAGGTGACGGATGAAGTCCATTTTGCCAAATTTGGTCGCCGTGCTATCTTGAACTTACGCCAGACACTGGCTTCTAAGATATTGGAATTACAAAAAGATAATTTATACGCAAAATACCGGGATCGTATCGGGACGATTATTACAGCCGATGTATATCAGTCGTTCAAGAAAGAGATCTTGCTGTTGGATGACGAAGGCAATGAGTTGTTACTGCCCAAGACAGAACAGATCCCTTCGGACTTTTTCAAAAAAGGAGATACCGTTCGTGCGGTGGTTTTGCGGGTAGATAACTACAATAACAATCCGAAAATTATACTTTCCCGTACGGATAAAACGTTCCTGCAACGTTTGTTCGAACTGGAGGTGCCGGAAATTAATGATGGGCTGATCACGATCAAAGCGATTGCCCGTATACCCGGAGAACGTGCCAAGGTGGCTGTCGAATCGTACGACGATCGCATCGACCCGGTAGGGGCTTGTGTAGGGATGAAAGGATCACGTATTCATGGAATCGTTCGGGAGTTGCGGAACGAAAATATAGATGTGATCAATTATACAACCAATGTATCTTTGTTTATTCAACGTTCCTTAAGTCCGGCGAAAGTTTCTTCTATCCGTGTGACAGAAGAAGAACGGAAAGCGGAAGTCTATCTGCGTCCGGAAGAGGTTTCTCTGGCAATTGGTAAAGGCGGTTTGAATATCAAATTGGCTTGTATGTTGACAGAATATACGATAGATGTGTTCCGTGATGTCGACGGAGCCGACGAAGAAGATATTTATCTGGATGAATTTACAGATGAAATAGATGGCTGGGTGATCGAAGCATTAAAGAATATCGGTTGCTACACGGCAAAATCTGTGCTTGCAATGAGCCGGAGTGAGATTATAGAGCGTGCCGACCTGGAAGAACAGACTGTCGACGATTTGCTTGCGATCTTGTCTGCCGAATTTGAAGATGAAGAACAATAAGTATTACGACAAAGTTAGATATGCCTATAAAATTAATTCAAGTACAGAGAAAATTAAACGTGGGGATGAACACGGCTGTGGAGTTCCTGCACAAAAAAGGTCATGAGATTGAGGATAATCCCAATACTCGGATCAGTGATGAACAGTATGCTTTGCTCGTAAAGGAGTTTGGGAAAGATTTGTCGGAAAGTGAACGAAATATGTTGTTATCTCCTCCACGTCCGCAAAGAGAAAAGCCGGAAACCCCTAAGAAGGAAGAAGAACCGGAGGTGTTAAAAACAGTGGTTCCGGATGAATTCAAACCGAAATTTGTAACGAAAGGACATATCGATCTGGAACAACCCAAGAAAGCCGTAGAGGAACCGAAAGAGGTGAATGAACCGGTGGTGGAAGTTCCTATTCCTGTCGTAAAAAAAGAAGAACCTGTTAAAGTGGAAGAGACTCCACGGGAAGTACATATACAACCGGAAGAACCGGTTGTGCAACCCCAGGCTGCACCTGTGCCACCGAAAGAAGTGGTTGTAGAGAAGAAAGAAGAAAAAATAGAAGTAGTTATTCCGAAGGAAGAAAAAGTGGAATATCATAAAGAAGAAAAAGAGGTAAAGCCTGCACCGGCTGCCGACTCTTCTGTTCAGGGAACGAACGAAGAAGTAGAAGAAAAGGATAATACACCCTTCCGGTTGAATACTACTAAGATTGAATCCAATATAAAGGTTACCGGCCGGATTGACCTGACAGCCTTGAATCAATCGACTCGTCCGAAGAAAAAATCGAAAGAAGAAAAGCGGAAAGAACGGGACGAAAAGAATAAGGTGGTAGGCAACAGAGCGGGAAGTGCGAACCCAGCCCTTAAAGGGACGGGTCCCGGTGGAAGACCTCTTGCTGCCCCTGTAAAGGCCGGCGAAGGAGGTGCCGATGCGAAGAAAAAACGTAACCGGATCAAGAAAGACCGTATTGATATCAATAATACACCGGGAACCAATGCCCGTCCGGTACAAAACCGGGACAACAACCACCGCAATAACAATCCGCGTTTGAAACGTCCGGTGAAAGCGGAGGTGAACGAGGAAGATGTACAAAAGCAGATCAAAGAAACCTTGGCTCGCCTTACCAATAAAGGGAATAAAGGCAAAGGGGCTAAGTATCGCCGGGATAAACGCGATGCTGCGGTAAAACGTGAAAACGAATTGCTCGAACAGGAAGAAATGCAAAGCAAGGTGTTGAAGCTGACCGAGTTCGTGACGGCAAACGACCTGGCAAACATGATGAATGTTCCGGTAACACAAGTTATTGCGACCTGTATGTCTATCGGTATCATGGTTTCTATCAATCAACGCTTGGATGCGGAAACGATTAATATCGTAGCCGAAGAGTTCGGGTTTAAAACCGAATATGTAAGTGCGGAGGTTGTGGAAGCAATCAAGGCTGATGAAGAATATGATAACGAAGAGGACTGGGTAGCGCGTCCACCGATCGTAACGGTGATGGGACACGTAGACCACGGTAAAACCTCTTTGCTCGATAATATCCGTAGTGCGAACGTAATCGCCGGTGAGGCCGGAGGTATTACCCAGCATATCGGAGCTTATAATGTGAAGATCGCCAACGGGCGACGGATCACCTTCCTGGATACACCGGGTCACGAAGCCTTTACGGCGATGCGTGCCCGTGGTGCCAAAGTGACGGATATCGCTATCATTATTGTGGCAGCTGACGACAGTGTGATGCCGCAGACCATTGAAGCAATCAATCACGCTTCTGCTGCCGGTGTACCTATTGTTTTTGCCATCAATAAGATCGATAAGCCGGGTGCCAATGTAGATAAGATCAAAGAGGAATTGGCCAATATGAACTACCTGGTAGAAGACTGGGGAGGTAAATACCAAAGCCAGGAGATCTCAGCCAAGAAAGGTCTGGGTATCGAAGAACTCTTGGAAAAGGTATTATTGGAAGCCGATCTCTTAGATCTGAAAGCGAACCCAACCAAGCGGGCTGTCGGTTCTATCATCGAATCTTCCCTGGATAAGGGACGTGGATATGTATCTACTGTATTGATAGAGAACGGTACCTTGAAGATGGGTGACATCGTTTTGGCAGGAACGCATCATGGCCGTATCAAAGCCATGTTTAATGAACGTAACCAACGGGTAGAGCAGGCCGGTCCTTCCGAACCGGTATTGATTCTCGGTTTGAACGGAGCTCCTCAGGCTGGAGATACATTCAATGTGTTGGAAACAGAACAGGAAGCGCGTGAAATCGCAACCCGTCGGGAACAATTGCAACGTGAATTGGGTTTACGTACACAGAAGATGTTGACATTGGATGATATCGGTCGCCGTATTGCTGTGGGTAACTTCCAGGAATTGAATGTGATTGTGAAAGGAGACGTGGACGGTTCGGTGGAAGCCTTGGCCGACTCATTGATTCGTCTGTCTACTGAAGAGATACAGGTGAATGTGATTCATAAGGCAGTCGGACAGATTTCCGAATCGGATGTTGTATTGGCTGCTGCATCGAATGCAATCATCATTGGTTTCCAGGTGCGTCCTTCTCAGGCAGCTCGCAGGAATGCCGATAAAGAAGGTGTCGAAATACGTCTTTACTCTATTATCTACGATGCGATAGAAGAGGTGAAGAGTGCAATGGAAGGTATGCTTTCACCGGAAATCAGGGAAGAGATCACAGCCAACGTAGAAGTACAACAGGTATTTAAGATCACGAAAGTGGGTACGATTGCCGGTTGTTTGGTACGCGAAGGAAAGATCAAACGAAGCAATAAAGTGCGCCTGATCCGTGACGGTATCGTGATTCATTCCGGCGAACTGGAATCACTCAAACGTTTCAAGGACGATGTGAAAGAGGTGGTTTCCGGACAGGATTGCGGTCTGAACATTAAAAACTTCAACGATATACAAGTAGGTGATATCGTGGAAGCATACGAAGAGACAGAAATAAAGAAAACATTATAAGAATGAACTGGTTGGACATTGTCATAGTATGTCTAGCAGGGATAGGAATTGTGAAAGGCCTGTTTGATGGAATCATCAAACAGGTTGTTTCACTTATAGCCTTAGGGGCTGGTATTTTCTTTTGCGGAAAAGCCGCCGTCTGGCTGAAAGAATACATTATAGGCTGGGGGGTGTTTCCTCCGGAAAGTATTACGGTTGTGAGTTATGTGTTAGGATTCTTGGTTATTGTAGGCCTTTTGTTACTGGCCGGTGAGATCGTGCACCGCGTGATAGGAGCCACACCGCTTAGTATACTAAATCATCTACTGGGAGGAGTGTTCGGTATCCTGGTAATGCTGCTTTTTCTCAGTCTTGCTTTCAACTTGATAGAACAGGTGGATAAACATGCTGTATGCATTTCCTCACAGGCTAAAGCGGCCTCCCGTTTGTATGATCCGGTGAAAGAAATCGTTCCAACCATTTTTCCTCATAACTTATTTATTACAGGGAATTAACCCTGTATGAAAAAGGTGATAATTTATGCAAGACTCAAATGCCATTATAAATGAGGTAACCAATACGGACTATAAGTACGGTTTTGTTACCGATATAGATACAGAGATCATCCGGCGGGGACTCGACGAAGATACTGTGCGTATCATCTCTGCCAAGAAAAAGGAACCGGAATGGTTATTGGAATTACGTCTGAAGGCTTTTCGGTATTGGCAAACATTGGAAATGCCGGACTGGGCACACTTGAACATTCCTCCGATCGATTATCAGGATATCATCTATTATGCTGCTCCCAAAAAGAAAGAGGGTCCTAAGAGTATGGATGAAGTGGATCCCGAACTGTTGAAGACCTTCGATAAACTGGGTATTCCTTTGCATGAACGGGCACAGTTAGCCGGTATGGCCGTGGATGCCGTGATGGATAGTGTGTCGGTGAAAACGACATTTAAAGAGACCTTGGCTGAAAAGGGTATTATTTTTTGCTCTTTCAGTGAGGCTGTTCAGGATTATCCTGATTTGGTCAAGAAATACCTGGGATCGGTGGTTAGCTACCGGGATAACTTTTTTGCTGCATTGAATACGGCTGTATTTTCGGACGGTTCGTTCGTATATATTCCCAAAGGCATACGTTGTCCGATGGAGTTAAGCACCTATTTCCGTATCAATGCTGCCAATACCGGACAGTTTGAACGGACGTTGATCGTAGCGGATGACGATGCCTATGTCAGCTACCTGGAAGGATGTACGGCACCGATGCGGGACGAAAACCAGTTGCATGCAGCTATCGTAGAGATTGTGGTGCATGAACGGGCAGAGGTCAAATATTCTACCGTGCAGAACTGGTACCCGGGAGATAAGGAAGGCAAAGGAGGGATTTATAACTTTGTGACCAAGCGGGGGGTGTGTAAAGGAGAGAGTAGTAAAATATCCTGGACACAGGTAGAGACTGGCTCGGCGATTACTTGGAAGTATCCCAGTTGTATCCTGGCCGGCGACAATTCGGTCGGTGAGTTCTATTCGGTAGCCGTAACAAATAATTACCAACAGGCAGATACGGGAACAAAAATGATTCATTTGGGAAAGAATACCAAAAGCCGGATTGTCTCCAAAGGTATCTCGGCCGGTCATAGCCAAAACAGTTACCGGGGGTTGGTAAAGGTCTCTCCGCATGCGGAAGGGGCTCGTAATCATAGTCAGTGCGACAGTCTTCTGTTGAGCTCTACATCGGGAGCACATACCTATCCGTATACCGATATTCAGAATGAAACAGCCGTGATAGAGCATGAGGCGACCACGAGTAAGATCAGTGAAGAGCAATTGTTCTACTGCCAGCAACGCGGTATCTCGGTAGAAGAGGCTGTCGGTCTCATCGTCAACGGGTATGCGAAAGAGGTAATGAACAAACTGCCGATGGAGTTTGCTGTGGAAGCACAAAAGTTATTGACTATATCCTTGGAAGGAAGTGTCGGATGAAAGAACGAAATAAATTATATATCCTGTTTTTCTTGATCGGTTTCATTTTTTTGTCCGGAACCTTACAAGCACAAGAAGGAGATAGGAAATGGGCATTAAGATACTCCGGAGGAGTCATCGTGAAACCGCTGTTGACCAGTAATCCGTCCGGTATTTCCACCGGAAACGGGGGAGGTGGTGTTCTTTTGACCGGAGAAATTTATCTGCCCCGGAAATGGAATCTGCAAGCCGGTTATTTCCGGACGGAGATGAGTTACGGGGAAGGCGACCGTACGATGGAGGGGCTGCAATTAGGGGTGAAGAAGTATTTTATTCATCCTGACTTTGTTGTTCAACCTTATCTGTCGGCTTCTACTCAGATCAATTGGAGCGATCATCGGGAATATACGCATTTCACTTATGATTCTTATTCCCGTTATCAGGATAGCCGGAACCCACGTTTATCATTTGCTCCGGGTATAGGGGCTGAGTTTTATATATTCTCCTCCGTAGCTTTTGTTGCGGAATATAATTTTTGGATGGGAGTTCATTCGAAGACAACACTGACAGTGTCGGACGGGCGAATGAACCCCTATACTATGAAAGACAAAGGGATGCATCACTATTTAGGGTTGGGTGTGAAAATCACATTCCCTTTCCGGGTGACATCGCAAGATGGAATGAATTTATTGAGTATTTTAGCAAACATGCTCTTTCCCGATTGGTATTATTATTGATTGGGTAGATAAGAAGTAATATACAGAATTATGTTAGATATAAAAGACTTACATGCCAGTATCAATGGCAAAGAAATATTAAAGGGGATCAATCTTACGGTAAACGCAGGAGAGATACATGCCATTATGGGGCCGAATGGTTCTGGCAAAAGCACTCTGAGCAGCGTGTTGGTTGGTAATCCGGCTTTTGAGGTGACAGGAGGAGAAGTGAAATTCAATGGAAAGAACCTGTTTGAACTCTCTCCCGAAGACCGTAGCCGGGAAGGTGTCTTTCTCAGTTTTCAGTATCCTGTGGAGATACCGGGTGTCAGCATGGTGAATTTCATGCGGGCTGCTTTGAATGAACACCGGAAATATAAAAAACTGGATCCGATTTCAGCTACCGACTTTCTGAAGCTGATGCGGGAAAAACGTGCCATCGTGGAACTGGATAATAAATTGGCCAGCCGCTCGGTGAATGAAGGTTTCTCCGGGGGAGAGAAGAAAAGAAATGAAATCTTCCAGATGGCGATGTTGGAACCCAAATTGGCTATCCTGGATGAGACGGACAGTGGACTGGATATTGATGCGCTCCGGGTGGTAGCCAATGGAGTAAATCAGTTGCGTACCCCAGATAATGCAGCGATTGTGATCACACACTATCAACGTTTGTTGGACTATATTAAGCCCGATTTTGTACATGTTCTTTATAAAGGACGTATCGTGAAAAGCGGAGGTGCCGAGTTGGCTCTCGAACTGGAAGAGAAAGGATACGACTGGTTGAAAGAAAACGAATGATATTAATGGTTAATTATAAATTGTAAATGAGTAATTCATGGGTGGTTTTAGCCTGTTTACGATAAGTTCCAATTTATATTGACAAGTTACAAGTAGATAACGTGAAAGCTGAACAACAATATATAGAACTATTTACGGAATATGAGAATCTGGTGTGTAAGTATAGCACGCCTGTGATGAATGCTTTACGTACAGAGGCGCTGGCGAATTTTGAACGTTTGGGCTTCCCTTTAGTAGGGAGTGAAGACTACCGGCATACGGATGTGGCCCAGGCTTTTGCCCCCGATTATGGGATCAATATCAACCGACTTGCCATTCCGGTAAACCCTTATGATGTCTTTCATTGCGATGTGCCTAATCTGAGCACAGCGCTTTATTTCATTATCAATGATACTTTCTATCAGAAAGAACAAACCAAAGGTTTATTACCCGAAGGAGTGTATGTGGGCGGACTGAAAAGTTTCACTGAAAAGTTTCCGGAGATTGCCTCCCGGTATTACGGGAAGGCGGCCACAAGCGATAAAGACGGCATCATTGCTTTGAATACGATGTTGGCACAAGACGGATTTGTGATCTATGTACCTAAATCGGTGGTTGTCGATCGCCCCATTCAGTTGGTGAACATTTCCCGTAGTGATGTGGATACAATGGCTAATCGTCGTGTCTTGGTTATTCTCGAAGCGCATGCGGAAGCCAAACTATTGGTCTGTGACCATAGTATGGATGAGGTAAAATTCCTTACGACACAGGTGGTGGAGATCTTTGCAGAAGAAGGGGCTGTTTTTGATTATTATGATTTAGAAGAAAGCAGCGAATCGACTACCCGCTTCTCTTCGGTGCATGTCAAACAGAACGCTTCCTCGAATGTCCTTGTCAATGGCATCACTTTGCACAATGGACTGAGCCGGAATAACTATTATATCGAGCTCAACGGCGAACAGGCGGAAACCACTCTTTGTGCGATGTCAGTTCTGGACAAAGGGCAACAGGTGGATACGTATAGTCACATCACCCATGCGGTTCCTTATTGTACCAGTACGGAATTGGTGAAGAATGTATTAGATGATCATGCGACGGGTATCTTCAGCGGACGTATCTTGGTAAAACAAGATGCGCAGAAGACGCAGGCTTATCAAACCAATCGCAATCTTTGTCTGAAACGGGAAGCCCGTGTTTTTAGTAAACCACAGCTTGAGATTTATGCAGATGATGTGAAATGTTCGCACGGCATGACCACCGGACAGTTGGATGAAAATGCCCTTTTTTATATGCGTAGCCGAGGCATCCCGGAGGAAGAAGCTCGTATGTTGTTGAGTGTTGCTTTTATGGCTGATGTAGTGGATCACGTACGCCTGGACATACTGAAAGATCGTTTGCACAAATTAGTGGAGAAACGGTTCCGGGGAGAACTGGCCAAATGCTCCGGATGTAGTATGTGTAATTGATGATTCCCTCTATAATAAAAGTATACTAATTGACTCTTATGGATTTTACACAAATGAACATGAAGTTCATTTACTAACTTCTTTGAAGTTCTCAGGTATTTTTTCTAATATCGGTATTTTTATAGATTGAAAATTTACTTTTTCATAAAAAAAAGAAGCCGTCTCAAAAATAGATTTGAGGTGGCTTCTTTTTGTTAAAAAAATCTTATTCTTTTATTTTTGCTAATTTAGTCTTTACAATAGCTTCTTTTTTGGTGAAAATAAAAGGAATACCTTTTCGTTTTGTTTCAATAGAAGGAAAAAATACGACGTCATAATTCGGATTTTGTTCCAAAACCTTATATATCGCTTTATTTGCTGTTTTATCTATTAAAGGAAATGAAAAGGAGGAAATGATGGAATTGCTAAAATTCCCGGTTTTTGTATTAAAAATAGAAGCCCAATCTATACCGAAAATTCTAACTGTGGTAGCTTTTGCGGAGACTTGTTCGGAAAAATTGAAATCGTTTTTGTTGAAATCAACTCGTGAAGAAGGACCTTGCATTCCTTTGTAAGAATTGCAACTGCATAATCCAACAATAAATAGGATTAACCAAAATTTGCTAAAATTTTTCATGCTGAAATTTGTTGTTTTCTTTTGTTTCCCCCTTCAAAAGATAATTTTTAAATAAAGAATGCGTGAGGAATGTAAAGTCTTATTGTAATATAAATAAACAATATCTTTAAACGCATTCACTGAATTTGTTATTTGTACTAATTAATATTATTTCATAAAAAATGTAAAGATAAATAATACTTTTTTTTGAACAAAAAATTTAATTAGAAATTACTATTAACCGACTGGGATTTTGAATAAAGAGGCTACCTCCTTTTGAATTTATCCCTAAAGTCGTAGATTTGTTGTACCACCAAAAAATAAACGACATGGATAAAGATGGTGGGAAAAAATTAGTCATTCAGCTAATTTTCAAACAAATGATAGATTTACTGCCCTCAAAGAAGTTTGATATACTTGCCCGCAAACATAAATCGGATCGTTATTACAATCGCTTCACTTCGTGAACGCAGCTTGTGACGATGTGTCCTATGTCTATAGTCGTTGTCTTCATGAGTGAAGTATGTGCCGAGAAGCAGACTTTGAAAGGTGAATTGAGTTATTTCGGAATAGATTCTTTTCCAACTAAGAATACTGTCAGAGATGATTTATGTGATAGATCGAATGAACTGTTCCGTGATATCTATTTTGTCCTGATCGAGTATTTCAAGCCTCTTTTCTCGGTCAGCGGATTGAAGAGACATCATTTGATAAGTTATACGCCTTTGATTCGACAGTTGTAAGCCTGTTTTCTGATAAGTCATTAAGGTGGGGAATTTTACTGTCGACGATCGTCGGCAGTACTGTTGATAGCTGTCAACAGTACTGTCGATAATTATCAACAGTACTGCCGATAGCTATCGACAATAGAATTTCCCCATATGTCTTTCGAAACTTTGACAATCTAAGCTGACAACCAATTTTAGGACGGGACAATACTATTTGACTGAACTTTTTTCTTCCCCTATTTCGGATCAAGCTGAAAATCCGGTTGGTAAAATTTCAATCAAACTTATTTATAGAAGATGTTCTATTGGATACAATAGTTATGCACATATATTCTTATACATAAAGATCTGTATATCGATAGTTTACAATCATAAAATTAGAAATAAAGAAGGTTTGAAGTAATCTGTTTGCCAATTAAGATATCCCATTTGTCTTTCTACCAACCGGCTTTTCTGATTGATCCCAACTTTTCAGGGTGACCCGTTTAGGGAAATGTCCTGGATTGATCTGACTTTCAGACACTCAATTGGGCACCAAAAAAACAACCGACTGTTTATCTTGCTGATAAATAGCCGGTTGTTTCTTTTTAGTGTGGTCCCACTTGGGCTTGAACCAAGGACTCCCTGATTATGAGTCAGGTGCTCTAACCAACTGAGCTATAGGACCGGTCAGAAGGTTGTTCTGAAATCGGGTGCAATATTACGACATTTAATCGGTTCTTGCAAGAGACGGAGAGGAAAATATTTATTTTTCTGCCGCTGCTTCGCCTCCGAACTCCATCAGGTAAGCCTTGATGAAACCGTCGATTTTGCCATCCATCACTCCGTTCACGTCGGAGGTTTGGTAATTGGTACGATGGTCTTTTACCCGGCGGTCATCGAATACATAACTGCGGATCTGTGAACCCCATTCGATTTTCTTTTTACCGGCTTCCACCTTTTGTTGTTCCGCCATGCGTTTTTGCAATTCCATATCATATAACATGGAGCGTAACAGGCGCATGGCATTTTCGCGGTTACCCAATTGAGAGCGGCTCTCCGTATTTTCAATCAGGATTTCGCGGGTTTCACCCGTATCCGGATCTTTGTAATTGTAGCGAAGACGCACACCAGTCTCCACCTTATTTACATTTTGTCCCCCGGCGCCTCCCGAACGGAACGTGTCCCAGGTATAGTCGGCCGGATTGATCTCAATCTCTATTGTATCGTCAACCAAAGGAGTGACAAAGACGGAGGCAAAAGAGGTCATGCGTTTGCCCTGTGCATTGTAGGGAGAGACGCGAACAAGACGGTGCACGCCATTTTCCCCTTTCAGGTAGCCGTAGGCATAATCCCCTTCAATCTGCATGGTCACCGTTTTGATGCCAGCCTCGTCGCCTTCTTGCAGGTTGCTGACACTCACCTTGTGGTTGTTTGCTTCTCCCCAACGAATATACATACGCATCAGCATGGATGCCCAGTCCTGGCTTTCCGTACCTCCTGCGCCAGAGTTTATCTTCAGGATACAACCCAGGGAATCTGCTTCCTGACGGAGCATATTGCGGGATTCGAGGTTTTCAACCAGTTCGATGGCTTTGCTATAGGTAGCATCAACCTCTTCTTCCGAGGTGATACCTTCTTTGGTATATTCGTAAGCGAGCTCTAATTCTTCGGCAGCGGATTTGACTTCGTTGTATAACTCAATCCATTTTTTTAATTCTTTTACTACCTTCATTTGAGCTTCCGCCCGTTTGTTGTCTTCCCAAAAGGTGGGGTCTTGGGTGCGAAGTTCCTCTTCTTCTAGCTGGATGGTCTTTCCATCGATGTCAAAGGTACCCCCTCAGCGCTTGCTCGCGCTCCAATACATTCTGTAGTTGGTCTGATGTGATCATGATTTTCTTCTTTTAAATTTGGGGCAAAAGTACATAAAAAATCAGGGAGAGCCTATTAAATCGTCGGATAAATGAAGTAGGAGGGGCCTTGGTTGTTTAGGAAATCAAATGGAGGATGTAAATAAATAAAACGCGGGAACTTTCTGTGAATGAACAGGAAAAAACATACATTTGTAGAAACTATTGGATAAAAACGATGAAACGCATTTTTTTGATAGGTTATATGGGAGCCGGAAAAACAACAGTGGGGAAGGAATTAGCCAAGCAAACCGGTTTAACCTTCATTGACCTGGATGGGTATATCGAAGCTCGTTTTCACAAGACGGTAGGTCAGCTTTTTCAGGAAAAGGGAGAAGTTGTTTTTCGGGAGATAGAACAAAAGATGTTACAAGAGGTGGCTGCTTTTGAGGATGTGTTGGTCTCTACTGGGGGAGGAGCTCCCTGTTATTTCGATAATATGGAATATATGAACGCCTGTGGGAAAACGATTTATCTGAAGGTGTCGGTAGAGGAGTTGAGTAAACGACTGGAGGTCGGTAAGCAGGTACGTCCTGTCTTAAAAGGCAGGGTGGGGGAAGAGTTGAAACTGTTTATAGAAGAAAGTTTGCAGAAGCGTGAAGGTTTTTATAAACAAGCCCACCTTATTTTTGATGCCGAATTGATGTTAACAGAAAAGGATATACAATCCATAACACATGAGTTATCCCAATGGATATCTGGAAATTGATCTATTATGAATACAACAGGAGGGAAGCAAAAGCAAGGCAGTCTTGCCCCACAAGAATTATTGAAAGAAATAGGCAAGGCGAATAATCGAATCTTGATAGGTATCCCACGTGAGCAGATAGACGGAGAGCGTCGCGTCGCTCTTACTCCGGAAGCAGTGGATATGTTAACGGATTGCGGACACCGGGTATTGGTCGAAAGTGATGCGGGTTTAGGCATTAACTATTCGGATAACCATTATGCGGAAGCAGGGGCTGAGATTGTTACAGCGACAGAAGTCTATGCAGCGGATATTCTGTTGAAAATACTCCCTCCCGACCCGACAGAGGTGGCTTTGATGAAGCCCCGAAGTACCCTGTTTTCTATGGTACAACTGAATTTGTTTGCCCAGGAAGTTTATGAGCAGATGATTGCCAAGCGGATTACGGCTATAGCGTATGAGATGATAGCCGACGATCGGCAACGTTTCCCTGTTTTAAATATTATCTCAGAGATTGAAGGGACGGCGGCTATAACAATTGCTGCTGATCTGTTGAGTAATACACAAGGGGGGAAAGGTATTTTGTTGGGAGGTATTCCCGGTGTTTCTCCTACGGAAGTTGTTGTTATCGGTGCCGGTAATGCCGGTACGGTAGCTACCCGTGCTGCATTGGCTTTGGGGGCTTCCGTGAAAGTGTTCGATGATGATATCAATAAGTTGCGTGCCATCCAACAGGCTTTGGGGCAAGGGCTTTTTACCTCCACCTTTCATCCCAACGTTTTGCATAATGCTTTTCGTACAGCCGATGTAGTCATCGGTGCGATGCGATATATCAATTCCCGCCGGCGTTATGTCATTGCAGAAGAGATGATCCGCACAATGAAGCGGGGTGCTCTGGTCATTGATCTGAGAGTCAATCAGGGCGGATGTTTTGAGACGACATGCAGCTTGTCTTCGTCGGATGCAGCCGTCTTCGAACAATATGGTGTACTTCATTATTGCAAACAGAATATAAGCAACCATGTGGCCCGTACGACATCTATGGCTTTGAGTAATATATTCGTGCCGATGTTGTTGGAGCTGGGTGATTTAGGAAATATACAGACGATGATAAAGGCGAAACAAGGTTTTAAATACGGCGTATACATGTATATGGGTAAACCTGTGAGTGAATATGTCTCTTCTTATTTTAATATGCGTTCGAATAATATTGATATTTATTTGGCGGCCTTTTAGACGACAATGTTAGGAAATTGCCAAGTTTATTACTTAACTTTGTCATCAATTTCAATCAAATGAGCGATAAGCGTTAAATTATGACAGAACAGACAAAAGTGACGACTTTAGACAAAGTTGTTGTCCGTTTCTCGGGAGACTCGGGGGATGGAATGCAGTTAACCGGAACAATCTTTTCCAATCTGTCGGCTATTTTCGGGAATGAGATATCTACATTTCCTGATTTTCCGGCAGAGATTCGTGCTCCGCAAGGTTCTTTGAGTGGTGTCTCCGGATTCCAGGTTCATTTGGGCTCCCGTAAGATTTTCACACCGGGAGATAAGGCAGATGTCTTGGTCGCCATGAATCCGGCAGCGTTGAAGGTGAATGTAAAATATTTGAAACCGAATACGATTGTCATTATTGATACGGATTCTTTCCAGAAGAATGATCTGGAGAAGGCGTTGTTTCAGACCGAAGACCCTTTTGCTGAATTGGGACTTTCCAGTGTGCAAGTTGTGGCTGCTCCCATCTCATCTATGGTGAAAGAGGGACTGGCAGCATTTGGCCTGGATAATAAAACGGCCTTGCGCAGTAAGAATATGTTTGCCTTGGGACTTGTTTGCTGGTTGTTTGAACGTCCATTGGATGGAGCCATGCATATGCTTGAAAATAAGTTCTCGAAAAAGCCAGGCATTGCAAAAGCGAATATCAAGGCACTTACGGATGGTTATAATTACGGAAATAATATACATGCCCGTGTTGCTACGTATCGTATTGAGAGTATGCAGTCCGAACCGGGCTTTTATACGGATATTAATGGGAATAAGGCTACATCTTATGGATTGATAGCTGCAGCAGAGAAAGCCGGATTGAAATTATTCCTGGGAAGTTACCCGATTACACCGGCAACCGACATATTACATGAATTGTCTGCCCGGAAAGAGTTGGGCGTAAAAGGTCTTCAGTTTGAAGATGAGATAGCTGGAATCTGTACTTCTATCGGTGCCAGTTTTGCCGGCGCTTTAGCGGTTACATCTACTTCCGGTCCCGGATTGGCATTGAAGAGTGAAGCGGTCGGATTGGCCGTTATTGCCGAATTACCCCTGGTTATTGTGGATGTACAGCGAGGAGGACCGTCTACCGGTTTGCCGACAAAGAGTGAACAGACAGACCTTATGCAAGCACTCTATGGACGGAATGGAGAAAGCCCGGTTGTTGTTATTGCAGCATCTACACCAACTGATTGTTTTGATGCAGCATTCTGGGCGGGTAAAATAGCCGTTGAACATATGACACCGGTTATTTTATTGACAGATTCATATATTGCAAACGGCTCTTCTGCCTGGAGATTGCCGGATCTGGAGAAATATCCGGAAATTAAACCTCCCTATGTAGATCAATATCAGGGTGAACAACCCTGGAAACCTTATCGCCGTAACCAGGATACTTTGGTCCGTTATTGGGCTGTACCGGGTACGGAAGGGGCTGCTCATCGTATCGGTGGGTTGGAGAAAGATTATGATACCAGCGCTATTTCAACGGAACCTATCAATCACCAGAAGATGGTAGAAACACGCCAAGCTAAGATTGATAAGATTGCTACATTTATCCCTGACCTGGAAGTGATAGGAGATAAAGATGCTGATTTGTTGATTGTCGGATGGGGTGGAACCTATGGGCATCTGTATGAAGCCATGGAAACAATGCAGGAAAAGGGACAGAAGGTCGCTTTGGCTCACTTTAAATTCATCAGCCCCTTGCCGAAGAATGCAGAAGAGGTGTTGCGCAAATATAAGAAGGTTGTGGTGGCTGAACAAAACAAAGGACAGTTTGCCAATTATCTGCGTAGTAAGATATCCGGATTTAATCCCTATAAATTTAATCGCGTGAAAGGGCAACCCTTTGTTGTTGCAAGATTGGTTGAAGAATTTACAAAAATACTGGAGGCATAAACGATGGAAAACGAATTAAAATATCAGGCAAAAGACTATAAAAGTGATCAGTATGTTCGCTGGTGTCCGGGCTGTGGTGACCATGCCGTATTGAATTGTATGCATAAGGCGATGGCTGAGTTGGGCGTATGTCCGAAAGATATTGCTGTGATCTCCGGTATCGGTTGTTCTTCCCGTTTGCCTTATTATATGAATTCTTATGGTTTTCATACGATTCATGGACGGGCAGCAGCGATTGCTACAGGGGTAAAGACGGCACGTCCGGATTTGAGCGTGTGGGTAATGACTGGTGATGGAGACTGCCTGGCTATTGGTGGAAACCATTTTATTCATGCTGTTCGTCGCAATGTGGATCTTAATGTCGTACTTTTCAATAACAAGATATACGGATTAACCAAAGGACAATATTCACCGACATCTGATAAAGGAGCTGTGACGAAGAGTTCTCCTTATGGTTCTGTAGAGGAACCCTTTATCCCGGCAGAACTGACCTTGGGAGCACGTGGTAACTTCTTTGCTCGTCTGATAGATGTGGATCTTAAAAATACAACAGCAGTATTGACGGAAGCTGCCCGCCATAAAGGTACCTCAGTCGTTGAGGTTTTGGTGAATTGTGTCATTTTTAATGATGGCATCCATAAACAAATAACCGATAAAGAACACCGGGCAGATCGTACGATTTTCCTCCGTCATGGTGAGAAGATGCTGTTTGGCAAAGAAAATGAAAAAGGCCTTGTCTTGGATGGACTCAAACTGAAAGTCGTAACTATTGGGCAAGACGGTTATACCTTGGATGATATACTCGTACACGATGCGCATGAGAAAGACCTGACCTTGCATATGATGCTCGGTTTGATGGGAGGGGATATGCCGGTAGCCTTAGGGGTTATCCGTGATGTAGAAGCTCCGGTCTACGACCAGGAGGTGGAAAAACAGATCGCTGAAGTACAAGCGAAGAACCCAACGCGTACCTTGAGAGAGCTTTTAATGCAAGGAGAAGTGTGGGAAGTCAAAGAAGGCAACTCTAAGTAATCCGCCGTATAAAACAAAGAAAAAGGGGCTGTCCAAAATGAAATTGGACAGCCCCTTTTTTATTCTCATGTCTTGTCATCTGTTATTTCACAAATTTTGCTTTTAACAGATAATTGGCACATCCTTTCACACCTTCAAATTGTGTTCCGCCATTATATTTTTCTAACTCAACAAAGTAGTCTTTAATACCTATGGCGCGTGCTTGTTTGAAGATCATTTCGAAATTCATCATGCCTGTCTGTCCCAATACGGCGCGGTCTTTGATATGAAGCACCCGGATACGGTCGGCATATTTCCGCATGTATTCAACCGGATCGGCTTGTCCCATAACGGCCCAGTATACATCCAGTTCGAAGAAAACCAAAGAGGGATCTGTGCTTTTTATCATTGCATCGTAGATCACTTCTATCCCTTTTACCTCTTTCCCGAAGCCCCTGCGTCCTGCGACAGCTTCCGTACCTCCCGGTTTTACGCGTGCAAATTCTCCGTCATGGTTGTGATAGCCGAAAGAGAGACCGGCCGCTTTTGCGATTTTACCGGCTTCATTGAAAATCTCACCTACATAAGCCACCTCTTCTGTACTGCGTGTAGCTGGTTGCCCCGGTTGGATAAGATAAGTGACCCCGATTTTTGCATGATCGTCGGCTGCTTTTTTCCAGAACTCCATGATTTCACCTTTGTTCTTGGGTGAATACTCCCGCACAGGAGGGTTTACATGGGTACTGGTAATTTTTAATCCTGCATCTTCTGCCATTTTTTTAAATTCCATCATGTCGATTTTGCCGATTTTACCTTTGTTGTATCCGGCTAATTCGAGGGTGGAATACCCCATTTTTTTGATTTTTTTCATTCCGGCAGGCACATTTTCGTGTAATTCGCTACCTAATGAATAAATCTGTAATCCTATGATTTTGGAAGCCGCTGCATGATGAGTCGCCAATGTGTTGGCTGTTACGTGTCCGGCTTTTCCAGCCAGCATCCCGCTTACTGTTAAGAGAGAGGCTTTTCGAAGGAAATCTCTTCTGTTTGTCATGGTCTTTTTATTTTTACAATTGATCGGTTTCAAAAGTAGGAAAAAATATTGAGTTTCTCAACTCTCCCACTTTGCAGCGCCTTCCACAAAAGGCAGGAAGTCCCCCCCCTCACTAACCACTAATCACTCATCGTTAATCGTTAGTTCCCTCTTCCTCAAATTAAGAAATTCAAAGGA
>NZ_QVMG01000025.1 GCF_010500925.1 Parabacteroides sp. 52
CTTTAGGGGGTCACTTTAAATTGGCCGAAGGGGGTCACTTTCGATGGAATTTCCAATGTATCCATTCTCTGAACTTTCCGGCTTTCCTACTTGATAAGCAATAAGACAACGCAATAATCATTTTCAGATTGTAGAGGTTAATTGTTTTATTAGAAGACGAATAAGCTTTGTAAACCTGAGTTTCGTCCAAAAGTCCTTTCTTGAAAATGGATTTTATATTAGCTGTTACTGCACTCGGAAACACATCAAACAATTCGGCGATCTGGCAAACGGTTAACCATATTTCCCCATTAAAGGGAAATATGAAAACCGAATTTTCATTTATGAGAATATAACCTGTATTCATAACTGTATTGTTTATTGTGGTTGTTCGGCAATTACCTCATTATTACTCATCATTGCAGCAAAACTGTTTTTTACGGCAGACATATCCCGCATAATGGAGCTGTCAAGCACTTTTGCATAGTGTTGGGTCATTTGCAATTTGCGGTGTCCTAATATCCGGGCCACGTTTTCAATAGTAACCTGATTGGCCAAAAACACTACTGTTGCCGCAGTATGGCGAGCAACATGTGTGCTAAGCTTCTTTGTAATTCCGCATAAATCAGCGATTTCCTTCAAATAACAGTCGATTTGGATTTTGAGGCTCTTTGTCAGACAGTTACAAAGAGTGAATTTTGACGAGGTAACGAGTTGGTAACGGTTCTTTTAACTGGTCTTTACTTCATTTTGCATCTTTACCTAATAACTCTTATACAAAGATATATTTTTTAGATTCATTCTCCTCATAATATATAGAAAATAATCGACCGAGCTTACCCTTTATCCTTACATTCTTGTTTTACAGGCTCCATGTGAATCATTACATGGGCATCCGGACCGTATTGTTCCCGGAGTTTCCTCTCTATCTCTGTTATTTTCCTGTGGGTCTCTTCGAGGGTTGTATCGCCATCCATACGGATATGGAATTCTATGGCGCAACCGTTCCCTATTTTTCGGGTATATAGATTATGTAAGCCGCTCACTCCGTCGAACGAGCCGACAATTTTGCGGATTTCGCTCTCGGTCGCTGCCGGTAGCGACTTTTCCATCAACTCGTCAATGGCCGGTTTCATCAGCTGAACGGACGTCCTGATAATGAAAACACTTACCACAACGGCGGCAACCGGATCTAATACCGTCCATTTCTGACCAAGGAATACCGCCCCGCCAATGCCAACGGCCGTACCAATAGAAGATAGTGCGTCGCTGCGGTGATGCCATGCGTTGGCAACGACAACATCCGATTTCAGTTTCCGTCCCTGAATGACAGTATAGCGATATAATACCTCTTTCAAGATTATTGAGACTATAGCCGCCCAGAAAGCGATCATTCCGGGACTTTCAAGAGTCGCACCCTTGATTACCGCAATGATGTCTTTTGTACCGTTGTAGGCTATCATCGCGCCAACAAGAAGCAGGATGAACCCAATCATAAGTGTTGCCAGCGTCTCGAATTTACCGTGCCCGTATTTGTGTTCCTCGTCTTTGGGTTTGCTGGATATCTTAACGAAAACGATTACGATGATATCAGTCACGAAATCCGAAAGTGAATGTACCGCGTCGGCTATCATTGCCGCACTCCGCCCCAAGATACCGGCAGTGAATTTACCAAGTACCAGCAGCAGGTTTATAATACTACCGACAACGGTTACCTTATAAATGCCCCTTTCGCGCTCTTTTTTTGTAAAATTATCCATCTTCGATATAATTCCGAAACCTATCCGAACCACTCTTTAAACTCGCTCACCCGTGCTTTTGTTACCAGTATTTTATCTTTTGTGGGTACAATAAGATTAACCGATAGCCGTCCGTTGAACCAGAAATCAATATCCATAACCGCATCCTTAGCAATAATGTACTGTCTGTTGGCACGGAAGAAAACGTTGGGATTTAAACATTCAATCAGTTCTTCGAGCGTATGCGGGATAATATAAGATTCGTTGTTTTTAGAAATAGCCTTTACTACACCGCTGTCAATATAAAAACAGGCAATGGATTCAGTAGGCAACGGTAAAAGTTTGGTGCCCTTATTGGGAATGAGGAAATAGTTTTTATATTGTTTCTGCTCGTTCATAGACTTTATCAGTTGCGACAACGAGTGGTTGTCGTCCTGCTTTTTATCAGTCAGCAAAGCCAGTTTGTCCATAGCTCTTTTTATATCTTTCTCGCCGATGGGTTTTAATAGATAATCGATACTGTTTACTTTGAAGGCTTTTAGCGCGTATTCGTCATAAGCAGTGGTGAAAATAACGGGACAGGTTATCCGGATGTGTTCAAATATCTCGAAGGCAGAACCGTCGGCCAGGTGTATATCCATAAAGATAAGGTCGGGCATAGGGTTATCCCGTAGCCATTTGATACTCTCGATGATAGAATCAGTTATGCCTATTATCTTACATTGAGAAGCCACATCGGCCAGTAAAACTTTCAGGTTATTTACAGCAGCCTTTTCGTCTTCAATTATCAGGGTTCTCATGGTGGTTAGGGTTTATTAAAGGGATGCTGACACAAAACAGATTGTCTGTGTTATCAATCGTTATTTTTTTACCAAAAAGCAAACGATAGCGTTTAACCAGATTATCCAGCCCTATTCCTGTACCTGTACTGCTTGTTAACTTGGGCTGAATCCGGTTGCATACATGTAGCATACCGTCGGCGGTTGTTCTTACATTTACTTTCAGCGGATGGCGGTTGCTGATTTCGTTATGCTTAACGGCGTTTTCAATTAAAACCTGCAACGACATGGGAGGGAGCAGGTAGTTGTTGAATCTTTTATCCACTTCAAATTCGAAGGTTAGGGTATCCTCATAGCGCATTTCGAGCAGGAAAGTATACCCTTCGATAAATTCGAGCTCTTCGGAAAGCGTGGTTTTCTGCGAGTCGTTTTCCTGAAGCATGTAACGAAGGACATTGGAGAGTTCCTGTGTATAATTCTGTGCTTTTGCGGGTTCTTCGCGTATCAGCGACCGTAGGGTATTGAGGGAGTTGAAAAGCATGTGCGGATTGAGCTGGCTTTTGAGCGATTCGTATTGGCTGAGGATATTTTCGAGCTTTAGTTGCTGGTTCTCCAGAAGTATTTTTTGCTGCCTGCGGGTAATGTAAATAATGTAACAGCTACCTGTTACCACTCCCGAGATAATGAAGTCGCGGATAGGGTGTAAGTAGTGATGTGCCGTGGATTGTACGGCCAGTATATCGAACGTTTTGTGTAAATGATAAAACGCATTACTTATCAGGGTACTTACCAGCCAGCATAAAAGAAAAGAAAGTATAAACTTTTGCCAGCCTATTTTTGAGGTTGTTTTATTGAAGCAGAAAACAACTGTATTTAACCAGAAAAGGAAAAGAAGAGCCAGAAAGGAAAAGAAAATCTCATTGACTACTTCCAATGTCTGAATACCGGGAAAAACATTATGGTTTTCAAGATTGCCCAGCAAATCTATAATTTCAGGTATATGGATAAGGAAGCTGACTGCCACCGATATAATAACCAGCGACAGTTTGTATCTGTTTCCGTATTTCTTTCCATCATCGTTCATAAACAACAAAAGTAGTTATTTTTACAGAATTGAAGATGCGCCTCGGCATAGTTCAAATAAGTTTGATGCCTCACCCGGCTTTTACTCTATTTGTACAATCCTTGCATTAATGTACATTCCGGGACGAAATAATTCGTTGTTCTCCATCACTTTGGCATATACTTCGAGGGAGCGGTTGATGTTATCCACCGACTGTCCTACCGAAATAATCTCACCGCCAAACTTTTCGTCACCCATACCATTAACTCTGAACTCGATGCTATTGCCCACCTTTATTTTATTTAGGTCTTTTTCATAAGCTGTCAGTTTGATAAGCGTATTGCTTTTATCAATGATTTCGCACAAGGCTTCGCCTGCTGCGATGTGTTTACCTATATTCATTTGAAGGTTGGATATATAACCGCTTATAGGTGCCTGCACTTCGAGCAGGGAAAGTATGCCTTTTGTATGGAGTGCCTGCGGTGATACACCCAACATGGTGAGCTGTGCGGCGGCGGCATCCTTCCGGCTTTTCATAGAAAGGTAATCGGCTTTGCTCTGCTGAAATTTCTTTTGCGAGGCGGCTTCTTCTTTTGCGAGTATTTCCTGTCGTTTGTATTCTGTTTCCAGATATTCGCATTGGGCGAATGCATCCAGATAATTTTGTTGCAAGTTTATAAATTCAGGATTTTCAAGCGTAGCCAACAGTTCGCCTTTGCGTACATATTTACCCGGCAGCAATGACGTGTTTTTCACAATACCGTCGATAGACAGGGTAACGGATGCCTGCCGTTGTGGGGAAAGAACAAAAGTGCCGTTAAATGCAGCATCTCTAGCCAGCGATGTGGCAGAGGTTACAGCATCAACCTTTACCGTGTCTTTTGTTTCCAGTTCAACCTGTTCTGTATCAGGTTTCGATTCGTCCGCTTTTTCCGGATTCTCATTTTTCAGGTTGCTGCATCCCATCATCAATAGAAGGGTGGCAACTGTTATATAAATAGCTTTCATCATTTACTTTATTTGTTGTTATATAATTCGTATTCTAAAGCCGATACATTGTATTGGTATATCATTTCGATATAAGACTGTTTAATATCCAATGCACTGTTCATACTTTGTATAAAAACGCTTATATCCGTTTCGCTATGTTTCAGCTGTAATTCGGAAGAGCGAATCATGGCATCGGCTTCAGGCAATGCCGAGCTTTCAAAAAAGCGGATACTTTCATCATACTTACGCAGATCGGCTTTCAGTTCGTATACTTTGTTACTAAGCTGCCGGATATTGCCTTCAGCTTCATATTTTGCGATGTAAGCATCGTATTTTGCCTGTTTCACACGGCTGGATTGCGCATTGAACACAAGTGGGATGGATATGCCGACAGTCCACGAGTTCAGACCCTTGTCGGGTAGGATATTCTGCCGCTGATATCCCACGGAAAATTCAGGGAAGAAGCGGCTTTTCTCTACTTTCACCTGCGCTTCGGATTCGGATACCTTACTATTGAAATAAGAAAGATGGATAGAGGATAAGTCTGTTGTCATCATACCTACATCGTATTTACTCAAAAGGGTATCAGCCGGAATTACCGTATTTTCGGCATAACATATCCATTGTAGGCGGGCAGCGGCAACCTTGAATTCTTCTTCGGCCTGAAATACTTTATTTTTCATGGAAGCAGCCTGGGCAGAAGACATATTCTTTTCCAGCAGGGTAATTTCTCCCTGTTTATAACGCAGGTCGCCAGTTCGGAGAAGGATTTCGGCTAGTTTGCTTTGCTCATTCAGCAGTTGTTTTTTATGGTAGGTGTATTGGTAATAAGCCCATGTACGTTTGGCTTCGGCGACTATTTCTTTCTCTACCATGTCGCGGTAGTAGGTACTGGTATTTACCTGATGTTTTACCAATGCGTTTTTGTAAAAAGGGGTAACGATTGAGCCTACGGATTGAGAGACATTAAATTGCCGGTCATCCCGGTTGGTACTGTTAAGCTGTCCCCATGAATAATCGAAAGAAGTAGCTCCCAAATCCCATGATTCTCCTTTGGCTGCTTTGCTCCGGTCGATGGACGCTGTAGCGGATTTCAACCGCGGATTGTTTTCTTTTGCCATTTTTATCACTTCATCCAGTGTAACGGTCTGTTGTGCATGCATTTGTGCAGGTATAATCATTAATAATGCTAAAAGTCCGGTAAAAGTAATCAGTTTACTTTTTTTCCATCTCCGCCTATATACGGAGAATACGCCTATCAGGTGATAGAACACGGGAATGATTATCAGTGTGAGGAATGTTGAAACCAATAATCCTCCGATAACAACCGTTGCCAGCGGACGTTGTACTTCGGCTCCTGCTGAAGTAGCAATAGCCATTGGTACAAAACCGAGTGAAGCGACTAATCCGGTAAGGAATACCGGGCGGAGCAGATGCGGGGTTCCTTTCTTTATTATTTTATCTGTTGCCATTTTGTAAGTTGTACTTTTCGATAAGGCTTTGAAATGATTCAACATAAGAATACCGTTCAGCACAGATACGCCAAACAAAGCAATGAATCCTACACCTGCCGATATGCTGAACGGCAACCCTCTTATCCACAGGGCAAGCACACCACCTATCATGGATAGGGGCACGGTACTGAAAACCACGAGTGTATAAGTAAGGCTGCGGAAAGCAAAGAACAGGAGTAACAAAATCAGCAGTAAAGCAATAGGGATTACTACTAGCAGAGTGTTGATCGCATTTTGAAGGTTTTCGAATTGTCCGCCGTATTCAAAGTAATAACCGGGTTCAAGTTTTATATTTTCATCCAGCACAGTTTGGATTCTTCCTACTACCTGCTGTATATCGGCATCACGCACATTGACACCTATTACAATCCGCCGCTTGGTAGCATCACGGTTGATTTGCAGGGGGCCGCTGATCAGCTCTACTTGTGCCAATTCGGTAACGGGTATCTGTATGCCGTCGGTTGTGCGAATGAAAAACTTATTGAGGTTAAAGTCCTCCACTTTTTGTTGGTCGAGGCGGACTACTAAGTCAAAACGTCGCTCATTTTCAAATACAGTTCCGGCTGCTTCACCTGCGTAAGCGGTACGGATAATGTTGTTCAATTCTTCCACATCTACGCCATAGCGAGCCAGTTTGCTGCGGTCGTAGTTTACCACCAGTTGAGGCAGTCCCATTGCCTGCTCTACCAATACATCGTCGGCACCCGGTACTTGTTCGATATATTTGGATGCTTCCTTAGCTTTGGAATATAGTTCCTCCATGTCTTCGCCGTATAACTTGATGGCGATATCGGCTTTGGCTCCCGTCATCAATTCATTAAAACGTAACTGGATGGGCTGGCTGAAATTAAATTCTACATCGGGAATGGTGTCTAACGCTGCTTTCATTTTCTCTACCATTTCGGCTCGGGAGGATGCACTTGTCCATTCATCGAAAGGCTTCATTACGATCATAATATCGGCATCTTCTATCGCCATCGGATCGGTAGGAACTTCTGCCGTACCTATTTTTGCCACCACATGTTTTATTTCAGGGAAGTTATTCATAAGTATCTTTTCGGCTTCGTCCGAAGCTTCGATGCTACGGGTTAGTGAACTTCCGGCAGGCAAAGTCATCTGCATGGCAAAATCACCTTCGTCAAGGGTTGGGATAAATTCCGCCCCTAATTTCGTGAACAGTATGATACTGCCTCCCAGTACAAGGAATGCTATAGCAACGGTAGTCAGACTGAACCGCAAACATTTTTGCAGTAACCTTCTGTATAGCTTGTTTAACCAGTCAAAGAAACGGTCGGCAAAAGTACGTGTTTGTTTGATTGATTTTTTCAGAAAGAGAGATGCCATCATGGGCACATATGTTAACGACAAAATCAATGCACCGATAATACAAAACACGAGCGTCTTGGCCATTGGGGTAAAGTATTTACCTTCTATACCTTGCAACATCAATATAGGGAAGAATACAATGAGAATAATAAGCACCGCAAACGTGGCGGAATGCACAACACCTTTGGTGCCGTTGGCTATCTCATTATCCATTGCCTGAGGCGATAGCTTTTGCCCGTAAAATTGTTTCGTGTATAGATGGGCGAGTATTCCTTCGACTATAACAATAGAGCCATCGACCACAATACCGAAGTCTATTGCTCCGAGGCTCATCAGGTTTGCCGATACTCCGAACAGCCGCATCATGATAAATCCGAAGAGCATGGATAAAGGAATAACAGAGGCAACGATTAGTCCGGCTCTTACGTTCCCGAGGAAAATTATCAGAACAAGAAAAACAATCAAAGCTCCTTCTATAAGATTGCGGATAACAGTTGATATGTTGCGGTTTACAAGTTCAGAACGGTTAAGGTATGGTTCTATGCTGACACCCTCGGGTAGCATTTTCTGCACAAGTTCCACTCTTTTTTCCAGTTCGGCGGTCACCACATTGGCATTCGCACCTTTCAGCATCATGGCAATGCCGCCCACACATTCTCCCTGCCCGTCTTTGGTCATCGCCCCGAAACGTTTAGGCGAACCGTAACCCACCCTGCCGATATCGTCAATATGGATAGGGATACCGCCCCGGTTGGTTATGACAACTTGCTCTATATCCCTAAGACTTTTTATCATTCCTTCGGAACGAATATAATAGGCCTTGCTGTCTTTTTCGATGTAGCTTCCTCCTGTGTTCTGGTTGTTTTTGTGCAGGGCCTCAAAAACTTCGCCAATGGTAATATTGAGTGAATAAAGGGCATCGGGGTCTACTGCTACTTCGTATTGCTTCATGTATCCACCGAAGCTATTGATTTCTACAATTCCGGGTATGCCGGAGAGTTGGCGTTTTACAATCCAGTCTTGTATGGTTCGCAGCTCCATGGCGTCGTACCGGTCTTCATAGCCTGGTGCAACTTCAAGTACATACTGGTAAATCTCTCCTAGCCCTGTTGTGATAGGCATCAGTTCGGGAACGCCCAGTTCCGAAGGGATTTCTCCTGCTACGGTTTGTATCTGTTCGTTTATTAGTTGCCGCGCATCAAGAGTAGGCACATTTTCCTTGAAAACAACAGTTACCAGTGAAAGACCAAAGCGCGAAACTGAACGTATTTCCACTACATTCATAATATTGCTCATAGCCACTTCGATAGGAAAGGTGATTAGTTGTTCTACTTCCTGTGGTGCGAGCGTAGGTGAAACGGTTACGATCTGTACCTGGTTGTTGGTTATATCAGGAACAGCGTCTACGGGAAGGGTGAGCATGGCATAAATACCTGCAACGAGGAGGATCAATGTCATAAATCCGACAAAGAGTTTCCTCTTTACCGAAAACCGGATTATTTTATCAAACATACAATTTGTTGTTAATAATTTGTATGCAAAGGTATGGCGGGAAGGGGTATGGCCAAACTGCAAAGCATGTGAACTGGCCGGATTGAGGGGTGAGTTATCTTATTGGGGGTGTGAATTTATTATTTATAATCTGTGCCAGCTCACGAAGTCTGCACTCCAAATATATACCCTACCAAAGCAGATATAAACATTGCTACAGTTCCCCAGAAACATATTCTGGCAATGGATTTATATATATTAGAACCTCCCATTTTTGCGGCGACTGCCCCTGATACGGCCAGAAATAGAATAGCAAACCCATATTGGCAGAAAACCATTCCTTTTATCGGTGCCAAAACGGATACGAGGAAAGGTAGTATCCCTCCTGAAATAAATGAAGCGGCAGAAGCCATTGCTGCCTGCAAAGGGTTTGGCTTAGTTAGGTCATTAATGCCCAGTTCGTCGCGAGCATGGGCTTCCAACGCATTATGTTTCATCAATTGTATGGCAACGGAGTGTGCCAACTCTTTGTCTAATCCTCTTCCTTCATAAATACCGGCTAATTCTTCAACTTCCTGTTCGGGCATAGTTGTTAATTCTGACTTTTCGCGGTTAAGGTCGGCGGTTTCCACATCGGTTTGCGAACTTACGGAAACGTATTCGCCTGCTGCCATGGAGCAGGCTCCCGCAACTAATCCGGCTAAAGCAGCCAGGACGATGGAGTTTCTGGAGGTATCGGCTGCCGCCACTCCGATTACAATACTGGTGGTGGATAAAATACCATCGTTTGCTCCTAAGACTGCTGCTCTTAACCAGTTCGTGCGGTTCGTAAAATGTTTTTCGCGATGCATGATATCTTAGTTGATAATTTGTTTAATTATTAACATTGTATGCATGATATTTGTTTTGCCTGCTCTTGATTATAGCGTGTAGCACTAAATATGAGGAGTATTATCTAATCTTTCACTCCTGTTACTGTAATGGAATAAATACCAACATTCCCTTTCCTATATTTTTCAATCGTTTTTTCATCTAAATGTTCTTCCAAAACTTCATCAGGAATAAGAACGGTTTTTGTTCGTTTAATTTTAATATCCTCAAAATTGGCTTTTTTTATTTCTGATAGATAATCTTCTTTCTGAATAGCACTGGCAATACAACCCGCATACATCGAAGCATTATCCGTAAATTCTTTTGGAAATGCACCGTTCAATACTACATCCGAAATGCAGAAATGTCCTCCGGGTTTTAATACACGGTATATTTCTTTGAAGATTTTATCCTTTTCTGGTAACAGGTTTAAAACGCAGTTACTTACTACAATATCAATTGAATTATCCAGCAGGGGGATATTTTCAATATCCCCCTCAATAAACTCCACATTGGCATAACCTCGCTTAGCTGCGTTCTTTCGTGCTTTTTCAATCATTTGTGGCGAGAAATCAATACCGATAACTTTACCTGTTTCGCCTACTTCGGCTCTGGCGATAAAACAGTCGTTACCAGCTCCTGAACCTAAATCCAATACTGTATCGCCTTCTTTTATACCTGCATATTCGGTTGGAAGTCCGCAGCCTACACCCAGATCAGCATCAGCTTCATAACCTTTTAGTTTGCTATAATCTTCACTCATTATAGTATATACTTTCTTCGAAAGTGCGGTAGGGTTTGTACCACAACAACATTTGCTTTTCAGTTCATCAGCGGTGAGTGCTAATTCGCTGTAGCGTTGTTTTACGAGTTCTTTTTTTGATTGATTATTGGATGTTGTTAATACTTCCGATATTTCTTTCTCACTTGGTACTTTTCCCTGTATTACAACATGATTATTTATCACAATGGCAGGAGTAGAAAGTACATTGTACTTCATTATCTCCATTATATCTTCTTCTTTTTTAAGAGTAGCTGTACTGTTTGTATCTGCAATTACCTTTGCTACCCTTTCATAGGTTGTTTTACAGTTGGGGCAACCTGTGCCCAATACGATTATTTCCATATCTGTTTAGTTTTTATTCTTATTTGATATAAAAAAGTCTGTGACCTTAGATATTCATTACTATATAATATATTCCCACGATGATAAATACAGCCGAAACAATACGCCTGAACCATACTTCAAAACTTTTCATCCTGTTATAGAACTTGCCTACATTCGACATACTGTAAGCCAACAGATAAGCGATAATGATAACAGGCAGACCGGTTGCTATGGCAAATACAGGCGGTAGAAGCAAACCTGATGCGCTGCTGATTGTCATAGGTATAAGTATACCGAAATACAATACACCGCTATAAGGGCAAAAAGCCAATGCAAACAATACACCCAGAAGAAAAGCGTTCAGGTAGTTCTTTTTCATTTTCTTTTCACCAACTTTCGATGTGAGTTTACTCAATGCAGGAATATTGAATTTGATAACATCGAGCATCAGAATACCGATAACAATTAAGGCTATTCCCAAGTATAAACCGCTAATATTTTGCAGCAATTTGGCTACCTGAAATTTACTTGCACCAAAATAAAATACCAATCCTAACGCCGTATAGCTGAAAGTACGCCCAAGTGTATAAAATATTCCATTGAGAAGTACACGCTTTTTATCGGCTATATCTTTACTTAGGTAGGCTGTTGCCGTTATATTGGTTGCTAATGGGCAAGGGCTTATAGCTGTCATTAAGCCTAATATAAAAGCCGTAAATACAGGAATATCCGAATTATCTACTATCTGTTGAAGAAACTCCATCAGTCAATACGTTTATTAACTTCTTCTTTTATCAGGTTGGTAAGTACATCAGGCGAGTTCACCGCATTGGCAAAAGCCTTTTCGGTTAAATCCGTTGAGTTTTCCCCTTTGGCGATAAGCAGGGAACTGAAAGCAATTTCGTACTTTTCCACTAAATCTTTGTTTGTGGATTCATCTATGTTTATTTCCGTATATTTCACTTTCGGATTATCCTTGTAATTCTCGGCTATTGCATTTTTAGTTACATTCTCAATCGCTATACAGGTTCTACAGCGTTGTTTGCCGTGAAAATAATAGACGTTCACAACCGAAGCGTCCGCCGTTGTTATGGTCTGTTCCTGTGTTGGGTTTTCCGCTTGTTTGTTTTCGGTTTTGTTTCCGCAAGCTATAAAGAATACAGCAAGCAATACGATTAAGATACTTTTGTTCATACGATTAATGATTTGTTAGTTTTACATGATACTTATTTGTAATATTTCTTTTTGAGGCAAAAGGCTATATTTACCAAAAGGATGAGTACAGGAACTTCGACAAGCGGACCGACTACGCCTGCAAAGGCTTGTCCGCTGTGTAAACCGAATACACCGATAGCGACTGCAATAGCCAGTTCAAAGTTGTTGCCTGTGGCTGTAAATGCTATCGAAGCGTTTTTATCATAGGATGCTCCCATTAATTTGCCTGCAAAGAAGCTAAGGAAGAACATTACCACGAAATAGATAAGTAGCGGTATGGCTATGCGTACTACATCTAACGGTATCTGTACTATAAGTTCACCTTTGAGGCTGAACATTAATACAATAGTAAATAATAATGCTATCAGGGTAATCGGTGAAATGGCAGGGATAAATTTCTCTTTATACCATTGTTCACCTTTGATTTTTACCAATATAAAACGGCTAAGAATACCCATGAGAAAAGGAATACCTAAATAGATAGCAACTGTTTCTGCTATCGTCCCTATGGATATATCCACTATCGCACCTTCAAAACCGAATAACGGAGGCAATTTGGTTACGAATATCCAAGCGTAGAAGCTATAAAAGAACACCTGAAAGATACTATTCAGGGCAACTAAACCTGCACCGTATTCTGTATTGCCTTCTGCTAAGTCGTTCCATACAAGCACCATTGCGATACATCTTGCTAAACCTATTAGAATAACGCCGACCATATATTCAGGATAATCGTGTAGAAACAGGATAGCAAGTACAAACATTAATACAGGCCCGATAATCCAATTCAGGATTAGCGATATGGATAATATCTTTATGTTGGAAAATACTTTCGGCAGTTGTTTATAATCTACTTTTGCCAGTGGCGGGTACATCATCAGGATAAGACCGATTGCCAGAGGTATGTTTGTCGTTCCACTTGACATAGAATCTATATAACCGCTGAATGAGGGAATGAAATAGCCCAATCCTACACCGATAGCCATTGCAAGGAATATCCAAAGGGTTAAGTTCTTATCTAAGAAACTCATTTTTCTTTTACTCATAGCTTTTTATCTTACTTGTATATAATTCGTAAAATGCCTTTTTAATTTCATCTCTTACCCTGATATATTCCGATTGTATAAATTCGGGCGTTCCTGTAGCTTCGGAAGGGTCGTCAAAACCAATATGCAAACGGTTCTTTACCTTTCCTGAAAAAGTAGGGCAATTTTCATTTGCACCACCGCAAACGGTTATTACATAACCCCATTGTTCACCTATATATTTTTCTACACTGTCAGATGTATAGTGAGAAATATCCACGCCTACATCCTGCATTACTTCTATGGCCTTAGGGTTTACTTTTCCGCTTGCTTGTGTTCCTGCGGAATATACCAATAGTTTAGGGTCAAATGATTGTAAAAAACCGTGTGCCATTTGGCTACGACAGCTATTGCCTGTACAGAGAATTAAAATTTTAGGCGGTATTTGTTTTATTACAAGTTGCCAATGTCCTACATCACGCCACTGGTCGAACTTCCAGCCAATTTCTTTCATATGTGATGCCTGTTTGAAGCCGAATTTTTCATGCAGGCGTACACTGCTTTCATTGGGAATACATATTCCTGCTATCAGGGCGTGTACATCGTCTTTATGTATTTCTTTGAAAAGATGCTGATACAGGATTGTGCCTATTCCTTTACCCTGCAAATCCTTATCTAAATAGATAGTAACTTCTTTTGTGGATGAATAGGCGCAACGGTTATTCCAGTTATGCAGGTAACAATAGCCTGCTATTTTGCCGTTAATGTCTCCTACGTAGTAAGGAAATCCTTCATCTAAAAAGCCTTTGATACGCTGCTGCATTTCGCTTTCGCTTACGGCTGCCGTTTCAAAAGTAATGGCTGTGTTTTCTACGTAGTAGTTATAAATTCTGCAAATCTCTTTTGCATCTTCTAATGTCACTTCCCTAATTTTCATATATTATATAGTAATTCGTAATTATACAGACAATTCGCAATTCGTAAAAACACGAACTTTTAAAACAAATTTTTTATTTGCTTTTGCAGCTTTCTTCATTATTGATTTCAACGAATAATGCCGAAAACAGACTTTTTGCTTTTTGCCAATTCTCCTGATTGATACAATATTTTATGGTAGGCAGCGTGATAGTTCCCTGTATCAATCCTGCGTCTTTCAGTTCATTCAGATGTTGCGACAAAGTACTTTTGGCAATGGGCAGTATTTCCGACATATCGCCATGATAACAACAAGATTGATTCGCAAGCATTTGGAGGATAGCTATACGAATAGGGTGGCCTAACGCTTTTGCGAAACGTGCAAGTTGTTCTTGTTCGGCTGTAAGTTCTTTCTTCGACATATCATTTATTATTTATCGTTCGCAAATATACGAATATGCTTTTAATTCACAAGTTCACGAACCGTTAATTTATAAAATCGCTATGCTTGTTAGATAACGAAAAACACCTGATATTAAAATGGTATTAAACCATTTAATATCAGGCATGCAATGTATATTCCTATCCTTTTTAGGCAGACAATGCGACATCATAAGGAATGGATATGTAGACCGTTTTCAGGAAAACAATTTTTCCGCATAAATGGGATTATAAAACTTAAATATTCAAAAGACTATCCTCAAAATCTCAGAATTCTTTCCTTTTGAATAAAAATGTTCAATTACCTCCCCTATATCCTTTACCTGCCCGACCTTTATTCGAATTGCTGCCTGGAGAAGTTCCGTTTGTGCATCCTTTACACACACCCGAATTATTTATAGAACCTTTATTCCCTCTGTGCTGATTCCCTTTTTCGCTGTTTGTATTTTGTCCTTGTTTTCCTTTCTGCTGATATTTATTGCCTTGTCCCGGATTTGAAGAGATAATTTCCTGATAAGTGGTTTCATCCAATAATGAAGGTGTATAGTTACTTCCTGATAATGTAATTTGACGTACTACAGCCCTGAGATGATTTGTAGAACTTTTCAGCAAATTAGAAACAATAATTTTGATGTTCGGGTTTGATATATTTCTCAGAACATTGTTATAAGTAATAATATTTTCCTCTTCCAATCGGGCAATTGCCGTATAGGCAGTTTCCAGAGTATTGCCCGTAACAAGCAGTTCATTGTACCGATTTTGCCTGTATTCATCAGCAAATAATCCATTAGGACTTAGCGCAGGATATTCTATTTCATAATAATCCAGAAGCCTCTCAATGGTAGCTATATGTGTTGCTTCGGCAGTACCGATTCTTGAAAACTGCACGGCTGTAGGATAGAGAGATGAAAATGCAAGATTCAGGTCGCGAGACATTTTTTCATCTTCCCTCAATGCATATAAAAACTCTATTTCGTCAGCCGTCAAAGGAGATGTTGCGTCCAGTACCGGACAAATATTGTCCACTATAAAAGAAGAAATTCCTTCATCAGAAACCTTTAGAAGGCTTACTGGTTCTGAATTGCCGGTTCCCGTATTATCATCGAAATCATTTTCGCTACTGCATGAAAACAACATAAATGAAAATACCATAAATAAAAATGCAAATAATTTGTTATTAATATTCATGTTTTTTAGTTTTTAAAGAATGAATGAGCTGATAAATCTATTTATTAACCGTATAAGATAGAATATACCCTACCTGCCTGATTAAATAAGGATGCCAGCTTGAATTAAAGTGGCATCCCTGTTGATAGTATCGTATATTTTATTTTTTCCGACCTTTCTTTTGACCCGTTCCATCTTGGGGTTTAGTACCTACCGGTGTTCCCGTTCCTTTACAATTACCGGAACAAGTTCCATTTTCAAAATTATCGCAAACTCCATTTTTATTTACATCAATAAAATTGACGCATGTTTTGTTAGTACCCGGAAGAAGAACACATGGCCTTTCTTTGTTCGGCTTTTGAGTTTGATTTTTACCTTTTCCGTTCCCGTTTCCATTTTGTGCAGATGCAACTCCCATTGACAGAACAATGGCTAAGGCTGCCATGAATAGTTTTGTTTTCATTTTTTCATTTTTAAATTAATAAATCAGATCATTTCATATTTCGAAATATGGAATGTTTTATTTATTAACCGCATGAGCTTAATTTTACCCTACCTGCTTTTAAAATAAAATTTCAAGAAAAATCATAGGAGTAAACGGAGTCGCTTTTGTATAAACGTTTGTAACATCTTTTTTATTGGAGAAAACATAGCTGTATTTTGTGTTTTCATTATTCAGTACATTCAAAACGGATACTCCTGTCTGCAACTGGCAGAACTTAAATTTATGATTATAAGTAACTCCAATGTCCAATCTGTTATAATCCTTATTGGATTCCTGAACTGGGCTGTTTCCCAGACCTGTACCTTGTCCACCTTTAAACGCGGGAGAAAATCCGCTCCCGAAAACGTAATTTGCAGATAGGGTAAATCTCTCGATAGAGAAAATACTTCCCAGCTTAACCTCATGCCCGGTTTCATCTTTTCGCTCCGATATATTACAAAGGGAATAGGAACCGAAAAGAGAAACATTGTTGAACTCTTTTTTCAGTAACAGATCTACGCCCGCAATATCCACATCTGTCTTGTATATGTCTTTTGACAAACGGATAATATTTTTGTTTTTTTTGTAATACCCTTCCAGGCTGATTAAAAATCCGTTTTTGCTGAAAGCCAAACCGGCAAGGGTATGCATCGCGGACATTATGCTATCCTCCTGTATTTTCCATACAAAATTGGTATACTCATCAGTTTGTATTGGAATACGGGAAATGTACTGGCGATACAGCCCCCATGAGGCCGTTGCAGTTACTGCCTCGGAAAGAGTATACCTCCCTGAAAAACGAGGTTGGACATATACCTTATTGCTTGCGAAGTCAGCTCGTATACTTCCGTCCAGAGAGAATTTCCCCCAGGAAAATTTGTCCAAAAGATATATAGAAGGTACGGTAAAATTATTTTTTACTTCATTTACCTTGTCTTTATAAAAAAGAATTTCCCCACCTACCTCAATTTGCTGATGTTTACCCCAGTTAAAGGTGTGGTTCAAATCTATTCCGGCTTCTTCTATTTTGTTCTTTGTTGAAATGCTTATTTCAGGTTGGGACTGATTTCCCTGAAGCCTTGTAATACGGTCGTTTTGCGTATTTAATTGAGAATATTTTACCTTCAGCCGGGATGATGACGAATTGCCCCATACTTTGTTATACATAGCGCTTCCGGCATATTGGTGGTTGTTTTGCGAAGCACTCAGGTCGTATTTATCTTCTTTCGAAACCGAATAATCGAAATCATCATTTGATGTATAAAGTGATATGTGGTAATTATCGTTGCCCGAAGTATTTCCAATATATTTCAAGTTGATGTCATTGAATTTATAGTCAGGAGACAAGTAAATTTCACTTATATTTTGCTGGGGTTTATTATTACCGTTTCCTTTACCTTGCCCATTGCTTTTGTTGATACTGTTTTTACCATACGGATTCAATTCTTCCACATCATACAGGTTATAAAATGTCTGCCTGTAAGACGCCATCAGAACTGAACGTTTTGACACAGGGATAGAACCAAATACATTTGCCGTCAGGTTGCTTACTGTTGCTTTGAGGACAGGTTTATCCCGGTTTCCGTCGATTCCTGTAATTTCGGCTATCGCTCCGGTCCTGTTTCCGAATGAGGCATCATAACCGCCTTTTAGCAACCTGATATCTTTTACCATGTATGGGTTAATAAAACTGATATGGTCGCTAAAACTTTTTAATCCGAAAAGAGTAAACCCGTCAAATGTAATTTTACTTTCGCCGTTATTGCCTCCCCACACTATCAGATCCTCAGATGGTTCTCCTGACGCCCTTACCCCCGGCATCATGCGAAGCAGGTTGAAAACAGAATTATCTCCGCTTCCCGGCATCTGCCTGGCGACAGTATAATTGAGCCTTATTTCTCCGGATGTTTTCCCCGACTGCATCATCATTGCACTTGAAGATGGTGATACTATCACTTCCGGCATCAATATCAGGCCGGGGCTTACATTTAATGTGTGATGCCCGTGCGAAAGAATCGTATCTATGCTATTGTATCCCAAATAACTGGTTTGAATGCGAGTCGAACTCTTATCTCCCTTGAGAAAAAAATATCCGTTTTCATCTGTAACTATTGTTCCCTGATCAGTAGTAATGTAGGTATAAGGTAATTTTTCTTCGTTGGTACAATCTTTCACAATACCTGATATTGTATATTGTTTTTTTAGAGGAAGAATTTTTTCGATTTCTTTTTTGGGATAAATAACATATACATTTCCGGTTTTCTTGTATGCCAGTGGTTTATCTTTCAGAAGAAAGGTCATAGCATCATCAACAGATTTGAAAACTTTCTTTTCTGTAATTATATATTTAGAAACGGCCTTAGTGTCGAAAGATACCTCTATACCCAGGCTTTGAAGGACTTTATCTAAGGATTCATTGGCCACATGGACTTTTATCTCCTGTGCATAAATCACAGGAGACGTACAAAACAGTAATATAAATACAATAAGGAATCTGCTCAAATCATTTCTTTATTTTAAGTTTTATACCAAAGGGTTCTTGTATAATTTGTAAAACATCTTCCGGATTATCCAGTTTTGTAAAATTTCCACTATAAATGTAGTTAATATTTTCAGGAGCAACGATCTCAATATTGTATTGCCTTTCGATTTCCCTGATAACATTCACAAGTGGTTCCTCATTAAACACGAACTTATTTTTTGTCCAGCTTATTTTTTGTTCTATATCCTCATTTTCTACAGATTGTAATGTGTTATTCTCAAAAACAGTTTGCATACCTTTAGTAAGTATTACCGACTGGTTACCGGCTTTAACCTTTACTTTTCCCGATAAACAAGCCACATTATATTGTCCCGTGCGCGAAAGTATATTAAAGCTTGTTCCTAGAACCATAACAATTTCCGAACCTGATCGCACTTCAAATTCGCTACCCTTTTGCACATCAAAATAGGCTTCTCCTTCAAGTTTTACGTCCCTTGATATTCTCCACCAAAATGGTTTGTAGGTTAATTTGCTTTCGGCATTTATTATTGTCCGGGAACCATCCGGCAAATTCAGCGTATAATGTTGTCCGCGTGGTACGGTAATATCTTTGGTATACAAAAAAGCAATAGAAGGAATTATGATAGCCAATAGAACTGCCGCAACACCGGCGTATAAAAATACCGGACGTTTATATAAAGGAATTTTCTTTTTCTCATCATCTTCCAATCCTGCAAAATTTTCCGCCCAAATCTCATCTTTTGATTTAGTCCATTTGGGCTTTATTTTGATATTTTCCGTTTTCATTGTTACAAAAGTTTTGTTTTTAAAAACTGTAATGCTGGAAATTCCATCGAAAGTGACCCCCTTCGGCCAATTTAAAGTGACCCCCTAAAG
>NZ_QVMG01000026.1 GCF_010500925.1 Parabacteroides sp. 52
TGTTGATAGCTATCGTTACTACTGACGATAGCTATCATCAGTAGTGACGATAGTTATCGTCAGTAGTAACGATAGCTATCAACAGTAGAATTGTCCTGCATTTTTGTGCACATAGAACTGCGTTTTTTCTTCAAAATTGCTTGAGAATGGCTTTGTCAGACGGTAATCAACTCATATTGTTGTGTACCGATACCCAGTTTTTCTGCATGTTCCAGCCCTGATTGCCAGGAAGTCTCCGGATGCAACAGGTGAAATTTATCTGTTCCCTCCATATGTTCATGTGAACAGGTATCTGTAATCCGGTTATTGGCTAAAACAGGAGCCTGTATGACCATGTCGGCACATGCCTTATCCAAGGCGACCGGGTCAAAAGAGGCAGCTATACCCAAATCCGGAACAATGGCGGCATCGTTATGATTCCAGCAATCACATTCAGGGGATACATTCATTATAAAACTGATATGAAAATGGGGTTTGTCCATTAAAACAGCATGGGTATACTCTGCTATTTTGTAATTGAGTCGTTCGGATGTATCGTCTTCACCCAATACGGCAGCGTTATATTGACAGAGGGCCACGCATTGACCGCAACCGACACATTGATCCAGATTGATGACAGCTTTGCGGTTGGCATTCAGATGCACCGCATCATGTGCGCAGTGTTTCACACAAATATTACATCCCACACAGTTCTTTTCAGTAATGACCGGTTGGGAGGCGGCGTGTAACTCTAATTTGCCACCGACACTTGCACAGCCCATACCCAGGTTCTTCAAGGCTCCACCGAATCCGGTCTGTTCATGTCCTTTGAAATGATTCACCGAAATAATAACATCTGCATCGACTATGGCAGCACCGATCTTGGCAGTAGGACAAAGCTCGCCTCCTGTTGGCACTTCCCGGTAGTCGGTTCCTTTTATACCATCACCGATTATGACGACACATTTCGCCGATAGCGTGTTAAAGCCATTCTCAATGGCACTTTGTAAATGATCCACTGCATTGGATCGACCTCCCGAGTAGAGTGTATTGCAGTCGGTAAGAAAAGGTTTGGCTCCTAATTCACGAAGCACACTTACTAACCGTGCCACATAATTGGGACGGATATAGGCCAGGTTGCCCGGTTCGCCAAAATGTAATTTGACAGCTACAAACTGATTTTTAAAGTCAATATTTTCAATACCTGCCTTTTTAATAAGGCGTTCCAGTTTTGTCAATAGGTTGCTGGAAGGAGTGGTCCGTAAATTGGTGAAGTAAACTTTTGAAATACTCATGTCTTTTAATATTTAAACAAAGGTAGATAAAAGAGCGAATACCTACAAATGGGTAGAGATTCTTTTAAGCGAAAAGAATCATAGGATTGAGGGGAAATAAATAATTAGGCGGAATAAACCGAACTCACTATCTTTGCGAAGAAATTAAAAGAAGGAAGTGATGTTATTAGAAAAGATGAAGAACCGGCGTTCTATTCGTACATATACCGATCAGGATATTCCCGAATCCCTGTTGAATGAATTGTTTGCGATCGCATCCCGCGCCTCCAATACGGGGAATATGCAGTTGTATAGTGTGATCGTCACCCGCGATCAGGCGAATAAAGAACGGCAGGCCCCTTTGCATTTCAACCAGAAGATGGTGACAGAGGCCCCGGTGGTGTTGACTTTTTGTGCCGATGCCAACCGTTTTGTGAAATGGGCGGAACAACGAAAGGCAGAAGCCGGATTCGATAACCTGCAAACCTTTCTGGCGGCTACCATCGATGCGATGTTATTCGCTCAGGCTTTCTGTGATGCAGCAGAAGCCAAAGGCTTAGGTATATGTTTCCTGGGTACTACGGCGTATAATGCGGATAAATTCATCAGCGAACTGAAACTGCCCCGTTTGGTGGTGCCTATTGTTACGGTAACTGTCGGTTATCCGGCCGAGCCGCTTCCGGTGCAATCGGAACGTCTGCCTTTGGAAGCCTTTGTGCATCAAGAGATATACGCCGATTATACACCTTTGTCTATTGATACTTTGTATAAGGCAAAAGAAGAATTGGAAGCCAATAAGGAATATGTAAAGATCAACAATAAAGAAACGTTGGCGCAGGTGTTTACCGATATCCGGTATACGAAAAAGAATAATGAATATTTCTCCGATGTATTCTTGCAGGTGTTGAAAAAGCAGGGCTTTTTGAAATAAATAAATAGAGGAAACGATTAAACAGGATTATGATATCAGTAGACGGCTTAACAGTAGAGTTTGGGGGGAGTGCCCTTTTTTCAGATATATCTTTTGTCATTAACGAAAAAGACCGGATTGCCTTAATGGGTAAAAACGGGGCCGGTAAATCGACCCTGCTCAAGATACTGGCCGGTACACGGGAGCCAACGCGTGGCAAAGTTTCTGCCCCCAAAGATACGGTAATCGCTTACCTTCCTCAACATTTAATGACGGAAGACGGACGAACGGTTTTTGAAGAAACAGCACAGGCGTTTGCCCATCTGCATGCCATGGAGGCAGAGATTGAAGCGATAAATAAAGAGTTGGAAACACGGACAGACTATGATTCTGACAGTTATTATGAGCTGATAGAACGTGTATCAACCTTAAGCGAGAAGTTCTATTCGATAGAAGAGATCAACTACGATGCGGATATTGAAAAGACATTGTTAGGCCTTGGTTTCAAACGCAGTGATTTCGACCGGCAGACAAGTTCTTTCAGTGGAGGATGGCGTATGCGTATCGAATTGGCCAAACTGCTTTTGAAGAAACCGGATGTATTGTTGTTGGATGAGCCGACCAATCACCTCGATATAGAATCGATTCAATGGCTGGAAGACTTCCTGATTGATAACGGACAGGCAGTGGTGGTTATCAGTCACGACCGGGCTTTTGTGGATCGCATTACCACCCGTACCATCGAAGTCACGATGGGACGTATTTACGATTATAAAGTGAATTACAGCAGTTACCTGCAACTGCGTAAAGAACGGCGCGAGCAACAACAAAAAGCTTTCGACGAACAGCAGAAGATGATTGCGGAGACCAAAGAGTTTATCGAACGTTTCAAAGGTACTTATTCCAAAACACTGCAGGTGCAAAGCCGTGTAAAGATGTTGGAAAAACAGGATATCCTGGAAGTGGACGAAGAAGATACATCCGCCTTACGCCTAAAGTTCCCTCCTTCCCCCCGTTCGGGTGCTTACCCGGTCATGCTGGAAGGGGTGAGTAAGAGTTATGGCGATCATACGGTTTTTCGTCAGGCGAACCTGACTATTGAAAGAGGAGACAAGATCGCTTTTGTCGGTAAGAATGGGGAAGGTAAATCGACCTTGGTCAAATGTATTATGAAAGAGATCGATCATGAGGGGACTCTCACGATCGGGCACAATGTGATGACTGCCTACTTCGCACAGAATCAGGCTTCGCTCTTGGATGAGAACTTGACGGTTTTCCAGACAATCGATGATGTGGCACAAGGAGAGATACGGAATAAGATCAAAGACTTATTGGGTGCCTTTATGTTTGGAGGTGAAAATTCGACAAAGAAAGTGAAGGTATTATCCGGAGGGGAGCGTACCCGGCTGGCGATGATCAAACTCTTATTGGAGCCGGTGAACCTCTTGATCCTGGATGAACCGACCAACCACTTGGATATGAAAACGAAAGATATCCTGAAACAAGCCTTGTTGGATTTTGACGGCACGCTCATTGTCGTATCACATGATCGTGACTTCCTGGATGGTTTGGTAACGAAAGTGTATGAATTCGGTAACCAGAAAGTCACAGAGCATCTGGAAGGAATCTACGAGTTTATGCAACGCAAGAAGATGGAGAACCTACGTGAGTTGGAACGAAAGAATTAAATACGCCAGCCGATACTTAAGGAGAGGTCATAGGTCGATGTTGTTACATTCTCGTAATACTTATACCGGGTATGACGGGAAAAATAACGGTTGGACAGAGTGATGTTCCATCTGTTCTTGAAGTAGGACAGGTGGGTGGAGAAGACGGTAAGGCGTGCGTTGCTTTTTTCACCTTGTACATTCAGCCTTTCTAAATCAATGGTGCTGAAATCCAGATCCGGATCATACCCTTTCCAGGTGAAGATATGGTAATTCTCCATGTTTAAGGCGAAGTTCCATTTCTTTTTGTAGGTAAGGCCGGTAAAGCCTTTGATGCTGTAACCACTTCCCAGGTTGTAGTCGCGCTCTTCTAATTTCAGATAATCGGAGATGCTGGCTCCTAAAGCGACTCCATTTAGATAGAATTCGGCATAGATATCGATAGGATCTGCAGCAGAAGATTCTTTGTTATAGAGCAGACCTCCTCCGATAGCTGCCGCTTCAGAAATGCGGTAGGGGGCCACTGTATTCTCGCTATTGCTTCTTAGTTCGGAGTCGTAATAATCAAAATGTTGAAAGACACCGGTTGTTAACTTTCTATTCCCTTTCTCCCAAACCTGCTTTCCCCATAAGGCACCGATGGCACTCACCTGGCTGATTAAGGGTTGGGAGGAGAAAAGATCTACGCCTACCTGTAATTTGAACCATTCGTAAGGAGAATAGAAATCGTCTCCGAACGGGGTTCCATAGGCCAGGTTGAAATTTACGTTCATACTGGTCGTGCCGTGTTTGGACTGTTCCTGCTCTGCCAAAAAACGAGGACCTACATTTACAATGAAATTAATCGGAACGGAAGGGAAGGTACGTCCTTTATGGGATCTGTATCTCCAGGCATCTCCGGTTACCAGACGGTTGACAGCCCGAACGGGAGAGAGGATGCCGGAGAGGATCTCGCGCCCAATCCGTTCGGGGCCGGAGGTACGGTCGTCGAGAAAGATATCAGATAGACGAAACAGTATTTCCCCTAATTCGACACCTCCAAATGTCGTGGCAAACATATCGTTGATGGAGGGTGGTTCTGCCTCCATGAAGAACTCCCACATCAAGCTTCCTCCGGCAGTATAGGGTATAGACTGCCAAAAACTCAATCCATTACTGCGTGCCGCATTAAAATATAAAGAGCCGTGATAGGGGTGGGAGATGAGGTTTGTAGTAAACTTATCCGTGTCCCATATAGGTCCTGTTTGGAAGTTATCCTTGATTGTATGTCCGTTTATTTTCGCAAAATCCACTTGGGAGATATAGCGGTTGAATCCCCAGACAACCATATTCACCGTAAAAGTCTCTGCCCCTGCAAGCCAGGGGCGGCGGGGGATAACGTAGGTTGAGTCGCTGAAATATTTCCGGGGAACTGTCTGCGGAAAATACTGCCCCCATGTGAATTGCGTCAGAAGCAGAAGTATAGTTCCTACTGCTATTTTCTTCATTTTATGCCTATTACTTTTTACCTAAATCTTATTCGTATTTACAAACGTATGAATATATAACTGGATAGGATTGGTTTGGTTTAAATAATTATTAGGTATTCTTTCTAAAAAGAGCAAAATTTCAAACTATTCCGTACTTTTGCAGAAAAAACAAAATGATAGATTTTATCACCTTTTGCAACTATGCCGGAACCTTTGCGTTTGCAATTAGTGGTATCCGGTTAGCTTCTGCGAAACAATTTGATTGGTTTGGCGCCTATGTCGTGGGCCTTGTTACGGCAATCGGAGGCGGTACGGTACGTGATATTTTTCTGAATGCCACGCCTTTTTGGATGGAGGAGGCTGCTTATCTGGTTGTATCCGGCCTGGCTTTATTGTTTGTTATCACTTTTCGGAAATACGTTATCAAACTCAATAATACCTTCTTCATCTTTGATGCTATCGGTTTAGGATTATTTGTGGTAACAGGTATTTATAAAACCCTGGGATTTGGTTATCCGATGTGGGTGGCTATTGTGATGGGGACCATTACCGGATCAGTAGGTGGTATCCTGCGGGATATTCTGATCAATGAAGAACCTCTGATCTTTAGAAAGGATATTTACGCACTGACCTGTGTGTTGGGGGGCGTGGTTTATTATTTTTGTGTGAAAATGTCTATGACAATGACACTTACGCAGATCGTGACGGCTGTGAGTGTGTTGGTGGCTCGTTTGATTGCGGTGAAATTTCATTTAAGTGTCCCTGTCTTAAAAGGGGATGAGTAGAATAAATTATTAACTTTGTGCGTTATGACTGTACATGAGAACGATCAGCAGGAAAAAGCGTCCATTTTGCTTATTTACACAGGGGGAACCATCGGAATGATGGAGAACCCTGAAACAGGCGTTTTAGAACCATTCAATTTTCAACACTTAAAGGATAATGTGCCTGAATTGAAAAAATTAGGTTATGCAGTCTCCTCTATTCAATTTAATCCTCCTGTGGATTCTTCAGAGATGGGGCCGGAGTCCTGGAAGAAGCTGGTAGAGATTATTGCTGAAAATTATTCTTTGTATGATGGTTTTGTTATTCTGCATGGTACGGATACGATGTCTTATACAGCCTCGGCATTGAGTTTTATGCTTGAGAACCTCAGTAAGCCGGTTATTCTTACGGGGTCGCAATTGCCTATCGGTATGTTGCGGACGGATGGAAAAGAAAACCTGATAACTGCCATAGAGATAGCAGCCGCCAAAGAAAATGGACAACCGCTTATTCCGGAAGTATGTGTCTTCTTTGAAAATAATTTATTACGCGGAAACAGAACCAGCAAAGTCAGTGCCGATAACTTCAATGCCTTCCGATCCTATAATTACCCGGCATTAGCACATGCCGGTATTCATATGAAGTATGATCTGGCACAGATTTATCATCCGGTATCACGCAAACCTTTGAAGCCACATTATTTGTTGGATGAGAACATTGCGATACTTAAATTGTTTCCGGGTGTATCCCCTTTGGTGATTGAAAGCATATTGAGTATACCGAACCTCAAGGGCGTGGTGATGGAAACCTACGGAAGCGGAAATGCCCCACGGCATGATTGGTTTCTGAAGATGTTGAGAAAAGCAGTGGACAGAGGAGTCGTGATCGTAAATATAAGTCAGTGTATGGCCGGTACCGTAGAAATGTACCGGTATGAAACCGGACATAAATTATTGGAAGCAGGCGTTATCAGCGGATACGATAGCACGACAGAAAGTGCAGTTACCAAGTTGATGTTCCTCTTTGGCCACGGAATGAATCCGGAAGAGGTCAAAGAACATATGAACTGTTCGCTTATTGGAGAAATAACACTTCCGGAGAACTATCGCCAGTGAGCGGATTGAAAAGATAAAAAAGATGAAACTAACGTTTATAAGCCTGGCTAGCGGAAGCAGTGGTAATTGTTATTACCTGGGCACTTCTGAATATGGCATACTGATTGATGCCGGCATCGGCATTCGGACAATAAAGAAAGCATTAAAAGATTTCGGCATTGACTTTTCCCGTATTATCGCCGTACTTATTACCCATGATCATGCCGATCATATAAAGACTGTAGGTTGCCTGGGAGAGAGGTGCGGTATACCCGTGTATGCAACCCAGGGTGTCCATCAGGGCATTGAACGCAGCCGGTATGTGGAAGAAACATTATATTCTTCCCGCAAAATCATAGACAAAGAATCTCCTTTTCTTATACGTGACTTTAAAATCACGGCCTTCGAAGTGCCTCACGATAGTACGGACAATGTAGGCTATCATATCGAATACAATACGCATCGTTTCACTTTTGCCACGGACGTAGGACATATTACCGAAACGGTAAGTAAATATATGTCTATGGCCCATCATCTCATTATCGAAGCAAATTATGATGAAGAGATGCTTCGGTTCGGTTCTTATCCCTCTTTCCTGAAAGAACGTGTGGCCAGTCCGACCGGTCACCTCAGTAACCGGGAAGCGGCCGATTTTTTGGCAACACATTATCATCCTGAGCTTAAAAACATATGGCTTTGTCACCTCAGTAAGGATAATAACCATCCTGAGTTAGCTTATAAAACGGTAGATATCCGCTTGTTTCAAGAAGGTATACGCGTTGGAAAAGATGTTACACTGACAGCCTTGAAGCGAAACACTCCTTCCGATGTTTTTGAAATTGATTGACAAACGACTGAATTAGACAGAAAAAATAAACAAAAAAATTTGTGCTAAACAATTAAACCCCTATCTTTGCACCCGCAATCGTCTAACGAATGCATGACTTGGTAGCTCAGCTGGTAGAGCAATTGACTCTTAATCAATGGGTCGTGGGTTCGAGCCCCACCCAGGTCACACGGAAAGCCGCTTTTTAGCGGCTTTTGTTGTTTTAAGACACTTCGCTGAAGGGCTTTGTTCGAAGCTCCGGGTCATCCCCAGAAAAGTTGTGAAGTTGAGAGTTGGGTCACGAAAATAAAGTTTATTCCTGTATCTTTGTCAAACGTTTAATAGAAATTATAGCTTGAATCCGATGATAAAATTAGTGGCTCCCCGTCTTGTAAATAAACTGAATGAAGGTGTAGACCTGGCCGATGCACTCAAAAAGAAGAACCATGAAATTATTGAATGTGCCTTTAAAAATCTTTTCGTTGAGGGGATTATAAATGAAAAGCTATATGTCTACTCCTGCCTCTTTTCTGCGATCAGTTGGAGTGATTGTAAATTGACGAAGATACAGTGCAATGATGTGGTTTTTAATAACTGTGATCTTTCTAATATCCATTTTACGGGTAGTAGTTTCTCTCGTGTTGAGTTTAATGGATGTAAATTGACAGGGACAAACTTTTCGGACGCCTCGTTGAACCAGGTTTTATTTAAAGAATGCCAGGCAGAATATGTCAACCTGTCTGCCAGCAAACAACGGGATGTACAATATACAGGGTGTAACCTGCGCGGTGCCGCCTTGGATAGTTGCTCGTTTCACCATGTTGCCTTTCATCAGTGTCATTTGATGGAAGCGGAGTTCTATAACACACCGTTAAAAGGGGTTGACCTGACAGACTCTGAGATTGCCGGTATGCGCATAAGCCCCGTTTTGAGTCCCGAATTGCGTGGACTTACAGTCACATCCCTGCAAGCATTAGACCTGGCCCGCCTATTGGGGCTCTCAGTCAAAGACTAAATACCGGGTTTATTCCGCAATACGACCGACGGATTTAACGTTTTTGATTTTGGAAAGGTTTACACACATGCGTTGAATATCTTCTACGTCGTGTACTTTCATCTTTATTTTTCCTTCGAACATACCATCTTTTACATCAATGAACAAACGTTGAATGTTGACATTGAATTCTGAGATGGTTTTAGAAATCTCGGTCAAGACTCCGATCGAGTCAATACCTTTTATTTCCAGGGTAGCATCAAAAGAGGCTGTCTCGTGGCTGCTCCATTGGGTGTTGAGGATACGTTCGCCGAAACTGCTTTTCAGTCGCATCGCTATCGGGCAGGCACGTTTGTGTACAATCACATTCCCATCATCGTTGATAAAGCCCAAGGCATCATCTCCGGGGATCGGTTTGCAACAATCGGCAATGACATAGTTATGTACAAAATCAGCTTCCCGCAGAATATAAGGTTTCGATTTGTCATAAGTCGGCTTTTTACTGTCGCCATTCTCTTTTTTATCTTTCAGTTCTTTCTGACTTTCTTTTTTGTTTTTGTTGCCAACCTTAAATGCCTGTTTTACATATTTAAATAAGCCGTTATCCGTTTTTTCTTTCAGGATTTTCTTTATGTTTTCCGGCAATACGACATCCGCTTTTTCTACCGCATAATAGAATTCCTCTCTTTGTGGGAAACCAAAATACATGGATAATTTGTCCAGATTGGACGTGTTGACCTCTATTTCTCCTTTTTTTAATGCAGCCAACACCTTTTCTTCTCCTTGTTTGGCAACCTCTTTTCTCGCCTTTTTCAAGACGGCATCTATCTTAGAACGTGCCCGTGCTGTTGTCACGTAGTTGAGCCATTCCGGTTGAGGCCCTTGCGACCGGGAGGTTAATATCTCTATTTGGTCTCCGCTTTTTAAAGGATGGCTGAGGGGAACCAATCTATGGTTTACTTTGGCTCCGATACAGCTATTGCCAATGTCGGTATGCAGTGCATAGGCAAAGTCCAAAGCGGTAGCTCCTTGTGGCAACGTCTTCATATCCCCTTTGGGGGTGAATACGAATATTTCCGAAGAGTATAGGTTTAATTTGATCGTATCCAGAAAATCCAATGCATTCGGATCGGGACTTTCCAATATTTCGGTAATGGTTTGTAACCATTTTTCTAACTCAGCATCCTCTTCGACACTGTTTTCTTTGTATTTCCAATGAGCGGCAAATCCTTTTTCGGCGATTTCGTTCATCCGTTGACTGCGGATTTGTATTTCTACCCATTCCCCGTCCGGTCCCATGACGGTGAGGTGCAAAGCTTGGTATCCATTGGCTTTGGGGCGGCTCACCCAGTCGCGGATGCGATCCGGAAGGATTTTATAAATATCGGTAATAGCCGAATAAATATCCCAGCACTGATTCTTTTCATCTACCCCGGGAAGTGGGTCAAAGATGATCCGCACAGCATAGATATCATAGATGTCATCAAAAGACACTCTTTTGCTCTCCATCTTATTCCAGATGGAATAGACGGATTTCACCCTGGAATTCATCTCATAATGCAACCCCATGGATTCGAGTTTTTTGTCTACCGGCTCCCGGAAACGCTGGAAGAGTTTGTTGCGTACCCCCTCGGATGCACGTAATTTTTCATTGATAGAGTCGTACTCCTGGGGATGCTCGTATTTGAAACTCAAATCTTCCAGTTCGGTCTTTATAGTGAATAAGCCTAACCGATGTGCCAAAGGGGCGTACAGATAAAGTGTTTCGCCGGCGATCTTGTATTGTTTGGCCGGAAGCATAGACCCTAAGGTGCGCATATTGTGCAGGCGGTCGGCAATCTTTATCAGGATCACCCGGATATCATCACTCATGGTCAGGAGCAGTTTGCGGAAGTTTTCTGCCTGGGCAGAAGCCTGGTCGCCGAATATGCCTCCCGATATTTTCGTCAGTCCGTCAACGATCTGGGCGATCTTGGGACCAAACATATCCTTTATGTCTTCAACTGTATACTCGGTATCTTCCACCACATCATGTAATAAGGCGGAGCAAATGGAGGTCGATCCCAGACCCATCTCCCCACAAACAATGCGAGCCACGGCAAGGGGGTGCATGATATAAGGCTCACCGGAACGTCGTTTGGCTCCTTTGTGTGCCTCGTTGGCAAAGTGAAAAGCCTTTGTGATGCGTTCCACTTTCCGCCGGTGGTTCGAATGTAAGTAATCATTTAAAAGGGCATCGAATTCGGCTTGTATCATTGCTTCACCCGATGTTTTTGCGTCTTGTATATCAGTCATAGTAGATGAATCTTCAGATTAAAAAAGAATGAAGACAAATATAGATAATTATTCGGGAACCACGGATGTATTACTGTCTAAAATACATGCCTTCTCCCTGCGTATGTATGTGTTTCTTTTTGCAAAAAAAAACGGATGTCAGATAAGGGGGAAAGGAGCAAATGGGAGAGAGAAAATGTTCTTTGCTAAATGATAAAAGGGCAAAAAAAAGATTCCATCGAATGAGCGAGGGAATCTTCTTTTGGGAATTTACTGTTTTGAATGATCCAGAGATTTTTTTCTGAATTCTTTCAACATTTTTTCAAGTTCCAAAGATGCTTTACGAGCACGAGTTCCAGCTGCTTTGTTTCCTTTTTCTACTTGAAGAGCTGCATCTTTTTCAAAAGCATCAAAGCTTTCTTTGATTTTACCTACTAAGTTTTCCATTTTCAAATGATATTTAATTAAATAATTTGTGTTGACCGTTGGTTACGGCTTGTTTAAAACAAGGCAAAGATACTTTATTTTTTAAATTATCACCTTTCTGACAGCATGAGAATGGCGTTTTGGAGTGAAATTTCATCCATTTTTACCCGGAAATTTTATCTTGCGAAGGCCAAAGGTTGTAATGGCTAAAAAAAAGATTGAAAAAATGAATGTTGCGACAAATGTGTTTCTGTCTTTTTTGATTCTATCAATTCCTCCGTTTCTTTTTCTTCCCTATCTCTTTTAATATATTCCTGCGGGTTGCCCGGGTGGCAGGGGAGAGGAAGTCGGTTTCCATCAGTTCGAAGGTCGTTTGTACTTCTTGTAACAATTCCGGAATCGGACGACAGAGGGCATACACCAGCTTCATGCAGAGTGCCTGTATACCGGATGGCTCCTCCCCGGATATCATATGTTTGAGGCAAAAGTCCAGAAAATCTACCCGGGGCGGATTGGATAAAGGCTGTTTAAGCAACAGGCTCAATAATAAACGGCGTTTGCCCGCATGCTTGCACTGCATTGCCTGGTCGATCAGTTCGTCTTGTTTATCAAACAACCACCTGTTCTCCTGCCGGTTGAGATGGGTAAGAACCCATAAGACCTGGTAAGAGAGCTTCTCTTCTTCATGAAACGCCAATGCGTATAATTCCTGTTTCCTTTTCGCATTCCCTTCCACATACAGAAGAATCTCTTGAATGTCTTCCATATGAATACGGCCGGTGAGTTTATTGGAAAGGTTCATTCTCTTCATCAATCTCTGGGTTTTGCGCTCTGGCTTCTTCGAATTTGGCTTTCATCGTCGGATTACCACGGGTTAACTTTTTGATTGTAAGGTTCTCTGCTTTGTCATTGGCCAGGCGGAGATTATTTTCTGAGCCCAGGAGAGCCGTTTTTATCTTCTGTAAATGGTCTATCGATTTATCTATCTCGGCAATGGCTGTCTGGAATTTCTCACTGGCCAAGCGATAGTTGTTGGCGAACTTATCCTTGAAGTCAGTCAATTGTTTTTCAAAGTTAGTCACATCAACCGACTGGCTTTGTGCCTCTATCAGTGCTTTTTTATAGGCCAGGCTTTTTTTGGAAGTATGTACCAAAAGCGTGATCAAAGGCATAAAGAATTGCGGACGGATCACATACATCTTCGGATATTTATGCGATACGTCTACGATGCCGGTATTGTATAACTCGTTATCCGGTTCAAGGAGTGACACCAAGACGGCAAATTCGCAATTTTTGGCTGTTCGGTCCTCATCCAATTTTTTCAGGAAATCCTCATTTTTATGCTTGGTAGCCGTTGTGTCCATTTCGTTTTTCATCTCAAACATGATAGACAAATACTCCGTTCCCTCTTCCGAGTCGCGGAAAATGAAATCGCCCTTGCTGCCTCCCGAGGCATCGTTGTCTTTCTCGAAGTAAGCATTCGGGAAGAGGGGGCGCATCCGATTGAACTCCGTGTTGCAATGTATCTCCAGCGTTTCCCCCACCATCTTAGTCGACATCCGCGATTTCATATCCTTATAATAATCCACCTGTTCTTGCTTCTGTTTGAGCTCCGACTCATATTTCTCCTTTAGGCTGTTCTGTCGTTCTATGGCACTGTTTTGCTCTATGATAACTTTGTTTTTCAGCTCGGCAATCAGAGATTCTTTGGCTTTTAATATTTCTTGTGCTTTCCCCTGTTCTTTCAATACGGCAATCTCAATATTGCTTTCTTTCTGCTCGATGGACGATTTGAGTTGGGCGATCTCCTGCTCTTTTTTTGCCAATAGTTCGGTGTACTCCAGTTGTTTGGCTTGGGCAATGGCGTTCAACTGCTCCGTAAGACGGGCAATCTCTGTCTCCTTTTTATTCAGTTCCGAATCTTTGGAAGAAAGCTTGGTCTGAAAACTCTGCTCGGCTTTCAATACCTTCGATTCCTGTTCGGCTATATGCTGTTTATACAATTCCTGTAACCGTCGATCCACCTCAGCCTGAAACTCCGTATTCTTCACCTGGTTCACAATCGAAGCATAATCCGCTTCATCCACAGTAAACACACTCTTACACTTGGGACACTTAAGCTCTTTCATCTTTTTAAATAATAAACGTATACAAATATAGTATTTTTTTACTATCTTTATGCTGAGAGAATTTGACTGTCGACGGTCGTCGGCAGTACTGTTGATAGTTATCGACAGTACTGCTCACAATTATCAACAGTACTGTCGATAGCTATGGACAGTCAGATTGTCTACTGAAACTTGACTATTTATTAACTATGAAAATAGAATACAACTATGAAGATTCGATTTGGAGTCTATGAAACTCCCCAACCGGATAACTCCGGACGCCCTCCCCGGCTGCATGCCCGGGTAATCAGTAAAGGTACGATGCGTATGGACGATTTATGTGCGGAACTGCGCGATTTAGGGGTCAACTCAGCGCAAATCAAAGCGGTGCTCGACGCGGCCGGAAAGTTTATCGGCAAGTCGCTCACAAACGGCTATCATGTGGAACTGGAGGAAATTGGTACCTTCTCCCTTTCTTTACGAAGCAATCAGGTAGAAGAAATACAAGATGACTCCGGAGAAGAAGAATACCCGGAAGGCATATTGACGCAGGTCGCAATCGACCGCATCAATTTTCGGGGAAACCCCAAACTCTTGAAGCATATACGTCAGTCGGCTAGTCTGGAAAAGGTGTCAACTCCTCTTTTCAGTGCATCGTTGAAAAAACGGAAGGCTCGTATGCTCAGTTATTTACAGGAACAAGGGTATATCAGTGGCCTCAAATATGCCGAGATCAACAACTGCTCTCGTTACCAAAGCAAAAAAGACCTATCCGGTTTCGAAGCCGAAGGTCTTATTCAAGCCAAAGGAAAAGGAAGCCACCGGGTCTATGTGTTGGGGTGATCTATTTATATATATTGCTAAGGTGTTATATTATTCCAAGCAGCTCTATCTCGAATATAAGTGTTGATCCTCCGGGTATACCGGGCTGTGAGAATTTACCGTATCCCATTTCGGCTGGAATATATAACTCCCATTTATCCCCAACACACATCTGTTGCATCGCAATAATCCACCCTTCAATCAGTTCGTTCAAGCGGAATGCTATTGGCGTACCACCCCGGCTACTGTCAAACTTTTTGCCATGAATAGTCCATCCTGTATAGTGGGCGGTAATAATACTTCTCGGAGTCGGATGGTTTCCGTCATTTTTCCCTTCGTTTATTACCTTGTAATATATCCCTTTCGGAAGAGCTTTGACTCCTTCTTCCTTTGATTTTGTTTCCAGCCAGTCTCTATTGGCTTGTATGTAATCTCGTTTACTCATAATGGTTTACATTAAATATTATTGTTTCGTATTTTCTCCGATTCTGATAAATCAAACAAGGCATTTGAAGCTATTGCCATGACTCGTTTACTATCGATCTTATATGCCATAATTATATACTAGAAATATCTTACCGCTTTAACATCTCTACCTAATAATTCTGATATTTATTGACGGTTAAGCTATGTTGTGTTTACTTTTTATACATTATATGAATCATCGTTGGTTATCAATAATTTACATTTGATTGGGTGTATTATTGGTGTACTATTTGTTTTTGTAATCAGAAGAGGAAATACCATTGTTGATATACGTGGTAATTTTGCCTGTTATTTCACTTAGTAAATCCATAAAACGACTTATAATTACTTAAATATATTAAGTAATCTTTTTACATAGCTATATTTCACCTTTCCATCCTCAATTATCTCATAATCTTGATATTGCTGTTTTAAGATATAGTCAACAAAAACACGTTTTATTTTTTTATTTAAATCTCTCATATTATTAAACTTGCTGACATCGATTTGAACTAAAAAATAGTCAAGTAGGTTTTGAGGTAATTGAGGCGCGAATGTAAGATTGTATTTTCTTATTATATCATTTAAACGAAACTCGACAAATTTTAATTTGTCTTCATTGTATAGTAACGTAAACAAGCCTTTGTAATCAAAACGAGATCTTAGTTCAGGAGAAATTTTATGAGTAAAATCTTCCTTACTTATATTTGATGTAAAAACTATAATAAAACCATTCAGATCAATTTCATCAGCAAGAGAACTTATTATCTTCCCACTTTCAAGAACGTCTAAAAAATAATTAAAAAGAGTAGCATTCGACTTCTCAAACTCATCAATTAAAATTATACCAACATCGCTATCCCTTACCCTAATGAAAATTTCACCATCATCACTTCCGATATATCCTCTTGCACTTCCAATTAGAGAGCTTAATGAGAATTCGCTACTATAATTGCCAAAGTTAACCTTTGCTAATTTCTTTTTACCTCCTAAGCATTTGTATATAGTTCGAGCAACCTCTGTTTTCCCAACCCCAGACTCTCCCATAAGGAACAGAGACAATATCTTATGTTCTCCAAGACGATTAAAAATTTTAAAATTGTTTACCAATTCGGTAAATTCATCTTTGAATTTTTCATGTCCATACAAATGCTGCCTGAATTCAGAGAAGAAAACGTCTAATTCATCATCGTCTAAATCTATAATTTTTTTATGTTTCTTCGAAGGTAAAAGTGATTGCTGTGATTTTTCTTTACTCTGTTTTTCAAGTTTCTCGCTAAATTCAACGTCATTAAAACATATAAAACAATACCTTAACTCATACCGAAGAAGTTCTTCATATCTTTTATCTGCAATGAAAATAGCTTCAAATTGATGAAATTTATCCAAAAGCTGTTCTGCGAGAGATTGAATCTCTTTATAGCCTGAGGCTAGTGCAGAGATATCAATAATTGTTGTTGTAAAGTCAAAATTATCAAATAATTCACTATTCCCTATGTCTTTCAGATAATCACTTATACTAACAATGGCATATCCTTCTGACTGTTTTAGTTCTTTATAATCATAAAAATCATCTTTCTCAAAAAAAAGTAGCTCTTTCTTCATATGTCAAGGCTTGATATTCACATTTTGAACTATTGCGAGTAAATCAACATAGTGATAATCTTTCCCATCACCAGAACTAATAAAATAATTTATAGAATCATTAGTCTCTTTAGGATATTGACTCTCTTGTATCTCATCATCTTCAGTATTCATATTTTTTAAACTATTAAAATTTTGGAGATTACCTATTTCTTGAAAGAACTGAAATGAATTTTTTAAATCATCAATTTTGATTCTACCCTTATAAAGTCCTAAAATTGAAACTTTCCCAACAAATAAATCATCAACATTGTAAGAGCTCTCAAATTCATTTTCAAATGTTAGCGGAATTTTTATCAATAATTCTTCTGATCTTTCAGCAACTTTACCTTTTATTTTATAAGCGTAATCTTTAAACATTGAGTTAAAAAGATTTGTAATATCGAATCCGTTTGCTCCGGGTAAAGCCATATCTTTAAATGCACCACTTGTGAAAAGTTTTATTGTTCTTAATTCTGCCTCATTCTCAAGCGATAAATCAACATTATCTAGCATTATAAGTTCCCCCTCATTGATCCCTTCAAATGATACTATTTTATTACTTTTTTCAACAACTTCATTTAAAATAACTGATTTGGTTGTTTTTATCTCAAAGGTCTCTAATACTTTTTTAGAATCAGATCCTTTTGTTTTTCCTCCTCCTTCTACTCCAGTATTAAAGAAATCAAATAATTTAAAACCAATTCTAGCTTTAAAATCGTCCTCTGTCTCGTTACTATTTCCTTTAGTAACTTCCTTTGCCTTTGAAATAATATTACTAATCATCATTTTTATTTCATAAACCTTGGGAAAATTGATGTAATAAATATTAAATATCATCTTTTATGTTTTTTGAAATTATTTTTTTTATTTTCAACTCATTAATAACTCATTCCAAATTGCCACAATGGAATGACATTCAGATATCCGCTCTCTATATCATCTTTTACAATATATCCATTCTCAATCTCCTTAATTTGCTTCTGTCCCTTGTTCTTACCTCCAACTTCAAAGGTTTTATCATCGATCAAAAAGTCAGCAACGGGCGATGCGAATACGTCATGTTCTACTCGCATTTGATTTAAGAAGAATGTTTCCCTAATATTTCCGATATTGGATGTATCTTCGGCAAGATTGTAAATAAAATTAGTATTGTCCAAATATATTTTATCGACTTTTCCTAATCCTCGAACACCACCTGTATTATCTCTTAATTGGGCTATCATGCCCGCTTCCTCAATATACAGACAATAGTCTGCGATATTGTTCCGACTCGCAGATAACATTTCTGCTATCTTACTCATATTAGGTTTAAATGGTGCGCTCTTAGATATAATGGCAAGTAATTGCTTTAGTTTTCGTCCGGTCGCTACATTCATATCAGCATACATCGGAATATCATTTTCTAACGTTTGGTTGATAATCTGTCCTAAACGTAATCCGAAATCTTCTTCCAAGGCAAACGGATAATAGCCAGTTCTTAAATACTCAGAGAAAAGAGGTAGTGGGTGTTGTACAGGCAATTCAACTTTGTGCTGCAATATTTCCTCTAGAGAGTAGGTTCTTGCGGAAATACCATGAAACAATTGTAAATACTCTCGGAAAGACAACCCTTGCATGTTATATATAACTGCCCTACGGCTTAAATCCGAAGCACCTTTTTTTATATCCAGAACCGAAGAGCCAGTAAATACCACATTCAAATCTTTGTGATAGTCATAAATCAACTTTAATTCCTTTGCCCAATCTTTGTATTTATGGATCTCGTCTATAAAAAGGTACTTACCACCATGCTTAACAAAAGTATCAGCCAAATCGACAAATTTGTTATCAACAAAATAAAAGTCTTCTGCCGTTACATAAAGCGTTTCGGCTGGATTGAGATTTTGCTTGATATATTGCAAGACTAATGTTGTCTTACCAACACCACGAGGTCCAATAAGGCCTATCATCCTGCTTTTCCAATTTATTTCATCGTACATATATCGAAGAAACTTCGTGTCAGTTTCTTTTATCAGCCTATTGGAATATTCAAATAACTTATCCATACTTCTTCCTTTTTTGCAAAGATAATCATTTTTGCACTCCGATAGTGCGTTTTATTTTATTTTTCGCACTTTTAAAGAGCATTTATTGATTTGAGGATAGAATTACCTATATCTTTCCTATAGCTTTACGTCTATTTTCCAAAGCGATATATTCCATTCTCTCAAAGGTTGAAACCTTGTTCGATTTCATTATCACTATTTACTACTGATGCGTTAATATTTTAATTTTTACTCTAACGAGTTGATATCGACGTGTTTGCAAGGTTTTTATGTTTTTTGATTTGAAATGAAAAACGCAACAAAAAAGCTCTCAGAATAGTGTAATTCAACGATTCTATTTTTTAACGCATCAGTACTAATCTGACTTCATTAAACGCCGCTATACGTGTCGCATTGGAAGTGCATAACAATACACCATTCTCCGGCCGTGATTATAG
>NZ_QVMG01000027.1 GCF_010500925.1 Parabacteroides sp. 52
AACACAGTTGGTATTTGGGTTATTCTCAATAAGATAACGATGTATATACAGGTACTATCTGACAAAAAGTGACCACCCATTTCAGGATAAGTCATAAGTCAAATCTGCTGGAAAATAAAAGTGTCGATAGCTGTCGACACTTGTGCTGATAATTGTCGACACAATTGCCGATATATATCGGCACAATTGCTGACGGATATCGGCAATTTTGCCGACGATTGTCAGCAATTTTATTTAGCAACAGATCAACACTCAAATTCACCCAAATTCAATCTGAAATTCTTCACAACTTTTTGGGGAGATTCGTTTCATTCTTTAATGCGTGCGTTCTTTGTGCATTTCTGTCTCTTGGTTACTTTTATCAAGAATGTATTATCTTTGTGGTATGGGAAAGAATAAATTAGCAAAGTTTGAGGATATGGCGGGTTATCCGCATGTTTTCCAATATCCGTTTAATGCTCTGCAAGAGAAAGGGTTCGCGATGAAGGGGGAATGGCATAAGTCTTTCTTCCGGAACGACCACCCGATTGTATTGGAACTGGGATGTGGCAAAGGAGAATATACCGTCGGCCTGGGTAAGTTATTCCCGGAAAAGAACTTCATTGGTATAGATATCAAGGGCGCTAGGATGTGGAGCGGGGCGAAGGAATCGATGGAAGCAGGGATGAAGAATGTAGCCTTTCTGCGCACCAGCATTGAGTTGATCGCTCACTTTTTCGCACCGGGTGAGGTGTCGGAGATATGGATTACCTTTCCTGATCCGCAGATGAAGAAAGTGAATAAGCGTCTTACTTCGACGCGTTTTATGGGTTTGTACCGGGAGATTCTTTCGGAGAACGGGATCATTCATTTGAAGACGGACAGTCATTTCATGTATACCTATACACGTGAGATGGTGAAGGTCAATCGATATCCGGTATTGTTTGAGACCGATGATCTTTATCATTCGGGATTGACCGACAGTCTGCTTTCGATCCAGACTTACTATGAGCAGCAATGGCTGGACCGGGGATTGAATATTAAGTATATACGGTTTGTGTGTGAACGCAGAGAGACTCTGACAGAGCCTGATGTGGAGATTGAACTCGATCCTTACCGTAGTTTCAACCGCAGCAAACGCAGTGCGTTGGCTTCGGGAAAATAAAAAGAAAACAACATGGCAATATATCCTAAACTTATATTAGACGCATTGGAGAAGGTGCGTTATCCGGGAACGGGTAAAGATTTAGTCTCTGCCGAGATGGTGGAAGACGATATACGTATTGAAGGGAATAAGGTTAGTTTTTCGCTTGTTTTTGAGAAGGCGAACGATCCTTTTATCAAGTCGGTCGTAAAGGCGGCGGAGACGGCTATCCTGACTTATGTGGGTCCGGAAGTAGAGATCAAGGGAAATATTCGTATTGTCTCGAAACAGATGGCACGTCCGGAGCCGGATAAGTTACTGCCGGAGGTCAAACATATTGTTGCAGTCTCCTCGGGCAAAGGAGGAGTTGGCAAAAGTACGGTTGCTGCCAACCTGGCGGTGGCGCTTGCGGAGTTGGGATACAAGGTGGGGCTTTTGGATGCGGATATTTTTGGTCCGTCACAGCCGAAGATGTTCCATGTCGAAGAAGCGCGTCCGCATATGGTGGAAGTAGGAGGGCGAGAACTTATTGAGCCTGCGGAAAATTATGGGGTGAAGTTGCTGTCGATCGGGTTTTTTGTCAACAAAGAGGATGCTATCCTCTGGCGGGGAGCGATGGCCAGTAACGCACTGAAGCAATTGATTGGTGATGCAAACTGGGGGGCATTGGATTATTTCCTGTTGGATTTACCCCCGGGAACGAGTGATATTCACCTGACGCTGGTTCAGACATTGGCTGTTACCGGGGCTATCGTTGTGACAACGCCCCAGGAAGTAGCTCTTGCCGATGCCCGCAAAGGGGTGAGTATGTTCCAAAGCGATAAAATCAATGTGCCCGTATTGGGACTGGTAGAGAATATGGCTTGGTTTACCCCTGCCGAACTGCCGGAGAACAAATATTATCTTTTTGGCAAGGAGGGAGGAAAACGATTGGCGGAAGAGCTGCAAATACCTTTATTGGGACAGGTCCCGATTGTGCAAAGCATTTGCGAAGGAGGAGATGCGGGAAAACCCGTAGCCCTCGATCCAGATACGCTCACAGGCCAGGCTTTTCGTTCGTTGGCGGAGCAGGTTGTTGAAGAGGTCGACAAACGAAACAGGCAACAGCCACCGACGCAGCGGGTGGATACGAATAAGAAATAAGTTGAAATACTTCTTGAGGTAGAAAGTCGATTAATAGGAATAGAAATCTTTCAATTCTTTTTGTAGTTCCTGGCGGGCGGTGAAGATACGGCTTTTGACGGTTCCCAATTGCAGGTTGAGCCTTTCGGCTATTTCGTTGTATTTATAGCCACTGATATACATGGAGAACGGTGTTCGTATCTCTTTGTTTAAGCTTTTAATGGCTTTGGTAATTTCTTGCAGGTCGATTGCACTATCCGCTTCTGTCATGCCGGACTGCAGGTTGTTGTCCAGGTTGTAGATGTCTGTGTCCTGATCTATGAGAGTATAGGTACGGATAAGTCTGTGGTAGTTGTTTATGAAGATATTCCGCATAACGGTCAATACCCAGCCTTTGAAGTTTACGTTATTGATAAATTTTTCCTGATTGTCTAAAACCTTCAGTGTCGTTTCCTGAAACAAATCTTGTGCATCCTCTTTGTTTGACGTTAATAAGAGTGCTAAATTCATCATCTTATCTTCTATGCCTAATAATTCTTTCTGGAATGAGATAGCGTTGTGCATAACCGTGTCTGTTTGTTAATTGTCAAGCGAATGTAGAGAGAGGGAAGGAAAGGAAGAAAGTATTTGAAAGCTCATTTGCATGAAGGTGGGAAAAAGGCTTCTTTTTTCTGAGAGTAGAAGCAAAATGAATATTATTTACAACTTCTTCAAATAGGGGATTGTCGTTTTTTCAACAAAATGATTAGAATCTTCAACAAAGAAGAAACGGTTTTGTTGTGTTAAATACTTTTAATAGGACAGGGTTTAAAGCAAAAGTTTGTTTTTTCAATCCGGTTTATAGGGGGATTGAGCCTATACATACATCTTTGGGAGTATATTTGTAGAGAATGTAGAAAAGAGAATTAAACCTTTTATGCGAACGGTAGTCTCAATTAACCTAATATTGTGTAAACACCTAAAGAATCCATAAACGAAGATGACAAAGAGAGTAAAATGGGGAGTGACGGCATTGATCGTTTTACTGATAATCGGAATAATCGTATACCCTAAATTGAAGAGTACATTCACCGCCTCGGATCGTCCGGCGCCTGTAGCGGCATCTGCCGGTTCACCCCGTAACCAGATACTCGCTATCAATGCGGAAGTAATGAAGTATCAGACGATGAACGATAAGACAATCACCACAGGAAGTACGATTCCGGATGAAGAGGTAGATCTTTCTTTTGAGTCATCGGGTAAGATCGTAGCCATTTATTTTGTGGAAGGGACCCATGTGAAAGAAGGCGACCTGCTTGCCAAGATCAATGACAAACCTTTGCAGGCTCAATTGAAAAAGCTGGAAGCCCAGGTTCCGTTGGCACGCGACCGGGTATATCGTCAGCACACGCTTTTGGAAAAGGATGCCGTCAGTCAGGAGGCCTACGAACAGGTAACGACTGAGTATGAAAAGTTAATGGCCGATCTCGATCTGGTAAAAGCCAATATAGCACAAACCGAATTGCGGGCTCCTTTTGATGGAATCATCGGTCTGCGGTCTGTCAGCGAAGGAGCTTATGCGACTCCATCGACTATGGTTGTCAAGCTCACCAAAATATCCCCTTTAAAAATAGAATTCTCCGTACCTGAGAAGTACCAGACAGATGTAAAGAACGGGACTTCCATCATCTTCCGTCTGAATGATGCAACAGGCATGTTACAGGATCATACGGCAACGGTTTATGCCGTAGAGAGCAAGATCGACCCGGTCACCCGTACCTTGAAAGCCCGGGCGCTTTATGCCAACAGCAATGAAAGCATTCAGCCCGGTCGGTATCTCTCGATAGAGATTAGCAAGCAGAAGATAGAGAATGCGCTGGCTGTTCCCAGTGAAGCCATCATCCCGGAGATGGGGAAGAATATTGTTTATTTGTATAAAAACGGAGAAGCCCGCCCGGTAGAAATCATATCCGGCATCCGTACAGAAAGCCATGTGCAGGTATTGGAAGGGTTGAGTGTGGGAGATACGATAATTACGACAGGCGTGATGCAGTTACGTGCCGGGATGAAAGTATCTATTGATAATCTGTATTAATTCATTTCTATGGCAAATATTTCAGAAATAAGTATAAAACGGCCGGTTCTTTCCACCGTGATGGTGCTTGTCATCCTGTTGTTCGGATTAATAGGATATCGCTCTTTGGGGGTACGCGAGTTCCCGAGTGTGGACCAACCGATCATATCGGTGAGTACTTCTTATCCGGGGGCCAATGCGGAAGTGATCATGAACCAGATTACGGAACCACTGGAACAAAACATCAATGGTATTCCGGGTATCCGCTCTTTGAGCAGTGTCAGTAGCCAGGGAAGCAGCCGGATCACTGTCGAGTTCGAGCTCTCAGTCGACCTGGAGACGGCGGCGAATGATGTGCGTGATAAGGTCTCCCGGGCACAACGCTATCTACCGCGGGATGTGGATCCGCCTACCATCTCGAAGGCGGATGCGGATGCGACACCTATTATGCAGATCGGTATACGAAGCAGCCAGCGTTCGTTGATGGATTTAAGTGAGATTGCCGAGTTGACAGTCAAGGAACGTTTGCAGACGATCCAGAATGTGAGTGGAGTAGACATATGGGGGCAGAAGCGGTATTCGATGCGTCTTTGGTTGGATCCGATAAAAATGGCCGGATATGGTGTCACTCCTTTGGATGTTCGTAGTGCGGTAGATGTAGAGAACGTGGAACTCCCCTCGGGCAGTATCGAAGGTAATACGGTGGACCTGTCTATCCGTACCTTAGGACTGATGCAGACTGCCAAAGAGTTTAATGACCTTATCATCAAAGAAGATAATGGAAATATTGTTCGTTTTCAGGATGTAGGACGGGCAGAGTTAGCCCCTGAGGACCTGCGCAGTTTCATGAAACGCAATGGAGAGCCTATGGTTATCAATGTGATTATACCTCAACCCGGGGCCAATCATATAGAAATAGCCGACGAGGCCTATAAGCGTATCGAACAATTGCAGAAAGACCTTCCGGAAGACGTAACGATAGAAATCGTATATGACAACACCCGGTTTATTCGGGCCTCCATTGCCGAAGTGCAAGAAACGATTTATGTAGCCTTCTTATTGGTTGTATTGATTATCTTTTTGTTCTTACGTGACTGGCGGGTGACCTTGGTTCCTGTCGTGGTCATTCCTGTCTCGCTGGTAGGGGCATTCTTTATCATGTATATTGCCGGCTTCTCGATCAATGTATTGTCTTTGCTCGCTGTTGTATTGTCCGTCGGATTGGTGGTGGACGATGCGATTGTTGTGACCGAGAATATCTATGTCCGTATTGAGCAGGGGATGACTCCCAAAGCGGCCGGGATAGAAGGATCCAAAGAAATATTTTTCGCTGTTATATCGACGACAGTTACACTTATTGCCGTATTTATCCCGATTGTTTTTATGGAAGGGATGACGGGACGTTTGTTCAAAGAATTCAGTGTCGTCATTTCCGGTTCGGTGGCCATCTCTTCTTTTGTGGCATTGACATTTACGCCTATGTTGGCAACCAAACTGCTGAAACGGCGGGAAAAACAAAACTGGTTCTATGTACAAACAGAACCCTTCTTTGCCGGGATGAATCGTTTGTATGAAAGATCATTGAATGCTTTCCTCGATAGAAAATGGATAGCTATACCTATTGTTTTCCTTTTATTGGGGTCGATTCTTTATTTCTGGAAGAAGATACCTTCGGAATTGGCTCCTTTGGAAGACCGGTCGATGATCTCTGTGAATCTACGGGGACCGGAAGGTACGACTTATGAATATATCCGTGATTTTGCAGAGCGAATAGAAGCGATCACAGACTCCATCGTGCCTGAACGGGAGGCGGTCACTACGCGTTCGCGGGGATCAAGCGGTTTTCTGAGTGTGATCTTGCCTGATTTGAAAGAACGTGAACGTTCGCAGATGCAGATCGCAGACGCTCTTTCGGCGGCGGTGCGCAAAGAGACAAAGGCACGTGCCTTTGTGCAGCAGCAATCGACCTTTGGCGGCCGCCGGGGAGGAATGCCGGTGCAATATGTGTTACAAGCAACCAGCATAGAGAAATTAAGAGAATTTTTACCGGCATTTATGCTTGAGGTAAACAATAGTCCGGTCTTCCAGATGGCAGATGCCAACCTCAAATTTACCAAACCGGAGACCCGGATAGAGATAGACCGTGACAAGGCTTCTCTGTTGGGAGTCAGCACCCGTAACATTGCCCAGACCCTTCAATATGCATTGAGCGGACAACGTATGGGCTATTTTTATATGAATGGAAAGCAATACCAGATATTGGGTGAGATTAACCGCCAACAACGGAATACGCCGTTAGATCTGAAGTCTATCTATGTGCGTAGCAGCAATGGGGCAATGATCCAGTTGGATAACCTGGTTTCTCTGCAGGAAGACGTGGCGCCTCCTCAACTTTACCGCTACAATCGTTTTGTATCGGCAACGGTTACCAGCGGTTTGGCCAAAGGTTATACCCTGGGAGACGGATTGGAAGAGATGGATCGCATTGCTTCGGAGGTATTGGATGATACCTTCCGTACGGCTTTGTCCGGAGAATCGAAAGAGTTTAGAGAAAGCTCCGACAGCCTGATGTTTGCACTTATATTAGCTCTCGTAATGATTTACCTGGTGCTGGCAGCACAATTTGAAAGTTTCAAAGATCCGTTGGTGGTAATGTTTACCGTACCTCTGGCTATTGCCGGGGCTCTGGCCTTTATGAGTGGCGGAGGCATTACAATGAATATCTTCAGCCAGATCGGTATTATCATGTTGATAGGGCTGGTAGCCAAGAATGGTATCCTGATTGTCGAATTTGCCAATCAACGGCAGGAAGCCGGATTGTCCTTCCAGGAGGCGATCCGTACGGCGTCGGCGCAACGGTTACGTCCGATTCTGATGACCAGTGTCTCCACTATCCTGGGGCTTCTGCCTTTGGTTTTTGCATCAGCGGAGGGAGCCAATCAACGTATTGCCATGGGAACCGGCGTGGTAGGAGGTATGCTTGTTTCTACCTTGCTTACCCTTTATATTGTTCCGGCCATGTATGCGTATATCTCTACAGACAGACAACAGAAAAAGAAAGAATCATTATGAAACATCTATATGCGTTAGGGGTTGCGTTGGTGCTTGTTTTTACGGCTGAGGCGCAGGAGGTATATAATTTAAAACAATGCATTGAAGCCGGTCTTGAGCGGAATTATGCCATCCGGATTGTACGCAACGAACAGAAGATAAGTGCATACAATGCCACTTTGGGCAATGCCGGTGCGTTGCCAACCCTGGATATGAGTGGCGGTTTTAGTGGTACGATCCAAAATAACCGGAATAGTCTGCGGGACGGGGGGACGGATAAAACCCATGGCGTAAATAGTGAAACGGCAACTATCGGTTTAAATATGAACTGGACTGTCTTTGATGGTTTCGGTATACAAGCCACCTATGAACGATTGAAAGAACTTCAACGTATGGGAGAGTTGAATACGCGCATGACGGTGGAAGACTTCGTGGCAGACATTTCCGGGGAATATTATAACCTGATACGCCAAAAAACCCGCCTGAACAATCTACGCTCTTCGTTGGATCTCTCCAAAGAACGTCTACGCATTGTGGAGCAACGCTATTATATCGGTTCTATGTCTCGTCTCGATCTTCAACAGGCACAGGTCGACTTCAACTCCGACAGTTCCAAAGTGCTCAATCAGTTGGAGGTAGTCCACCGCTCTCGCATCCGCCTGAATGAGTTGATGGCCTTGGATAATGTGGAAGAGCAGATCCGAATTGCAGATTCATTGATCTACCCCAATCCTTTTTTAGACGAGGTGGATTTGTGGAAGAACACGCTGAGTTCGAACGCCGCCCTCTTAATAGCCGAAAAAAATAAGACTCTCTCAGAGTTGGATTACAAAAAAGTAAAAAGCCGTAATTATCCCTACCTACGCCTAACGGGAGGTTATGGGTATACTGCAAATTGGTATGAGGTAGGTTCCTACGATTTGCAGCAACGCTTAGGACTGAACTATGGGGTGACCTTGGGTTTTACCCTTTTCGATGGCATGAACCGGCGACGGGAACAACGCAACGCCCGCTTGCAGATAGAAAATAAGAAACTACAAACACAGGAGCTGGAACTGGCCCTACGCGCTGACTTGAGTAACTTTTGGATGGCTTACCAGAACAACCTCGACCTGTGGGCACTGGAGAAAGCCAACCTGGTTGCGGCACAAGAGAATTATGCGATCGCCATTGACCGGTATAAGCTCGGTGATCTCTCCGGTATTGAACTTCGCGAAGCACAAAATAACCTATTGGAGGCCGAAGAGCGCCGCTCCATTGCCGAGTATAATACAAAGCTTTGTGAAGTCTCCCTCTTGCAACTAAGTGGACAGATCCTGACCTATATTGCTCCCGATCCCGAGAAGGCTCCTTTTTAAAATAAGTAAGAAAACAAACTTTTGCCCCCTTTCTGTTGTTTTATTCTTATAAGACGATATGAAAGGGGAATCTGTACGCATAAAAATCTACCGCTTTTACCGGGATGGCTTCCAAGAGATGACATGGGGTAAAACGCTTTGGCTTATCATTCTGATCAAGTTATTCATTCTGTTTGTTATCCTTCGGATCTTCTTTTTCCCTACTCATTTAGGACAGTTTGATAGTCAGGCTGCCAAGGAAGACTATGTCTCTGGCGAATTAATAAATCGGGCAATAACACCTTAAAACTTATAACATATGATCGAAACAATAGATACTTCTCTGATTGATTGGTCAAGGGCACAGTTCGCATTAACAGCTATGTATCATTGGTTATTCGTGCCGTTAACGTTAGGCCTTGGAGTGATTCAGGCCATTATGGAAACCATTTATTACAAAACCGGAAATGAATCGTGGAAAAGAACAGCCCAATTCTGGATGAAGCTATTCGGTATAAACTTTGCCATAGGGGTAGCCACCGGCTTGATACTTGAATTCGAGTTCGGCACGAACTGGTCTAATTACAGTTGGTTCGTCGGCGATATCTTCGGAGCTCCTTTGGCTATTGAAGGAATCCTCGCTTTCTTTATGGAGGCTACCTTTATCGCTGTCATGTTTTTCGGTTGGGAAAAAGTAAGTAAACGCTTCCACCTGGTGGCCACCTGGCTGACAATCGTAGGAGCCACCCTCTCGGCCTACTGGATACTCGTGGCCAACGCCTGGATGCAATACCCCGTAGGGATGGCATTCAATCCGGATACTGTGCGCAATGAGATGTTTGACTTCTGGGCAGTTGCTCTCTCTCCGGTAGCGATTAACAAATTCCTTCATTCGGTATTTTCCGGATGGGTATTGGGCGCATTGTTTGTGTTGGGGGTAAGCAGTTGGTATTTATTGAAAAAAAGAAATACAACCTTCGCTTTATCCAGTATAAAGATCGGGGCCGTTTTCGGATTATTCGCCTCTTTGTTGATCCTTTGGAGTGGAGATAAATCCGCCTATCAGGTAGCCCAAAGGCAGCCGATGAAACTAGCTGCAATGGAAGGTTTATATGAAGGAGAAACAGGAGCCGGCCTGGTGGCTGTCGCTTTACTGAATCCGCAAAAGCAACAGTATGATGATGCGGTGGATCCGTTTCTTTTTAAAATACAAATACCGAAACTATTGTCTTTCCTGGCAGAAAGAGAGATAGATGCGTATGTGCCCGGAATCAAGAATATAATAGAAGGCGGATACCCCTCTCCGGCCGGCACCCAAGTGCTTTCGGCGCAGGAAAAGATAGAAAAAGGGCAAAAAGCCATTACTGCCTTGGCAAACTATCGCAAGGCCGTGAAAGAAAAAGAGGAAGAGAAGATGCTTCAATCGCGGGTTATACTGGAAGAGAATTTTGCCTATTTCGGCTATGGGTATATCAAAGATCCGGCAGAGCTGGTGCCTCCTGTAGGACTGACTTTTTATTCTTTTCATATAATGGTTATCCTGGGCATGTATTTTATCCTGCTCTTTCTTATCGCTCTCTTATGGGGAAAAAGAGAGAAATTCAAAGAGGCCAGGTGGCTGCAATACATCTGTTTAGGGACAATCCCTCTGGGATATATAGCCGGACAGGCCGGATGGATCGTGGCTGAAGTAGGACGACAACCTTGGGCTATACAGGATATATTGCCTACCAGTGCTTCTATCTCTAAATTGGATACCTCTTCTGTACAAACCACTTTTTTTATCTTTTTATTCCTTTTCACCGTATTGCTGATTGCTGAGATCCGAATTATGCTGAAAGCGATAAAAGAAGGACCGCATATGACTTCCAACCCATCCCATTAAAAAATACAGATCATGAATACATATAGTATATTGCAACATTATTGGTGGTTTCTCATCTCTTTATTGGGAGGTTTCTTGGTTTTTCTCCTTTTTGTACAAGGGGGGCAATCCTTATTATTCAATATCGGGAAGACAGAGATACAGCGGAAAATCTTATCCAACTCAACCGGACGCAAATGGGAGTTTACCTTTACCACCCTGGTCACGTTCGGGGGAGCTTTTTTTGCTTCCTTTCCTTTGTTCTATTCTACCAGCTTTGGAGGTGCCTATTGGGTCTGGATACTTATCCTCTTGTCTTTTGTTATACAGGCAGTATCCTATGAATACCAGGCTAAAAAAGGGAACCTATTGGGAAAGAAGACCTATCGCATCTTTCTATTTATCAATGGAGTAATCGGACCGATATTGTTAGGAACAGCCGTCGGTACATTTTTTAGTGGAGCCGAATTTGTTGTGCGTAAAGAACAAATAACCGATCTGGCGATGCCTGTCATATCCACCTGGGCCAATGCCTGGCATGGATTGGAGGCTGTATGGGTCATATGGAATGTCTGTCTTGGCTTCGCTTTGTTCTTTTTAGCACGGGTTCTGGCTTTGCTTTATTTTATAAACAATATAAACGAGGCTGAGATCCTGGAGCGATGCCGGAAACGTCTTTTGCCGGAATCTGTCCTTTTCCTGGTTTTCTTCCTTACTTTCTTTACACATCTGATGCTGGCAGACGGTTTTGCAGTCCATCCGGAAACGAACGAGATCTTTATGCAACCGTATAAATACTTCACAAACCTGGTAGAGATGCCCGCTGTATTCATTCTCTTATTAATCGGCATCCTGGGTGTTCTTGGGGGGATAATGCGATCCTTGCTCTCTGTCGACTGGCGAAAAGGCATATGGTTTACCGGTACGGGCACCGTACTGACTGTCTTGGCTTTGCTCTTATGTGCCGGTTGGAACCACACGGCTTATTACCCTTCAGTTGTTGATTTGCAAAGCTCACTAACCATACAAAACAGTTCTTCCAGCCCTTTTACGTTGAAAGTAATGAGTTATGTATCCCTGTTGATCCCTTTTGTCTTAGGTTATATCTTTTATGCCTGGCGTGCCTTAGACCTGACAAAGATTGATCACCGGGAGATGGAAGAGAATGATCATACCTATTAGAAAAAAGGGGTATAAGGATTCAAGGATAAATCGCTTTACTCCATTGCAGTTCGGATTTATACCATGTATTTAATTCGGTGTATTTCTTCTGTAAAGGATAGATGGATAGTCCGGAGAACTGTTTCACATCGTACTCTCTTCTATCCCCCGAACAGTATATCTTGTCCGTCGTATATTTATGTTTGATCACTTTCCCCAAAGCAGTTTTAAATGATTGAAACTGTTCGGCTGTGGCAAGCCGGCTGATCATATCCTGCAGGTCATACAATTTTGTCGTTCCAAAGGTTATGTATGAGAGGGTCTGTAAATCCGAAAGCGGTAAAGCATATACAGCTTCTTCCCCCACTGTCGAGAGAATATCCCTCACCACGCCGGTCAGCTCTTCTAATCCACTGGTTTCAATAACCGAAATACAACCATATGGATTGCGATAAGAAGTATAGAAATCCCGGAAAGCCAAAGCTACCTTATCCAAAGCCGCAGTTTCAGTAAACAGATAAGGAAGCATATCTCCATAAGGGAAGCCATAAGCCATTGTTTCCGAAGGGGAAGCAACAATATAATCTGCCTTGTCCTTCAATTCATAGGCACATTCTATTCCTGCCATACTACAAGCATCAAACAGGATAAAATCAAAATAGTACCCTCTCAACGCCTGTTCCAATTCATATATTTCCATATGCTTACCCTCTTCTTCTCCAAAGGAACGAAGCATATTTGTATACTTTGAGGGTAACCAGGAAGTACCATGGCTGGAAAGAATAAGCCCGTAACCTTCAGCCGGATACTCAGCAAAGACTTCTCCTATTATTTGATGCATTACTTCCGGAGTGACGGCGCTCTGTCCCTCGTAATTTCGGATGTGATGTCTTGTGACAACTCCTCCTTTGCCTTCTTTAATCTGAAAAAGCTCTGCGTTTTTGTTTTTGTCGGAGTAATATACAATCAGGTTTCCGTTATTCAGGTTCTTTTGAGAGGCGACCGAAATCATGTCCTCCAGATTCCCTTGCATATTTCCGTTCAGATTACTTGCCACCATATAAACCAATACGGTACGGGTTGCTTTATCTTCTGATTCTTTTTCTTTTTGGCAACTTACCAAGCCAATAACAAAGGCCCATAAGCATATGATATATTTCATTTGCATCTGTCGTTATTCTTTTTACTCTTACAAAGATAAGAATTTCTGTCCGATACATATTGGCTTTAACTTCCTTTATCACAAGGAGATTCCGGAAAACAGGCGAAAGAGATTATTTCATTTCCGTTTCTTTACAGGTAAGGGAAATGCCTCCTTCCGGTGTTTGGGCAAGAGAGGCTTCTACCTCGAACAATAGATCCTGTTTCTCCTTATCCCATAAGGCAGTCTCTATATACAACGAAGAGGCTATTTCACGCCCATCCGCCAAAAAGAACTGAAAGAGAAATTGATTGGCGGAAGCTGAGCCCGGTTTTCCGTCCGGTTCTCCGTCCAGTATATAAGTTACCCCTTCAAAACCAAAATCCGTTTTTTCTAAAGGAATCGGCAATGCAAGAGAATTCTCCATACTTAATTTCCTGTCGCTTAAATACATGAGAGGAGGAATGCCTGACAAGAGAAGGGAACAATCACTGAACAGCTTTGCCTCTTTTACATACACCTTCAAGCGGACACATTTTGTGAAAAGAACAGGAGTCAGCGTCATACTTATATCCTGGTTCGGGTCTACAACCAAAGAGTTTAAAACCGCGCCATACAAAGGGGCGACAGGAGAAACGACTGCCTCCTCCGACTTATAGAACGGGAGAAAGGCCTCTACCCGGTTAAAGTCATTTCTCCGAAGTTGAATATGCCGATCCCCGCAATTATAAACCAACAGCCGATAAACGTCAGATGGCAGAGCCATCCGCAATTTCCCGGAATCACTTTCTGTCTGTATCATCGCCTCACTGCCGGAGGGGTAAAAGCAAAAACGGAGATTTTCAGCTTTTATATCGGGCATCAAAAGACTGTCCCATTCAATCGTAAAAGAGACAATACCGTAGCCTTTCGTAGGCGTTTGTTTTGCCTTTTTACAACCGAATAATATCGTGCAACTCCATAAAACACAGATAAAAACGGTTATTGTAAAAGTGGTCTTCCTATCACTTTTCATTCTTAAATTTCCTTTCTCCCCTATATGGTTAGCTTACTAAAAACAAAAATACCGAAAAAAAGAAAAGGAATGATTGTTGATTCTGTTCAATAAGTTGTAAATCTTAATTCGAAAGGCATTTCTTTCGGGTATTGTCGTGAATCGGTTTGTTTTATGCGTGAGAAGAGACGATACGAACGATCTCCTCTGCCTTATGAATGATATAATCGGGCTGAAAATTTTCCAACTCGTGCAAAGGGCGAAAACCCCAACTGACACCACAGGATACTACCCCACTATTTATGGCCGTTTGCATATCTACCCCCGAATCGCCTACATACAAGGTTTCCTCTTGGGTCACTGCCGTAACAGACAGGATCTCCTGTACAATTACAGGATCAGGCTTCGGTGCAATCCCTTCCCGCTGCCCCAGAACCTTTGCAAAACGGATTTCCGGAAAGTAATGGGCGACCAACTTACAAGTTGCTTCATGGTATTTATTCGAAGCCACGGCCAATAAAAGGCCCTGCTGTTGTAATTCTTGCAATACGTCCGTAATGCCCGGATAGGGAGTACTCCGGTCCATATTGTGTGTATTATAATAAGGAAGGAAAGAGGTACGGATACGTTGGATATTTATATCGGTTTTTTCTCCTTCCGGCAAAGCCCGTTCAAAGAGTTTGTTGATGCCATTTCCTACAAAGAAGCGATAAGCCTCTGTCGGATGTGTGGGGAATTTATACTGTTCTAAGGCGTGATTCGTACTCGCTGCCAGATCGGCTATTGTATTGAGAAGCGTTCCGTCCAAATCGAATATAACCAGTTTGATCATGTTTTTTTACTTTTGGAACACAAAAATAATGAAATGTTTTAGGATGTTTGCAAGATATATGTATCTTTAAGAATTTCTTACTTTATACAAGTAAAACTATATGGAGGTAAGGATGGTTTTATTAATAAAACATGTATAACATAAAAATCTACGATCATGGGAAAAAGATTAATTCACGAAAACGAGATTCATTTGATTAAACAACCGGATATACATGCGGTTGTCAGGAAAATGATTGAAGAATTAGGCTTGGCAGCCGGCTCAATGAAAGGTTTTGATATTTATAAAGTAGTGGAAACCTATTTTATGAATCTAGAGAAAAGGCATGAAATTAATGAACTATTAAAAATAACAGAAGACCCTGTTTACTGCGGAGAAGAAGAACAGATCCGGGAAACGGAAGCCGCTGAAAAATAAAAACACAAGAAAAAACAGATAGCCCTCTCAATCGCTCGCGGTTGAGAGGGCTATTTTTATGACAAAGATAAAAAAAGAGATCGCCTCGGATTGGGGCGATCTCTTTTTTTCCTTAGGATCATTTATCGGATCGTTTTTCTTTTATTTTTTCACCTTGCCTGGATTCTTGGCCATAAAGTCTTTCCATCCGGTGTATTTTTTCTCCTTTGTCGGACTATTGGATTGCAGATAATGACAAAAAGCGGCCGCCAGTCCGTCGGTAGCATCTAATTGAGGCAGCATCGATGTGTTGGGTATATGCAATATGCGTTGCAACATATCTGCGACTTGTTCTTTGGCGGCCTGTCCATTTCCAGTGATCGCCATTTTTATTTTCAAAGGTGCATATTCAAAGATCGGAATGTCACGCTCCAGGGCGGCCGCCATAGCCACTCCTTGTGCCCGTCCCAGTTTCAGCATACTTTGTACATTTTTCCCAAAGAAAGGGGCTTCAATAGCCAGTTCGTCCGGATGATATTCATCGATCAGGCCAAGTACACGATCAAATATTTTACGCAAGCGCAGGTAATGGTCGTCGTATTTATTGAGTTGCAGGACTCCCATAGTCTCCAGCCGAGGCCTGTTTCCTTCAACCACCAATATACCATAGCCCATAACAATCGTCCCGGGGTCAATACCTAATATGATACGTTCTTTTTTCATTTCTCCCAGTCGATCTCGTCCAGTAAAGTAGTGAAACCAACCACCTTGCTGCCGAAACGGGCAATCAGCTTTTTATGCAACAGATTTCCTTCCTGCTCCAACCAATACTGTAATGTATCTACATTTTTTACATGAAACTGTACGGAATAACTTTCTCCTTCCCCCTCTTCCGCTTGTATGACCCGGCGCAAACAGGGAGTATGCAAAAAACCGGAAAGACTCGCCTGGGGTATATATTCTTTTTTGAGGAAGAAGAGACAATCCTCCAGAATCTCTTTATCTATATGGAAGGTGGTGTTATAAACTATCATTTTTCTGCTGTGTTTCTGCAGCAAAGGTAATGATTTCTTCCTCCTCTCCCGTTTTTTCCCCCCGTAAAAAGGAAGCCATTAAACACAAAATAAATCCAACAAAAAATATACCTTCACCTCATAAAGATAACAGTTATATTAAAAAAACACTTATATTTGCACACGAAAAGCCGCAACGGGGTATTAGCTCATCTGGCTAGAGCGTTAGACTGGCAGTCTAAAGGTGATCGGTTCGAGTCCGATATACTCCACAAACAAGGCTAAGTATTAGCGAGTTACAAAATTTACACCCAGATTTACACCCATAAATGTAGATTTGGGTGTTCTTTTTCATAAAAATCCCCCGAACCTCAACTGAAATCCGGGGGGCATCTGTCATACTTCTGTTAGTTCTCAATGATATGTGTTAATAGATCTCTTTGAGTAATATTCTTATGTCGCCAATTTCCTCAAACAATTTGCCAAAGGCTTGCTCAGTCATTTGAGCATCAAAATAATCTCTGTATGCCCTGATCGTTTTTACAAAGGCAATCTTCTCAACCGGATTGTATGGCCGAGGAAAGCTGTCAATATAATACCGTGGGCTTCCACAACGCCTCAATGTTACCCAATTAGCGGCAGACAGCTTCTTATTTCGCTTCACACCATAGGGATAGTACTTCTTTTTGAAAACGTCCAACTTACCTTTGAACCCCTCCATCCCATACGGAAGATCAGCGGCCTCTATTGCTATTTTGATAAATTCAAGAAGCGTAACCTCTTCATAAGGTAAAACACTTTGTACCCTTCGAGCTTCATTAATTAGTTGATCGTATTGTTTGTAGCTTAATGCTTCAGGGGTGTAATTTGCTCTTTTCATCTTGTTTTTATTAGTTGATTAATATTACTTCGTTCTGTGCCGCATATCCTGTGGCTAAATACGCCTTTCCGGTTACAAGGTGGACAAAGACTACCTCTGTGCCGTGAAAGTCGCTGAAATCTCTATCCTTGACTTTGTAGACGATTCTTTCATTGATGAACCGGAACCGGTCGCCCGGCTCCAGTGTGAATAGTTGTGCTTTCATAGCTTTACTTCATAATGAGTGCATTCGTAAACCTTCCCTTCATCGAGAGAGTAATTATAATAATTGGTTGTTACATGGAAAATCCTCTCCTCGTTGACCCCTGTTCGCCAATCAAAACTGATCCTCTCT
>NZ_QVMG01000028.1 GCF_010500925.1 Parabacteroides sp. 52
GCCTTGAGGTTATCCGGCACAATGGCTTGAGGTACACCTTCAAAATAGAAGAATGCATGCTCACAGGCTGTAATCAGGTCTTCCTTCTTTTGGCTATGAACCGCTTCCACGTAGGTAAGCTGGCTACAAGGGAGAATGGCTACAAAAACCTCTACTTCGCAGATTTCACCGGTGGAACGCTCCACAAGAGAAAGCTTCTTACCGGCAAAATCAATAAAAACTTTATCGCCTGCTTTATGTTCCAGGTGCATGATGGGGCGGGAACGCTGTTCATAACGTTGAATGTAACTGTTAAAGCGGGAACGGGCGTAACCGTCAGGATGAAGGGTGAGGTATTCTGCGTGTAGCATCTCACGAGTAACTCCTTTACGTTTAAGGCGTTTGCAGTAGGATGGAAGCAGTTTCTCCAAATCCTGTTGACGTTTAGACACAACTTCCTCTGATGGCTTCTCGTGGAATAGTTCTGCCAGTTCACTGTCGCTAAGCTCCAACGCTTCTTCATAACTTAAATCCAGGGTCTGAAACTTTTGAAGATACTTTTTGATCGTGTTACGGGACATACTAAGCATACTACTCATAGCTTTAGTCCCTTTTCCTTGTGCATAACAACGCAGCACTTGTCGAATCTTTTGCATACTAATTTGNGCATACTAATTTGTTTATTGGCCATAAATCATGTTTTCTTAAAATCTGTTTAAAGGAACAACTTTAAGAAGGCTCAATAACAACTAACAAATGACTCTTTCGAAGGGATCAATTTCAATTGGCAAACGGGGGCAATTTCAATTGGCAGAGGGGAGCAGTTTTGATTGGCGAACAGGGGTCAACGAGGAGAGGATTTTCCACCAACAGGGCATAATTAAAATTTCATTTTCAAAATCCTAATAGCGTTCAATATCGCCAATAACGATACCCCAACATCAGCAAATACCGCTTCCCATAAGGTTGCAACACCTCCTGCACCCAAAATCAACACAATGAGCTTTACACCAAAAGCCAGACTTATATTCTGTATAACAATTCGGCGTGTAGCTTTGCCTATTGTTATAGCCGTTGCTATCCGGCTCGGTTGGTCTGTCTGAATAATAACGTCTGCCGTTTCTATGGCAACGTCGCTACCCAGTCCACCCATTGCAATGCCTACGTCGCTCATGGCAAGAACAGGCGCATCGTTTATCCCATCGCCTACAAAAGCAATGTTATTACCCGGATCGGACTTCAACTGCTCTACATACTCAACCTTTCCTTCGGGCAGCAGATCGCCATGCGCTTGCGTAACGTTCAACTCTGTGGCAAGCTGCGAAACGATGGCCTGTTTATCTCCTGACAGCATTACAATATTCTTAATTCCTAACTCACGCAAAGCGTTCACGGCTGTAGCTGCATCCTCTTTCGGAGCATCGGCTACCAGAATATATCCGGAATAGATGCCATTGATAGCGCAAACAACAATCGTTTCGGGTATAGTCGCTATTTCCGGCGGGAACTCTACATTGTTTTTTATCAATAATTTAGGATTACCCACAAGAACTATTTTACCATTGATAGAAGCCTGTAAGCCGTGCCCTGCGATTTCATTCACAATCTCCGGCTTAATTACTTCGATATTCTGCTCTTTTGCATATTCCACAATAGCTTTCGCTATGGGATGCGTACTTTGCGTTTCAACCGAAGCCACTAAATTCACAAGGTCTGTTTCGAGCAGAAAATCTGCCGGAACAATCTTTTGTACCTTGAAAACTCCCTGTGTCAGTGTTCCGGTTTTATCCATCACCACCGTATTTACTTTGGTAATGGCTTCCAAATAGTTGCTTCCTTTAAATAGTATTCCTTTACGGCTTGCCGCCCCGATACCACCAAAGTAGCCCAACGGTATGCTGATAACCAAAGCACACGGGCAGGAAATAACGAGGAATACCAATCCACGATAAACCCAGTCGTACAACACAAAATTGAATGCCGGATTAATAGCAGAGTATGCCAGTGGTAATAACACTATAAGCGCAGCCAGTGCCACCACTATCGGAGTATAGATGCGGGCAAATTTGCGTATGAACTGTTCTGCGGGTGCCTTTTTTTCTGTGGCGTTCTGAACAAGGTCAAGAATACGAGCCAAAGCACTCATACCAAATGGTTTCGTTACTTCAATTCTTGAAACATTGTCGGTAAGTATCATACCTGCAAATACGTCCTCATTTTTCCGTATCGTTCTGGGAACACTCTCTCCAGTTAATGCCGAAGTATTAAAAGATGCCGATTCATTCAGTAAAATTCCGTCAAGAGGCACTCTTTCGCCTACCTTGACTTCCACAATATCACCTACATTTACATTCTCCGGCGACATTATTTCAGTTTTATCCATCTTAATAACTGTCGCTGTTTCTGGTCGGACATCAAGTAATGCACTAATGCTCCTTTTTGCACGGTTTACCGCTGCATCCTGAAAGAGTTCGCCTACGGCATAGAACAGCATTACTGCAACGCCTTCGGGGTATTCTCCGATAAAGAACGCCCCGATGGTAGCTATACTCATCAATGTAAACTCGCTGAATACGTCTTTCTGGCGAATGGCTTCCCATGCTTCTTTTATCACCGGTAAGCCTACCGGAATATAAGCGATGATATACCATGCGAGTTGTACCCACTTATCGGCAAAGAACGAAAGCCCGACAGCGGAAAAGATGATGCCTGCAATCAGCATCACAAAGGAGATAGCCGCCCGGATGTAACCTCTTTTCTGTGAGGTATCCATTTCCTGTTTGGTCTTGTCTATAACACAAGCCCCATCATTGCAATTTCCCATAATTATTTTAATTTATCGTTTATACTTCTTTTTATACAATTCCTCATTCAAAAACACAAATGGTAATAGTGTAAACAAAGTCCCAAAGAATAAGACTTCCTTTAACGGCCATCTATGAAAGAAACAATGATGATGGGGACATCTGGTTACATAATACCATAACAAAAAACCTAATGTAATCCCAATGGTTATACTTAACGCTACAATCCATTTTTTTGCTCTTGAACTAATCATTTTTTTCTTTGCAATGACCTTACTCTTTTTTTTCTTTTGCTGTCTTTTCATGACATCATTTTTTAGAGTTCTACGGCTGCAAGTTCGGCAAATGCCAGTTGATAATCCCTTTCGGCTGCAAGCGTCTGGTTTACGTTGTCGTAGTACAATCCCATTTCAACCATGTAATCAAGCAAGGATATTTCACCCGCATCAAGTGCTTTTTTCAACAGGATGGTATTATTTACGTTTGCCAGCGATTTACGATATTTGTCGGCAGTAGTTTTCAGTCCCATTGCTTTGGAATACTGTATTTGCAGTTGGCTGAAAAACTGTTGCTTGGTATCGGCTTCGCGGCTTTGGGCAGCAGCAACAGATGCCTTTGCCTGTTTCACCTGATTTTTATTCGACCATAGCGGTATGGATATACCAAGCGACACACCCTGATACCGTTGTCCGACTACTTTTTCACTCATGTATCCGGCGGTAAACTTAGGCAGGTTCATCGCTTTGCTTAGTGATACCTGTTTCTGGCTTACTTCGATTTCGTTACGCACGTATGCCAACACCGGGTTTTTATCTTCGGCTTGTACATACCAGTCGTTAAAGTTCAACGGAAGCTCACGGCTGCCGTAGTCTGCATCATTAAAGACTACGTCGATACCGCCGTTCAGCCTTTTCAACTGGGCAAGGAGTGCATCACGTTCTACTTCCATGCGCGATATTTCTCCTTGTATGGTAGAAAGGTTCAGGTTTACTTTGTTGTACTCCAAGATACTTACGTCGCCCCTGTCCATACGGTCTTTATAACCTTTGGCAATGGTTTCTGCATGTTCCAGACGCAAATAAAGTTCTTTAAGCAGGGAATTGTAATATATCAGTTCAATGCAGTATTGTTTTGCTTCGAGCAATATATTCATACGGTCGGCTTTGTACTGCCATTCCACAAGGTTGTTTCTACCGTTTGCTAACCGACTTTTCATTCCCGTAATGGTGGGAATGTCGAATGTCTGCGATACGCTAAAATCGGTACGATTACCTATATTTGAAGGGTTACCCCAGAGATAATTGAAGCCCACTTCCGGATCATCAAGGAAGATGCCCGTTTTGTTTTGCAGCTTATCCGCTTCAACTTGTTCGCGGAGGGCTTTCAGGGTTGTATTGTTCTCTTCTATCGAAGACAATACAGGGTTGATATTATTCTGCGCATTGAGCGTTATGCCTGCGAAGAGTACCAACATGGTTATTATGATTGTTCTCATTCTAATTCTAATTTAGTGTTGTTTACTTCAGGTTCCTCGTTGTCCAGAATTTCGGTTTCAACTACTTTCCTGTTTGTAATTAAGTACATGATAGGAATAATAAAGCCGTTGAGCAAAGTCGATGTGAGCAATCCGCCCAGGATAACCTTTGCCATCGGACTTTGTATTTCGTTACCCGGCAAATCACCACCCAATGCAAGCGGTATCAGTGCAAGACCGGAGGTTAATGCGGTCATCAAGATGGGGTTTAGACGGTCTAACGAGCCGGTCATTACCGCATCAAGTTTGCTATACCCCTCTGCCACAAGGTCGTTGTATCGTGAGATAAGCAACATACCGTTACGTGTAGCGATACCGAACAGGGAGATAAACCCGATAATAGCCGGTATGCTCAGAACGCCGTTAGTAAAGAAAATGGCAAACACTCCGCCGATAAGGGCAAGCGGCAGGTTAAGCAGGATAACAACGGACTGGTTTATGCTCTTAAACTGCGCAAACAGAAGCATGAAAATAGCAAGAATGGAGAAGATTGAGGTAATAAGCAGGGTGCGTGATGCTGCCTGTTCGCTCTCAAACTGTCCGCCGTACTCAATATGATAACCTTCGGGCAGTTCTATCTTTTCGTTTACGATGTCCTGAATGTCATTTACTACTCCGCGCAGGTCACGTCCGGCAACGTTAGCCGATATTACAATCTTACGGGCAACGTTTTCCCTATTGATGGTGTTGGGGCCTGTGGACGATGTTATTTCGGCTATATTACTCAATGGAATTTTACGTCCGTTGGCATCAACAATAAGGTTCTTTATCCTTTCGGCTGTTTCACGGCTATCGTCGTTTACTTTTAGGGTAAGGTCGAACGAGCGGTTTTCTTCGTACACCTGTGAAACGACTTCACCTGCGAGCATGACGTTTACAATCTTCGCAAAGTCGGGTAAGGTTATGCCGTATTTCGCCATTACTTCCCTTTTGGGTTCTATCTTCAACTGCGGACGTTCCACTTGTTGTTCTACGTTCAGATCGGCAATACCTTCAATGTCCTGAATGTTTGCTTTTATTTGGTTACCGATGGAGAACATTTTATTGAGGTCTGTTCCGAACAACTTGATAGCGATGTTGGCACGTGTACCGGATAACATAGCGTCGATACGGTGCGAAATGGGTGCGCCTATTTCTATATTCACTCCCGGCAACACTTTTATCTTTTCGCGTATTTCGGCAAGCACTTCATCTTTGGAACGTTTATCGAGGATGAACGGTGCTTCGATTTCCGATACGTTTACACCGAGTGCGTGTTCATCGAGTTCGGCACGTCCTGTTTTCCGTCCTACGGTTTGAACTTCGGGTATGGAAAGCAAGATATCTTCTGCTATACGCCCCATCTTGTCGGATTCTTCAAGCGATATACCGGGCATACTACTGATGCTTACGGTAAATGAACCCTCATTGAATGGCGGCAGGAAGCTACGACCTAATGAGAAGAAAATGATAACGGCAATCACTAAAACAACACCTGTTCCGCCAAGTACCCATTTCTTGTATTTGAGTGTCCATTTAAGGGCTACCTCGTAAACGATTTTCAGTTTCCTTACTATATACGGTTCACGTTCCGGTTTATCATCTTTTCGTGGTTTACCCAACAGGTAGCTACACAATACTGGAGTAAGGGTTAAGGCTACTACGGTAGAAGCTATCAATGCCATAATAAAGGCTACTCCTAACGGTGCAAGCATACGACCTTCCATTCCAGAAAGGAAGAACAAGGGAACGAAGCTGGCGATGATGATAAATGTGGAGTATAGAATTGGCATACGCACTTCTTTGGAAGCATCGAACACGACGTTGAGTACGGTTTTTTGCAGTTCCTTTGGTTTCTGCCTGTTCTCCCGCAATCGCTTGAACACATTTTCTACATCGACAATGGCATCATCCACAAGCGAGCCAATAGCAATAGCCATACCTCCGAGGCTCATGGTATTAATAGTAAGCCCCATGAATTTTAAGGAGAGTATTGCAAAGACTAATGACAACGGTATCGTTACAAGTGATATAATGGTTGTACGTGCGTTCATCAGGAAGATAACGAAAACGATAACCACGAAGATACCCCCTTCGTACAATGATTTCTGTACGTTATTGATGGAGTTGTCTATAAAACGTGCCTGACGAAAGATGTCGGTTGTTATCTTCACATCTGCCGGAAGCTGTTTCTGTAAATCGGCAAGCGAAGCGTCAAGTTTGTCTGTCAATTCGAGCGTACTTGTAGCCGGTTGCTTGGTAACAGTTATCAATACGGCAGCTTTGCCGTCGTTGGATGCCATACCCAGTTTAGGTGCTTTATCTCCTATTTTTACTTCAGCAATGTTTTCTATCAGGATAGGAACATTGTTTACTGTTTTGATAACAGCTTTTCCCAATGATGGTATTTTATTTGTTGAAAGCACGCCACGGATGATAAATTCGTTTCCGTATTCATACAATACACCACCTGCGGCGTTCTGGTTCATTTCGGTAACGACGTCGATTACTTCATTGAGTCCGATGTTGTAATGTTTCATCTTTCCGGGATCGAGCAATATCTGGTATTCCTTGATTTCACCACCGAGAACGGTTACCTGTGCCACTCCACCTGTTGATAATAAACGGGGGCGGATAGTCCAGTCAGATAATGTCCGCAAATCCTGTAATGAGGTTGAATCGGCGGTTACTCCGATAATCATAAGCTCACCCAGTATGGACGATTGCGGCCCCAACGTCGGATTACCAACGTTAGACGGCAACTGGTCATTGACAACGGCTAACTTTTCGGATACAATCTGACGGGCACGGTAGATGTCCGTTCCCCAGTTAAATTCTACCCATACGATAGAAAAGCCTGTGGTAGAGGATGAACGCACACGGCGTACATCAGTAGCACCGTTCAGGGCGGTTTCGACAGGGAAAGTAACGAGCCGTTCGACTTCTTCGGGAGCCATACCTCGTGCCTCTGTCATCACCACAACGGTGGGTGCATTGAGGTCGGGAAATACATCGACTTCCATATTGACGGCTGTATAGGTTCCTGCCAGCATAAGCAGCAGGGATGCCACTAAAACAACGACACGGTTGTTCAGCGAGAATTTTATTATCTTGTTCAACATACTGATTCGTGTTTTAATGGTTAGTGACTATGTCCTTCGGGCATTACTGAAGAAGTTGCTGCCAGTTTCACCTGATATACTCCTTTGGTAACTACTTTGGCTCCGCGTTGAAGACCTGAAAGGATCTGCACTCTTTCGCCGTTATTCTGTCCGAGGGTTACTTCCTGTTTCTTATATTCTTCGTCGCCTATTTGCAGATACACGAAGTTAAGTCCCTGTTCTTCGGTAATAGCAGAAACGGGAACGGATATTACATTATCCTGTAAGGTCGAAAGCAGATATACTTCGGTATATGCTCCGGGAATAATATCGCCCACGTTATCAAACTCGAATGTAACAGGAATATAGAAAGATTGGTCAGTGGATGCTTTACCGAAAGATAAAAGCCGGCCGTTAAGTTCCGAAAGTTTATATACCTGATTGTCATAGGCAGGCTTAAAGTTAGCACTACTGATGCTTTTAAGTATCTTGAAATTGTTCTCTGATACTTCGGCTCGTAGCTGCAAACGCCTATTCTGCGATACAGTTGCAATGGGCTGACCTACTGAAACGTATTCCCCCTGTGCAACAAGCCTGTTCTTAATATATCCGGCAATGGGAGCTGTAACGCTTACCCCGGTGGCTGTCATATTGCCTGCCTGTGCCTGATATACTGTTTTCGCTGTTTCATAACGCAAACGAGCCTGTTCAAAGTCCTTAGCGGAAATAATCTGGTCTTTTACCAATGATTCGGCACGTTGGAACTCTTTCTGTGCAGTTTCGTATTCAATCCGCGCTTTTACGGACGGATCGCCTTCCAACAGTTTCTTTGCTGAAATAGTTACAATGGATTGTCCGGCTTGTACGGCTGTACCGTCTGTTATGGACGGATTGGTGAAAGATACAATACCGTTGGAAGTAGCTGCAATAACAGCTTCATCACCCTGCGAGGCTTGTATCTGTCCACTGGTTTTAATGGAATTGTAGAAACTACCAAGAGCAACGGTTTCTGTCTTCAATCCAACAAGTTGCGCTTGCTGTTTGGTGAAAAGTATTTCATCCGAATGGCTGTCTTCCATTGCTTCTGCTCCGTGGTCATGTCCGTCGCCCTCGGAGTGCTTATGATCTTTCTCGTTAGCGTGGTCATGCCCATCGCCGTCAGTATGTTTATGTTCTTTATCGTTTGAATGGTCATGTCCATCACCTTCGGAGTGTTCATGCTCTTTCTCATTAGAATGGTCATGTCCATCACCATCAACATGCTCATGTTTATCACTTGATTTTTGATTGTTTTTTCCCTGACCGGAATTGCATCCGGTTAATAATATTGCGATAACAACGAATAATCCTATTATGTACGTTTTCATTTTATTTTTTAATTATTGGGGGAAGTAAAGCATATCCTGATATTTGCTTTGCTTCTCGTGAGAAATATTGATTTTTATGGGTTGATATGTATATACCAATACCCTATGCCTTGAACATATCCAAATGCACAAAGCAGCATGACTTACAGCCTGTAAGTCAAAACATCAGGAAATTATGGAAGGAGGGGCGCGTAAACCGTGAAATTGGTTTGCTTCTGCGGATTTATAGAATGAAATAAATTCTCCGTACTCAAAGTCGGAGGTTGATTCTCCCGAATCGTAGATTAAGAAATCCGCAGCTAAAAAGAATATCGGGAATAAATGTGTAAGATCATGGTTTTGACAAGAAGAAACCTTGCACTTAGTTTCATTTGTCGTTTTGGGTGAAGTATATTTAGATTCAGCAATACAAGATTGTTCATGGTCACTGTCATTAGGTAACTCACGATGGTCTGTATGTTCATCGTTTACCTGATTATCCTGTTCGCATATCTCCATAACAATACACACCAATCCCTCATGATGATGATGTGGTACTATTGCAAGTATCAGTAATACTAAACTTGACAATGCAACAAACGATATGGAAATAATTCGTTTCACTAAATCTTTTTTTACCTGTGCAAAGATAAAATAAAAAGTCATGCAACTAAGTTGCAATCTTATCACATTTTCCGCAATAGCCTTTAATTACGAAATTAACGCTCTCCAATTCCATATTTCCCGGTAGTTCTATTTGAGGAACAGGCACGTTTTCCAAACAAAATGCCTTTTTACAGTAGTTACAGTAAAAGTGTAAATGATAATCACCTTCACTACAACCGCAATCCTCCTGACAAACCGAATATTTAACCGAACCTGATCCGTCGTCAAATTTATGAATCAGCCCATTATCATTAAAGAGGTGAATTATACGAGAAATAGTCGATTTATCAATGCTCAATAATTTTTTCTCTAAGTCCCCTAAACTGAATGCTTCGGTGAACTTTAGCATTGTATCCCATACTAAAATCCGTGTAGATGTGGGCTTTATGCCTTTTCCTTCTAATAATTTTATGATAAAATCGTCCACGTATTTCAAAGATTATTTATGTTATTTATTCTATAACAAAAAGGATGTGTCAAATGATGCTGATTTTAAAATCACTGCACATCCTTTTTGCATATAATATCTTAATTATGATGGTTGCCCTTATTATGAGAGCCATCGGCACTTCCATTGTGATTGTGGCTCTTATCAGTACAGGTATTCACATCATGATTTTGTTCCCCATTGTGATTATGACTTGCATCAGTGCAAGTGTTCACATCATGGTTTTGTTCTCCATTGTGATTATGGCTTGTATCTGTACAAGTATTCACATCATGGTTTTGTCCGTTATTGTGATTATGGTTTGCATCAGTACAAGTATTCACATCGTGGTTTTGTGTGTTGTTATGATTGTGGCTTACATCCATGCAGGTATTGGAATCATGGTTATTTCCTCCATGTCCTGTGCCTGTGCCATTGTGATGGGTACCGTCATGTTTAATTCCTGAATGTTGGGAATTTGTACAAACCTGATGTGTTCCGTCTGCAAGTATATCGCAGTTTTCGTGATTTCCGGCAGCACACTGATTCAGCACGCTGCTTTTGTAGATATCGCCATTTGAAAAACCGAGTGTAGATGCACGAAGCTCCAAACTTTGATCTATATCTCCAAAGTTGCTATCATCATCCTGGCTACAAGAAACGAATGTGATAACCGATGCGAGAACCGCTAATGAATAAAATACTCTTTTCATATTCCTTTATTGTTAAAATGTTATATGTTAATATACCGCATAAGAGTAATTATACCCTACCAAAAAATAAAATAATTTTTAACTTGAACGGAGAAAGACACTTCTCATAATTTTACCACAAGATTATCTCCTATTTTTGTAGAGGGCTTTTTCTCAATATACTCCCGTAATGAAAAATCTTTTCTCAATGCTCTATCAGAAATAAAAAGTATTGAACCGCCATAAATATCGGACATAATATCATCCTTTTCAGCTATGATAACACTCTCTCCTAAATATACTTTCATATTCTCTGGACGGCGGATTCCATAAACAATGTATTGTTTTGAATTTTCTGATAACTCAATCCCACTCTTACACATATTTTCATAACCGACATAGCTGTTCAGAAAAGGCATTTCAAAGGATACAATAAATATCACGGTTAAAATCCCTATTGATATGCTGTTAATCGAACGAATTATATTCTTTCGGAAAATCAGAAAATATAAAGAAAGGAATCCAAATAGAGCAAGTGAAATTAATCCCCATATTATGGAAGTGTGAATTTCATTCAACCAAGAAAATGTAATATCATTTTTACTCAATAAAAACAACGGCAAAGCCATTATTGCTATGAGAGATAACGCTATCATAAAATATACAATCCATTTCTTATTCTTTAATCTCATCAATATAATAACTGACAGATAAGCCACAAAAGGAAATACAGGCAACATATAAATTTCAATCTTTGCACTTACAATAGATAAGACAAGAAATGACGTTAAAACAACAGTCAAAAACAATTTATCTATATCTGTTTTTATCAGCTTATTTTTAATCCCTAACAGGATAAGGGCAAAGAATAAAATTGACCAAGGAGCGAAGGAATACCAAAATACCTGAAAATAATAATAGAACGGCTCCTTATGATGGAATGAGCTAACAGCACGGTTGAATGTCTGATTAAAGAGTAAATCGTTCAAATAACTATTTCCCGCTTCAACCCACACTAAGCTGAACCAAACAGAACAAAGCAATAAGAGTATTCCCCAAGTTCTAAACCCTAAATATTTTCCACTATCCTTAATTTTCCCTTTTATAGTTAGAAATGTCAGTATAGAGACTACCGGAATAATTATTCCGATTGGCCCTTTACTGAATATTGCGAGGAAAATACAAAGAGGAAGCAAATACTTATCATATTTTCTCTCTCTGCCTGAATACATTCTATAAAAAACATATAATGCCAATGTTATAAACATAGACATTAACATATCCATTCTTAGAATAATGGCTCCACCCATAAATAGAGCGCTTGTGAACAATAATAGTTTTGCACTGGATTGATATTCGTTTGGAAGTTCAGCTCGTGTCCACCTGTCCATCGTAAACTGAATGACAAAAGCGGGTAGTAATGAGAATAGCGACAAGAACCATATTTGATGACTTCCGAATATCTTTTTTCCGAGCATTATAATCCAGAAATATAAAGGCGGTTTATCGGCATATATTTCACCATGATTATAAAATGAGAAAAAATTCCCTGTTTTTAAGGCATCATCAACTATATTCAAATATCTAAGTTCGTTTGCAGGCGTATAATCCCGGAGTAGGATTAATGGGAACATTAATGCAAAAACAAGAATATAGTAGATGTGGTCAATCGTAAATAATCGTTTTAATGTCATAGTTAATAATTAAGGATTAACACCTATTGATTTTCCATTGAGTTAAACCACTCAATAAATGATTTTATTCCTTCCGGTAATACTGTTTTGGGCTTATAATGAATGTATCTGGTCAATTTGCTTATATCAGCATAGGTTTCCTTTACATCACCGGATTGAAAAGGGTACATTTCCAAATGAGCGTCTTTTTGCATTTCATATTCAATCGCTTCTATAAACTGGAGTAAATTAACTGGCTTTGAATTGCCGATATTAAAAATCTGATAGAAAGCGGAATCTGAATTTTTATCCGGAGTTTTATCCAAGAGTAAGACGATGCTTTTTATAACATCATCTATATAGGTGAAATCTCTAAGCATATCCCCATTATTAAAAACCTTGATTGTTCTGCCCTCCCGAATAGATCTTGCGAAAATCATCGGAGCCATATCAGGTCTTCCCCATGCTCCATATACAGTAAAAAGTCTTATTCCTGTGGAGGGCAAATTGAACAAATGACTATAAGAATGAGCCATCAGTTCATTACTTTTTTTTGTTGCAGCATAAAAACTGGCAGGATTATCAACTGTGGCAGATTCCTTAAAAGGAATTTTATTGTTCAATCCATAAACCGAAGAACTGGAAGCATATATAAGATGCTTGATATTATTATGCCTGCAACACTCTAAGATATTTACAAAGCCAAGAATGTTAGAGTTGATATAAGCATGGGGATTTTCTAAAGAATACCGAACCCCCGCTTGTGCTGCCAGATTGATAACATAATCAAATTGATACTTCTTAAAAAGAACACCTAATTGTATAAAGTCCGTAAGATCAATCTTTCCAAAATCATAATTGCAATAAAATGAACTATGGACTACTTCATTTTCTGTTATATCCTCTTTTCCTATTCCACATTCAGACAACCTGCCATATTTTAGGTTTACATCGTAATAGTCATTTATATTATCTATTCCCACAACGAAATTCTCTTTATTTTCAACCAATGCTTTTACCAAGTGAAATCCGATAAATCCTGCACTGCCTGTAACTAATATTTTCATTTAATCTCTTTTTTAGATTCATCCTCATTACAGTTTTTTATAATCAACCACACATTTCTGGAATATGTGATAAAACCAAAACTTTGACCAATAAGCAATACCGGATCTTCTCTGAATATTGCGTATGCAATAGTTATCAGAGAACCTATTATACTCAACAGCCAAAAGTTTAAGGGAAGGACAGATTCACCTCTCAATCTTGAATGCCACCATTGATAAACAAAGCGGAAAGTGAAAATTATCTGACCTGCGGAACCAAATAGAAGTAACCATAACGATATATTTGAAAATAACCTGTCAATGCTTACTTCATTGTTATATAGCACATAGCAAAGTGCGGCAGCAGGTATTAAGAGAATTACTGTTCTTATAGCTAAATGGATTTTTTTCCAGTTGTTTTTACTATTCAAATTCCATATATAGATATAATAGGAGAATAGTTGTCCGAGAATTATTACAAAATCTCCCCTTAGCCACCCATATATAGAAAATAATATAGAAGCTAATAAACTTAACTGCCAATAGATAGTCGGAGATACAACTTTTTTAGCCTTTTCCGATAAAATCCACTGAATAAGCATTCTGGCAGAAAATAACCCCTGTGCTAAAAAACCTAAAACAAAATACCAAATGTCGTTATTCACTTTTTGCTATGGCTTAATTAATACCTTCTTTTTCAATAGTATAGTTTATGTACCGTTTCTTCATCCATCGGAAAGCAAAGCAATCCATAAAAGGACTAACCAACCTGTTCCATAAATGAAATTTTGATTGACCTGCGGTACGTTCAAAATGCCTAACAGGAACCTGCTTTACCCTGCCATGTTGTAACTGAAGGAGAGCAGGTAGGAAACGGTGCATCCCCGTAAACATCGGAATGCGTTTAGCGTATTCGGTATGAATAATTTTTAGTGGACACCCCGTATCTTCTATGCCGTCATTAGTCATCATGCGGCGAAAACTATTGGCTATTTTCGACGATAGTTTTTTTCCTAAACTATCTTTGCGTCCTGTACGGATACCCATTACCATTTCATATTCATTTCTATATGGCAATAAAAGTTCAAAATCTTTAGGCGCTGTTTGTAAATCAGCATCTATATATCCGACAAATGACGACTGGGCTATATCTATCCCTGCTTTTATAGCTGCGCTTAATCCGCAATTTCGAGCAAAACTTATATAAAAAAGATGACGGTTTCGCTGACACACTTCCTGTATCAATGTTTTGCTTTGGTCTTTCGATCCATCATCAACGAATAGTATGCAGGTTTTTACTGATGAAGAACATACATATTCAGATAGTTCCTTTTCAAGTTTGTTTATATTTTCTTCTTCATTATAAACAGGAACTATTATGGTTAAATCATAATCTTTTGTAGAGTTCATATCATTTATATTTTAAAATTGCATTGAAAGCGATAAACCACCCTGCTGACCTGTGTAATAGGGGTAAAAAGCAAGATTTCGTTTGTTCTTTTTCTCCTGACCACCTTTAAATATTTTCTTTTCAACAGTAGGATAGAGCCAATAGGCAAGTTTTGTACTTAATATGCCAAGCCCGGCACCGAATGCGACGTCGCCTACCCAGTGCTTATTATTGTATATGCGGAATGCTCCGGTTCCCGCAGCGATAGTATATCCCGCTATTCCATACCAGATTGAAACATCTTTATATTCTTGCCAAAGAAATTCAGCACCCATAAAAGCGATTGCCGTATGCCCTGACGGAAAAGAATTTTTTGCGGATTTATCTGGTCTTTCAACTCGTGCCGTATATTTTAAACCATTCACTGAAGCCGCCGTGAACAGGCTTGCCATTCCTAAAATAATCGTCCTGTCTTTGAAATTGTGTTTGCCTTTTATCCCGACTAAGTTTAAAGCATATACACTCGCCGCAGGTACATATTGCGTTATATCATCAATCTGAAACTTTTCAGGTTTGTGTGTTATTACTTCATGCCCTATGGCATAGTTTAATAGGCGATTTTTGGGCGCTAATGTTGCTTCTATTGTTCCGTACAACATCAGGGATGCAGGTATTATTAATTGTTTATATGAGAATTTATAGTCATTTACCTGAATACTATCGCTTTCAGAAAGCGTGTTATTATTTGTTTGGGTATAAGCATTTGGGAGTGAAACCGAAAGTAATAACACAATGGTACACAATGCTTTTGTCAATTTTAAAAACATCTTATTTATATTATTTTTTTGGGATTGTTCGGAAAATTAGATATAGCGGTGGCTTAGTATCTACCGGAAGATAGATTACAAGCACAAAGGATAAAGACTATAATTTAGTCTTTCTGTTATGAAAAGGTGAAAGGAGGTGCCCGCAAACCATGAAATTGATTTGCTGCTGCGGATTTATAGCTTAGTATATACTCACCGTAATCAGATTCGATAAATGAACTATCTAAACTATAATTAAATAAATTTCCAACAAGGAAAAAGATAGGAAATAAAACAGTATCATTTTGATTATCTGATACTTTTAGTTTTGTTTCATCAACAGATGTAGGAATGATGAATTTTGATTTAGCAATACAGGTTTCATCGTGATTTTGCTCACTATCCGTATCGCTGTGATGTGTATGTTCATCGTTTATTGCATTATCCAACTCACACAACTCGATAACAATGCAGGCTTTCCCACCATGATGATGATGTGGAATAACTGCAAAAACCAAAAATAGTATGGTTGAGAGTACAATAGCGGATATGGAACATTTATTTTTCAAACTTAATATCTTAACTGTGGTTAGATAATTTTATTATAGGCAATGTGTTTTAAAAAAGGGATTCAATAAAGAAATTGTTTCCCCTTTATTGAATCCCATCGTACATAAAGGTTATTAATGGTGTTTACCATCATGCGAACCGTGTGAATGACCATCTTTGTCATGTGTTCCATGATCGGTTCCATTGTGATGGGTGCCGTCATGGTTTTTCCCTGAATGGTCGGAATATGCGCAGGCTTCGTGAGTGCCATCGTTATAAATATCACAATTTTCATGATTTCCCGCTGAACATTGCTCTGCTACACTTGCTTGGTAAGCTGCAACATCATCAAATCCTAAAGCCGCAGCTCTGGCTTCAATATCTTGTTTTGCTGATGTCCCAAAATCTTCATGGTCGTCATTACTGCAAGCAACGAATGTTACTGCAAATAAAACTACTGCCAACGAATAAAATAACTTTTTCATTTGATCTACTAATTTACGAATTTGTACTTTGTTTTTTTCTGAAGCGCTTTCGTAATAGTAACCGCATAAAGCAGGGTTTACCCTACCATAAATCAAAAAATAATTTCAAGAAATACCGTTGGAGTAAATGGAGTTGCTTTTGTGAAGATATTTGTTGCAGTATTTTGACCGGAAATCTGATAGTTGTATTTTATATTCTTAGTACCAAACACATTCAATAGCGATACGCCTGCTTGCAGCCTTACTTTCTTTATTTGTGCCCTGTATGTAGCACCTATATCAAAGCGGCTGTATGGCTCATCGGAATAATCCGTATGTTCGTGTTCGGAGCCATGCTGTCCTTCCTCATTGCCTTGTCCATGTCCGTGCCCTCCAGTGGAAATATAAGAAAAGCCTGTACCATAAACATTGGAAAATCCTCTCCTCGTTGACCCCTGTTCGCCAATCAAAACTGATCCTCTC
>NZ_QVMG01000029.1 GCF_010500925.1 Parabacteroides sp. 52
TATACCTTTTTTAGAATAACTGTTTATAGCTGTTTTCTATTGTGTACATGTTTGGAATTCGGCGTGATAAGATATCGGACTGCATGATAATACATCAAACTGCTCCACCACCGGCCAGGCCGGCGGTCCCCCTCTTCTTATCCAAGAAGAGGAGCCAAGAGAGTGCCAGTCACTAATAATTAATTGTTAATTATAAATTGTAAATTATAATCCTTCATGCTTCATGCTTCACTCATCGTTCATCACTAATCACTAATCACTAACCACTAATCCCTCCTCCTTCATCCGTTAATCATTAATCGTTAATCGTTAATTCCTCCTTCCACCCTGATTCTTCCCCCTTCCGTATGGGAAGTGAATTCCGGGGCATAGAGGCATTGAATGGTACTGATTCCAGCAGCATATTCGCCTATACGAGAGACGTATACCGGATATTCCAACACAAAGACACCCTTGGGTAATCGTTGGATAAAGAAGTTTTGCGATACATCTTTGGGGGAACGATAGAAATAAACACCATCCTGGTAAGTCGTTCCGGACACCTGTTCAGCCGGTTCAAAACATCCGGCACGCAGGTCTTTCAGGTAGACATAATCCATTTCACGGTCTGCGCGTAAGGTTAAGCGGACAATCACCTTATCCCCCACACGAAGCGGTTGCTCTTGCGTGACAGGACGTATTTGGCGTTCCCTGCCGTTATTCGTTTCTACAAACAAAGCCTTTTCTACATGCAACCCCGTCTTGGCGGCAGTCACCTGATCGAGAGGGGCAAAATATTGTTTATAGACAGCTCCCCAGGCCGGGGCTGTTCCTTCCTTATGCAGGGTCAATTGAGTGGTCTGCGACGAGATATCCGTCCCGGTCAATACTTCTTTTATATAACCGGTGGCTGCTTCACCGGCAGAGGTATTATAGGTTTTATTTCCCCATTGCACGGTTAGGGTATTCTCCTGATTCAGCCAATCACTGCCATGCAAGAGGATGGCATGAACCGCCTGCATAGTAGCAGGTACTGTTTCCCAGGATTGGGTACGCTTTTGATTCAAGAGCCATTGCTTCATACGGTCGGCCTCTTGCGATGCGGGCGATAACTCATGAAAAGCCAAAATCAACAGACAATGTACATCTATCGGAGAGGTATAAAAGTCATTTCCTCTCTTATTATTTGCCCAGAACATACCCTGTTCATCCGAGCGAGTAGCAGTCTTACGCAGCCAGGACATGATCTCTGCACTCACCTCTTTTTTGCCATTGCGATGCATAAGCAGAGCGATCTGTGCCCGGCCATAGAGAGAGTATGCAGACCAGTTCTTTTCGGCCTGTCCGGTATAATAACGGATAGCTTCGCGCGCATCGCCCAACTCCGGGATATCGCGGTAACTACTTCTGACGTAGAGGTATTCGAGTTGTTCGGCTGAAGGGATCACCTTCTCCCAGTCCGTCTTATTTTTTTTCAGTATCTCATAATCCTTTTGTATTGTTTCATCGAGATAATGGAGGGCACGCATCTGCATCTCTTTCTCCTGTTGATTGTATTGCACAGCCCCCAAGCGCGCCAACTGCGTCATGCCTTTCAGGATGGCAAGCGTCATATTTCGGTTCGGATAAAACCCTTTAAACCAAGCCCATGCCCCATCTTCTCTCTGTTGATCGAGGAGGCGTTGCAAGGCCATATCCCTTTGTGCCTGGGCTCTGTTCATATCAAACAGGAGAGAGAGGCGTTGTTTTTGTGCTGTCTCATTCTCTGCCGCCAATACCCATGGGGTTTCTTCCAATAGGATATTCTTCAATTCCTCGTTCTTTTCCAGGTTGGAATATAGGGTAGAGGCATCACCTCCTTGTGCCGTCCACAGACGAATCACCTCTTGCAAGCGGGGATGCGCCTGCACGATGGAGGCAGCCAATGTATTTCCGTAATAAGAAGCAAACCAGGACAAGACATCCTCCTTCTCGGGGGTCGTCATCGTTGGCAAAGCTTGTACGGCATACCATACCGGATTCGCACTGACTTCGAGTGTCAAACGGAAAGGATCGATCGTTTTTTTCGGTTGGAAGACCTCTATTTGTTTCTCTTTCTCATGCATCAGGTAAAAAGGCGTGCTCTCCGTCACCAGGATCCGGTTGGGAAGAACAGGGAGCAGGTGTTGTTCTCCATCACTTCCTTCCGGGGCATCCGCGACAATGCGGCAACCCAATAAATCCTTACCCGCAGGCACAACCATTTCCCAATGCACCATCGCCTGGGCATTCGCTTTCAGGGTAAATTCTTTTTGTTCCATCTCCCAGCCGGCTACCGGTTTGTCTGTCGCCGGATCAAACCATTCCAGGCGTACTTTCCCACTTATCGCCTTCTCCGACTGATTGATAAGCTGCGAAGAGAGCGAGACACGGTCGCCCTGCCGCAAGAAACGAGGCAAATGAGGAAGTACCATAAAAGGTTTACTGGTGATAACTTCTTTGCTTATCGATCCGTATTTCAGGTCTTTCGTATGAGCGATGGCCTGCAATTTCCAGGTGGTATTGCTTTCAGGCATTGTAAAACGAAGAATCACATCCCCTGCCTCATTGGTTATCAAAGAGGGGAAGAAAAAGGCCGTTTCATTGAAATGGGTGCGCAACGCATAAGGCGAAATGGCATTTTCCGGTTGCCTTTCCTCTGTCGTATTCATCTGATCCTGCGATTCGGTCTGTACATCTCCTGTGGGCAACACTACATCGGCATAGGCAGCATCCTCTTCCACTGTCGGGGACATTGATTTCATCCTGGCTCCTCCTCCACGCACATCAGTCCGCATCGAATAAAAGCCATTAGACGATAGCATCATATCCTGCCAGTCCAAACGGTCAAACACATATTCTGTCACAGGCAAAGACGCATAATAGTCCACCTCATACTGATACACACTGCCAAAGCCTTCGCTTTTATGAAACCAAGGGGCTTGCACAGAGAACGAGCGCTCAGGAGAGAAAAACCACTGAAAAGGAAGGATCTTATCCAAAGACATATCGTACATGCTTGCCAAGACCTCCGCAGCAGAAGCGGTAATAGCGAGGGAGTCACTATCCATCACCTTGAATTTCCACACTTCTTCACTGCCCGGCAACAAACGGTCACGAAAAGTCTCCGGACGGAAACTAAGTTTCCGGTCTGGCTGTTCACGTGTGAATTGCACCTGGTTCGTATACACTTCATCTTTCTTCACAAAGGTAAAACTCGCCACAATACCTTTTCCGTACTCCTCTTTGAATGGGATCTTAAACAACTGATTCTCATCATTCAATACCATTCTTTTGCGATACAGGCATTTCTTTTCCTGAAAGACTTCATACAATACATAAGCCTCTTTATCGGATGTACCGAATGTAAAGACGGCATCTTCTCCGGGAGCCACAGTTGTTTTATCCTGAATCAACCAGGTATGTGAAAAGACAGGAGGTTTTTTATCGTCTTTAGCATACAATACAAAATCTTGCTCTGCTTTCACTTCCCTGCCTTTACTGTCTAAGGCGGTGATGTATATCCGGTAGCGACCAGATGATAAAGAAGAGAGTATATTTTTAGACAAAGCTTTGTCGGAGACAAAGGTACCGACAGCTACCGGTTTGCCGGCGGTATAAACAGTATTCGGATTGTTTGCTGCTTCCGGCGCAGCCAGGGGCACTATCGTAAATTGCCCGGTAGCCGTTGTCTTTTCCCCATTCAACAAGCGGGCAGAGATAACCGGCTCCAGATTGGCTTTGTCTGATTGGGCGGGCAGATCGGTCGTTAGTATCATTCCGGTATCACCCACCGAGAAAGTATAACGCGTTTCCTGGCTTTCCCCTTTAGTGTCGGTCGCCAATGCAATGATCTCATAATTCTGATACTGAAGAGGGCCGAAAACAGGCGTTGTCTTTTCCGGGACGAAAGAAACAGAGAAGGTGCCTTCCGGTGAGATAGAGGTACTTCCATTTGCCACCTGTTCATTCGCATAATTACTCATCCCCCCCATACGCATCCAGAAAGGACGACGTATGATTCGCCATTCCACTTCCCCCCCCTGCAAGGCTACACCGGAGAAAGTCTGTACCTTGCCTTGCAAGGTCACTTTATCGCCAAAAGCGATCTCCTCTTTTATCGGTTGCATTTCAAGTGCAAAAGTGGGACGTTTATATTCTTCCACTTGCACATAGGCTGAGAAGTTCCCGGCAGATACCGTATAACCTCCACTCAATCCCTGCTTGGGCAAAAGAAATTCTCCATGAAACGAACCGAAGGCGTTGGTGGTTACTTTCTTTGTAGATACCTCCTTATAATTGGCATCCCGGAGGATGATGGTAAACATTTGATTGGCGGCTACCCGCGATTGATTTTCATTCAACACCCAGGCAATCCCTTTAAAGAACAAGGTTTGTCCGGGACGGTAAAGCCCCCTGTCCGTAAAGAGGGAGACATTCACCCTCTCCTGGATGGTTACTTCCGGTTCTTCACGCATATATAACGTAGTCAACCGACCGGATTCATCCCCAGGCACAACCGCCTGAAACGCTACGATATCGGTCTGCATCGGAAGCGTAGCCAGGCCGTCTTTATCTGTTTGTACCGTGCCCGCCAATTGCGGGTCACGTCTTTTGCCGACAAAATAATTCACCGTTGCCGGGTATACAGGTTTACCGGTTATCTTATCTGTCACCAATACTTCTTTGCCTCCCCCGAGGGTGGACCGGTGAAGGGCAGCCAGGCGACTGACACTTATCGTATTTTCCGTTTTCAACTTCTTTCCCGGCACAGTGGTCACCCATTCATACAAGCCGGTCTCAGCCACCATTGGCAACTGCAGGAGGGTATCCTGGTGAGCGTATGTATTTCGCGGGTGCAACCGCAGGTTGATTTCTTTCTTCAACCGCCCTTTTTCCTGTTGTTGGTTCTTATTATAAGAAACAAGGTTTACGGGGTTTTGCAAACTCTCATAAATACGTATCGTTACTTCCTGTATATTTTTATAGGAGATTTTCACGGATGTCTCTTTGCCGGGATAAACGGTATTTGCCAATTCTACACTTAACATAGGCTCTTCCATCGTCCCCAGTGCATTTTCCAAGACGCGTATCCGTTCATACTTCGGATACTTAGCGATACTCTCTTGAAGGAGACTATATTTAACGGCTTGCACAGAATCCGGGTTATTGGACAGGTAACGCCCGTTATCCAGTAACTCCACTTGTTTGATACGAATCTCTGTAGAGAAATCATAGGATTCATACAGGTTGAGTAATTGCTTTAATGCCGCTTCGTAAGCCGCATAAGAATCCTTGTTTATATCCGAGCGATAGGTATAATCTAAATAATCCAATTCAACCAACAACGCTGCTTTAGGGTCATTTTGTGTTTTACGGAAAGCCAGCCATGCCTGGTACGTTTCCGCTGCCGGCTGAATATCTACAGCCCGCTGCATCAGAAAATCATATAAGGTCGCCCGAAGGGTCGTTGCGTCCTTTCCGGTCTCCATAATTTCCTGGAAAAGGGCTGCCGGTGTATGTTGCAATAAATCCGCCGGTTGCAAAGACAAGGCGAGCTGTTCTTTTATCTTTTCGGTAAACAAGTTGGCAGTCCATACACGCATATCGGCAGGAACCAATCCGGCAAGGGGAGTTCTTCGGTTTATTTGCCAACGGTTCTGTTCATAATAAGAAGAATACATCTCTGCCGCCATAGAATGCAAAAGGGCTTTGCATGATTTATCCGGCATTTCGGCGGCATAGTTCTCCACGTCTTCTATCAAGGAGGGAAAGGCATCCTGGTCTACTTCCAATTGCTCTTTCATCCGGGCGATCAGTTCTTTGATCCATTGCGGTGTGTTTCTTGTATCCACAGCTTCTTTTATGACTTTTTGTTCATCCGCTGATTGAGTGGACTTACAAGATATTGCTATCAATCCCAAACAGCAATAGACTAAAACGGTTATAAAAATTGCTTTACCATTCATATCAATCGTATTATGTATTGTTTAAAGTTATACTCCCCTAACCTACCCCAAGGAAAGGCTGTAAGATCCCATATCTTCACAGGACCAAGTAATGAACGCTCTTTCGGGAGCTATCGAACGCATATTAATATAGACACAAAGTAAGTGTAAAAAGTTGTGAAAGTTCCGTTAATAAGGAGTAATTATCCAATAAAAAAGACCACCGGTTTCCCGGTAGTCTTCTTATCTTATGCATTTGCATAGAGAAAGTATTCCTATTTTTATTTATCGGGTGCGACGAACGCTTCGTACCGGAGCGGAAGACTTCTCTGCTTTAGGGGCCTTCGCTGCTTTGGTTGTTTGGGTAGAAGCGGCTTTTTCTTTTTCTGTTGTGGAGGAAACCCGGCCACGGACAGAGGTTTTCTTTTTGGCTTTTTTATCGGCTTTACTATCTACCACTGCTGTCGTATCCGGCTGGAACCAAAGAGATTTCTCAAAGGTTTCCAACTGGGTTTCGATTGCTTTCTGTGCCAATTGCAAAGAATCCGGTTGAGGGTATAACTCCTGCATCGTTTTGTTCATCAGGTTCTCCGTCTTGATAATATCCCCTTCAAACATCCGCCGGCGGAAATAATCATCAATGGTAAATGTCTTTGCATTGTTTATGCTGGAGGTCATGATGTAAGTCGTATTGATATAGGGGCGAATATTCTCATAAGGAAGCCAGAACAAAGGCATGGTTTGCGTAGCTCCATAATCATCTGTTGTTGTCAGGATAGGAGAAATAGCCAAGATCTTCACATCGAAGATAGAATTGTTCTGATCGAAATACCAGGCTTCTTTTACATAATAAGACTGTACATCCCCGGAAGGTATATCGCCTTCGTTAATCACAAACGACGAAGGTTCTCCCGGACGTCCGGGCACTTCTTCATAATAAATATAAGCCCGGTCTAACACATCCTTGAAGTTCACGATATGCTCTTCATCAAATGCTTCATAACCATCCGAATTGTATTCATAGGCCACCAGTTTACCTTCACTCATCAATTGGAAGATGGTCGTAAAGAGATTCATCGAACCGTTCAAGGGGCGTACCGGGTAATATAAAGGAGCATTTACTTCTTTGGAAAGGTCTACATTCCTGTAGAGCACACGCATCCAGCGAGCATTGCCCACCTGCTGTGTATTGCGTTCATTCATATCCTGTGCCCGCACGGTCAGATCAGGCAGACCTGTATTCTTTTGCGTCTCGGCACGTCCCCCGCGTGTAGCCTGGGGTGTTCTCCGGGGAGGCTCCTGTGCCTCTACGCTATACACACAAAACGCACTCAATAAAACCAGTATATAATACAAATGTTTCATATATATTTTTGCTTAATTTACAATTACTTGAATAGGGGGAATAGATCGTTCTAAACCATCCGGTCCTTTGGCTACGACTCCTGAGATAAGGAATTGTTTGCCTCGGCTCATATCACTGATGCGGCTACGTTGCCGTTCGGAGAACTTACCACCTTCGGCCACCTCTTTCAAGGCATTACCAAACGCATCGTAATAAGTGAGTTCAAAACGGATCACCGCAAATTCAACATTGATAAAGTCATCGTCTATGGCTGCCAGAATACCGCCTGCTTCGAGAAGACTGCGTTTAGAGATAGGCGTTCCTCCTTTGTATTTACGCATATTCCCATTGGCATCTTTGTATTCGATATACGGAAGCGGATCGGGCAAGGCACGCACCCGGAAAGAGCTATTGGCCATCTCCACCGAACGGCCATCGGCCATGCGAGCGTTTACACTGATCACCGCTTCGGTACCTACGGTCGTAGGTACAGCCACCCAAAGGTCTCCGGCAGGAGTCAGGCTGCCATTTGTCATCGTGGCAGTAACGTTTCCGCTGGGTACACCGGGTACAGCTATACGCACTTTATTTTCAATTCCCGCATATAATACATTCATCAATATCGGAGCAACCGTCGCACTCGGCTCTGTGACAAAATATTCACTTTCAAACTCACGCACCATCATCGTACCATCACTGTTAGGCATTTCAACATACCCTTTGACCGGGAAAGTACCTGTCGTTGTCGTTTGGGCAGTAAAAACCCCTCTGTTCTCCACCGGTAAGTCTTGTCCATTCACATGGATATTCGGACGTTTGGTTGAATCCACTGCCGAGAGAACGATATTGGCACGGTAAGGAGTACCACGCATAACGATCTGACTTTCAGGGATCACCTGTGCCTTAATCGTGTTTACTCTATAATCGCCCACATCCACACTGCTCAACAGATACGTAAGCAACTCGCCTTCCGCATAACGCACATCGCTCTGTAATTTAGTCAACAGAGTCACTGCCGCTGCTACAGGCATCCCTTCAAACAAGGCTTCTTCCCAGGTACGGGTATTGATACCGGCCTTTTGCGGAGGAGTGGTATGTAAGCTGGCCTCCAGGATCCGGGTTTTTACCGTATCCTGTACCATATTTGCCATCAATTCGCGATACGCATTAATCGATTCGCGGAGTTTCTTTCCTTCACCTACCACAGGAGCCAACATAATACGCGAAGCGGCTTCCAGGTCATCTTTCCGTTCTATATGATTCACATCCCCGTCTTTTCCGTCAGCGGCTTTGACGATGCGTACTTTCAGATCCTGAATATAGTTATACAACTTATCGGAAGCCTCTTTTACCTGATTTTTCTTTTCATACCACTCTTTCGTTTTCTCCGGATTGATCTTATTATAAGCATCCATTTCTCCGGAAACGATATTGTTGCGGTGGGATGAGTTATCAATAGAAGTCTTCAAACTATCTTCCACCAACTCAAAGCCCTCCAACACTTCAGAAGAGACATTGAGAGCCATCATAGCGATGAACACCAGATACATCAGGTTGATCATCTTTTGACGCGGTGAATTCGGATTGTTTCCTACTGCCATAGTATTTATTTATTCGGATTATTGGTATAGGCTTGTTGTTGCTGGTACGGATTCCCCTGCATAGGAGGTTGTTGGTATTCCTGTTGCGGATATGCCCCCTGTTGTTGCTGTTGTTGCAGATAAGGATTCACTGGAGCGACACCCGGCATATTCACAGTCATAGCCTGCAACAAACGGGTATATACCTGGTTCAATTCGGTCAACTGCCGTGTCATCTTTTCGGTTTCGTTCCGGAAGACCGAGCTGTCCACCACAGAGCCGTCATACATTTCCCGTATCCGGTTCAATCCTCCGTTGATATGTTCGATCGATTCAATCTGCGAGCTGATGCTCTTCAATTGTATTTCATAAATTGTATTCAGACCGGAAATATTGCGGTTTAACGTTTCCATCTGTTGCACATAACCGCGTGAGTTCTGATTGATACCGTCCGAATTATCTGTAATATGTTTATAAGAACTCAACAAAGTATCCGATACATCTGTCAAAGAGCCTGTCACCTGGCTGAAACGTTCCATCTTTTCCGACATGCCGGACAATTGCTCCAGGTATTGTTGGGTCGCTTCGGTCAACTCTGCCATCTTCGAGATCTGCTCGGCAGCCCCACTCAGTTTCTTGATGCTGTCTGAGAGGTTCTTCGTATCCTCTTCGGATATATCGAGTGAACCGGATATATTCAGGTTTCCTCCTCCGGTAATATTCGCTCCCACATAGCCTCCGCGGCCATTGCCTTGCGGACGTACCATAGCGTCATCCTGTCCTTCCATGTGTGTCATAGAAGAAGAAATGCCCCCGCCGGCAAAGTCCGGACGATCCATCGGGTTTTTGGATTTCAACACAGGGAATACATCTTCCCAATGGTATTCACTACTCGGCTTATCAAAACCGAAAATAAAGAATATGAGTGCTTCAACAGACAGTGAAATACCGATGATCCAGTTTGCATAAGGCAAGTGAAGGATCTTGAACATGGTTCCTATAATAACGATAGAAGCTCCCCAACTATAGGCAAAGTTCAATATGCGTTTCCCTTTTTCACTGGAAAGAAACATCTCTATCTTATTCTTATATCTTCTATATTTTCCCATTTTTTATTGAGCTATTTATATCTTTTTCTTCTTTATTTTTTTCCTTTGGACCGGGAGAAACCGATTTGCGTGCGCGCACAACGGAAACCTATATACGAACGGGTTTCGTTTTGATATTCGAAAGTACGCATATCCGAACGGATAAACTGTGCCACATCTTTCCAGGAACCTCCGCGAACGACTTTCTTTTTCATCGCATACGGATCTTCTTTGGCCGCATTATAGCTCAGCTCCGGATTCATATCACTCATCTGTGCCGGACCGGATTCAGAGAAGCTGGTCGAAGTCCATTCCGCCACATTTCCTGCCATATCGAACAAGCCGAATTCGTTCGGTGAGAAAGATCCTACACGGGCAGGGATCAGGTGACCGTCTTCCGTATAATTACCGTCCCCCGGTTTGAAGTTCCCCAGGAAACATCCTTTATTATTTTGTAAATCGTCCGTAGCCCAAGGGTATTTATTTTCATTTTTTCCGGCGCGGGCAGCATATTCCCACTCCCCTTCTGTCGGCAGACGGAAAGGTTCGATCGACTGTCCTTGGGCCATATTCAGCGATTGCTTAAATAAGTTCGTACGCCATACACAAAAGGCTTTTGCCTGTTCCCAGGAGATCCCTACGACTGGATAATCATCGTATCCCGGATGAGAGAAATACATTCTCGTATACGGTTCGTTATAGGCATTGTTAAAATCGTTCACCCAGCAGGTCTCGTCCGGATACACATTTATGATGTATGTATTCAGGAAATCCCATTCACTGCTTAACGGGCGGGTGATTGTTTCACTGATTACCCGTCCATCCTCATCCACATAGGCTGTATCTTTCGAGATCATAACGACCTCGTTCGGATCGACTTTGATGTCCGTATTGCGCACACGTTCAGCCGGATTCAACCGGTGTTTACGCAATGCCGCTGCCGTATAATCATATACTTCATATTTAAAGAGCATCTGTTTGTCATCCAATTTTTTCTCTCCGGTGATGGGATTGATATAATTGACGCTTTCGATTGCCAAGAGTTCGTCTTCACTGGCGCGTCTCCAGGGAATCGGCCGGCTCCAGTCCAGGTAAGGCTCTACCGGTTCTCCGTAACGGTCTTCTGTGATTTTAAACAAATCGTTTCCTCCATATTGTGGATCGGCCAGGCGTTCGCGGATGATCGAGTCACGCACCCAGAATAAGAACTGTCGGTATTTGGCATTCGTTATCTCCGTCTGATCCATCCAGAAGGCATCAAAGGACACCCCTTTGGTATCCGGGATCATGCCCCATAAAGAATCTTTATCCGAAGGCCCCATTTCAAAAGAACCACGTTTGATCAGCACCATACCATAAGGTGCCGGTTCATTAACAGCTACCGAGCGAACACCCGTCACTTCGCCTCCGGCTCCACTGAGTCCTCTACCACATGAGGTTAACATGGCTACTGCCATAAGTACAAATAATATTCTTTTCATATACTACTATAATATACGTACACTTTTGTGTCTGTTTTTTCCTGTCTTTGTTTTCTTTAACTTCAGACTGTATTTCATCATTATTTCATGACTCCCGCTCGTCCCCTTGCGAATGGGCGAATAGGAATAATCATAGGAATAGCCTACATGAAAACGGCCGAATGTTGCTCCCAACATGACTATCATCGCTTTGGTTGTTCGCCAGGAGACACCTCCGTCAAACATTTTATTATAAACAAGGCGGGCGGTGATATCCGCCTGATAGCTCTGCATATCCGTTTGAACAAAAACGGAGGGCTGTAATTCATACAACGGATTCTCCAGTTGAATATTGTATCCACCTGTTAAATTAAATGCTCTGCCGATATAGATATGAGAGGATTCGGTCAGCTTTACCTCCGGTTCCAGAATATGCGTAAGTCCAAAGCCGGCATAAAACTTCTTGTGGGTATAATAAATACCGGCGTTAAAGTCCACCGCATTACCTTTCACCTTGCTCAGGGGGATTGCTCCATCGATTTGATTATCTCCTCCCGATCCGATCAGGTTCGGGATGTAGACCGAGTCTCCATCAAAGCCACGCATTGCCAGTCCGGCCTGTACACCGATACTCAACTCACCACCGAACAATTTATGTTTATAGGCATATTGCACAGAGACCATGGAATTTTGGTAAAGCCCGGCAGACTCGGAGGAGAACACCACCCCTACCCCATGGTTCGTCTGTCCGAATTTCATCGGCATATCGGCCATGACAAAGAAAGAGCGCGGATTTCTTTTGAATCCGACAAATTGTTGACGGTGAAGGGCAAACATATTCAGGTCTTCCGACGTACCGACAAAACCCGGATTATAATACCCCATCGCCATAAAATACTGCGTGAACTGCGCATCATCCTGTGCCCGTACAAGACCTGCACAGGTACATATAATCACCAGAATGGACAGAAGGACTCTTCTCATTTATTTCAGTTCTTTGCGCCGAATCAGCCCTGAGCCGATAATAGCAAATACAATCTTTGATGCTATTGAAACGGTTCAGATACATATAAATTGTATTTCCCAACAAAAAAACAGACGAGGGAACAACACTTCAGCCTGTCACCTCGTCCTTATATTCTATACGTACGTATACGTGCGTCAATATTCTTCTTCGTTGAAAAAGAAATCTTCCTTACTTGGATAATCCGGCCAAATGTCTTCCATGCACTCGTAAATTTCACCTTCATCTTCCATCTCCTGCAAATTCTCAATCACTTCCAACGGTGCCCCGGAACGTTGAGCGTAGTCTATCAATTCGTCCTTGGTTGCAGGCCAAGGGGCGTCTTCTAACTTTGAAGCCAATTCTAAGGTCCAATACATAGATCGTTAAGTATTAAAACTGTACAAAGACAGTCTGGTTTTCAATTTTCCCGCAAAAATAGAACTTTATTCTTTAGATGCAAGTATAATCCCAAATAATTTCATGTCCCCCCTCCCGCAGGCTCTCCTGACGTGCCAAAACAAAAAGGTAGTCGGAGAGACGATTGATAAACACAAGCACCGGCTCTTCAACCGGACTGTTTTCGGCCAAACGGTATATTTCACGCTCAGCCCGCCGACAGACCGTGCGGCAGACATGCGCCAATGCCGCAGCAGGCGTCCCTCCCGGCAACAGAAACTGCTTCATCCGAGGCAAGCTTTCATCCAGGCGATCGATCTCTTTCTCGATACGTTCAATCGTTTCGGTGGTGACCCGGCTCTCGATTTTCAACTCTGTCTTTTCCTGATCGGTAGCCAGGTAGGAACCGATCGTGAACAATTTATGTTGCACAAACAATAAAAAAGCCTTTTCTTCTTCGTCTTTCAACGAGGTCATCAACAGCCCGATGAATGTGTTCAGTTCATCCACCGTTCCATAGCTTTCAATACGCTGATTCGCCTTTGACACACGCTGTCCACCCACCAGAGAGGTCATTCCTTTATCCCCTCCTCCTGTATAGATAACACTCTTCTTCATACGCTTTAAAAATAGACTATATAATTCCGTTTATGTAATTTCTTATTGAATAAGACAATGCCCAAAGAAAACAAATCCAATGAAACGCTTACTTCAGGTAAAGAACAAATTTTTTTCCAACTTGTTCGCATTTCCTTATTCCTATTTATATCTTCCACCACAAAAACACTGTTTTCATGCGTATACGGCAGACAGGCTGTCACCAGATCGAAAAGGCATTCCTGCTCGATACGCCCGTTGAAAAAGACAAAATCAACCTTTCCCATCTTTTGCAGAATACCCGGTAACAACTGCCGGTAGCTACCCACCTGCAAGTCGATCGCCGTGCGCGCCGCCTGTTTATACACCTCACCCGAAATCATTGCCAGCTCCGCCACGCGCTCCAGAGAAACGCAGGTCAAACCGGGCGCATACGCACTCAGGTAAAGCGTCGAAATGCCCATAGAAGGCCCTATCTGCAAAATCTTCTCTGCCTTGAAATAGTTGGTAAGCCGAAACAATAAAGCCCCCCGCTTAGGTTGTATCGCCTCCCGCTTCACAACAGCGGCAAGGCTTGCCTGCCGGGATTTGTTTTTATGCCGCCGGTCGGGATAGGTTATCAGCGTATTCTTTTGAAGGAGATGCTTGCGTACATTTTCAATTTCCTGAAAACAATAAAAAGAACAACGGTCATTTATCACCTTTGTTATCAGATTAAAAACAAAAGGGGAATGCACTCCATGTCCTTTATTATACCGTATCTTACGATAAGGCAACAGTGTTTTTCGCCAAGACTGCCGAGGTAATATGCTTTTCATTTGTCCTTTTTAGGAAAACAAACATACTACAAAAAGCCTGCATTTCAATAGAAGTTTTCTAAAAATATTAGGAGAATTCTATTGCCGATGCCCATCAGCAATATTGCCCATGCGCTTCGTCAATATTGCCGATGCGCATCGGCAATACTGACGATAGCTATCAACAGTAGAAAAAGCCTCCGCTTTTTTCACTGTTGATAATAGAAAAGGGAGAATGAAAAATGAGTTGAAGAGAATTTTCAATTATCAAAAGGAAGTGTAGGCGGGGCTATCTAAGCTCCTCTTCTTGGATACCCTTCAGTTGCAAATACTCTTCAACTAATTTCGATTTAAAGGTGGGAGGTTCTATTGCCCCCTTTCAGGGCTCAGGGTATCTACTAACCGCACACCACGGGTTTGACAACCCGCGGTTATTCACTTGAAACCCCTTCGGGGTAATTGTGCCTACTACTTATTCATAGAAACAAAATTGCTTATCTTGTTGAGACTCATTTAAGTATTTTATGCGTCAGCCAGTACTATTTCAGCTCCTCTTCTTGGATAAGAAGAGGGGGACCACTGCTTGCAGTGGTGGAGCAGTT
>NZ_QVMG01000002.1 GCF_010500925.1 Parabacteroides sp. 52
AGAGAGAGAGTCTATTTCGAAAGAGATAGGCTCTTTTTTTGTTTACAGAAAGAGGGAGAGGGGAGTTAACGATTAACGGTTAACGATTAACGAAGAGTGGTTAGTGTTTAGTGATTAGTGTTTAGTGATTAGTGGTGGTCGCAGGCGACCAGGGGGGGATGGAAGCTTGACCCATTGTTTGGATATCAAAATGTAGAGTCCAAATTAATCGTTAAACGTTAATCATTAATCGTTAATCACTAATCACTAACCACTAATCACTAATCACTAGTAACTTTTCGTTAAACGTTAATCACTGATTAACATATCTATTCTTTACATTGTTATATAAATAATGTGAAGTAAAAAGAGATGAATACAATAAAATCATCTTTTTTACGCTTTATGTTATTAGATTTTGGTTTATAACAGAAAAAAGATAGGTAATGGTTGTAAAAAGGTTACGAAAAGAATGCCTGATAGGGTTTGTTCTTTTATTGTTTGTTATTGGGTGTAAGAAAAAGGAAGAGGTTCAACTACCCATTGTGATTGTGGATAAGCCTGCCAAAGAGGATGTGTATATTTACGGTGAGTATATGGGGCGCATACGGGCAGCCAGTTATGTTGAGATACATGCGCGGGTAGAAGGTTATCTGGAAAGCATGCTTTTTGAAGAAGGAAAGCATGTGAAGCGCAATGATCCTTTGTTTATGATCAATCCGGCTCCTTATAAAGCCCGTGTAGAAAAAGCGAAGGCGCAATTGAAGAAAGACGAAGCTCAGGCGGCCAAAGCCCGGCGTGATGTAGATCGTCTGCGTCCGCTTTACGAGCAGCATGCTGCCAGTCAGTTGGATCTGGATAATGCCACCGCTGCTTTAGAGAATGCCGAAGCCAATATTGCCATGAGTAAGGCTGACCTCGATCAGGCTCAACTGGAGTTAGGTTATACGACTGTAACTTCTCCTTTGTCCGGTTATATCAGTGAACGTTTTGTGGATATCGGCGCCCTGGTTGGACCGGGTGTCAATTCCAAATTGGCTGCTGTTGTGAAGAGTGATACCGTTTTGGTTGACTTTAAAATGACTGCATTAGACTATTTGCGTGCCGAACGGCGGAATATCCGCTTTGGGGAACAGGATTCTACGCGTTCCTGGCAGCCTACGGTCACTATTACATTAGCCGATGATACGGAATACCCCATCAAAGGCGTGGTCGATTTTGCTGATCCGTTGGTCGATCCGCAGAGTGGCACCTTCGGTGTGCGTGCCGAATTAGCTAACCCCAACCAGCGATTGTTGCCCGGGCAGTTCACTCGTGTCAAACTCCTCCTGGATGTGCGTGAGCGGGCGATTGTTGTTCCCCGTAAAGCCTTGTCGATAGAGAGTGGCGGAGCTTTTATCTATATTATCCGTCGCGATGGTATTGCGGAGAAGCGTTTTGTGCAAACAGGACCGGAGATAGGAAATAATATTGTTGTCGAGCGAGGTCTCGGTGACAATGAAGATGTGGTTATTGAAGGTTACCATAAACTGACACCAGGTTTGCAGGTTCGTCCTGTCCGTGCCGGGGATGAAGAAGCTGTTCAACTAATGAAAGAGGAGGACACATTATGAAGCCGGGATTCTTTATCGATCGTCCGGTCTTCTCTACGGTTCTTTCTATCCTGATTGTTATTGTAGGGATTATCGGATTGATTATGCTGCCGATCGATCAGTATCCGCAGATTACTCCTCCGGTAGTGCGTATCAACGCGTCGTATTCGGGGGCAAGTGCATTGACGGTATCACAGGCTGTGGCCACTCCGATCGAGCAGGAATTAAACGGAACGCCGGGAATGATTTATATGCAAAGCAGCAGTTCCAACTCGGGAGGTCTGGGCATCACCGTTACTTTCGATGTGTCTACCAATGCCGATTTGGCGGCTGTAGAGATCCAGAACCGGGTGAAACTGGCCGAGAGTCGTTTGCCTGCCGAGGTGGTACAGAATGGTATCACGATTGAGAAGCAGGCGCCTAGCCAGTTGATGACCTTGAGTTTGATGTCCGACGACCCGAAGTTTGATGAGATATACCTGAGTAACTTTGCCACGGTGAATGTATTGGACGTCTTGCGTCGTATCCCGGGTGTCGGTCGGGTCTCGAATGTAGGCAGCCGCTATTACGGTATGCAGATCTGGGTTTATCCCGACCGTTTGGCGAATATGGGGCTGACCGTAAAAGATTTGCAGGATGCCTTAAAAGACCAGAACCGCGAATCGGCAGCCGGAGAATTGGGAAAACAGCCTGTATTGGATGTCGATATCACTCTGCCGATTACTGCTCCCGGTCGTCTTTCGACGGTAAAAGAGTTTGAAGATATAGTGGTTCGTGCCAATTCCGACGGGACCGTAGTTCGTCTGCGCGATGTGGCTCGTGTCTCTCTGGAGGCTTCTTCTTATTCCACCGAAAGTGGGATAAACGGAAAGAACGCAGCTATCATGAGTATCTATATGTTGCCGGGAGCCAATGCAATGGAGGTAGCGGAAGATGTCAAACAAGCCATGGGCGAGATCAGCCAGAACTTCCCGGAGGGATTGGAATACAATATCCCATTTGATATGACCGAATATATTTCACAGTCTATTCATGAGGTGTATAAAACTTTGTTCGAGGCTCTTTTATTAGTTATTCTGGTTGTGTTTCTGTCGTTGCAGAACTGGCGGGCTGCATTGATTCCGACTATTGCCGTGCCTATTTCATTGATCGGAACCTTTGGTTTTATGCTTGTTATGGGATTTTCCCTAAATATGCTAACCCTATTGGGATTGATTCTGGCCATTGGGATTGTGGTGGACGATGCGATTGTGGTAGTCGAGAATGTGGAACGGCTCATGGAAGTAGAGAAGCTCTCTGCCCGGGAAGCGACACATAAAGCGATGAAAGAGTTGTCGGGTGCGCTGATCGCCACATCGATGGTATTGGCAGCCGTATTTGTGCCGGTAAGTTTCCTGGGAGGGATTACCGGGTTGTTGTACCGGCAGTTCTCGGTAACGATCGTTGTATCCGTATTATTATCTACGGTAGTCGCCTTGACATTGAGCCCGGCGATGTGCGCCATACTGCTTAAACCTTCGAGTGGCCGGAAGAATATCGTTTTTCAGAAGATAAATATCTGGCTATCCAGAGGAAACGGAAAGTACACGCAGATCTTACAAAAGGCTATCGCCCATCCACGCCGTATATTAGCCGGGTTTGGTGTTGCGCTTGTTTGTATTTTCGTGTTAAACAGGGCTTTGCCTACCAGCTTTATTCCCGAGGAAGACCAAGGCTTTTTTACTGTTGAGCTTGAGATGCCGGAAGGGACAACCTTGGAACGTACCCGTGTGGTGACGGAGCGAGCCGTTCAGTATCTAATGACACAACCAGCCGTAGCTTATGTACAGAATGTGACCGGCAGTAGTTCGCGTGTCGGGACCTCTCAGGGACGAGCTGTCCTGACTGTGATCCTTAAACCCTGGGAAGAGCGCAAGTCTTCGGGTATGAAAGTTGGGGATGTGATGGATGCTGCCCGGAAGGAGTTTTATTATTATCCGGAGATAAAGGCTTACCTCAATCGTCCGCCGGTTATTCCCGGCCTGGGAGAAAGTGGCGGATTGGAGATGCAATTGGAAGCCCGTGGCAACGCGACCTGGGATAATCTGGTCAGCGCCCGGGATACTTTCCTTTATTATGCTTCGCGAGCTCCGGAGATTCAGAGTATTTCTTCTGCTATGCAAGCGGAAATACCTCAGCTCTACTTCGATGTCGATCGCGACCGTGCCAAAGCACTGGGTATTCCTTTGTCGGATATATTCTCGACGATGAAGGCTTATCTGGGAGCGGTCTATGTGAACGACTTTAATATGTTGAACCGTATCTACCGCGTTTATATCCAGGCCGAAGCACCCTATCGGGCAACGCAGGACAATATCGGATTGTTCTTCGTTCGTGCATCCAACGGGGCGATGGTGCCATTGACCGCTTTGGGTACAACATCTTATACGACCGGACCGGGAACGATCAAGCGTTTCAATATGTTTAATACCGCCTCGGTCAATGCCGTTGCTGCTGCGGGTCATAGTACCGGTGATGCAATGGCCGCATTGGAGCGTATCGCCCGGGAGCATTTGCCCGAGAATATTGGGGTTGAATGGAGCGGACTTTCTTATCAGGAAAAGAAAGCCGGAGGTCAGACCGGGTTTATTCTGGCATTGGTTTTTCTTTTTGTCTTCCTTTTCCTGGCTGCTCAGTATGAAAGTTGGATTGTGCCGATTGCCGTATTGCTATCGTTGCCGATCGCGGCTTTGGGTGCTTATCTGGGTGTTTGGATTACCGGCTTGGAAAACGATGTGTATTTTCAGATCGGTTTGGTTACCCTGATCGGTCTGGCTGCGAAGAATGCGATCCTGATTGTGGAGTTTGCCAAGGTGCAGGTCGACGATGGTGTGGACGTGGTAAAGGCTGCTATTCAAGCGGCACAGCTTCGTTTTCGTCCGATCCTGATGACTTCGTTGGCATTTGTATTGGGGATGCTGCCGTTGGTATTAGCCAGTGGTCCGGGATCCGCTTCGCGTCATAGCATCGGTACGGGAGTATTCTTTGGTATGTTGGTGGCTATCACTGTAGGTATTGTGATGGTTCCTTTCTTCTTTGTCTTGATTTATAAGATGAAAAGAAAGATACGGATCACTAAATTATATAAAACCGGGATTGTTATTCTTGTTGCCGTTTCTTTTTCTTCGTGTAAAGTCGGTAAAAGTTATAATCGCCCAGAGTTGGGAATTCCTGCAGATACCGTATGGAGTGCCGACAGTTCTTCCGTTTCCGATCTTCCGTGGCAGAGTCTGTATAGGGATACTGTTTTGCAGGGATTGATTCACCAAGCACTGGAAAATAATAAAGACATGCGGATGGCAGCGGCAAAAATCAAAGAGATGCTGGCTACCAAACGGATCTCGTTTGCCAACCAATTTCCGGAGGTGAATGCCAAACTGAATGCGCAGAAAGAAGAATTGAATTATGGCGGAGATAATCGGAAATCCAGTCAGGAGTTTTCCGGTAAGCTGACCTTGTCGTGGGAACTGGACTTCTGGGGCCGGTTGCGTTGGGCCAGTGAAGCGGATATTGCTGTGTATATGCAATCGGTAGAGGCGCAACGTGCTCTGCAGCTCACCCTTGTGGCCGAGGTAGCAACCAAATATTATGAACTGGCTGCCCTTGATCAGGAATTATCTATTGTCGAGCAAACATTGGATGCGCGTCAGGAGGCGGTACATTTGGCTAAATTGCGTTATGAAGGCGGCCTGACTTCGCAGACGGCTTACAACCAGGCGCAGGTCGAACTGGCGCGTACCGAAACACTTATCCCGGCTTTGCAACGTGATATCCAGATCAAAGAAAACGATCTTTCTTTCTTACTGGGCGAATATGACGGAACAATACCCCGGAGTTATACCTTGGCTTATGAAAACCTGCCCGATACATTGCCGATGGGGCTTTCTTCCGATCTCTTGGAACGCCGCCCTGATGTCCGTATAGCCGAGCAAAAATTGCGCGCAGCCAATGCCCGGGTAGGAGTGGCTCAGGCCGATCTCTTTCCCCGGATCGCTTTGACGGGTAATTTGGGAGGAGAGAGCAACGAATTGAGTAATTTATTGAAAAGCCCTGCCTGGTTTATTGCCGGCGACCTGTTGCAACCTCTTTTTGCTATGGGAAAGAATCGTGCCCGGGTGAAGGCTGCTAAGGCGCGTTACGAGCAGGAGGTATATAGTTATCAGAAAAGTGTACTGGAGGCTTTTCGGGAAGTGAACAATGCCTTGGTCACCAGTCGCAAAGTGAAAGAGATTCGTCGTTCACGAACTGCTTTGTTGGACGCTGCGGGCAACTATATGCATATGGCTCAGTTGCAATATATCAATGGAATTACGAACTATATCGACGTTTTAGATGCCCAACGTGGACTCTTTGATGCTCAAATAGGCCTTAATAATGCTGTGCTCGACGAGCAATTAGCCATTATTCGTTTGTATAAGGCATTGGGAGGAGGGTATGAGTAAATGAAGGATGAAGAACTAGGAATGATGAATGAAGAATTAAAAGCTTTCTTCATTCATCATTCCTTATTCTTCATTTCTCTTTCCTATCTTTGTGGAAGAATAAAAACTCATACAGCTATGCCATTAAACGTACAAGAGAATATACCCGCTATCGATCTATTGAAAGAGGAACATATCTTTGTGATGGATTCCCTGCGGGCAACGACACAGGATATTCGTCCACTCAAAGTGGTTGTACTCAATCTGATGCCACTAAAGATCACAACGGAAACCGATCTGATCCGGTTATTGAGCAATACACCGCTTCAGGTAGAGATGGAATTTATGAAGATCAAAGGACATACATCGAAGAATACGCCTATCGAACATATGCAGGCGTTCTACAAAAACTTCGAAGATATGGCTGACGATTATTATGATGGCATGATTATCACCGGGGCACCGGTGGAGCTTTATTCTTTTGAAGAGGTTCATTATTGGGAAGAATTACAAACTATATTCAACTGGGCACGGACCCATGTAACTTCCACCTTATACATCTGTTGGGCAGCACAGGCGGGACTTTATCATTTCTACGGTGTACCGAAATATGAATTACCGGCCAAGATGTTCGGTGTCTTCCGTCATACATTGTATGAACCTCATTTGCCTATCTTCCGGGGATTTGATGAAGAATTCTTTGTGCCACACAGCCGGCATACGGAAGTCCGGAAGGCAGATATATTAAAAGTGCCGGAACTGACGTTGCTTGCAGAGAGCGAAGAGGCGGGTGTGGCTATCGTGATGTCGCGGGGTGGAAGGGAGTTTTATGTTACGGGACATTCCGAATACTCTCCTTATACCTTGCATGATGAATATATGCGTGATGTAAATAAAGGACTTCCTATTCAGATACCTCTGAATTACTATCGGAATGACGATCCGGCAGCGGGACCTGTCGTGCGTTGGCGCGGGCATGCCAATCTGTTGTTCACCAACTGGCTGAACTACTATGTATATCAGGAGACACCGTTTAATAGAGAGGATATAAAAGACTTAGGAGAATTAGGAGTGGCATTGTTCCATTGAGTGAATTTTCTTTGTGAGTTTCAATAAACTGCGTGATATTATTCCTTCTCTATTTAGTTATAACTAATCTTTTTTTTCGTGATCAAACAAAAAAAAATAGAACTTCTTTCTCCGGCCAAAGACCTTATCACTGGCCGGGAAGCCATCCTGCATGGAGCGGATGCCGTGTATATCGGTGCCCCTCGATTTAGTGCGCGCTCGGCTGCCGGTAACTCGATAGATGATATCCGCGCGCTTTGTGATTTTGCCCATCTCTATGATGTTCGGATATATGTAGCACTTAATACCATTCTTTTCGATGAAGAGATGGAGGAAACCGAACATTTGATATGGGACTTGTATCGGGTGGGTGTGGATGCACTGATCGTACAGGATATGGGGATTTCCCGCTTGAATCTGCCCCCCATACCGTTGCATGCCAGTACACAGACCGATAACCGGACACCGGAAAAGGTTAAGTTTCTGGAAGAGGTAGGATTTCGTCAGGTTGTATTGGCACGTGAACTTTCTTTAGATCAGATCCGTCAGATTCGTGCAAACACATCCGTCGCATTGGAAGCCTTTGTGCATGGTGCCTTATGTGTGAGTTATAGCGGACAATGTTATCTGAGTGCTGCCGTCGGTGGGCGAAGTGCCAACCGGGGGGAATGTGCGCAATATTGCCGATTGCCTTATACGATGGTTGATGCTGATGGGAAAGTGATCGTTTCCGGAAAACATCTGTTGTCACTGAAAGATATGAATCGTTCCGGGAATTTGGAAGATTTATTGGATGCCGGCATCACTTCGTTGAAGATTGAAGGACGCTTGAAAGATGTTGCTTATGTGAAAAATATAACTGCCTGGTACCGAAAGCGTTTGGATGATATCATGCAGCGGCGACCGGAGTACGGACGGGCTTCGACCGGACGGTCCACTTTTACTTTTCAACCGGTTCCCGAAAAGAGTTTCAACCGTGGATTTACCTCTTACCTATTATATGGGCGCGAGCAGAATATCACTTCGTTTGATACCCCCAAGTCGTTGGGCGAGCCGGTTGGGCGGGTGAAGGAGATCCGCGGCAATTCATTTACTGTTGCAGGAACTCAATCGATTCATAATGGCGATGGCTTAGCCTTTTTTAATACCCAGAGGGAACTTGAAGGTTTCCGGGTAAACCGGGCGGAGATAAACCGAATCTATCCATCCGAAATGCCTCGTATTCAACCGAAAACAAATCTTTACCGGAATCTGGATTATACATTTGATAAACTCTTAGGCAAGGCTTCCGCTGAGCGCAAAATAGCCCTCTCCATCGAACTATTGGATAACCCGACGGGCTTTACCCTGGTCATGACAGACGAGACCGATGCCCGGATTATGTTGACTAAGTCATTGGATAAAGAGCTTGCCAACCGCGATCAGCAAGAAAATATCCGTACACAACTTTCCAAATTCGGAAATACTCCCTTTGAAGCAACAGAAGTAAAGATACATTTATCAGCGAATTGGTTTATTCCTTCTTCACTCTTAGCTAAAATGCGGCAGACAGGAGTCGAGATGTTATTGAAAAATAGAAAGATACGTTACCGAAGAGAACTTGTTCATTGGCAAGAACCAAAGGAGGAAATCAAATATCCGGAAAAAGAATTGACCTATTTAGGTAATGTATCTAATGATAAAGCCCTCTTGTTTTACAAGAAACATGGGGTAGAGAAGGTAGATGTTGCATTTGAGCAGGCGCGACCTTCTCGTGTCCCTCTTATGTTTACCAAGCACTGTCTGCGGTATAGTATGGGTTGGTGCCCTGTTTTTCAAAAGCAGCAGTCTCCTTTTAAGGAACCCTTTTTTCTCTTGTACAAGGAAACTCGTTTGCAGTTGGATTTCCATTGTAAGCGATGTGAGATGCAGGTCTATTTACTTGCTCCCTAAAAAGTGACTGATTTCAATAATAGTTTTTCTACATTCATTTTTCTGTCTATGCTGAAAGAATCTGTTCGTATCATTCGTTTTATAATCATTGGTTCACTGAATGCATTAATAACCGCCGTTGTTATTTGGGTGATGATGGTATTGTTAGGTTTCAATTATATATGGGCGAATGTGGCAGGTTATATTGCGGCATTGATAAATAACTTTTTCTGGAGTAAATATTGGGTGTTTTCATCCGGCGGCGGGCGCTTCTGGCAGGAGGTGCCTCTTTTCTTGTTGGCTTTCGGATGCGCCTATGCTGTTCAGTTTATCTCTTTATTGTTTATGGTAGAAACCTTGGGGATACATGCCAACCTGGCTCAATTTTTAGGATTGTTTGTCTATGGTGCCGTTAATTTTGTGATGAACAGAAAGGTGACTTTCCGCAATTAACCACCCCCACTTTTCTCTCTCTTCTTTAGCCCTTTCCGGTATAGTGATATAACGTTAAAAGATTCTATCAAATGTTCCATTTTTCTCTTTCTGAAAGCCTATTGAAAGAAGAGGGGTGGATTAATGTTTTGTTTTTTAATGCTTTATGTATTTTAAAGCGTTTAATTGTTGATATAAAATGTAAAAAGAAGAACAAAAGGAATGAAAACATAAATTATCTTTGTATACTATAAAGATAAAGGAAATAAGGATGGATTTATTACATAAACAGGAGCACTTTTCCTGTTTTAACTATGAAAAAGGACAAAACGCCCAGCTAGAAATACTTAAACGCCCGGCTGGTATGATTTTTGAACGTAACTTGGTTGATACCGAAATAGTCTTTCCCATGAAAGGACGTTTCAGGTTGTCATATGGTGCATTTATCCGAGAAGAAATAGATAAGGGGAATATTATGCTATTCCCTCCCGGCAGTCATATAAAAGTGGAAGCCCTGGAAGATGTGCATCTGATCATATGTCGTTTGCGTGATGTGGTGCAGTTATGCGAGTGTATCTCTTTGGAACGTTTATATGATGAATTTGGTGTCACGAAAGGATTCCATATGTTGGAGATGAATGAGCGTATCTATACCTATATCGATCTTTTTGTCAATTGTGTGAATGACGGGCTTCAATGCAGTTACTATTTTGCTACGAAGATGAGAGAATTGTTTTTTATGCTGCGGGGGTATTATACCAAAGAGCAGTTAGCCGCTTTCTTTTCGCCGATGTTAGGGAAAGATGCACAGTTTATGAATCTGATGTACAAAAGTTATCGTCAGGTGAAAAGTGTACAGGAGCTGGCGGAAATATCCAATTACAGTTTGTCCGGTTTTAAAAAGCAATTCCAACGGGTGTTTGGTACGTCTGCCTCTGAATGGATGAGTGCGCAGAAGGCTACCCGTGTGTTTCAAGATCTCAACAACTCTCCGTTGAGCATAAAGGAACTGGCCGAAAGGCATAATTTTGCTTCGGTATCTGCTTTCAGTACATTTTGTCAGAATAAATTCGGTATGCCCCCGGGAAAAATCCGGTTGAATATAGAAAAAATAGAGCAGGAGAGGCTAAAAGTAGCCAAAGTGTAAAAACAAGGAGCTTTACAGGTAATCCTTAAGAAAGAACCTTTGTTTAATTTTGTCCTATCAATAATTCACATGAAAAATCAAATCCTCGTGTAAGCGTTTTATTATAAGTATACTAAATATCAAATATCATTACAAATTGTTTACATTGATACCTGCTTTGGCCCGTGAGGGTAGAAGCAGGTTTTTTATGTCAACCCATTGTGTATCGGCAACCTCTCCCAGAGCCATTGAGGTATCATCCGCCAGAAAAATACCAATATCTTGTATCGTCCATCAATAACGATCCTTCTCTTTTTCCGGCTGAGCCCTTTCACAATAGCCGCAGCTACTTCCTGGGGTTTCATTAAAAGGGGATACCTCTCTTCTTTCAAAAGAGCGGTAGCGACAAACCCCGGACGGATATCGGTAAAGGTAATAGGTGTTTTATTCATCCGGCTCAACTGTGCCAGGGAATCTATATAGGTGTTTTGAAACCTTTTGCTGGCTGAATAGGCGGGAGCAACTCCCAAACCTTTGGTGCCGGCAATGGAGCTGATAACAGCCAGGTGCCCACCTCCCTGTTGTTGGAAATAATGATAGGCCGCTGTCACCAGACGGGTAAAGCCCTGCACATTGGTGTGGACAGTCGATAATTCGATGGCTGGAGTTAAAGACGTATTCTGGTAGCCGATCCCCGAACTTAACAGGAAGAGATCCATTCCTCCCAGCTTCTCAATCAAGAGCTGTAGCTCTTCGGTAGCCTTTTCCGTAGTGACATCCATTGGTTGCACTTCTATCTGATGGGGAGCCGTTTTTTGTAAGTCCTCCAATCGTTCTGCCCGTCTGCCGGCAATACCTACCCGCCAGCCTTGTTGTGTATATATGCGTGCCACTTCTTCTCCTATGCCCGAAGTGGCACCTATGATGATGATGCGTTTCATTTTATTTTATGGACTGATTCGGAGTAGTGGGTCCGTGTACCACCAATAGACCGTCGTCGGTTATTTCCATGCGATCGATGAAGACCACGCGTTCGTCCCCCGTTTTTGTCGTGCGTGCATGGTAGACATTGAACATCTGACCGTCTTCGAGAGAGAATACCATGCAATGTCCTGTTCCGGTTACATCTCCTCCTTTTTCTATGTTCTTTTCCAATACCGGGTTGTTTATTGCTTTTTGGAAAGGGCCTAACGGATTTTTACTTGTTGCGTATCCAACGGCATAGTTGGCACCCCCAAAGTAATTGGCCGAATACAACATATAATAGGTATCGCCTTTTTTGATCAGGTAAGAACCTTCTGTCCAGCGCCGATTCACTTCTTTCGAAGTCACCGAGCGGCTTTCCCATTCGGCTTGCCGATCATCCATCCTCACCGGTGGGCGGAGCAGTAGTACAGGTTCGCCGATCACTCCCGTGAAATCCGGTTTGATCTCGACGCCGTATATCCAACTCTCCTCGATTTCATCAAACCAACCTTTCGCTTTCGCCCAGTCGGCCACTTCACTTTCCACCGGATGTTTATAGCAGCAGCGGGAATAATAAAGATAGACTTTGCCGTTTTCATCGTCGAAATACAGGTTGGCGTCGATGATGGGATAACCCGGATCAAAGAGAGGGCCACCGTTCATCTCGCGGAAGGGGCCGGTGGGTTTGTCGGCAACAGCAACTCCGATGCGGAACATCTCCTGTTCATTCGTCGGATTCTCTTTCCAATTGGCACTGTACCATATATAATACTTACCCTTTCTTTCGTAAACCTCCGGAGCCCAGAAGCAGTCGACCGTCCAGGAGTCTGCAGTAGCCCCTTCGTAAACAAGCCCTTCCTCTTTCCAGTCTTTCAGGTTATGCGAAGAGTAGGCGCGAAACCCGTTTTCACCGGAAGTACCATACATATAGAATTTACCATCGGATGCCTTCAATATAAATGGGTCGCCAAAAGCTACAGGTAAGGGATTTTGTAATGTGTCCGTTACCGTATGATGCGTTGCATTCTCTGATTTGTTTTGTTTGTTTCCGCTGCAACCTATACAAAGAATAAAAAATACACAAATGAGGATTAGTTGTTTCATAAAATAGTTCAATTATAAAAATACAATGTATGTCTATTGCATAGTTAAGAAGAGGTCGTTTGATTTCCTGCTTTTTCGATGAAGTAGGTGTTTAGCTCGTCGATAGCTTCCTGATTATTCATCAGGTCTTTAATCACGACACCTCTTTCCAACAGGATCACCCGGTCGCATATATCGGTGGTATAACCGAGGTTATGACTGGAAATGAGGACTGTTGTTCCCTGTTCTTTGTTCATTTGCCGAATGAGATTTCTTATCTCCATTTGGGATGAAGGGTCCAAAAAGTTGAAAGGTTCATCCAATATCAGTATCTGCGGATGTACCATCATGGCAGTCATGATGCCGATCTTCTGTTTGTTACCAGCAGAGAAGTTACGGATATATTTTTTTTGTCCGAGGATTTCATTATTCATGAAACGATTGAATATAGACAAGCGTTCATCGACCTTCTCTTTGTTTAAGCCATAGGTTTCACCTACAAAATAGAAATATTCTTCCGGTGTCAGGAAGTCGATGAGAAACCGGTTGTCCAGGAAAGAGCCTGTATAGGACTTCCAGTTTTCACTTTGGCTGACATCTTGTTCTTTACTCCATACATATCCTTTGTCGGCTTTCAATAGATCCAGAATCAGGCGAAACAGGGTGGTCTTACCTGCCCCGTTGTTCCCAACCAAACCGACAAGACATCCACTTTCAATCTCTAATTCGGGAATATCGATCGCTTTTTTATCCTCAAAACACTTTAAGAGATCTTTTATTTGTATATCCATTGTCTATTTATTTTATTCGTATAATTCAATCGCGTTACGCATTACTACGGAATCCTTCCATGTTTTTATGTCTTCTTTTGAGGAAGCGGTTGTAGGTCCATCTCAACCAGTATTTGGCACTCAGGGTAAAGGATAGTCCGACGACCAGCATAAACGAACAGGCTACTTCCTGAGAGAAGAGATTATGAATAATAACAATGATGATAACAGGGAAGAACATTCCGAACATAGTAACCATCAGCATATTTCCCGATGTGCCTTTCCAGTTGAACATGCCACTGTCGAAAAGATCAAAATAACTTTTGTTATAGACCGCATTCTGAAACATGAGGAAAAATAAGAATCCGACCGTATAGAAGAACACGGAGATGACAAAAAACAAAGATAATTTCCCTTGAAAAACAGGGACCATCATACAGAGAGTGGGTAATAACGCATAGGAAGTATACAGGATGTATTTCCCTTTCAACATAGGGAGCAAAGTCTGATGGCGTGCCATAATCCCGTCGAAGAACGAGGATTCGGCAGTAAACATAAACTGCGACATGATTAGTCCCAGCGAACCGATAACAAACATGCTGAAGAAGATCAGCATAAAGGGACTTTGATGGAATACCGCATTGCTTGAATAGAGCATCACGAAATAATAGATAAAAAAGAATCCGACAGCATACATCTGTTGTTTTAACCGTTTGGAACGGAATATCATTTTCAGCTCCAGGTTAATAAACTCACCGGTTTCCCCCAGTCGATCCAGGAAGGAGATATGGGAGAAGTTGACGGTGTCTGTGATTTTCTTTCCTTGTAATTCCCTGTATAATGCTTCACGCATCATGCGTTGGTTGACCAGCCATAAGCCGGTCAGTATCAGGATTTGTACCAGCCAGACAAAAGGATTGCCATGCAATACCCATTCCCCTATTTGCACCGTATATTCCCCGAACGTCACCCCCGGAAGAAACGACAGGACTCCGATAAACACCAGGATTACAATCGGCAGAAAGAAAAACCACCCATTGCGTTTCAACAGATTATTGGTGATGTTTACCAACAAACTATTACCTAGGCATAAAGAATAAATAAAGAGAATATACAAAAGAGTTGCTCCGAACCCAAAATCCGGCGTGGCTGATTTGAAGGCAAAAGGAGCTATAAGAAAGAAGAGATAGAGGTTCCAAATGTTTGAAAATTCTTTGGATAACAGGAAGTTGAATAACCGGTTTCGTTTAATCGGCAGGGTCAGGTAAGGGACTATTTGCATCGACTGGTTCTGCTTCATGATATATTTGATCAAAAAATCAAACATAAAGAGATACAATAAAAAGGCATTGAACGAGTCTATGGCATGGGTATAGGACCCGATTTCCATCAATACTTTATCCAAAAAGAAACTCAGAGACAATAATTGAAGTCCCATTATACCGAAAATGATGTACATAAAGATACGTACACTCATATTCCGTTCAAACATCGGATGCCTTAGGAAGGCTTTCCACTGGTGTTTCTTTAGCTCCTTTTGTAGCATAGGTAAACTGTATTTTTTATTCGAAAATAGATAGGACAGGACGTGCAATCCATACCTGTGGTTGTTCCACATCCAACAGATAGGCCATTGTTCCGGCAATGTCATAGATCATTGTACTTTCCGGTATCGTATGTCCTTTTTTAATTCCTTTGCCATAGATCACAAGCGGACGTTCCATCTCATTCATGGTCTTTCCCCCGTGTCCTTTGTCGATACCACCATGGTCGGATGTGACGATAATCACTGTCTCGTCCAGGATACCGGCTTCTTTGACAGCCTCTATAATTTGTGCCAGGCATTTATCCAGGTGGTTGATCTTTGCGTAGTACTCAGGAGAGGTCCAACCATATTTATGTCCAGTACCGTCGGGTTGGTCATAAATAACCGCCAATAAGTTCGGTTTCTTTTCTTTTATATATTTTACGGCAAAAGGAGTACATCCATCCGGATTTTCTTCATTCATAGCAACCTGTTGTTTGTAACTCATTGCTAATGTGTCGGCCAGATAATTGATGCCACCCCATTCGTATATATAACCGATTTCCGCTTCGGGCGCTTTGTCACGGAAGAGGCCGAAGATATTCGGGAAACGACCGACGCTGTTAAGAACGCGAGAAGGTAATTCCGGTACACGGGATCCCCATTCGGTATATCCGTGCAATTCCGGTCCGGCACCCATAAACATGGAAGCCCAGTTCACAGCACTGGAAGAGGGAAGTACGCTTCGGCTTTTCAAATCCGAAGAACCTTCAGCCATAAGCTGACGAACCGTTGGCATATCCGCTCCATTATTGAGGGAATGCGAACTCCAACCGTCAAATCCGACTAAGATTACATGTTTGGGAAGATTTTTCTTTTTCTCAGGAGTTTGAGATGGCGTTGTAGAACAAGCAGCAAGGCAGCCAATCAATAAGGCATACACTGCCAGTAAAAATGTTTTTTTCATGTGTGTAAAAAGTTTATTCATTAAAACCAATGCCTACAAAGGTAATAAATAATTCTACGCATATTGTATCTGAGTTTCATTTTGTAAATCTGTCATCCTTTCAAAAACAAAACCTTACTTTTTGTTGTTTCTATAGTGAATAACTTATCGAAGGGGTTCTTTATTTGTTTTTAGTCACATCTAATAAATATAACATTATGATTAACAGAGAAAAAAGTATTGAGTTATTAAACAAAGCGGTAGCAGAAGAAATGACTGCGGTAAATCAGTATATGTATTTTCATATCTTATTAGAAGACATGGGTTATGACTATTTAGCCGCTTATTTTAAACGTACTTCTATCAAAGAGATGATTCACGTAGAGAAGTTTGCCGAACGTATCCTTTACCTGAAAGGGGATTTGGATCTGAAAGCATCCAAACGCGTCGAGAAAATCAAAGAAGTCAAAGCGATGTTGGAATTAGCCAATCAAATGGAGTTGAGTTCGATCGAACACTATAACGAGTGGGCGAAGATCTGTGGAGCCGAATCCGATTCTGCCTCTAAGAAGCTTTTTGAAAGCATTATCCTGGAAGAGGAAGAGCATCAGGATCAATTCGATACGGAAATAGACAATATGAACAACTTCGGAGATAACTATCTCGCGCTTCAGTCGATTGCACATAGCAAACAGGCAGCCAAAGGGGAATAAACGTCCGGTAAGTTGGCAGAAAACAAAAAAGGCTATCCGAAACTAAAATCGGATAGCCTTTTTTGTGCCATAACAACCGGATATATTCCGGGGATCATTGCGGGATAATTTTAGTGTTGATAGCTATCGTCACTACTAACGATAGCTATCATCNAGCTATCATCAGTAGTAACGATAGTTATCATCAGTACTGACGATAGCTATCAACACTAACTTTTCCCTTTATTTTACCAATAATATTTTTCTATAATTTCTTGCATTTGGGGATAGTCCTCATCCGTATCTCCGCTTTTTTGACGTTCTTCCAAGAGATCCTTTTTCAACTGCTTGATAAGGGTCGCATACGCCGGGTTGTCGTATTGATTTTTGTTTTCATACGGATCGGTTCTCAGGTCGTAGAACTCCCAGGAGGGGGTAGAGGATTTATTGTCCGATCCTCGCGTGTTGAGTTTGTCTCCGTAGAGGAATATCAATTTGTAATCCTGTGTCCGGATCCCCATATGCGCCGGGCGGATGAGGTGTTGGGTCCAATAGCGGTAGTACATCTTGTCGCGCCAGTCTGGGGAGGTCTCTGCCCGGAGGTTGTCGCGGAAACTCTTTCCTTGGCATAAAGCGGGAGCTTCTACCCCGGCATAATCAGCCAACATAGCGGCAAAGTCAACATTGAGGATGATGTCGTTATTGCGGGATCCGGCCGGTATTTCTTTCGGATAACGGATGACAAAAGGCATACGCAAAGATTCTTCATACATCATGCGTTTATCGAAAAAGCCATGTTCTCCCAGGAAATAGCCCTGATCGGATACATACACCACGATGGTATTCTGGCTGAGTCCTTCTGCATCGAGGAAGTGCAACAAACGGCCGATATTATCGTCGATGGCTGCCCCGCACCGCAGATAGTCTTTTATCATCTTCTGGTAAATCTTTTTCCGGGCAGCGATGCTGTCCATCCCTTGGGTAGAGAAAGGCAGTTCGGGGTACTGACACCACCAGGCGGCTGGGTCCTTGGAGGCTGTTTCCCAACGCCAGCCCATATTTTCCAATTGCTGTCCGCGGAAGGTACGTCCCGATTTTACTGGGCTGAACTCCATCATATTTTCCGGTTCCGGGAATACAACATCTTCATATAAATGTTTCATCCGTTCCGGGAAGTCCCAGGGTTCATGCGTTGCCTTGAAATGGCAAAACATCATAAAAGGTTTTTCCTTGTCTCTGTTTTGTATCCATTCCATTGTTTTATCTGTCACGATATCGGTAGAGAAACCTTGAAATACTTCTCCTTGTTTCCCTTTATCATCGTCTATCCAGTTTGTATCCGTTTTCATGATCGGGTCCCAGTATTCGCCCTGGTCATGAAAGACAAGGAAGTCATCAAATCCGGTCGGCTTTTTCTTTAGATGCCATTTTCCGAAGAGAGCGGTTTGATACCCTCCAGCCTGCATGCGTTTGGCTATATTGTCTGTTTCCGGCGCGAGGGCATCTTCTAATGTATACACATTGTTTACATGACTGTATGCCCCTGTCAGAATGGCGGCCCGGCTGGGTACAGATATAGAGTTGGTGCAAAAACAATTGTTTAACACACATCCTTCCGAGGCCAGGCGGCGGATGTTTTCATTTTTCGCATAGGCACTCAAAACTCCTCCGTAGACACCCCAGGCTTGGGAGGTATGGTCGTCGGAGAGGATAAATAGAATATTGGGGCGTTCTTTTTCGTTCTTCGGGGTATGGGCGTTGCCGCACGCCGGTATACCGGCAGCCAGGATCCCGAGAGGTAAGAGATAAACTGATTTTGTCATGGATATGAATTATTTTTTGATGACCGCTTTGCCCGCTTCGCGGCGTGCGTTTCCTTTTTTTCGTGTGAGGTTGTCTCCCAACTCTTCCCGCATATTATCGGCTATATTCATTAGTTTCAAGGCTACTTCCGGATATTGAGACAATACGTCATAGCGTTCACCCGGATCCCGGCGTAGGTCATATAATTCGGCCTTTGTTAAGTCTATATTGGTTAGTTTGCCCGGTTGTCCGTCGTTTCCGGGAACATAGGCACCGTAGGTGACATAGCGGTGGGGGAATACCAGTTTGAACATGCCGTCGGTGACTGCCTCCAGATCGTTTCTGTTGAAGTAATAGACAAAAGATTCGCGTGGATTCGCCTCGTTGTCACCTTGTATCAAAGGCAATAGGCTGACACCGTCGATTTTCCGGACGGGCAGGGGAGCGCCACTGATCTCCGCCAAAGTAGGCAATAGGTCGATGTTGGAAGCCAATCGGTTGCAGGTCGTGCCTGGCAGGGTTTGTCCTTTCCAGTACATTACGCAGGGGATACGGTTTCCTCCGTCAAAGGTAGTCGCTTTGGCTTCGCGCAATCCTCCGGCCGAACCGGCATGGTTGCCGTAATTGGTCCACGGGCCATTGTCGGAAGTAAGGATAACCAATGTATTCTCTTCCAATCCTAATTCCCGCAGGGTACGCAATACTTCTCCCACACTCCAGTCGATCTCCATCATCACATCCCCGAACAATCCTTGTTCGCTTTTGCCTTTAAACTTATCGGAAACAAATAAAGGCACATGGGGCATGGAATGTGCCAGGTACACAAAGAAAGGTTCTTTTTGATGTTTTTGGATGAAATTGATGGTACGGTTTGTATAGTCGGTGGTAAAACGGGACTGATCGGTATTATATCCAACAATGGTATTGCCTTCGTAAGTGGGAAGATCCGGGAAGTTAAAAACCTCTCCCTGTTGCGGATGAAAAGGCCACATATCGTTGGAGTAGGGTAGCCCGTAATACTCGTCGAACCCATTTTGCAAAGGCAGAAACTGCGGGGCATCGCCTAAATGCCATTTCCCATAAATGGCGGTATGATATCCTTTTTGCTTCAATACTTCACCGATGGTCATCTCATCGGGATGAACCCCATAGTCAGAACCCGGTCCGGGGGCACCGGCAAAACCGATGCGGTTGGGATAACAGCCGGTCAACAATCCTGCCCGGGAGGCACCACTGATGGGTTGGGCTGCCAGGAAATGGGTGAAGCGTACGCCTTCGGAGGCCATCTTGTCGATGTTAGGTGTTTTATACCCATAGGCACTGTTAAAAGAAAAGTCTCCATAACCCACATCGTCCAGGTTGATGATGATAAAGTTTGTATGATCGGCCGCGAAGCCTGTTAGAGCAAGTGTGCTGAGAAGGGATAGAAATGGTTTTTTATTGTTCATATATACAGTGTTTTACTTTGTTTAAACAGATTAGCGCATTCTCTATGGGCAAAGATAGATAAAATTCGAAAAAACAAAGTATGTATTGGACCGTTCGCTTCATAAAACAGTCAACCGCTCTATCCATTCCCCTTCCGATGAGTGAAGGAGGAAGAGATAGAGCGGTCTGTTGAAAGAGTGGCTGCCTGCAAGCAGCCTCCGATAAAATCTGTATTATTCAAATACAGCCATGCTCATGACTGAGCCCGGTGCATTGATAATAGGCGAAGAACTAGCCTGTCCTGTCTGGTGGTTATACGAGAATACACCCGCTCCCTGGGAGGCGGTGGACAGACCGAATAAAATTTCATTCCCTTTTTTACTGACAGCCGTAGCGTATGCGCTCGTAAGAGGCAGGGACAATGGGCTTAAGGTCTGGTTATATAAGTCAATCTTTAATGCATAGAGGAAATGGTCGTTCAGGAAGTCGCCGGTGAAAAGAGCCGGGCAACTGCAGACGCCATAGGCGATTCCGTCTGCCGCATATTGTGTAGAGTAAAAGTTCGTCAACTTGCCTCCTTCAACGCCGGCAATAGTCATATCCGTGAAGTTGAAGAAATAATCCGTATCGAAATCGGTTTCTCCTTTCTTGATACGCAGGAAGCCGGCTTTCTGTCCGGGTACAAACCCATAGGAAGCCCAGCAGTTGATGTAAATGTCGCCCCGGTCATCCACAAACATCTCATTTTCCCAGAACGAAGCGGTGGATGCCCGCATATCGCTGATGAATTTTTCCGGTGTGTCGGTTGCTTCATCGATCACGATCACGTGTGCTCCATCGTTGGAGATTGGCATATCGGCATATTCGCCGCAACCGACAAACACTTTGCCGTCGCGCAACACCATTCCCATAGGATTGGGAGTGGCCTGTCCATCGCAGGATAATTCCGCTTTGGCCAGGTCTATCTCTTTGGTTTTGGTCATGGTGGTGGGATTAAACACCACAATCTTGTTTTCAATCATCAGCGAGGCATACGCCTTGGTGTCGGAGATAAAGATCACATTGGCCACCATCGCACCGGCATGGGTACTCAACTCCAGGCTTGCGTCTTTTACCAATGTGCCGTCATCTTGACGTTGGTAGCGGGAAATGACAGCCTTGTCCATTCCGGAGAAGCTAAACAGCCAATCATTGAGTGCTGCCACACGTGCACTTGAATAGACTTCGTGTGCCCGGTTTAAGGCAGCAGTCGCCCCGTTCATCTCGTTTTCCGTAACAGGGATCAAGTAACTGACATCCGATCCAAGCACTCCCATATCGCAGGCAAGCACCAGTTGAGCCTTGCCGGTTGTTGTTTCTTCTACAGGGTTATCATCATCGCAAGCGACAAAAGTCAATGCTACAAAGAGCATCGGTAGATAAAAAAATACTTTCTTCATTTGATTCTGTTATTTAATATTGTGTATATCTTACCATTTCAAAGTCGTTATCCGCACCTTCGCCTGAAAGGTTCGTCCGGCAAGGGGATAGTTTAAGTTGGTTAGTTCTTTGGTATCGAATAGATTATGGCATTCGAGAGAGAACAATAAGCGTCTGTCCATCATGGCGTACTCTATGCCTGCCGTATGAATGCACGAAGAAGGGATCACATAACTTTGATTCGCAGCCAATTTGTAGCCAAAATAATATTTATCCGTATATCCGCCTTCGTAATAAAAACGGTTGTACTGTCCTTTTCCGCCGAAGAGATTGTCTTTGCGATAGTCGAGCGACCAGTTCAAAAAGAATATCGGAATATGTGGCATCTGCATATCGTAGGTTACACTCGGTGTGTTCGTACCGGGCAGGTAACGTGTTTTGTCGATTGTTTTCTGGTAGGTAGCGTTCAGCATGACGAACCAGTTCCGGTCGATATCCCATTTCACTTCCGCATCGGCTCCATAGAGATGGGCTTTCCCTATATTGTAATTAGCCATGAATCCACTTGCCGTACGCATCATTATCATATCGGTAATATGCATCGTATATATATTGCCTTCGAATTGCAGGCGGGAGAAATTGTTGTACTGATTGTTGTACATCACACCCAGATTCAGGTTGTTGGCCTGTTCGGGCCGCAGTTGAGTGTTGGATGTTATCCAGAGGCGATCGCCCAGAAGCTCTTCGCTGCGCGGCAAGCGGTAATTGTGTTCAAAGGCAAATTTGAGTAACCAGTGCTGGGCAAAGTCGTACTTTGCCGCAATACTTCCTCCCCACGACAATCGACTCTCATCGGCATGAACCACTTCGCTGTTGCCTGCACCATAGGTTAAATCGACAGTTGCTCCTTTGACCCGGTTATAATAATTGCGGGCGGTAAGCAGTAGGTATAGTCGTTCCCAGAGGCGTTGTTCTAAATTGATTGATGATATGACATTTATCACATCGGCTTTTAGTCCACTGTTCTGGGTCTTTCTGTAATTATCGGCTACGGTATCGTTAAACTCTGTAGAAACGAAGCGGAAGTCGTTGTTGAAATTTAATTTTGTACCCGGTCGCAGGTTGTATTTGAAGTTGAGCGTATAACGATAGTCTTTCAGTTTGTCGTCTGATAGATTCGGTATGGAACCGATTTCTCCGCGATAGGTATTGGGTATTTGGCTTCCATCGAAATTATACAGATACGAAGAGGTATCGTTCAGATGGGTTCCGCTGAATCTAGCCAATCCGGAAAACTTCATATCTAATTTAGGGGTTAAAAAGCCATCCTTTTCCAAGGTCAACTCAGCACCTGTCATCCAACCCGATGTTTGGGCCTTTTGTATGTTTGTTTTGATGCCCTGTATTTGGCGATCGTTGACATAAAAAGGAACACCGATCTCGAATTCGTCGAAATAGGTACCTCTGAAATCAATGGATACCTCACCCAGGTGTTTGCGGAACCGGTCGTGGTCACGCTTGATTGTCAGTCCTTCCACATAAGGCGACTGCATTTTGTAATTGTTTCCGGCATATCCGAAGCCATACATGGCTGAGAGCATGATTTGGGATTTGGGTAACCAATGTTTGTAGGTGATGCTGCTTTCATGGGTGTTGTAGGAACTAATGCCATACCAGAGGTCATAAAACGATTCTTCCGCATCAATGGTTACGATATTGATGGCACTGCCTAATCCGTCGCCTCCGAATTCGGGGGGCACAATGCCTTTGTAAATTTCTATACGGTCGATAAACTGCAAGGGGATATCGTTAATAGAAAACGAACCGTCGGGTGAGTTTAATGCCTGACCATCAATGTAAATCTGCACACGGTTGCCTTCCAATCCGCGTACATTGACTTTGGTGTCACTGCCTACACTGCCTGTGCGACGCACCTTCACTCCGGTTTGATGGTTGATCACTTCGGTGATAGAGGTACCACGCCCTGCCAGCATTTTGCCGTCGATGACGGATACGGGCACTCCCTGTTCTCTGGCATTCTTTAATTCTTTGCGTTCGTGACGAGCGGCTACGACAACTTCCCCGAGATCGGTCACCGCATTTTCCATACACACATGGAGTGTTAGGGGGGTATCTCTGTCGAATTTTACTGTTTTTGTCACCGTCTTCATGCCCAGGCAAGAGAATTCTATTTCCCAACTCCCAGCCTCCAGGTGGTGGATCTGGTATACACCCCCTTTATCGGTGGTCGCCCCGTTGTTCGCCTTGATAATTCTTACCAAAACTCCCTGAATGGGTTGATTGTTGGCACAATCAACTACTTTCCCACTTACACTCTGCCCCCACGAAATCACCGGAAATACTACCGCCATTAATATACAAACGGCAATAAGATACTTTTTTATCATCTATTGTTATACTTGTTTTTTCGCCGGCAAAGTTCCGGCATTTGCTCTGATTGTACAATTACCGGATCTAGGTATTTTAACACAATTTGGGCTTTATTCTTTCCCTATTTCTAGGTATAATGAACCAATCGCTGATCACTCGCTTGGTGCGATGGTCTTGAAGGGTGAAATAAAAAGTGTACATTTGTTCTCTTTTTATAACCGATTTTGATTGCTGATGAAAGTATGTATTGCTGAAAAGCCGAGTGTGGCACGTGAAATAGCCGAAGTGCTGGGGGCGAAGAACCGGATGAAAGGGTATATAGAAGGGAATGGTTACCAGATAACCTGGACATTCGGTCATTTATGTACCCTGAAGGAGCCACACGAGTATGCGGAGGAATGGAAGCGTTGGAACCTGAATGCTTTGCCCATGATTCCTCCCCGTTTTGGTATCAAGCTGATCAGCAATCCGAGCTATGAAGAACAATTCCGAATCATCGAGGGACTGATGCAAAATGCCGAGATGGTGATCAATTGTGGGGATGCCGGCCAGGAAGGGGAGTTGATCCAACGTTGGGTCATGCAGAAGGCCGGATGTACATGCCCGGTGTATCGTCTTTGGATTTCTTCTTTGACGGAAGAGTCTATCCGCGATGGATTTCAGAAACTGAAAGAACAGACAGCGTTTGACAGCCTTTATCAGGCGGGTTTATCCCGGGCGATTGGCGATTGGCTGTTGGGCATGAATGCCACCCGCTTATATACGCTGCGTTATGGGCAGAACAAACAGGTGCTTTCCATCGGTCGTGTACAAACGCCCACCCTGGCACTTATTGTAAACAGACAGGCCGAAATCGATCATTTTGTCCCTGAACCCTATTGGGAATTAAAGACGGTCTACCGCCATACCACCTTTTCTTCTACCAAAGGTAAATTCACTCAGAAAGAAGAAGGAGAGAGATTTCTCCAAACAGTGCAGGAGGAGGTGTTTACTGTTACCGATACTACTGAAAAGAAAGGCAAAGAATATGCTCCCCGTTTGTTTGATCTTACCTCTCTGCAGGTGGAATGTAATAAGAAGTTTGGCTTTACGGCCGATGATACATTGAAACTGATTCAGGGCTTGTATGAAAAAAAGGTGACGACTTATCCGCGTGTGGACACGACTTTCCTAAGTGATGATATTTATCCGAAAGTACCTCATACCTTGAAAGGATTGGTTGACTATGCCGATCTGGTAGCTCCTCTTTTACAAGCCAAATTGCCTAAGAGCAAAAAGGTGTTTGATAATGCCAAGGTAACCGATCACCATGCCATTATACCTACCGGCGTGCCTGCCCGTAACCTGTCGGACAACGAACGGAAAGTATACGATCTGGTGACACGCCGTTTTATAGCCGCATTTTATCCGGATTGTGACATCTCGACAACCACAGTATTGGGGAAAGTCGGAAAGGTTGACTTTAAAGTTACCGGTAAACAAATACTAAAACCGGGCTGGCGTATTGTCTTCGGTGCTGAAGAGAAAGACCCTGATGCCGAACCGTCTGAAAATGAAGAGGGCGTATTGCCGGCTTTTACCAAAGGTGAAAGCGGTCCGCATAAACCTCTTCTGAAAGAGACCTGGACACAACCTCCCAAACCCTACACGGAGGCAACCCTGCTTCGTGCGATGGAGACGGCCGGTAAATTGGTGGATAACGATGAATTACGGGATGCCTTGAAAGAAAATGGTATTGGCCGTCCTTCCACCCGGGCAGCAATTATTGAGACTCTTTTTAAGAGGAATTATATTCGTAAACAACGTAAAAACTTGTTTCCCACACCTACAGGCATAGATCTGATTGGCAAGATACAGGAAGAACTATTAAAAAGTGCTGAGTTGACCGGATTGTGGGAAAAGAAATTGCGGCAGATCGAGAAGGGCACTTATGAGGCATCCGTCTTTCTGGAAGAACTCAAACAATTGGTGCAACAGGTTGTCTATAATGTGAAGACGAATCCCTACGGGCATATAAGCAAAGCTGTCAACGAAGTGGCACAACCGCAAACAGTCAAACCTCTTTGTCCTCTTTGTAAAAAAGGGCAGCTCTTGAGAGGTAAGACTGCCTATGGCTGTTCAGAATATAAGAACGGTTGTTCTTTCCGATTAGACTATACCACCTATGGGCAGGGATTATCGGATCAGGAGTTAATAAAAATAATTAACGGACTTGGGGGATAATAGGTCTTATATATCCCCCAGCCTTGGGGTTATCCCAGTTTTTTTAAAGCTTCCGCAAAAGGAATAAACTGGCCTTTTACTACTGTTTGGTTCAAACCGCCCTTTGAATTACTATGGGGTGTAATCCGGGGCTCATCTACTCTTTGCAACCCGTACCTTTTCAGGGATTGTTGCATGTTTACATCTTCTTGCTCTTTTCTCATCTCATTTTCATATTCAGGTTTATACGTGCAACAAAGTTAAATTTATCCTTAATATATTGATTATCTTTGCTCTTAAAAAAGAATAACAAAATATGGAAAATGTTGAATGGTTTCCCCTGGTCAATGAACGTGGAGAGGTAACCGGGAAGGCTACCCGGCAGGAATGCCATAATGGAACTAAGTTGTTACATCCGGTCGTTCATTTACATGTGTTTAATCGGGCAGGGGATCTGTATCTTCAAAAACGCTCGATGAAGAAATGTATTCAGCCGGGCAAATGGGATACAGCTGTCGGAGGACATGTGGATGTTGGAGAAAGTATAGAAGAAGCCCTCTTTCGGGAAGTGCGCGAGGAGTTGGGAATGACCGATTTCGAGCCTCAGTTCCTGACACGTTATGTTTTTGAATCTTCTGTAGAGAAGGAATTGGTGCATACGTATCGTACGGTTTACGAGGGAGAAATAAAACCCGATCCGTCTGAGCTCGATGGCGGACGCTTCTGGACTATTGCGGAGATAGAAGAGAATCTGGGACAGGATATATTTACTCCCAACTTTGAAGAAGAGTATCGACAGGTTCTTCGAAAGGATTAGGAACGAGCAATATTGAAAAAGAAAACCCTACGGAGATCGTTCTCCGTAGGGTTTTTTATATCTATAAATCTATTTATTCAGCCCTCTTTATTTCAACTGACGTGCTCCGTCGCTGATTACAACGGGGTACATTTTGGGTTCGAAGCCGAATTTCGCTTTGTAAGCGGCAAATGCTTTTGCGATGAATGCATCGAAAAGTTCGTCTTTGACTAAGTTGATCGTACAACCACCGAAGCCACCGCCCATGACGCGTGATCCGGTTACGCCACATTCTTTCGCTATGTCGTTGAGGAAGTCGAGCTCTTCGCAGCTTACCTCATACAGTTTGCTCATGCCGTGATGTGTTTCGAACATCTTTTGACCTACTGTTTCGTAATCGTCTTTTTCCAATGCGTCGCACACATCGAGTACGCGTTGTTTTTCTTCAATTACATATTTAGCGCGCATATAGTCTTCTTCACTGATTTCGGCTTTGACGCCTTCCAGCATTTCCAATGTGGCATCGCGCAAAAACTCTACATTCAATTTGGCAGCCACGCGCTCGCAAGATTCCCGACGTTTGTTATACGGAGAGTCCACTAATTCATGTTTGGCCAAAGTGTCTAACAGAACCAATTTATATCCTTTCGGATTGAATGGGAAATATTTGTATTCCAACGAACGGCAATCGAGACGAATCAAACTGCCCTTTTTTCCAAATACGGAAGCAAACTGGTCCATGATACCGCATTTCACTCCCACGTAATTGTGTTCGGTAGATTGGCCAATCTTTGCCAGTTCAAATTTATCTATACCTAACTGAAAGAGTTCATTCAGTGCAAAAGCGTAGGTGCTCTCCAAGGCTGCAGATGAAGACATACCGGCACCCAGAGGCACGTCGCCCGCAAATACCGTATCGAATCCAGCTATTTTACCTCCCCGTTTGATGATCTCCCGGCAAACACCGAAGATGTATTTGGCCCATCCCGCTTTCGGTAGATCACTCTCGTTCAAGCCGAATTCAGCATAATCTTCTAAGTCAACAGAGTATGCACGTACCTTATCTGTTCCATTGAGTTTGATCTCTGCGATCATGCCTTTGTCGATAGCCCCGGGGAATACAAATCCTCCATTATAATCGGTATGCTCACCGATCAGGTTGATACGACCCGGAGAGGCAAAGACGCTGCCTTCGGTATTGAATTTTTCCTGGAATTTAGTTCTAATTTTCTGTTGCATATACTTTTGTGTTTTTGATGTATGATAAAAAGGGAAGAAATTACCCTATACATAAAATGATATATTCGGATAATTTCTTCCTGTATGATTCTATATAACTAATTTATTCTACCGGAATATCTGTATTTACGTTTTTGTTTCCGATCAAAGCGTAATAAAGCAGGTAAATCAAACCGGCTACAATGACCCAATAACTTGTCAGATAACCTGCGCCACCTGTCATGTCAATGATTGCGTTTTGTAACAATGGCAGGATACCTCCCCCACAAACCAATACCATAAAGATACCAGATGCTTTTTCTGTATATTTACCCAATCCTTCTACGGCAAGGTTGAAAATACCACCCCACATAACAGAGGTACATAAACCAACAAGTACAAAGAGTGCAGCGGTTACGGGAACCTCTACCATGCCGAATAATCCGTCAGGAGCATTTTTGAATACAGGCAGGTCGACCATCGAACTTACCGGTGCAAACATACCCCCTAAGGTCAATACCAAACCTAAGCCGGAAGCAACTAACAACATATTTTTAGCAGATACTTTGCTACCGATAGCAGCTCCTAATAAACGACCCACCAACATGAGTAACCAATAAGTAGCCGTAACTGATCCCGCAATGGCTTCAGCTCCACCAGCAGCACCTAATTGCAATACATCCAGGTCCGGGTTTTGTAACCATTTGTTCAATACGTTCGGAACACCTACTTCCACACCTACATATACGAAGATACCGATAGCACCTAATACAAAGTGACGGAAAGATAAAGGGCTGTATTGAGACGCTCCTGAAGCTGCCGCTTGTTGTTCTTTTGATTTTTCAGGGATATTTGTCAATCCGATTACGATGAAGGCAAAAGCAAAGATAGCCAAAGCGGTATACATCAAGGGGAATACGTCGCTGATTTTGGCGTTTGTGATGCTCGGGATTAAGATACCAGTCAGGATGATAACCGCTGTACCGCAAAGAGAGTTGAACGATCCACCGATCTGAATCAACTGATTTCCTTTGTTTCCACCGCCACCCAGGCTGTTCAACATCGGGTTAACCACTGTGTTCAATAGACACATAGAGAAACCGGCAACGAAGGCTCCCAATAGATAAATACCAAAGCTTCCCATAGCACCGGAAAGAGTCTGGATACCGACACCGGCAAAACCAATCGCAATCGCAATCAAGGCAGTCTTTTTGTAACCCAGTTTCTGAAGCATATTACCTGCCGGGTAACCCATTACCGCATAAGCAATAAAGTTGGCAAACACACCCAATGTACCCATCCAGTTGGCTACGTTGAATTGGAACTTTAAGATGTCACCCATCGGTGAAGCTAAGTTTGTCACGAAGGAGATCATACCAAAAAGGAAGATCATCACAATAATAGGAAGAACAAAGTTTTTTTTAGTTGTAGATTCCATTTTTTTTAGAATTTTTTTATGAATTGATAGATTTTATTTTTCCGTAAGAAAAGCATATATCGTTTTGCTTTGGAATACTTCTCCCGGACGCAGTACGGTAGAGGGGTATTCCGGTTTGTTCGGACTGTCCGGGAAATGTTGTGTCTCCAGGCAAAGAGCCGCCCGTTCCGGATAGCGTTGTTTGTTTTTCCCTTCAAAATTACCCGTCATCCAGTTGCCGGTATACAGTTGAACACCGGGTTCGGTCGTATAGGTCTCCATGATAATCCCGGTTTTAGGGGAGGAGCAACGGGCACAGAAAGAGAGTTCGTTTCCTTCTTTATTCAGGATGTAGGTATGGTCATACCCTTTGCCAAAGATAAGCTGTTCAAAGTCATCGTTTATACGTGCGCCTACTTCAAAAGGGGTACGAAAATCCATCGGTGTTCCTTCTACCTTTTCTTTCGGACCGTAAGGAATGGCCGTATTGTCTGTCGGAAGATAATAATCGGCATTGATTTCTAAGATGTGATCGCCGATATACGGGTCTCCGGCACCGGAAAGGTTAAAATACGAATGGTTGGTCAGGTTTAATACCGTCGGTTTGTCGGTCGTCGCCTGGTAAGATATGACAACCTGATTATCCTCCGTTAAATGGTAGGTTAAGGTTGTTTTTAAGTTTCCGGGAAAACCTTCTTCTCCATCCACAGAGGTATAGGTTAATACCACGGTCTGCTCGTCTGTTTGCGTCATATCCCAAACCACGGCATTGAAGCCTTTGAGTCCCCCATGCAAACTGTTGGGACCGTTGTTGATGGCCAACTGATCGTAGGTGATCCCATCGATGGCGAATTTGCCCTGAGCGATGCGATTGCCGTACCGTCCGCAGATAGCTCCGAAGTAAGGTTCTTCTGATTGCATATAGTCTTCTATGGTTTGATGACCGGTCACTACATCGATCCAATTACCGTTTCGGTCGGGAACCATCAGTGAGACGATTTTACCTCCGTAGTTTGTTACCGTAAGTTCACACCCATTTTTGTTTGTTAATACACAGAGAGTTGTCTCTTTGCCGTCTATGAGCTTGTTAAAATCTATAATATGCAAGCCTGACAGACTGCTTTTGTTTTTCATATATTAATTATTTTAGGATCCAAATTGTGTGTAAAAGTACTTACTTCTACGTATTATAATTGGAATCAAAACATGTTATAAAGCATTGTTTTTGCTTTTCTACACTCCGTGAATTCGTTTGTACAGGCTTTTTTTTCCCTGTCTGTGGGAATAATATATCTTTGTGTTTATTTTCAATAACTACATGAGTAAAATGATCTCTTTCCTGCAACAGCCCGCGCCGGTAAATAGAAAACCCTGGATGGTTGTATGCGTGGCATCTCTGCTTGTTTTTTTTCTGTTGGCTATTTTTCAACCGTTTGGTTTGGCGAATCTGAAGGCTGGTTTCAAATGGTTGGCCATAGGTGGTTTCGCCTTGGTGACAGCCCTGGCTACCTCTATGGTCGGATTGGTTTTCCCTCGTTTCTTCCCCACTTTTTATGCCCCCTCTCATTGGACTATAGGAAAGAGCCTGATAAACAATCTGATTCTATTGTTCATTATCGGTTTGGGGAACTTTGTTTGGGATTGGAGTCTGACAAACCGTGCGCCGCATACCTTCTTGTCTGTCGGCTTGAGTTATTTGTTTATCACGGTATTGGTTGGGCTCATTCCGTCTGTTGTCAGTATGTTCATCATTCAAAATGCCGTTTTGAAACAACACCTGAAGGAGGCGCAGGCAATGAATAAAGGATTGATGCAGCGGTTGAACCATACGGAGATGATGCATCCGAAAGAAACCGATCCCCTCCTTTTATCCGGCAATACCAAAGACTGTGTGGAACTTTATCCCGAAGATATTCTTTACCTGGAAGTGTCCGGGAATTATGTAAAGATAAATTACCGACAGGGAGATGTATGTAAACAGAAACAACTGCGGGCAACGATCGGGCAGATGGAAAAAGCACTGGAAGCTTTTCCCTATATTGTCCGTTGCCACCGGGCGTTTATGGTAAATATCCGGCAGGTAATAAATGTAGAAGGTAATTCCCAGGGCTTTCAGTTGAGTTTGTCCTGTCTCAAAGAAGAAGTGCCCGTTTCCCGTACATATACGACGCTTATCCGGGAAAAAATGAATCAGATACGCTGATACATAAAATTGCTGACAATTGTCGGCACAATTGCCGATATACGTCAGCACAATTGCCGATATATGTCAGCACAATTGCCGACAATTGTCAGCAATTTTATTTGTCAGCCTTTTTTGCCTTCTTATCTGTTTAAGTCTGACAATAACAACAGGCATTTTTCTCCACCTGCAAAGAAGAAATCTGCATCGACCGGGCATCCACAATGAAGATGCGGTTGAGCAGGAGTTCCCCCAACCCCGTCAGGTATTTGATGGCTTCGGTTGCCTGTATACTTCCGATAATACCTGCGACCGCTCCCAGAATACCCACATCGGAAGAGACGGCTGCCGTACCTTCTTCGGGTGGGGAGGGGAAGACACAGCGGTAACAGGCACTTCCGGGAATCACGGTCATCACTTCCCCATACATCGCCAATACGGCACCGTGGGAATAGGGTTTTTGCTCCTGCACACAAATATCATTGATCAGGAATTTGGTTGTGTAATTGTCGCAACAGTCTATCACAAAGTCATAAGAACGTACCAGAGCTGCTGCATTCTCCTGGCTGAATTTTTCGGGATACGTATGAAGCCTTATCTCCGGGTTCAGGGCTGTCAGTTTTTCCCTGGCCGAACGGACTTTCTCCTGGCCTACATCGTTTGTATAATGCAGTATCTGGCGTTGCAGGTTGGATACGTCCACCCGGTCGTAGTCTACAATGCCCAGACATCCTACGCCTGCAGCCGCCAGATAAAGAAGCACGGGAGAGCCCAGTCCACCGGCGCCGATCACTAAGACGCTGGATTGGCCGAGCTTCTCCTGACCTTCTTTACCCAGGCCTTCTATCAGTATATTTCTATTGTATCGGTTCATGTTGTCTCAGAGGAGTTAGAGGTGTTAAAGAAGTCCCAGTCTTTCCAGATTACTTCATAGCCTTGTTCTTTTACTGCTTTTAAGACTTCTGCCGGCGAACGATCGTCGTTGATGGTGAACTGTTCCAACTCTTTCTGGTATACCGCATACCCTCCGGGATCCGTTTTGGATCCGGCACTGAGGGAGGTGACGCCCAGGGTGGTCATATGATCCCGGAAGACCTGGTCCTCGCGGGTAGAGAGGGCGATTTCTATATCGTGGTCAAAGAGGCGGTAAGCAAACAGGATCTGTGCCAACTCTTTGTCTGACATGACGACATTCGGTTGAAAGCTATTCCCCTCGTGCGGACGCATACGTGGGAAAGAGATGGAATATTTGGTTTGCCAATAGTGTTTTTGCAGGTAACGCAGATGCAAGGCCATCAGGGTACTGTCGGTACGCCAGTCTTCCAGCCCAATCAATACCCCTAAGCCCATTTTATGTATACCGGCACGTCCCATGCGGTCGAAACTATCCAATCGCCAGTCGAATTTTGATTTCATTCCTTTGGGGTGATACGTCTTGTAACGCTCTTTGTGGTAGGTTTCCTGGTAACAATAAACGGCATGCAGACCTTCCTGTTCCAACTGTTTGTACTCCTCTTCTTTCAGAGGTTGAACTTCGATGGATATAGAGGAGAAGTAAGGCTTGACCAGGCGTATGGCATTTTGAATATAATCGACACCGGCATCCCGAGGGTTCTCACCGGTAACCAACAGGATATGTTGGAAGTCGCCGATCTTTTTAATAGCCTCCACCTCCCGCAGGATTTGTTCGTCGGTCAGAATGATACGCCGGATGTCATTGGCATGGTTGAACCCACAATACACACAATGGTTCATGCAGGAGTTTGTCAGGTATAACGGGATATATAACTGGATCGTTTTACCGAACCGCTGTTGGGTATATTTGCGACTGCGTACCGCCATGGGTTCCAGGTACTGGATGGCAGCCGGTGAGATAAGTGCCATGAAATCGTCAATGCCCAATTTCTCTTTGTCTAATGCCTGTTCTACATCCCGGGCTTTTTTGGCATAAATACGGGAGTGTATATCCTGCCAGTTGTAGTTGTTTATCTCTTCAATGTATTTCATTTTCTTTTATTCGCGATTGAGATTATTGCATGCGTGCATTTCTTTGGTGAGTTTCATGGCGCAGAAATGCGGGCCACACATGGTGCAATGCCCACTTTCCTCATCCAGCTTCCCTGTTTTATAATACTCCAAGGCCCTTTCCGGATCCAGGGAAAGGTTAAACTGATCTTTCCATCGGAAGTCATAACGCGCCTTGCTCAAGGCATTATCCCGTACGTGAGCACCCGGATGTTCTTTGGCCAGGTCGGCTGCGTGAGCCGCAATTTTATAAGACACAACGCCTACGCGCACATCCTCTTTGTCGGGCAGAGCCAGGTGCTCCTTGGGGGTCACGTAACAGATCATCGCCGTACCGTACCGGGCTATTTGAGCCGCTCCGATGGCGGAGGTGATGTGATCGTATCCGGGGGCGATATCGGTGGTCAACGGCCCCAGTGTATAAAAGGGTGCCCCGTGGCAATGATTGACTTGTTCCGTCATATTCGCCCGTATCTTATGCATCGGCACATGCCCTGGACCTTCGATAAGTACCTGTACATGATGTTTCCATGCAATCTTTGTCAATTCGCCCAATACCGATAGTTCGGCAAATTGCGCCGCGTCGTTGGCATCGGCAATGGAGCCGGGACGGAGTCCGTCACCGAGAGAAACGGCTACGTCATATTGTTTCAATAAGAGACAGATATCTTCGAAATGGGTATAAAAAAGGTTTTCTTTCTGATGCAGGCTCATCCAATTGGCAATGATGGAGCCTCCGCGGGAGACAATGCCTGTGATGCGATCTTTTACCAATGGCAGATGTGCCTGCAATAAGCCGGCATGAATGGTGAAATAATCAACTCCCTGTTCGCATTGTTCGATCAGGGTGTCGCGGTATACTTCCCATGTTAGGTCGGCAATCTTTCCATTGACCTTTTCCAGGGTCTGATACAAAGGAACCGTGCCAACGGGTACCGGGGTGTTGCGGATGATCCATTCGCGTGTTTCGTGGATATGATCCCCGGTAGAAAGATCCATCAGGGTGTCGCCTCCCCATTTGCAACTCCATATGGCTTTCTCCACTTCTTCATCGATGCCGGAGGAGAGTGCCGAATTTCCGATGTTGGTATTGATCTTTACCAGGAAGTTGGTGCCGATAATCATTGGCTCGGCCTCCGGATGATTGATATTTGCCGGAATAACTGCCCTGCCGGCGGCTACTTCGCTGCGAACAAACTCCGGAGTGATATAGGTCTCGATACCCAGTTCTTCGTTCTGTTGGTTTTCGCGGATAGAGACATATTCCATTTCCGGGGTAATGATGCCTTGCTGGGCATAATACATTTGGGAGATGGCTTTTCCCGACTTTGCTTTTCTGGGTAGGTTTATTACCGGAAAACGGATGGCATCCAGACTCTTATCGTTCATGCGTTGGTTGCAATACTCCGAACTGAAAGCCGGTAATACCTCCGTGTCTTGTCGTTTTTCAACCCATTCTTCGCGGATGCGTTCCAGCCCTTTGTGTATGTCCACCGTTTTTTCGGTATCGGAATAAGGACCGCTGGTGTCGTATACAAGAACCGGATTGTTCTTTTCCACCTTCTTTTCCCCGTTGTTGATCTGTATGGTATCCACTAATGCGATGGAACGCATGCCCACTTTTATATCGTATAATTTCCCTTTTACATATATTTTGTGTGAAGAGGGATAACTGATTGTAAATTCTTTTTTCATTGTATTGATTGTGTTTAGCGTAAGAATGATGTTAATGGGCTGCTGGCTTCTGCCGTATGGGATTCTCCGGCCAGTTGGGCTTCGAAAGCCATTCGCCCACTCTCTACCGCCAGGCGGAAGGCTTCTGCCATGGCCAAAGGATCTCCTGCGATGGCTATGGCCGTATTGACCAATACGGCATCTGCCCCCAACTCCATGGCTGCTGCTGCATGGGATGGAGCCCCGATGCCGGCATCTACGACCACCGGTATATTGCTTTGTTCAATGATTATCTCCAGAAAGTCGCGCGTACGTAATCCTTTGTTTGTTCCGATGGGAGCTCCTAAAGGCATAACCGTGGCGGCACCTGCCTCTTCCAGCCGCTTGCACAATACAGGATCCGCCTGTATATAAGGTAAAACAACGAATCCGAGTGCAGCCAGTTCTTCGGTTGCTTTCAATGTTTCTACAGGATCGGGCAACAGGTAACGGGGATCGGGATGTATCTCCAGTTTGAGCCAGTTGGTTTCGAATGCTTCCCGTGCCAGTTGAGCCGCGAAGACTGCCTCTTTGGCATTGCGTACGCCCGAGGTATTCGGCAGGAGCTGGATACCTGGTTTTTGAATATGTACCAGCATATCATCTTCTTTGTTCTCCATATCCAGACGTTTCATGGCGACTGTCACCATTTGTGTTTGTGAGGCTGTGATGGCATCACGCATACTTTGGTTCGAACTGAATTTTCCTGTTCCCAGGAAGAGCCGGGAGTCAAATTCTTTTCCGGCTATTTGTAACTTTTTCATGAGCGATACGTATTTATTATATGTATGATTTTTTTTGTTTCTTCTACAGGGTCTGCGGCTGTCAGGATGGAGGAGGAGAGGGCAATACCCGATATGCCTGTTTGAAGGAGCGCGGGGATATCTTCGGCCCTGATCCCTCCAATGGCAAACAAGGGAAGGTGAATGGCGTGTTGGCGGCAGGAGGCAACGATCCGACGATATCCCTCCAGCCCCAAGATAGGACTGAGGTGCTTCTTAGTCGTCGTAAAACGAAAGGGCCCTAGTCCGATATAATCCGCTTTCATGATAACCAGCCGTTGGATATCCTCCCATGTATTGGCTGTTCCTCCGATGATATATCCTTCTCCCAATAGGACACGCGCCTTATCGACAGGCATATCCTGTTTCCCCAGATGCACACCGTCGGCTTTGAGTATTTTACATACCTCTACATGATCGTCAATATATAACTTGGCACCAGCCGACTGGCATAATTTCAAAGCATCCTTGCCGGTAGCTTCGACTTCTTCTGCAGTTGCATCTTTCATGCGTAACTGGATTTCTTTACATCCTCCTTTTAATGCTGTTTCAATGGATTCCAGATAGCTCTGCTTTTCTGTCTGGTGACTGATAAAGAGTAGTCCGTTCATTTTTCTTTGCACTTGTTTACTATTGTTTTCATTCTTTCCAATAAGGATTTTAAGTCTTTGTCTTTGTTGTAATTCCCCCATAATGCTCCCAAGACGGCAACGCCGCCAAAACCATATTCCCTTACCTGAGGGATGTTGTCCGGAGTAATTCCTCCCAAGGCTATCACTTGGCGGTTTATCCATCCCTCCGTTCTGGCTTCGATCAACTGTCTGTCGGTGAATGTTTTCTTGTAGCCCGCTTTAGAGATACTGTCAAAAAGAGGGCTGAGGAAGACATAATGGAAGCGGTCTATACATGACAACTCCTCCAGATTGTGACAGGAACGGCTTAAGGAAGAAACCGGGTTGGGCGGTGGGTATGCATTCCGTCTGTTGAGGTGCACCCCTTTCAAAGGAAATAATGCGGTTAATGGAAAATGGTCATGCAATACAATCCGGTGATAATAAGCCGGGTCAATCTGAATAAGTAATTCTTTTATACTCTGTTCAGTGGCCTGTGGCTTACGCAGGTGTAGACAAGGCAATCCCTCCTGGAAAAGGCAGTTGATCGTTTCCGCTTCTTTTTCCATCCGTTCTTCTTGGGTGATGACAATCAATTCCATCCTTTCATCCTCCCGAAACGGCGTGAATAAGCATTAACTCAAGAGAGTCGGATAAGATTGTTTCCGCCCATTTACTTCGGGGAACCACTTTGTGATCTATGGCTATAGCCATGCCTTGCGGTTTCAACCCTAGATTTTCGATAAATGCAGCCAACGAAGTGTTCTCTTCCACCTCGTATGCTTTGTCATTCAGCTTTACGATCATAATATGTATGTTTGAATACGATTGAATATCTCTTTATTGGGTTCATATAGATATAGAGTATATACCTATCAAGAGATATCCTTCTGAAAGGAGAGAATCATCTGCATCATTCCTACGGCGGCATTATCCGCATCAGGTATAAGGGTTTAATCTCAGCCCATAACGAGCACCCCTTGATAGTACAGGGCCAAAGGTAATTGTTTTTACTTAAAAGAGGTAAGTATACCCGGGAATTTTATGGCAATCATTCTGTTTATTCTTACATTTGTTTCCTTTAAAACACTAAAAAACAAGAATACCATGAATGACAACTGTTTATATTGTAATGACAATCAGGCGCAAAAAGAGTTGATGATAAAAGTGTGTAAACTGGAAAACTCAACGGTTTATCTCTTTAAAGAACAAACCTATAGAGGGCGATGCATTGTTGCTTATAAAGAGCATGCTGTTGAATTATATGCCTTGCAAGGCAAAGCTCTTTTAGATTATATGGAAGATGTGAACAAGGTGGCGAGAGCCATGAATGAAGTATTTAACCCGGTTAAAATAAACTATGGTGCTTATTCCGATAAATTCCCGCATCTGCATATGCACCTGGTGCCTAAATACGTTGATGGTCCCGATTACGGAGGTGTCTTTGTGATGAACCCTCAGAAAGTATACCTCGCGGAAGAGGAATATCAAACAATGGTAGATGCTCTGAAAAATAAATTGTCGCTTTAATAGAATAGTCAAAAAAACAAGAGGCTGTCTCGCAATCGATGTAGGAGACAGCCTCTTGCCGTTTGATTGTCTTTCTTTTTTATCTCTAAAGAAAATATCTTTCCCGACGTTTTTTTATTTCTCTTCGTTCGAAATCAAATACGTACTTCCTTTTTCCGTGTTGAAGTTTACTTCATGGAATGTCTTGTCCATGGATTCCACAGGAGAAGAACGGGCAATGATCTGGCCCTTTTTCTTTACAATCACCGGGAGCTGTGTACGCACGATGCATTTCTCTCCTGCTAATGAACGCAGTGTGGCTTCCTCTAATTGATTATGCTGCCAACGCATATGGATCTCAAAATTCCCCCGCGCCTTTAAACCGGTAATCTCTCCTGTTGCCCATACATCCGGGAGGGCCGGGAGCAATTGAATAAAACCGGCATGACTTTGCATCAGCATTTCTGTGACACCGGCGGTAAAACCGAAATTGCCGTCAATCTGAAAAGGAGGATGCGCATCAAACATATTCCGGTATAGACCTCCTCCCCGTCGTTTCTGTTCCCCAAAGCCAACGGGGTTGAATAGGTTGGTTATTATCTTATACGCACGGTTTCCATCCTGCATGCGCGCCCAGAAGTTGATCTTCCAACCCATAGACCATCCCGAAGCTTCGTCGCCGCGTAGGTTCAATGTCTTTTCAACGGCTTTAAACAACTCCGGTGTTTTGTCCGCCGTGATCTGATCACCCGGATGAAAGCCATAGAGGTGAGAGAGGTGGCGGTGGCGTGGGTCGCTCTCTTCGAAGTCGTACATCCATTCCTGCAATTGTCCCCGTTTGCCAATACGATAGGGTAGAAGAAGGCTGAGTTTCTCTTCCAACTCCTCCCGGAGATCTTTGTCTCTGTCGAGTATAACCGAGGCCTGGATGGTGCGTGAAAATGTTTCTTTGATAATGGCCATATCCATGGTGGGGCCCATACTCAGGGCTGCCCGTTCGCCTTTCTCTGTCAGGAATGTATTCTCCGGAGAGATACCTGCCGGGGTGACCAGGTGTCCTTCTCCGTCATCGATCAGCCAGTCTGCATAAAATGCAGCCGCTCCTTTCAGTATCGGATAGGCCTCCTTTTGTAAAAACTCTTTGTCGCCCGTATAGAGGTAATGCTCCCAAAGATGACTGCTTAGCCAACCTTGCACCATAGGCCAAAAAGAAGCCGTAGGCACATTGTCGTTCGGCAGTGACTCGCGCCAGATAGATGTGTTGTGATGGCCGACCCACCCCCTGCGATTATACATGGTGCGGGCGGTCTCCGCTCCGGTGACCGAGAGTTCTTTGATTAAATGGAACAACGGTTCATGACACTCCGCCAATTGCGTTGGCTCTGCCATCCAATAATTCATCTCGGTGTTGATGTTCATTGTATACCCGCTGTTCCAGGGCGGAGTTACATCTTTGTTCCATAAGCCTTGCAGGTTTAAAGGTTGTCCTCCCGGACGCGAACCGCTTATCATCAGGTAACGTCCGAACTGATACAATAAGGCGGCCAGATCCGGATCGGCTTGCTGGGCAAACTGGGTAATGCGTTCATCGGTTGGTTTCTTTAATTGTTCCTCCTCGGAAGGCAGTGTCAGTGATACCCGGTCGAATAATTCTTTGTAATCCTTTGTATGTCGTTCTTTTAACTTCGGGTAGCTACGTGTCTCTGCCTTTGAAAGTATTTCGGTCGCTTTGACTGCAGGGTCGATACCTTCCCGGCTCGGGCTTTTGTCGTATCCGTTGAAACTGGTAGCCAATGCCATAACGAGGTATACCTCCTGGGTGTTGTAAATGCGCAATCCGGATTCGGTCGTTTCATATTCCCCTTTTCCCGGAAATACCGGTTTCAGTTGTGCTTCGAACAACATACCTTTATTCTCTATCTCTTCACCGTATAATACCCGTTTGTCAAATTTGCGGTTTCCCTCTTTGTCGTATAATTCGGGATGTTTGTATTGGTCTCCCCAGGCTTCTATTTGCTCAAATGTTCTTCGTTCGACATAACCGGGAGCTTGTCCTTGCAATACCAACAGATTATCCTGTACCTCCTGTCTGGCAGTCGGATGGGGCGAGGTGAACTGAAGGGAGATATCTATTCCGTCTGCCCGATCGCTTGTGATGCGCATGACAATGACATTGTCCGGATTAGAGGCAAATACCTCTCTTTTGTATTTTATGCCGTTTTGGGTAAACTCGGTATTGGCAATCGCCTGAGAGAGGTTGAGGTCTCTCTTATAGGCTGTGATTTCTCCTTCTTTATTATTCGTAATAAAGAGATCACCCAAAGGCTGGTAGTACTGATGCAACCGTCCCAACCAGTTCTTGCATACAATCTCATTGGCTGCCACATACTCTTTCTTCTTTAACAGATCTACTACCCGTTCAAAAGTCTCCGGAGTCACTTTCACCTCTTTGAAGACATCTGCGGGTTCTCCGCTATACAAGGTGTTTTCATTCAGGGAGAGTTGTTCTTTCTCCGCTCCGCCAAAGACCATCGCTCCGGCATGTCCGTTGCCGATGGGCAATGCCTCGTCCCAGTTCGCTGCCGGTTGGTTATACCACAATGTCAGTTCTTTTTTCTTCTCACGGGGTTGACAACTTAGGAGTAAAAATAAATGAAGAAAGAGGAATAGTTGAAATTTCATAAGGTAAATAGATATAATAGATATGATAAAGTGGAGTAAAGATATAGGAATTATTCCATACCGTATATACATACGGGCTTTTTTATAACTTATCCCGAAGCTCCTAAGTGAAATAAATCAGGGCAGAGCAACAATTAAATGCCCTTATTTCCGTTCACATTGCATGTGCTTTCAAGAATGAAATACTCTTTACATCTATGAGTTTATTGTTGTATCTGTTTTTTGGACTCTTCTCCCTTGTTTTGTGCATCGGTCTGATCGGTTTATTGCTTCCGCGTGAAAGGGTGGTTACGCGTCAGTCCCGCTTTTCGTCCTGCCCGGAAAAGGTGTATAAATTGGTCACAAATAATGAAGAATATGCCTATCGCTCGGATGTACAGGAGGTGCGTATACTGGAAAGGAAGGGCGATTTTGAGGTATGGGAAGAAGTGGCTCTGCGCGGAAATGTGATGCTTTTCCGTACGAAAGAGAAGATCCCTTACACATTCTATTCTTTGAGTATGGAAGGAAACCTGTTTACCGGTTATTGGACGGCAACCTTTAAAGAAACAGAAGAGGGAGGAACCCTTTTTACCGCCACAGAATATATACGTATAAAAAACCCCTACTTAAAAGTATTGTCTTACCCCTTTTTCGATATCGGCAAATTTATGGAGAGTTATCAGGATGATCTGCGAAGCCAATTGGGAGAGAAACGTGAGATCTTCCCCTGATCGCTTATGATATGGATTCAAAAGGCTGAAAGGAGATAGGTTCTATTCTGAATGGAAATACTATCTTTGTGTTTTATAGAGTCAAATCGAATCATCTAACAAAGAGTTTGTCATGGAAAATAAAGTTTTAGGCATCGAAATATCAACTTTTTGTAGGAGAAGGGAAAAGTGAAAAAAATGAATAAGAAATGCTTCTTTCTGTTTTTCTTTTGCCTGTCTTTCTCTTTCCTGTACGCACAGGAAAATACCTATCCGACGGCAGAAAGGCTTTTTCATATTGAACGTAGCAAAAACAAGAATTTGGTTTGTTATGATGTCAATATTGTTGAGGGACGTTTGGAAAGTAAAAATCCATTATATATATATTGGGTCAACCGGGAAGAGAAACCGGGTGAAAAGAAAGCCTTGAGTATGATACAGAAAAAGCTCGCTTATGGTTATAAGTTGTTGAAGCAAGGCGAAGAGCATTGTGAAATCACCTTGAGTGCCTATCCCGACAGAAGCATGACGATCCAAAAAATAAATCAGAAATATGTTTGTCTAATACCCATCAACGGTCAACCAGCCATCCTCCATTCTCTTTATGTAAAATCCAAAGAAAGTAATTCCTTAAGCGTTGAGTATGTAGAACTTTACGGCACATCGCTTCAAACGCAACAACCCGTTTCGGAACGTGTAAAGCAATAGTTTTTGCATAAACAATCCGTTCAGTCAATAAACACCCCTCTAAACCTACAGAGTAATGAAAAAAATAAATAACCGGGTTTTCCTTTATAGCGGATTATTTCTGTTATTTATTGCATTTCTTGTCCGCTGGTTGGAGTGTCCCGGTTGGCTTTTTATTTCCCTGTTCGTAGCAGCAATTCTATTGAAAGCTGTCTTTCTATTCCATACTTTCCGTACCAAAGGATGTAAGCTGAGTTTATGGTTGGGGCTGATCCTGGCGGGAGTCATTCTGATTTTTATCTCCATCCTATTCAAGACCCTTTTCCCTGTGCCCTTCTTGCGGAATCTCCTTTTTTATACTGCTATCCTCTTGAAAGTGACAGGTCTGATCCTGATGTTGGTATCAAAAAAGGCTGATTGATATTTCATCTGTTCCCCCAGTGTCGAATGGCTGGTGGCTTGGTCATTTACTTCTTTCCACAAAGCTATATCATCGTAATCGTTTCCAGGATAATTCTATTGCCGATGGGCATCGGCAATATAGACGAAGCTGTTCAGCAATATTGACGAACATGTTCAGCAATATTGCCGATGCCCATCGGCAACAGAATTATCCCCTGATAGATGAGGCTGTTTTTTTCTCTTGTTGGGGTGTATGGGCGTCATTTTTTTGAAACTCAATAGGGGGAAAGCCAGTGAATTGTTTATTATATTTGTAGGCGAGTTGTGCAACAGGCACAAGCGGTTTGCTGTAATGCGGGGTGTATGCCCGCAGAAAGTCCTGTCGGACTTTCAAGCGTTCACACCCGCACGAACATTCGTGAAACCCTGCACTACAGCAAGCCGCCGGACGTCAAACTGTCTAAAAACCTTACTTTCTCATACCAAAAAGCTTGTCGGTCTCCTTCATGAAAATGAATTTTCTTTTCGGATTACGCTCACCTTTCACTATATTTGCACACTTGGGAAAAAAGTGTTTATGAATCAAAAATACCCTTCTGTTTTATTGGAAAATGCGGTCAATGAGTTAGCCTCTTTGCCGGGTATCGGGCGCAAGACGGCTCTTCGGTTGGCTCTTTATATGCTTCGCCGGGATGCAAGTTATACGGAAACCTTTTCGTCGGCTTTATTAAAGCTTCGGCGGGAGGTGAAATATTGCAAGGTCTGTCATAATATCTGTGACCAGGATGTGTGCACGATCTGTGCCAGCCCGCATCGCGATCATTCCCTGGTCTGTGTCGTGGAGAGTATCAAGGAGGTAATGGCTATTGAAAATACGGGACAGTTTAACGGTGTTTATCATGTATTGGGCGGACGCATTTCTCCTATAGAAGGCATAGGGCCTGGTGATTTGACCATTGACAGCCTGATAGAGCGTGTGGAACGTGGCGAGGTAAAAGAAGTATTGCTTGCCTTGAGTACAACGATGGATGGAGATACAACCAATTTTTTTATTTACCGAAGATTGGCGAAATATGACATGCAGGTGAGTGTGATTGCCCGCGGTGTCTCTATCGGGGATGAGATTGAATATGCCGATGAAGTGACTTTAGGGCGTTCGATAATCAACCGGACCCGGTTCTCTGATTCATTAAAAATGTGAAGAATAACTTATGGAGGATGTAAAACTTTCTATTGTCATTGTAAATTACAATGTTAAATATTTTCTGGAACAATGTCTTTCTTCTGTTCGGGCGGCAACAATAGGAATTGATGCCGAAATATTTGTGGTGGATAACCATTCAACCGATGGTTCGATGGATTATCTGAAGCCGAAGTTCGAAGAGGTGCATTTTATCGAGAATTTGCATAATCCGGGATTCGCTATTGCCAATAACCAGGCGTTGCAACAATGTAAGGGACAGTATGTCCTATTATTGAATCCGGATACGGTTATTGGTGAGGACAGTTTACGGTCTCTTTGTTTTTTTATGGATGAACATCCTGACGCCGGAAGCATAGGGGTGAAGATGATGGATGGGCATGGTGTTTTCTTGCCGGAGAGCAAACGCTCTTTTCCAACGCCCTGGGTCTCTTTTTGTAAATTGTTCGGTCTCTCGTCCTTTTTTCCTTATTCTCCTTTTTTGGCTCGTTATAGTTTGCTTTACCTGGATAAAGAGAAGCAGCATAAGATAGATGTCCTGTCCGGTGCTTTTATGTTTATCCGGCGGGAGGCCTTGGATAAAGTAGGGCTGTTGGATGAATCCTTCTTTATGTATGGGGAAGATATTGATTTGTCCTATCGGATTAAATTGGGAGGGTATAAAAATTATTATTTGCCTGAACGTATATTGCATTATAAAGGAGAATCGACAAAACATGGCGATATGAAGTATTTCAAAGCTTTTTATGGTGCTATGCTTATCTTTTATAAAAAATATTATGCCCGCTCAGGCTGGCTTATGGGGGGGCTTGTGCGCTTGGCTATTGCACTGAAAACCTTGATGGCGGCATTGTTTGGTACGTCTAAATCAAAAAAGAAAAAAACGAAACATTCCCGTTTACTGGTTCTCTGCCGGGAAGAACATTTTGAAAAGATAAAAAAAATATGTGTCGGGCGAATGCCGGAATTGGAGTTTGTGAACCTTTGGGATTTGGATACGGAGCGGGTGATGGATGCTATTTGCAGGCGTAATCAGATGAAAGGGTTTACGGACTATGTCTTTTGCTATCCGGATGCCCGCTATGAACAAATGCTTCTGTTTATGGATAAGATGGTAAATAAAAAAGCCTCTTTTCATATTTATACCGTGGAGAGTAATCAATTGGTATCGCCGGGAAAGTAAGACATGGAATATCTGAAGAACGAACATATTTATTTACGGGCACTAGAACCGACGGATCTGGATCTGCTTTATGCATGGGAAAATGACTCTGCCTTATGGCATGTAGGTGGTTCACTGACTCCTTATTCTCGTTATTCTCTGAAAGAGTATATCCTTGAATCTCATAGGGATATATATGATTTAAAGCAGTTGCGATTGGTTATCGTTGAGAGACGTACGGAAAAAGCCATAGGACTAATTGATTTGTATGATTTTGACCCCCACCATCGGCGGGCGGGCACGGGTATTTTGTTAGATGTGCAGTCTCAGGGCAAGGGCTGGGCGACAGAGGCACTTATGCTTTTGATCGAATATGCATTTTCTTTCTTGAAGATGCATCAGTTGTATGCCTATATCCCTGAGAAGAATATTCCCAGTAAGACTCTTTTTCAGCGGTGTGGATTTCAACTGTCCGGCACATTGAAAGATTGGATTACGGCAGAAGAAGGATATCAGAATGTATGCGTCATGCAATTGCTGCACAAGCAATGACGATGGATGTATCTTAATTCAGATTCGGATCTTTGGGGTAATTAATCCATGTTTTGTAATCTTGTCCGAGACGTTGCAGAGAATCTTTCCAGTAAGAATCACCTTCTGCCGGGATAACACTTGCATTGTTCGGCTGACTCACTACCCAGGAGTTGCTGTCGATTTCCCTACTTAATTGTCCGGCTGTCCAACCGGAATAACCCAAAAAGAATTTGACTTTCCCTTCTATCGATTGTCCCTTTGAAATATATTTCTTCAATGCATTAAAATCGCCGTCGAAATATAACTGTTCATTGATTTTAACGGCATCCGGTATGATTATATCGCCTAATGAATGGATGAAAAAGAGACGATTGGCACTGACCGGGCCTCCCAGGTAGATCGGTATGGGGGCGGTATATTCTAAGTCGGAAAAGAAGGTGTTTACATATAAATCAGTTTTTTTGTTTAGAACAAATCCCATAGAACCTTTTGCATTATGCTCCACAAGCAAAACAACAGAACGCTGGAAGTATAAATTCTGAAGAGCTGGCTCGGAGATCAGTATATTGCCCGGAGCTGGATATAGATTGTTGTGGGTTACTCGAAAAATGTTTTTATAAGTAGACATTTTACTGATTTTTGGAATTATAAAACAATGACAATATATAACAATTTATACAAAGCAACACAATAATGTGCTTTAAAAAAATGTTAATGACAGGCAGGCGAGAAAAAACAAAATAGAAGGCATTGTTTTTTTAGAAATATGTTATATTTACTGTTCAAAGAAAAAACAAATACAATAAAAATACTTTTATGAGGATCAAAAAAACAACTTCTTCTTTTTTATTTTTGTTTCTGTTGTTTTTACCTTTATCGGTCTTTGGACAGGGGCAACGTTTTTCTCCGGCTGCGGCTTCTCAACATCTTTATACGCAACTTTCAGCTTTTCCTCAGGAAAAGATTCACCTGCATACGGATCATTCGTCCTATTTGCCCGGTGAAAAGATCTGGTTTAAGGCCTATCTGACGGATGCCCAGGATTTGAGCCTTATCCCGCCAAGTCGTTATGTGTATGTAGAGTTGCATAGTCCAGACAGTCTTATCACACGGGTGAAAATTATGCCGCAGAAGAGTCTTCACTATGGTTATTTGGAAATTCCTCTCGGTCTGTCAACAGGAGACTATACCCTGTGTGCCTACACCAAAGCCATGACCAATAAAGAAGAGGCCTGTTTCTTCAAAAAAATAATATATATAGGATCTACTGCAAAGCAGGAGAAAGAGGAAGAACAGCTGATTGATTATAAAGTATCTGTCTTTCCGGAAGGGGGATACCTGCTTGAAGGAACGCTTTGTCGTGTTGCTTTTAAGGCGGTTGGCGAAGATGGGAGAGGGCAGGATATTCTTTATGCCGAACTGACGGATGAGGAAGGGGTTGTATGCAAGAAAGATATCCGTTCTTCTCACCTTGGCATGGGGTCTTTTTCTTTTATCCCGGAAAAGGGAAAAAGTTATACGCTGAATTGCCGGAATGCCTTGGACGTGTGGCAACAGGCGAAACTACCGCAGGCCCGAACAGACCTCGCTACCCTTGTCACTTACTGGAGAAACGACAATAAGTTGGCCGTTAGGGTAATGTATGCTTCTGAATGGAAGGCGTCTCCTTTATATCTTGTCATACATGGAGGCGGGAAACCTCTTCATGTGGAAGAGTGGACATCCTCCACCCCTTATAAACTATTTGCCAAAGAGCCTTTAACCGAAGGGATCCTGCATCTGCTTTTAGTTAATGGCGAAGGCAATGTGTTGAGCGAAAGGTTGGTCTTCTGTCGCAAAAAAGAAGGAAAGCCGCAGGTCTCTTTCCTCCCGGGAAAAGAGAACTATATGCCTCGGGAGAAGGTAACTGCCTCTTTTTCTTTCAAGGACAAAGAAGGCAATCCCCTGAAGGGACATTTCTCAGTAGCGGTAACCGACGATGCCGGGCTAAAGGTTGACAACTCCGTCAGCATTCAATCGAGTCTGTTGCTTACTTCGGAATTGAAAGGGTATATAGAAAATCCGGCGTATTACTTCGATAATCCTTCTGTAAATACGGACGAAGCATTGGATCATCTCTTAATGACACAGGGGTGGCGTCGTTATGATATACCGGAGGTTCTGAAAGGAAATATTAGCTTTCCGCAGATCCAACCCGAACGCACGCCTTCTGTCAGTGGCAAGGTGACTGGTTTGACTTCTTCGAAGGGATTAAAGGGTTGCCAGGTTTCTTTTATCTCTCCTAAAGATACATTGTATGCTTTGTTGGATGTGGATGACCAGGGTATGTTCAATTATACGGGCTATGAATATGCCGACAGCCTGACTTTCTTTCTTCAGGCTTATTCCAAGCGGGGAGGAGACCGCCTGCGGATAAAAGTGGATAAAGATACTTTTCCTGAGGTAAAACCTTTGCCGGAAAGATCACTGTCGCAAGGAGGAGATGCAACAAATGATATTCCGGAGGAAATCCGATACCGATATGATTCACAGGGGGTGAGAATAATTGAATTAGCAGAGGTGACTGCAAGGGTCTTTGTTAAGAAAGAGAAGGTTTTATCCCATTATACAAATTCGGCTACCAGTATTATTGACCGGGAAGAGATTGAACGTTTTCATCAACCTAATTTAAAATTGATATTGGACTATATGCCAGGGAAAAGAGGGAATTCCGGTACTGGCTCCCTCAATTTAGATGAGTCTAATGATAGGGTTTTTATGTTGGATGGCATGGAGGTTGACGATTTACCTTTGGAGTCGATTACAGCCGATATGATAGAGCAGATCGAGTTTATTCCAGCTACTATCTTCGGGAGTAAATATCCTTATGGTGTCACCAATATCATCACTCGTTATAAAGGGGTTGAATCGGAACAGTTTAATGTAGCAATAATATCCCCATTGGGCGCACAGACTCCTGTCGAATTCTATTCTCCTCAATACGAAACAGATTCCCAGCGCCGCCGTCCCGAACAGGATTACAGAAATACGGTGTACTGGAAGCCGGATCTCATTGCCAAAGAAGAGGGAGAGGCTACGGTCACATTTTATACTTCAGATGCTTATCAGACTACTTATTCGGTCGTGATAGAAGGAATAACTACCGAAGGTGAATTGATAAGACGGGTCGAAAAGTTGAAAGTGGGGAAATAAATAAATCTTCCTGGGGCTGCCGAGTCATATCCGACAGCCTCAGGAAGGGTAAAAAATCAGGAATTATTCTGCCGGAATATACGTAAGCGTTCTTCCAATAAATCATATTGATGTTCTTTAATAAAAGAGGTACAGGCACGTAATCCTTGTTGGTTGCTGCCCGTAGTGCTTAGCGATATGGCGCTGATGCCATAATAGATAAGTTCTTCCATTAACTGTCCTCCACTCATGCCTGGATAGGCAATCGTGAAATAGAAACCGTCAGCGATAGGTTCGTCCAGGTCGTGATCGTATACGATCGTAAAGCCGTAGTCAGTAAATATTTTCTTTAATCGTTGGGCACGGCGTCCATATTCTTTTACTTCAGAGATAAAGTCGAATGTGCCGTCAGAAGCCGCCTTGAACATCGCCGCTAATGCATGTTGGGCAGAATGACTGGTGCCTGAAGACAGGGCATACAAGACGCGGTGGATGTAAACACTTCCGAAAGTGCCACCTCCGTAACGTTTTGTGAGACCAGGGTAGGAGCGATGGTATAATTTGTCAGATATAACTGTTACGCCAATGCGTTGTCCGGCATAGCTGAATGCTTTGGAGCCGGATATCTGCAAGATATAGTTATCCGTATAACGAGCAACACTGGCCTGGAATGGTGCTTTGAAAGGAGTAGCCAGGTCTTTGCGGAAGTCCATTGCAAAGTAAGCCAGGTCTTCAATGACAATCACATCGTATGTATTGGCCATTTCTCCAATGATCTGTAATTCTTGTTCAGTCAAACAGAACCAGGCCGGGTTATTCGGGTTGGAGTAGATCATCGCGGCAATATTTCCTTTGGAAAGAAATTTCTCTAATTCTGCCTGTAGTTTTTCTCCCCGGTATTCGTATACATCAAATGATTCATACTTCCCTCCAATCACAGCAAGCTGTTGTTTTTGCACCGGAAATCCGGGATCAATAAAAAGAATGGTGTCTTTGCCTGGCGTACATTGTCCACTTACCAGAAAAGAGGCGTATGTTCCCTGCATAGATCCGGTTACGGGCACACAACCTTCCGGTGAAACATCTATATTGATAAACGCTTTAATGAAGCGAGCCGCTTCTTGTTTTACCTCCGGAATCCCGTTTATATTCGGATAGATAGAAGCCACTCCGTTATGTAAAGCTTCTATTTCAGCATCTATCCCCACTTGTGCCGGCTTTAAACCGGGCACCCCCATTTCCATATGGATAAATTCTGTATTTGTTTCTTTCTCCAGTTCCGTAGAAATGGCAACCACTTCGCGTATAGTAGCCTTCCCAAAATCAGGAAGACCATATTTATCTATAACTTCTTTGACTATCTGGTGATTAACAGGTGTATTCTTCATCTTTATGTCTATTTATTCGTGAACAAAAGTAAAAAAATAATCAATCTCCTCTAAATTTTTCCTCAAAACTATTGTAGAATCAAATAAACCGCCTATCTTTGCATCGCAATTCAGCGGAAGAGCAATACGAGAACAAAAATGGTGTGGTAGTTCAGCTGGTTAGAATACCTGCCTGTCACGCAGGGGGTCGCGGGTTCGAGTCCCGTCCATACCGCTTAAAAGATTGACAATCAGTCGATTATGAAGACAAAAGCCTGTAAAATAGCATTTTACAGGCTTTTTTTATATCCCTTTAGGACACACTAAAGTCATTAAAAAGGGTCAAGCTGAAAATCCGGTTGGTAGAATTATCTTTGCCTAAAAAAAGTAATGATAAGTTCCGAAGATATTCTCCGATTATTTCTTCCCTCCTGGCTTTTTGACTTCTTTGATTTATAGAAGTTCACCCAGGATTCATTTCGTATAGATGTCTATCTAAGTGAAAAGAAAGTAATGGGTCAAGCTGAAAACATTACCATAGGTTAAGTATCCAATAGCCAAGTCAGAGAGATTCGAGCCGAGCTGTGAATAAGTTTTCATAAAAATGCCCCTAATATTTTAAGAAGGAGCTTCTAAACCAGGTATAAATACTTATATTTGCCGTACCTTAAAATCTACAGTAAAGGGAAAAGGCTGATATGTGTGTGCAACAACTATTACAAAAGAAGATAGGTTTATATTTGGCAATCCTTTGCCTGATATGTTTTAATGTGTCAGCCAAACAATCACTTTTTTATGAGTTTGAACATATTTCTATCCAAGATGGACTTCCAACCAGTGAGATTAATCAGATTTATCAGGATAGCGACGGATTTATCTGGTTTGCTACCCGTAGTGGTCTGAGTCAGTATGACGGATATTCCATCCGTACCTTCAAATCGAATTTATATACTCCGGATTTACTGAACAATAATGTTATCTATTGTATGGCCGAAGACAGTAACAAATGTTTGTGGATTGGTACATCTAACGGACTGAATATACTGAATAAACGAACCGGGGAGATACAGAAGGTTACCCATGAGATTTTGAATGAGAGTTTGATTGTTAAAATACTATTTACTAAAGAAGGCTATAAACTGATAGCAACGGAAAGAGGAGTTGTTCAATACTTCCCAGAATCGAACAATTGCATTCCTTTCTTGCCGGATCGTTTAGTAGAGGCCTCTATTAAATCACTGATACAAGATTCGAAAGGTAATATCTGGGTTGGAACATGGTCCGATGGCTTATACCGGTATAACCCATCGGAGGATCAGATCTATGCTTATCCACCCCTAAGCAAAGAGAATTCAGCCTATACAATCTATGAAGACAAACAGGGACGTATCTGGGTAGGAACATGGGATGACGGGCTTCGCCGGATAGAGAACCCTTATAATATGGAAGACCTTAGAATCACCTCTTATAAATACGAAGCCCAAAACACTGATGGACTGATTGATAAATATGTCTATGATATCTCGGAAGATCTGAATACGGGAATGATTTGGGTCGGTACACGTAAAGGGTTGAGTATTTTATATGATGAGGCAAACGGAAATTTCAAAAATTATGTGCCTGATAATTCAATAAACTCTATCTCTTATAACGTCGTTCAGTCTATTCTCCGAGATAATCGAGGGATGATGTGGATCGCTACTTTAGGGGGCGGTGTTAATCTGGTGCGAACACATAAACCCGATTTTGACATGAATCGCCTGGATGATTTCTCCCATGAATTTATACATAACCCTTCTGTACGCAGCATTTTGGTAGATAAAAACGGTTTGGTATGGATTGGTTTGGGTAACCAAGGGTTTTTGATTTATAACCGTCTGACAGGTAGGTATATCCATAATACCGATTCAGAAGACTTCGGATTTATAGGACGCATTCCAACGATAAATACAATCGTTCAATCTCCTACTACCGGTAAAATATGGATCGGAACATATGATTGGGGAATTGTCGAATATGACGAGACAGCTCCCAGAGGAAAACGTGGTAAACACTACAACCGCGATTCAGTCTCCTGGATGCGGAATCAGTGTGTTTTTTCTATCTTGGAAGACTCAAAAGGAAATACATGGTTTGGTACTCGTAATGGAATAATGCTGTTAACCCCTTCATATAAGGGTATTAACCTGGATCATTGTCGTGTCGGTTCTACCTTACTATCCTATTTATCGATAGTTGCCATGACTGAAGACGCTGAAGGAAATATATGGGCTGGTGCGAGCAACGGTGGAGTTATCCGTATATCCGGCGATCCATTGGTGGAAGATGGTTTGACATTCCATAAGTATACCCCCACGGAGGGGACTATCAACAATGTAAACGTCTCCACCCTTTTTATTGACAGCAAACAACGTCTATGGGCAGGAACAGAGGGTGGGGGATTGAGCCTCTATGATCCGGCGAAAGATTGTTTCCGTCCTCTTCATCATCAGTTATCGTTACCTGGCGATGCTATCGTCAGTATACAACAGGATGCCAAAGGTAATCTCTGGATGGGGTCGAATGTAGGTCTTATACGATTGCATATACCTGATACGATAGCGGATGCTACTTACCGGTTGTATACTATATCCGACGGATTACAGGACAATGAGTTCAATCGTAATTCCTCCTTTACTGATATTAATGGCGAGATGTTTTTCGGAGGACATCATGGGTATAATTCTTTCTTTCCTGATCGTATGGTGGACGATGTGTCTTTTCCTCCTGTCGTAATTACCGATATAAAGATTTATAACCAATCTTGGGATCAGTTGGAAGTAAAGTCTAAAGAGAATATATCTCTCATGGCCCCCGGTTTCACCGATAAAATACGATTGTCATACAAACAAAACAATTTCGATATAGAATTCGCCGCATTGGGGTATACCAACCCCTCACAGATTAAATATGCTTATCGCTTAAAAGGCTTTAATACTGACTGGCAATATACAGATGCCAATCGTCGTTTTGCTTATTATAATAATCTGGATGCAGGTGACTATATCTTCGAACTGAAAGCTTCCAATACGAATGGAGTATGGAATGAAAATAACATTAAAACGATCAAGGTGCAGATCCTTCCCCCTCCCTGGAGAACCTCATGGGCATATCTGCTTTATTTTCTTTTTATCTTACCCTCTGAAGAATTCCTTACAGCTATAAGCCCTTTCTTAAAGGGTTTCAGGGAAAGACTCTTTGATGATACATATACAAGCGATACCCAAGTGGGTAATCTTACTCCTGAATGGGCAGAAAGATTAGGTTTGACTACTGAAGTAGCTGTTGGTGTTGGTGCTTTCGATTGTCATATGGGTGCAGTCGGTGCTGAAATCGGCCCCAAAACATTTGTCCGTGTAATCGGAACATCAACTTGTGATATTATGGTTGTTCCATACAAAGAAATGGAACATAAACTCATACCAGGTATTTGTGGACAAGTGGATGGTTCCGTTATTCCTGGAATGATTGGACTGGAAGCTGGACAGTCAGGGTTTGGAGATATTTAAAATTCACACAGTGGTGATCCGTATGCATCAATGGCTAAATTGGAGATTCTGGACAAAAACGGTGAAAAATTATCCCGTCAACATTGGAAATTAATTTATGCCGACAGCGAAGAAGTAGATGCCGCTAACAACGTAGCAAGCAATATATTTGATTTGCAGGAATCAACCATTTGGCATACCTCATATTCTGTTGCGCAAGATCCGTATCCGCACCAGATTGTGATCGACTTGGGCGAAGATAAAGAAATCAGTGGTTTTCAATATTTGCCCCGTATGGAAGCCAACAAACCGGGGATGATTAAAGATTACCGGATTTATTTGAAAGAAACCCCATTTAAGTTGTAATAAACAGTAAAACAGATATATAATGAAAAAACAGATAATCCTGTTGTTTGTCCTGTCTTGTATTCTTATGATCAGTTGTGGACAACAAAAAAAGTAGATAACAAAGTAGAGACAACTTCTAAATTAGTTGTCTCCGGTGAAAAATGGCTTGATACCGATGGGAATATAATTAACGCACATGGTGGAGGTATCCTCTACCATGATGGCACATATTATTGGTATGGAGAATACAAAGGCGATTCAACTTATTGGAATCCTAAGGTGCCGAGTTGGGAGTGCTATCGTACCGAGGCCGGAGGTGTTTCCTGTTACTCGTCGCAAAATTTAGTGGATTGGAAGTTCGAAGGTGTCGTATTGCCCTCTGATAAGACCAATGAAAATTCGGAATTGCACTATTCCAACGTTCTTGAACGTCCTAAAGTTATTTATAACGATAAAACAAAGAAATTTGTGATGTGGTTGCATGTAGACAGTCATGATTATGCCAAGGCGGCTGCCGGAGTAGCAATAAGTGACAAACCGAACGGCCAGTTTGAATATCTAGGGTCAATGCGTCCAAATGATGCTATGAGCCGTGATATGACATTATTTAAGGATGATGATGGCAGAGCATACCATGTATACTCCTCGGAAGAAAATAAAACCCTGTACATTAGCGAACTGACCGATGATTATTTGAAGCCTACAGGTAAATTTACCCGTAATTTTATTGACCAGTCGCGTGAAGCCCCTGCAGTGTTCAAACACAATGCAAAATATTACATTCTCTCCTCCGGATGTACAGCTTGGGATCCGAATCAGGCAGAGTATGCGATTGCAGATAGTATGCTGGGTGAATGGAAAGTGATGGGTAATCCTTGTTCAGGAAAAGATGCTGATATTACCTTTTACGGACAAAGTACATATGTTCTTAAAGTGGAAGGAAAGCAAAACGCTTATATTGCCATGTTCGATAAATGGAATAAAACGGATTTAATTAATTCCCGCTATATATGGTTACCTATTGAGTTCCAGGAAGAAGACAAAATGGATATAGCATGGCAAGATAAATGGAGCATAAATGAAATTTTTAAGAATAAGCCCTGAATAATTGCATTTTTATAGCTTTTTCAGAAGTCACGCAGCATATCATCATGCCGCAAAAGATATAGTGCAAGGTGCAAGTCTCTCTATATAGAGAAACTTGCACCTTGCAGTGTGTTTAAAAGATTGTGATTCAGAATAGTTATTTGTTTTTCTATATTTCTCTATCCGAAGATGTTGTGTGGCTTGATATAGGTATGATTTGTGTCCAGAGTCCTTTCACTTCGAATAGAGTTCCGGTTCCGATATTTTGAATAGTGAATGTATAATTGCATACCCGTTTGCAATATGTAATCTCACCACTTAAATACAGAGTAGAATGGGGAGGCATCAATATCTTATTACCCTTGGCGATGTCTTTTATATAGGGCATAGTAACCCTTCCTTCTTTATACGTACAAAGATTACTTCCTCCCCGTATTATGTCATTGATTATCAGATCAGGAGTGGTAACGTTTACCCCTTCTTTCGAAGCCCATTCAAAAGCTCCATAATCCTCACTTTCAAAGATGGATGTTTCAATAACATTTTTAAATATATCTCCTGTCGGTTCCCATTTTTCTGTAGATAATGGATTCTTTAATACGATATTTGTGCATTCTTTGTCGCTGGTATAGATACGACGCAGATCTTCAATTTCTTCATAATGTGATTTGACTAACTGATAGGCAGAGCCAGTATGTTGAATGAGGGTTATATAATCTCGTTTCCCTGCATTTTGGATACAGATCAAAAGTTTGCGTTCAAGGGATTTGTCAAAGTTTTCTTTCAGGCTTATAACAAAACTCTTTTCATTATCACGGCTTAAAGTCAACCAACCATTCGAAGCCTCTACCTTTCCATTTTCATCCAAAGTCAGTGGGTTATTGTCCTTATCTAATATATCCAATCCCGATGTTATGTCTCTTACATATTCTATGAACCAATCATCCACCAAAACCGGAATCTCGAAATCACTACCGCAAGATATTTCCAATGTTTTATAATTTGTATCAACTAAATTTACATCATCATTATCGCATGAGACTAATCCCCCTATACAGAGAGTCAATAATAAAATAGAACACCAGTTAGATATCGCTTTCATTTTTACAATTCTATTTTTGATTTTTCATTTAAAAACTATCTTTTACTATCGACAAAAATACGCTAAGTAATCTAAATGAAATTCTATTTTCTCTCTTTTTTACGGATAATTCAATCATTGAAGAAATCATTTAACTCATTTTTTCGGGGTTATTCTAGTGTTGATAGCTATCGTCACTACTGATGATAGCTATCGTTATTACTGATGATAGCTATCGTTACTACTGACGATAGCTATGGGCAGTAAAATATCTCCCCGTTTTTGAAGAGAATAAAGAGGGAAAAGTGTGTTGAGTTGCGACTATGGGGTACAAATAAAATAAGGCATCCCTTTGGGAATGCCTTATTTCTATTCAGTTTGTCAAATATGACTTAATATCTGTTACGTCCTCCGCCGTAACCACCACCTCTGTTATTATTAAAAGAGCGTGCTGGTCTTTCTTCACGCGGTCTTGCTTCTGAAACAGCAAGGGTTCTGCCTGCATATTCGGCACCGTTTAATTCTTCAATTGCTTTTGCGGCAGCTTCATTGTCTTCTATTTCAACAAAACCAAAACCTTTCGATCTGTTTGTTTGACGATCAATTACAACTTTTGCTGATGCTACAGCTCCGTACTCTTGAAAAAGTTCTGCTAAATCGGCATCGTTCACATCGTAACTCAAACCTGCAATAAAAATGTTCATTTGTAAAATAAATAAATTGTTAATAAAATTTCAGATGAGGATTATCGCAAAGATGCAGACTAAACTTAAATTCGTAAATTGAAGAAGCATGTATTCTGTTATAAACAACTCAAATGTTTGAAGCAAAGGTAAAACAATAAAGTTAATAAAATGATAAAATAGACTAAATTCTTGTTTTTCACCTGAAAAAAGGACTTTTTCATTTCGCTGAGGAGGTCTTTCGCGTATCGTTTGTCTATCGATTTTCCTGCCTGTTGAAGTACGAACGATCGTTTTTTTGATGCAAACGAAAACAGTTACTTTGCTGATAGAGGGGATCGGATTTTCCACAGGTTTATCTGACTAAGGGTAGATTCAAGGCTATATTCTTCATAAATCTCATTTTATGTTTCTATATTTGTTCTCGCGATTTTATTTGTATATCTCTGTTACATATAGATTTACCGTTTTTATTTAAATAATGTATTCCGCAATGGAAAATATGAAATATGTAAGAAAAGGCAGAAAGGGAGACAATGAGCTTATACTCCGACTTGTAAGTATACTCGCTCAAGGGCAAACGGAATACCTGATACCTTTATTACGTCAATTGAATACGACAGAAAAAAAGAAGGTAGCCGTCCTGCTTCGGGATATAGATCGATTGAAATGGGAGGATTACTCTTTTACTCCGGATGAAGGGGTGGAAGATTGTTTGGCTTACAGTCGTTTTGTTTGTTTCAGTAAATCAGATATTGAATACATAAAAAAGGATGAAGAGAGTTGGCGTTTGTTTCCCAGTCCGGAAAAGCTTCTTTCCATCCTGGAATGGTATCGTCCGAACTGGTTTACGGATTATTACAATGAATTGTTTGAACAAAACAGAATTTATATCCCTTACCTCTATCTGATCCAATGGAAAAGAGCAGGTCTTATCACTTCTACTCCGCCTGCCCGGATCGCGGATATTTTCCCTTACCTGTTCTGGATAAATGGGGATATAAATCAACCGGAGCGATTTCTTATCGAATTGGTAACTTTTTATCCGGAGATACTGGAAGACATCTGTACCGTGTTTGCCTATCCCTGTGATGTGGCCCAGCAGGATAAAAGCTCAGTCTTGCATGTTGGTATGCCTTATGGTCCTATCACCACCATCTTGCGGCAATACAGTCGGTATGGTACGCCCAACCGTATGTGGATACTGAAAGAAAGCCTGGCAGCTCATAACAGAGGGTTCAAAAAGATACAAAGTGGTTGGTATGCAGATCTTTTTATGGCAATGGAACCTTCCTGTGAAGAATTGCTCGAATTGCAGAACGAACTCTTATCCTCTCTTCATTCCCCTTGTTCGAAAGGGGTACACACCGCTTTGAAATGCATAAAGAGGATATGCCCGGAAAAAACATTTCGTTCAAACGATTTCATCCCCCTGGTGCCCATGTTATTATCTTCTTCTCATAAATCTATACAAGTAGCTACCTTGGCTGTAATGAAGTTGCTGGCGCAAAGTCATCCTTGCCAGTCCGTGGATAAAGAATCAGCTTGAAACATCTCCTGCTGTATTTGTTAACAAAATTTACCCATTCCGATTGCAGCTATTTCAACAGTGAATTCATCTTTCAGATGTAGTTATAATTAATGAAATGAAAGTGATGAAGACATTAAAGTATTTTTTATTGGCCATGGGAATTACATTATCCCTAACGACTTTTCAATCTTGTCTGGATGGTGATGACACAAATTGGGATCTGGTTTATCCCAATGCGCTTGTAACGGTAAAACCGCTTAGTGACAATTCTTTTTACCTGCAACTGGACGACAGTACGACCTTATTACCTACGAATATAAAAACATCTCCTTATGGAGACAAAGAGGTGAGGGCTTTATTGAATTTCAGTGATACGGATAAACCCAGTGAAGGCTATAGTAAAGCGGTTCATATTCATTGGATGGATAGTATTCTTACCAAAGAGATAGCTCCGGATCGGGCATCGGATAATGATCTTGTTTATGGTACGGACCCTGTGGAACTTATCAACGACTGGGTTACAATAGCAGAAGACGGTTATCTGACGCTTCGTTTCAGAACAATACGGGGAGAGGCTGACAAAATTCATTATGTGAATCTATTGGCAAGCCAGGATCCCGCTTCTCCTTATGAAGTTGAATTCCGTCATAATGCGGATGGAGACGTCTACGGAGTTGAAAAAGACGGCTTGGTCGCATTCAACCTGAATAAATTACCTGATACGGAAGGGAAAACAGTGAAGTTGAAACTGAAATGGAAATCATTCACCGGGGATAAATCGGCAGAGTTTGATTATTGTACCCGTAAGAGTACTCCTGCGAGTTCCGCCATGGCTGCCCAAAGAAGTGAGTTGCATTTGAACTAGGCCTGTACGTATTTATTCATTCTTCAATGCTTTTACCGGATTGCCGGATGCAGCCTTGTAACTATGCCAGCTTATGGTGAGTAAGGTAATTGCTGTGACAGAAAGTAAGGCAATGATAAATATGCCTACGGATATATTTATCCGGTAAACAAAGATTTGCAACCAGCGATTCAGAAGAATCCAGGAAACGGGCGCCGCAAGAAGAAAAGCGATTCCAATCCATAGAAGGAATTGTTTGTTGAGTAGGATGACTATTTTTCTTGTTGTGGCACCGTTTACTTTTCGGATACCAATCTCTTTGCTGCGTTGTTCGGTGGAGTATAATGCGATGCCGAATAGTCCGAAGCATGTTAAAGCAATACTAATCAAAGAATACATTAGTAATAAATGAACCAGACCGAAAGACTTCCGGTTTCGGTCAATGAACGTTTCATATAGATGTTGGTAAGTAAATAACTTACCGGGATTATGTTTTTCCCATATTTGTTTAACCGTAGCTATTCGTTCGGGGTGTCTATTGTCTAAACGAAAATAGACATAGGTGTACTTCTCATTTATTTCTTCACGGATATGAATAATGGCAGGAGGGATTTCTTCTTCTAACGAATTGGTAAAAAAGTTATCCACTATTCCTGCAATATAGGTTGTTGGTTTTTCTTTTGATCCGTCTTCTTTGTTACCATAATCGAAGTCTTTGTCGAAGTTTTTTAAAGGTTGCCCGATCGGGTTGTTTTCTTTTCCTACCCAAACATCTGCAAAACGTTGATTGATATAAACCGGACGTGCATACTGACGGATAGCTTCTTGCGGCTGCATTCCTTGCAATACGTCAATGTGGAATGTTGACAAATAGTCAGTGTCCCCCTTGAATTCCAACAATGAATAGTACGTATTGTTTCCATTTGAATCGGGGATAGCCATTTGGCGTATCTCACTATATAAAACGGCTCCTTCGCTTGTATTTATCTCCCCTAATTCCGGATGCGTGCGTAACTCGGCAACAAAAGGTTTGTTATAGTCTCCCGCCGGACTGATTTCGATTAAGTCGCGATAGGCTTCTCCTCCTTTCCGGATCAATTCAACCTGTTTGTTGACTGTAAGGGTAGCTATTATCAATGCGATAGAAATGGTAAATTGAGCAATCGATAAAACGGAGATGATACGCTGTTTGCCTTTTCCGCTGAATAGGGCTATGTGATGTTGAGAAGAGAAGGAGGTCACCACCTTTCGGCTGACATAAATGGCTGGAATAATAGAAAGAAGAAGAATAAACCCGATCAATACAGGAATCACCTGGCTGTTGAAGAGGAAAGCTGCTTTCATATGTCCGGAAAAGATGGTGTTAAATATCGGAATCAGGTCATACATGATAAGCAATGAAATGAAAAAACCGATGATCACGGTAAAGAAGATATCGAAAAACAATTGTTTATTGATTTCTACAGGGGAAGCTCCCATTAAATGTTGGATATGAATCATTCTAATCTGCTGCAATAAACGGGAAAAATGCAGGTTGATATAATTGAAACAAGCAATCAACAAAATCAAGAAGGCGGAGCACAATCCGATTGTTAAGCTCGTTTTGTTCTGTTTATTAAGGTAGTCAATCGTTTGTGCATTGAATTCCTGGAAGTAGTTTTCTTGTAAGGTATGAAGATAGTACTGCCCTTCATTGACCATCAATGTGGGGAGTCCGTCTTCTTTTATTCGCCGTGCGAATGCTTCCGGGTCGATGGATTGTTTCATCAGAAGAAAGCAGGTTCCGCCATATGCTTGATTCATAGCCGTGATACCGTCGAAAGAGAGCAGGGCCTGGTCGTGTTCTTTGATTACGGCTACTACTAGATAGGGGGTTGCCCCCTCTGCTGTATGGTGTATATACATATTTTGCCCTATGGGGTTTTCTTTCCCAAAGAGTCGCTGAGCCGTAGTTTCTGTCAAAGCAATTTTATTCGGTTCTGTTAATGCCTCTTCCAGATTTCCTGCCAGAATCCGGTAGGGGAAGAAATGAGGAAAAGAAGCATCTGCCACCAGAAGTTTTATCGGGTCATAAATAGCTTCCCCAATAGAAACCTGGGATACATCGGCATGGTTGAGACATAGACAATCTTCCACCTCCGGATAACGATCCTTAATCATGGAAGGGATAGTATATGAGGCGTAAAAAACCTTGGTTCCTGACTGAAAAGGATTATCTTGAACAAGGCAATATATCCGGTCTTTATTGGGATTATCAGCCTCTACATTATACGCATGTATCACAAAGGCGACTAATAAATTGGTACAGGCTATACCGACAGCCAGGCTGAGGATGGAAATGACAGCAAATGTCTTATTGCGCCACCAACTTCGGAAGATAAGTTTGAATGAGATACTCTTCATAATGTTTCTGTCGTTTTGCCAAAACTAATCAGTCTTTACCAGCTTACCAATAGGATACAACGTCTTTTGAATCCCCCAAGAGAAAATTGTCTATTTTTTAGACATTCATAACAAAAGTTTCTTTTGGGGGTATACTTTCATGTATCAGCCTTGTCTTTGGCATTTATTTTAATTGTACGTTTGTATATTAAGTATGCGTACAGGTAAAATCATCATCGTAGACGATAACGAGACGGTATTAAAGACACTGCGTATGATTCTTTCGCGTGAGTTCAAGACCGTTCTGACAGTGGAGGTTCCCACTCTGCTTCCCGCATTATTACGGGAAGAGGATGTGGATGTGGTATTACTTGATATGAATTTTGGTACCGGAAAACAGACTGGAGGGGAAGGTATGTTCTGGCTCGACAGGATCCGAAGATGCCATAATCCCCCGGAGGTGGTTCTGATGACTGCTTTTGCAGATGTCGAATTGGCAGTAGACTCATTGAAAAAGGGGGCGGCTGACTTTATTGTCAAACCCTGGGATAATGAGAAACTTATTATTACAGTGAATGCTGCCAGGGAAAAGAGGAGAAATAAAATACATATGTCCATATCAGGTACGTCGGGTGAAGGGAAGAACGAACAAAAGGCTACCGATGCTGCCCATATTATCAAACAACTGATTGACTTCTTCCTGAAAAAATATGTTGTGGCCTATGGCAAACCCTATCCTTCATTGGATCAGAAGGCACGTGATAAACTGGCAAGTCAGCTGTATGCCGGAAATATACTGATTATTGAACAAAGTATTGAGCGTGCCATCCTCCTAAATAATGGAACGGAATTGACTGCCGATGATTTTATTTTTGAGGAGGGGAAATCCGTATCTTCTATGGCTCTTACGCTGGATGATATTGAAAAGCAATTTATTCAAACAGTTCTGGCAGAGAAAAAAGGAAATCTGACATTGGCTGCTCAGCAACTTAATATTACCCGGCAAACATTGTATAACAAACTGAAAAAATATAATATATAAACCTTTTATATGCCGAACCGCCGATTACATCGAATCCTTATGGGAGGGATAACAGGAATTGTGTTGTTCGCGATTGCTGGAGCCTGGTTCTTAGTCAGTCATACTTCTTTGTTTTTTGCTTTTGTTTGTTTCTTTATGATTGTTGTCCTGGCAATTCTATTGATAAAAAAGATGGAGAAATTAGATGTACAGTTGAACAAATTCTTTCGTGCGATCCATAATAACGACTTTCGTATTCACTTCGCAGAAAGAGAAAAGGACAGATTTCTGTATGGTTTGTTTCAGGAAATGAACCGAATCATGGCACAATTCGAAGAAAACCGGACTGTATTGGAAGAACGGCGTTTTTATTATGAGAGTATTATTCGGGTTCTGACCCATGAGATTCGAAACTCTATCACCCCGATAGCTTCTTTATCGGCCGATTTGATTAAATACCCGGAGGAGTATGGGGAGAAAGGGATGATTGACGGACTGCAAACGATTCATCAGCAAGCCAGGCAATTAAATACATTTCTTGATGCGTATCACCGGTTGACTCATCTTCCTGACCCGGTGAAGGCTAAAGTTGAAATTCCGGTTTTGTTTGATAAGCTTCAGCGTTTGTTGAATTCAGAACCGGGGAGTAAGTATATCCATTATATTTCGCTGGAAAATATGGAGGTTTTATGTGATCAGAATCTGATCACATTGGCATTAATCAATCTTATCCGTAATGCTTTACAGGCCACAGTAAATACCCCGGAACCACAGATTGTCGTGGAGGCCGGAAGAGAGAAGTCCTCATCATTCTTGCGAGTAATTGATAATGGAGAAGGCATAATACAAAGCCGATTGGAAGATATCTTTATCCCGTTTTATTCAACTAAAAAAGAAGGGAGTGGAATAGGTTTGCCTTTGTCCCGACGCATTATGCAACTTCATGGCGGGGAACTTTTCGCATATTCAACTCCGGGAGAACAGACGGTTTTTGGTATGCACTTTCCTGATTAACCCTGATATAACCTGTCAGGCCGAACGTATTTACCGGATTAATTATAAAAATTTCTTCGACAGGAATCGGCGAACCGGCTCATCATACAGTTTCAAGCAAACGTAGGCTAATAAAATACTACCTATGAGTAAAGCCAAGGCACCGGGGAAAGATGCTGCAAATGTGAGATCTTCGTTTTTTACCCAGGCATAATACAAATAAATGAAAGGATAATGTACCATGTATAAAGGGTAAGAGAGGTCTCCTAAGAATTTACAGATACGCCGGGTATATCTATCTGTCGTTTTGCCTGATGCTCCAAAGAGTACGATAAGTGGAAAGAATATGAGACAGCATACGGTGTCGTACAATCCATTCATCCATAGGTGGTCGGCGCCTCCTATGCGGGGAACAGCCAAGAGAACGACGACGGACAAACTACAGAACCAAAAGGCTCCTTTTATAGAAACAGATTGAAAGAGACGCGACAAGAGGAGACCCGCTGAAAAAGAGAAAAATAACCGGAAGAAACCTCCCGTGAATTCTGTTTCCGTCAAGGAATAGCCTACACATATGTCGCCATACCCAATCGCAAAACCTGCCAGACCGAAGCCGGCAACTGCCACTAACACGGCAAGCGCTTTTGTTGGTAGCTTACGGATAAAGAGCGCATATAAAAAGGTGCCGATATATTCGAAAAACAAAGACCAGCTTGGACCATTCAATGGATACATTTCACCTACACCCCGGATTTCGCAACCGGGTGTTGCAGGTATCAGAAAAATATTCAAACAGGTAGCTATCAGAAAAGCGGTTATCGAAATGGTTGAAACATCCCAAACAGGACAACCTTGAAAATAGAACATAATTGCTCCGATAATAGCCCCGAGAACGACCATCGGATGTAAACGAATAAATCGACGTTTGATAAAGTCTCTTGTTTTCATCGTTTTCCACCGGTCATCGTAAGCATATCCCACCACAAAGCCGGACAAGATAAAGAAAAAGTCGACTGCCAGATATCCATGGTTGATTTGTTGATCTAAATGACTGGTAGCAAAAGCCTCAAACACATGGAAACAAACGACTGTAATAGCTGCTACTCCACGCAGCCCATCAAGAATAGTATAATGTGGTTTGGTATCTGCAAAAGCAGCAGATGAAATCTGTTTTTCTGACATGAAAATAAAGTATTGATTTTCTGAATTTATATCTTTCTCGCACAAAACTACAAATTCAGAAGCATATACAACGCTTTTAAAATATTTCTTTTATAGTTTTGTGTAGTGAATCCAGTAAAAGAAAAGGTCTGTAATGAGGAATAAGATGAATAGATGCCTATTGGCATTAGGATCTAATGTGAATAAGGAATGGAATATAGACCAGGCGATTCAGTTGTTGCGTATTTTTTTTGATTGTATTTATTTTTCGGAAGCTCTATTGACAGAACCTATTGGGCAGATACATTTTCCGGGGGATTTTTTGAATCAACTGGCTTGGGTGTATACTCCCTTGGAGGAAGAGACTGTGCAAAGGATTCTCAAACAGATAGAACAAGAATTGGGTCGTCAACCGGAAGATAAAATATCCGGACGTATTCCTATCGATATAGATCTCTTACAATGGAATGACTGTATCTTGAAACCTGCTGATATGGAACGGGCGTACGTTCAAGAGGGTATACAGTCGCTTTCTGTGACAATGCAACATATTCTTAAAGGCGACAATAAATCCTAAGCTGCGATATTTTTTTTAGTGATAAATCTTTCTAAATAAGAGCATACAAACGTTCCGCTTGCTTTTGGTTGGAATAGGTGGTGTTGAGAATCTTTTCCCGGGAAGAGATAAGTTCCGCTGTCATGGGTAATGCCATTTGTTCGTTACAGGCACGAATCATCTCTTCGGGGCTATCAGCTATGACGCAAAGACTATCAAGTCCTGTTCCTGTTAACATCAGGCTGTTGACGATGGTATGGCGACCGGCAAACAGGCTGTTTAATAATTTGAGTTTTAACCCGGTATCCTGAAATGTGATTAGTAACTGCACTTGGGCATGGGTTATCAGGTATTCCATTCGTTCTTGGGAGGGGTTGGCTTCGATTTGTATATGGGGATAGTGGGCAGCCGCTTCTATTATTCGCTTGGAAGGATCCATGCCTGCGATAATGCAAGTGTGTTTCAGTTTATTGAATACGTTCTTGATAAGAAACAAAGCGGCTTGTTCATTTTCTACCACGGAGAGTTTGCCGTGGTAGAGGATAAAGTCGGATTGTCCCGGTTGAATCCTTATATGGTCATTGGCGTGGAAGCTGGGCATATATTCAACTGTAACCTCCGGGTATTGTTTTTGCAGATAATCCGTATCAGCCGTTGAAACCACCAACATATGATCGGCATGTGTTAACACCTTCTCATATCGTTTGTATTTCCAGGCTTCAATGTATAGGAATGTTTTCCGGATAATTTCCGGAGTCGCTTTAGCTAGGTGACGATAATAATCATGTTCAATATTACTTTCCCTGTATATTTTCATTCGGTCTTTCAGCGCAGGGTGATCGATATAATAGCAGGTGTGTAAAGCTTCAAACAGGATCGGGTAATTATTCTTTAATAAGTTCTCCAGCAGTTGCGGATCCTTGCGCCCACAGACATTATAGGGCAATAGGGATAGGTTTTTTAGGATACCTGTTTTTCTTTTGTAATAATAGACCTTTTCACATAATGCTTCCAGTTCCGGAGCCGGGGGGCGTTCGTACTCAAAACAGTGAAGAATAGTCCTGACTCCCATAAGATGAAGTGCTTTCAATTTGTAATAAACGTCTATGATGCCTCCGTAATTGGGAGGGTAGGGGACGTTGAAGGATACAATGTTAATATGCTTCTCCATGATTATAGTATAGTCTTTTTAGTTATTCTTGCGGTTGTCTATTAATTGATTGAATAGAATGGCAAATTCCTTGGCTTGGTTTTTTCGGGAATATTGCTGTATGGCTTCCCTGTTGACGGGAGAGGAGGTATACCCTTGTACTTTCCATTCTTCGTAATAATGCATTAAAAAGGCAGAGACCTCTTCTACTTTTGTTGCCGCCAATCCAGCGTTTGTTTCGTCTATAGCGGCTGCCAGATAACTCTCATCACTGCGAACACAAAGTATGGGTTTCTCTACGGCCAATGATTCAAAAAACTTTGTCGTCATTGTTCCCTTTGGTCCCTTTTGATCGGATTTATTTGTCAACAATAAAAGCACAGAACTATTGTTGAGCACATGTGGGATTTGGTTTGCGGGAACATATCCTTTAAAAACCATGTATGAAAGAATATCTTCTTTTTCTGCCTCTTTATATATAATATCCCAGGAGGCTGCATCTACATACCAATGTACTTTGCAGTCGCAAGGCGATAACTTTTTGTTTTTAAGAAGGATAGATAAAGCTTGCATAAATAGACCGGGATCACGCATCTCTGTGCTGAGGATCCGTCCGGTATAGGTAATCACAAAGTGACGTGTGACAGGCTGTTCCGGATAGAATAACTCCGGATCATAGCCATTGTATATAAGAGATACATTCCGGTTGAATGCTTGTAATACCTCTACATGCCAGGGAGATATTGTTGTGACATGGGCTGCTGTTGTCAAAACCTCATTTCTTGTTTGCAGATTCTTTTGCCTGAAATACTTGGTAAAGGATCGCCCCAGGTTACCCCAGGAAGAGATGTCGTGGGAGATAAATTCATTACCGGAATATTGTTCAATAATATCTCTGAGGTCTACCACGAATGGCAGGTTATATTTTTGTGCGACTTTCCTGGCGGCTTTTAAAGGGAATGTACGGAATGTACTGCAAAGGACCAGATCGAAAGGTTGTTTTTTATACATTTTATGGGCCTTTTGGACCATCCGAAAATCCTTATAGTCAAAAAAGAAATCAAGCAAAAAAAGGAATAACCACTGCAGTTTGCGTAAGTATTTTCCTTTTGCTGTGTAAAAGTTAATCCGTGTCACCGGGCAGATGTCTGTCAGAAAAGAAAAGGCGGATTCGTCTTTAACGGTTTCTGTCAATACGATAGGCTCCCATCCATAGGCGCGGATATATTTCGTTAAATATCCCATGCGTGGCCCAAAAGCAGGGGGGAAGAGGTCACATATGATCAATACTTTTTTCATAATAATTTGATAATCTCTCCGGCGGCATCTCCGTTGCCATATTCAAGAATTTCTTTTTTGTTTGTTTCTTTATGCAGGCAACGCAAAATGTCAGTTGCTTGGTATCCTGCTATTTGATTCCATCCGGCATCTACCGTTTCTTTCCATTCGGTCTCTTCCCGTAAGGTGATACAAGGAGTTTGGTGGAAGTAAGCCTCTTTTTGTATCCCGCCTGAATCGGTTAAGATGGTGAGAGCTTGTTTTTCTAACAGGACCATGTCCAGGAAAGAAAGGGGAGGCGTCAGGATGATACCGGGTTCTTCCCGTAAGGAAGCCATCCATCCATATTTTTCCAGGTATGTTTGGGTACGGGGATGCAGGGGAAGCACAACAGGTAAAGAAGGACTTCCTATTTCTTTCAGTGCCGTAAAGATTTGATACAATCGTTCTTTGTTATCTGTATTTTCAGCCCGGTGAACGGTACACAGATAAAAAGACTTACTCTTTATTGCCAATTGATTCAGTATATCAGAGCTGGTATCGGCCAAGCGGCCGAAGACTAAAGCCGCATCATACATTACATCACCTACGTGATATACCCCTTTATGTATGCCTTCCTCTGTCAGGTGGTTGACTGCTGCAAAGGTGGGGCAACAGAGCAAAGTAGATAAATGATCTGTAAGAACCCGGTTGACTTCTTCCGGCATTTGCCGGTTAAAGCTGCGTAGGCCGGCTTCTACATGTATAACAGGTATGTTCAGTTTGGATGCTGCCAACGCGCCTGCTAAGGTAGAGTTTGTATCTCCGTAAACAAGTACATAATCCGGTAGGGTATCTAACAATATTTTTTCTATTTCGATCAACATAGATCCAGTCATCTCTCCATGGCTACCATTTCCACACTGCAGATGCCAGGTGGGTTGAGGAATTCCCATTTCTGTAAAGAAGATGGAGCTCATGTTTTCATCATAATGTTGGCCTGTATGAAGCAGAAACTCTTCAATCAATAATTCTGGTTTTTTCCGGTTATGCTCCAGGATTGCCCGGCTAACCATCGCCGCTTTGATGAATTGAGGACGTGCCCCTACAATGGTAACAATCTTCATAACGATGCGAGTTTATGGATGAGTGTGGTATAAAGAACTTGCTGATAGTCCTTTTCTGTATCCGCAAGTACGTTATTGTGCCATAAGAGACTGATTTCTCCGCCCACCTTCTGCACTTCTTCAATAAGCCTCAGGCTGTATTTTTCGGCTTCTTGTTGTGTTAAATGCATATATTTCGGTTCTTCCAATGAACAATCCATAATCAATAAAGGGTGAAGTCGGAGAGGTGAGAGTCTGCGATTCACAGGGTTGATCCATTGTACCGGATAAGAGGTACCCAATCGAAATCCTGCCACATCCGCATATCCCATCGTGAAATCATCCGTAATGCCATTGGCCTCCAACTGGAGCATATCTTCGGGTTCTCTGTTAGCCAGGAAATGATGTCGGTTGAAAGTGATTTTTTGGTGAATAGCTTTTTCCAGTTTTTCTTTTTCTTTAGCAATGAATAAAGGATTTATTCCCGCCTGATAACTGCTATGCAGGCCTATCACCGCCTTGTTTTTTATTGTTTGTTGTAAAAGTTGCTGTATGTCTTTATCTTGCAGTTGATAATGCGGCTTGTCCGGTTTACCTTTGCCTCCGGCTTTAAAAAAGTAGATTGATTGGCAGTGTTTACTCCCTCTCTTTTGTTGCAAGAAATTATCTATCTCCCAAAATAGAGGGAATGTATAAAAAGGATCATTTGTGACCGGTCCGAATTTATATTGGAGAGCCTTTTTGAGGGAATTACCTCTTTGAAGCGAACGGATAAAGCCTTTCCATGAACGGTAGAGAAAAGGAGCATCCACATCATGCGTAAGATATACTTTCTGTATTTTTTTCTTTACCTCAGGTACGTTGAGGTTTGTCTGTTGCAGCCAACGACGGAGTAATAAACGGTATTCATCAACAATCGGACGATGTATGAAACCGGCCCGGTAAGGCAATGATTCTTTTCCGGGGAAACGCCCGTGTGTATCTCTCACCTTTCGGCATATCATTTCTTCGTACCGGGAAATTAAAAAATAAGTGCTGGCAATAATATCAGCATGTATGACAAGGGTAGCTCCCACAGTTTCCGTTTGCGGAGAACCAAATAACAAAGGAACCCCTTCAATCTCTTGCAAGGGAAGAAGAGGAAGCGAAGAGGGATGTCCATACTGAGAGGGGGCGAAGAAGCCGGAAGGAATAATGACAATGTTATAACGGGGAAAAAGAGTGCGATCGGCTGTGTAACCGATTGTTGCAGTTATACTCCCCGATATATCTTCTCCAAGAAGGAAACGTATGATATATTGCACTATTTTCTCGTTCATACAAGACTCTTCACTTTCAGATAGGCTCTATGTAATAAACTGCGTTTTCCTTTTGATATTGTAAAATAAGGGATTTGTTTTGCCCCGAACTCCCGGAAAAAACGTTCTACTCCCGGAAGCATGGAACCTTCAAAGTCGAACAATTCACTCTTGTCAGCGGTAAAACGGATGGCCTCCCACATAATCAGGCTATGTGCTCCGGAGTCCCGATAGGCCGGATCTCCACCTCCTGCGATGTAATAAGCAGCACTCTCTTGCCATGCGACAAAGATGGCGGCATGCAGATTGCCTACTTCATCGTATCCTCCCCATATATCTCCCTGTTCCCGTTCCCGGCAGGAGATGATTATCTTTTTCAGTATGGAGGTGTTAGGAATGGAAGATTTGCCTTGCCGCTTGAAGGTTTTTTTTACTATTTGCAAAAAATCATCGACAGGTATTCCTTTGATTACTTTTATCTGCAGTTTCTCCTGCGCCTTATTTATGTTCCTGCGTGTATGTTGACTCATATTGTCCCATACTTTTTCAGTATCGGTAAGAGAAAGAATATATGTATACCGTGTGGTTTGTTTATATCCTTGCCAATAGAAAGGTAACCAGTCGGTAATGTCATAGTGAAAGTTTTGAAGGAAAAAAGTATAGGATTGGAGTCGCTCTGTAAATTGTTTACAAAGAGCCTGACGTAGCCCTAACTCTGTGGTGTATTTGGTGTCTTTGGCAATTGGAGCAAACCAGGGACCCATTGTTTGGGTATAGGGAGGCATGGAAATAAAGCCTTTTCTTTGTTGTCTGAAGCCTGTTTTTAGCCCTTTATAAGGAACGTAAAAGGGCAGTACTGCTTGTACCTGCCCTTTTTGTTCTATCCATAAGACATCCCAGTTTACTTCTCCACACACAATATCCAACCACCAATCCCTTGAAAATAAGGGAATGGATTTTTCTGTATTGCAAAGCAAACGGTATTTGTCTTTGTCTGTCATTCTTATTTTTTCAGTGCTTCAAGTATCAAACCGGCTAATTCTTCGGCTAATTCCGGATTGTCACTGATGCATTGTTTGGCAGCATCCCGTCCTTGCCCTAGTTTTGTGTCGTTATAACTATACCATGAACCGCTTTTCTTTACAATGCCTAATTCAGAGCCTAAATCAATGATTTCTCCGGAGCGAGAGATACCTTCCCCGAACATAATATCGAATTCTGCTTTACGGAAAGGAGGAGCGACCTTGTTTTTCACTACTTTCACCCGGGCTTGGTTACCTTTTACTTCGTCACCGTCTTTCAATTGACTGATACGACGGATATCCAAACGTACAGATGCATAGAATTTCAAAGCGTTACCTCCGGTGGTAGTCTCCGGATTACCAAACATAACACCGATTTTATCACGCAATTGGTTGATAAAAATACAAGTGGTATTAGTCTTGTTAATAGCAGCTGTCAGTTTACGCAAAGCTTGTGACATCAAACGTGCCTGTAATCCCATTTTGCTGTCTCCCATTTCTCCTTCGAGTTCCGCTTTAGGAGTTAATGCTGCTACAGAGTCAATCACAACAATATCAATAGCAGAAGAGCGGATCAATTGTTCGGCAATCTCAAGTGCCTGCTCACCACTGTCGGGTTGGGAGATCCATAGATTATCAATGTCTACTCCTAGTTTTGCTGCGTAAAAGCGGTCGAAAGCGTGCTCTGCATCCACGAAAGCTGCTATACCTCCGGCTTTTTGTGCTTCGGCAATGGCATGAATAGCCAATGTCGTTTTACCAGAGGATTCCGGACCATAGATTTCAATGACACGACCACGGGGATAACCTCCTACACCTAATGCAGCATCCAATCCAATGGAACCGCTGGATATTACTTCTATTTGTTCAATATTTTCGTCGCCCAACTTCATGATAGAACCTTTGCCATAGTTCTTTTCTATCTTATCCATTGCTGCGCGAAGTGCTTTCAACTTATCTGCATTCACAGCTGATGTACCAGCCGCTTCTGTTCCTTGATTCATTTCTTCTTTTGCCATTCCTTTGTAATTGTTTTTAAAGGTTTTTATTTCTGAGGATTTGGTTATTAATTGATTTTTGTTAGTTTATGTTATAATTCATTTTTCTAGTGACATCTACTTTGTCTCTTGGGGTTTTCCCAAGAGCATGCCGTAGCAGTTGTCTCCCATAGTGATGTTTTTTTGCATAGGACTCAAATGTCTCTGTTTGATAATCAAAGTCCTCCTTCCAACAACCTTGGGGGGAAATATAACAATAAGTTGCTTTGTCGATGCGTCGATCGGCAGTCTTATCTTCTTCCAGTATAATTATATTCTTTTTTTCCGGAGCAAGGCAGACAATACCTTTTTCGTTGCACGATTTGATTAATGGAGCTATGATCGTATCATAGCTGGCATAGATATTTGACAGGTCAAAATCCGAATAGGCACTGTTCCCGATTTTTTGAATCGGTCGCAATTGTAAAATATCCATATGCTCCCCCACTATTTCCCAAAGATAAGGTAACTCGTTCAAATTATCGTTATTTATCGTATAATTTATACGAAGTTTTAAGTCCGGATACTGTGTTTTTATTTCTGAAATGTTTTTCAAAACCTGGCGAAACTCTTCGAAATTTCCGTTCACCATCAGCGATTCATAGGTTTCCCGCGTCAAGCCATGGGTGGAGATTGTTATTTCATCCAAACCGGCCTTCGCCATTCCTTCCAATACATCCCGACTCAGTAAACTACCGTTTGTTGTGAGGGATATATGGGGTATATGATATTGCTTTCCCAAGGCAATGATGCGAACCAGGTCTTTGTGTAAAGTAGGTTCGGCACCACAACCGATTTGCAGTTTCAATGCTCTGTGAAAGAGAGATTGAGCAATGGATTCAATCGCTGTATAGTCCAAAGTCCCTTTATAGGTTTTACGTTTTTCCGCATCACTGAAATAACACATTTTGCAACGAAAATTGCAGGCAAGTACAGGATCGAAAAAGATACCGATATATCTTTTTCTCAAAACATGAAAGAGCCAAATGCCCAACAGTTTGATCCTTATGCTTTTTATTCGGGAATTTAAACGTAATATCCTATAAAAGCCAGACATTATACCTCCAAGTCAACATTAAACTGTTCGTGCCAAGGCAATCCTTGTTCATTTAATTCGACCATGAATGGATCCGGATTAAATTCTTCAACATTCCATACCCCTGGTTTCTTCCAGATACCTTTCAAGAATAGTTTGGCTCCGATCATTGCCGGAACACCGGTGGTATAACTCACAGCTTGGGCACCTGTTTCTTTGTAGGCAACCTGGTGGCTAGCATTGTTATAGATATAATAAGTTAATGCCTTTCCGTCTTTCATACCTTGGATACGGCAACCAATGGATGTCTCCCCTGTATAATTCTCTCCCAGTTCGCCCGGATCCGGTAACACCGCTTTTAAGAATTGAATAGGCACAATCTCTACCCCATTGTATAATACAGGTTTGATGCTGGTCATACCAATATTTTGCATAACCCGCAAATGGGTAAGGTATTCTTGTCCGAATGTCATCCAGAAACGGGCACGTTTGATGGTCGGGAAGTTCTTTACCAGGCTTTCCAACTCTTCGTGATACATCAGATAAGATTCGCGTGATCCGATATTAGGATAGTTAAGTGTTTTATGTACAGACAAAGGATCTGTTTCTATCCATTGACCCTCTTCGTAGTATTTTCCCCGCTGAGTAATTTCGCGGATATTAATTTCCGGATTGAAGTTTGTGGCAAATGCTTTGTGATGGTCTCCTCCGTTGCAGTCGACAATGTCCAGGTATTGAATCTCATCAAAATGATGTTTGGCTGCGTGTGCCGTAAAGACACTGGTTACCCCCGGGTCAAAACCGCATCCGAGAATCGCTGTTAAGCCGGCCTTTTCAAACCGGTCTTTGTAAGCCCATTGCCAGCTGTATTCATATTTAGCCTCGTCTATGGGTTCGTAGTTTGCCGTATCCAGATAACTTACTCCGTATGCCAGGCAGGCATCCATGATAGACAGGTCCTGGTAGGGGAGTGCCAGGTTGACAACCAGATCCGGTTGATAGGCATTAAAAAGTGTAACCAGTTCATCTACATTGTCCGCATTTACCTGTGAAGTATGTACCTTCATATTTTTGATATCTGCTGCAATTTGTTCGGCTTTACTTTTTGTCCGTGTAGCTATCATAATGTCCGTAAAGACATCTGCATTCATTGCCATTTTCTTAACAGCAACGGTGCTAACACCACCAGCACCAATAACTAATACTTTTCCCATTTACTCAGTCAAATTAATCTTGTTGTTATACGTCTATTTTAGTTCTGAAACCAAGCAACAAATATAGGAGTAATTCTTTGAAATAATGTATGTGAGAGGTAAAAACAATTTATAGTATCTTTGCCTTCATGAAACTGACATCCGCCATGAAACAGTTTATACAGGAGCATGCAGGTGATGATTTGAATAAATTATTGCTCAGCAGTTCCCGTTATCCGACTATGGATATTCCTTTTGCTGTCGACCAGATTGCAGCAAGACGCCAGTTGCGTGATAAACTTCCTTCCTGGTATGCAAATGATAACTTGATATATCCTTCCAAAATAGCAGCCGAACAATGTTCTTCGGAGCTGACAGCCCGGTATAAACAACAGTTGATCAAAGAGGGAGAGGGCGTATGCGATCTGACGGGGGGATTGGGTGTTGACAGTAGTTTCTTTTCCCAAAAGGCCAACCGGTTAATCTATATTGAACGTTTTGAGAATTACTGCGAGGCAGCAAGGCATAATTTTCAGTCGTTAGCGATTAAAAATATAGAGGTGATAAAAGGCGATGCCACGGAAGTTGTTGAGACTCTGGAAGGCATAGACGTTTTTTATATTGACCCGGCAAGAAGGGGAGAAGGCAATAAACGCGTATTTGCTTTGTCGGATTGTGAACCGGATTTATCGCGGTTACTGCCTGTTCTCTTTCAACGGGCTCCCAAGGTGATTGCTAAGTTATCCCCGATGGTGGATATACAACATACGTTGCATTTATTACCTGAAACAACCGAAGTGCATGTTCTCTCCGTAAAGAATGAATGTAAGGAGTTGTTGTTTGTGATGGAACGGGGAAATTGTCTCTCTCCGCTTATTTATTGCCAGAATATTTTATCGGAAGAGGAAGAGCAGTCTTTTCAGTTTACTTACCAGGAGGAGCAAGGCGAGCAAGCTCGTATGGCCGGGCAGATACAAGAATATCTCTATGAACCCAATGCCTCAATCTTAAAAGCCGGAGCCTTTAAATGTCTTTCCAGTCGTTTGATGGTAGAAAAGTTAGGTATAAGCAGTCATTTGTATACCTCCGCACGATGCATTCCTGATTTCCTGGGAAGAGTTTTTTCTGTAGAGGCAGTCTATCCTTTTACCGGAAAACTATGTAAGACCTTGTCTAAAGAAATTCCCAAAGCGAATATTACGGTTCGTAATTTTCCTCTTTCTGTAGCCGAACTGCGCGCCCGCACGAAAATAACCGATGGGGGAGAGCTGTATTTGTTTGCTACCACACTGGCAGGTGGTGAGAAGGTGTTAATTAAAGGGAGGAAGGTTATAGTTTTTGCAAATGTGGGTTTATCAAAGGAGACATGATAACGTTTCCTTTTTTTATGAATAGAGGTATGTCTGATTGGTGTTATAAGTTGTTGTCTTGGTGTTTTGGAGGAAATAGGCTACATAAACAACAACAGTATTAACTGCGCTGTAATCACCCGTGTAAACATGGAAATAGGATAAACGGTAGCATATGCGACGGAAGGCTCATCGCCTTCTACCGTTGTGTTGGCGTAAGTCAGTGCCATAGGATTCGCCATGCTGCCGCAAAGCATACCCATATTCTCCGCATAATCAATAGGCAGGAAACGGGAGGCTATAAAACCGACAAGTAATACCGGTACGATGGTCAGGATAAATCCCAAGCCGATCCACAAAAGACCTTCCGCGCGAAAGACGGTCTCAAAAAAATGGGCACCGGAGTCTATGCCTAACCCGGCCAGGTAGATTACGATACCTAACTGGCGCAACATCAGGTTGGCACTTTGTGTCGTATACGTAGTCATATGTAAGCGTGGACCAAAGGCTCCCATTAAGATACCTACAATGATAGGTCCTCCGGCAATACCTAATTTAACAGGCATACTGATACCCGGAATGGAGATAGGGATAGCCCCCAATAAAACTCCCAGGGTAATACCGATAAATACAGCCAATAGATTCGGATTGTCCAATCGTTTGATTTCATCCCCTAGGATCTTTCCTACATTATTCACGGCATTGGCCTCACCTACGATGGTCAGGCGGTCGCCTATTTGTAACCGAAGGGCACTGGAAGCAATCAGATCGATCCCGGCACGGTTAACACGTGTAATATTTATACCATAGAGGTTGCGTAAACGAAGCGTTCCCAGTTTGCTGCCATTCACTTTTTCCTGTGTGACGACGATGCGGCGGGAGACGAGTTGGCGATCCACAACATCCCAGTCGATATCTTCCCTGTTCCAATCGATATTCTCCTGTTCTCCGAAGATGACTTTGATCGCTTCGATATCGGCCTGCGCAGAGATTACCAAAAGGTGATCTCCTTTTTGTAGTCGTTTGTCGGAGGTGGGAATAAATACATTCCCTTTGCGCCATATACGGGAGATCACAAATTCTTTTCCACCGGATTTGACGATTTCCTGAATGCTTTTATTGTAAATAGCCGGATTGGCAACAAGATATTCGGTTACATTCGGGCGCGGACTCCTGTTTTCTTTTTTCTTTGTTTTGTCAGTCTCTGAGACAAAACATTTTTTTAATAAAACAATGGCAAGTATGACTCCTATAACCCCCAATGGATAGGCCACAGCACAGGCCAATGCCATTTCGGTCACCCCCGAATTATTATCCGGTTGGATCTGAAGCAATGTTTGTTGTGCCGCTCCTAGAACGGGGGTGTTTGTCACAGCACCGGACATAATACCTACCATGGTAGACAAGGATATACCTGTCGATTGGCTGAGTATCAACGTCAGTATAAGTCCCAGAAAGATTACACAGAGAGCCATGGAGTTTAATAATAACCCTCCCTTTTTCAAAGAACCAAAGAATCCGGGTCCTACCTGAAGTCCCAAGGAATAAACAAAAAGGATCAAACCGAAGCTTTGGGCAAAATACAGCATATCTTTATTTATCTCCAGCCCGAAATGTCCGGCAATGATCCCGGCAAAAAAGACAAAAGTAATGCCCAGGGAAATACCCAAAATCTTTATCCGCGACAACAACAATCCCACCGCCGACACCAGGGATATTCCTGCTGCTGCCTGTAATACGGGGGAGTCAAGCCATGTGTTTAAAAGACAATCCATTTCGGGTGCAAATGTAAGCTTATCTCTATGAAAATGAAAATAATTCATGCATTTCCCTCCTTTAAGCGTTTGGGAAAGTGTAAAGGAAGGGGTAAAAAAAGAAACGATTGGACATGGGTCCAATCGTTTACTGTTATACTTGAAAAGTAATAAGAAGCTCTGCTTTATTTCGTAGAAAATAATTTCGCTTTATTCAGTCGGATCACTTTGCCGAATTTTTCTAATTCTTTGGTGTCTATTTGTTTCGGGTCACCAATGATAGCAATGGCAATGGGTTTATTTTTGATTTCTGTATGATAGAACTGCATCAGATCTTCAAATGTTAGGTTTTCTATAACAGATAATTCTGTTTTTGCAGGATCTTCAGTATACCCCAACTTTCTCCAGGCTTCATACCGTTGACTGGCATTCCGGAAAGAAGGTTTGGTTGTCAGCATCACCTTATATAAAAAACCTTTGATGTTTTCTATTCTGTTTGGATACTCCGGCATCTCTTTTAATAAAGAAAGATACAACTCAATAGCATCAATCGTTTTATCCGATTGCGTACCAATGAATCCGTCCATATAGATATTCTTTTGTTGAATCGGAGGGGTTACAAAGCGGCCATAGGCGGTGTAAGCCATGGATCTGTATTCGCGCACCTCTTTCATTACCAAACCATTAAAACTTCCGCTGAAGTATTGATTGAAGGCATTAATCGCTATCTTATCTTTTATATGGTAAGGTTTTCCGTTTATAAGGAAATAAATAGCGCTCTGCTGTGCATCATTATCCGGTAAGAAGTAGACTGTATTTTCATTGTATTGAACGACTTCTTTTACTTCTGGTGAGGTGGATGGTTTTTCCTGTGCTTTTAAGGGCAGGTTATTGCTCAAAATTTCATAGGCATCATCAAAACTCATATTACCGACATAATGAATTTCGGCTTCATAGTCTGTTGCCCGAGAGAATTCACCAGTTAGATGGCTCACACTCATCGAACGAATATCTTCTATCGGCAATCTGTCTATATATTCAGACTTGTCTTGGTAAAATAAATATTCAAAAAGTGCATCTTTAAGTATGTCGGTATAATCTTTTTCCACTCTTCTGGATTGCATCTGACTACCGATAATACTATTCAACTGTTTTTCTTCCAGTTTGGGCATCAATATTTGCCGTGTTAATAAATTACATGACTCTTGAAGTGTAGATTCATAGCCTTCCATTACAACATACAAATAGCTATCATCCACCCGGAAACGACAAGAAGTCCCTAATTTACTGAACTCTTGTTTTAATTCCTGCGGTTCGAACTGTCCCATGACACCTGCATTGTTCATTAACTGAACGGCATAACGCAGTTTAGGCATTTGAGCCGTTCCTACTCCGTATTTTAAAGTCAATGTATAAATTTCGTTTTCTTCATTCTTGGTGTAGAACAATTTAGACAGATCGTTTATTTTTTTAGATTTTACATCTTCCAGATTCGCGAATTCCGGTGCTTTTTTCATTACTGGTAAGTTCGAGAAGTTGGCAGCATAAGCTGATTCTGCATCTCTTGACGGAATGATTGGATCGTATTGCGGTTTATCCAGTTTGGTTGATTTAGGAGCTTTACCTTCTTGCAATTCAATGGCAATAAAGTCATTGGTAAGATATTTTTTGGCAATTGTTTTTATGTTGTCCAATGTAATTGCGGCAACGCGATCTTTGTATGCCAGGATTTCCCCTATATCTTCGTTATTCATGAATGCAGATACCAGTAAATTCGCTTTGGTAGCAGATGATTCGAATAACAAATCAAATTGACGGATTTCTGTCTCTTTGATTGATTGCAGTAACCATTCTTCAATATTTCCGTCTTGTAATTTTTTTATTTCTTTCCGGATGATCTTTTCCGTATCTTTCAATGAGTTAAAGCGTCTTTGATTGATGTCGAAATAAGGTACGGCACCGACTACAATTCTACCCTGGTCGCGGAAGCTGTTTACACCTGAAAAAGCAGTCATCAAGTCGCCTTCCAGTACCAATTTGTCCAATAAACCGGTACGGCTGCTATTAGAAAGCAAAGACATACATATATCTAAAGCGATATCATCGGGATGTCCATTCGGAATACCTTGAAATGCTAATTGAATCTGAGGGTAGGGGGTTAATTTGGCAGAAACGGATTTACGTCCTTTGATATCCCAATCCGGATATGTTTTTCTCTCCGGAGATTTTTTAGCCGGTAAGCGGCCGAATTTATCTTGTATAAGTGCTTGTACTTGTGATGTTTTAATGTTTCCCACTAATACCAATACCATGTTTTCAGGCACATACCACTCGTTATAGAAGTCAATTAAGGAACTTAGTTTCGGATTTTTCAAATGTTCCTGTTTACCAATGATTGGACGGGAATAAGGGTGTCCGGGGAATATGTTTTTCAATATAAAGTTTTGAACCTGACTTCCTTGTTGATCCTCATATCTATTGAACTCTTCGTATACCGTTTCCAATTCGGATTGGAAAGCACGGAATACCGGATTGATAAAACGTTCGGAATTCAATTCCAACCAACGATAGATTTCAGAGGGAGGAAATGAGTTGTAGTATACTGTGTAGTCCCATGAAGTACCGGCATTTAAACCATAACCTCCTAATTCTTCCGTAAGCGAAGAGAATTCGTTGGGAGCCATATATTGTGCAGCTTCAATACTTAGTTTGTTTATCTCTTTAGCCAATATTTCTTTTTGTGTAGCATCGTCTGTTGCTGCCATTTCATCATATTTGGCAATGATTTGTTCATAAAGCGGCCGTTCTTTTTCCCAATCGACCGTACCGATCTTTTCAGTACCTTTAAACATTACATGTTCCAGGTAATGGGCTAATCCGGTTAGATTCTCTGGATCCGATGAGGATCCTACATTGACACCCACCATGCCAAATACATCCGGTTTAGAGGAATCTTCCCATATATATACAGTTAATCCATTTTGCAATTTGAGCCCTTTCAGCCCCTGCGCATGAATAAGTGTGGGAATAAAACATAGAATGACTGATAGTAGAAAGAACTTTTTCATTTGTCGTTTATTATTATGTTCAAACTCTTGTTCTATAAATGAGATAGAACGAGAACTCTTTTTTCAGAATTTCTCGTTCTATCATAGTATTCTAATTTAATATTCTATTAGAGATTAGGGTTGTTTGTGATTTCGCTTGTTGGAATTTGGAAATACAAGCGGCTGTCTGTGTAATCAATCGTTTTACCAGGGTAAGTAGCATCGTTGCCTCCGCGAACGACTGCTTTTTTGAAACGTTTCATTGTTAACAAGCCACGTCCTTCTCCCCACATTTCAACACGCCAGTTATAATACATAAGCTCCAATAACTGATCACTGTTCATCTCTTCAATGGCCTCAGCTGCTGCTTCATCTCTTTCGCTCAAGAATGATTTAAGAACCACTTTGGCTCCTTCCAAATCATTCGCACGTATGCTTGCTTCGGCTGCTATCAAGTAGATTTCTTCCATACGCATATAGACTTCGTCATTCGTCCACAAGGCATCTCCGGCAGGTTTTCTGGCAGCATCATAGAATTTCCACCATCCTAAATAGGGAGCACCTCCACGGAACCAATCTTTCCGTTTGTCTGTGGCAGGAATTTCTGCATATAGATTGTCAGGTATTTCTTTGTAATTACCTAAGCTACCATATCCGTATGTGAAATAGTCAAACATACCCCAGAAGGTAGGAAGTGCAGGTGAATTGTCCAATGTCAAATCGATTGCCCACATGAAACTGTGGTTATCGATGTTGTTGAATCCGGTAGTTGTCAATTCATCTTTTGTTAACATCGGGTATGCGTTTACTTCGATCACCTCTTTCGCTGTTTGAGCTGCCAATGCATATTCTCCTTTTGACAAGTAGGTATATGCCAGGAATCCTTTAGCTACATTGATGTCCGGAGCAGTCTTATCACTTCTGGTTTCGTTAGTCAAAGCAGTGATGGCTTCTTTTAAGTCATTGATGATAAAAGTATAAATCTCATCTACCGTTGCTGCTGGTTCTGCTACTGCTGTTAATTGCGTTTTGTAGATAGGTACTGCTTTTTCACTTTTTGCTACATCATAAGGACGAGCGTATAAGTTTACCAGATTAAAATAAGCATACGCACGTAAAACCTTTGCTTGACCGTAAAAATTTCTTCTACTATCTCCTTCGTCCGGCATTTTGCCATCCCCCCCGACTGTGTCGAGAATAGTGTTGGCAGCCTTTATGATACGATAATAGTAACGCCAGAAAGAATAGGCTCTTTTGGTTCTGTCTGAAGTATTATTGGTTAACATAGCATCTGTCTGGAACCAGCCGTATGAATAACTGGAGCTAACCACATTACCACTCATTAAATCGGTAGCGATATCAATAGATTTTTGTCCAAAATCATCGTGGTTTGTACCACTTATCCCTCCTGTGCCATAGGCGAAGGTGGTGGATACAATCCCGGCAGCCTGTCCAAGCAGGATGTTGGGGTTCCATGTTGCATTTTCTTCCATTTGCTCCGTGGTGACCCAGCCATTCGGATTCTTTTCTAAAAAGCTCTCTGAACAAGCTGTTAACGTAATAGCTGCTAAGCCGATAACTATTCCTTTTTTATATGTTTTCATAAATTCTTATCAATTAAATTATTAAAAATCTATTTTAATACCACCTGTAACTGAACTTACCGGCAGGTAATGGCTACGGTCTGAACTTCCTGTTTCGCTTGCCATTGCAACGAATCCTTTACGTGCAGAAACGGTAAATAAGTTGTCTCCCGTTACATATACTGACAAACCGGCAACTTTGATATGATTCAATACCGATTTAGGGAATGTATAACCGATCCGTATATTGGCCAGGTTCAGGTAAGAACGTTTGGTAAGGAAGCGTGTTGAAAGTGCTGTAGCATACGTGTCACCACCTGCGGAAAGACGGGGGACATCCGTGATATCTCCCGGTTGTGTCCAGCGTTTTTCAATGTCGCTATGCCAGTTGTAATTACCCGCAGCACCACTGTTCATTAAAGTTGCATATACATTATCATACGCATAACCTCCCAAAGCATAGGTGAAAGTCGAGCTGAATGTAAGGCCTTTATAATCCAAGTCAAGTCCGAAACCACCACTGATTGTCGGTATAGATGTTTTGTCGATGAATTTTTGTGTAGCTAGGGAATAATTGCTGGTTTTATTTACTTTTATAGTACCGATATTACCTTTGTTACGGTGTAAGTAAGTTTCCATCTCTGTAATGATTTCTTCCGTACCGTCTGCTTTTACATTTACATATTGATTGTATTCTGCTAATCCTGTTTCAGGGTTTACACCGGCATATTCTTTGATGTAATATTCTCTGATGGAGTGCCCTTTGGCCCAGGCAGAACTACTACTTCTTACTTCAATAGGTTTTCTTTCTCCGGTGGTATCATCTAAAGGCATTTTTCCCATTTTGTTTTTATAATGTCCGCCGTTTAGTCTGATATCAAATTTGAAATCATTCGTATTGATGATATGTCCCGTAAGGTTGAATTCAATACCGGTATTAACCATTTCTCCATCATTTACAGGATATTGAGCATATCCCAGAGAAGGAGCAACTTGTTTCATAAACAACATATCGGTGGTAGAACTACGATAGACTTCAACTTCTCCTTCTAATCTATCAAAGATGTTGAATTCGATCCCTGTATTGATCGTCGAGCTTTTTTCCCAAGTCAGATTCTGATTTCCTTTGTATTGGAAAGTGAAAGACGGTTTGTCGTTCATGTTGCTGATTGAATATAAATCTTCATAAGGGTAATAGTTTGCTCTACTATAACCTGTATTCAGGAACTGATTTCCTAATTTTCCCCAGCTTAATTTGTATTTCAAATTTTTAAGCCATGACACATCAGAAAGGAAAGATTCTTTGTTGATAACCCAGGCAGCACCGATAGAACCGAAAGTACCCCATTTGTTTCCTTTAGAAAAACGTGAACTACCGTCTCTACGCAATGAAGCATTGAAGTGGTATTTGTCTTGGTAATCGTAACGGATTTGTCCAAAATAACTTTCAATAGCGTATTCCCAAGTCTCAGAATCCATAGATTGCATAATAACTGCATTCGTCCATTCTGTAACACCTGCTCTGACAAGCAGCGATTTTTCACCACTTATCCAAGAGAGTTTATATCTGTCGGTTTCATGGGCTACGAAAACATCAATGTTATGATCACCAATTTCTTTTGTATATGAAAGTACTTGGTTGAATGTGATTCTTTTCTGTGTTTGTTGTTCTTTGGCAATACGTCCGTAGGCTGATTTGGCATCTCCGTAATATGGATTTGTCAAATTGTTGTATCTCATGCTAGAAAATTGAACACCTAAGTTGGATGATAATTTGAAATCTTTCAAGAATCTGGCTTCTGCCAGGTAATTACCATTGAACAAGTTAGTTTCAGTTGTTTTATCATCCAGATTGATAACCCCTACAGGGTTAACGGCTGCTCCATAAGGACGTCCTTTTTCTCCATAGTCGTACCGGTATCCGCCTACCACTTCATCCGGAATAAGCGCACCGTTTTCATCCCGTTCGAACACTGGGAATATGGGAGCCATGAAGTTCACATACTGGAATCCGTTATTCATATTGTCCGTTTGTCCGGGGTTGCTGCTTTTGATATTGGTATACCCCATGTTCATGGTTGTTTTCAACCAAGATGTTACGTCATTCACCAAATTGCTTCTGGCATTGAAACGTTCAAAGTCAGATCCCATATAATACCCTTTTTCTTTGTAGTATCCCAAAGAAGTAAAATAAGTCAATTTGTCAGAACCACCGGAGATTCTCACGTCTCCTTCAACCTTTTCCCCTGTACGGAAAATATGGTCTTCCCATTTCTCCGGAGTGAATTTGCGTTGTACACCGTCTTTTACTCGCCCTGTTGTCGGATCAATAAAATCCGTACCCGTAGCGTTCCACATATTATAGGCATTGTTAATCCCTAATTTGCCACCCCAGATTTCTCCGCTAGCCCATTGACGAGCAGCTGATTCTTCCAGGCCATTTATATATTGTCCTCTGTTTTTCAACCCTTCCCAGGTTAATTCCATATAACGTTCCGGGTCCTCTACTTTGTCATAAAGCGGAATCCAACGTTGGCTTATACCATATTTTACTTCTGCTTCCACTTTGGTTTTACCTTTTTGACCTTTTTTGGTTGTAATCAAGATCACACCATTGGCAGCACGTGAACCATAAAGTGCGGTTGCAGTTGCATCTTTTAATACAGTCATTGATTCAATGTCTGAAGGGTTAATCCCTGAGATGTTGGCTTCGTAAGGAATACCGTCTACTACATAAATAGGTGCATTGCTTGAGTTCACTGAACCAATACCACGAATACGGATTACCGCATTTGAACCGGGTTGTCCACTGGTGTTGAATACTTGTACCCCTGCTACTTCACCCTGAAGTGCTTTACTGATCTCAGAAGTATTCTTTTGGGCGATTTTTTCACCTTCCACTTTGGCAGCAGAACCGGTAAAGGAACGCTTGGTCGCTGTTCCATAAGCTACGACCATCACTTCTCCTAAAGCCAGTGAACTGACATTCATAACGATGTTCATTCTGGGTTTGACGGCTACTTCCATTGTCTCCATCCCAACAAATGATACTTGTACGGTTTTTGTTGCACTAGGAACCTCTAGCGTAAAATTACCCTCGAAGTCAGTTACTGTTCCTGTACTTGTGCCTTTGATCATTATTGATGCACCAATAATAGGCTCGTTGTCTTCTGCGGAAATAACATTCCCTGTTATTTTTGTAGTCTGAGCTTGCGCTATACCAATACTCATAACTAAGCAAAAGAGAAAATAAGTCAATCTTTTCATCATAAATACACTCTTTTTATTAAACTTATATTGAAAAATCTCATAATTTGTAAACCTTATCCCACATATATAATATAGAGTGACATTGTTATTGTTTCTTCATTTTGTTATGTTTTTTGGATGAAAATGAAGCTTTTTGTCAACTTTCTAAATGTGTCTTTTCGTTAATTTTAGCGACTTGTGTTTTTGCCTTTTTAAGACAAAATAGCTTTGACGCAGTTTCAGCATTGTGGCAAAAGTAATAATTTTTTTAAATAAAAACAGTTTTTCATATATCTTTTTGCAAAAAATAAGAAAAAACAGATGGTCAAACCCTTTGAATCGCGAGGCGCGTTTTATTATAACATATTGTTGGTTGTCTTTGTTTAGTCTTGACTTGTTGGCGGTTTTTGTTTGAATCTGCTTATAAAATGGATAAATTGAAAGGGGAAGAGCGTTTTTTTATTCTCTGTTTTTAGGGAGAGTTTTCTGTTGCCGATGGGCATCGGCAATATTGACGATGCTGTTCAGCAATATTGTCGAACGTGTTCAGCAATGTTGCTGATGCCCATCGGCAACAGAATTGCCTCTCTTTAAATGTGTTATAGTATAGGTCGTGTATCGTTTTTTGATTCTATGGAAAAGGAAGGAGGGTGAACGTTCTCTTTTATTAACTATGTATTGCCTGGTGTGTATTGGCGGTGTGGATCTGGCTTTTTGTATGGTGTTTTGAAATGAAATGTGACATATTGATAGAATATAGCCCTGCGTTTCTGTTTAGTCTCTTCCTGTTGCTTTCAAAATGACACGAAAACCTGTTATTTAACAGTTGTTTTTCTTTTTATTTTCTTTCTTATTCCTTTTGCGAAGTGAATAAAAAATACGACTTTTGTCATTGTCATGAGTCAACCTTTAGCAGAAAGAATGCGTCCGAAGACGCTGGATGATTACATAGGGCAAAAGCACTTAGTGGGGAAAGGAGCTGTACTGCGGAAAATGATTGATGCCGGACGGGTTCCTTCTTTTATCTTATGGGGGCCTCCGGGCGTGGGTAAAACCACCTTGGCGCAGATCATTGCCCATAAATTGGATGCTCCTTTTTATACCTTAAGTGCGATCAGCTCAGGAGTGAAAGATGTACGGGAGGTGATTGAGAAAGCGAAAAGCAATCGTTTTTTCAATACCGTATCCCCTATTCTTTTTATTGATGAGATCCATCGGTTCAGTAAATCGCAACAAGACTCTTTATTGAGTGCGGTGGAGACAGGTGTCGTTACATTGATTGGAGCAACGACGGAGAATCCCTCTTTTGAGGTGATCCGCCCGTTATTATCCCGTTGCCAGGTATATGTCCTGAAATCTCTGGATAAAGAAGACCTGTTGACCCTGTTGCACCGGGTGATAGGAGAGGATGTCTTATTGAAAGAAAAGAAGATTCGCTTCACCGAGACAGATGCGATCCTGCGTTATTCGGGAGGAGATGCAAGAAAACTGTTGAATATCCTCGAATTGGTTGTTTCGGCCGAAGAGAGTAAAGAGGTGGAGATCCTGGATGAGAAGGTGGTGGAGCGTTTGCAGGAAAATCCGGCAGCTTATGATAAAGGAGGGGAGATGCATTATGATATTATCTCGGCTTTTATCAAATCGATCCGCGGCAGTGATCCCGATGCCGCCATCTATTGGTTGGCCCGTATGGTAGCCGGAGGGGAAGACCCGGAATTTATTGCCCGTCGCTTGCTTATCTCGGCAGCGGAAGATATCGGTCTGGCCAATCCCAATGCATTATTGTTGGCCAATGCCTGTTTTGAGTCGTTACGCAAGATCGGATGGCCGGAAGGACGGATTATCCTGGCAGAGACAACGGTATATCTGGCAACCAGTCCGAAGAGCAATTCGGCCTATCTGGCGATAGACGAAGCCTTGGCGTATGTGAATCAGACCGGTAATTTGCCTGTGCCTTTGCATCTGCGCAATGCACCGACCCAGTTGATGAAAGAACTGGATTACGGAAAAGAATATAAGTATGCCCACAGTTATGAAGGGAATTTTGTGACCCAGGAGTATCTGCCGCCGGAAACGAAGGAGCAACGCTTTTGGAAAGCACAACGCAATCCGGCAGAAGGAAAATTGGAGGAACAGATGAAACGATTGTGGGGAGATCGGTTTGAGTGATAAAATGATTTTGTTCTGTGGTAATATCTTTCGGAAAGATTGCCTGGGAGAATAAAAGCTGTATATTTGTCGCTTGTTTTGGGAAATAAAGTTACTAAAATATTATATAACATTTTAAAATGAAATGGGTATGAAGAAACACAATTTTAACGCAGGACCCTGTATTTTGCCGAAATCAGCCATTGAATCCGCCTTGGCAGCAATCAACGACTTTGATGGAACAGGTATTGGTATTCTGGAAATTTCACACCGTACTCCGGGCTGGGAGCGTGTGATGGCAGAGACAGAACAATTATGGAAAGAGTTATTACATATACCGGAAGGCTATAAAGTATTATTCCTTGGGGGCGGTGCCAGTACACAATTTTGTTATGTGCCCTTTAACCTTTTGGGAAAGAAAGCGGCTTATTTGCAAACCGGAGTATGGGCAAAGAAGGCGATCAAAGAAGCCAAATTGTTTGGAGAGGTAGAGGTGGTAGCCTCTTCTGAGGATCTCAATTACACCTATATCCCGAAAGAATATACGATTCCTACGGATGCGGATTATTTCCATATCACCACAAATAATACGATATACGGGACAGAGATACATACGGATATCAACTCTCCGGTGAACCTGATTGCCGATATGTCTTCCGATATATTGAGTCGTCCGGTGGATGTCTCCAAATATGCAATGATTTACGGAGGAGCCCAGAAGAATGTAGGTCCGGCCGGGGTTACTTTTGTTATTATCCGGGAAGATATTCTGGGTAAGGTAGACCGGCAGATACCGACTATCATCGACTACCGTACGCATATCAAAGACAGTTCCATGTTTAATACCCCTCCTGTATTCTCTATCTATGTGATGTATGAAACCTTGAAGTGGGTGAAGGAATTAGGCGGGCTCGAAGCCATGTACAAGATCAATAAAGAAAAGGCCGCTTTGCTTTATGATGAGATCGATCGCAACGCGATGTTTGTCGGAACGGCCAAGACGGAAGACCGCTCGTTGATGAATATCTGCTTTGTCATGGCAGACGCTTATAAAGACAAAGAAGCCGACTTTATGGCCTTTGCCAAAGAAAGAGGAATGGTCGGAATCAAAGGGCACCGTTCGGTAGGTGGTTTCCGCGCTTCTACATACAATGCTTGTCCGATAGAGAGTGTGAAAGCGTTGGTGGCATGCATGCAGGAATTTGAAAAAATGAATAAGTAATAAAGATTACCCATGAAAGTACTTATTGCAACCGATAAACCCTTCGCGAAAGTCGCGGTGGATGGTATACGAAAAGTAATAGAAGGTGCCGGTTTCGAACTGGCCCTTCTGGAGAAATATACGGAAAAAGCACAGTTGCTCGATGCCGTAAAAGAGGCGCATGCGATTATTATCCGCAGTGATATTGTGGATGCCGAGGTGTTGGACGCAGCCAAGGAGTTAAAAATCGTGGTACGTGCCGGAGCCGGTTACGACAATGTAGACCTGGCAGCCGCTACCGCCCATGGGGTGGTGGTGATGAATACACCGGGGCAAAACTCAAATGCTGTGGCCGAACTGGTTATGGGGATGTTGGTGTACGGCGTGCGTCGCTTCTATAACGGCACAGCCGGTACGGAATTGAAAGGTAAAAAACTGGGTATCCTGGCTTATGGCAATGTGGGACGGAACGTAGCACGCATTGCCCAAGGTTTCGGTATGGATATCTATGCCTACGACGCCTATACCCCTGTGGCATCGATTGAAAAAGATGGAGTGAAAGCTGTTGCTTCGACCGAAGAACTTTTCAGGGAATGTCAGATCGTATCCTTGCATATCCCGGCAACGGCTGAGACAAAAGGTTCGATCAACTTTGCTCTGATGAACACTTTGCCCAAGGGGGCCATCGTTGTGAATACCGCGCGCAAAGAAGTCATCGACGAAGCCGGACTGACAAAGATGTTCGAAGAACGTCCCGACTTTATATACCTTTCGGATATCCAACCGGCCATCCATACCGAGTTGAATGAAAAGTACGGCGACCGTTACTTCGCTACTCCCAAGAAAATGGGCGCACAAACTGCGGAAGCCAATATCAATGCCGGTATTGCCGCTGCCGAACAGATTGTGGACTTTATTAAAAATGGGAATGAGAAATTTAAAGTAAACTGATTATAGTGATTAGTGTTTAGTGATTAGTGTTTAATCGGCAGGATTATGAAACCAGGACCTTTACGAGAGAAAAGCTTTTGTTTTGCCTTGAGAGTTGTAAGTCTTTACAAATATTTATGTAAAGAAAAAGGGGAATATGTTTTATCCAAACAACTTCTCCGTTCTGGTACAGCTGTAGGTGCATTACAACGTGAAAGTGAGTTTGCGGAGAGTAAAATTGACTTTATTCACAAACTGGCAATAGCTCAAAAGGAGTGTAATGAAAGTGTTTATTGGTTGGAGTTGCTCCATCAGGCAGATTTTATTACAGAAAAAGCCTTTGTTAGCTTAAAGGATAATGCAGAAGAGTTGTTAAGGTTAATAACAGCCAGCATTAAAACTGCTAAAACACATACTAATCACTAATCACTCATCACTAAACACTAAACACTAATCGTTAATCACTAATCGTTAGATAACATGAAAATAAAACCTTTCAAAGGAATACGTCCACCCAAGAATTTGATCGAAGAAGTGGCTTCCCGCCCTTATGATGTGTTGAACTCGGAAGAAGCTCGTGCGGAAGCGGCAGGTAATGAGAAGTCTCTGTATCGTATTATTAAGCCGGAGATCGACTTCCCGGAAGGAATGGACGAACATGATCCGGCTGTTTATCAGAAAGCAGCAGCTAATTTTGCTCTGTTTCAGGAAAAAGGATGGCTGGTACAGGATGAAAAAGAACATTATTATGTATATGCCCAGACAATGAACGGACGTACGCAGTACGGACTGGTCGTTTGCGCTTATGTAGAGGATTATATGACGGGCAAGATCAAAAAGCATGAATTGACCCGACGGGATAAAGAGGAAGACCGAATGAAACATGTACGTGTGAATAATGCGAACATCGAACCGGTATTCTTTGCTTATCCGGATGATGTCGCGCTCGATTCTATCGTGATGAAATATACGGCTCGTGAACCTGAATATGACTTTGTGGCAAAGTTGGATGGTTTTGGCCATACTTTCTGGCTGATAGAAGATGAAAAAGATATAGACCGTATCACCGAATTATTTGAACGCATGCCGGCTCTTTATATCGCGGATGGACATCATCGTTCTGCCGCTGCTGCTCTGGTGGGTAATGAAAAGGCAAAACAGAATCCCAATCACCGGGGGGATGAAGAATATAATTATTTTATGGCTGTCTGTTTCCCTGCGAATCAGTTGACTATCATCGACTATAATCGTGTGGTGAAAGACCTGAATGGACTGAGTAATGCCGACTTTCTGGCCCGGTTAGAGCAAAACTTTGAGGTGGAAGATAAAGGAACGGAGATATATAAACCTCAGGCCTTGCATAACTTTGCGCTTTATCTGGATGGAAAATGGTATTCACTGACGGCTAAGCCGGGAACGTACAATGACAATGATCCGATCGGAGTCTTGGATGTAACCATCTCTTCGAATCTTATATTGGATGAGATCTTGGGGATTAAAGACCTGCGTTCGGATAAACGGATTGATTTTGTGGGAGGGATTCGTGGTTTAGGCGAATTGAAACAGCGTGTGGATAGCGGCGAGATGAAAGTCGCTTTGGCTTTGTATCCTGTTTCGATGAAACAATTGATCGATATAGCGGATACAGGAAATATCATGCCACCGAAGACAACCTGGTTTGAACCTAAACTGCGTTCGGGCTTGGTTATCCACAAACTGGATTGAGAAAAAGAAAATCGAATGGCAATAAAAAATATCGTTTTTGACTTAGGCGGTGTGATTATCGAGTTGGATACACAGCGGCCTATTGATCGTTTCAAGGAAGTAGGGGTGAAGGATGCCGCTGAATTATTGGATCCTTATGAGCAGAAAGGGCTTTTCCTGGAGTTTGAAAATGGAAAGGTAGATATGAACACTTTTCAAAAGGAATTGAGTAAACATGCCGGAAAGCCTTTGACCCTTGAAGAGATCACGTACGGCTGGATGGGTTTTCTACTTCATGTATCCCAGGAAAAATTGGATTATATGGAAGAACTCCGTCAGCAATACAATGTGTATATCTTAAGCAATACGAATCCGGTCATTATGGGATGGGCCAGAACGCCGGCATTTAGTCCGGCCGGTCGCCCGTTGACGGACTATTGTGATAAGATTTATGCATCCTTTGAGATCGGTGTGACAAAGCCTGATGTGCGTATTTTCAACTATATGTTGGCAGATGCCCAACTGATACCAGAAGAGACCTTGTTTGTGGACGATGGAAAAAGAAATGTGGAAGTAGGGGTATCGCTCGGCTTTCATGTATACCAACCGGCCAATGGAGAGGACTGGAGGGAGAAGGTGGCTTCCCTTCTTGGTTGAAAAACAAGAGTATATATAAAAAAATACGGAGAATCAGGAGTTATACACTCCTTTCTCCGTATTTTTTATTTTATCTTCTATGCGTCGAAACGAATCGTCTTGATTTATTGTATGCCGCGTTCGCGTAGTTTCAATTGCCAGTTCCAGGCAGTGACTAATGTGTCTTCCACTGTTTCTTTCGCTGTCCAGCCCAATACGGTATTGGCATGTACCGGATTGGCCCATACTTTTTCGATATCTCCTTCGCGACGGTCTACGATTTTATAAGGCACCTTTACACCGGTTCCTTTTTCAAATGCGTGGATCAATTCAAGAACAGATACGCCCCGGCCGGTTCCCAGGTTGAATATTTCCAGTTTTTCGTCGGATTTGTTTTCCAACATACGGTCGATAGCAATCACGTGTGCCTTTGCCAGGTCTACCACATTGATATAGTCGCGGATACAAGATCCGTCAGGGGTATCATAATCGTCTCCGAATACACTCAATTCTTTGCGGATACCCATGGCTGTTTGCGTGACAAAGGGCACCAGGTTCTGAGGCACTCCGTTAGGCAGTTCGCCGATCTCAGCGCTGGGATGCGCTCCGATAGGATTGAAGTAACGCAGGATAATGCTTTTGAATGGGAGGTCTGCATGGATGCAATCCCGGATGATTTCTTCGTTGATCTGCTTGGTATTTCCGTAAGGAGAAAGTGCCGGTTTGATAGGGGCGTCTTCTGTTACTGGAAGAATATCGGGTTGTCCGTATACCGTACAAGAAGAAGAGAACACGATCCCGTCAATATGAAACTCGGGCATTAGGTCCAGGAGGTTGACCAGGGTTACAAGATTGTTTCTGTAATATAATAAAGGTTTGTGAACGGATTCTCCAACGGCTTTACTGGCAGCGAAATGAATGATGCCTTTGATGCCGGGATTCTCTTTCAATACGTTGCGAACACCTTCTTTATCGTTCAGGTCAAGCTGGGCAAATACCGGACGGATACCCGATATTTTCTCAATGCCGTCTAATACTTCGATGTTAGAGTTGGATAGGTTGTCGATGATAACGACTTCGTAACCTGCATTTTGCAGTTCCACCACAGTGTGTGAGCCGATATATCCGGTTCCTCCTGTTACTAAGATTTTCTTCTTCATTTTGGTTGTTATTTTAGATCATCATGATGATTATACAATACCCGAGAAGCCCATGAAGGCCATTGCCAGTAAACCGGCAGTGATAAGGGCTATAGGAGTACCTTTCATGCCTTTCGGAACATGGGTCATCTCCAGTTGTTCTCTTATGCCTGCAAAGATAATCAAAGCTAAAGCAAATCCAATAGCCGTAGAAGCGGCATATACGATTGCTTGTAATAAATTATAATCTTTTTGAATAACCAGGATGGCTACCCCGAGTACGCAACAGTTCGTTGTGATCAACGGAAGGAATACGCCTAACGCCTGGTATAAGGCAGGGGATACTTTCTTGAGTACAATCTCCATCAATTGCACCAAGGCGGCAATGACAAGGATAAAAGATATGGTTTGCAGGTATCCCAGTCCATAGGCATCCAATACATATTTCTGAATCAGAAAAGTAACCAGGGTGGCAATCGTCAATACAAATGTTACGGCAGCTCCCATTCCAATCGCTGTATCGACCTTTTTAGATACACCCAAGAAAGGGCATATGCCTAAGAATTGTGCCAATACGACATTATTTACAAATACAGCGGCTATAAATATCAATATATATTCCATAACTCAGATTTATTTTAGGATACTTTTCGTAATTTATTAACAAGGGCAATCAGGAATCCCAAAGCGATGAAAGCACCCGGTGCAAGAACAAAGATAAGAGCACCGAACTCTTCCGGCATAATGGTCAGGTTAAATAATTTTCCTGTTCCCAATAGTTCGCGTACAGAGCCTAACAATGTCAAGGCGAGTGTGAAACCTAATCCAATACCAATGCCGTCCAGGGCAGAGGCAAACACTCCGTTTTTGGCGGCAAAGGCCTCGGCGCGTCCCAGGATAATACAGTTTACAACAATCAGGGGAATAAAGATACCCAGGCTGGCGTATAATGCCGGCACGAAGGCTTCCATGCTCATCTGCAAGACGGTTACAAACGAAGCAATTACAACAATATAACAAGGTATACGTACCTGGTCGGGGATCAGGTTTTTAAGTGCGGATATCACGGAATTGGTACAGATCAGTACAAATGTTGTAGCCAATCCCATTCCTAACCCGTTGATCGCGGAAGAGGTAGTCCCTAAGGTAGGACACATTCCCAATAATAATACAAATATAGGATTCTCTTTCAGGATTCCGTTTGTCAATGTTTTTAGATGGTTCATTCGATCCCTCCTTCCTTTGTTTCTGTTGATTCTGTCGCGGTGGTAGCCCCTGTTTGGCTGTCCGTTCCTTTGTAAGCACTGTATGCACGGTTGATGCTATGCAGGAAAGCCCGGCTGGTGATGGTAGAAGCGGTTATCGCATCTACATCTCCACCATCTTTACTCACGCTCAGGTTGCCCTGAGACAAGGAGCGCCCGATCACGCTCTGTTTGTTTTTGTCTGTACGGAACCATTCCTGCATCTTGGAACCCAAACCGGGGGTTTCTGCATGTTGAAGAACGGAATAGTTTACCAATGTACCGGCGGTATCGAATCCAACGATCACCTGGATCTCTCCATTGAATCCGTTTCTGCTGTTGCTTTCTACGGCAACACCTACGGCTTTACCCTCTTTGGTCGCCGGATAAATGGTTAATGAATCCCCTTCTGTGGTGACAGCATTATAAGCCTCTGTTAACGGGTTGTTATCGTATGGCGGTACCACTTCTTTGATGGCATTTTCTAAAGCCGCCGCCTTGGATAAGGCAATGGGACCGGCGGTATACATATTTGCTGTGGCCAGGATAGCACCTGCGCAGAGCGAGATGATCGTCAGCGACAGAAACATATTAGGCAAAGTTGATTTTAGTTTTTCCATGCTTATTTTCCTCCGAAGTGTTTAGGTTTCATATAGCTGTTGATAAGCGGAGTAAGTGCATTCATTATCAGAATAGCGAATGACATACCTTCCGGATAGGAACCGAAAAGACGTATCACTGTGGTCAGTACACCTATACCTATACCGTATACGATCATGCCGCTTTTACTCATAGGCGAAGTGACATAGTCGGTAGCCATAAAGATAGCTCCCAATAACAGACCGCCGGATAAAAGGTGAATCAGCGGATTGGCGTATACAGTCGGATTTACACTGTGCATAATACCGGTAAAGACAAGAACGGTTCCCAGAATAGCAACAGGTATATGCCAGGTAATGATTTTGCGTACCAACATAAAGATCAAGCCCAGGATAAGAGCGATAGCCCCTACTTCTCCGAGGCTGCCTCCCATATCTCCCCATAACATATTCATGTAAGAGGGCAGATTTTCCGTACCTCCTTTAAGCATGGAAAGCACCGTTGCTCCGGTTTGAGCATCTGTGTAATGCATTGACATCACCTCCGGCACCGGCCAGGTAGTCATCTGTGCCGGGAAAGAGATCAACAGGAAGACACGACCGACCAAGGCCGGGTTCAATATATTATTCCCTAATCCTCCGAACGGCATTTTACCGATACCGATCGCTGCCAGTGCACCGATAAGAATGATCCATACCGGCAGGTTCGAGGGTAGGTTGAATGCCAGGAGCAAGCCGGTAAGAATAGCCGAACCGTCATAGATTGTCGGTTCTTTTTTCATCATGAACTTTTGGATCAGGTATTCGAAGCACACACAGGATGCAACCGAGACAAGGGTTACAATCAATGCACCCAATCCAAAATAGTAAAGTGATACCAGGAAAGCCGGAATAAGGGCTATCAATACACCATACATGTTTTTCTTTATGCTGTCACCTCCATGAATATGCGGGGAAGGCGATACGTATAATTTATTCTCCATATTCCGTTTGTTTATGATTTGCGTGCGCGTATGATACCCATTACTTTCCCTTTTCCATAGCGGATGTGATCCAATAAAGGACGGTTGGCAGGGCAGGTATAACTACATGAACCACATTCGATACAGTCTGTGATATGATTTTTCTCTGCGAGATCCCATTGGGTAAACTCGGTAGCTGTCATTAATTGTGTCGGGTTCAATCCCATCGGGCAGGCACTCACACATTTGGCACAGCGGATACAGTTTTCCATTGGTTTGCGTACAGCCTCCTTTTCGGATAGGATCAGGATGCCGGAGCTTCCTTTTGTCACCGGAACTTCGGTGTTGACAAGTGCTTTTCCCATCATTGGTCCTCCACCGATAATCTTACCTGTACGGGGAGGCAGTCCACCGGCAGCCTCTATCAATTCGGTGATGGGGGTGCCCAGGCGTACCAGGAAGTTGGAGGGGTTCGCCACCTCTTTCCCTGTAACGGTTACTACCCGTTCGATCAGCGGTTTGTTCTTTATGACAGCTTCGTATACGGCAAAGGCAGTTCCTACATTTTGCACTACCGCTCCTTCTGAGATGGGGAGTGCTCCGCTCTTCACTTGTCGGCGAATGATGGAGTCGATGAGTTGCTTTTCACCTCCTTGTGGATATTGTGTCTTTAAAGGTTGTATTTCTATCCCTTTGTATTCGACTGCCAGCTTCTGCAGATGGGCAATGGCGTCTTTTTTATTGTTTTCGATACCGATGACGGCTTTTGTCACATGGATCGCCTTCATCAGGAGGCTGGTGCCGATCAGTACTTCTTCGCCTTTCTCCATCATCAACATATGGTCGGAGGTAAGGAAGGGTTCACATTCGGCTGCATTGATAATAAGTATCTCCGCCTTATTGCCGGGAGGAGGTGTCAGTTTTACCTGTGTGGGGAATGTGGCACCGCCTAGACCCACAATGCCGGCCTCGGCAACCCGCTTGATGATCTCTTCTGCAGTCAGGGAGGTCGTCTTTACAATCGTTTCACTTCTGTCGATCGATTCTTCCCATTCATCCCCTTCAACATCGATATAAATGGCCATGCGGCGATATCCACTGGCATCCAGTGCATTGTCTATCTTGTTTACTTTCCCCGAAACGGAAGAGTGTATGTTGGCAGATACAAATCCGGTGGCTTGTGCCAATAATGTACCTACTTTCACCAAATCTCCTTTTTTGACAACAGCTGTTGCCGGTGCTCCGATATGTTGACTGAGCGGAACGATTACTTGTTGGGGTAATGCCAAAGGAGTAATCTTTTTCCCTGCCGACAATTTGTTTTCGGGTGGATGTATACCTCCGATGCGAAATGTCTTTAGCATACTATTCGATTTTATTGTATTGTTTCTTCTTTTACTTTAGTCTCTGCAGCCGGCTCTTTCTTCGGTGGGAAATTGAGCTCGTGGATGGCACCCGTAGGACAAACCGCTACGCATTTGCGGCATAAGCGGCATTTCGTATAGTCGATATAAGCCAGGTTGTTTTCCAACGTGATGGCTTCAAAGGCGCATTCTTTCACACATTTGCCGCAACCGATACAGGCATTGTTACAGGCTTTCTTGGCCACTGCCCCTTTGTCTTTGTTGATGCAACTGACAAAGATACGGCGGGATTTAGGCCCTTTCTTGCGCAGTTCGATAATGTTTTTCGGACAGGCCTTGACGCAGGCGCCACAGGCTGTACATTTGTCTTCGATCACCTCCGGTAATCCGGTTTCCGGATGGATATGAATGGCGTCGAAGTTACATACCGATACACAGTCGCCAAATCCATGGCAGCCATAGGAGCATCCTGTTTCTCCTCCGTAGAGTGTGGAAGCGATTGCACAGGTCCGAGCCCCATCGTATGTGTTGTTGCGGGGACGGGCATTGCAGTTGCCATTGCAACGGACAACAGCGACCATCGGTTCGGCGGTTGTCACCTCTTTGCCTAATATTTTAGCCACTTCCGACATGACCTCTGCACCCCCTACCGGGCAATACAAATTGTCTAATTCGTCAGCTTTTACACAGGCATTGGCAAATCCGGAACAACCCGGGAAACCACATCCCCCACAATTGGCAGCAGGTAATGCCTCCTGCACCTCGGCAATACGAGGATCTTCATATACCTCAAACTTCTTTGAGGCGGCATAGAGGAACGCAGCGCTGATGGCACCGATCACTCCCAATGAAATAGCGGCAATTAAAATCATTTCTATTCGTAGTTTTGTTTTTCTAATTCCAAGGTGAATACAAAGCGTCTTTTCAGTTTGTCGCGCATGACATATAATAAGACGTAATAGGGGACTAACAATAGTAAACCGGCCAGGGCACTTAGGGTCTCACTCCAACCGATTGTCATGCCCAAGGCAACAGCCCCGAAAACCAAGACCAGGGGAATGACAAATGCAAATAAAACGGCCTGAAGTCCTAAGGAACTTTGGCCGCATATCATGACATCATCGTTTATGTGAAATCTACCGGACCGGTCAGTCACCTCTATTATTTTGACTTTGCTGTCTGAGGCTGAACACATGGAACGGGCATGGCATCCCGCGCAGGCGGACTGTTGTATGATCCGAACAAATACACTATTAGCTTCAATGCGTTCTACGATTCCGTTGTGACGTATGTTTTCTTTCATGGTTGTAATCTCGACATTACAAAATCACCGCAAAAGTAAGTATTATTTGCATATGACATTGGGATTAACAAATATTATTATTTGTCTAAAAGAAGAAATTATTTGAAAGATGAAAGAGAAAATAAGTGAGGGGTGACTTTTTGAAAATAAATAGTTGTTTTTACTTTCCAGCTTTTAAATCTTAAAGGGTATATGTTTACCATTTGTAATTGAATCCGAAACTTAATAATTCGTTCAATTGAAAATAGTTGTCAAAGTCTTTTGTTTTAGCAATACCGTCGTCGTAACGCAAATGGGCATAGATGCGGGTGGAGAAAAAGCGGTTGATGGCCATTGTTAATGTGTTCTCAAACTCGCATTCTACCCTTTCGTAGCTGGTTTTATAGCTTAAACGGGAAGTCCATGACACGTTGCGGTTGAAGTTGATGGTTAGATCTGCCCGTACGTTCGAACCGAACTGGCTGAGTGAATTTTTGAATATACCGGTCTCGGGGTCTTTTTCAAAACCGTGCCGTCCCAGGTCCATTGTCTTTTGGTCTTTGATCCGGCTATACATGTAGGTATAAGAAAAAGGGGCCATATTCAGAGAGAAAGCCAGGTTTTTGTGTTTGTTCTTGTATTTCTTCTTCAATTCGTATTTCATACCAATACCAAAGGTGGCGGTTACGGGTGCGAGAAGAGCGGATAATTTGATGCGGTTGTTTTCTTTGTAATTATTGAAAAGCTGTGTTTTGATTTCTCCGTCAAGTGTATAGTACCATTTGTTGAAAGCTTGATATCCAAAGTTACTATGTATACGCAACAGGTCGTCTCCCATTTTGTAGTTACGCAAGGTGTCTTTGGGTGCAGTATAAGCACTTATTTTCAATTCGACCTCGTTGGTGAGTTGTGTTTTGTCTTTTTTGTAATCATACCTCATGTAATTGCGCGTGTACAGGTTCAGGTTGCTGGTTCCTCCTTTATGCCAGTTGGGGGATACATAGTTTTGGGAAAACTGTATGGCGCTTTCAAAGGCCGATTTCCAGTAAAGTCTTTCCAGAAAGCGGGGAGGGGCTTGTATATCATTGATTTCCACATTCGTTTGCACAGGAATGGGGGAGTTTTCGTATATCTCTTTGATGTCTTTCTGGATAGGAGCCGGTTGGAACTTATCCTGGGGAAGGTCCTTTTCCGTATACTTGAATAGATCCGGCCGGTTTCTTTCTATGTATTGGAAAACCTTATCAGTAAACTCTTTTTTTCTTTTGAACTCGGGATATATCTCGGCAACGGCAAAAGGAATAGAGAGATCGTCTTTTTCCTGAAAAGAATAAGGCGTGTAAAAACGTATGTTTTCCGGCAATTGCATGCCTTTGAATACGAGTGGCATAAGGAAAGGGCTGGCTATGACGGTGTCTTTATAGGTTATGTTCGGGGCGAATAAGAGGGTGCTGTCCATCGTGGCATGGGCCAGCCTTTTTGCTTCCTCCGACATCTCCAGTTTGTCTTTGTCCAGAAAGCGTTGCAAAGCCTGGCTGGGGCGTTGGGGAGAGGCGTATGTCTTGTTTTGTTTTTCAAATTGAGAGCGCAGGTCGCTTATGGCGGATAAATCCACCTCTTTTATTTGTATCACCGGGATTGTGTCCGGTGCCATTTGTTGAGTGGATGGGTGTGTTGTGGAAAGGGTCTGGTAAGTCACATCTTGTGCATTTATTATCCCGAACAGGCACAAAAACATACATACTATATATATATGTCGATTTTTCATCATTCTATATCATTTATAAACAGATAAATATCAGGATGACAAAAGTATTGAAAAAGAATGAGACCAGCTAATCTTTTTACATCCTATAACAATCAGTCAAGAGGGGAGGCAGAAGAAAACCCTTCCTATTCTCACGAATCGGAAGGGTTTTGGGTTTGAACCTTAAAGAATAATACATAAAAACCTATAACTCTTTATGTTGATCAATATGGATTGATCTTGTATTGTTATGACTGAATAATCGGACAAAGGTTTAAAGAGGGTTGTTATTTTATTTTGTTTATGCCGGGGAAATTCTATTGCCGATGGGCATCGGCAACATTGACGATGCTGTTCAGCAATATTGTCGAACGTGTTCAGCAATATTGCCGATGCCCATCGGCAACAGTATTGTCCTTGTATTGGAGGCTTGCAAAATTCCGTGATCCGGGGTGATTTTATTAGAGGGCACAAAAAAAAAGAGTCACTAAAAAGTGACTCTTTCGGTTTTGTTGCGGAGGCAAGACTCGAACTTACGACCTTTGGGTTATGAGCCCAACGAGCTACCACTGCTCCACTCCGCGATATAGTTGCTATCATTCCTGATTGCGAGTGCAAAGGTAATGCTTTATTTTATGAAAACAAATTTATGGCAACTTTTTTTTATTATGCTTGGTAGATACCATCTTTTTTATCTACTTTTGCGCACAGTTTTAATCAAAATGTGCAATACATCGTATGACAGTATCGAAGACACGGGATATGTTAGTGGATGTGGCAAGACAATTGTTTGCCCGCATGGGGGTAGACAATACCACCATGAACGATATTGCACAGGCTTCCCGTAAAGGAAGGCGAACGCTTTATACCTATTTTAAAAGTAAAAATGAGGTGTATCTGGCCGTAGTGGAGTCGGAGTTGAACAAATTGCATCGTATGTTGCTTGATGTCGCTGCCAAAGAATTACCGGCCGATGAAAAACTCATTAATTTTATCTATACCCGTTTGGATACAGTCAAGGCATTGGTATTTCGCAATGGCACATTGCGGGCTACTTTTTTCCGGGATATCTGGCGGGTAGAGAAGGTAAGGAAAAGCTTCGATTTGCGGGAAATAGATATTATCAAAGGTATTCTGGACGATGGGGTGAAAGAAGGTGTTTTTCAAATGCCGGACACGGAAGTGACAGCGCTTGTACTTCATCATAGTTTGAAAGGATTGGAAGTCCCTTATATACGGGGATTGATGGGTGATACTATACAGCAGCGGATTAAGCGGAGAGATAATGTGATCAATTTAATATTCAACGGAATAAAGATTAAGTAAATCAGCGATGTATATAAATGCGACAGGTTATTATGTACCCGAAGAGCGTGTAGATAACCAACACTTTTTAGAACTGAATGGGTTGACCAGCGAGTGGATTGAACAACGTACCGGAATCAAAACCCGATCCAAAGCCAAGCCGGAAGAGAATGTAACGACTATGGGAATAGAAGCCGTGAAGCAGGCGCTTTCTTCCTTACCTTATGATATCACGGAAGTCGATTTGGTTATAATGGCTTCCTATTCTCCTTTTGATACGGTGGCAACCGGTGGGCATGTGGCTCAACGGGAGTTTCATATAGAAAACGCGAAAGTGCTTTATCTTTCTTCCGCCTGTTCTTCCTTTATCAATGCATTGGAGGTTGTAGAAGGCTATTTTTGTATGGGGAAGGCGTCGAAGGCCTTGATTATTTCTGCAGATAAAAACTCGGCCTATTCGAATGAGACGGATCCGAAGGCAGGACACCTGTGGGGAGATGCTGCGGCTGCATTTTTTGTATCCAAAGAACGTGTGACGGAGAAAGATCCTCATATCCTTGAAATCGTAACACAGGGGTTGGGTCATATAGGCAAAGGACCGGAAGGCGTGCAGTTGCGTCCGGGAAATGGGGGTATTATGATGCCGGAAGGTCGGGATGTATTTATCCAGGCGTGTACCTATATGCCGAAAAATGCCGTTTATTTGTTGGAAAAAAATGGATATTCCATAAATGACCTGACTTACTTTATCGGTCATCAGGCCAATATGCGTATCTTATCCAATATAGCCAAACAACTGCAATTGCCGGAAGAAAAATTCTTACACAATATAGAAGAATTGGGAAATACAGGCTCGGTGAGCACCCCTTTGGTGTATGCCCAGTTTGCCAAAGACTTTAAGAAGGGTGATCTGATCTGCTTGACCGTGTTCGGTGGTGGATATTCAGCCGGAGCCTGTTTGATTGAATGTTAATAAAAGAAGAATATATGAAACTATTAGAAGGAAAAGTTGCTGTCGTAACAGGTGCCGCTCGTGGTATTGGTAAAGCGATTGCACTGAAATTTGCTTCCGAAGGAGCAAGTATCGCATTTACTGATTTGGTTATCGACGAAAATGGCTTAGCGACACAAAAAGAGATCGAAGCCTTGGGAGTAAAAGCAAAAGGATATGCTTCCAACGCGGCGAACTTTGAAGAAGCACATGCTGTTGTTGGCGAGATCGTGAAAGATTTTGGTAAAGTGGATATATTGGTAAACAATGCCGGTATCACCCGTGACGGATTGATGATGCGTATGTCTGAACAACAATGGGATATGGTTATCAATGTAAACCTGAAGTCTGCATTCAACTTTATCCATGCATTGACTCCGGTGATGATGAAACAAAAAAGCGGAAGCATCATTAATATGGCTTCGGTGGTAGGTGTTTCAGGAAATGCCGGACAATGTAACTACTCTGCATCCAAAGCTGGTATGATCGGTTTGGCTAAGAGTATTGCCAAGGAATTAGGCTCACGGGGTGTGCGCGCCAATGCGATTGCTCCCGGTTTTATTCTTACGGAGATGACAGATGTTCTTTCGGAAGATGTCAAAGCAGAATGGGCTAAACAAATCCCGTTACGTCGGGGAGGCACAACAGAAGATGTAGCCAATGTAGCTACCTTCCTTGCTTCGGATATGTCTGCTTATGTAACAGGGCAGGTGTTGCTTTGTGATGGTGGGATGAATATGTAAATAGTGATTAGTGGTTAGTGATAAGTGGTTAACGTTTTATGATTAACGATAGGATAATTCCAAACAATTAATCACTAACCACTAATCACTAACCACTAATCACTAACCACTAATCGTAAATCATTAATCGTTAAAAAAAGTGGTAGTCCTTTTCGAAGATAATCATATTATTGCTGTTAATAAGACCTGTAATGAGATTGTGCAGGGAGACAAGACCGGGGACAAACCTTTGTCGGATCTGTTGAAAGATTGGCTGAAGGAGAAGTATAATAAACCCGGGAATGTATTTGTTGGCGTCACGCATCGGTTGGATCGTCCGGTTAGTGGCGTTGTTCTTTTTGCCAAAACCAGCAAAGCCTTGTCCCGGATGAATGAGATGTTTCGCTTGGGAGAGGTAAAGAAAACCTATTGGGCGATCGTGAAGAACCGTCCGCCGGCAGAAGAAGGTGAATTGGTCAATTGGTTGGTACGTAATGAAAAACAGAATAAGAGTTACGCCTACGATACCGAAAAGCCACAAGCGAAGAAAGCCATCCTGCGTTATAAATTAATCGCTTTTTCAGATAATTACTATTTATTGGAGATTGACCTCCAGACGGGACGTCATCACCAGATACGTGTGCAATTGGCCAAAATGGGATGTCCTATCAAAGGAGATCTGAAGTATGGCTTCGATCGTTCCAATAAAGATGGAGGGATCAGCTTGCATGCCCGTAGGGTAGGCTTTATCCATCCGGTATCCAAAGAATCTATTCAGGTGATAGCTCCTGTACCGGAGGATAATTTGTGGGCAGCCTTAACGAAAGGTCTTTCGTCTGTTAAATGAGTTCGGCAGAGAGAATGCTTACGTTTTCTAACGGACGATCCTGACTGTTGGTCTTTGTTCCTTCTATTTTTTCAACAACATCCAACCCTTCAATCACTTCCCCGTAGACTGTATATTGGTTGTCCAGAAAAGGAGTGCCTCCTATTGTTTGGTACGCTTCGAGTTGTTCGGGGGTGAATTTCGCTTCCTCTTTCCGTTTTTCCGCTTCCAATTGTGCTTTTCCTACCAGGGTGTCGCGTAGAATGGTTAATTCGTCTTTCTCTCCATTGCGGTACAATTCCATGATTTTCGGTTTGTTTTCCGTTTGCAACCGGTTGAATATGGATTGAATCAGTTGGCTTTCTTTTTGTTTTTCCAATTGTTTCAGCTCCGACTCTTTGTATACTTTCCCGGTAACAATGTAAAACTGAGAGGCGGAAGAGGCTCTTTCCGGGTTTACCTCATCCCCGGTACGGGCAGCAGATAAAGCTCCTTTTTTATGAAAATATTGAGGGTAAACAAATTCAGCCGGAACAGTATATCCCAAATCGCCAGCTCCTAACTGCTTATTCAAGGGGGCGTCTTTGGAAGTGACATCTCCTCCTTGTATCATAAAATCTTTGATGACGCGGTGAAAGAGTAAGCCGTCGTATTGTCCTTCTTTTACCAGTTTGATAAAATTGTCTCGGTGTAGGGGTGTTTCATTGTAGAGTTTAAGAATGATTGTTCCGTAGGATGTATGTAGTTTAACCTTTGTTTCCATAAAAAGTATAATTGTTTTTTAAATTTATTTCTTTACAATAGTCATTGATTTGATCTTGACATTTTTCAAGGGGCGGTCGTCTTCGTTTGTCGGGACAAATTGTATCTTATCGACAGTCTTCATGCCGCTGATAACTTCTCCAAAAACGGTGTAGTTTCCGTCCAGGTGAGGAGTGCCTCCTTCGAGCATATAGGCTTCCCGTTCTTCGGGGGTAAATGTTTTGTTGTTGTTGTTTTCCATCTTGTCTAATTCCATAGCGGTGTAATGTTTACCGGTGACAATGTAAAACTGGGAAGAGGAAGAGGCTTTCTCCGGGTTTTCAGCATCTGCAGTACGTGCGGCGCATAACATGCCTCGTTTGTGGAAGTATTGGGGATAAACAAATTCGGCCGGGACGGTATAGCCCAGGTCTCCATCTCCTAAATGTTTTTCAAGAGGAGCATCCTTTGATTCAATATCTCCGCCTTGGATCATAAATTGTTTGATTACGCGATGAAATAAAAGCCCGTCGTAAAGCTTGTTATTTACATTTTTAATAAAGTTGTCCCGGTGCAGAGGCGTTTCATTGAATAGTTTTACTTTTATTTTCCCCATATCCGTATCAATCAACACCATTGTCTCGTTTTCTTTTTCCTGCGCTGACAGTGAATAAGCCGAAAAAGAACAGACTAAAATCAGTAAAAAAGTCAACATATGTCTCATATTCATCTCTTTTTATTAAATTGAAGTGAGCAAAAGTAACAATAAAATACGATTTTTTGATGTATCCTGTTTCTTTTGATTTCTTTAACAAAGTAGGTGGATGAAAAGCGAGAAGTATCTTCAGCTTGAAAGAAAATGAGTATATTTGTTCCTGATTTAAAACAAAGTGTGATGAGTTATTCCAATTATCTCTACATTGCCATGCGGGCAGCCATTGATGCCGGGAAATCCATAATGGATGTATATACCGATCCCGACGCGGATTTTGGGGTGGAACGAAAAAGTGACCATTCTCCTCTGACGCGTGCAGATAGGGCGTCGCATGATTTTATCACGGGGGCTTTGTCGGCAACTCCGTTTCCTGTTTTGAGTGAAGAAGGAAAAGAAATACCGTTTGAGGAACGTTCGAAGTGGGAGACACTTTGGATTGTTGATCCTTTGGATGGAACTAAAGAGTTTATAAAAAAGAACGGAGAATTTACCGTAAATATCGCTTTGGTGGAAAAGGGCGTTCCTGTATTGGGTGTGATCTATGTTCCTTGCCGGAAAGAATTGTATTATGGCACGGAGCAATCGGGCGCTTATAAGGTGACTGGGGTGGATTATGAAAATCAACTATCCTTTGAGGAAATAAAACAAAAAGCGTTGCGCCTGCCTGTTTCGGTAGGGCACCAGGGTATTGTGGTGGTCGCTTCCCGGTCGCACCAGTCGGAAGAGACGACAGCCTATATAGAGAATTTGCGGAAGCAAGGAAAGCCGGTTACTCTGATCCATAGTGGGAGTAGCCTGAAGATTTGCTTGGTGGCGGAAGGATCGGCGGATGTCTATCCTCGTTTTGCTCCCACTATGGAATGGGATACGGCTGCCGGCCATGCGATCGCACGTGCTGCTGGCTGTGAAATCTACCAGATTGACGACAAAACACCCTTGAATTATAACAAAGAGAATCTACTAAATCCGTGGTTTATTGTCAGGCAGTAATTGTTCCATTTGCGGAATTTTATAGTCTGAATGTGCTATCCAGGTAATTAGGTACTTGTAAAGGCATGATTCAGTTGAGAATCTTTTTTACATTTGCCGTCTTTAATTGATTTATATATAAGAGACGCTAGTCTTAAAGGCATGAGTTTTGAAATAATTTTTGTGTTATTAGGGTTGGCCTTAATGGTCTTTGCGCTTATCCGGGATTTAATGCGCCCGGGTATGATATTGTTTTCGGTGGTGGTCCTGTTCTTATGCGCGGGAGTACTCACTCCGAAGGAGATGTTGGAGGGTTTCAGTAATAAGGGCATGATCACGGTTGCCCTGCTTTTTCTCGTGAGTGAGGGGATCCGTCAGAGTGGTACACTCAGCCAAATATTCACTAAATTCCTCCCTAAAGGAAATACTACAGTAATAAGATCGCAGGCACGTTTACTCCCTATACTTGCCGGTATGTCGGCTTTTTTGAATAATACACCTATGGTGGTTATCTTCGCACCGATCATTAAACGCTGGGCGGAGAAGGTAAAGCTGCCGCCTACTAAATTCCTTATTCCACTTACATACGCGGTTAGCCTTGGTGGAATTTGTACCTTGATAGGTACTTCTACCAATCTGGTGGTTAACGGTATGATTATGGAGGCGGGATATGAAGGCTTGTCCATGTTCGAGATCGGAAAGATCGGATTACCGATTGCTATTGTAGGTGTCCTTTTCCTGATTTTGTTTTCCAATAAACTCTTACCCGATTCTCCGGCGAACGGAAAGGAAGAGTTGACAGAGGCAGATGAAAAAGAAGGATGGCATAAGATAGAGGCTGTGTTAGGACCTCGTTTTCCGGGGATAAATAAAAACCTGAAAGAATTTAACTTTTTACGTCATTACGGTGCGATTGTTAAAGAGATAAAACGTTCCGGACAACGTATTTCCGGACAACTGGAAGAGGTTGTCTTCCAGGAGGGAGATGTCCTGACGCTTTGGGGCGATGAATCGTTTATACCGACCTGGAGAGAATCCAGTGTCTTTCTTATCTTATCCAACGGGAAAGAGGATGTGAAACCTATCTCCAACAAGAAACGGTGGTTTGCTCTTGGTCTGTTCCTGTTTATGATTGCCGGAGCAACGATAGGAGAGTTGCCTGCTACCAAAGAGGCTTTCCCGGATATAAAACTGGATATGTTCTTTTTTGTATGTGTTACTACGATCATCATGGCGTGGACTAAGATATTCCCGGCACGTAAGTATACAAAATATATATCGTGGGACATACTGGTCACTATCGCCTGTGCCTTTGCGATCAGTAAAGCGATTGAAAACTCAGGCGTGGCAACTATGGCTGCACGCTATATCATAAGCCTGTCCGAGACATTCGGTCCTTATGTGTTATTGGCTATGACCTTTCTTATCACCGCCTTTTTCTCACAACTTATCACCAATAATGCGGCTGCAGCTTTGGGATTCCCTGTCGCTCTATCGGTAGCAACGCAGTTAGGAGTTAATCCTATGCCTTTCTTTATGGTTATTTGTGTGGCAGCTTCTACCAGCTTCTGTACGCCGATCTGTTATCAGACCAATATGATCGTGCAGGGGATAGGAGGCTATTCGTTTATGGATTTCGTGAAGATAGGAACGCCGCTTACTATTATCGTGTTTTTGATGGCTGTATTTCTAGCGCCGATGATATGGGCATTTTGAATGAAGAAATGAAGAATCGTAGATCGCTTAATGAAGTGTAAAACAATGAAGAATCGTAGATCGCTTAGCGAAGCGCAAAGCAATGAAGAATTAAATATAACACCTGTTTTTGACAGGATGCTCAAAAGAGAAGATAAAGAGACTCTTTTGCGGCAACGGGGCATAATGGTTTGGTTTACGGGACTGAGCGGTTCGGGGAAGAGTACGATTGCTATCGCGCTCGAACGTGAGTTGCATAACCGGGGTTTATTATGCCGCATACTGGATGGCGATAATATCCGGACGGGTATCAATAATAACCTGGGTTTCTCACCAGAGGATAGGGTGGAGAATATCCGCCGTATTGCGGAGGTGGGTAAACTGTTTGTAGATACAGGCATTATCACGCTGGCGGCTTTTATCAGTCCGAATAATGAGATTCGGGAGATGGCAGCGTCTATTATCGGGAAAGATGATTTTCTGGAAATATATGTAAGCACTCCGATAGAAGAATGTGAACGCCGTGATGTCAAAGGCTTGTACGCCAAAGCAAGAAAAGGAGAGATAAAAGAATTTACTGGAGTGTCTGCTCCGTTTGAAGCTCCTTTAAATCCGGATCTGTCTTTAGATACTTCTGTATTTAGCCTAGAGGAATCGGTACAGAAGGTGTTGGGGTTGATAATTGACAATTGAAAGTTGACAATGAAAAGAATAAATAAAGAGTTATGATTGAGAAACAAAATAATGAGACGAGTAATTGTCAATTGAATCTAAGTCATTTGCAGGAGCTCGAAGCTGAATCTATCCACATTATCCGTGAGGTGGCTGCTGAGTTTGAAAATCCGGTGATGCTTTATTCCATAGGAAAAGATTCGTCGGTGATGGTACGGTTGGCGGAAAAAGCTTTTGCCCCGGGCAAGGTACCGTTCCCTTTGATGCATATCGATTCGAAGTGGAAATTCAAAGAAATGGTTGAGTTTCGTGATGCTTATGCGAAGAAGTTTGGATGGAACCTGATTGTGGAATCCAATATGGAAGCTTTTAATGCCGGAGTAGGACCATTCACACATGGTAGTAAGGTGCACACCGACCTTATGAAAACGCAGGCTTTGTTACAGGCATTGGATAAACATAAGTTTGATGCCGCCTTTGGTGGTGCCCGTCGCGATGAAGAAAAGAGCCGTGCCAAAGAACGTATCTTCTCTTTCCGTGATAAGTTCCATCAGTGGGATCCTAAGAATCAGCGTCCGGAGTTATGGGATATCTATAATGCGCGGATTCATAAAGGGGAAAGTATCCGTGTTTTCCCACTATCAAACTGGACCGAATTGGATGTATGGCAATATATACGCTTGGAAAATATACCGATCGTGCCTCTTTATTATGCCAAGGAACGCCCGATTGTCAATATGGATGGAAACCTGATCCTGGTAGACGACGAACGTATGCCAAAGGAGTTGGCGGATAAAGCGGAAATGATGCGAGTGCGTTTCCGTACCCTCGGTTGTTATCCGTTGACCGGTGCTGTTCAGAGTGAAGCCGAGACTATCGAAGAAATCGTTGAGGAGATGATGACGACAACGAAGAGTGAACGTACTACCCGTGTGATCGACTTCGACCAGGAAGGCAGTATGGAACAGAAGAAGAGGGAAGGATACTTTTGATCCAATTGATAATGGATAATTGAAAATTGATAATGAATACACTAAATATAAAGGAATATCTCGATAAGGATGAACAGAAAGACCTGTTAAGATTTCTGACCGCGGGATCGGTGGATGATGGGAAGTCTACGCTGATTGGGCGTTTATTATTTGACAGTAAGAAAATCTATGAGGATCAACTGGATGCGCTGGAGCGGGATAGTAAACGCATGGGTAATGCAGGTGAGCATATTGATTATGCTTTATTATTGGATGGCCTAAAGGCGGAACGGGAGCAGGGTATAACGATTGATGTGGCATACCGTTACTTCAGTACGAATAACCGGAAGTTTATTATAGCTGATACTCCGGGGCACGAACAATATACCCGCAATATGATTACGGGTGGCTCTACGGCTAACCTTGCCATCATCCTGGTGGATGCCCGCACGGGAGTGATTACGCAGACGCGGCGTCATACTTTCCTGGTCTCTCTTCTGGGAATCAAACATGTGGTGTTGGCTGTAAATAAGATGGACCTGGTCGATTTTGATCAGCAGGTATTCGATCGTATCGTAGATGACTATAAGGCGTTTGTGGAACCTCTGAATATTCCTGATATTACTCCGATCCCTCTTTCTGCTCTGGATGGCGATAATGTGGTGGAGAAGAGCGGCCGTACCCCGTGGTATGAAGGTATCTCTTTGTTGGAATATCTGGAAACCGTACCTATCGACCAGGATCGTAACTTTGACGATTTCCGCTTCCCGGTACAGTATGTGCTTCGTCCGAATCTGGATTTCCGTGGCTTTAGTGGGAGAGTCGCCAGTGGGATCGTGCGCAAAGGGGATACGGTTATGGCTTTACCATCGGGGAAAACTTCACGGGTAAAGAGTATCGTAACCTATGAAGGTGAGTTGGAGTATGCTTTTCCACCCCAATGTATTACGATAACCTTGGAGGATGAAATTGATATTTCCCGTGGAGAGATGCTGGTACATCCGGATAATAAGCCTGTGGCTGACCGTAACTTCGAAGCTATGCTTGTCTGGATGGATGAGGAACCGATGGACAGAAACAAACAATTCTATATCAAACATACCACCAATACGAGCCGTGCCCGTATAGATAATATCCGTTATAAGGTAGATGTTAATACGATGGAACAGTCTACTGTGGATCACCTTGTGCTGAATGAAATAGGGAAAGTTGTATTTACTACCGGAAAGGAATTGTTTTTTGATCCGTATACCCAAAACAAACAAACCGGTGCTTTTATCCTGATCGACCCCATCACGAATAACACCTCAGCTGTCGGTATGATTATCGACAGGGTGGATATTAAAGATATGATGACCGACGATGTATTGGCAGTATTGAATCTGCCCGAACTGGGAATAGGAGAGGAGCATTATGACGCGATCCGCAAAGTATGTGAGGATTTGAAAAGACAGGGGCTTCCTGTGAGATGTATAACAAAAGAAGATTAAAGGATGGGGTTGGAATTTGATAAGTTACCGGTCAATACATTGGTCGGTTCGAATTGGAAATCATTGCAGATACTGACGAAAGGGAAAGAGATAGATAAAGGTTTTAAGCAGAAATATTACCTTACCAAGTCGGTTTGTCGCCTACTCAGTCTGTTGCAGCCAATAGAAAACGCCCGTTACCGTAAACTGCAGGATAAACCATTGGAGATGGATCCTTTGTTTATCCTGGGGCATTGGCGAAGTGGTACAACCTTTGTTCATAATATATTCGCTTGCGACAAGCACTTCGGCTATAATACGACCTACCAGACTGTATTTCCCAATATCATGCTTTTTGGTCAGCCTCTCTTTAAAAAGACTACTTCATGGCTGATGCCCGATAAACGTCCGACGGATAGTCTGGAATTGCAGGTCGACCTGCCGCAGGAAGAAGAGTTTGCATTGTCCAATATGATCCCTTATACCTATTATAATTTCTGGTTCTTCCCGAAACAGATGATGGAGTATTGCGACCGTTACCTGTTGTTTGATACGATACCGGAGGAAGAAAGGCAGATATTTAAAGATACCTTCCTGAAACTGATTAAGATATCTCTATGGAATACAAACGGGACTCAATTCCTGAGTAAGAACCCTCCGCATACGGGACGTATACGTACTCTGTTGGAAATGTTCCCCAATGCTAAGTTTGTTTATCTTAAACGTAATCCCTATACTGTATTCGAGAGCACACGTAGCTTCTTTACCAATACTATACGTCCGCTTCGTTTGCAGCATACCACGGATGAAGAATTGGAAAATAACATAGTTGAAGTCTATCGCCGCCTTTATTATAAGTACGAAGACGAGAAGCATCTTATCCCCGCCGGTAACCTTGTTGAAGTGAAGTTTGAGGATTTTGAAGCCGATGCCTTCGCCATGACTGAGAGTATTTATAAACAATTAGACCTTACCGGCTTCAACGAATCGCGAGACAATATAGAAAAGTACCTGGGTAAAAAGAAAGGTTATAAGAAGAATCAATATAAGTACGAAGATCGTACTGTCCGTATTGTAGAGGACAACTGGGATATGGCGCTCAAAGACTGGGGATACAATCTTTGAGAATGGACAATTGACAGTTGACAATGAATTCTGAAAGATTTTACAAAAAAGGATATGATAAGAGGTAAAAGAGTCGTTTTATATCGTCTGTGCATTTGCGCAGTTCTTTTAATTGTCAATTGTCAATTGTCAATTGTCAATTGCCAAAAGGCAGTTACACTTCCTTTTGGAGACATGAATGCGTGGTTGGTTCGTGAGATAAAGGAATCGGCTGTGATTGGTGGGAACACAAAGCTATTATATGAAGTCGCTCCACCGGATACTCTCCGGGGCAATAATGCATATACCAATATGGGCGGTTCGCCATGGGCGAATTCAAATGTGTTGGCAAAGGTGGCGGGTGTAGTCAAAACCAATACCTCAGTGTTTCCGGAGAAAAGGGGCGACGGATGGTGTGCCCGTCTGGAGACCCGGTACGAGAGTGTCAAAGTGTTGGGATTAATCAATATCGAAGTTATTGCCGCCGGCTCTCTCTATCTGGGGGCTATGCATGAGCCTATTACCGGAACCAAGAATCCTCAAAGTAAGTTACAAAGCGGTATCCCTTTTACTCAAAAACCACAGGCAGTATGTTTTGATTATAAGATAAAAGCCGCACCGGAAGAGAATCGTACCCGCAGTACAGGTTTCAGCCGTAAAAGCACGGTGGCGGGAAGAGATTCCTTGGCTGTTGTACTTTACCTGCAGAAACGATGGGAGGACAAGGAAGGGAAAGTCTATGCCAAACGGGTAGGCACGATGGTCAACCGCTATTGGCAATCAACCTCCGGTTGGGTGAACAATGCCACTTATCCTATTCTTTATGGGGATATCAGCGCGCATCCTGAGTATAAAGACTATATGCGTATACAGGATGAAGAGCGGTATACGGTTAACAGCCGGGGTGATATCGTGCCTATCAACGAAACCGGCTGGGCAGATCCCGATGAAATACCTACCCACATCATCTTACAATTTACCTCCAGCCACGGAGGTGCCTATATCGGTTCCCCCGGTAATACGATGTGGATCGACAATGTAAGAGTTGTTTACGCTGATGAGGATTGAGATGGGATAAGGAAACTAGTTTATCTCCTTCACTTTATTTATAAAACAGGTATTAGCAGGTAAGGGGGATTTGCTGTATCTTTGCAGAATATAGGATGCGCCTTGGCATAGCTCAAACTTGTTTGGCTCTGCATTTGGCTTTCACTATATTTGCTACCTAATGTATAATGGCGCCTGTATGAATGAGACAGAAAAAAGGATAAAGCAGCTGCGTGACGAACTCAACCAACATAATTACAACTATTATGTTTTGTCGAATCCTACTCTTTCCGATCGTGAATTTGATGAAAAATTGAAAGTTCTCCAACTCCTGGAAGAACAACACCCGGAGTATGCCGATCCGCATTCACCTACCCAACGTGTGGGAAGCGATCTATCTAAGGAATTTCAACAGGTAGCCCATGTCTATCCGATGCTTTCTTTAGGCAATACTTATTCGGAAGAGGAGATAGGAGACTTCTACGACCGTGTGGAAAGGGCATTGAACGAACCTTTCGAATTGGTTGCCGAACTGAAATATGACGGCAGCTCTATCTCGTTGACGTACGAAAAGGGACGGTTGGTACGTGCTGTTACCCGTGGGGACGGTACCCGTGGGGATGATGTGACTGCCAATGTAAAGACAATCCGCTCTATACCTCTCCAACTGATGGGAGATGATTATCCCGATAGCTTTGAAATACGTGGGGAGATCTTATTACCCTGGGCGGAATTCGACCGCATCAACAAGGAACGCGAGGAGCAGGAAGAACCTCTTTTCGCTAATCCGCGTAATGCAGCGGCAGGCACATTGAAACAACAGAACCCAGCTGTTGTGGCTTCCCGTAAACTGGATGCCTATTTTTATTATATATTGGGAGAGAATTTACCCGGAGAAAGTCATTATGAAAACCTGACGGCTGCCCGTAGTTGGGGATTTAAAGTGCCGGATGTGATACGCAGGTGTTATTCTTTACAAGATGTTTTTGATTATATAAAGCAGTGGGATGTAGAACGCAAAACCTTACCTGTGGCGACGGATGGCATTGTGTTGAAGGTGAATGCCCTTCGTCAACAACGCAACCTTGGGTTTACGGCTAAAAGCCCGCGTTGGGCTATCGCTTATAAGTTTCAAGCTGAAAAGGCGGTTACCCGGTTGAACTCAGTCTCTTTCCAGGTAGGACGAACAGGGACTGTCACTCCGGTGGCCAATCTGGAACCGGTTTTATTGGCTGGTACGACAGTCAAGCGCGCTTCTTTACACAATGCGGATATTATAGAAGGACTGGATCTGTATATCGGCGACCAGGTGTTTGTCGAAAAAGGAGGAGAAATCATTCCGAAGATTGTCGGAGTGGATACGGAGGCACGCGGGATGATGATGGGTGATAAGGTGCGCTTTATCCCTGTTTGCCCCGAATGTAATACGCCGTTGACTCGTCCTGAAGGTGAAGCAGCACACTATTGTCCGAACGAATCGGGTTGTCCTCCGCAGATAAAAGGAAGGATCGAACATTTCGTGACCCGCCGGGCTATGAATATAAATATGGGACCGGAGACAGTGGACGACCTCTACAATGTCGGTTATGTGAAAAACGTGGCCGATCTTTATACATTGACCATACACGATCTGTTGCAATTGGAGCGCTGGGCGGATAAAAGTGCCCGTAACCTGATGGAAAGTTTACGTGAATCGAAAACCGTTCCTTTCGAACGGGTATTGTATGGATTAGGCATTCGTTATGTAGGTGAGACAGTGGCTAAACGACTGGCCTATGCTTTTCAGTCGATGGACAACCTGGAAAAAGCATCTCAGGAGGAACTGACTGCAGTTGATGAGATCGGTGGACGTATTGCACAGAGTGTGATTGCTTATTTTGCAGACGAGAGTAACCGGGAGATGATTCGTCGGCTGAAAGAAGAAGGATTGCAGATGATTATCTCCGAAGAGCTTTTATCCCAACGCTCGGATAAATTGAAAGGCCTAACCCTGGTTATCAGTGGAACCTTTTCCCGGCATTCGCGCGACGAATACAAAGCGATGATCGAACAACATGGAGGCAAAAACAGTGGGTCGGTATCCGGAAAGACGGATTATATCCTGGCCGGTGATAATATGGGACCGGCAAAACTGGAGAAAGCGACCAAATTGGGTGTGAAGATATGGAGTGAAGATGAATTTTTAAACTTCTTGAACGAATGATACTGAATAATTACTTTATAAAAAGAAATGTAGAGAAACAGGCTACAGTGGCTGTGGGTAGAAAGCATTGTTTCCGTTCCTTGAAAGAGGCGCATAACATATTGATCTTTTTCGAAGCCAAAGATGAAGATAAGATAGAACCTTGCCTGGAGACTTTGCGGATGTTGAAGAAAAATGTACAGGTCTGCTTGTATGTTTCCCGTAAGAATCCTTTGGAAGCCAACGATTCGTATCAAATGATCTACGAAAACAAAGATATCAACCGTTGGGGCTTTCCTCTCGCGGAAATCAGCCGGCAGGTAAACGATATCAAGGCTGATGTCTTAATTGATCTGACGGGAGATGGTTGTTATTCAATGAAATATATAATGCTTCAACACCCTTCTTGCTTTAAGGTGGGACTCAAACGCAAAGAACAGGATATGTATGATTTTTCATTATCTGTGACAGATCGGGACGATTTAATGTATTTGTTTGGACAGATTATATTTTATTTACAGACTATCCGTTCTAAATGATATTATTTGCTTATTTTTGCGTGGCAAAACTACAAAAGGAATATTTTCCCTATGGCGGACATAAACTTAAAAGGAATGGGAGTAGCTCTGATTACTCCTTTCAATGAAGATGACAGTGTAGATTATGAGGCGTTAGGCAAACTGGTCGATTTCCAGTTGCAGAATGGTACCGATTATTTAGTCGTTTTAGGTACAACGGCTGAGACACCCACATTAACAGAAGAAGAAAAGAAGAAGATCACTGATCTTATTATAACCCGCGTGCGGGGACGCGTACCAATTGTTTTGGGAGTAGGTGGTAACTGTACCCGTACCCTTGTGGAAAAATTGAAAAAGGATAGTTTTGAAGGTATCGATGCTATTCTTTCTGTTGTTCCTTACTATAACAAACCTTCCCAGGAAGGTATTTACCAACATTATAAAGCCATTGCGGAAGCTACCCGATTGCCTATTGTATTGTATAATGTGCCGGGACGCACAGGTGTCAATATGACGGCGGAAACAACCTTGCGTATAGCCCGTGAATTCCCGAATGTAGTAGCTATTAAAGAGGCTTCAGGCAATTTCACCCAAATGGATGATATTATCAAGAATAAACCGGCAAACTTCGATGTGATCTCCGGAGACGATGGTATCGCTTTCCCATTGGCCACCTTAGGAGCAGTCGGTGTTATCTCTGTGATAGGAAATGCCTTCCCGCGGGAGTTCAGTCGTATGATTCGCCTGGCTCTATCGGGCGATTACGATAGTGCCCGTACCATTCATCATAGCTTTACCGAACTGTTCGATCTTTTATTTGTAGACGGCAATCCGGCGGGTGTGAAGAGTATGCTTCATATGATGGGTTTTATCAACAATAAACTTCGCCTCCCATTGGTTCCGACAAGAATCGTTACTTTCGAAAAGATTCGTGATGTATTGCGGGAACTGAATATTAAATGCTAACAGAATAACAAAATAAAACGAAAGGCATCCCCCCAAAGGATGCCTTTTTTTATGGATCTTTCCGAAAAGGGGGGCAAGCATTGCATTTTTGGGAAGCCCTCGCTGAGATACTTTCCAGTTACAAATCTTCCAATCTCAACCGATTAGAAGATAAAAATCCGTACTAAATATAATTGCCGATATATATCAGCAATTGTGTCGATATATATCGGCAATTGTGCTGACAATTATCAGCACAAGTGTCGACAGCTATCGGCACTTTTATTTTCCAGCAGATTTACGGAAGAGAAAGTTGCTGTTTCAATTGCTTCATATAGGATTGAACTTCTTCCGTTTCTTCGGCGGCAGGGCTCCAGGGAGCCATGTCTTCGGTGGCAAGAGGGGTAAAAGGACCATTTTTGATTTCATATAATACGGTGCCGGACTCCAAAACGAGTAGACCATGCCATACGCCAGCCATTAATTCGGCACCATAACTTCCTTCCAGTGGATTTAAGAGCAGTGTTTCGGTGATATTGCCCTCTGCGTCAAAGAGCAGAAGAAGAGCCTTGCCCCGAAGAATAAGGAAAATCTCTTCTTTGGCCGGATGCAAATGGCGGTGGGGACGTACGTAGGTGTCGGGTTCCATCGCATTGAGTAAACGGTTTATGGGGGTTTCCGGCTTTTCGTGGAAATTGTAATTCATTCTGCGGCGCGGGTTTGTTTTAGCCAGACTGGTTGTCTGGTTGAGTAAATCTTCGTTGATGACCTTCATGTTTATTCTGTTTTGCATTGTCTGCGAAAGTACAAAAGACTTTTGAGAACCATTCATTCTCCGGAATTGTTTTTAAGAAAGTGGATTCAGAAAGGAAGGAGTGTCAAAATGGCATTATTTCGGGTTGGCATTTGTTTTGCAGTTTAAAGGATAGAATATAAGAGAATACGGATAAAATAAATAAACAGAAAGATATGAATTTGAATAACTTTACAATCAAAGCACAAGAGGCAGTTCAACAGGCAGTGCAGTTGGTTACCCATTCTAACCAACAGGCGATAGAACCTGTTCACTTATTAAAAGCTGTCATTCTGACGGGTGAAAGTGTAACGAATTTCTTGTTTCAGAAACTGGGCGTGAATATCCAGAATCTGAATATGGTATTGGATCGCCAGATAGAATCCTACCCGAAGGTGTCGGGTGGTGAACCTTATCTTTCCAGGGAATCGAATGCGGTATTGCAGCAAGCTATTGATTATTCAGGTAAGATGGGAGACCAGTATGTTTCCCTGGAACCGATAATCCTTGCTTTATTTACAGAGAAAAGTACGGCTTCGCAGGTCTTGAAAGATGCCGGGGTGACGGAAAAAGAACTGCGCCAGGCTATAGAGGAATTGCGTAAAGGCAATAAAGTCACCAGCCAGTCGGCAGAAGATACCTATGACGCCCTAGGTAAATATGCTATCAATTTGAATGAACGCGCGCGTAGCGGAAAGTTGGATCCGGTGATCGGTCGTGATGATGAGATACGGCGTGTCTTACAGATCCTGAGCCGGCGAACGAAAAATAATCCGATCCTGATCGGGGAGCCAGGCGTGGGTAAAACGGCTATTGCCGAAGGACTTGCTCATCGTATCATACGGGGCGATGTACCGGAGAATCTGAAGACCAAACAATTGTTCTCTCTCGATATGGGTGCCCTGATTGCCGGGGCCAAATACAAGGGTGAGTTTGAGGAACGTCTGAAGTCGGTAGTCAATGAGGTTATCCAGTCCGAGGGAGAAATCATTCTTTTTATTGACGAGATTCACACCTTGGTAGGAGCAGGGAAAGGAGAAGGGGCGATGGATGCGGCCAATATCCTGAAACCCGCTTTGGCCCGTGGCGAATTGCGTTCGATCGGTGCCACTACATTGGATGAATACCAAAAGTATTTTGAGAAAGACAAAGCCCTGGAGCGTCGTTTCCAGATCGTGATGGTGGAAGAACCGGATGAGCTGGATACCATCTCTATCCTGCGTGGATTGAAGGAGAAGTATGAAAATCATCATAAGGTACGAATTAAAGACGATGCGATTATTGCTGCAGTGCAATTGTCTTCGCGTTATATAACCGATCGTTTCTTGCCCGATAAAGCCATCGACCTGATGGATGAGGCCGCCGCTCGTCTGCGTATCCAGGTCGATTCTGTTCCCGAATCTCTGGATGAGGTGTCTCGTCGTATCAAGCAGTTGGAAATTGAGCGCGAAGCCATCAAGCGGGAAAATGATACAGCCAAACTGGAATCTTTATATAAAGAGATTGCAGATCTCAAAGAAGAAGAGAAGATACAAAAAGCGCAGTGGCAAACCGAAAAAGACCTGGTCAATAAGATCCAGCAGAATAAGATCGATATTGAAGATATGAAGTTCCAGGCTGACAAAGCCGAACGGGAAGGGGATTATGGGAAGGTGGCCGAACTGCGTTACGGTAAGATCAAAGTAAAAAAAGAAGAAATACAAGAGGTACAGGCGAAACTGCATGAGATGCAGGGTGCTTCGGCGATGATTAAAGAGGTGGTCGATAGTGAAGACATAGCCGATGTGGTCTCCCGCTGGACGGGCATTCCGGTAAATAAAATGATGCAGAGCGAGAAAGACAAACTCCTGAGCCTGGAAGCCGAATTGCATAGTCGGGTGGTGGGGCAGGAAGAAGGCATAACGGCCATAGCCGATGCCGTGCGTCGCAGTCGTGCCGGATTACAGGACCCGAAACGTCCGATAGGTTCGTTTATCTTCCTCGGAACGACAGGGGTGGGCAAGACCGAATTGGCCAAGGCCCTGGCGGAATATCTGTTTGATGATGAGAATATGATGACCCGTATCGATATGAGTGAGTATCAGGAGAAATTCAGTGCCACCCGTTTGATCGGTGCCCCTCCGGGATATGTCGGTTATGATGAAGGGGGGCAGTTGACGGAGGCTATCCGCCGCAAACCTTATTCGGTCGTTCTTTTTGATGAGATAGAGAAGGCGCATCCCGATGTATTCAATATCCTTTTGCAGGTATTGGATGATGGGCGATTGACGGACAATAAAGGACGTGTGGTCAACTTCAAGAACACGATTATCATTATGACCAGTAATATGGGTTCTTCGTTGATCCGGGAGAACTTTGAAAAGATAACGGCCGAAAACCGGGAAAAAGTCATGGATGAAACGAAGATACAGGTGTTGGAACTATTGAAAAAGACGATTCGTCCCGAATTTCTGAACCGTATCGATGAAATCATCATGTTCACCCCTCTGAATGAAGAAGAGATTCGTCAGATTGTAACCCTGCAATTAAATGGCGTTCAGAAGATGTTGATGCAGAACGGAATCCGATTGGAATTTACAGAGGCTGCAATTCGTTTGCTTTCCGATGAAGGCTTCGATCCGCAATTCGGTGCCCGTCCGGTAAAACGTGTCATACAAAAGCGGGTGCTCAATGAACTCTCCAAGCAAATCCTGGCCATGAAGATCGATCGGGACCGTCCGATTCGTATTGACAGGGAAGGGGAAGAATTGGTGTTTACCAATTAATTGACGGATCATTCAGTCTTTTGTGTAAAGAGCGGTTCTTTTTAATTGTTTTGCCAGTTGTTTTGTTTTTAGTCGTATATTTGTCCTGTAAAACCCATAAAAAGAAATATTATGAGTACGAAAGACGAATTTATGTATGATGAAGACGATTCTGTCAAATTTATACAGAACTATCTTCCTCAGGAATTGAAAGGCAAATTCAGTGACGACGATATCAATTATATTGTAGATCTGATTTATGATTTCTATGATGCCAAAGGTTATCTGACAGATGAGTCGGATGAGGATGAAAGCGACATAGAAATTGATGAAGACGAATTGGTTCAATATGTAATTAAAAACGCTCAAAAAGACGAAGTAGGTAAATTTGAAGCGGAAGAAATAACTTTTATAGTACAAGGAGAACTGGAATATTGTGATTCGATAAACATGTTCGACTGAAACGCTGTTATAAACAAAAACATAAATACAACCGTTTATTAAAAAAAGTAAAATGAAAAGTGCAAAATTAGTGTCAGTTATGCTACTCAGTGTAGCGTTGGTTTTTAGTAGTTGTGGTACATGGAATAACACAGCAAAAGGTACAGCAATCGGTGTTGGTGGTGGTGCGGCAGTAGGTGCCGGTGTAGGTGCCATTGCAGGTAATACCGCTTTGGGTAGTATCATTGGTGCGGCCGTTGGAGGGGCTGCCGGTGCATTGATCGGAAAGAAAATGGATAAGCAAAAACAACAAATCGAAGAGACGGTTCCGGATGCTACTGTAGAAACAGTGAATGACGGAGAAGCTTTGAAGATTACATTTGATTCCGGTATTCTGTTTGCCACGAATTCAAGTACGGTAAGCGATGCCTCTAAAAATGCGTTGCATAATTTCTCAAACACGCTGAAAACAAATCCGGATACATACATTAAGGTGATCGGACATACAGACAATACAGGTAAGGTTGATTACAATCAGACTTTGTCGGAAAAGCGTGCGAAAAGTGTATATGATTATTTATTATCACAAGGTGTTATGCAGAGTCGTATGACCTATGAAGGAAAAGGTATTCATGAACCTGTTGCTGACAATAGTACAGTAGAGGGTCGTTCGTTGAACCGTCGTGTGGAAATTCTTATCATGGCCAATGAAAAGATGTTACAAGAAGCACAAGAAGGTACATTAAGATAAAGAATTAAACATCTTAATTATATAAAAAAGGCTGCTCGGTTGGGCAGCCTTTTTTATTCGTATGAGGGGTGTTTGGTGGAATGTTTTATAATATTTGCAGCTTTACTCCGAGGGATAAACTCAGGTAATCTTTGGGTTTGAGATAAGCGTTTTGTACGGCGCATAATAAATATAAATCGCAGGTGCTTATTTCATAAAAAAGAGTGATGGATTTATTGTGTTTGTATTTATGATTGAGTTTGAAAGTGACACGTTCTCCCAGAAAGAGAAGGGTGCGTATTTTGGTTGAAAAAAAGTAATATCCTTCCGGGTATTTGGAGGGTTGTTTGGACCAGAAGTTTCCATTTAATAAAGTGTTGAAATAGATTCCACAGGACAACGGTTCAAAAGTGATGTTCTCGTTTACAGGAATATGCCAGGGGATATAATTTTGTTTGAGGGTGAATGTGATCAACGGATTGAGTTCACTCAGTGCTCTATCGCTATGTACATTGGAGGTCTGTTTGGGGACAAATCCCAATAAGAGATCGGTCTCCCAATGATTTTTCCCGTAATTCCAACCTCCACCGAAAGAGAACATACCCATGGAACCGGCGAATTGTATCTTTGTATATTTGGGAATAAGTGCGTCCCACAGATAGGTGTAGGCTTCTATCCGTCTCTCGTAGCGACTTCGGATGTAGACCGAATCCGTCTGTTCCTGTGCCGATAAACCAATGGGACAGATAAAAAGAAAAAGAATAAAAAAGCTTTTCTTAAAAGTAGATACGTTCATGGGTATAGCTGTCAGGGGTTATGGTAAATAATAAATAACTGCGTTTGCCCATATTGTCGCAACAATAATAGGGGATCTCATCCTCAAAGAAATAGATTGGTCCCTTGTAGTTATGGGTATGTCCGTGCAAGCAAAATTGCAGGGCAGGAAACTCTTTGATCTTTTCCTGAAAGATATCTGCCACATTGTTATTGAATTGTTCATTTTGGGGAGGGGCGTGCATCGCTACCACCGTTCGTCGGAAACGAGGGTATTCGCTGTTTACATCGCCATATTCCAAGGTCTCTTTGATAAAACTAAAATCGGGTATGGGGTTGGAGTAGTCGTATTCGATCGCATTGGTGTTTAAGCATAAAAACAGTATATCCTGGGCGATAAAAGAAAAGTTCTGAGGACCGAACATCTTTTCGTATATCTTGTCTCCGTTTGCGATGATATCGTGGTTGCCTATAATGACTACATACGGAAAATGGAGTTTACTCAAAATCTCTTGTCCCCATTCATATTCTTTGGTTGTACCGAATTCTACCAAATCTCCTGCGTGAATGCCGAAGTCAATGGAGTCCTTTTGGTTGATGTGTTTGACAAAGAGTTCCAACTCATCCAAGCTGCGTCCGGAATCACCAAACCAGACAAAGCGGATGGTGTCTTTCCTGTGGCAGGCACTTTCAATCAGGGGGATATTACGTATGTTTTCGTCTTTTCCTAAACCGAAATCGATTTTTCCATCATAGGGGTGATAATCAAAGAGATCGCAAGAAACGAATAAAAGAAAAACGGAGAAAGAAAGAATCTTTTTATACATAGTTATTCAGCCTTTATTAAAAAGGTAAAGGTAACAGTCTTTATGCAACGATAATGGCTGTTTTTAAGTAAAATGTAGTTTAAATAAAATGCTTTTATTCGCGTATAGGGAAGAAATGATTCAACTCGGTAAAATCAGAGATTATGACATCGGCTGTTTCATCTCCTTTGTAATCGCTCCATCCGATACTTTTTAACCAGACTGTCTGACATCCGATTGTTTGGGCTGGGATTATATCTTTATCATGTGAATCTCCAATGACAAGGATGTTTTCTGCCGGTAAGGCCAGTTCTTTTACTCCCAATGCGAAGATAGCGGGATCGGGTTTGCGGATGCCCACGACTGCGGATTCTACAATCGACACAAAGAGGTGTTCTAACTGAAAGTCTTTCAATACGGATTCGATGTTTCCATAGAAGTTGGAAACGAGTACTAAGGGGTATTCTTTGGCCAGATGCTCCAATAGAGGGCGGGCGGCATTAATTGCTTTTTGGGCATAGGCATAACACCAGTCCGCTATTCTTGCCGGAAGAAAGGCCGGCAGGGTGTGAGAGGATAAGTGCCCCTGTTCCTGTAACCATTGTATTTGCAGTTCACTTTTCAGTAGTAACATATCCAGAAAAGTGTGGTGTGGTTGTATGATCGGGTTTTTGCCTAAAGTCCTTTCTCCGTAGACGTAAGCCTGTCGGAAGGTTTCTTTGTTGACAGGGATCTCCAATGTTTCGTAAGCCATCCAGATAACTTCGGCCCAATGCATTCCGTTACTGTCGATCGTTCCCCCGTAGTCGAATATAATACCTTTTACTTTTTTTGCCTCAAACATTTTCTTCAGTCTCTAATTGTTTAGTGAATTCCCGACAAATACGTTCGTGTGTACATACCATATAGATCAGCATGCCGTTTAAAACGGTCAATTCAAAAGCGAAATACAACCAGGGTATACGGATAAAAAGACTTATAAATAAAGCGATGATACGTGTGTTGAAAGAGAGCATATTGGTGTATTTCATCAGGGGAAGACTTTTCTCCCGGAAAGCTGTACGGAACCATTCGGGGGCTTCTCCTTTGTATTTCTCCCGAATGAGCGCCATCATCTTTTGAAATTGAGGAGAGAGACGCTCTTGTCCAACCGTATAGTTGATATAAAACCATTCGAATGCCTTGAATATAAAATCGTGTTTCCAGCTTAATTTCTGATATTCCTCTTGCAGGTTGGGGGAATAAGAGAGCTCACTACCGGATTTACCTTTTAAAAACAGGAGGTGTATATTCCGGTAATAATCAGCCATCGCAGCTTGTTTGGTATGGGAATATCCCGCTATCGCTGCCAATATCCAGATCCATAGCGACCATTCCGGCATAAGACGCAGGCAGATAGCCGCATAGATGGTGATGAACCAAAGATCCCCGCAAGCCCCATCCAGGATACGTCCCAGTTGACTTTTCTGTCCGGTCATTCGCGCCAGTTGACCGTCTGCGCTGTCATAGGAGTTGGCCCAGATCAGAAGCAACATACCGATCACATTCACTGTCAGGCTGTCGAAGTAATAACATATGCCGGCAGCTATGCCTATAAATATAGATGCAATGGTGATTGCATTGGGGGATACGCCCAGTTTATGAAAAAAAATAGCCCAACGGTATCCGATGGGACGGTAGAAATAGATATCGATACATTCTTCGGTATCCAGGGATTTGAGGGTAGATTCTAAGCTGGGTATTTGTTTTTTTTCTTTCATCTTGCCGTTTCTACAAATTACTTATTGGCCGATTGCCATATGTGTTGAGCGATATATTGAGAGGCTTCTTCCCTGCACGGAGCAAAGCTGGGCCAGTCATTGAAATCTATAAGTTGCATATTTCCATCTGGGGAGACAATACAATCTCCTCCGTAAATAGATATGCCTAAAACCTCAGCTGCCTTATTGCATAACTTATGCAGATCGGTTCCGTGAAAAGGAATACCTGTTGCCGTTCCGTTGATTTGTTCCCATCCGAATTTACTGTGATGGATGTCGGACGGATAGAACCAATAAAAGAAGTCGGTACCTCTCACGCCATAGAACTTTACCAGGTCACCAGTTAAATGCGCATTGATCACCGCGGAGGGAATGCCCCGTATGGCAAATTCTTTAAAGATAGAGCAGGCCTCTTCCGGATTTCTTACATAAGTGACATCTTCCCGGTGTACTGCATGAAAGTCTCCTCTTTTGATCCAGCAATTATATAATCCTGCCTTCTCCAGTGCAGCGGTCGGATCTTCTTGTGTAGAGAAGATCAGGCTGGTAGGATGGGGGATGTTGTTTTCCATCAAAAGGCGGGTCATTTTCTCCCGGGTGCAATTCTCAATAGCGTATCCTGAGTTTATAACGATACGGCCTTGTTCTTCCATCTGTTGCAGTTTGCGGATCGAATTCCAGTCGCGTACCATATTGAAGATGATATTTTCCTGTAGATCTTGAACGATAAGGTCGGATTCGGTATATTCATTCACTGTGCATCCGTATGCCTGCAAATGTTTTACTGTTAAAGAAAATATGGCAGCGTCGTTGCCGATATGATTGGGAGAGAATTGATTACCTCTTCGTATGCCTGCAAGGGTAAATGGGCTCATCTTTATTTTATTTGTTTATGACTTAAGAAACGACTCTGCTTTAATTATATCTTCCGCATGGTCGACATCGATAATTTTACTGAAAGGATAGGCTTTCAGTGTTAACCCTTCCGTAATTAACTGGCGTTGGTAGTTACGCATGCGAGAAATATCAGCGGCTATTGCTTTGTTTAATACGGCAATCCCTCTTTCTCTCAGGCAATAGATGCCTCCGGAAATATAACGGCAAGAAGGATTGGCCTTGTCGAGGAAGTTACGGATAAACAATTTTTCGTCTGTTTCTACATATAAAGGCTTTTCGTCGTCTATATAATCGGTTACGGCCATAAGTCCATCCAGGTTTGTTTCCTGAAGAAACGCCTGTATGTAAGCTGTGAATTCCTTTTCTTTGAATATGGTGTCAACCGTAGTCAGGCAAATTTGCTTGCTGTTTAAATGACGGCTTATCTCATAAAAACTATGCATAGAGCTGGGAGTCGATTTTATGAGTAGGTGAAAGGGGACAGGCAATGTTTTCTTTTTCAGGTGATCCTGTACTTCTTTCATCTCTTCGTTTACAATGATATTGATAGAGGTAGCACCGTTTTTCAAGAAAATATCGATCAGCCGGTCTATCAGTATGGTACCGTTTAAACGCACAAGCGGTTTAGGCCATTTAACCCCTTCCTGGGCTAAACGCGAACCCTCACCGGCTGCAATAATTGCATAATCCATTTTTATATAATTAAGAATGAAGAACAGAGAAAAGAAAGAATGAAGAACCGTAGATCGCTTAACGAAGTGTAAAGCGATCTACGGTTCTTTATTTATTTAGTCTAAGTAGTCTATCGTTTCTTCTCCAATGATTTTCCGAAGCGTATTCTTCAGAATGGTGTGTTGGATGAATAAGTCGTGTTCCGGAACCCGGTCTTCGGCATGCATCGGACTCTTGAAGTAGAACGATAGCCAATCCTGAATACCCGAGAAGCCACAACGTTGAGATAAGTCAGCCAACAGTACCAAATCCAGGCATAAAGGAGCCGCCAGGATAGAGTCACGGCAAAGGAAATCTACTTTCAGCTGCATCGGATAGCCCATCCAGCCTATCAGGTCGATATTATCCCATCCTTCTTTGTTGTCTTTGCGCGGAGGGTAATAGTTGATACGTACCTTATGGTAAACGTTTCCATACAGTTCCGGATAAACGTCCGGTTGCAGGATGGTATCGATAACAGACAATTTGCTGACTTCTTTTGTTTTGAATGATCCCGGATCGTCCAATACTTCTCCGTCACGATTACCCAGGATATTTGTAGAGAACCAGCCTTCCAAACCTAACATACGTGTTTTAAGCATCGGGGCCAAAACCGTTTTAAGCATAGTCTGTCCGGTTTTATAGTCTTTACCAGCGATGGGTACGTTCATCTTCAAGGCGAACTCACATAAAGCAGGGGTGTCGACACATAAGTTCGGAGCTCCCATAATATACGAACAACCTTCGGCTATTGCAGCATAGGCATAACACATGCTGGGAGAGATAACCGCTTTGTTGTCTTCTTTCATCGCTTTTTCAAAAGCAGCCAGGCTTTTATGTTCATCGCTTAATGGAATATAAACTTCAGTACTGGCAGCCCACATGACAACAACACGGTCGCATGCATGGGTTTGCTTAAAGTTGCGGATGTCTTCACGCACCTGTTCCATCAGTTCCCAACGGTTTTTGCCGGTCTTGACATGGGTACCATGTAAACGTTTGACAAAATCCTGATCGAAAACCGCTTGCATGGGTTTTATGGCCACCAATTCGTCTTTTACACACTCGATGTCCTCTTTTTTCAAGACCTCTGCATGTACTGCGGCCTCATAGATATTTTCAGAAAATATATCCCATCCCCCAAATACCAGATCATTCAAATCTGCTAATGGCACTACGTCTTTGATCTTTGGGAAACGGTTTTCATTCCGTTTGCCTAAACGAATGGTAGCTAATTGGGTCAGTGAACCAATGGGGGTGCTCAACCCCTTGCGGACTGCTAGTGTACCTGTAATAAACGTTGAGGATACAGCACCTCCCACGCCTACAACAAGAATACCTAGTTTACCACTTGCTTCTTTTACTTCCATTTTCTAATATTTTTATAAGTTTTGTAATAATACTGCAAAAGTATAAGATATTAATGATTTTGAAAGACTTTATCGCTAATATATTTTGGTCAAAATAGGGATAAAATATGTCTTGTTGATGCATTCTGGTGTTTAAAGTAGAAAATAAAATACAATTTATAGTACGCAATTCAACTTAAATGCCTTTCTTTGCCTCCGAAAACAAAAGATAGTTTTTTTATTGTTCTTATTCTCTGGATTTACCTTTGTTATTTGGGATATTCTTGCAGTCTACAGATCACTACCAAAACCATCCTTGTTTATTTAATTAATTATTTATATATTTTTTGTATGAACATTTACATTGGTAACCTGAATTACCGGGTTAGAGAATCAGATCTACAACAAGTTTTGGAAGAGTATGGAACAGTAGATTCTGTAAAGTTAATTATTGATCGTGATACTCGTCGTTCTAAAGGTTTTGCTTTCGCTGAAATGCCTAATGATGCAGAAGCTAAAAACATGATTGAAGAACTCAATGGCGCCGAATTCGAAGGTCGTCAAATGGTAGTTAAAGAAGCTACGCCGAGAGGTTAATCTTTTAGCCTCAGGCTTTAAAAGATATCATTTGAATGAGGAAATGGAAATGTATTTTTCTGTTTCCTCATTTTTTTGTAAAGATATTTTGTATACGTTTGTGCGCAAATAATGAAAACTATGCATTTATTGGGGACTAATTGGAAAAAGACCGTTCGTCAGGGGGTACTACTGGGAGCTTTAGGTCTTGTTTTTTCTTCTCTTCACGCCCAGTTATCCGAACGTGTTTATCAGACAGATTATTCTATCCATCCGGAAAAAGAAAAAGAATTGTCCGTTGAATTGGATAACCTCAGTTTTTTTAAAAACAATGAGTATGCCGGGGTTGTCACGAGAGGCTATTCCCTTCCCGGTTTATGGGTACAACCGAAGGTGGTTTATTACCCTTTGCCTACGATCAAACTGGAAGCCGGACTTCATATGCTTTTTTATCATGGAGCGAATAAATATCCGAGTATGGCTTATATGGATATCCCGCGTTGGAAAGGAAATCAATATCAAAAAGGAACCCATATATTGCCTTATTTTCGCGCACAAATGGCTTTGTCGGAGCGAGTGAATCTGGTTATCGGGAACATTTACGGCGGAGCCAATCACCATCTGATAGAACCCTTGTATAGTCCCGAGCTCAATCTGACGGCTGATCCGGAAGCGGGTGTGCAGCTTCTCTATAATTCCCGAATTTTTGATTGGGACGCCTGGCTGAACTGGGAAAGTTTTATCTACCGGAACGATACACATCAGGAGGCGTTTACTGTCGGGATTTCTTCCCGTATAAAATGTAACGACCCGTCTTCCCGTTTCCATTGGTATATTCCCGTGCAAGGATTGGCCCAGCACCGGGGAGGGGAGATCGACACCCTGACTGTTGCTTCTGTGCAGACGTTGATGAATGGGGCTGTAGGTGTCGGAGCCGTATGGAATACGGGGCATAAGGTTTTCAAAAAGCTCAATGTGGAATTGGATGCCGCCGGTTATTATCAGCAGGCGGGTGAGATATGGCCTTTCGATAACGGGTATGGGGTATATGCCAAGGCTTCGGTTGATATATATGACTTTCGTATAAAAACCTCTTACTGGCAATGTGACCAGTTTATATCCATGTTGGGTGTTCCTTTTTATGGGGCAGTATCCACCCGGGAAGAAGGAGCAACATTGGATAAGCCCGAAATGGTTTATCTGGGATTGGAATATTCCCGTGTTTTGGGAAAAGGCTATTCGCTGGGAGTCGATCTGGATGTTTACCAGACATTGTCCGGCAAGATAAATAATCCGCAAACAGGGATTCGTTCGGTAGGAAGTTCTACCAGTTTTTCTTTTGGAGTGTATGTCCGGGTGAATCCTTCTTTCCTTTTGAAACGTTTTACTAAGTAAGTATCGGTACTGTGTTTAAAAAGCTTTGAAATTCAACCTTTTCAAAGCTCTCCTTTAGCGTTCGGAATGATCTCGGATCACAGGGTCAGTGGATTGTTCATGTAAGGACAATTCTGTTGCCGATGGGCATCGGCAATATTGACGATGCTGTTCAGCAATATTGTCGAACGTGTTCAGCAATATTGCCGATGCCCATCGGCAATAGAATTACCCCTCGAAAAAAAGAGGATCCTCCCGCATAAATGTGAAGTTGAGAAGACGTAGAGAAAGGGTTGGATGATATTGATTCTAAGGCTTGGCTCTGGCTTTAGGGAAAGCGATTCCGGTAATCCCCGGATATCGGATTGTGCTAACGTTTTTTATTGTCTGCAGGCACGGTCAAGTCAATAATAATCTGTAAATTTGTCGACATAAATATATTTATTAGAATGAAATACAATACAGAAGGAAAAAAGTTGGTAATGCCTGAGTATGGCCGTAATATTCAGAATATGGTGGACTATTGTCTGGCTATTGAAGATAGAACCGAACGCAAGCGTTGTGCCGACACTATTATAAATATCATGGGGAATATGTTTCCTCATTTACGGGATGTGAACGATTTCAAACACATACTATGGGATCATTTGGCTATCATGGCCGATTTCAAACTGGATATCGACTATCCTTATGAAATCATTAAAAAAGAAGATTTGCATAGTCGCCCTCCCCGTATTCCTTATAACAATTCACGCATTCGGTATCGCCATTATGGAAAAACGCTGGAGTTGATGATTGACAAAGCGACCGGATTCGAAGAAGAAGGTGAAGAAAAGAAACAACTGGTCAACCTCCTGGCTAACCATATGAAAAAATCTTTCCTTACCTGGAATAAAGAATCGGTGGACGACCGTAAAATCTTTAAAGACCTGGAAGAATTGTCTAAAGGAAAGATCGTGTTGGACGAAGAAGTCTATAAATTGACGGAAAGCCGGGATATTCTTGCCCGCAATAATAACAACACGAATAATAACAACAACAAGAAAAACTATTCGCGCAAAGGTCGATGAGCTCATTTGTCATAGAAGGTGGATATAAATTAGCGGGAGAGATCGTTCCCCAGGGAGCAAAGAATGAGGCTTTGCAGATTATCTGTGCCGTTCTCCTGACTCCCGAAAAAGTAACGGTACATAATGTACCTGATATTTTAGATGTAAATAATCTGATTCAGTTGTTGCGTGATATGCAGGTGAAGGTAGAGCATCCGGCTGCGGATGTGTATACTTTTCAGGCCGATGCCATCGATCTGGACTATTTATATACAGAAGAATTTGTACGCAAAAGTGCTTCGCTTCGTGGCTCGGTTATGATTGTAGGCCCTTTGGTGGGGCGTTTTGGAAAAGCATCGATCCCCAAGCCGGGAGGTGACAAAATCGGTCGCCGGCGGTTGGATACCCATTTTGTCGGGATCCAGAAGTTGGGCGCCTGCTTCCATTACGATGAAGACCATCAGTTATACGAGGTGGAAGCGAAGAAGCTAAAAGGCACTTATATGTTGTTGGACGAGGCTTCGGTTACCGGAACGGCAAATATTGTCATGGCGGCGGTATTGGCCGAGGGGACAACCACTATTTATAATGCGGCCTGTGAACCTTACCTGCAACAGCTTTGTGCGCTCTTAAACCGTATGGGTGCCCGTATCTCGGGTGTCGGTTCCAACCTGTTGACCATCGAAGGGGTAGAATCCTTAGGGGGAGCAACGCATACTATCCTGCCGGATATGATCGAGGTGGGTAGTTTTATCGGTATGGCCGCCATGACCGGATCGGATATTCTCATTAAAAATACAGGATATGAACACCTGGGTATAATACCCGACTCTTTTCGTCGTTTAGGTATTACGGTGGAACAGATAGGAGATGATATTCATGTTCCTTCCCATGATTCTTATCAGATAGATACTTTTATTGACGGCTCTATCATGACAATTGCCGATGCTCCCTGGCCGGGATTGACTCCGGATTTATTGAGTGTCTTTCTGGTTGTAGCCACACAGGCGGTAGGAAGCGTATTGATACATCAAAAAATGTTTGAGAGCCGGCTCTTTTTTGTGGATAAACTGATCGATATGGGAGCGCAGATCATCTTATGTGACCCGCATCGTGCGACAGTGATCGGTTTGGGCAATCGCTACCGGTTGCGCGGTTCTACGATGGTTTCTCCGGATATTCGTGCGGGGATTGCCATGTTGATAGCCGCCCTGAGTGCAGAAGGTACCAGCCGTATTGATAATATCGACCAGATAGACCGGGGCTATCAGAATATAGACAAACGATTGAATAATATAGGGGCTCGTATCACCAGACTATAATATGTTGTTATGATAAAGAAAGAGGATGTTTTTAAAATCGGTCGGTTTGCGAAGCCACATGGCGTGAAAGGGGAACTTTCTCTGGTAACGACCAGTGATCTTTTTGATGAGGTGGACGAACCGTATATCGTATGCGATATGGATGGCATATTGGTTCCTTTCTTTATCGAAGAATATAGGTATAAAAGTGATACGGTGACATTGGTGAAATTGGAATGTGTCGATAATGAAGACGCAGCCCGGGAGTTTGTCAACCGCGATGTGTATTATCCCCTGGAAGGTGTGGAGGAAGAGAACTTAGTGGGCGATATGACGTGGGATAGTTTTATCGGTTATACGGTGACTGATTCTGTTCATGGTCTGTTAGGTCCCATTAAAGGGGTGGATGAAAGTACGATAAATGTACTCTTGCAGGTCGATTACAAAGGAGAAGAACTCTTGTTCCCGGCCGTAGAAGAATTGATTACAGAGGTGGATCATACCCGTAAACAAATGACGGTGTCCCTGCCGGAAGGTTTGTTGGATTTGTGAAATAGGAATAGATAGAAATGGCAGAAAAGAAGAAAAAGAAAGGCAACCGCAAGTCTTTTTGGCACCGGATACGCTTCAAATATAAATTATCCTTTTTTAATGAAGGGACCTTGGAAGAGGTCTGGTCTTTTCGGATTTCCCAGCTTTCAGCTCTTCTGGTCTTGTTTATTTTTGCTTTTCTATTGATTGTCATAACCTCTCTTTTTATTATAATGACTCCTGTGAGGAATTACCTGCCCGGTTATCTGGATGTAGAGGTGCGAAAAGAAATTGTGCAGAATGCACTTCGGGCGGATTCATTGGAACGGATGATTGCCATTCAATCGCTTTACCTCGATAATATAGCGGGCATATTAACGGGAACGACTCCGATAGATTCTATCCGCGAGATCGATTCGTTGGCACATGTACATGCCAACTACGTGATTCTGCGTACGGCAAGAGAAGAAGATTTTATAAAGAATTTCGAAGAAGAGGAAAAGTATAACCTGAATAGTTTGAGTTCCAATACGGCTCCTGCCGATGGGGTTTTCTTTTTCAAACCGATAAATGGCATTGTGTCGGCTGCCTTTGAACCGGAAAAACATCATTATGGAATCGATCTGGTGTCGGCACCGAATGAGAGTGTATTGGCTACATTAGATGGTACGGTTATCTTTACCGGTTATGATCCTAATTTTGGCAATGTGATTCAGTTACAACATAAGAATGGTTTTTTATCCGTTTATAAACACAACGAGTTGCTGTTGAAAGAAATAGGCGATACCGTTGTGGCTGGCGAAGCGATTGCTTTAGTCGGTAATACCGGGAAATTATCTACAGGACCACATCTTCATTTTGAGCTCTGGTTCAGGGGATTGCCGGTGAATCCTACAGAATATATTGCGTTTTAGTTCCCATGAAAAGACAATTAGCTATATTAGGTTCTACGGGTTCTATTGGAACCCAGGCATTGGAAGTGGTAAGCGAGCATGCCGATTTGTTTGAGGTTTATGCGTTGACAGCAAATAATCAGGTTGATTTGCTTATCAACCAGGCGCGTAAATTCATGCCGGAGGTAGTGGTTATTGCCAATGAAGAGAAATATCCGGAATTGAAAGAGGCTTTGGAAGATCTACCCATAAAGGTGTGGGCCGGTTCCGAAGCAATCGCCCAGGTAGTACAGTCGGAACCGATTCATATGGTACTGACTGCTATGGTCGGATATTCCGGGTTGAAACCGACAATCGCAGCCATAAAAGCCGGTAAGGCGATTGCTTTGGCCAATAAAGAAACCTTGGTGGTTGCAGGGGAACTGATCACCTCCCTGGCTGCTGAATATAAAGTACCTGTCTTGCCGGTTGATTCGGAGCATTCCGCTATTTTTCAGTGTTTGGCTGGCGAATGGGAGAATCCGGTGGAGAAGATCGTGTTGACAGCTTCCGGCGGACCGTTCCGCACGAAGTCGCTGGAAGAGTTGGCTTTGGTAACAAAGACACAGGCATTGAAACACCCAAACTGGACGATGGGAGCAAAGGTGACGATTGATTCTGCTTCGATGATGAATAAAGGCTTTGAGATGATTGAGGCGAAATGGTTGTTTGGCGTTTCACCCGATCAGATACAGGTCGTGGTGCATCCGCAATCGATTATTCATTCGATGGTTCAGTTTCAGGATGGAGCTGTTATGGCTCAATTGGGTATTCCGGATATGAAACTGCCGATAGCCTATGCCTTTTCTTATCCCCAGCGGTTGAAGAGTACCGCTCCCCGGTTGGACTTCAAGCAGTATGCCACACTTACTTTTGAAGAGCCGGATATGACACGTTTCAGAAACCTGGCATTTGCTTTTGAATCCATACGGAAAGGAGGCAATCTGCCTTGTGTCATGAATGCGGCCAATGAAGTAGTGGTCGCCGCTTTCCTGCAGGAAAAGATCGGTTTTTTGCAGATGAGTGATGTGATAGAGAAGACAATGGAGAAAGCAACTTTTATTGCAACGCCCGATTACGATGATTATGTGGCGACAGATACAGAAGCCAGGCAGATAGCTATGGGTTTATTTTAAATATTTAATGAATAAAAATAGATGGAGACATTTTTGATTAAGGCATTACAGCTTATATTAAGCTTATCGATATTGGTGCTTGTGCATGAGTTCGGGCATTTTATTTTTGCCCGTATCTACAAGGTACGTGTGGAAAAGTTTTACCTGTTTTTTGATGCTTGGTTTGCCCTTTTCCGGTATAAACCGAAAAACAGTGATACGGAGTACGGTGTGGGGTGGTTGCCCTTGGGCGGATATTGTAAGATCTCCGGGATGATCGATGAGAGTATGGATAAGGAGCAGATGGCCTTGCCGCCGCAACCCTATGAGTTCCGTTCCAAATCAGCAGGAAAACGACTGATGATAATGATTGCCGGGGTCTTATTTAATTTCCTCCTGGCGCTTTTTATCTATTCCATGATTTTATATACCTGGGGAGATACGTATGTACCTCTTAAGAATATGAAACATGGGATGTATTACAGTGAAACATTTCATGACGTAGGCTTTCGGGATGGAGATATACTGACGAAAGCGGACGATACGGTATTGGAGCGTTTTGGGGAGAATAGTTTTCGCCAGGTGGTTGAAGCCCGAACGGTAACAGTGATTCGAGACGGTATAGAAGTTGTTATTCCTATGCCGGAGGATATGATGCAACGGGTATTGCGGGATAAAAAAGGTTTTGCCGATCCCAACCGTTTCCCTATGGTGATACGGGAGTTGGCCGACGAGCACTCTCCGGCGGCTAAAGCGGGCTTGATGGCACGCGATAGTATTGTCTCTGTTAATGGTGAGGCAACGCCTGTGTCTGAAGATGTAATGCGGGTTTTGAATGCAAACAAAGATGCGGATATACAAGTAGGTTTTTACCGGAATGGTCTTTTGGAATCTACCGTATTGCATACGGATACTGCCGGTAAGATGGGGGTATATGCGGAGACTTCTACCGCTTTATTGTATGGTACGGTGACGAAGTCCTATGGTTTCTTCGAGTCTTTTCCGGCCGGAGCCAAACTGGGTGTTAATACATTGAAAGGGTATGTGAATGATATGAAATATGTATTCACCAAAGAAGGAGCATCCAGTCTGGGAGGATTCGGTACTATCGGAGGCTTATTTCCTGCCAAATGGAACTGGCGTATGTTCTGGGAAAGGACCGCTTTTCTATCCATTATTCTGGCGTTTATGAATATCTTGCCTATACCTGCATTGGACGGTGGTCATGTTATGTTCTTATTGTATGAAGTTATTGCCCGTCGCAAACCGAGTGATAAGTTCCTGGAGTATGCACAGATAACAGGTATGTTGATTCTTTTCGGCTTACTTCTTTTTGCCAATGGGAATGATCTTATCCGGTATTTCTTTAAGTAAAAGCGCGTAAAACGTATTTTATATCAAAAGGGGCTGTCCAAAACTGGACAGCCCCTTTTGATTTTATAATCTTGCCGTTTTTTTTATTTCAGCACTTCATTGACTGCATCTAAAGATTTTTGAGCGTTGGCATTGCCGATGGTTTTAGCTTGCTCCAGGTATTCTTTGGCTTTTTTAAAGTCTACACTCGCTTTGCTTTTTTCAGCAGCGTATTTGTCCGGATCTGTTGCTGCTGCTGCCGTTGCTGCCTGTAACACTTTAGCTCCTTTGTTATAATATAAGATACCTAAGCTATACAGTGCATTGCCCTGATAGGTTTTGTTAGATACTTTCAATACTTCATTGAACAGTTTTTCCGCTTCAGTCGCATCTCCGCTTTTTTGTTTGGCTTGTGCTAATTTCATGAAGTAGCCATATTGCATCTTCTCTAAGTTTGCATTTGCCGGGAAAGCTTTGAGACCTTCTTCTACTGTTGCACTGAATTCTTCTGATTTGTTTAAATCGCGTAAAGCCTTGGCTTTACCTGCATATGCATTTTCTGCTTTGTATCCTTTTTTGATAGACATATCAAAGAAACGAACGGCCTCATCGTATTTTTTTGCCTGGTCTGCACTGAATCCTGCGTTGAAGATACGTGCTTCGTCCTGGTAATCTGTCAGTTTAAGGTATTCGCTGTATTTGCTTAATGCTTCTTCGTAATTTTTTACTTTAATGGCAGCGTCACCTTCATCTCGCAATTTGTCAGCATCTTGTGCAAATAGGCTTCCCAGACAAAAGCAAAACGATACAAATAAAACAATTTTCTTCATGATTAAATTAATTTAGTTGATAATGTCCAAAAGTAGTATCTCTGCTCAAAGCGAACAAGGTTTTTTGCTTTTATTTAGATTTCCAAAGGTAAATAATTGTTTGTTAACAATGAGTTTTTCGGAAGTAGAAACAAAAAAGGCCTGTTTGCATTTCAAACAGGCCTTTTGGTGGGTTTTATTTTATAAACCTTTGCCGTGGCAAGCTTTATATTTCTTACCGCTTCCACAAGGGCAAGGATCGTTACGTCCTACTCTTTTTTCTGTGCGAATCGGTTCCAGTCTTTGTTGTTGCTGTTGCATTTGTTCCGGTGCATTTGGATTAACCGGTGCATGATTACCTCCGCCTATTTCGGCTTTCTCTGTCCGGTACCGGCTCATATCCTGGCGTCTTTCCGGTGTTGCCTGTTGCACGGCAATACGGCGGGAGGCGGCAGCTGCTGCAGCTTGTTGTTCGGCCGACGGTTGCTCTTCCCGTACCGGTATCTGTCCACGCATCAAAACGGCAGCACTCTTTCTGTTCATGATATCTACCATCGTTTTAAAGAGGGTATACGATTCCAGTTTGTAGATCAATAACGGATCTTTGTTCTCGTAGCTGGCATTCTGAACCGAATGGCGTAATTCATCCATTTCGCGTAAGTGTTCTTTCCAGGATTCGTCGATGGTATGCAATACAATAGATTTCTGGAAAGATTTAGCAATCGCTTTACTTTCCGTATCGTAGGCTTCTTTCAGGTTGCAGGATACATTATACATCCGTTTTCCGTCTGTGATCGGAATAAGAATGTTTTCGTACATAGCTCCCTGATTTTCGTATACCTGTTTAATTACCGGATTGGCAACCTGTATCATCCGCTCCATCCGGCGTTTGAAAGTCTTCAACACCTCGTCGAAAAGTTTGTCTATCAGCTCAGGAGACTTTATACTTTTGAATTCTTCTTCTGTGAAAGGCGATTCCATTGCGAATGTACGGAAGAGTTCCAGTTTGAATCCTTCAAAGTCATGCACATCGGCATGTTGTTCGATAATGGAGGTCGAAGTATCGTAGATGGTATTCAATACGTCCATACCGATACGCTCTCCCATAAGCGCATGTCGACGGCGGGTATAGATCACGTTACGTTGTGAGTTCATCACATCATCGTATTCGAGCAAACGTTTACGGATACCGAAGTTGTTTTCTTCCACTTTCTTTTGTGCCCGTTCTACCGACTTGCTCAGCATGCTGTGTTCCAATACTTCACCTTCTTTGAATCCCATACGGTCCATTAATCCGGCTATCTTTTCAGAAGCGAACAGACGCATCAGGTCATCTTCGAGAGAGACAAAGAATACCGAAGAACCCGGGTCTCCCTGACGTCCGGCACGTCCTCTTAACTGACGGTCTACGCGCCGGCTTTCGTGACGTTCCGTACCGATGATCGCCAAACCACCAGCAGCTTTCACCTCCGGAGAAAGTTTGATGTCGGTACCACGACCGGCCATATTGGTTGCAATCGTAACGGTGCCTTTTTGTCCTGCCTGGGCTACAATATCTGCTTCCCGTTGGTGTAATTTCGCATTCAATACATTGTGAGGTATCTTCCGCATATTCAACATACGGCTGAGCAATTCGGATATCTCCACCGAAGTTGTACCGACAAGCACCGGTCTTCCGGCTTCCACCAAAGCGCTGATCTCGTCAATCACCGCATTGTATTTTTCCCGCTTCGTTTTGTAGATGCGGTCGTTCATATCTTTACGGGCGATCGGGCGGTTGGTAGGAATAACCACAACATCCAGTTTGTAGATGTCCCAAAGTTCGCCTGCTTCCGTTTCAGCCGTACCGGTCATACCGGATAGTTTGTGGTACATACGGAAGTAATTCTGTAAAGTAATCGTTGCAAACGTCTGGGTGGCAGCTTCCACCTTCACCCGTTCTTTGGCTTCAATCGCCTGGTGCAGTCCGTCGGAGTAACGACGTCCATCCATAATACGTCCGGTCTGTTCGTCAACGATCATTACCTTATTGTCCATAACCACATACTCATCATCTTTTTCAAACAATGTATAGGCTTTCAGTAATTGGTTGATTGTATGTACGCGTTCGCTTTTTACGGAATAGTTTGCCAGGATCTCATCTTTTTGTGCTTGCACTTCTTCTTCCGTACCCGTCACGTTTTCCAACTGTGATAATTCGGCAGCAATATCCGGCAGTACAAAGAAATGAGGATCATCCGAATTACCTGTCAACAGGTCAATCCCTTTGTCTGTCAGCTCGATACTGTTGTTCTTCTCATCAATCACAAAGAACAAATCATCGGTAACGAGGTGCATATTGCGCATATTCTCTGCCATGTACAATGCTTCGGTTTTGAGCATCTGCGATTTGATACCCGGTTCACTCAGGTATTTAATCAAGGCTTTGTTGCGCGGGAAACCTTTGAAAGAACGATAAAGCAGGAGTGTACCTTCTTCTTGTACTTTGTTATCGTCGCTGGCCATTTTTTGTTTGGCTTCGGTCAATAGTTTAGTGGCCAGGTTCTTTTGAGCATTGACAACCACCTCTACATTGGGGCGGAACTGTTCAAACAATTGTTCTTCTCCGCGGGGGATAGGTCCGGAAATGATCAAAGGAGTACGGGCATCGTCAATCAATACCGAGTCGACCTCATCGACAATGGCATAATTGTGTTTGCGTTGTACCAGATCATTGGGGCTGATAGCCATATTGTCACGCAGGTAATCAAAGCCGAACTCATTGTTCGTACCGAAAGTAATATCTGCATTATACGCTGCCCGGCGGGCGTCGGAGTTGGGTTGGTGTTTGTCGATACAATCAACAGACAATCCATGGAACATATACAATGGTCCCATCCATTCCGAGTCACGTTTAGACAGGTAGTCGTTCACCGTTACTACGTGTACCCCGTTTCGTGTCAGGGCATTGAGGAAGACAGGCAGGGTAGCAACCAGGGTTTTTCCTTCCCCGGTAGCCATTTCGGCAATCTTACCTTTGTGTAATACAACACCTCCGAACAGCTGTACATCGTAATGTATCATGTCCCAGTGTATTTCACCTCCTCCGGCTGTCCAGTGGTTCAGGTAAATAGCTTTATCGTCTTCGATGCGTACGAAGTCGTGTTTGGCAGCCAGGTCACGGTCGAAGTCAGTGGCAGTTACCACAATTTCTTCGTTTTCGGTGAAACGGCGTGCTGTATCTTTAACGATAGAAAAGACTTCGGGTAATACCTCTTCGAGGATCACCTCCATTTTTTCTGTAATTTCTTTTTCTATTTTATCTACTTCTGCCCAAATTGTTTCCCGCTCTTCCAATTCTTTCTCGTCTATGCCTTCGCGCAGGCGGGCTACGGCAGCCCGTTCGTCGGCTACATAATCCTGGATGCGTTGTTTGATATCATCTATCCTGGCACGTAACTCATCGTGGCTTAGACCTGCAATAGACGGATAAACGGCTTGGATTTTCTTCACATACGGGGTGATCTCTTTCAGGTCCCGTTGCGATTTATTGCCGAATAATTTGGTCATAAATTCATTGAATCCCATAATTCTTTTATTTAATTGACAAGTGACAATTGGTAATTGACAATGAAATGTCAAATGGAATTGTATTCTTGCCGTACGTTTATATTCTTGTTATTCGTGATTAAGGGAGACGGAGTCAGGGATTGAATGACGCATTCTTCCCTTTTTCCCCCTTTTGCTTTCCGAATTGTCAATTGTTACTTGTCAATTGTCAATTCAAACAGCGGAACGCTGTTTGACGCATTCGGTGGCCTTATCCGTAATATATGTGTTACGGAAGGGGCTACTTCTGTCGCTTTTACTTCGCGGTAAATATGTTTAGGCTGAATGCCATTCCCCATAAAGATGAGTGGGGTCATAACGGCATTGTTCCGGATCACTTTGACTTTTTCTTTGGCATCGTCAAAGTTGATCTTCCAGCCTGGTTGCAGTTCGATGATCAGATCGCCACGTCCCAGGTGATGGGTGCCGTGACGGAATTTGGCGGTGCCTTCGTTCCAGTCTCCATGCAGCAGGGCATGATCGGTCGTGACCAATTGTACCCCACTGAATTCCTGGATGAATTCAGCCGCTTTATCTTGTATTTCGGTAAGATTTAATTTAGCGTTTTCAATGGCTTTACGGTTCAGGTATATCTGGTTGTTGTAATATCCCTTCACCCAATTATTCTCCTGTCCGTATACGGCCATCAAATACATGTTGAGCAGTGCGATGCAACGTTTGGGGTGAAATTCGCCTCCGCCCAATAGCATTCCCTCCGGATATTCTTCTTCGCTGCGGAAATAACCGCTGCCGGTGAACACAATCAGTGTGCGGTTCAGGCCGACCTTTTTATCGATTACATCCAATAATTCTTCGATGTCCTTATCCAATTGGTAATAGGTATCCTGAATCTCCCGGTTGTATTCCTTATGCATCAGGCCCCGGTAGTTACCGGCGTAATAGGTCAACGCGAGCATATCCGGACAAGAACGTGTGCCGAATGCCGCATATTCCAGGAATTGTTTGGCCAAGCGGTTGATCTCCTTATTTATAAAAGGAGATGTTTTTAAGTGCAGATACGGATTGGCTTGCTTGGTATTGAATGTATATTTGAAAGGCACCTCGTCCTGTACGTAGGGAAATGCATGGTAACGGTCGAGTGGTAGAGAGGGTGTCCATGTCATCGTCTCCAACCGGGAAGGCAAGGCTTCGACTCCGTTATTGTATTTATCCAGGTACCAGGGGATTCCTTTATAATAGGTCGTGGTCGCCCATTTACCATTGTAATCATCCATCCAGAACGCTCCGTTCGCTGCATGTCCGGCAGAAAGTATGGCACTTTCCGCATCCGGTGCAATGGCGTACACATCGCTGCGTCCTTTGGAGGCTATTTTCAATTCGTCTCCTATGGTCGAACCTATCAACGCTTTGGGAGAATAGTTCTCTTTCGTATAATTTCCTAAGAATTCCGGGTCGTTTAAGATAGAGACGGCTCGTTCTTTCTCGAAATCATATACTTTGTCGTTATGTATGCCGTGGAAGGCCGGATTGGAGCCGGTAAAAAGGGTGGCGAATGCACTGGCCTGGTCAATGTTTGAAAATTCGAAACGGATGTTATTGTAAACAAGGCCTTCGTTCATTAAACGTTTGAAGCCCCGTTCCCCAAAGGTTTGGTAGAAATATTCAATATAATCCCCTCGCAATTGATCCACCGTAATGCATACCACTAACTTGGGAGCTTGTTGTGCTTCCAGGTTGGTGACTGCCAAAAGGACGATCAGTGACGATAATATTTTTCTCATTCGAAATGTCGTTTATACCTGTATAGCCCATATCCGGAACGTAGCCAAAGCGTGGCTACAAGCGGTATGAAGGCTGCATTCATCTGCTGTGGTATGAAATGCCAACCCATCAGCATACATGAAAGCGCCGCAAAGTTAATAAAATGATAGCAATATGCGGCCTTCTTTCCTCTTTTTACACAAAATAAAATAAGTCCGATCAGGTGTAAAGGGTGTAACCATATCAAGGACCAATTGGGCCAGATAGACGGATGTTCGGACTGGAAACACAAAAAGAAAAGGACAATACCCCCTAAGCCGGCCGCCGCAAATAAGACAATGTCTATGCCTAAAAAGGCTCTTTTCTTGCGTGCCCCCAGATAAGTCAGGGCGGCGATGACAAAGAAAAGGATCCAGCCGCAAACCAGGGGCGTGAATAAGGTGTCGAGTATATCCGGTTCTATTTCAGTCTCTGCCGCTTTGATGATATGTGTTTCTTTGACCAAAGGGCGTTCTGTATCGCCAAATGTCTGAATGGTCGCTTTACTGAATGCTTCTTTCAGGTAAAAAGGTAAAAACATCATCTCGTGCGGGGTTGCCATGCGGTCGGTCGGGCTGCCCAATGCCAGGGCGCAGCCGAAGGTGAGCCACGGATGGTTGCGGGTGCATTCATCGATCATGTCCCGGAAGGTGCGGGTAGGAGGGGGATCGTTATAGAGGATGTTGCCGTTGACGTTGTTTTCCAAGAGTAAAGGTATACGTGTGGCGCAATTGTCGAAAAAGAAATTGTATCGGTACACCCGGTTCTCCGGTTGCGCGTTTTGGATTAAGTTCATCCAGATCAGACTGACCTCTTCGTAGGTCAGGTCTAATACCTGCTCGGTGATGTCGCTGCCTCTCATCTGGTATTCGACGATGTAACTCAGATAATCATGCGCCCCCAACATATAATCGGTTTCCCCTTTGGCGAAATGGTAGATGAAGTTGGGTTTGGAGTCGTCGAACAAGCCAAAGTTGAATACCTTATCAAAATGATGTGTCGGGTCGGTCAACCGCAAAGCGACATGTCCGTATACGGTAAACACCTGTCCTTCGTAGGGAGCGCTTGTCAGGACACTGATCGTGGCCTCTTTGCTCAAGATCCGTTGAGCATGTGCCTGCAGGAGTAAACAGACGCTTATACATGCTAAAAATATCTTCTTTGTCATTTTTTGTTTTCTTAGAAGCTACAAAGGTAACAATAATAATAAGCAGAACATACATCTGTAAAGGCTTCTTGTCGATTCTTACCCAGGCACAATTCTGTTGCCGATGCGCATCGGCAACATTGCTGAACATGTTCGTCAATATTGCTGAACAGCATCGTCAATATTGCTGATGCGCATCGGCAACAGAATATTCGCTTTGTTTTTCTTTTTTTTCCGGGCAATATATTTCATCTTTCAGTAGATTTTAGGTCTTCTCTATGCTGTGATTGATATTTTTACTATTTTTGAACCCTAAAAATGAACTAAGATTATGATATTCCGATTTCTTATTTTGTCAGACGAAGTAGATGACTTTAAGCGTGAGATTAAAATAGATGCAGAAGCCAGTTTTTTGGATCTGCATGATACCCTCTTGGATTCAGTGGGTTATACCAAAGATCAGATGACCTCATTCTTTGTGTGCGATGACGATTGGAGTAAGAAGACTGAGATCACATTGATGGAAATGGATACCTCTTCCGAGGTAGACAGTTATATAATGGAAGATACCCGTCTGGAAGAATTGTTGGAAGATGAGCATCAAAAACTATTATTTGTTTTTGATTATATGACCGAACGGGCGTTTTTTATGGAATTACGCGAAATCGTTCCGGGGCAGGATTTGAAAGAGCCGCTTGTCAGCAAATCGATAGGGGAGGCTCCTGCTCAGGTAATGGCTTTCGATGAGTTCGAAGTGAAACAGCCTGTGCCGACAGTCGGTGAAGAGTTCTATGGAGACTCAGAGTTTGATATCGACGAATTGGACGAGGCCGGTTTCGAAGGTCTGGATGGTGGTGCAGCCGATGATATATTCGGAGAAGACCGTTTCTGATGAATACGTTGGTGGTTCTGCTTGGGCCGACAGGTGTTGGTAAAACAGAGTTGAGTTTACGTATAGCAGAACATCTGGCTTGTCCGATTATTTCTTCTGATTCCCGTCAGCTTTACCGGGAGATACCGATAGGAACGGCTGCCCCGACGCAGGAGCAGTTGGAGCGGGTAAAACATTTTATGATAGGCACGCTCTCTTTGACCGACTATTACAGTGCCAGTCAATTCGAAGAAGAAGTGATCGATTTATTGCCAAAGTTATATGCCACTCATCCATCCGTGGTGATGACGGGGGGATCCATGATGTATATAGATGCCGTCTGTAAAGGCATTGATGATATTCCGACCGTAACCCCCGAAATACGCCATGCCCTTTATACCCAGTTTGAAAACGAAGGCTTGGGTCCTATCCTGGAAGAACTCAGGCGGTTGGATCCTGTTCATGCGGAAGAAGTGGATCCGCATAATTATAAACGAGTAATCCATGCAGTGGAAATCTGCCGGATGACAGGTCGTCCTTATTCTTCTTTTCGTACCCATACAGCCAAAGAACGTGCTTTTCGTATCCTGAAAATCGGCTTGACCCGCGAGCGCGAGGAGTTGTGTCACCGTATCAATCTCCGGGTCGATCAGATGATGGCCGAAGGTTTGTTGGAAGAAGCCCGCAAGGTATATCCCCTGAGGCATCTGAACGCATTGAACACGGTGGGCTATAAGGAGCTTTTTGCCTATTTTGATGGGGAATGGACATTGGATTTTGCCGTCGAGAAGATCAAACGCAACTCCCGTGTGTATGCCCGCAAGCAAATGACCTGGTTTAAGCGGGATGCGGATGTTCAGTGGTTTCATCCCGATCAGGAAAAAGAGATTCTGGCCTGCCTGGACAAGAGTCTGTTTGTATAGGGAGGGGCTTGTGTATTTCATTAAATTTATATTCCTTTGCGAAAAAAATTTCACAGATAAGTGAATCTGATAATAGAACAAGGAAATACGTCAACTAAAGTAGGTGTGTATGATAAAGGAGTACTGGAAGCCTCTTTTGTGTACAAGGAGTTTAATCGTTCTACGCTATTTCCCTTATTAGAGCAATATGATTTGACCCAGGGAATACTGTCTTCTGTCGTAACACTCGATAAGGAGATGATCGCTTTTCTGCAGGAAAATCTGCACCCCTTTATTCTTTTGGATGAAACAGTGCCTGTGCCGATCCGCGTAGGATATGATACACCGGCCACCTTGGGGCGGGACCGTTTGGCCGCTGCCGTGGGAGCCAACTATTTACGTCCCCGGCAAGATCTGTTGGTGATTGATGCGGGCACGGCTATCACCTATGAATTGATAGAAGCGTCCGGGCTTTTTGTGGGTGGGAATATTTCCCCGGGTATGGGTACACGATTCAAGGCGTTGCATCAGTACACAGATAAACTACCTTTGGTATCGGAACAAGAAGAAATACCGTTTATAGCGACCCATACCGTGGGGGCTATACAGGCGGGAGTGGTGCATGGAATTGTCTTTGAAATGGATGGATATATCAATGCTTTACGGCAGAAATATCCGGATGTTTTCGTTTTTTTAACAGGCGGTCATTCGTTTTATTTTGAAAGACGCCTAAAAAACCGCATCTTTGCAAACATTAATTTAGTGTTGACAGGATTAAATAGAATCTTAGAGTATAATGTTGAAAATGAATAGGGGAGTAGTAATAATAAGTATTCTTATTGTTGCACAATTATCAGTATGGGCACAAAATAATACCAATTCGCCTTATTCTCGATTTGGTTATGGAGAGTTAGCGAATCGTTCTTTTGCTGCAGGCCGTGCCATGGGAGGAATAGGGTATGGATTGAGATCATCTAAGCAAATAAATCCAATGAACCCGGCTTCATATACAAGCATGGATTCATTGACTTTTCTCTTTGATTTCGGTGCGCAGGCGCAGATGTCCTGGTATGATGACGGCACGAATAAGCAGCGTTATACGAATGGGAATGTGGAATATATGGCTATGCAGTTTCCTTTACACAAACGTATTGCCATGAGTGTGGGCTTATTGCCCTATTCTTTTGTGGGGTATGAGTTCGGAGGATACAAAGACGAAGGCGATCAACCCTATTCGGAAACATTTGTGGGAACAGGTGGATTAAACGAATTGTATGCAGGCTTGTCTATAGATATATGGAAGAAGCGTCTTTCAGTAGGTGCCAATATAGGGTATCTGTTCGGAAATATAGACCATGAGCAAAATGCGGTTTTTTACAGCGCAGACGCAGAAGCGGACAATTCGTACAGGAAACAACGTATTGAAGTTCGTGATATGAAAATGGACTTTGGTATACAATATACACATCCGTTAAGTAGAACGAATCGTTTGGTTTTCGGAGCCGTATATTCGCCGGCGAAAAAGTTGCATACCAAGTCGTATGATATCTTTCACCTGGGATCCTCTTCGAGTGCGGGTACAACGACAACGGATACGATCTCTAATCAACGTTTTGATTTACCGAGTTCTTTTGGCTTGGGTGCCTCATTTGTAAAAGATAACAAACTGACAATCGGAGCCGATGTGATGTATGAAGCATGGGAAAAGGCTTATTTCTTTGATAAAAAAAGTAATTTTGATAACCGTTTCCGCGTAGCAGCAGGGGTGGAATATATACCGAATCAAACCAGTCGTAAGTACCTACAGAATATCAAGTACCGCGCCGGAGCTCATTATGGCAATTCATATGTGAATGTAAATATGAAAGAAGGAGGTGTATCCAAGAAATATGGCTATGATGAATATGGCGTAAGTGTAGGTTTCGGTTTACCGATCAAGATGGGGATGCAGTTGCACGACAACCGTTCGTACATAAACCTCTCGATTGAATATGTAAAGGTAAGCCCGGCCATACGGACGATGATTGATGAGCAATATCTGCGGTTTGCCATCAATTACACTTTTAACGAGTTATGGTTCTTAAAGCAAAAAGTGGATTAAAAACGAACAACTTAAAATTAAATCGATATGAAAATCAAGGTATTTTTAATGACCCTCGTATTCTCCATGGGAGTAATCGGAGGGTATGCACAGAAAGGTGTGGATAATGGAACACAGTATGGATCCGGAGAGGATAGCGTACGCTGTATCCGTAACCTCAGTTTGTATCTGCCTTATGCCAAAGCAGGGAATTATAAAGATGCGTATGAGTTCTGGAAACAAGCCTATGACGAATGTCCGGCAGCAAACAAAGATATTTATTTGTACGGCGTACGTATTGTAGGTTGGGAAATAGCCAATGAAAAAGATCCGGCGAAGAAAGAAGAATTGATTGATAAGTTGATGGCCGTTTACGATCAACGTGTTAAATATTTCGGAAACGACAAACGTTATGGTAAAGACTGGATTGTGTCTCGTAAAGCACAAGATTATATTCAGCAAAAAGGAGAAAGCTTTGATGCTAAATTAGTGTATGGATGGTTGAAAGAGATTATCGACGAATACGGTAATGATACGGAATCATTGGCTATCTCTCTTTATATGCTTGCTGCGCACCGTATGGTGATGGAAGATCCGAATACAAAAGAACAATATGTAGAAGACTTCTTGCGTATTTCTTCTATCTTGGAAACACAATTGGCTGCAGCCAAAGTGGCTAATAATACCAAAGACATAGAGACACTGACAGGCTTCAAGACCGCGATTGAAGGTGGTTTTGCCGGTAGTGGAGCTGCTGATTGTGAAACATTGCAAGGATTGTATGCCGATAAGGTAGAACAGAATAAAGCAGATATGGGCTTCCTGAAAGAAACACTTACTTTGTTAAGAAGAGTAGGTTGCAATGATATAGAGGTGTATTATGCTGCTTCGCGTTACCTGCACCAGAACAATCCGACTCCGGAGTCGGCTATCGGTTTGGGTAAACAAGCCATTCGGGACAAAGACTATGAAACGGCAGTGAAATATATAGAAGAAGCAGCCAGTCTGGATACGGATGCAAACTCTAAAGCAGATGATTTTTATATGATCGCTTTATTGATGTATGAACAAAATAATTATTCTCGCGCCAGACAATATGCCAATAAAGCCCTGGAACAGAATCCGGCTTATGGAAAAGCTTATATCTTGATTGGTAATATGTATGCAGCTACAGCGAAATCGGTTTATCCGAATGATGCTGTATTGTATAAAGCTTCTTTCAATGCTGTTATAGATAAATTTGAGAGAGCGAAACAAGTTGATCCTTCTGTTGCAGAAGAAGCAAATAAATTAATCGGAACATACCGTGCACACCTGCCCAGTACAGAAGATGTATTTATGCATCCGGACCTGGAAAAAGGCAAATCATTTACTGTAGGTGGCTGGATAAACGAGCGTACAACGATCAGATAATATGTTAAACATACGTTTTCAATGTAAAACGAAACATACAGGCATAACAACTATCCACCCGATAGTTGTTATGCTTCTTTTATTTTTCACCTCCTGTGCAAAAGAAAAGAAGGAGGTGGTGGAGGTCGCTTTTAATCCGGACTCAACCTTTACGATGCAAACCACGGATGTCGTTTCGTTTATTTCGGATTCGGGAGGGTATACGCGGTATCGTATTGTCTCCAAGGAGGTCTTGATGTTTGATAAAGCCAAGGAGCCTTATTGGTATTTCCCGGAGAAATTATATATAGAACGTTTTGATACTTTGCTTCAGGTAGAGGCCAGTGCCCAGGCAGATACGGTTTACCGTTGGCTGAAGAAAGATCTGTGGAAATTGGTAGGCAATGTGGAACTGATGAATATGGAAGGGGAACGTTTTGAAACCTCTTTGTTGTATTGGGACCAGAAGGCGGGGCGGTTTTATTCGGATGCCTATATACGTATCACCCGCACGGATCGTATCCTGACGGGCGTCGGCTTCGAGTCGAACGAAAATATAAGTAAGTTCCGGATTATACATCCGCAAATCAGTATTCCGATAAAAGAATCCACGCATTCGGATTCCACCCGGCGTGTACAAGAAGGGGCTGAACGGCCTGTGTTTACTCCTCCTCTGCGGAGCAGGCCTGTGGCCGTGCAAGAGAAGGAAGTAGAATCCATTAAAATGTTATCAGAGTGAATCTATTAATCTATATACTTATATCATTAGCCTTCTCCGCTTTCTTTTCGGGCATGGAGATTGCTTTTGTCTCTTCGAATAAGTTGCGTTTTGAACTGGACAAAGAAAGAAGAACCTTCTCTTCAAAGATACTGGAGTTGTTTTATCGAAACCCCAGCCAGTTTATCTCAACGATGTTGGTTGGGAATAATATCGCTTTGGTTATGTATGGCCTGCAAATGGCTATCTTGTTGGAACCGGTCATTGCAGAGTTGGTAGGTGTCGGCAAAGAAGGGCTGATCGTATTGATTCAAACTATACTCTCTACCCTGTTGATTTTGTTTTTCGGTGAATTTATACCCAAAACCATTTTCCGATTAAACCCGAACTTCTCTTTGACTATGTTTGCCATACCCTTATTGATCGTCTATGTGGTTTTGTATCCGGTCTCCAAGTTTGCCTCTTTCCTCTCTTATGTTATTTTGAAAATAGGCGGGGTAAAGAATTTGCATACGTCGGTTAACCGGATTCTGGGTAAGATCGATCTGGATTATTTTATACAGGAGAGTATCGAAGATGCCCCCCTGCATACATCCGTAGATACGGAAGTTAAGATTTTTCAGAATGCATTGGATTTTACGAATGTCCGCTTGCGCGAATGTGTTGTGCCTCGGACGGAGATCGTTGCTTGTGATATGGAGGCGACATTGGATGAGTTGCGGGCGAAGTTTATTGAAACAGGACTTTCGAAAATCGTTGTCTTTAAAGATAATATAGATGATATCGTAGGGTATATCCATTCTTCGGAATTATTTAAACATCCCGAGGATTGGACGCAAAGCATAAATGCCGTATCTATTGTGCCGGAGACAATGGCTGCCAATAAGTTGATGAAGGTATTGATGAAGGATAAAAAAAGCCTGGCGGTTGTCGTCGATGAGTTTGGAGGTACTACCGGTATTGTCACCCTGGAGGATATTGTCGAGGAAATTTTCGGGGAAATAGAAGATGAGCATGATACGAAGTCGTATGTGGCCAAGAAGGTGGCGGAAGATGAATACCTTCTTTCAGGAAGAATAGAGATCGATACTTTGAATGAGATGTTTCAGCTCGACCTGCCTGAATCGGATGATTATGTGACCATTGCCGGCTATATTTTACATGCTTATCAGAAGTTTCCTAAACTGAATGAAACAATCGATGTCGATAAGTATGCGTTTAAAATAATCAAGGTCACAGCCACAAAAATAGAATTGGTTCGTATGAAAGTGCTTGATTTATAAAAAAATCAGGATAAATGATGTAATAAATCCTTTTTTTTGTATCTTCGCACCCTTAAAAAGTAGAATATAAATATTAAAAAATAAATAAAAGGATAAATGGCAACGCTGGAAAAAATTAGAAGCAAAGCAGGACTGTTAATTATTGTAGTAGGGGTCGCTTTGTTTGCTTTTATCATCGGAGACTTTTTGAACTCCGGGTCTACTTACTTCAGACAAACTCAGGAAAAGATTGCGTCTGTTAATGGAGAAAACATTTCTATTCAGGACTATCAGGCCCGAATAGAGGAGATGCTGGATGTGTATAAAATGCAAACGGGCAACTCGAATGTGCAAGAAGAAGTAATGACGCAAATTCGTCAATCGGTATTTCAATCGATGACAAGAGAAATTGTATTGGGTGAGAAAGCTGAACTGTTGGGACTGACAGTTAGTTCCGACGAATTGTTTGACATGGTTCAGGGAGAAAATATATCTCCGGTGATTCAACAAATGCCTATGTTTGTGAATCAGCAAACAGGACGGTTTGACAAAACCGCTTTGTTGAATTTCCTGAAAAGGATAGGCGATGACAATACGGCATCTTATTCACCCGAGCAACAAGCTCAGTTGGAACAGATGCGTCGTTTCTGGTTGTTTTGGGAAAGAAGCATTAAACAACAACGTTTGGAAGAAAAATATACTGCTTTGTTGACAAAAGCTGTATCTGCCAACGTCTTGGATGCCAAAGCTGAATTTGATGAAACGGCAGAGTCAACCAATTTCAGATATGTTGTACAGAACTATGCTACTATACCTGATTCATTGGTACAGGTAAGTAAGAGCGATGTAGAAAAACTGTATAATCAGCGCAAACAAAACTACAAACAGGCAGAAGGAAAAGTAATCAATTATATTGCTGTGGATGTTGTTCCCAGTGCAGATGATTTTGCGAAAGCCCAAACAGAGATTGAAGGTCTGAAAGAAGAATTTACAACATCTTCTAATGTGGCTGAACTGGTGAATGAATATTCGGAAATTCCTTTCATCAATGCTTATTCTTCAGAGAATGCATTTGATGCGGATGTCAAACAGTTTATCACTACTGCTGAAGTAGGTGAGGTGAACGGTCCTCTTTTTGCTGACAACAAATACAGAATGTTTAAGTTGGTCGATAAGATCACTGCTCCGGATTCTGTGAAAGTAAGCCAGATCATGGTTGCTGCACAAACAGAAGCACAAACAGTCGCTTTGGTGGACAGTTTGATGGATGTGTTGAAAAAAGGTGCTGACTTTGCAGAAGTGGCTCGTAAACATTCAATGGATCAGATGGCTCAAAACGGAGGTGAAGTAGGATGGATGACAGAAGTGTCTGCTTTAGGTTGGTTGAATGAAGAATTTAAAGATGCAGTATTTGGTGCTTCTGTAAATGAAGTCAAGTCGTTGAAGACCATGTATGGTACAGTGATTGTGAAAGTGACTGAAAAGACTGCTAACGTGAAAAAGTACAAGGTGGCAAATATTGAAATGACTGTGTCGCCAAGTTCAAAAACATATAGTGATTTGTATAATGAGTTGAATCATTACATCTCTGTAAATAATACAATAGAGAAGTTTGATGAAAACGCTCAGACTGCCGGTTATAATCTGATGAAGGATATAACAGTGAATAAGAGTGAAGAAACTTTAGTAGGTATACCTCGTTCTCGTCAGGTGATCCGTTGGGCATTCCAACAGAGCAAAAAAGGTATTGTTTCTGAAATCTTTGAATGTGATGATAAATTTGTTGCCATAGCCGTACAAGGAACAGTTCCGGAAGGTTATCGTTCGCTGGCTTATATGACCCCTCAATTAGAAAAAGAATTGAAAAAGGTGAAGAAAGGCGAAAAAATCGTGAACGATCTGAAAGCGCAAAATCTGACTTCTTTGGAAGCTTATGGTCAAGCAATGAATAGCAGCATTCAGACAGTAAACTTCTTGAACTTTGGAACAAGTCGTATCTCGGGTATAGGTCTGGAACCTAAATTGAACGCATTAGCGTCTGTTGCTCCGTTGAATCAATTGAGTCAACCAGTGATAGGTAATGAGGCGGTTTATGTATTCGAAGCTGTAGAAAGAAATCCGGAAGAAAAAACATATAACGAAGAAGAACAGGTTAGTTTGATAAATTCTTCTAACTCTTATCGTTATGGATATCAAGCTGTACAATCATTAATCAATAACTCTGAGATTGTAGATAACCGTATCCGTTTCTATTAATCATATAGATAGAAAAATAAAAAACAGAAGCTGTCATATCATTTGTATGACAGCTTTTTTTATTCTGCATACGGCGTTCATTCTCTTTCATAAGATAAGATGTGCTTCGGCATAGCTCAAAACAGGTTTGGCTCTGCACTCAGCTTTCATTATCTTTTCATAAGATAAGATGCGCTTCGGCATAACTCAAACAAGTTTGGCTCTGCACTCAGCTTTCATTATCTTTGTATCCTATACTGACTTGAATAAATAGATGAAGGAAAAGAAGCGTTTATTAGGTATGACCCTGGAAGAACTGAAAGAGGTAGTTGCAGAAGTATCTCTTCCGGTTTATGCAGCCAAACAGATTGCAGACTGGTTGTATAAGAAGAAGGTGACAGAGATTGCGGCAATGACAAATATAGCAGTTGCCAAACGCGCCCTCTTGGAGGAGGCCTATGAAGTGGGAGCTTTCCCTCCGGTAGAGTCGATGGTCTCAATGGATGGGACAATAAAATACCTTTATGCGGTAGGAGATAAACAATATGTGGAATCTGTTTATATTCCAACCGAAGATCGTGCCACTCTGTGTGTCTCTTCGCAGATAGGGTGTAAGATGAATTGTCTTTTTTGTATGACAGGAAAGCAGGGATTCACGGCGAACCTTACAGCCAATGAGATACTGAATCAGATACAGTCTTTGCCGGAGTCGGAATCACTGACGAATTTGGTTTTTATGGGCATGGGGGAACCTTTGGATAATACGGATGAGTTATTGAAGGTGTTGGAGATTCTCACAGCCTCCTATGGATATGCCTGGAGTCCGAAACGAATCACTGTCTCTACGATTGGTATATTGAAAGGGCTTAAACGTTTTTTGGAGGAAAGCGATTGTCATTTAGCGGTAAGTCTGCATTCTCCTTTTTCGGCGGAACGTTTTTCGCTTATGCCTGTGGAGAAGGCTTTTCCGGCGGAAGAAGTGCTTGACTTGATCCGTCAGTATGACTTTTCGCATCAACGGCGTGTCTCATTCGAGTATATCGTCTTTAAAGGATTGAATGATAGTATGAAACATGCCGAGGCGTTGATTCGTTTATTGGGCTCTATTCCTTGTCGTGTCAATCTGATCCGTTTCCATGCGATACCGGGTGTGCATCTGAAGAGTTCGGATAATGAACAATTGGAGTTGTTTCGGGATAAACTGAATGCCAATGGCTTGCTCTGTACTATCCGTGCATCCCGGGGAGAGGATATCCTGGCAGCCTGTGGTATGCTGTCTACGGCCAAAACAAATCAAAAAGAGTAGATTACGAATAGTTCGGCAAAAAGAAGTATATTTGTCAAAAAATAAAAACAAAGCGATATGAAAACACCTCTTTTTTTTATCAGTATGTTGTCGCTTCTTTTTTTAGGAGCATGTACCAGTAGTCCGTTGACAAAAAGAGCAACAGGCTTAGCTTATGAAGTGGTAGTTACAATGGATCCTGCCGTATGGAATGGGGTAGCTGGAAAAACGATAAAGAATGATTTGACTTCGGATATACCGGGCTTGCCTCAGTCAGAGCCGGCTATGCGTTTGACATATGCCAGTCCGGATAATTTCAATGGTTTGTTGACTTATGTGCGTAATATTGTGATTCTGAATATAGATCCGAAAATGTATACCAAGGTTTCGGTTTATTCGGAAAAGGATAAATGGGCACAGGGACAAATGGTGGTGACTATTAACGCACCCAGCCAGGAAGATGTGGTTGAATATGAAAAGACGCATGAAAGAGCGTTCGTGAATTTCTTTACGAAAGTGGAAATGAAGCGTGCCGCAGATTTATTGGAAGGCTCTTATGAAACGACTGTTATGGAAAAGGTACAACGTAAGTTTAATGTAAGCCTGAAGGTGCCGGTTGATATGACTTACTCCCGCGATGAGAAAGGATTCTTCTGGGCATCGAATAATGCCAGTACGGGAAGAACAGATATTGTCGTTTATTCGTTCCCTTATACCGATGAGAATACATTTACTCGTGATTATTTAATAGCAAAACGCGATTCGGTAATGAAAGTCAATATGCCAGGTTCTTTCCCCGACTCTTATATGACTACCGAAACCCGTTATGTGATGCCTACGTATACACCTATCACAATGAATGGGCAATATTGTGGTGTTTTGCGGGGACTTTGGCGTATGCAAGGGGATATGATGGGCGGACCTTTTGTGAGTTATACCCGTCTTGATGAGATAAATAATAAGGTGATAGTAGCAGAAGCGTTTGTATATGCTCCGGAAACAAACAAAAGGAACTTTATACGTCGCATAGAGGCTGCATTGAATACCTTGCGCTTACCGGGAGAAGAAAATATATTAGATGAAGTGATCGTTCTTCCGGCCAGCTTGGATGAAAAGAAATAAAAAAGAAAAATATGGATGAACAAATGATAAAGGTGGGGATTACCCAGGGTGATATTAATGGTGTAGGATATGAAGTCATCTTAAAGACGTTTGCTGATTCCCGGATTGCGGAATTATGTACGCCTATCCTGTATGGCTCGTCAAAGATAGCGGCCTATCATCGCAAAGCCATGGATTTGCCCCCTGTTAATATGAGTACGATTACACGGGCGGAAGATGCCGGATGTAACCGCGTTAACATTATCAATTGTATATCAGAGGATACGAAAATAGATTTGGGACAATCGACAGAAGCAGCCGGTGAAGCTGCCTTTGTGGCGCTGGAGGAAGCGGTAAAAGACCTGAAGCGAGGTGCTATTGATGTACTGCTGACTGCCCCTATTAATAAACATAACATACAGAATGAAAGCTTCCACTTTCCGGGACATACGGAATACCTGGAAGAGTCTTTTGCAGGAGAGGGGCATAAAGCATTGATGATCCTTATGAATGAAGGGCTTCGTGTGGCTTTGGTGACGGGGCATATTCCTTTGGCCAAGGTGGCTTCAACAATAACAAAGGAGGATATTGTCAGTAAGCTGTCTCTCTTTAATCAATCGTTGAAGATGGATTTTGGTATTGTGAGACCTCGTATTGCTGTGTTGTCTTTAAATCCCCATGCTGGAGATGATGGGCTTTTGGGTACGGAAGAACAAACCATCATTCGGCCGGCAATGGAAGAGGCGGAAAGCCGTGGTGTGATGTCTTTTGGTCCGTATGCGGCAGATGGTTTCTTTGGTTCTTCTATGTATGAACATTTTGATGGCGTATTGGCGATGTACCATGATCAGGGACTGGCTCCGTTTAAAACATTAGCGATGGAAGATGGAGTGAATTATACAGCAGGTCTTGCTGTTGTAAGAACTTCTCCGGCACATGGAACGGCTTATGATATTGCCGGGCAGAATAAAGCCTCGGAATCGTCTTTCCGACAGGCTCTTTATGCATCGATGGATATTTATAGAAACCGTATCCGTTACCAGGAAGCGGGAGCCAATCCGTTGCGCAAGCAATATTTCGATAAAGGGGCTGATAATGTGAAATTGGATTTGACAAAGGATGAAGAAGCTGAAACGCTTTGATCATAACTAATTCATAGATATAAATAAGAGGGGCTGTCCAAAAGTAAAAGGGACAGCCTTTTTGTTTTTATAGGTGTTTCTCCTTTTTATCTTTTCCGGCGAATACGTATTGAATATGGGATATAAAACTCTTCTTTTGACCTAATCCGTAGCCTATCTTTTCAGCTTAATCTTTTCCCTGATAGGAAGATTTTGTGTATGTTTGCAGTTTAAAAAATAAAAGGTAAACATGTTCAAAAATAAGACAATCGTATATACTTCGGGCACTTTCGATATGTTTCACTACAATCATCTGCGAATGATTAACTATGCGCGTGCAATAGCTGATATTCTGATAGTCGGTGTCAGTACGGATGAATTGGTTTCTTCCTATAAGGCAGCTCCGATAATACCGTTTAATGAACGCTTGCAGATTATAGAAGCACTTAAAACGCCTGATATGGTGATACCTCAGCATACGTTGGATCATACGGAGATTGTAAAGAAATTGAATATTGATGCTTTTGTGGTTGGAGATGATTGGTATGGTAAATACGATTACCTGAAAGACCTGAATGTGCAAGTGTTCTATTTCCCCTATGGTACCGGGGTTTCCTCTTCTAATCTCAAGAAAACGATTCACGATTCCTACGAAGCAACGTTAAAGACGCAGCGTCAGTCGAAACCGGATTCAATCGTTGGTTCACCGGAAAAGTAAAAGGATATGAAAAAGCTGGCTTTTATTACCGGAGGTACGAAAGGGATTGGAAAAGCAGTGGCTTTTTGTTTAGGAAAGGCCGGTTATGATCTGATCCTTACCTATTCATCGGATGAGAAGGCAGCTCGGCAGACCCAGGAGGACTTACAGGCTCAAGGAGGAATTGCTGTCGATCTGTTGCGGGCTGATATAACGGATAAAGAATCTGTAGATGTTATATATCAATATCTTACGGATAAGTCTTTGACCTTGGATGCTCTTGTATTTAATGCCGGATTGACCTGTCGGGACTCTTTTGAAGATATGGTATTGGAAGACTGGGAAAAGGTCTTCTTTGCCAATGTGCATTTCCCTGTTTTTTTATTGCAGCGCATTGTCTCGCGGATTCGTCAACAGGGCAGTGTGCTTTTTACCGGTTCTTTAATGGGTATCCAACCGCATTCGGTCTCTCTGGTATATGGTGTGACTAAGAGTGCGGTGCATTCGCTGGTGAAAAACCTGGTGAAATTTATGTCTCCTTATCATATTCGTGTAAATGGGGTGGCTCCCGGTTTTGTGGATACCGAATGGCAAAAAACAAAGCCGGTTGAGATACGCAAAAGTATAGAAAGTAAAGTGTCTTTAGGACGATTTTGTGAACCGGAAGAGCTGGCAGAAGTGTATAAGATGTTGATTGAAAATAAATATTTTAATGGCGAAGTGGTCGTTGTAGACGGCGGATATTCGTTTAAATAAAGAGGAATGGCTGAACTGAACAAAGAATACGAAGCATCACTGAAATCGATAGAGACGGAGAATAAAGTCGATTGTATATTCTATCGCCCGATAGGGTTTTGTATTGCTCGCCTGTTGCGTGGCACGGGAGTGACCCCGAATATGATAACTATAATATCTATATTTGTAGGGGCTGCTGCCGGCTTTTTGTTTTATCCGAATAATTTGTATTATAATATACTCGGTATTTTGTGCTTGGTATGTGCCAATATACTCGATTGTGTGGATGGGCAATTGGCACGTCTGACCGGTATTAAGTCGGAAATAGGACGTATCCTCGATGGAGTAGCAGGAGACATATGGTTTCTCTGTATTTATTTAGGTTTTGCCTTTCGATTGTATCATTTGTATGGGCATGGATGGTTTTTCCTCCTGGCTGTTTTGTCTGGTTTCTCTCATTTGTTACAAGCCAATATTACGGATTATTATAAGACCTTGCATCTTTACTTTATCAGCAAAGAAAAGGGAGCGGAGTTTCAGACTATAGATCAGATAAAAGCAAAACATAAAGAAACAAAACCGGGGTTAAGTAAAGCTTTTTTCTTTTTATATAGCTGGTATTCTTTGTTGCAGATAAAAGCGACACCCTCTCTTCAGCAATTACTCAGTGGTCTCCAGAAGCGTTATGGGGATGATATTCCGGAACAGATCCGGTTGGATTTCCGTAAACAGAGTAAATGTATCATGAAAAGATATATAGATCTACTGACCTTTAACGGACGTACCCTCGTTATGTTTGTTATTGTATTGACCGGAGGGGTGTGGGTTTATTTTTTATATGAAATAATAATATTGAATATTGTTTTGGCGATAGCCATGCATAAGCACGAAAAAATGTGTGCTGCTTTTGTTAGGGAATTATGAAGAAAACAGTTGTAGATATTTACGATCTACAAAGAATGATACCCTTTTGTAGAACCCGTTTCGGCACTTTCCTGGGGAAATTGGTACTCAAATGGTTTTCCGTAGATAAGGTAAATAAAGTACATGAGAATAGTTGTCATTTGCGTGGGGCAGACTTTACGACGAGTTTGTTGAGTGACCCTTTGTTGGATATCCGTTATAAAGTACATAATGAAGAGCTCCTGGATAACCTGCCGGAAGGAGCTTTTGCCACTGTCTCTAATCATCCGATCGGTTCGATTGACGGAATCATCCTGATTGATATATTTGCTCGTCGCCGGCCAGACTTCAAAGTAATGGTCAATGGTATACTGACGAATATCGGTGCCATGGAAGATAATTTTATATCCGTAGTTCCGGAGTCGAATAAAGAGAATCCGAATGCTCCGGTGAATATCAACGGCGTGCGATTATCCTTGCAGCGTCTGAAAGAGGGACATCCTATGGGCTTTTTCCCGGCAGGAGCCGTCTCTTTTTATAATAAGGATAAAAAGAAAATTTGTGATTTGGACTGGACACACAGTGTTATTCGTCTGATTCGAAAAGGAAATGTGCCTATCTATCCTGTCTTGTTTGATTTTTTGAATACGCGTTTTTTTTATGTGTTGGGAGCTATCGACTGGCGCATCCGAACCTTACGCATGCCGGCAGAAGCATTTAACAAAAAAGGCAAAGTGGTGGATGTGTATATTGGGAAACCGCTTTATCCGGAAGAGATAAAAGGTATGACAGATGAAGAAGTGGCCCAACTCCTGTATAAAAGAACGTACGAGGCTAAAAAAGAATAAACGACCGATAGATTCCCCCTTTGATTGAGGTTTATTGAATTAAGAATTGTAATTTTGTCAGGTAAACTGAAATAATTACAGATACGAAAGAGGTATATGGCTGGAATAGATGTGCAACAGATAAAACAACGCTTTGGGATTATTGGAAATAATGCTGCATTGAATCGTGCGATTGATATAGCTCTGCAAGTCGCACCTACGGATTTATCGGTTTTGATAACAGGAGAAAGTGGAGTGGGGAAGGAGACTTTCCCGCAAATTATTCACCTGAATAGTCCTCGTAAACATGGACAATATATTGCTGTCAACTGTGGAGCTATTCCGGAAGGAACGATTGATTCGGAGCTTTTCGGGCATGAGAAAGGTTCGTTTACCGGTGCTCTGGGCGATCGGAAAGGCTATTTTGAAGTAGCCGATGGTGGTACAATTTTTTTGGATGAAGTAGGAGAGTTGCCTATACCTACCCAGGCCCGCTTGCTTCGGGTATTGGAAAGTGGGGAATTTATCAAGGTCGGCTCATCGAAGGTGTTAAAAACCAATGTACGTATTGTGGCTGCTACCAATGTGAATTTGATGCAGGCAGTAGGAACAGGGAAATTCCGTGAAGACCTTTATTATCGGTTAAATACTGTACCGATCCAGGTACCACCCTTGCGTGAAAGGGGAATGGAGGATATATTGCTGCTGTTTCGTAAATTTGCAGGGGACTGTGCCGAAAAGTATCATATGCCGACCATTCGTCTGGATGATGATGCGAAAGAATTATTGGTGTCTTATCGTTGGCCGGGTAATGTGCGCGAACTAAAGAATTTGACTGAACGCATTTCGGTGATAGAGGAGGGACGTGATATCTCTGTGGATATATTGCGGCAATATCTGCCGGATCTCAAAGTAGAAAAACTACCTGTTCTGGTAAAACAGGACAATGAACAAAAAATATTTAATAGTGAACGGGAGATTTTATATCAGGTTCTTTTTGATATGAAAAAAGATGTGACTGAATTAAAGAAACTCGTACATGAAATTATGACCGGTAGCAATATGCCTATGTCGGCAACAGAGGATTCGGGTTTTACCCATTCTATTCAACCCCATTCGGTTCACTCTGTGCATCCTCATATTCAAGAGGCAGAAGAGGTGGAAGAAGAAACCTTATCCTTGGAAGATGTCGAAAAAGAAATGATAAAAAAGGCTCTAGACAGACACAATGGACGCCGGAAAAATGCTGCTGTAGATTTGAAAATATCCGAACGCACCTTATACCGTAAGATAAAAGAATATGGCTTGGAGTAAAAAACAGAACAGACCTCTCGTTTGGCTTTTTAGCCTGATAAGCTTCCTCCTGATAGGTGGATGTTCGATTTCTTATAAATTCAATTCGGCATCAATTGATTATACAGTTTTGTCATCGATATCTGTACAGGAGTTTCCCAACCAGGCACCGTATGTTTATCCTCCTTTGAGTCAGGTTTTGACTGAATCCATGAGGGATCTTTATAGTAATAAGACCCGTCTTCAGTTGGTGCCGCAAAACGGAGACTTGGAGATAGAAGGTGAAATAACCGGATATGACCTGGCTCCTATGGCAGTCAAGGAAGATGCCTGGGCTTCTCAAACCAAATTAACTATTACTATTCGTGTCCGATATACTAATAACAAGAATCCGGAGAAAGATTTTGAACAATCTTTTTCAGCCTATCGTGAGTTTGATGCAAGTCGTATGTTGACAGACGTACAGGAAGAGTTATGTCAGGAAATTGTCGAAGAATTAACAGATCAGGTGTTTAATGCAACTGTAGCAGATTGGTGATATGAAAGCAGGTGATTTTTATCGGCTTATGGAATCTCCGGAACTTCTTACCGGAGAGACGCTTCAGGAACTGAAGTTGATTGTTGATGAATTTCCCTATTTTCAAACAGCCCGTATGCTTTACCTGAAGAACCTGGCTTTGCTGGAGGATGTGCGCTTTGGACAGGCACTCAAACGGATGTCTGTTTTTATCCCGGATCGCAAGAAACTGTTTTTATTGATAGAGGGAGAACGGTACGGATTGAAAGCTCTATCTGTGCAGGAATCTGTAGAAGAAAAAGAAAACAAAACCTTCTCGGTTATTGATACTTTCCTTTCCACTTATGCTACAGAGAAAGGAACGGAAGCAGAGGCTTCTTTTCTTTTCCGTCCCTCAGTCTCTTCGGATTATATGTTCTGGATTATGTCGGATCAGGAGAAACAGGAAGAAAGTAAACCAGTTGTGCCTTTATTGCATCAGGATCTGATTGATTCTTTCATACAGCAAGAGGAAGAGCGGGCGGGAAGTCGCTTGACACTTCTTGAGGATGTAGAAGAAGCGACAGTCCCGGATTCTGTGAAAGAATTGAATGACGACTATTTAAAGTCAATGGATGATTCTTATTTTACAGAAACATTGGCCCGGATTTATGTCAAACAGAAGCGATATGAGAAAGCTTTGCAAATAATTAAAAACTTACGCTTGAATTATCCGGAAAAAAGTATTTACTTTGCAGATCAAATAAGGTTTTTGGAAAAACTGATTATTAACACTAAAAAATAAGATAAAATGTACGTATTTATTGCAATCTTAATTCTGATAGCAGCCATTCTATTGATCCTGATCGTTATGATTCAGAACTCAAAAGGAGGAGGTCTTGCATCAGGATTCTCTTCTTCTAACCAAATCATGGGAGTAAGGAAGACTACGGATTTCCTGGAAAAAGCCACATGGGGATTAGCCGGAACAGTTATTGTTTTGAGTATCCTGATTACAGCATTTATCCCCAGAAACCAACAGGCTGTTCAATCTGAGATCAAACAACAGGTAAACGATGCTGTTGTTGTGGATCCGAATATGGTTGCTCCTGATTTTGGTACAGCACAACAACCAGTTGTTCCTGAAGAAGAAGAAGCTCCGGCAGAATAATTTGTTTGTAAGAACATATAAGGGAAAGACATCTTTTTAAAAGGTGTCTTTTTTTTATTCCCTTCTATAGGGAAAGGCTATATATCAGGTTTTGTGGAATGAAGATTTTAGAGAGTATGTCGTCCGAGTCATTAGATGCCCCTTTGTTCGGTCAATAGTTCTTGAATAAGATAATTTTCGGTTTGTTCCCCAATTGCCTATACCGATTAATTCGGTTACCTTTGTCCGGTAACGAAAATTGTGTTCGTATGGAATTATTACATTTTGAAGGGCTCTTAATAGGTATAGTCACTTTTCTAATTATAGGTATCTTTCATCCCGTTGTAGTAAAAGCGGAGTATTATTGGGGGACCAGGTGTTGGTGGTTCTTTCTCCTGTTAGGAGTCGGAGGCACGATTGCTTCTCTTTTTATAGAAAGCGTATTCTGGTCTGCTATTTGCGGTGTTTTTGCTTTTTCTTCTTTTTGGACTATAAAGGAGGTCTTTGAACAGGAAGAACGGGTTTATAAAGGTTGGTTTCCGCGTAATCCTAAAAGAAAATATCCTTGGGATGATCCATTTTCGGGGAATTAGAAAAATGGCACAATCTGTTGATTGAAAATTAGTCGAATGATTAAGTGATGAAAGCACTAGTTAGATTAGTGCAGAAGTTAGTACTATTTTACCTTTCAATCGCAAATCTGTTCGACTTATCATAACCTCTTTCAACAGCATTTATCATTCCACTATCAAGATATTTTTTTAAGTCTGATTTCAGAATCATAAAAGTATCATCTCTAACAAAATAATCAGAATCATTCATCGCTGATACAAAATGGTCATACTGAAGATAACTGTGTAACAATACAACCGAATCAATATTTACATTTTTAACCTTGAAAAAGTAATATATTGTTGACTTTTCATCATCCTGTCTAATCAAATAAACATCATTGGTTTGTGGATTAGCAACATACTCTGCCTTTTGTTTTTGAGCATTTATATTTGCAACAACCATTGTTGTGATTAATGTTAGCAAGAGAATTATTCCCGTGTACAAATAAACAGGCGTTTTTGTAATAGATAAATAGTGATTTATTTTTTTATCATTGAATGTGTCATTGCATTTCAAACATAAAGACCTGATTGTTTTTGTGCCAAATGGAAATATGGGAATGAAAAATACGTGAAAATATTTTTGATATACTGAGATTTCCTGACCGTAATCATTGCAATTTTCACATTTAATATGAAAATCATCGTATTTTTTAATCCTCACTTTTCGTATTCCGTAAAAAAGTATCATTCTTAATTCTTTTTTGTGTTGTTATCAAACAGTTAATCGTTTTGACATACACTTTGTCGTTCGCATATTACGGATCAATGATAGGGGACTGGCATAACTCCGTTACTCCTATCATACTATTTTATCTCGCCGTCCCAAAAATACTTATAATCTTTCAAATAGATGCTGTACTCCTTGTGAATTGTTAAAATACAATCGGTTTCGCGAAATTAGACTGTGCATGTTTTAAATCAAACCTTATGGGATAACTCTATTCATGATGTATTTGTGAAGGGTTGGAGTTTTATATTTTTTGTTAAATTTGTTACAAAGTAGCATTATAAAGAAATGCGGTAAATCAGAATACATTTAAACATAAAAAACTCTTGAAAAATATGAACTAAAAGGAGACTGAAAGAGAAAACATGGAAAATAAAAAGGAGTATAGAATCAACTCACCCCCATTTATAGAAATGATATTTTCTTAAAAAAACACAAAAAAACACAAGTGCCGTTTAATAAAGTAGAGAAAGAACACTGTCAATCAGCAAAGGATCTTCTTGATTCTGTATTAATAAGATTTATGAAAAAAGTAATCCCTTTTTTTATCGTATGTAGCATTCTTTTTGTTGTTGCTTGCACAAGTAAACACCCCCCATCACAAATAGGTGAATTGATTTGTATAGAACAATTAAAAAATCTACCAGAAGACGATTCGTGGAACAATAAGTTGGTCTCCTTTGAAGGCTATTTTGGCTTTTGTCGTATGATAAATGTAGTAAATACAAGTTCAAAAACGAACCTGCATATCACAACAGAACCCAACTGCGGAGGTGATCACTTGATTAATGCTAGAATCAGATTCATACGTGCAGAATCAAAAACAATTATGGGCCCCGCTGATCGTAATAAAATCATTGTAGAAAAAGAAATCAACCTGAATACACTGAAAGTAATTACCGATGATTACCAAAAAATAGATTATCAAAAGTTTATTTTTTCAGGTAATTTACTTTATGATAACGGGACATATTATTTAGACAATGTTACAATTCATTTAATTCAATAATTATGACAACAACACAATCAAAATTAAAATTTTCTCATATAGTTCTTATCGTGATAATGGGAGGATTATCTGTAGCGCTTTTTATGTATAAAGATAAAATCCTGCCAAATCCCAATGCTGCTTATGAAGAACTTTACAGTACATTTAAAAAAGCAGAAGGTACAATCGTCAGTATGGAAAGCAGAGGAGGTAGACGCAGTGTTATAATATATACGATTCAGTTTTATGATCAAAATAATAATTTGATAACTGTTACCAAAAACAACTGGCAAACAATGCCACTCAAAAAGGATGACAAAGTAATTATGTACTATAATCCTCTAAATCCTCAAGAAGCGACACCTGAAAGTAGTTGGAAAGAGATCATGAGAAAATAAAAACAATGCCTCTGCCCTACGTTTAATCAATTTGTTGCAAACGGAGGGCGAGGTTTGTTTAATAAGAATGTAAGATCGATTTAAACCACACAAAAAGAAAAATATAACAATCTCATAAATCTGACAAATATGACAATCACCCTTATTATTTCAGCAGTAATTCTTCTTATTACGCTTTGGTTGATTACAACTTATAACAAATTCATTTCCAAGAACAACCGTGTAAAACAAACAGAAAGTAGCATTTCAGTGATGCTTAAACAGCGAAACGATATGATACCGAATCTAGTGGCTGCTGTACAAACCTATGTGGGGCACGAAAATGCAACGCTTGTCAAGATTGCTGAACTGCGTGCACAAATACAGCAGTCCAATAACGAACATGAGCAAATGCAACTTGGTGCGGAAATGTCAAAAAAAATAATCGACATCAAAGCGACTGTTGAAAATTATCCAGAGCTAAAAGCCGACAAACAGTTTTTGCGCCTTGAGGACAGTATCGAAGAAATGGAATATCAATTACAGGCAGTGCGGCGCACATTCAATGCAGCAGCAGTCGATTTTAACAACTATGTACAAATGTTTCCTTCGAATATTATTGCTTCTGCAAAAAAATATCAACCCTACGAATTAATTACTATTCCTGAAGCAGAAATGACAAATGTGGATGTGAAAGCATTATTTAAAAACTAACACGAGTGTCCAACTAAAATCAAAGAGCTAAAAAATTATTAATTACAAAATAAAATGATCATGAATCAAGAAAAAACAAGTGTACCAGCGAATTTGTATGATTTTTATACGCAGCATCCCGAGAAGTTTGAAATGCGAACGGACCAAAAAAAGAAGGTTCTTTATTATGTTCTAATAGGGGTTTGTCTATTACTTTTGGTAATTCCCTCTCTTTTGCCGATTTCAGCGTTATTGGTTCGCATAATAGCAGGCTTAGGGCTTGTTGTATTCGGATTCTCAGCTTATGCCGGAGGGTCGGATTATTATAACAAAGAAAGTGGTGGAAAAATAACGAATATTCGCCTTAAAAAGTTTGATGGAGAAGAGATCGGGGAGGAACAAATAGTAACGATGTTTGAACAAAATGATATTAAAGGTTTGGCCGATGCTCCGTCTACTGATAATCAACCTATACAACTTTATGTTCACGAAGATGCACTGGGCAAGGAATTTTATCTTCAGGTCATGAAGTTCTATTCTTCATCTGATTTTAGAGGACTTACTCCTGTGAAAGTCATCAAAGAACCGGAATACTCAAAGCTTTATTCATTAATTCAGCATATATAATTTATCCCTACTGTCCGACTAAAATCTAAGAGCTAAAAGAAAAGGGCTACTTTCATTGCGGTTCACCCTTCATCGGTAATTTAGTTTTACTACAAACACTAGTTGTCTTTTGAACAAAATGGTGAATGAGAGTGTAACGGCAATCGATAGAGTCAAATAAATTTTGTCGGACAGTAGTAAAAACAAACATCCTTTTTCATATATATGGAAACAAAAATTGAACAATTACAGGAAGAGTTGTTTGGGGTATTAAAAAAAGCCGAAAAAGACAAACAGAAGATTTCCATTTTTCGTATTCTCTGTTATGGCGGAGCATTGCTCTACTTTTTTGGAATAATAGCAATGCAAATAGTTCTATATTCGGGGGGTGACACTTCGTTTCTCTACACATTAAATCCCCATCCAACATTTTGGGAACAATATAAAATGTTGATATTAATTCTGCCATTGATTGTGTTAATAACCATCGGCGGTTATGGGGTAGCCGTTTATCACAAAAAATTCACAGAGGCGGAACATCGTTCCATTCGTCGTATCATAGGAGCAATGTTTCCTGATGCAACATGCAGTCCGGTGCCCCATTACCCGGCAAAATCGCTGATACAACAAAGCAATTTTTGGGCTAATACCGACATTGAAAACATAAACAGACAATCATTCGGTACAATTACATTTGAAAACAACAATCGAAAATTAACCTTTTACGACCTTCTAATCAATGCCGGTTCGCAGCAAAACCGACTGGCTAAATCGTCTGTCGGTGCATTTGTATTTATAGCTGCAGTGCTTTTCAAAGGATTATTTGCTAAACGAGTAGAAAACATTACAGCTACTTTCAGAGGGATGTTCACATTCGCGCAGTTGGAAAAGAAAATCAATGGTTCCGTAGTTGTTCTTCCCGACCACCTGGAAAGCCATCTTGACTATCTTGCAAAAAATATTCAACTATTGAAAAATGTAAATGGGAATAAATTGGTAATACTTGAGGACATGGAGTTTGAACGTTTTTTTGCCGTCTATGCCAGTGACGAAAATACAGCACGTTACATTCTGACTCCAGCCATCATGTTTAGAATAACCGAATTAAGAAAGAAATACAATCGCGACATTATGCTTTCTTTTAATGAAGATAAATTCTTTTTTGCCGTAGCGATGCCTGAAGGTTTTATGACATTGGGTGATGCCTCATTCACGTCGGGTGAAGCATTGAGGGATTTGTATGATAATTTGGTGACGGCACGAGATACTTTTAATGATCTAAAAATCAAATAACAAAATCGTTTTAAATTATATTATTAACTCTCTAAAAAAAATATTATGGGAAATTTTTTATCAAACGCATTTGCTGCTCAAAGTGAAAAAGCAATACAACAATGGGTAGACAGTTTTACATCTAAAGAATTGCTCAAACAAATTGAGAATAATGAACGTCAAGGTATAGATATGACAGTTTATCGCGAAGCGCTTAATGCCAAAATCGCCGCCGAAAAAAAACTCGAACAGGATAGTAGGGATGCTATTGACTTCAGTAAATTAGACGCATACAAAAACGCTCGCAGTGCAGAATTTATAGACCGTGTTGCCAAATGCAACGGTGTATCGGATAAAAGTAAGTTAGAACCGGAAAATGCGCATTTGGTTTACGGCAGAGTTGTACAGGCACATTCTAACTTATTCAAACCTGCTGTAGACGATCACAACTATGCTATGGTTGTTGTTTTTGCCCGCGATGAAGCGCATCGTTACGACGAAGAATGGCTTGCGCAAACAGTAGAACGCATATCGGAAATGAAAGACCGCGTAATCAATGCCGAGGAGGATATATTAGATAAAATATGTCGTATTTTTAATTTGGGAGATAGTGGGCTTATAGCCAATTTTTTAGAATCTAGAAAGCTTAAAGCAATTCCGGAAGATTGCAGAAAATTTATTAAAAATCTGTGTAATGAGAAAAGTACTTTCTGCTTCCCTCTTGGTGAAAGTTTGAGTGGCGGGGCTGATGCTTGGTGTGCCACGAATACTATCATTAATAGGAAAGAGGAGTTGCCATTGTCTTATATTCCTTACAATAGAATCATTCCGTTTTTGTCTGGTCAACCCAAAGCGGGTGGTGGCGATAGTCTATTGGCTGCATGGAAAAAGGAGTCTGGCTTGCAAAATATTCCGGCGGTTTTCTATACGAAATAAATAATCAGGAAACATCTCTCTTGAAAATTGTTTTGAAACAATCTTCATAGCAGGAATCATTCCGGCTTCCAATAAGGCGTTTTAAGCGAGTCTTATTGAGGAGCCGGATTGTTTTTATCTAAAAAACAAAATCGGATCTAAAAAAAATGAACTAAAAGAGATCAAGGATGTTGAAATATTAATAGAAAAACGTATATAGGATGTAATATTTTAATAATTTTGCCTCTTTAGATATAAAGAGGAATAGATAATCTTTCAAAAACGGGCAAGCCCGCGAAGCCTTTCAAAAAGGGTAAGTAACAATAATAAGTAGCAATAAAAACAAAAGAGAATATGAAAAGATCAGTAAGTTTGATTATTTCCGTGTTGATTTGCGGAGTTTTTTTTATGACAGGATGTGATAAACAAGAACCAAATCTAGAAGGAGTTGAAAACATTATCGGTTGCTGGGTGGCAAATCCGGAGTCTGAATATGATGCTGATTCACAAAAATTAATTCTCTCTTATCAAAAAGTTAAAACCCTACCAACAGATTCACCAAGTGTCAAGTTTTTAAGTGACGGTACGTTGATAGAACGCAAAAACGCCAGCTGGTGCGGTACCCCGCCTATTACGTATGGCGATTTCTCTGGTAGTTGGAAGATAGAAAATGATAATGATATAAAAATAGATGTGACCTATTGGGGTGGTTCGGAACAAAAGACATGGAAAATAATTAATATCACGGGCAATACAATGAAAGTAGAAATAAATATTGGAGACATTCAATACAATTGACATACAGCCCTTGGGTTATCATATTATATAGGTCTGTTGAATTTTAACCTAAATCTAAAGTAATCGCCGGAATTTCAATCCATAGGCAATCGGGATAATTCATTTTCAGATAGTTTGTAAGGTACTGCTTCGTATCGTCACTGATGATATCGTCTTGGATGTTGTATGTATTATAGGCAACGGCATAAACAGGGATATGATTAAAACGGCAGATATCCAGAGTCAATAATGTATGGTTTATGCTTCCTAGACGAGGGGTAGTGACAATGATTACAGGCAGTTTTTGTTGTTTGATATAATCGAGAGTCGTGTAATCTTCATTTATAGGCACCCTGATACCACCGGCTCCCTCTATAAGGACTAAATCATAGGCTTGTTCAAGAGCGGCCGTTGCTGCACTTATTTTATTCAGATCGATAACTGTATTATCAATCCGTGCGGCCAGGTGCGGAGAGGCGGGGTAGCTTAAAACGACAGGTTGGGTTAGTGTTTGTTTATCTTCTGGCAATAAAGGTATATTCATAATCTTCCGGTGCACTTCTATATCCTCCGAAATTCCGGTATTACCGGTTTGAATAAACTTCTGTGTAATTACTTTTTTATTTTGGGCAGTAAACAGGTTGGCAATATATCCTGTGGCATAACTTTTCCCGATATGGGTATCTATTCCTGTGATAAATATTGATTTTCCGACATTCATCTTTCTTTCTTTTTTAGAGTTAAATAAATAGGGTGATAAGTTAATCGGACACCATCTCCATGCGAATACAAGGATTTGTATGTGTCTGTAAAATGTTGCATTTCGGAACGCGTACGCAGTACCCCTTTGCTGGCTGCATTCACTCCGGTATCACGCAGATGTTTCAGGATATCCGAAGGGGAATTAAACGGAAGGAGTATTTCTTCTTCCGAGATATCCATTATTTCGAAATGAACAGAAAATATATTCTTCAACGCATGAACCGTGGGATAGTGAAGTCCCGTATGCGTTATTTCCTTTATTTCTTTCAGGTTATTACAGCCAAAGGTAGAAAGGAACATATAACCTTTAGTTGAAAGGCTTTCTGCAGCCTTCCTTGCAAAAAGGGGAAGATCGGTGAACCATTGTATAACAGAAGAGGAGACGATAAGGTCTGTCTCTTCGGGATAGTCGATCTGTTGCGCATCTCCCGGCAGAAAGGAATAATCTGTCTGCTCGAAAACGGCAGGAAGTAAGGAGGCCACCTTCTCATTCATATCGTTGACAAAATAACGAGCCGCAGGATAAGAAAGAAGAAGTTTTTTGGTTAACAAGCCCGTACCGCACCCTATTTCAAACAGACTGTCGGGGGGATAGGGATAAACAGCCAAAAGGATACGGTGTAGTTTTTCGGCTATTTCTTTCTGGGCATACGCATTCTTGTCATACGTAGCCATGCTTTTCTCAAACTTATGTCTTATCAGCTTCGTATTCATAGAATATACTCTTTGATTATAGCGGAGAAATCGGTGTAATGCTCCCCTTCTTTCCGAATGGCTTTCTCTCCCCAGGCATGTAACATATTGTCGGCAGGGAATATCTTGTCATTGGAAGAGACGATGGCGGCATCCCATAGCAATCCTTTGCCCTGTTCTCTGGTGGAAAGGAGTTGAAGAGCCTTCAGCTCTGATAATTGACTTTCAATATCTCGCATCGGCAACTTTTCTTTGATCTCCTGGAAGTTTGTAGCCCCTCCGGCGATTCGCAGGTAGAATTTGTTTTTACTTTTTTCACTGAAAGAGTGTATCGTCGCCTTGAATATGTTTTCCGGAATACCCTTTTCATCGTTTATAGGAGTAGTAGTGCCATTCACTGCTACCGCTTTTTGAACCGGTTGCAGGTATTGCGCATACATATTCGCAATAAAAACTCCGTACGACCATGCCAGTACCTTTACTTCCGGATAGTCCTGTGTAAAAACAAACTGCAAAGGGTCAATTTGTGAATAGTCACAAACCGAAACGCAATCGTATCCCGGCAGATCTATATCGGAAAAGATTCTACTGTCGAATCCCCAACCATTGAATAATAGCAGTAGCTTTGTATTGTTTTCTTTCTTATGCCAATAAACTGTCATATACATTATTTATTTGTTCGACAGACATAGCCGCGGTAAGCGAGAAACGTATCCTGGCACTACCGGCAGGAACGGAGGGATAACGAACCGGCATAGCCCATATACCGCGGGATTGTAATTTTTCCGCCCATTGGCTACAACTTTTGTTCTCACCTATAACTAACGGGATGATATGCGTATTTCCCAAGACATCGAAACCTTCCAGTTTTGTCCGGAAATAAGTCGCAATCCTGTTCAGGTGCTCCCGTTCCTGCTGCATAGCTGTTATTTTCTCTATAATAAAATGAGTCCATAGAATATTTATCGGAGGGGTAGCCGTGGTAAATATCAAAGTACGTGATTTATTAATAAGCCACTTCTTTATTTCTTCTCCGCATACGACAAATGCCCCTTCAGAGGCAGCCGCCTTTCCCAATGTACAGACCGTATATTCGACGTCTTGGATAAACCCTTTATTGTACACACAGCCCAGCCCTTTATTCCCGACAACACCAAAGGCATGTGCCTCATCTATATATAATTTCGCATTGTATTTCTTTTTCAGGAAAATGAGTTTATCCAGGTCTGCCGTATCTCCGTCCATGCTGAAAATACTTTCTGTGACTATATAGATCGTATTGTATTTCTCCGAATTGTTCTTCAACAGGTGTTCGAGGTGCTCGTAATCGTTATGTTTATAACGTTTCAATTCACACGCACACAATTTGACCCCATCGATTATGCTTGCATGTATCAATTTGTCTGCAAGAATGAGATCCCCTTTTTCGGTGATTGCAGGTAATATGCCCACATTGGCGTGATAGCCCGAATTATAAAGCAGACATTCTTTTCCATAGAGCGTCTGCAGATAATGTTCCAAGGCTTCGGTGCAAGGAGAATTACCTGTCAACAGGCGCGAGGAGAGTGCCCCCAGGATAAATTCATTTCCGTCAAGAGTATTCAAAAACTCCTGTTGCAGTTCCGGATGAGCTGAAATGCCCAAATAATCATTGGATGATAGATTGAGGTATTCTCTGTCTTTATATGTCAGAAAAACACCTTTTTGCAACAGAGGTTTCAACTCTCTTAAAAGTCCTTTTTCTTCCAGTTCATTTAGTTTCTGTTGCATATTCTTTCAAGGTATGGAGTATTCCTTTTGTAAGTATGGACAGTTCCTCCTCCGAGCTAATGTAAGGAGGCATTGTATAGATTAGTTTACCAAACGGACGAAGCCATACTTCGTTTTTAAGAAACAAAGGAGTTATCTTCTTCAGGTCTATATTTTCTTTGGTCTCAATGACACCGATTGCACCCATCACCCTCACGTCCGAGACGATCTCTAAATCACGTGCCTCTGCCAGTCCGCGAGCCAGTTGTTTTTCGATGGAGGCTACTTTGACAAAAGCGGCATCCTCTCTGACAAGAGCCACACTTTCGTTGGCTACCGCACAAGCAAGCGGATTGGCCATAAAGGTGGGACCATGCATAAACACATGGGGATTGCGGGAAGAGATCACCTCGGCAACATGGGCCGTAGTCAATGTGGCCGCCAAAGTCATATAACCTCCTGTCAACGCTTTTCCCACACACATAATATCCGGGGTGATAGCCGCTTTCTCACAGGCAAACATCGTTCCTGTACGTCCGAAACCGGTAGCGATCTCATCTGCAATAAACAGGATGTCATACGTATCACAGAGTTGTCGCAATCGCTTCAGATACTCCGGATGATAAAAGCGCATTCCTCCTGTCCCTTGCACAATAGGCTCTATAATAAAGGCAGCAATCTCGTTGTGATACTTTTGGAATATATCCGAAATACTCTCTATGCCTTCGTCGTTCCATTCGTCCTGAAAAAGGATATGCGGCTTATCCGCAAAATACTGTATGGGCAACCGGTTACTGAAAATGGAGTGCATACCTGTCACCGGATCACAGACCGACATCGTATTCCAGGTATCTCCATGATAACCCGAACGTACGGTAGCAAACTTGCATTTGTCGGGCATTCCTTTGGCATAAAAATACTGCAAAGCCATTTTCATCGCCACTTCTACGGATACAGAACCTGAATCGGCAAAAAACACATGTTGTATCTCCTCCGGAGTAATTTCAATAAGCTGCTTAGCAAGCGTGATTGCCGGTTCATGGGTTAGGCCGCCAAACATCACATGGCTCATCTTCTCCCATTGCCGGCGCATGGCATCGTTCAACCGGGAATGGTTGTATCCATGAATAACCGACCACCAGGACGACATACCGTCAATGACTTGCCGTCCATCCGCCAAATGAAGATATACCCCTTCAGCCGATTCCACCAGGGTACAAGGAAGGGGGTCTTTAGCCGAAGTATACGGGTGCCATAGATGTTTTCTGTCAAAATCCAGTAACTCTTTCTGTTTTTCAGCATTCATATCCAAGTTCTTTAAATTGTTTGAAATCTTCTTCGACGCTTGAGCCTACCGTTGTCAGCATATCGCCTACCAGAGAAGCACTCACTCCGCATTTCAAGGCTTTATCCTGTATATGTTTGATCGAAACTCTTCCTCCGGCAAAACGGATATCGGCTTGGGGATTCAGAATACGAAACATCGCATAGGTCGTCAGTATTTCTTCGTCTGACAGAGGAGAGGCCGCTTCAAGCGGAGTTCCTGGTATCGGTTGCAGTATATTTAAAGGGATAGAATCGACGTTAAGTTTCTGTAACAGGATCGCCAATTCGATCCGTTGTTCTGCACTTTCTCCCATTCCTATTATGCCACCCGAGCAGATTTGCATCCCTGCCTCACGGGCTGCCTGAATGGTTTTTATCTTATCTTCTATCGTATGGGTGGTACAGAGAGTGGCAAAATACGACGGTGCCGTCTCCATATTACAATGGTAGCGGCGCACACCTGCATCATAAAGTTGTTGTAATTCCTCCTTTTCCAATAAACCTAAAGAAGAACAAAAACCAAGGCCTTGTACATCCTGCTGAAGCGCTCTGAATATGGAGGTCAGTTTTTGTAGGTCATATGGGCTTGTCTTTCTTCCACTTGTCACCAGGGAAAACATATGCACCCCTGCCTTTTGCGCAACCATAGCCTCTTTTAAAACGTCACCATAATCGACCAGTTTGTATACAGGCGATTCGGTCCTATGGAATTTAGACTGTGCACACCATTTGCAGTTTTCGGAACAAGCTCCCGATTTGGCATTCATTATCATACAGGTTGATAATCTTTGTTTATGGAAATGCTTCCGGAGGGAATCCGCCAAACTGCAAATGGCTTCATGAGGCATGGTATACATCATATCCAATGCTTCTTCATAAGTCAACCGGTAGCCATTTATAATCTTGTCTTTCATAAAAAATGTTTTAAAAAAAAGCCGGTACCTGAAACATACAGTTCAGATACCGGCATACTATATCCTGTTCCACTTTCAAGTGGAAAATTAAAATCGTTCGTTATTATACAAGGTTCGCTTACTTGTTCGATAAGAAAGTCCGAAAGAGAAGCAAGGCATTCTTCCTCCGGATCATCCCCTCCAGGAAGTAAAAGCAATCCGGCAAGTGATACCGGCGATATAAGGTTATCCGTAGACCCCGCCTTCAATAGCGCCAATTTGGTCATGTCGGCCTTGATGCGTAGAATATGCACCACCGTATGCAGACTACGGAAAACAGCCCATGGCTTGTTACTCCATCTTCCGAACCAAACAGCGCGTTTCTGCTTCAAGCTTCTTTTCATGGGGGCAAAAGTAGTGATTATTTTCGGTAGCTGAAAGTGAAAAAATCAGTACCCACTGGAATTTTCTGCCTTATTGGTTCGGTACTTTTCAAAAAAATGCGGGATAATTCTACTGTTGATAGCTATCGTCAGTAGTAACGATAGCTATCATCAGTAGTAACGATAGTTATCATCAGTACTGACGATAGCTATGGGCAGTAGAATAATACCCATTTTAACCGGTTGTTTATATGCTTATTTGTCGAAAGAATCTTATTTTTGTCTATCTAAACAATTCAATCATGAAACCCATTCAAACAGGTATAGCCTCTTATGGCATGTCAGGCTCCGTTTTTCATGCTCCTTTTCTGGATATTCATCCGATGTTCGAGTTGCACACAATCGTTGAACGCAGTAAGGATAATGCCTCCAAGCGGTATCCGGATGTCAATATAGTCCGTTCGTTTGACGAATTAATAAACAATCCGGATATACGTCTGGTGGTGGTTAATACTCCGGATGTCACTCATTATGAATATGCCAAAAAAGCCCTGTTGGCAGGCAAGGATGTGGTGGTAGAAAAACCTTTTGTTTTTGATGTGAACGAAGGCTATGAATTGATCTCTCTGGCCGAGGAGAAAAAACGCATGCTGGCTGTTTATCAGAACAGACGTTGGGACGGTGACTTTCTGACAATAAAGAAGGTGATCGAAACCGGAGCTTTAGGACGTGTCGTTGAATTTCATTCTGCCTACCAACGTTATCGGAATGTAGTGATGGAGGGAACCTGGAAAGAGAAAGCCGACAAACGGGTGGGATTAACCTACAACCTGGGCTCTCATATGATTGATCAGGCCGTTGTTTTATTTGGTATGCCAACAGCCGTATATGCCGATATCGATATATTGCGTGATGGGGGAGAGGTAGATGATTATTATAATATCCAACTGATTTACCCCCATGTGAAAGTATCCTTACGGGCGGGTTATCTGATACGGGAGGAGACACCTCGTTATTATGTAAACGGCACATCCGGCTCGTTTGTTAAATATGGACTGGATCCACAAGAAGAATTATTAAAAACAGGGGTTTCTCCTTCCGGACCGGAATGGGGAAAAGAAAAAGAATCGGAATGGGGGATCTTAAATACGGATATATCCGGATTGCATTACCGAGGGAAGGTCGAAACGATTCCCGGCAATTACGCCGCCTTTTACGACGATATCTACAAAGCTCTCAGTACAGGCGTTAAGCCACTTACTGATGCCAGTCATGTCTTATCTGTAATCCGCATTATCGAAGCGGCATTCAAAAGTAAGGAAAGTAAACAGATCATGTATTTATGACAAACACATGATCTGCTTGGGGGAGTATCTTTAACGGGATGTTTTGCCTTTTTTCCTTTCTGGTGGACGTTGTTTGGCGGATGCTTTCACCTTGGATACTTTGGATTTACCTATGCGCGGTCCCGTACTCTCTTTTTTCTTTTTGGCCAGGGAGGGCGTTTTGTCGGTTTCTGTTCTCTCTGTGAAAGCACGTTTGGTATGATTTGTACTCGTCTTTTTAGGTAATTGGGCGACACTATTGGCTTTGCGATAGTCTGTTTTTATGTCATGTTCACGCAAGGCTTTGTTCATCGCCTTGTCACTAGAAACTGCCCTTTTTGTTTGAGGATCTGATTGGGATTTTTCCAATAAGTCAAACAGACCTTCCAACTCCGTAAGCGTAAGGTTTCGCCAATTGCCTTGTCCTAAGTTTCCTAACTGAATGTTCATGATCTGGATACGTTCCAGTTTAAGCACTTCGTAATTGAAATAGGCACACATACGGCGAATCTGACGGTTCAAGCCTTGAACCAGTGAAATCCGGAAAGTGTACTGATTGATTTCTTCTATTTCGCACCGGCGGGTTACCCGGTCGAGGATAGGTACCCCTTTGGACATCCGGTTCAGGAAATCTTTCGTTATAGGCCTGTTTACTTTTACCAGGTATTCTTTTTTGTGATTATTCCCGGCGCGAAGTATTTTGTTGACAATATCCCCGTCATTGGTCAATATGATCAAACCTTGTGAATCTTTATCCAAACGTCCGATAGGGAATATACGTTGTTCATGGCTGATATAATCAATGATATTATCTTTTTCCTGGGGATCAGTAGTGCTGACCACGCCTACGGGTTTATTAAAAATAATATACACCGGTTCTATTTCATTTTTGATAATTTCCCCATGCACCCTAACTGTTTGTCCGGGTAAAACACGCATACCAATCGTTGCCCGTTTTCCATCAAGGGTCACATGCCCTTCTTCTATAAGCCGATCCGCTTCCCTGCGGGAACAAAAACCGGAACCACTAATATATTTATTAAGCCTATACTCCATTCTATACTTTTTTCTGCGTTCTATTTTTTGAGCATAACAACAGCCTGTCGCCTCTGCTCCTTTGTGTAAAGAAAGAACAAAAGTACGAATTGTTTTTGATTCTCCACTTTCAATTTCCTGCTGCCTTCTCTATCCGTATACGAGCATCTACGGCAAAAAGGCCCCTGTCGGTAGACAATAAAGGATTAATATCCATTTCTTTTATTTCTTTCGCGAAACGAAGTAATGTGGAAAGACGCACAATGATATCAGCATATTGTTGTTCGTCTACCCCTTTCTGACCACGCGTACCTTTTATTATGGCATACCCGCGAAGTGCACGGATCATAGAGAATGTTTCTTCATAAGAAAGGGGTGCCAAACCATAAGACACATCCTTTAATACTTCCACAAAGATTCCTCCTAAACCACATAGGACAACATGCCCGAATCGTTCTTCATAGGTAGCTCCCAGGAAAAGCTCTTGTCCTTTCAACATCGGTTGCACGAGAATACCCGTTACTTCCGGCAGATTCATCATTCTTTCAATCTCAAGCAATAGATGTTCTTCGCCACGTATATTCAAAGAGACTCCTCCTATATCACTTTTGTGTACCGGACCGACCACCTTGGCTACGACAGGATATCCTACCTTTTTAGCAAAGGCTAATAATGCCTCTTTATTATCTGAGGCCAGTTCTTCCACCAACGGTATATTGGCAGCTCCTAATAAGGTGCGTACCTGATCTGGATTCAGGTATCCGCTATCCGGTAGGCTGTCAATGATCCGACGTACCTCCGGCACGTTTACACCGTATAAATGAATATCGGTACCCGCTGGTTTGGGTGTATTGATAACCCGTGACAAGGCGGTACCCAAGGTTACTTCATCCGAAAAGTTTACATGGCCTTTCTTTACAAAACTCTTTGTTTCAGGACCTGCTGTCACAATAGAAGGCAAGACGGGGAATATGGGTTTCTTACATTCTTCCATTTTTTTATGTAAGACTTCATAGGCATCATATACTTTTACCAATCCCGGGTTACCGAAAATGACCATCATCATATCGATTTCCTCAAACTTATTTTCACAGAAATCAATAGCAGTAGCCAAATGCTCTGGAGTTCCTGTACCGACAATATCAATAGGATTACCCACGGCTGCCCCCGGATATAATTTCCCCTTTAACTCCTTTGCCAATTCACCTTCCAGAGGAGGTACGTTCAGATGTCCCTTGGATAAAGCATCCGCTAACATCACTGCAGGTCCTCCGGCGTGTGTGATGATGGCACAGTTCTTTCCTTTCACCTCTTTCAAGGTAAAGATACTCGCCACCGTTGTCAATTCTTCCCGACTGAAACAGCGCACAATTCCGGCTTTACGGAAAAGAGCCTCTACGGCCGAGTCGGAATTGGCTATCGCCCCGGTATGGGAAGAGGCGGCCCGTTTGCCGGACTCCGTACTTCCAGCCTTGATTGCCGCAATCCGACATCCTTTACGAATCAATGAAGAGGCATGAAAAAGTAATTTGTCCGGATTTTTTATTTGTTCGATATATAACATTTTGATCTTGGAATCCAGGACCGGATCAAATGTTTTATCCATATATTCAAGTACATCCTCCACACCGATTTGCTTCGAATTGCCCACTGTCCATACGGAAGAAAAACGTAACCCTTTGGTTAACGCTGACTCCATAATGAAAAGAGCCGTTCCTCCCGAGCTGGATATGAAATCAACTCCTTCGGAATGGAACTCCGGAACAGGCCGGGTAAATACTCCGTGATAATGCGTGTTCATCACCCCGATGCAATTAGGGCCTATCAACGAGGCACCTGCTTCGTTTACTGTTTGCAGGATCTGATCTTCCAACACACCACCTTCTTGGGTTTCTTCACCAAAACCGGCAGAGACAAGGATAAATGCTTTTACCTTTTTCTGATTGGCCAATACCTCTATCACCTCCGGACAGGAGGGCGCCGGAATGGCTATAATGGCTAAATCGGCTTCAGGGACTTCGTAAACCGAAGGATAGGATTTCACCCCTTGTACGTCTGTTTCTTTCGCGTTTACAGCATACAAGATTCCTTTATATTTACCATCCAATAAGTTTCGCATCAGTCGCCCACCGGGTTTATGCACATTATTGGAAGCCCCCACAACAATTATACTCTGTGGATTTATCAATTCCTGGTTAATCATAGCAATATGTTTGTTTTTATAGTCAGTTAGGGGAGCAAATATAAAAGAATTATCCAAAAAACAGCTATAACGGGCGGGAAATGTTTACATTTTGCTTAATTTGAGGGTGTGCTTCATCTGAGAGTTTATAAGTAAAAGGATTCCTTTTCATTCAGTTTTTTACTCCTATAAACACTTTGGCTTTATCTTCTAAGAATGTGATATTATTGTCTGATAAAATGAAAAATCGAATGATAAGAAAAAGAATATAGTATGGATACCGTGTTTACCGAATAACAACATCATTTATCACCTGGGCACCTGCGTGATCATTCAGACTTTTGATTAAACGTTCCCGGGAAAGAACCAATTCATTGCGCAAGACGGAAGAAGAAAGAGACACATAAAGAATACGGTTTTTTACATATATATTACGGGTATATTGCATCACCATCGGACCTAAGACTTCTGCCCATGCCTGTTCAACACGCGTCTCGAATATCTTTTCACGTAAAACCTGATTCTCTTCAAAAAAGTCCCGGATTACTTCTCCTATTGTCTGCGCATTTTTACGCTTCATATGTATCGCTTTTTAAAGGTTGTACTTCCCCTTGCTCTACTTTAAATAAAGCATAGTCATGATGCATAGCGGCCAGGATCTCATCCAGGTATTTCCGGTTGGTGTCCGTAATAAATATTTGCCCAAAACCACTCTCACTTACTAATTTGATGATCTGTTCCACCCGGTCGGCATCCAGTTTGTCGAATATATCATCTAATAATAAGATCGGAGTCGTTGTTCCTCTCTCGGCAAGAAAGGCATATTGTGCCAGCTTCAGAGCTATCAGATAGGTTTTGTTCTGCCCCTGAGACCCTACGCGGCGAATCAGGCTGTGACTCAATGTCATCTCCAACTCGTCTTTATGAATACCGACAGAGGTATAGCCCAGGATACGATCCCGTTCCCGGTTCGCAGCCAACTGATCGGACAAGTCTGTGTTTGCCAGTGGAGAAAGATAGCTAAGTCCTACCTCTTCCGTGGAACGACAGATTGTTTGATAATAAGAATTAAAGATAGGGATAAGCTCTTCAACCAGTTGTTTTCGTTTTTCATAGACCTGACAGCCATACCGATGCAGCTGCATTTCCAACACCTCATAAAGCGAAGTGTCCAATGATTGATTTTTCAATAGGGTATTGCGCTGCAACAAGGCTTTATTATATTGTATAAGGGCATGCAGGTAATTTTTGTCCTGTTGGGAGATTATCAAATCGAGAAAACGCCGCCGCTCTTCACTTCCTCCCTGAATAAGACTGGCATCAGCCGGTGAGACCATCACCAAAGGTAATAAGCCGATATGCTCGGAGAGTTTATCGTATTCTTTTTTATTCCTCTTGAACTGCTTACGTTGCCGCGGACGGATAGCACAAAAGATCTCTTCCATTCTCTCTTCATATTGATACAGTCCTTGTATCACACACACATCCTGTTCCTTATGGACAATCTGGCTATCAGACGTATGCAGATGGCTTTTACAAAAAGAAAGATAATAGATCACATCCAATAGATTGGTTTTCCCCATTCCATTATTGCCAAAGAAGCAATTCATCTTGGGAGAAAAAGTCACTTCCGATTGAAGAATATTCTTATAATTGAGAATAGAGAGCTTATTCAGTATCATCTGCACCGTATTAATCGTACAAAATTAAAAAATATACTTCGTAAGTGTAGTTTATTCCGTAAAAAAAACTACTTTTGCGCTTTGAATCGCCACAGGCATTCCCAAGAACAAAGAAAAATTAAATAAATAACTATAAAAGACTTATGGCTACTAATAAAACGAAAGGGACCCACAAAGAGTTGGAAGTTGGAGAAATCGTTTCCAGATCAGAACATTTTATTGAAAATCACTCTAAGAAAATAATTTATGGCATCCTGGCTATTGCAGTTGTTATTGCAATTTTCATGGGGGTTAAACAAGGGTATTTGGCTCCACGCGAAAGCAAAGCCACAGCAGCTTTGTTCAAAGGGGAACAATATTTTGCCAAAGATTCATTTGCTTTAGCATTAAATGGTAATGGTGCCGATTACGAAGGGTTTGAAGCGATTATCAATCAATACGGAAATACAAAATCGGGCAATTTGGCTAAAGCTTATGCTGGTATCTGTCATTTCAGAATGGGTGAATACGAACAAGCATTGAAAAACCTGAAAGGATTCAGTGGCAAAGATGAGATGATCTCTCCTTCTGTTACCGGTCTGATCGGCGATTGTTATGTGAACATGGGACAAGTGAAAGAAGGTGTCTCTTATTTTGAAAAAGCAGCGAATCAGGCTAAAAACGATATCATCAGCCCTGCTTATTTAATGAAAGCGGGTACTGCTTACGAAAGCTTGAAACAATACAAAGATGCAGTAAAAGTATATACTGCTATCAAAGAAAAATACACTACATCAGCTGAAGCCGGAGATATTGACAAATATATTACACGTGCCAGCGAATTAGCTAAGTAAGAAATTCAATCATTACGATAATAATAAGGAGGATGTCTCGATCAGGGCATCCTTTTTTTAAATCAAAAAATTATGGCAACAGCTTATCAAAACTTATCAGAGTATGATTTCAACAGTATACCGGATGCTTCAGAAATGAATATCGGTATTGTTGTAGCTGAATGGAACAAAGCTATAACAGAAAAACTATTGGAAGGAGCCTGCAACACGTTAGAAAAACATGGTGTAAAACAAAATAACATCGTTATTGGCCGGGTGCCGGGAAGCGTAGAGTTAACCTTTGGAGCAAAATGCCTGGCTGAAAATAAAGAATTAAATGCAGTGATACTATTAGGATGCGTTGTTCGTGGCGATACACCTCATTTTGATTACGTTTGTGATAGCGTGACTTTAGGGGTTACGGAACTAAATCTGATGTATGACATTCCGTTCATTTTCGGGCTGTTAACTACCGAAAATATGCAGCAGGCAGAAGACCGTGCCGGAGGTAAATACGGTAATAAAGGAGATGAATCTGCAATTACTGCAATAAAAATGATCGATTTTTCTTGCAAATTACAAAATTAACACTACCTTTGCACTGCGTTTGAGAAAAACAAACATGGGGGCAGTTACCAGAGTGGCCAAATGGGGCTGACTGTAACTCAGCTGTCTTTCGACTTCGGTGGTTCGAATCCATCACTGCCCACACGAGCAAATAGGCTCGCTCAAATTGATAATTATTTTTTGCGTAAGCAAAACATGCGGAAGTAGCTCAGTTGATAGAGCATTAGCCTTCCAAGCTGAGGGTCGCGGGTTTGAGCCCCGTCTTCCGCTCTCAAAAAGAGGATTACGAAAGTAATCCTCTTTTTTTATATTTTTCAAAAATGCAACTCTCTGAGAAATGTGGGCGCATTTTGCAAAACTTACTCAAAAGAAAAACCGCTAAACGTTTTATAATTAAACGAATAGCGGTTTGGCATTGAGGTTCCTGGCGGATTCGAACCGCCGTAGACGGTTTTGCAGACCGGTGCCTAGCCACTCGGCCAAGGAACCCTAAGGGAATTACTTCCCGGTTTTGCGAGTGCAAAGAAAGGGAATTATTTTTGTTTAAGCAAATGTTTGGGCGCTTTTTTATATGGATAGTGAAGGTGGGGCGCAAAGTAACATGAAAGTCTTGTGTGGACGATGATGATGTAATAGAGAAGTGACGGAGTTGTAGGAATGGCGGAAAATGGTTTACTTTGTTTCCTGTATTAAAATAAAAAGGACTATGACATTTAAAGAATTGGATATACCTGGTGTGTGGTTGATTGAACCGAAGGTGTTTAAGGATGGGCGAGGGTATTTCATGGAGTCTTTTAAGCAGAAAGATTTTGAAGAAAATATAGGAGTGGTGAATTTTGTGCAGGAAAATGAATCTTTTTCCAGTCAGCATGTATTACGTGGGTTACATTATCAGTTAGCACCTTACGCCCAAGCTAAATTGGTTCGGGTTATAGAAGGAGAGGTATTGGATGTGGCCGTAGATGTACGTATTGATTCTCCTACATTTGGGAAATATGTAGCAGTACTTCTTTCCGGAGAGAACAAAAAACAATTATTTGTGCCACGCGGTTTTGCTCATGGATTTAAGGTGATGAGTGCCACCGCTCTTTTTCAATATAAGGTAGATAATCTCTATAAACCGGAGTATGAAGCCGGCGTATTATATAATGATCCTGCCATAGGTATTGATTGGAGAATTGCCGATGAATCTGCTATGTTATTATCTGATAAAGATAAAGTCTTGCCTCTTTTAAGTGCAGCAAAGTTGAATATTCGTTATACAAAATAAATAGAATTAATGATGAAAACATATTTGGTTACCGGTGCAGCAGGTTTTATTGGGGCTAATTTTGTCAAATATATGCTGGAGACCTATTCTGATGTGAAAATAGTCCTGTTGGATTTATTAACCTATGCAGGTAATCTGGGAACGATAGCAAATGATATTGACGGAGAACGTTGTGTTTTTGTTAAAGGGGATATTTGCGATCGTTCATTGGCTAATGAACTGTTTGAAAAATATGCATTTGATTATGTAGTTAATTTTGCAGCAGAAAGCCATGTGGACCGTAGCATTGAAAATCCACAATTATTCCTCACAACCAATATATTGGGAACACAAAATCTGTTGGATGCTGCCCGGCAAGCCTGGGTGACAGGGAAAGACAGTACAGGTTACCCTATTTGGAGGGAAGGCGTACGGTTTCATCAGGTCTCTACAGATGAAGTGTATGGTAGTTTGGGCAATGAGGGATATTTTTATGAAGATACCCCTTTGGATCCACGCAGTCCCTATAGTGCATCCAAAGCCAGTGCCGATTTGTTTGTGAAAGCCTATTTTGATACCTATAAAATGCCGGTTACCCTTACCCGTTGTTCCAATAATTATGGTCCATATCATTTTCCGGAAAAATTGATACCGTTGATTATCAAAAATATCCTGGAAGGTAAATCTTTGCCGGTTTATGGGGATGGTTCCAATGTACGTGATTGGTTGTATGTAGAAGACCATTGTAAAGCGATCGACCTTGTTGTGAGACGAGGAAGAGTCGGAGAGGTTTATAATGTTGGTGGGCATAATGAAAAACAAAATATTGAAATTGTACGACTGACTATTCAAACCATTCACCGGATTATGCATGAAGAGCCTCGCTACCGGGAGGTGTTAAAGAAAAAAGAACGTTCCTCAGACGGTTCCATTTCTATCGACTGGATCAATGAGAGTTTGATCACCTTTGTCAAGGATCGCCTCGGACATGACCAACGTTATGCCATTGATCCGACAAAGATAAATACCGAATTAGGTTGGACGCCGGAGACTTCTTTTGAAACAGGCATTGTGCAAACGATCTATTGGTACCTCAATAATCAGGAGTGGGTAGAAGAGATAACCGGAGGTGATTATATGAAGTACTATGAACAAATGTATAGTGAAAGAAGTTTATAATTGAAACACATTTAATTCTAACAAATAAATAAGAAAAAGATGAAACTTACAGAATTGACTTACAAGATTTTTTTAGCTTTCTTTTTGTTGACACTCGTTATTTTACCAGCTTGTAGTGACGACGATGATTCGGGCAATATGGATGGAAATATTGTTGGTAAATGGACCATTCATAAGGTAACCGACATAAGTACCGATAATACTGTTTTAAACCTGACTTTACCCGTTGTTTTTTCTCAACAAGGTATTGAGATAACAAGTAGTACATATACCTTTGATGCCGACAATATGGCTCACTTTTATATACCGATAAAAGACAAATCCCCTGTACAATATGCACCGGCATATGCATATGAAAACAATCAACTGGCCTTCCGGTTCGATGAGATCCTGCCGATCCCGTTCAATGCATTTGATGTATTGACGCTTTCCGATAAGCGCCTGGAGTTAAGAGCTACTATTTCAGCAGAGTCGTTAAAAATATTGTTGGAATTGATAAAATTAGAAGATCCTACAATAGGGGCTACTGTTGAAAGTTTATTGGCCGATAGTCTTAAAAAAGGTTTGACAATAACGCTCAATCTGAGTCGGGTAGAAGCATAATATCCGAAAGAAATCTAAATCTCTCCAAACGATCCTTTATTAGATAGCGCAATATTTTATTTTTGTTACCTTTGCGTGTTTAAATACACAAAGGTGATTCGAGTAAAATGGCTTCAAAAGTAAAAAAGATTATTTTTATTTCAGCATGGACTTTATATGCTGCTCTTTTAATCATAGTAGCGCTAATCTTTGTCGCTATTTCTAAAGGATCGATTGGATATATGCCTCCGGTGGAACAGCTGGAGAATCCTATTGATAAATATGCCTCCCAAATCATTTCAGTCGATGGAAAGACCTTAGGCAGTTTTGGCTTAAGCATGGATAACCGTATCCGCGTGAATTATGAAGACCTTTCACCGGATCTGGTAAATGCCTTGATTGCGACTGAGGATATTCGTTTTTCACAACATAGTGGAATTGATGTAATCGGTTTGTTTCGGGCTATAGTAAAGCGTGGTATCCTGTTTCAAAAGAGTGGTGGAGGAGGCAGCACCATCACCCAGCAATTGGCAAAACAGCTGTATTCTCCGAATGCAGATAATTTCATTGAACGTATTTTTCAGAAACCGATTGAATGGGTTATAGCCGTTCAATTGGAACGTTTTTATACCAAAGAAGAGATTATCAATCTGTATCTGAACAAATTTGATTTTCTCTATAATGCCGTTGGTATTCAATCGGCTTCGCGTGTTTATTTTGGAAAGACTCCCCAAAGTCTGAAAATAGAAGAAGCAGCCACTTTGGTTGGCATGTGTAAGAATCCTTCTTTATACAATCCGGTGCGTCATAATGAGCGTACGCGCGGCAGAAGAAATGTGGTGTTCGAACAAATGTATAAAGCGGATTATCTATCGCGTGCAACGTGTGACTCCTTGAAAGCCTTGCCTCTTACTGTACATTTCACCCGTATGGATCATAAAGACGGCTTGGCTCCTTATTACCGCGAATACCTTCGTATGGCCCTTACCGCAAAGAAACCTGTTCGAAGTAAATATGCATCCTGGCAGGCTCAGAAATTTAAAGAAGACTCTCTCGCTTGGGAAACAAATCCTCTATATGGATGGTGTAATAAAAATAAGAAAAGCGACGGCGACTATTACAATATCTATACAGATGGACTGAAGATTTATTCTACCATAGACTCGCGTATGCAGCAATATGCTGAAGAAGCAGTACGTGAACATATCGGAGGAGATCTTCAACCTCTGTTTACCAAAGAAAAGAAAGGACGTACCTATGCTCCTTTTTCAAAAGACCTACGTTTGGGTCAAGTGGATACCATATTGATGCGTGCCATGCATCAGACAGACCGTTATCGTGCCCTGAAGAAAGAAGGACTCAAAGAAGAAGCGATCCGGGAAGAGTTCAAGAAGCCGGTCGATATGCGTGTGTTCAGTTGGAAAGGACCTATAGATACAATCATGTCACCTTGGGACTCCATTCGTTACCATAAGAGTTTTTTGCGTACGGCGTTTATGTCAATGGATACCCGTACAGGGCATGTGAAGGCCTATGTGGGAGGTATTGACTATAATTATTTTCAATATGATATGGTGAATGGAGGACGTCGTCAGATTGGCTCTACCATAAAACCTTATCTTTATTCATTGGCTATGATTGAAGGTATTAGTCCCTGTGAACGGATGTTACATGTAAAACAAAGTTTGCGGGATGAGAATGGCAAGCTTTGGGAACCTCAGAATTCAAGTCCTAAGAATGTCGGAGAGATGGTTACTATTCAATGGGGGTTGCAGAATTCCTCAAACTGGGTGACCGCTTATCTGATAAATAAATTATCTCCTTATACATTTGTCCGCTTATTGCATTCCTTTGGGCTCAATAACCAAATGGATCCGGTTGTCGCCATAGCTCTTGGGACACCAGACGTGTCGGTAGGAGAGATGGTAACCGGTTATTCAACCTTTGCCAATAACGGCATACGGGTCGATCCGCTTTATGTCACCCGCATAGAAGATTCCTATGGAAACACAATTGCCTCTTTCTCTACACAAATGAACGAAGTCTTGACGGAAGATGCCTCTTATAAGATGCTTCATATGTTGAAAGGAGTTGTCGATCAGGGTACCGGAACACGTATCCGTTTTCGGTATGGTATAAAAGCCGAAATGGGCGGAAAAACAGGAACAACGCAGAACAACTCGGATGGTTGGTTTATGGCTTTCACGCCAAGCCTTGTCGCCGGCTGCTGGGTAGGAGGAGAGGATCGTTCCATTCATTTCGATCGGCTGACCGAAGGGCAGGGAGCCAGTATGGCCTTGCCGGTTTATGGTCTGTTCATGCAAAAGGTATATGCAGACAAGACCTTGGGTTATTCTGAAGAGGAGACATTTATCATACCTCCTCAATACGCGGATCCCTGCGAAGAGTCTTCTCCTGAAAACCATGAAGGGACTACTACCGGAGCCATGGGGATAGACCGAATGTTTGAATAAAAACAATACGTAGGAAAAATAAAAAAAGAAGCTGTCCATCAGCCTCCTCAACAGAGAACAGAGGAGAATATAGTAAATGTGAAAACTAAATAATTGAATGTATTTATGAAAAAGATTTTAGGTCTGTTTTTTCTGGCAGCCGCTTTTGCCTGCACAGAGAGTAAAAATGTCGAGATTACGGTAAACAATCCGCTCGAAATGAATCGGGAGAACGAAGTCGTAGAACTGTCACCGGATGCATTATCTTCCATCCAGGCGAAATATGGCGATCAGTTTCTTATCACAGATGCGAAAGGTACGGAAATAGCCTACCAGCTTACTTATGATAATAAGTTGATTTTCCCTGTTTCTGTAGGAGCTAAAAGTAGTACGGTTTATACCGTGGTATCAGGTACTCCGAAAGCTTATTCAACTATAAGCTGTGGCAAATTCTATCCGGAACGGGTAGATGATATTGCCTGGGAAAATGATCGTGTCGCATTCCGTACTTACGGACCAGCCTTGCAGGCAACAGGAGAACGGGCTTTTGGATATGATATATGGACGAAAAGTGTATCCCATCCGGTAGTAGAAGCTCGTTATCATAAGGAGTTGAATCCTGAAACACGGGCAAAGATCGCGGAATTGCGGAAGACAGATCCGAAAGCTGCCCGCGAATTGGCCAATTCGGTTTCTTACCACTTCGATCACGGGGATGGACTGGATTATTATTCTGTTGGCCCGACATTGGGAGGAGGGACATCTGCTTTGATGACAGACGATTCGATTGTTTATCCCTATTGTTATAAAACCTATGAGATCCTGGACAATGGTCCTTTGCGCTTTACTGTAAAATTGGTTTATAATCCGCTTACGGTCAAAGAGAATGACAATGTTATTGAAACCCGTTTGTTGTCTCTGGATGCTGGCACTCAACTGAATAAGGTTGTTCTCAACTATGAGAATCTGACAGAAACAACTCCTATTGCAACCGGTATTGTCATACATGAACCCAGTGATGTATACCAGGCTGATGCAACGAAAGGATATATTGCTTATGCCGATCCTATCCATCCGGAAAATGGCCAGATCTATGCAGGAGCAGTAGTGCCTCAGATACAAACATTGAAAGAAGCCAAGGCTGTTTATTTCTCAGAGGAAGAGAAGAAAGACCGTAAAGCCAATGGCCATGTTTTGGCAATCAGCGATTACACCCCCGGTAATGCATACACCTACTACTTCGGAGGTGGATGGAGTAAGTGGGGATTTGCTACACCGGAAGACTGGTTTGTCTATATGCAGACTGCTGCCGAAAAGATTAACAACCCGTTGACAGTGACAATTCAATAAGAAAGTTCAGAAATACAAGATCCCAAAGAGGGTGAAATCATTCGGTGATTTCACCCTCTTTTTTTGGCGGATTCAATGATAGACAATAGGGGGGAACTCTTCTTCGATTGCAGTGAAGAGCTTCAGACGGCTTGCTGTTTTTATAAAAAACGGGGGAGGTATTTTAGTGTTGATAGCTATCGTCAGTAGTAACGATAGCTATCATCAGTAGTAACGATAGTNATAGTTATCATCAGTACTGACGATAGCTATCAACAGTAGAATTATCCTGCAAAAATAGCGGTATACTCCTTGGGGAATAGGGCTTTTAGAAGGATATTTTCATCATGAAGCGAAGGCCTCTCTTTTGAATGCCCGGATTATCCAGGTAGGAAAGACGCCAAACATAGTCCAAACGAATGAATTTGAAGATATTTTCCAATCCTACCCCCACTTCCATATAAGGCTTGCTGCCCATCAGGAAAGATCCTTCGGGAAAGGCATACAGTCCTTCTCTTTCAGAAGCCAGGAAAGGGTTGTTCTTATCTGTCAGATTGCCATATAAACCGCGGAAGGTGAATACTTCGCGCCATTGTAGTTTCTTTAACAACGGGATACGGTTCAATAAGGCCCCTCCCATGAAATAGGTCATTTCCCAGGAAGCATACTCGTCATTGATAAACTCCATCGCGTTCATATTGGTATAGGATTCCGGATAAATGGAGTAGGAGAGGTTGGCATTTGGCAATATCAATAAGGGGTATGGAGCTTTGTCCCAAACCTTACCTGCTTTAAGAATAATATCTGTATAACCAAAAGGGGTTAGCCAAAAGCGCTTTTGCAGTCCTACGTCTGTCCGGTTGTAGGTAAATGAGGAACCCATAAATCCTTTCTGGGCAGTCACATGGCTCAGGGTAATAACCGGATAATCCAGGGTTATGGGGTAGCGGTAATTACGTGTCTGATAGAATTTTTCTTTGGGTGCATAGCGGAAACGGAACTCCATTTCTGTCATTGTATATGAATGAAGCGGAGTTAATTCACCGTCGGCCCCGATGCGGTCGAAGGCGGAATACTCTGTTGAGAATTCTTTTTTATTCCGGATCACTGCTCCATAGCCTAGTCCGTTATGGTGTTCCCGGTAGTAGGTAAGCTCTGCATTTCTTAAGTAAGTAGCCCGTGTGTCTTTTTGTCGTTTCCAGGCAAGGAAGATATTGTCTTTGTTGGTGTACATATATTGTTGTCCCAACTGGTTTACATCATAGCTCATTTCTGCCCGGATGGAGTGAACGGGGAACTCTTTACGGAATTCTTTTTTGTCGATAAACGAATATTCGGCAATTGCGTCGTATTTGATTTTTTCGTCTTTGGTACCATAAGCGACGTAACCGTCCAGAAACAATCGCTTGCTGAAGTTAGTCGTCGTCGTTCCCCCTACGCGGAAGCGAGCCCCTTCGATATTGTTGGGGCTGATGAATGTATTTACCGGTCCGATCTCAAACTTACTTTTGGAGGGATCCGTATGGGTTTGTATATACCCATTGACAAAAACAGAGACCACTTTTTCTGTTATCTTGAAAAGAGGAACATCCCGAAACATAGCCATCAATTTCTCGACGCTGTTTCCATTCTTAGACGAGACTTCCGGTGGGCGCATCTCTTCCCAGAATTCTTTAGGCTGTTTGTAGGCAAGGTCGGCTGTAATAACCGGTGAGCTGTTCTGAAAAATAGCCTGGTTGTCCGGTGGTGAAAAATCCTGGTTGTTATAGATCAGGGTGCGTCGTGCGAGTATGCCCTTTCTTTTTTCCGTCAGTTTCAGGTCTACCAGGATATCATCTTTGGTAATGATACGCGTTCCATCTTCTTTGCGATCGAAATGTTGATTGATAGTCATCCTGTCTACAAAGTTGAGATTGATGTCTTTCGGTACATTCAACTGCAATTGTTTTATGAAATAGGTGGAATCCAGCGTGACGTATAAGTGTCCTGTAAAGCCATATCCTTCCGAATTAAAAGGAACAAAACCCAGGTCTACGCATTTCTCCCCCTGTATATCCAACGTGTCGAGCAGGTAATATTTGTAATAGTCCGGTCCGTAGCGGGCCAGCGGGCTCACAAAACGAAGCAGGAACAAAGGAATATCATTCTGAAAGATATCCACTTCACGGAATACCTCATCCAGAATGACCTGCATCCCTTCCGGCGAAAGAATCTCGTCTACTCCCGCTGCTTTTACACCTTGTATAAATCTTTTCTCGTTTTTCGGATTTTTCCGGTAATATACCGTCTCAATCTTTTCTTTTTCCACCAAAGGCAGTAATTGTCTGCCTACATCCAATGTGTCTATGAAGTCGATAAGGAAGTCGAACCGGCGTGCTTTCCCGTCTTCTCGTTTGGGTTTGGGTTGAAAATCATTTAACCCCATGATTATTTTTTCATACTGATCGTACCGGAAATAATCATGGTTACGTGGATCATTATCTTCCCTGCGGGCGATGATGTTGCGCACAAAGGTAACCGCCGGGTTTTCCTTTTTACTGTATTTCTCTTTGCCGGGTTTGATTACGACTTCCGACAAGGCAATAGTGGTGGGTGCCAACTGGATATGCAGGTTGTTGGTGCGTCCGACATTTACTTTTACCTCTTTTTCGGTGTATCCGAGATAAGAGACTTTGAGGGTACGCACACTCGTATGGGCGGAAAAGTCGAATTTTCCGTCTATATCTGTAGTAGTACCTATACTGGTTCCTGTAAATATAATTGATACGTAGGGCAGGAATTCTCCCGTCAGTGAATCTGTTACTACTCCTTTAATGACCGTATTTTGACCTTTAGCCAGGCAAACGATCCCTAAAAGAGTAAATAAAAAGACAATCTTTCTCCTCATTACTTGTTTTTCACACATTAAAAACCATCGCAAAGGTAGGTTGTTTATTTTAATTTCAATGTTCCAAAATACATGCATTACCGTCTTTTTAGCAACAAAGAATCCTTTTTATGCCGAATCGGATGAAATCCTTATCCTTTCTTTTCGCTAGTCGGGCAAGGACAAGAGAAGGTATACCTGTTGAATATCGGGTAACGAAAAGCCTGTTGTTTTTGGCTGTTGGCATCAAATAGTTTTATATTTGCAGGGTGAAAGAGGGAATAGGGAAGGTTGCGCCGCGTATTTTTTGACAAAGAGATAAATGAATAAGAATTGACAATATATGGCACTTATAAATGAACACTATCTGAAATTGCAAAGTAATTATTTGTTTTCAGATATCGTTAAAAAAGTAAATAGCTTTAAGGTGACACACCCCAAGGAACGGATTATCCGCATGGGGATTGGGGATGTAACACAACCTTTGGCACCAGCCGTTATTGAAGCGATGTCTAAAGCGGTGCAAGATCTGTCGACGAAGGATCATTTTCATGGATATGGCCCTGAACCGGGTTATCCGTTCCTGATCGAAGCCATTATTAAAAACGACTATGCCAGCCGAGGCATATATATTGAACCGGGAGAAGTCTTTGTGAGCGACGGAACCAAATGTGATACTGCGAATATAGGGGATATTCTCCGGCATGACAATAGCATAGGCGTGACCGATCCTGTCTATCCGGCTTATATCGATTCGAATGTGATGGCCGGACGTACCGGAGTGTTGGAGGAGGGAAAGTGGAGCGATGTCGTTTATATACCCTGTACGGAGGAAAATAATTTCGTCCCGGAATTACCCCAAAGACGTATTGATATACTGTATCTTTGTTACCCCAATAACCCTACGGGCACAACGCTAAACAAACAGGAATTAAAGAAATGGGTGAATTATGCTTTGGCAAACGATGTTTTGATAATGTACGATGCAGCCTATGAAGCCTACATACAAGAACCGGATATACCTCATTCCATTTACGAGATTAAGGGAGCCAAAAAAGTGGCGATAGAGTTTCGCAGTTTTTCCAAGACAGCGGGATTTACAGGAGTTCGTTGTGGGTATACGATTGTACCCAAAGAATTGAAAGGCTTCACCTTATCCGGTGAGTCTGCCTCTTTAAATAAATTATGGCATCGTCGCCAGACGACCAAATTCAACGGGGCCAGCTATATCACTCAGCGTGGTGCTGAAGCGACCTATACACCGGAAGGGAAGGAACAGGTGCGAAAGACAATCGACTATTATATGACGAACGCGAAGATCATGAAAGAGGGATTGGAGGAATGTGGTCTGCGGGTATATGGAGGTGTGAATGCGCCTTATCTGTGGTTGAAGACACCCGACCGCCTTTCTTCCTGGAAGTTCTTTGACAAACTACTTTATGAAGTGAGTATAGTCGGAACACCGGGTGTGGGCTTTGGGCCGAGTGGGGAAGGATTTCTTCGCCTTACCGCCTTTGGGGATCGGGATGATATGTTGGAAGCTATATTCAGATTAAAGAAGTGGTTAAAATAAAAGTTTATCTAAGGACAAAAGAAAAATGAAAACAATTACTATTAAACGTGCGATTGTGTGTATAATGGCTCTGTTTATTTTTGACTCTGCAGGGGCACAGGAGGATAAAAAGACCGTTGAAATAAATCCGGCTGTCGACCTTGTCAGTAGCTATGTATGGCGGGGGGCTTATCAAACGGGAGCCTCTATTCAACCCACTTTGACTTTCTCTTATGCCGGATTCTCGTTGACAGCCTGGGGATCGACCGATTTTACGACCTCCTCCGATATTTACAGAAGTAAAGAATTCGATCTTGCTCTGGGATATGAACGGGGCGGCTTATCCATTATACTGAATGATTATTGGTGGTCGGGTGAAGGTGCCCGTTACGGAAGATACTCTTCCGATCACTATTTTGAAGGTATGATTGGCTATCATATGGGGGAATCTTTCCCTCTGAGCCTTAGCTGGAGCACTTTCTTTGCGGGGGGGGATAGGGATGAAAAAGGGAATCAACAGTTCTCTACCTATATGGAGGCTGCCTACGATTTTACGGTAAAAGGAGTACAGGTTGTTCCTGCCATCGGTATTTCCCCCTGGACCGGGATGTATAATAAAGCCGGGAAGAGTGGTTTTTCTGTGCCCTCTCTCTCCTTAACAGCCACGAAAGAGATCCGATTTTCCGAATCATTCTCTTTGCCTTTATTTGTACAAGGAGTTGTTTCGCCTGAAAACGATGATGTCTTTCTTGTTGTGGGAATTAGCTTTTGATGTCTTTGTTGTAAAGTAGTGTCTTACAGGTCGGTTGAGGCTGGTTTGTACAGACCGTTTACTCTCCCTAATTCGGCCGGTTGTTTTTTGTTGATTGTGATATAAATCTATACCTTTGTGCGATTTTAATGAATAGCTTATGCAAAAGTCTGATAACATCATTCGTGTAGAGCATGTTTCCAAGTATTTTGGAGAGAAAGCGGCGTTGGATGATGTGACACTATATGTACGTAAAGGGGAGTTTGTCACCTTACTGGGGCCTTCCGGTTGTGGGAAGACGACGTTGCTGCGTTTAATAGCTGGTTTCCAGTCGGCTACGGAAGGTGTGATAACAATAAGCGGGCAGGTGATAACGGAAACGCCTCCCCATAAACGTCCGGTAAATACGGTGTTTCAGAAATATGCCCTTTTCCCTCACCTGAATGTGTTCAATAATATTGCTTTCGGACTGAAGCTCAAAAAGCTTCCGGCGGCTACTATTGCCAAAAAGGTTAAACAGGCCTTGAAGATGGTAGGAATGACCGATTATGAATACCGGGATGTGGACTCCCTTTCGGGGGGACAACAACAGCGCGTGGCTATTGCCCGGGCGATAGTTAATGAACCGGAGGTGTTGTTATTGGATGAACCTTTGGCAGCCCTGGATCTCAAGATGCGTAAAGATATGCAGTTGGAGTTGAAGGAGATGCATAAGTCGTTGGGTATTACATTTGTATATGTGACGCATGACCAGGAAGAAGCCTTGACATTGAGCGATACGATTGCCGTGATGAGCGAAGGACGTATCCAGCAGATAGGCACCCCGGTCGATATTTATAACGAACCCATTAATTCGTTTGTCGCCGATTTTATCGGGGAGAGTAACATCCTGAACGGGACAATGGTGAAGGATCATTTGGTTCATTTTGCCGGACAAACGTTTGAATGTGTGGACGAAGGTTTTGGAGAGGATGTGCCGGTGGATGTCGTTGTACGACCGGAAGATATTTATATATTCGAGTTGTCGGATGCCGCTATATTGCAGGGAATTGTTACATCCTCCGTGTTTAAAGGGGTTCACTATGAGATGATGGTTCAGACCCCCAATGGATATGAATTTATGGTGCATGACTACCATACCTTTGAGGTAGGACAGGAGGTAGGCCTTCGGGTGAAACCGGCAGATATTCATGTCATGAAGAAAGAAAGAATAACGAATACCTTCGAAGGGAAATGGATCGATCCGACACATGTGGAGTTTCTTGGTACCACCTTTGAGTGTAAAGAAATGCAAGGTATTGAACCCGGAACAAAGGTGACAGTAGAAGTCGATTTCAACCGGGTCGTTCTGGAAGATAACGAAGAAGACGGTATCCTTACCGGTGATGTGAAGTTTATTCTCTATAAAGGCAACCATTACCATCTGACTGTATTTACCGATTGGAACGAAGATATATTCGTGGATACGCAGGATGTATGGGATGATGGCGACCGGGTGGGTATTTCGATAGCTCCCGAATATATACGTGTTATTAAATAATAAACAGGGAAGCTTGTGAGTAGAAGTATCTCGACATTCTTGGGCAAACGTAGGAATTGGACAATTCCTTACCTTCTTTTTCTTGCCATCTTTGTTGTATTGCCATTGGTATTAATTGTCTTTTACGCCTTTACGGATGCCGAAGGGAACTTCTCGTTGGTTCATTTCCGTAAGTTTATGATACACCCGGAGGCGGTCAATACCTTTGCGTATTCTGTGGGGATTGCGATCATTACCACATTAGCCTGTATTTTGTTGGGCTATCCTGCTGCCTGGATTCTCAGTCAATCCCGCTTTAACACTTCCCGTACGATGGTGGTCTTGTTTATTCTTCCCATGTGGGTGAATATATTGATCCGTACATTGGCAACTGTGGCCCTGTTCGATTTCCTGCATTTCCCATTGGGAGAAGGGGCTTTGATATTCGGTATGATCTATAACTTCCTGCCCTTTATGATCTATCCCATATACAATACGCTCCAGAAGATGGATCGCAGTCTGATTGAGGCGGCACAGGATTTGGGGGCAACCCCTTTCCAAGTATTTGTACGAACCGTCTTCCCCTTGTCGATGCCAGGGGTGATTAGTGGAATTATGATGGTCTTTATGCCAACAATATCCACCTTTGCTATTGCGGAGTTGCTTACGATGAATAATATCAAACTCTTTGGAACGACTATCCAGGAGAATATCAATAACGGAATGTGGAACTACGGAGCTACCCTCTCCTTTATCATGTTGATACTGATAGGGATAACCGGCCTTTTCAATCAGGAAGAGGATAATGCATCCAATGAAGGAGGGCTCTTATGATGACAAAATACCTGGCTAAAGGCTATCTCTGGCTTTTATTAATCCTTCTCTATTCGCCTATTCTGATTATCATGATTTTCTCGTTTACAGAGGCGAAAGTATTGGGGAACTGGACAGGCTTTTCGACGAAGTTGTATACCTCTCTTTTTAGTGGAGGCGTCCGGCATTCGCTTGTGAGCGCTTTATGGAATACATTCACGATAGCGATGATTGCAGCAACCGTGTCGACTCTGTTGGGTACCATGGCTGCTATAGGTATCTATAACCTGCGCACAAGAACACGGCAGGCAGTCGGTTTTGTCAACAGTATTCCGATGTTGAACCCCGATATTATAACCGGGGTCTCATTGTTTCTTTTGTTTATCAGCCTGGGTATATCCCAAGGTTTTGTGACGGTTGTCCTGGCGCATATTACTTTTTGTACCCCTTATGTGGTACTGAGTGTGATGCCCCGTTTGAAATATATGAATCAGAATGTATACGAGGCAGCACTTGATCTGGGAGCCACCCCGTTTCAGGCTTTACGGAAGGTGATCCTGCCTGAAATACGTCCGGGTATGATCAGTGGTTTTATCTTGGCATTTACCCTTTCCATTGATGATTTTGCCGTAACCATATTTACTATCGGAAACGAAGGGTTGGAAACCCTGTCCACCTATATTTATGCGGATGCCCGCAAAGGCGGATTAACGCCGGAACTGCGTCCGTTGTCAACTATCATCTTTGTGACTGTCTTGGTCTTACTGATTATTATTAACAAACGGGCGGAAAAAGCCAATGCCAACAAACGGACGTAATGAATAAACTGATCCAATTAATAACCCTCTTTTTCTTGCTTCTGAGTGTCCTCTCTTCCTGTGGACGTTCCGACGAACAACGGAAAAAGATTCTGAAGATATACAATTGGGGCGATTATATCGATGAAGAGGTACTGACCGATTTTGAGGAATGGTATAAAGAAGAAACTGGGGAGGATATCCGTATTATCTACCAGGTGTTTGATATCAACGAGGTCATGCTCACTAAGATAGAGCGCGGACACGAGGACTTCGATCTTGTCTGTCCTTCGGAATATATCATCGAACGGATGTTGAAGAAAGACCTTTTGTTGCCCATTCATAAAGACTTTGGGAATACGCCTAATTATATATACAATGTATCCCCCTACATTTATGAGCAATTGAACAAAGTGAGTCAGCCCGAACGACAAACGACAGATTATGCGGTGGCCTATATGTGGGGCACAGCCGGTATCCTGTATAACCGCCAATTTGTTACCCGTGAAGAAGCCTCCACTTGGGAGAGCCTTTGGGATCCCCGATATAAAAACAAAATACTGATGAAAGACAGTTACCGCGATGCCTACGGTACGGCTATTATTTATGCCCATACCCAAGAACTTGAAGCCGGAACGGTCACTGTCGAGCAATTGATGAATAACAATTCCCCGGAAGCAATCGCATTGGCGGAAGACTATCTCAAACGCATGAAACCCAATATCGCCGGATGGGAAGCCGATTTTGGGAAAGAAATGATGACCAAGAACAAAGCCTGGTTGAACTTTACCTGGAGTGGCGATGCGGTTTGGGCTATCGAAGAAGCGGAGGCGGTAGGAGTAGAGCTGGATTATGAAGTGCCCGTTGAAGGTAGTAATATCTGGTTCGACGGATGGGTGATTCCCAAATATGCGCGTAATATAAAGGCCGCCAGTTATTTTATTAATTACCTTTGTCGGCCGGACATTGCTTTGCGCAATATGGATGCCATAGGATATGTGAGTGCCGTAGCGACACCGGAGATACTCGAAGCCCGGATTGATCCGGAAATAGAAGTCTCTTCGGATCTGAGTTATTTCTTCGGACCCGGAGCCGAGAGTATACAGATTGATCCGGTACAATATCCTGACCGGGAAGTGGTGGAACGATGTGCTATGATCCGTGACTTCGGGAATGAAACGGAACATGTACTGGAAATGTGGAGCCGTGTCAAAGGAGATAACTTGCATACAGGCATTGTGATCCTTATCTTTGCCGTTTTTGGAGGTCTCTTCGTCTGGATTGCCTATCAAAGGATTCGTACATACAAACAACAACAGCGACATCGCAGACGTCGAAACCGCTGGTCTAAGAAAAAATAAGATGGATGGTGTCAAAAACCTCATTATAGACTTTGGCGGAGTAATTATCAACCTGGCGCGCAACCGCTGTATCGATGCATTTGAAAAGCTGGGTGTCGACGTGCGGGATAAACTGATAAATAATTACCAGCATAAAGATCTGTTTATGCAATTGGAGTTAGGCACAATTACAGCCAGTCAATTCCGGGAGGGGATTCGTCACCTGACGCAGCAATGCCTGACCGATACAGAGATTGATACTGCCTGGATTGCCATGCTCGATGAGGTGGATACCTGGAAGCTGGATCTCTTACTCGAACAGCAAAAACAGTATAATATCATGCTCCTGAGTAATACGAATGTGATTCATTGGCATTGGTCCGAAAAAAACATCTTCTCCTATAAAGGCCATACTCCTGCTGATTTCTTCTCTAAAATATACCTTTCCTATGAGCTCCATAAGCTCAAACCGAATACCGATATCTTTGAATATGTTTTAAACGATGCCGCAATAGAAGCCGGAGAAACGTTGCTTATCGACGATGCCCTGGTCAATTGCCATGCCGCTGCCTCTCTCGGTATACGTACCTATATGCCTGAACCGCGGGAAGACTGGTCGTCACTTTTTAAACGTTAAACCACTTTATGTCCGGGTTGTAAAGTCAACATCTCTTTGGGGACAGCGGCTTTCACTCGTTCTATCAATAAATCCCCCAAGGTATGACGGATAAAGTCCTTGCGGGTAACAAAGACAATCTCCCGACAAGGTTGGGGAATAGCAAAGGGGCGAACAAGCTCCTTTTGTTCTTTGTTAAGTTGGTAAACGGCTAATTCGGGAATAAAGGTGATGCCGTTTTTGTTTTCGACCATACGCATGAAAGTCTCAAGGCTTCCCAATTGGTAGGCCGCCTGTCTTATCTTCACCTTTTCCATCTGGCAGAAACGCATCAACTGATCCCGGAAACAATGGCCTTCGTCTAATAACCAAAGATGTTCTTCACTGATATCGGCTGTGCGTATGCGCTCTTTTTTATAGATAGGTTCGTTTTGTGAGACATAACAAAAGAATTGTTCAAAGAAGAGAACCGTTCCTGTCAGATACTGTTCGACAGGTTGGTTGGCAATGATGGCAGCGTCTATTTCTCCGTTTTGTAATGCCTGCAATGTCTCCGCTGTTTTCATTTCCAATACCCGTATATCCAATTCCGGATGTTTGACGGTCAACTGTTGGAAAAAGCGAGGAAGGAGATAGGGCGCAATGGTCGGAAGGACTGCCAGGCGGAAAGAACCTTTGAGCGAATGTTCGTCTTCGTTGACAATTTCTTTGATACGGGAGGTTTCATACAAAACGACCCGTGCCTGTTCAATGATTTTGCGTCCGGTAGGAGTAGGGGTTACAGGCTGTGAACTGCGATCAAATATTTTGATATGTAATTCATCTTCCAGTTTTTGTATCATCATACTCAAGGTCGGTTGAGTGACGTGACAATGTTCTGCTGCTTTGGCAAAATGACGGAATTGATCCACCGCCAATATGTATTCGAGTTGTTGTATGTTCATAAAGCGAATATAAGCAATTTCATATAGATAGCCTTTATATTCTTATAAAAAATATCTGTTTGACACCAGGACCTGAATACCCTACCTTTGTTCAAAAGCAAGTAAATATATTTTATTATTAAAAAAAGAAGAAAATGAAAGCGTCCCAATTTCAAAAAGATCTACTGGATATACAAGGTCATATGATGCATTTTGCTTTGATGCTTACCGCCAACAAAGAAGATGCCCGGGATTTATTGCAAGATACTACCCTTAAAGTATTGGATAACCAGGATAAATTTATCGATAATGTCAACTTTAAAGGCTGGGTATTGACAGTCATGCGTAACCTTTTCATTAATAATTACCATAAGGTGGTACGTATGCAGACTGTGGTAGAACAAGGGGTGGATGTGTATAATTTATCGATTGTCTCTGATTCGGATGTAAACTCGCCGGATACTTCTTCTGACCTGCAAGAGATCAATGCGGCTATTGAACAATTAAACAGGGAACACCGGATTCCTTTTACCCTCTACCTGAGTGGGTATCAGTATAATGAAATTGCGGAAAAGATGCATTTGCCCTTGGGAACCGTGAAAAGCCGTATCTTTTTTGCCCGCCAGGAATTGCAAAAAGTATTGAAAGATTTTAGAAATTAACCTGTTTGCCCACTCGAAATGAATGATTGAAGTGCTCTTTCTTTTTAAACTCCTACCGGAAATGTTTATCTTTACCCGCTGAATTTGAATAGAAAAAGGAGATAATCACATAAAAGTTGATTTTTATAAATGATGGAACATTCAACTCTGTTTCCGGCGGAATGGTATCCGCAGAGTGCTGTGCAATTGACCTGGCCCCATGAAAATACGGATTGGGCCCCTCTCTTAGATGAAGTAATACCTTGTTTTGTGTCTATAGCCAAAGAGATTCTGAAAAGGGAGAAATTGATTCTTGTTTGTCAGAATAGAGAGGTTGTTTTACAACAACTGGGCGAAGGAATAGACGAAAGTCGTATATTGTTCTGTGAAATAGACAGCAACGATACCTGGGCACGCGATCATGGAGGTATCTCTGTTTTTGAAAATGGAGATCCTGTGGTGTACGATTTTACCTTTAACGGTTGGGGACTGAAGTATCCGGCCAATCAGGATAATATGATTACGCAGTATCTGTTTGCCTACGATCTTTTTAATGAGAATGTAACCATTGCCAATTTGCGTTACCTGGTTTTGGAAGGAGGCAGCTTGGAAACGGATGGGAAGGGTACACTCTTAACTACCGAGGAATGTTTATTATCTATGAACCGGAATGATTTTCTGACGAAAGACCAGATAGAGGAGCATCTGAAACATATGTTTGGGCTGGAGCGTGTCTTATGGTTGACATCCGGTTACCTGGAAGGGGACGATACGGACAGTCATATCGATACATTAGCCCGGTTCTGCAGTGAAGATACGATTGCTTATGTGCAGTGTCAGGATAAGGACGACGACCATTTTGAGGAGCTGCAACTGATGGAGCAGGAGCTGAAAATGTTTCGACAGATGAATGGCGAGCCTTATCAATTGATTCCTCTGCCGATGGCCGATAAAGTAGAATGGGAAGGGGAACGTTTACCGGCAACCTATGCTAATTTCCTGATAATAAACGGTGCCGTATTGCTACCCTTTTATGATTCCCCCAAAGACCAGGTGGCAAAGGCTGCCTTGCAATATGCTTTCCCGGATCGGGAAATAATTGGCATCAATTGCCTGCCTCTGATAAAACAACACGGCTCATTGCATTGTGTAACTATGCAATATCCGGGAGGATTTGTTAACTAATAGAATATTGTTTGATATGAAGATAGGCTTAATTCAACAGGCTAACGGAAAGGATCGTCAGGCGAATATCCTGAAGTTAGAAAAGAATATTCGTGCCTGTGCCCAAGAGGGAGCAGAGTTAATTGTATTACAGGAGTTGCATAACAGTCTTTATTTTTGCCAGACAGAAGATACAGACCTCTTTGACCTGGCCGAACCTATACCGGGTCCGTCCACGGAGTATTTTGGCTGTCTGGCCAAGGAACTGGGGGTGGTATGCGTGTTGTCACTTTTTGAAAGACGTGCTCCCGGCTTGTATCATAATACGGCCGTTGTGTTGGAGAAGGACGGAACGATAGCCGGCAAATACCGAAAGATGCATATCCCGGATGATCCGGCTTATTATGAGAAGTTTTATTTTACTCCCGGGGATCTGGGTTTTGAACCGATTGATACCTCTGTCGGGCGATTGGGCGTTTTGGTTTGCTGGGACCAATGGTATCCGGAAGCAGCTCGCCTGATGGCTATGCGGGGAGCGGAACTGTTGATCTATCCTACGGCTATTGGCTGGGAATATAAAGATACGCAGGAAGAAAAATCCCGCCAGTTAAATGCCTGGATTACCGTACAGCGTGGACATGCCGTAGCCAACGGTTTACCCGTTGTTGCTGTGAATCGGGTAGGACATGAAATAGATCCTTCCGGACAAACAAATGGCATTCAATTTTGGGGAAATAGTTTTGTGGCCGGTCCCCAAGGCGAATTACTGGCGCAACTATCCGATGAACAGGAAGAAATTCGGATCGTAGAGATCGATAAGAGCCGCAGTGAACAGGTGCGTCGCTGGTGGCCTTTCTTTCGCGACCGGCGTATCGATGCCTTTGAAGGATTAACCGAACGATATTTATAAAAGAAGCGGGCACTTACTACCTGCATTTTGTAAGACGAAAAGGGCTGTTCAATAGGAAAAGGAACAGCCCTTTTTCTTTTGTTCTTACGGCTGTAATAGGTCCAAATACAGGGGAGAATTCTGTTGCCGATGCGCATCGGCAATAAAGACGAAGCTGTTCAGCAATATTGCCGAACACGTTCAGCAATGTTGCCGATGCGCATCGGCAACAGAATAGTCCGGGGAAATTGACTTCTTGAAATTGCCGGATATTGTCCGTATACAATGAAATAATATGTGTTATATGGTAGTATTTCAATGATTTAACTTTTTGGGTGGATTTTATCCTGTTATTTTTTGTATTTTTGTAAAGACAAGACCGTTTGTTTGAATCCGATTTTGATAAAGAGGTCAAGCATATAGGAGAAAAGCGGGATAAACCGCCCCTTTAAAAAACCGAACATTTGAGAAATGAAATAAAAGTTCTGAATTCGTGTTGAGTTATTGTTTATGAAGTATGTATATCTGTTTATTGGATTGCTTTTATTTTACGCCTGTGGAAATAAGAGAGAAGAAAAGGGGAAGCAAGAAACAGAAAAGACCTTGACTTTTGAACCCGTCTCTGTTCCTTTACTTATAAGCGAACCGGAGCAAAGGGCTATTTACCTGATACAACATTATTGGGACACGTATGATTTTACGGATACGGCATATGTGCATCTGCCGGAAGTTACCGAACAGGCTTTTAGTAACTATGTTGCTGCTTTCTCCCGTACAGATCCGAAAGAGGTGGTTGCTTCCATAAAAGCCATGTTGAAAAAGGCAGAGGCGAATCCTGTTGTCTATCTTTATTTTACCGGGCTTTATGAAAAATACCTGTATGATCCCAATGCCCCGATGCGTAATGAGGAGTTTTATATCCCTGTCCTGGAATCGATGTTGGCCTCCGATCAATTGAACGAAGAGGAAAAAATACGACCTGCCCATTTGTTGGAGATCGCGTTAAAAAACAGGGTAGGGCAAGTGGCAACGGATTTTAAATTTACCCTGGCTAACGGAAAAACAGGGGAAATGCATGCGCTCGAATCGGATTATCTGATACTCTTTTTTTACAATCCGGGATGTGATGCGTGTCGGGTGATGACAAAAGAATTGGCGGGGGATCCATTGATACAGAAAGGACTGGATAAGAAAAAACTGATATTATTGGCCGTCTATCCGGATGAAGAATGGCTTGAATGGGAAAAACATCTCTCGGAATTGCCCGGGCAATGGATGAATACGTACGATATCTCTTGTTCCATAAAAGAGAATGAGTTATATGATTTAAAGGCTATACCCACACTTTACCTCTTGGATCGGAACAAAGTCGTGCTTTTGAAAGACGCTACATTTAATCAGTTAAGAGCCTATCTGTATGAAAATTCCCAAATATAATATTACATTTGTATGCCTAACTACTATTATCAGTGAATACGAAAATAAAATTATATGTACAAGGATTAAGTAATAGCCAGATACAATCGGGAGCTTACGCTTTGATCCTGGCTGAGGAAATAGGACCTCGCCGCATTCCTATTATCGTAGGAACCGCAGAAGCTCAGTCGATAGCTATTGCCATAGAACAGATTACTCCTCCACGTCCGTTGACGCATGACTTATTTGCCTCTTTCTCGCAGGCTTTTGGTGTCGTTTTGAAAGAGGTTTTTATTTATAAATTTGAAGACGGTATCTTCTATTCCGAATTATTTTTCAGTGATGGTGAGCAGGAAATCCGATTGGATTCGCGCACTTCGGATGCGATAGCTATAGCCCTTCGGGTGAAATGTGAGATCTATACGACAGAACAGATTGTGCGGGAGTGTGGAGTCGTTTTGGAGGAAAGTACAGAACGCACAACAGAAGATGAGACAGAGGAAGATGAACTGGGAGATATAGTGGATTCTTATCTGTCAACCTTGGAATTAGAAGACCTGGAAGATGAGAAAGAGATACAACATTGGTTGAGAGCTTTGAATGATGATGAACTTCATGTACGCCTGGAAGAAGCAATCTCTCAGGAGAATTATGAACATGCCCAGATCTATAAAGAGGAGTTGAAAAAACGGGAAGAAGGGGATCGGCTGTTATGATAGAAGAACAGGTAGGCTTTGGTTGGATATCCTTATTGAGAGGACTTTTAGGATTGATAGTGATTCTCGCAGTTTGTTATTTGTTGAGTTATGACAGAAAGCGGATTGACTGGAAATTAGTCGGAGGAGGACTTTTTCTGCAAATCGTATTTGCCCTGGCCGTACTTTATGTACCTTTTATAGGAGGGCTTCTGGAAGGTTTGGGCAAGGTTTTTGTCAAATTGATGGATTTCACTCAGGAGGGGATTCATTTTTTGATGGGGCCTTATGCTACCCAGGCGAACGGTTTTAGTTTCCTGATTCATTCATTACCTATCGTCATATTCTTTTCAGCCTTGGTTTCTATGTTTTATCATTGGGGAATCATTCAAAGGATAGTCGGTCTTTTCTCCTGGGTACTGCGCAAGTTTATGCCTATTTCCGGAGCAGAAGGCCTGGTCGTATCGGGTAATATCTTTATGGGCATGACCGAGTCTCCGGTTTTAATCAAGAATTACCTGCCGGGGATGAATAAATCGGAAATTTTTCTGGTTATGGTTTCCGGGATGGGTACCATTGCCGGTTCGGTGATGGGTACTTATATCGGTATGTTAGCCGGTGCGGATCCAATGTCCCGCGTTTTGTTCGCCAAACACTTATTATCGGCTTCCGTCATGGCGGCACCCGGAGCTATTGTTGTGGCGAAGATGTTATGCCCTCAGACCGAAAAGGCAACCGACCGTTTGTCTCCTGTGGAGAAAGAAAATAAACAGGCAACCGTTTTGGATGCTATATCATCGGGAACAGTGACCGGTGTGAAATTGATGACGAATATAGCGGCCATGCTTCTTGTTTTTATTTCTTTGGTAGCTTTGGCAAATTATATAATGGACGATGTCATAGGCAAGTATACCGGTTTGAATGATTGGATCGTTGAGGTGACGCATGGCAAATCGGAAGGACTGACCTTTCAGTTTATTGTAGGTATTGTATTGGCTCCCTTTATGTGGTTGATAGGTGTGCCGACAGCCGATATAACCACCGTCGGTTCTTTGTTGGGGCAGAAAACGATCTTGAATGAGTTCGTGGCCTATGCACAGATGCAAGAATGGAAAGATGCCGGAGTGTTTGTCTATCAGAAATCAATATTGATGTCTACCTATATACTTTGTGGTTTTGCCAACATCTCTTCGATTGGTATATTATTGGGAGGGATGGGAGTGTTAGCTCCTGAAAAGCGAGGATTGATAACCCGGTTTGGATTGCCCGCTATGGTTGGAGGTGCTTTGGTGTCGGTCTTGTCCGCTACTATTATAGGTATGATATTAGGATAAACAAACTCTTTATGCAGATATTTTATGCCCCGGATATCTCTTTGCATCCGGAACTACCCGAAGAAGAAGCCGGTCATGCGATCCGTGTGCTTCGTTTGACTGAAGGCGAGGAGATTCTCATCACCGATGGGAAAGGTTTTTTTTATAAGGCAACCATTGTGCGTGCGCACCCTAAACATTGCGTGGTCTCTATATGGGAGAAATATCCGCAACCTGTTTTATGGAATTTTCATTTGCATATCGCTGTGGCTCCTACAAAGAATATGGACCGGATGGAATGGTTTGTAGAGAAAGCGACAGAGATAGGTATAAATGCTGTTACTTGCCTGCATTGTCGTTTTTCGGAACGTAAGGAGATAAAGACCTCGCGCTTGGAAAAGATTATGGTGAGTGCAATGAAACAGTCCCAGAAAGCTTTATTGCCTCGTTTAGAAGGTATGACAGCGTTTAAGACTTTTGTTTCTCAACCTTTTTCCGGGCGTAAATATATAGCTCATTGCGAACCGGAAGAAAAATCATTATTAAAACATATATATCAACCGGGAGAGGATTGTTTACTTCTTATAGGTCCTGAAGGGGATTTTAGTACGGAGGAGATTGAACTGGCTAAAGCGAATGGATTTGTCCCTGTCTCTTTGGGGGAAAGTCGTCTCCGGACAGAGACAGCAGCCTTGGTGGCTTGTCATACAATACAGTTGTTGAATCAATGAAATAAAAAGAGGGAGAGAGGATTTCTAATCCGAAAACAATATAAAAAAAGAGGCTGGTTTCCGATGAACCAGCCTCTTTTTATTACATAATTATAAGTTCTGTTTGTTGTCTAATTCTTTCAGCTTTTGAAGCTTTAATTCTATTTCTTCTTTTACTTTAATTAAGCGAAGCTCTTCTTCACCCATCTTTTCTTTTTTGTAGCGTAAAGCTAAAGCGATTGAGCTATCAAGTTCTTCGAAACTGAGATGTTTTAAATTGCCTGCAACTAAATTAAATGCAGTTTCTTTGCCTAATTTATTGGCTTGACGTTTAGCGCGCATGGCAGCTTTTGCCTCTTCGGACATTTTTGATCCTTTAATTCTTCCCATGGTAATCCTTATTATCTCTTAGTTTATAAAAAAATATTTAGTCGGGAACAAATATATAAATAATAAATTAAATTACAATAGCTTGCTGTTTTTGTTTTTCTAGGGGTATATCTTCTTGCTGTTTTGTTGTTTCTTTTTAGGCGAAATTATCGATGTGGATAAAGAGAAAAGAGCGGCCTAATAACAGACCGCTCTTTCATTTTCTTTCTTTCTTTTAATGAATGAAAATTCATAAAACCAGGAAAGCTGAATATTCTTTTTTATAAATTCATTATTCCCATTCAATTGTTGCAGGAGGTTTCGAACTTATATCGTATACAACGCGATTTACTCCTTTTACTTTATTGATAATTTCATTCGATACTTTTGCTAAGAACTCATAAGGGAGTTGCGCCCAGTCGGCTGTCATAGCATCTGTTGAGGTGACGGCACGCAGGGTTATTGTATTCTCATAGGTCCGTTCATCCCCCATAACACCTACCGAACGAATAGGGAGCAGGATGGCACCTGCCTGCCATATTTTATCATATAATCCCCATTCACGCATCAAAGAGATGTAAATATCATCAGCCTCTTGTAATACGCGTACTTTTTCAGCAGTAATATCTCCTAAAATACGAATACCTAATCCGGGACCGGGGAAAGGATGGCGTTTAATCAGATTGGGCTGCATGCCTAATTCCATTCCTACACGACGTACCTCATCTTTGAATAAGAGACGGAGAGGTTCGACTAACTTCAGGTTCATCTTTTCAGGCAGACCACCCACATTGTGGTGGCTTTTTATCACGGTTCCTGTAATGGATAGAGATTCAATTACATCTGGATAAATGGTTCCTTGTCCCAGCCATTTAATATCTTTCAGTTTATGTGCTTCTTCGTCAAATACATCGATAAAACCTTTACCTATGATTTTACGTTTTTGCTCAGGATCTGTTACACCGGCCAGTTCATTATAGAATCGATCCCTGGCATTTATTCCGATAACATTTAATCCCAAATGTTCGTAATCTTTCAGTACGTTCTCGAATTCATTTTTACGCAATAAGCCGTGGTCAACAAATATACAGGTGAGGTTTTTACCGATCGCTTTGTTAAGTAATACGGCTGTTACGGAAGAATCGACTCCTCCGGAAAGGGCAAGGATGACTTTGTCGTCACCTAATTGTGCCTTCAACTCGGCAACAGTAGATTCAATGAAAGAGGCAGGGGTCCAGTCTTTCGCAGCATCACATATATGGAGGAAATTATCTAATAATTTCGTGCCGTCTGTTGAATGGAATACTTCCGGATGGAATTGTACACCCCAGGTTTGTTCCCCCTTAATAGAATAAGCTGCTGCTTTTACATCATCTGTGCTGGCTATGATATCAAAATCCTTAGGTAGGCTTGTAATTGTATCACCGTGTGACATCCATATCTGTGAGCCGGTTTGAATATCTTTTAATAAGGGATCATTGGATTGGGTATATGTCAGATTTGCTCTTCCATATTCCCGCGAGTTTGCCGGTTCCACAGTTCCGCCCGATGTATATGCAAGGTATTGCGCTCCGTAACAAATACCCAAAACAGGATATTTACCACGGATTTGACTTAAATCAGTCTTAAATGCATTTGCATCATATACAGAATAAGGGCTACCGGAAAGAATGACTCCTTTTACTCCGGAGGCATTGTCGTGTGGAAACTTGTTGTAAGGAACTATTTCGCAATACATATTTAACTCCCGTATTCTACGGCCAATGAGTTGAGTTGTTTGCGAGCCAAAATCAAGAATAATTATTTTCTCGTGCATGCAAATAAAGATATTAAATTGAATGGTGCAAAGTTAGAAATAATATTCGGATATTTCTTATTTATAAAGCTATAAACAGAGAGCCTTCGGAGGCTTGTTGGGGGATGGATGTTATTCTTCCGACAGATAACGAAGGTATCCGTCTTCTATCTCGAAATGTGGATCCTGGTCGGCCAAAAAACGGATCACTTGGATTACCTTTTCCATGGGAAAAGGAATCTCTTTTACCAACTCTTTTACAAGGATAGGTTCGCAGGTAAGCGTTTTTTCTAATAAAGTACGGATTTGATCGAAGTCATAATTGGAGATTCCTGCCTCATTTTTCCTGCGACAAATATCACAAGAACCGCAATTACTTGTTTTTTTCTCCCCAAAATAAGCCAGAAGCATACGAACCCGGCAGCATTGCTCCTCGTTGATATATTCGAGTACTTTGTTTATGCGGTTTTCAAAACGATCTTTCCGTTCTTCGTAGGCTGAGCGTGGGATACGTATGTGTTTTATCTCTTCCCGTGTTTGTGTGTAGATGATTAAAGGTGTTTTTTTGTGAGGGATATAATTCACGATCCTGTATTTGGAAAGGGCAATTAGGATGTCATATACCTCTTGTGGGGATACGCCGGCCCGTGTGGCTATTACCGTTTCATCGATATATACGTAGTCGGCAAATAAGCCGGTGTAAGAACGAAGAATGGTCTGTATGACTTCATCTGTGTGTTTGTCCTGATGCAGGTGTTTGTATAGTTCTTCCCGGGTTGCCACAAAAAGTAAACGGGAAGCATTGTCTATTTCCTCTGTATATTCAATATAACCGGAAAGCTCCAATATTTTGAGTGCATGGTGGGCTTGCAGGTGGGAGAATTTGAAGGCTGAACAAAAGTCGATCAGGGAAAAGTCGTGTACCGTATCTAGTCCATAGCCCACAGCGATCTGATAATAATTGCCTAAGGCCTCATATACCCGATAAATGAATTCTTTATCCGGGAATTCATCGGTGAATCGTTTTTTTAGTTTGGCATTGTCAATGCCGGAACAAAGAGTTACCGCATATGCTTTCTGTTCGTCTCGTCCAGCGCGACCGGCTTCTTGAAAATATTCTTCCAACGAACCGGGCATATCTATGTGAATCACCAGGCGTACATCGGGTTTGTCGATACCCATGCCAAAAGCATTTGTGGCGACAATAACCCGGCACTCATTGTTTTTCCAACGGTTTTGCCGGATTGTTTTTTCTGCACGATTCAGTCCTGCGTGAAAGAAGTCGGCAGAAATATTCGCCTTTTGTAACAGGGATGCTATTTCTTTGGTGCGGTTGCGATTGCGTACATAAACGATGGCCGATCCGTTTACACGTTCCAGTATATAAATGAGTTGAGAGACTTTGTCATCTGTCCGTCTGACTGAATAGGATAGATTGGGGCGGGCAAAGCTTTTTTGAAATACATTCTTTTGTTTGAACAGCAATTTGTTCTGGATGTCGTCCACTACATCGGGGGTGGCCGTAGCGGTTAATGCCAGTATGGGGATGTTCGGTAATAATTTGCGAATATCTGCAATGTTCAAATAGGAGGGACGGAAGTCATATCCCCATTGAGACACGCAATGGCTTTCGTCAACAACCAGGAAATTTACTTGCATAGCTTGTAACTTCGCCTGGAATATTTCAGTCCGTAAACGCTCGGGAGATACATAGAGGAATTTGTAATTGCCGAAAATACAATTCTCCAATTGGTTGATGATTTCTTTCCGGCTCATGCCGGAATAAACGGCTGTCGCTTTGATGCCTAACTGCCGCAGATTATCAACCTGGTCTTTCATCAAAGCGATCAATGGGGTTACAACAATGCATATACCTTCCATGGCCATGGCTGGCACCTGAAAGGTGATGGATTTACCTCCGCCTGTAGGCATGAGACCCAATGTGTCTTTTCCGTTATATACAGAATGAATAATATCTTCCTGCAAAGGGCGGAAAGAGCTATATCCCCAATACGTCTGTAATATATTATGGAAAATACTCACGGGTTTTGTTCATATAGTGTCTGTCTTGATGTCTTTTATCATCAATTGAATGGAAGTACTACCACCGTATGTGTTTTCTTCTATTGTATAGCAGATATGAAATGGTTTTGCCGCTTTAATGTGTTCATTAAACTCGTGCATACCAAAAGCAATCGCGTGAATAGGTGAATTGGTGGAAGAGTCGATCAGTTCCAGTTTGATGTGTTCCAGTTCTTTACCTACCAGCCTGCTGGTGCCGAAATCTTTAACATTCAGGGAGCAGAATACCGGCTTTTGGTTTTCCGGACCAAAAGGGTTCATCTTCTTCAGATCGTGCATCAGTTTCATATTGATATCTTTCAGGTCTAATACCGCATCAATATCAATCTGGGGAGTCATCTGTTCGGGAATGATTTCGTCGGCAGCTAATTGCAGAAAGCGGCTGGTGAATGCTTCCAGGTTTTCTTCTTTCAAAGATAATCCGGCAGCGTAGGTATGTCCCCCGAAGTTTTCTAACAGGTCGCGGCAGCTTTCAATGGCTTTGTATATGTCGAAGCCGGTTACCGAACGGGCGGAACCGGTAATTAATTCGGATGATTTTGTTAAAACAACAGCCGGGCGAAAATATTTTTCGGTTAACCGGGAGGCGACAATGCCGATAACGCCTTTGTGCCAGTCCGGATTATAGACAATTATTGCTTTGCGGTCTTCGATATCATGAAATTCATCAATGGCCTCATTTGCTTCATCGGTTATTTTCTTGTCTAGTTCGCGACGTACGTCATTGTATTTATTGATGTTTTCACTTTTTTCACGGGCGGCTTCACTGTCTTTTGCCAACAATAAGTCAACAGCTTCTTTACCGTTTTCCATGCGTCCGGAAGCATTGATGCGGGGACCTATTTTGAAAACGATATCGCTGATAGTGATGTCTTTATTTGTTAAGCCGCAAATGTCAATAATGCCTTTGAGCCCTAAACTGGGGTTGCTGTTGAGTTGTTTCAAACCATAATAGGCCAGTATCCTGTTTTCTCCGGTGATAGGTACAATATCCGAGGCGATACTGACGGCTGTCAGGTCTAGTAATTTTTCCAAATCGGAAGACGGGAATTTATTACTTTTAGCAAATGCCTGCATGAATTTAAAGCCAACCCCACATCCGGACAGATGATCATAAGGATAGATCGAGTCTACTCGTTTGGCATCCAGTACGGCGATTGCGTCTGGCAGGGTATCATCCGGCATATGGTGGTCACAGATAATAAAATCGATACCTTTATTTTTGGCATATTCTATTTTATCAATTGCTTTGATTCCACAGTCTAACGAAATGATAAGGGTAATATCATTTTCATAGGCATAATCAATCCCTTTATAAGATATTCCATAGCCTTCATCGTATCGGTCCGGTATGTAATAATCCAAAGAGGATGTATAGGTGCGTAAGTATTTATAGACTAAAGATACGGCAGTAGTACCGTCCACATCATAATCACCGTAAACTAATATTTTCTCTTTATTCCCCAAAGCCTTATTCAGGCGTTTGACCGCTTTTTCCATATCCGGCATTAGAAATGGATCATGCAGGTCGTTTAGGTTGGGTTTAAAGAATTTCTTTGCTTCTTCTATAGACGCAATTCCCCGCTGTATAAGTAAGAGTGCGACTACCTGACTGATCCCCAGCCGGGTAACGAACTCATCTCTTTTATGTAACTCTTCTTTTGTAGGGGTTTGTAAATTCCATCTGTTAACCATTATATATTATTTTTTCTTTTTTTGCTTTCTCGGGAGCATATCTTCTTTAGAAAGAAAGTTTCTAATAAAAAAGAATGCTTGAATCGGTAAAGTTAAGAATTTCTATATAGATTATAGCAATAGCATGGGGAAAATAGTTTTCTTGTTATTATTTTTTATAATCCCGAATGATTTGTACATTTGCGCAAACATTCTAAATGGCATGACAGAAGATATAAAAAAAGCCTGTGAGGTCTTACAGGCAGGAGGTTTGATTCTTTATCCGACAGATACAATATGGGGAATTGGTTGCGATGCAACCAATGACAAGGCTGTTCAAAAAGTATATGAACTGAAGGAGAGGATTGATCACAAAGCAATGCTTGTCTTAATTGATAATCCGGCTAAATTGGATACGTATGTTTCTGATGTTCCTGCTATTGCCTGGGATCTTATCGAGGTATCGGATAAACCCTTGACTATTATCTTTTCAAATGCTAAAAATTTATCACCCCAATTATTAGGGGAGGATGGAAGTGTGGGAATACGTGTAACCCATGAAGAATTTTCCCGAAAATTGTGTGAACGTTTCCGGAAACCATTGGTTTCAACATCTGCCAATATAAGTGGTCAAGTATTTCCTTCCACTTTTGCTGAAATCTCCGACTCTATAAAAGAGGGTGTGGATTATATTGTAAAATACAGACAGGATGACATGAGTGAAGCACAACCATCCAGCATTCTTAAGCTTGGATCCGGGGGGCTTGTTCAGGTAATCAGATAAGAATGAATATAAAGGTTCAGGCAAAAAAATATATTGTTTCGGATTTTATTGCAGCAGCCATTACCTGGCTATTGTTTAATATACTTAGATATATTGAAATTGCTACATATGGTGGTTTTTCTTCTTTAAAATCCTATCTGTCTTCTTTTCAGGTATGGGAAGGACAGATACTTATTCCTTTTTTCTGGTTAATCTTATTTTATTTTTCCGGTTATTATAATAAACCCATAGGTAAATCCCGTTTGGCTGAGTTTTTTTCAACCTGGATCACTGTTACGATCGGGGTTGTATTGATATTTTTTATTATTGTATTGAATGACCTTCCCCGTTCTTTTGAGATCTATTATGAATTATTCTTTTCTTTATTGTCTTTACAGTTTGTTTTGACATATATCCCCCGGCTCTATATTACTCAACAGACAAACCGGAAAGTGAAATGTAGAGCATATTCTATGCGTGTTTTACTTATAGGTGCCGGAGAGAATGCCAAACGCATAGCGGAGGATCTTTATAAGTGGGGGTATACAATTGCCGGTTTTGTTCCGGAAAAGGATAATGTTCCCATACAGGTCGATGCCGATCAGGTATTGGGTTCTATCCATGATTTGCCGCAATTGATGAAAGAAGGGAATATTGATGAACTCGTGTTGGCTATGGAAGCAACAGACAGTGAACGCCAATTGCCTATATTGTATTCTTTGTATCAATACAAACGCCCGATAAAGGTATTGGCCGACAATTCCAATATGTTGGCAAAAGTAAAGATCAAAACGATTTACGGGATTCCCCTTGTCGATATAACGGATAATAATTTCTCCGAAGCCGGAAAGAATATCAAGCTGTTCATGGATAAGATCGTATCTGTTATCGCTTTATTGTTACTTTCTCCGCTTTTTATCTATATAGCTTGGCGGGTAAAAAAAGACTCCAGTGGTCCTGTTCTTTTTAAGCAAGAGAGAATAGGTTATATGGGAACCCCGTTTTGGATATATAAGTTTCGCACGATGTATGTCGATGCAGAAAAAAAAGGTCCTTTACTTTCCGTAGAGGACGATCCCCGTATTACCCCTTTTGGCAGAATTATGCGTAAATATCGCCTGGATGAATTACCCCAGTTCTGGAATGTGTTAAAAGGAGATATGTCTTTGGTCGGTCCCCGTCCTGAGCGTCGTTATTTTATTGATCAGATCGTACAACGAGCCCCTTATTATTCTCTTCTGCATAATGTAAAACCAGGTATAACCTCATTAGGAATGGTTAAATACGGATATGCAGCCGATGTGGATCAAATGATAGAACGTTTGAAATATGATATATTATATTATGAGAATATGTCTTTGGGTTTGGATATTACAATATTGATTTATACGATAAAAACAGTAGTTACTGGTAAAGGTATTTGACATGGAGCAAAAGAGTGCGTTTTATAAGTTTCTTTTATGGCGGGACAAACATATAAAAGAAAAGAATTTTATTCTTATTCTTAGTTTTTTAGTAGGGATACTTACCTCAGCCGCAGCTATTCTATTAAAACAATTAATACATTTAATACAGAATTTACTTACCGGTAATTTTCAGGTGGAAGGAGTCAATTATCTCTATCTTCTTTATCCTGTAATTGGTATTTTATTGGCTGGTTTATTTGTCAAATACATTGTTCGGGATGATATCAGTCATGGGGTGACAAAGATTCTTTATGCGATATCGCAGAGAAAAAGTCGTATCAAACCGCATAATACCTGGTCTTCTTTGGTGGCCAGTTCGGTAACGATCGGTTTTGGGGGATCGGTAGGAGCGGAGGCACCTATCGTGCTTACCGGTGCTGCTATCGGTTCAAACTTAGGACGTCTTTTCCGCATGGAACAGAAAACACTGATGCTCTTGGTCGGATGTGGTGCTGCGGGAGCTATCGCCGGTATTTTCAAAGCTCCTATCGCCGGCTTAGTTTTTGTGATAGAAGTCTTATTATTGGATCTTACCATGACGTCAATCATGCCTTTGCTTATCACCTCTGTGACTGCTGCTACCCTGTCTTATGTGTTTACCGGTACGGAAGCTATGTTTAAATTTTCCCAGACGGAAATTTTTGAGATGGGGCGTATACCTTATGTCTTATTGTTGGGGATCTTCTGTGGATTAGTCTCTTTGTATTTCACCCGGGTGATGAATAAAGTGGAAGGGATGTACCGGAAATTAGGCGCCTATTGGAAGAAATTTATAATGGGAGGATTGACCTTGAGTATCTTGATCTTTTTGTTTCCTCCTCTATATGGGGAAGGTTATGATACAATCGGAGCCTTATTAAATGGGCAATTCTCTGATATTATGGAGAAGAGTTTGTTTTATGATTGGTATGGGAGCTATTGGGGAATTCTTCTTTTTCTATGCATGATTTTGTTGACAAAAGTATTTGCCTCCAGTGCGACGAATGCCGGTGGCGGTTGTGGTGGTATATTTGCACCCAGTTTGTTTTTGGGATGTATTGCCGGATTCGTATTTGCACATACCTCCAATTATTTCCCATTGACAACGTATCTGTCGGAAAAGAACTTTGCCCTGTTGGGTATGGCTGGTGTGATGTCGGCGGTGATGCATGCTCCTCTTACCGGTGTGTTTCTGATCGCAGAGCTTACAGGGGGATATGATCTGTTTCTGCCGTTGATGATTGTCTCTATTGGTTCTTATCTTACGATATTGATGTTCGAACCTCACAGTATTTATTCCATGCGTTTGGCACAGAAAGGGGAATTGTTGACACACCATAAAGATAAAGCCGTACTCACCTTATTAAGTCGTGACAGTATCATTGAAAAAGACTTTCAGACTGTTTTGCCGGGAATGTCTTTGGGAGATATGGTAAAGGTCATTGCTAAAAGTAGCCGGAATATTTTCCCTGTTGTCGATGAAAAGGGTGTGTTATTGGGTGTCGTATTACTGGATAATATTCGTAATATCATGTTTCGCCCGGAATTGTATAATCGTTTCAATGTGATGAAATTTATGGTTTCTGCTCCGGCCAAGATAGAAATAAATATGCCGATGGATATGATTATGCAGATTTTTGATGATACCAAAGCCTGGAATCTACCGGTGGTGGATGAAGGCGGGCATTATATTGGCTTTATGTCGAAATCAAAGATATTTAATTCCTATCGGGAAGTCCTGGTAGAAAACTTTTCGGAAGATTGATGATGGATAAAAAAGAATTACGTATCGTTTATATGGGGACCCCCGATTTTGCGGTGGAGAGTCTGCGTGCATTGGTCGAAGGGGGATATCAGGTGGTAGGTGTTGTGACAATGCCGGATAAACCTGTAGGCAGGCATGGGAGTGTATTGCAACCAAGTGCTGTTAAACAATATGCAGAGTCGGTCGGTCTGCCTATCCTTCAACCGGAGAAGTTAAAAGATGAATCCTTTCTTTCAGATTTAAAGGCATGGGGTGCAGATCTGCAAATAGTCGTGGCTTTCCGTATGTTACCGGAAGTTGTTTGGGATATGCCACGTTACGGCACCTTTAATTTGCATGCCTCTCTTTTGCCCCAATACAGGGGAGCTGCTCCGATCAATTGGGCTGTTATCAATGGAGAGAAGGAAACGGGAGCGACTACATTTTTCCTCACCCATGAGATTGATACCGGAAAGATTATACTGCAGAAGAAAATAGCCATAGCCGATACCGATACTGTTGGTATTGTGCATGATGCTTTGATGCATATGGGCGCGAAGTTAGTAACGGAAACTGTCGATCTTTTGTTGGCGGATAAAGTAAATGCGATTCCTCAGGAGGCATTCTGTGTTGATCCGTCTTTACTCAAACCCGCTCCGAAAATCTTTAAAGAAACGTGTCATATACAATGGCAGCAACCCATACAGCAGCTATATGATTTTATACGTGGACTATCTCCTTATCCGGCAGCCTGGACCGAACTGGTTTCTTCCCAGGGAGATCGCCAGGCCTTGAAGATATACCAGACGGAAAAACGGCTCGTCTCACACGCATTGCCTGTGGGCACTATACAATCAGATGGAAGAACCTATGTGGATGTAGCTGTGCCTGACGGTTTTCTTCGCCTGCAGTCTCTCCAACTGGCAGGAAAAAAACGAATGAATATAACTGACTTTCTGAATGGCTTCAAACAGATTGATTCATACACTCTTATATAATGAATAAAACCAAACGATACATATATATCGTGTTGGGCTCCCTCTTTCTGGTATTAGGAACAGTGGGTGTATTTTTGCCTTTGCTACCGACGACTCCTTTTTGGTTATTAACCTGTTGGTTTTATATCCGTAGTTCAGAAACATTATACAAACGAGTCATGGCCAACCCTTACTTTGGGACATATATCAAAGCCTATATGGTTGATAAGTCTATTCCTTTGCGCGCAAAGATTGTTTCTGTCGGTGTTATGTGGCTTTCTATACTCTGTTCAATCTGTTTTTGGGTGGAGCAAGGATGGATTCGTGTACTTCTTTTGTTAATCAGCATAGGCGTTACCTGGCATATTCTTTCATTTCCTACACGAAAGAAGAATCCCTGACTCAATAAATGAAAATGGGGAGCGTTATATATAGGTATTGAAAAACATATTCTAATGAGACGCATATTTACCATCTTATTTGTAACGATTCTTTTAGTTTGTATAAAACAAGGGTATGATACCTATATGTCTGCCATGTATGTGACGCAAAGAATGACAGGCGTATTGTCGGATATAGCCGAGGAGGTCGTAGCCATACCTTTGCAACCGGCCGCCGGAAAGCGTATCGTAAAAGCCCGCTATATACGCGAGGATGGACACAATCTTTTTCTTCTAAGCGAGGGGAGCCTTTATCGTTTCAATCGGAAAGGAGATTTTATTTGCCGGATAACGAACCCGGAATGTGTCGAGGTGGCTGCTTATGTGGTAAACTCACAGGAAAAACAACTCATTGTCCTGGGGAATCAAAACCATGTTTTTTATTATACATTCGATGGACAGTTACTTCGGGAAAAGGAATTGGATTATTCTATGGATAACCAACGCTTCTTATCTCTGGCAATGTATGGAGACCGTATCCTGACTGTGGAAGAGAATCATTTGATTGATCCGGATACGCAAACCATTCGTGTCGAAAAAGAAGTAGTCTCTTATTCTACTTCTTTTGAAAAAATAGAATCATATAAAATGGCATCCGTTGATTTGGGAAGGCAGTCCTATCTGCCCATCTGTTTGGATCCGCAAATAAGTGTTGATCCGGATACCGGCTGTTTATATGTATATACACCTTCTATGCAGCCGGATTATTTGTTGAAAGATACTTTGTACTTACAAACACATTGGCAGGAGACCTTGTATGCGGCGGCAAAGAATCGGTCTATACCCGTACTGCCTGTGCATTCCAGCGGACGCTTTTTGTTATCTTCCTATCAGCGTTCCACGGATGAATCCCTCCATCATTCCTTCTGTTATGACCGGAGAACCCGGGATTATAAACAAATGACTGCTGGGATTAAAGATGATTTTTATAAAACAGGAACGATCGCTTCTTTGGAGGCGATGGACCTTTTGAATCAGTCCTATTGTTTCTGTCAATCAGGTGAAAACGTAAAAAAGGCATTCCCAGACAGAGTAGATGCGGAGAATGCCGTTGTTTTTATCGCGCGATTAAAAGCCTGATTATTTTTTCAGAGAGGGGCGGGGTTTGCTATTGCTTCTTCCTTTAAAGTGGTTACCCTTTTTAGCTCCCCCTTTGTTCCATCGTTGTTTGCCATTCTTTTCCGGCTCGTATAACGGGGCTTCTCCCAGCGATGAATCAATGGGTATTTTATAAACCTCTTTGCCAAGGAAGTTCTCAATCCGTTTGAAAGGAGCTTGTTCCTCTACGGCTACAAAGGTGATGGCCAAACCTGCTCCGTTCGTACCTCGTGCCGTACGTCCGATACGGTGTACATAATCTTCAGGGTCATGTGGAATATCAAAGTTAATGACCAGTTTAATATCGTTTATGTCAATACCGCGTGAGACTACATCGGTGGCAACCAATATATCGATCCGTCCGTTTTTGAACTCTTTCATCACCTCTTCCCGTTGGGATTGTTCGAGGTCGGAGTGCATAGCAGCCACATTGAACTTCATTCGTTTGAGAGTCGATGCTAATTCTTTTACCTTCATCTTAGAGGAGGAAAAGATAATCACGCGCTGGGGACGACTTTCCATGAAAAGTTTTTCCAGGATCTTTAGTTTTTGTGGATCATAACAGATATAAGCTGTCTGCATGATAGACTCCGGTGGTTTGGATATGGCGATTTTGATTTCCTCCGGATCCTTGAGTATGTTTTGTGCCAATGTTCGTATTTTAGGCGGCATAGTGGCCGAAAACATGATGCTCTGGCAGGTAGGGGGGAGCAGTTTATATATCTGCATGATATCCTCATAAAAACCCATGTCCAGCATACGGTCGGCTTCATCCAGGATAAAGAAAGAGACCTCGGAAAGATCGACGGTTCCCAGTTTGATATGAGAAAGCAAACGACCGGGAGTGGCTATCACAATATCCGCCCCCATCTCCATGCCTCGTTTTTGCTGTTCCCAGGCAATACCGTCTGTGCCTCCATATACAGCAACAGCAGATACCGGAATGAAATAGGTGAATCCTTCTATCTGTTGGTCAATCTGTTGCGCCAGTTCCCGGGTAGGAGCCATGATGATCGCATTGATTGCATGCGCCGGGTGAGTTCCTTTACTGATTTCATTGATAACAGGTAGTACGTAAGCAGCCGTTTTCCCCGTTCCTGTTTGTGCGCAGGCTATAATATCTTTCCCTTCTAAAATAACCGGAATCGTTAACTCCTGAACCGGAGTTGTCTCTTGAAAATTCATTGCGTCGAGCCCGTCCAATACGGCATCTTCGAGCTTCAGTTCGTCAAATCTCATTGTAAATCTTTAAATTCCCTGTAAAGATACGTAATAATCGCCAATATCAATAATACCTTTTGTATATATCGTTGTATAAGCCGCTTTTTCGTATTTGCTTGAACCAACTATTGAGGCTGTCAAGCAGTACCGGCGCCTCTTTTCGTACGGCCCATGCCTGAAGTTGGGTGAAGCTGATATCTGTTTGAATATCTATTTCAGGAAGACGTTTTTGTGCCTGCCGGGCAATCTGTTGATCGCATACGGCATAGTCGATATCCCCCTTGGCTACCATGATGATAAGTTGTTCGGATGCATACAATTCATCTTCAACCACATGGATCGTATCTCCGATTTCCTGTTCCAGATTATGCAGGCGCAATAGGGCGGGAGAGGATTTGGGGATGTGTAGTGTTTTTTGTGCCAGGTCTAACTGATTACGAAGCGGACGGTGCCCGTTGTTTGCTTTTGCGGTGCGTTGAACCAATACTTGCTTGTTTAATACAATCGGTTCGGTAAAGATATAGTCGTTTTTCAGTTCGCTGGTGATAGGTATATTCCGGGCGATAACATCACATTTGCCTGAAGCTAATTGTGCGAAGCTTTTATTTAGATTCATCTCCAGGTGAATTTCTATCTCTAATCCGGACAAACGGGAAAGAGCCTGTCCCAATTCATACTGAAACCCTTCGATGGTATCTCCTGAAACATAATACCCGGTTTGACTGTATTCGGTTATCAGTCTGAGTATGCCTTCTTCTTTGATTTCATTGTAATCCCGAACCAAAGGAGCCTTTTTCTGGGGGGCTAACAGGAGCATGGTGCAAACGACAAGGGGTAATAAGCACACATACAAGAGGAGTAATCTTTTGGATTTCATCTTAGTTGTTGAAATAGACAGCGATACCGAATTTCAGAACGAATGGATTCAGCGGATAATGCGCCAGTGAGAAGTGATTGGGATCGATGAACTTTTGCCCCAGGTTATAACCGGAAACAAAGAAACGTGCCTGTTTCAGGTGAAAGTTTACATAGGCATTGATAAGCGGGTAATTACCCACCTTCGTTCTTTCTAGTTTTTCACCTTTAGGCCCTGTTTCCCGTTGCAATTGGAATTGTTGGGTGGCCGGTTCGTAATAAGGGGCGTAATATGCCGTAAAATAATGCACATCCGCTCCCACCTGGCAGGTAAGCACTTTGGCTAGTTTGAAAACGAAGTACATATTACTGTATATACTTAATTCAGGCAGTGGCAGTACACTCTTTTCGCCACTCAATTGATAAGCTATTTCGTTTTCCCATCCGAAGGCACGGTAACGTACATCCTGTTTGATGCGTGCAGAGACAATTTGGATATTGCTCTTATGTTGGCCGGGTGTCCCGTCGCTACCGAAATATACGTAGTTCTCCAGATTGGTCACCCCAGCAGACAGTTGGGTGCGGCTGCTTTGCAGGTCGATGGTTCCTCCGGCATATACTTCCCGTTCGTTACTCAGGTTGTTGTTCCATACATAATAACGGGATTGATACCTGCGGGCATAAAATGCCGGAGTCGTATTTTTTATATGTCCTTCTGCCCGGATCAGGGCTTTTTTCTGAAAGAGATTGAATTGGCTTTGCAGCTCTCCACTCAGTCGAAATTCTCCCAAGTCTTCTCCGACGATACAGAGTTCTCCCCGGGCATTGTATGTCAGTATACTGCCTTGCCGTTTGGATAGTTCCCCGCCCAGGTAGGTCGAAAATTCTTCGATGACATCTTGTCTGTCGGAAAGAATTCTGTTTTCGTTTCTTCCTGTTCCTTCATTCCAACGGGGATTCAAGGCGGCCATCTTAAACTGTCTGTTTTCGAAACGGATGAAGGCTGCCAGTCCGAATTTAGCCCAATCCTGAAATCCTTCCCGCAGAGAGAGGGCGATTGTGTTTTTTAAAGTCCATGCCGAAGGCCGGTCGTGGAGGGTCGAGTCTCTGGCTTCGTAAATATTCGGATACGCAGCATCTATTTGTGCCGTATCGGTCGATGTGAAGTGTCGCCTGTTATCTTCGTAATGAAGGGTGTGAATAATGCTGGATACCGGAACGAAGACTTGTCTTTCGTTGCCTTCTTCGTCTGTTTCTTCCAGGGTTTTATTGAATCCCAGGTTGTAGCGATGGGTCAGAAAGAACTGTTTGCCTCTAACGCGGTTAAACGCTTTACTGTAACGTACGGGGTAACTTTTAGTATCCAATGCTAATTTGCCATCTGCAAAGTCGTCCGGATGCGTAACGGTAGAGTCATTGCTTAATCCTCCGTTTTCCATGTGGACGAAGTTGAAGTTGTAGACAAAGGCTTTCATTTCGTACCTATCGGATAGGTAATTCCCGAACAGGCGGTAGCTAAGTTGCTTTACCCCGTTTGAGTTGTAGAAGCCCCGGGTATAGATATAATCCAGGTCTCCTCCGACATTTATCTTCTTCCCGAAATTCAGGGTGAGCACCCCTTTCAGGCGTTCTTCTTTCTTTTGCTCGCCTCCCCCGAATGTATACGCGACATGGGTGTAAGGAGATTTCGTATCGTAGAAATAAGCATTTTCCGGTGTCGTGATGTAATGGTCGAAAGCATCGGCAAAGAGGAAGTCACGTGCTTCTTTTCTTTCGTGAAAGAGGCGTGTTTGCATAGGTGATCCTATATTGGCCAGGTAGGCCATGGAGAGCCCGTATCCTTCGCCAAAGGTACTGTGGGAAAAATTCAATCGGTTAGTATCCATAGGAGCCAGGTAAGCCTCTCCCAGATAAGGGGTAAGATGATACCCTTTGACACCTTTATCATGCAGATGGAGGGAGTCACCCAGGAGTAAACTGTCGGGTATCTCTTTCTGGGAAGAAGTCAGATTGGCCAAGGAAAATCCTCCGTCCCCTCCTCGGGCAGGTTGCGCCTGGGCAGTCGTTACCAACCCTATTAAAATCAGTACTATGTAAAAGCATTGCTTCATGGGGTGCAAAGATATAACAAAAGGGCGTTTCTTTGGTAGAAACGCCCTCTCTTTATAACCTTTTTTACGGGATTACACCTTCTGTATGATCTCCATACCCTTTTTGATGGCCGCCTCGTTCATCGGAATTAACTTATGATGACGTTCCGGTAAGGATTTTTTTAAGCCTAACAACACATTTTCCAATTTGACCATAGGAACAATTTGTAATAATCCTCCCAGGATAATCATGTTGAATGCTTTTTCATTCTTCATTTCAGTGGCCGCATCCATGGCGTCTACACGATAAATGTTGATATCTGTTCGTTTCACGGGTTTATGAATACCATATCCATCGTATATCAGGATTCCTCCGGGTTTTATTTTGTCTTCAAACTTTTCCATGGAGGGTTGATTCAATACAATGGCAATATCGTATGTGTTCAAAATGGGAGAGCTGATAGGAGAGTCACTGAGTATAACCGTGACATTGGCTGTTCCTCCCCGTTGCTCCGGACCATAGGAGGGCATCCAACTGACTTCTTTCCCTTCCATCAAACCGGAATAGGCGAGGATTTTGCCCATGGATAGTACTCCCTGACCTCCAAAACCTGCAATAATTATTTCCTGTTTCATGTTGTTTCTATTTTATTTTTTAGGTCACCTAATGGATAGAATGGGAACATATTTTCCACCATCCACTTATTTGCTTTGTCCGGTGTTGTTTTCCATCCGGAGGAACAGGTAGACACAAATTCTACAATGGAGGTTCCTTTTTTAGCCATGGCGTTTTCAAATGCCAGGCGTAACATTTTCTTCGCTTTCTTAACGGCGGCAGCAGTGTGTACGCTTTGGCGGGTAACCAAACAGGTGCCTTCCAATTGGGCAAGCAATTCGCCGATCTTCAATGGGTGTCCGTTCAATGCGATAGAGCGTCCGTAAGGTGTTGTGGAGGTGGGCATGCCTTCCAACGTGGTAGGTGCCATCTGTCCACCGGTCATTCCGTAGATCGCATTGTTCACAAAGATGATTACAATGTTTTCTCCCCGGTTGGCCGCATGGATCGTCTCTGCCGTACCGATGGCAGCCAGGTCACCGTCTCCTTGGTAGGTGAACACCATTTTGTCGGGGTTCAGGCGTTTGGCAGCCGTAGCTACAGCCGGTGCCCGTCCATGAGCCGCTTCGATCCAGTCGATATCTATATAGTTGTAGGCAAATACCGCACAACCAACGGGCGATACCCCGATCGTTTTATCTTCCAGTCCCATGTCTGCTATCACTTCGGCTACCAGTTTATGGATGACTCCGTGGCTGCATCCCGGGCAATAGTGCATCGGATTCTCATTCATCAATCTGGGTTTTTCGTATACCAGATTTTCGGGTTTTATTATTTCGTTGAGTTCCATATTTGTTTAGTTGATAATCCCTGTGTGGAATTTATGAATGATTATTAATGGAAATAGCGAAGTATGTATTGTACGACGCGTAAGATGACTGCCAGTCCTCCGAAGCTGAGAAATGCGGCCCGGTTGTCACTGACGGCAAAATAACATACGACTGCTGCAATGGCTAATACCATAAAAAGCAATGTCAAAATTTCGTCTCCTCTACTTCCTCGTCTCATAATGTTATCCGTTCTGATTATTTGTTAATGATTAAATCCTTGAGCGCTACCAGTATTTCATCCGGAGTGAATACAATACCTCCCAGACGACCAAAATGTTCTACTTGCACTTTGCCGTTCACCGCCAGGCGTACATCTTCTACCATTTGTCCGGCATTCAATTCTACCGAAAGCATGCCTTTCACCTTTTCGGCATATCCGGCGATTGCTTTCGTGGGGAAAGGCCAAAGGGTGATGGGACGTAAAAGTCCCAGCCGGATGCCTTCTTCGCGTGCCAACTCTACTACTTTCTGGCATATACGGGCTGAAGAACCGAAGGCGATCAGCAGATATTCTGCATCTTCACAATGAAACTCTTCGTAGCGAACTTCATTCTCTTCGATTGTTTTATATTTCTTCTGAAAACGGATGTTGTTCTCCTCCATCACCGCCGGGTCGAGTTCCAACGAAGTGATGACATTGGGTTTGCGATGGGTCGGTTTACCCTGAGCAGCCCAGGTGGATTGTTCCCGGATTTCCGCTTCCGTTTTTCTTTCTTGGAAAGGAGGAAGAACGACTTTTTCCATCATTTGTCCGACGATACCATCGGCCAGGATAATGGCGGGGTTGGAATATTTAAAGGCCAGGTCGAATCCTAATCCGACAAAATCGGCCATCTCCTGCACGGATGAAGGGGCGAGGGTAATCAAACGGTAGTCGCCATGTCCGCCTCCTTTGACTGTTTGGAAATAATCGGCCTGACTCGGTTGTATGGTTCCCAGACCCGGACCACCGCGCATCACGTTGACGATCAGACAGGGCAACTCTGCCCCCGCGAGGTAGGAGATGCCTTCCAGTTTCAAACTGATACCCGGACTGGAGGAAGAGGTCATCACCTTTTTACCCGTTCCGGCACCACCGTATACCATATTAATAGCAGCCACTTCGCTTTCGGCTTGTAACACAACCATGCCGGTTGTTTCCCAAGGCATCTCGGCCATCAATGTCTCCAGGATCTCTGATTGGGGAGTGATCGGATATCCGAAATAACCGTCCGTTCCACAACGAATAGCTGCCAGCGCAATTGCTTCATTCCCTTTTAATAATTTTATTTCTTCTGACATATGCCTTAGATTTTAACTTTGTAGATGGTTAAACAACCGTCCGGACATACCTGACCGCAATTGGCACAGCCAATGCAATTGTCCGGATTTTTCATGTAAACATAATGATATCCTTTGTTGTTAACTTCACGTGGATGCAATTCCAATACATCCGAAGGACAAGCAACTACACAGAGATCGCAACCTTTGCATCGTTCCGTGTTAACAACAACTGCTCCTTTAATTTTCGCCATAACTTTTTAATAATTAAATTCTTCCTGTGTTTTTTGATATAGATTGCCGTACAAAGGTAGCAATTTCTTTAGTAAACTATTCTTTTTTAAAGGGATTTAAAACGTATCGGTTGCGTTATTTCTTCTTAATTTCTGTGCCGGTTTCCTGGCATTGATTAGAAAGATAATTTGTCAAACAGTAGGGGTAATTCTATTGCCGATGGGCATCAGCAATGTTGCCGATGCCCTTCAGCAATATTGCCGATGCGCATCGGCAATACTGTCGAAGCCCATCGGCAATAGATTTGTCCTTATAGCGATACGCCGAATGCAGGAGTTCATACGCACAAAGCGACCGACGGAATGCTCAAAAAACCATAAAGTGTGCAGATTCTGCGGATGTGCGTTTTGTTTTATAGAATGTTTGATTACTTTTGCATCTCAACTGAATGAGAAGAATAATTGTAAATATACAACTTAGGAAAAACTAATATTTCTAATAACATGAGTTTGAAAATTATTGTTTTAGCGAAACAGGTACCGGATACACGCAATGTGGGAAAGGATGCAATGAAGGCAGATGGGACGGTTAATCGTGCTGCTTTGCCTGCCATCTTCAACCCGGAAGACCTGAATGCATTGGAGCAGGCGCTTCGCCTGAAAGATGCTTATCCCGGTACTACAGTTACTTTATTGACCATGGGTCCGGGGCGTGCCGCCGAAATCATCCGTGAAGGTTTATACCGCGGTGCTGACGGCGGTTTTTTGTTGACCGACCGTGCTTTTGCAGGGGCTGATACTTTAGCCACTTCGTATGCCATTTCTATGGCTATCCGCAAGATCAAAGAATACGATCTGATCCTTTGCGGACGTCAGGCGATCGATGGAGATACGGCACAGGTAGGCCCTCAGGTAGCGGAAAAGCTGGGCTTGACACAGATCACCTACGCCGAAGAGATTCAAAAAGCAGAAAAGGGTAAAATTACTGTTAAACGCCGTTTGGAAAGAGGTATTGAAATCGTAGAAGGAAAACTGCCTTTGGTAGTCACCGTAAATGGTTCGGCTCCCGACTGCCGTCCACGTAATGCGAAGTTCGTACAACAATATAAACATGCAAAAACAGTGACGGAAAAGCAAGAAGCCGATACAGATTATATGGCTTTGTACGACAGCCGTCCGTATTTGAACCTGACCGAATGGGGGGTAGCCGATGTGGATGCAGAAGTGAAACACTGCGGTCTTTCAGGCTCACCTACGAAAGTGAAGAAGATCGAAAACGTGGTATTCCAAGCCAAAGAAAATATGACTTTGGAACCGACCGACGAAGCGATCGATACGTTAATGAGAGAATTAATTTTGAACCACACGATTGGGTAATGACAAAGGAGTCAAAGTAGTCAAGTAGTCAGAGTAGTTAAAGTAGTCGCATGCGATACGACTTAACTACTAAGGAGCGAAGCGACTGATAACTACTAACGAGCGAAGCGAGTGATGACTACTCTAACTCCTATAAAGTATGAATACAATGAATAATTTATTTGTATACTGTGAAATAGAAGACGGCCAAGTAGCCGATGTAAGTTTGGAATTATTGACCAAAGGACGTGGTTTGGCAAATACATTGGGATGCAAGCTGGAAGCGGTTGCCGCAGGTCATAACCTGGAAGGTATCGGCGCACAGGTCTTCCCTTACGGAGTGGATGTGTTGCACGTTTTCGACGATGCCCGCCTGGCTCCTTATACTTCCTTGCCGCATACTTCGGTATTGGTCAACCTGTTCAAAGAAGAACAACCGCAGATAGCCCTGATGGGTGCTACCTCGATTGGACGCGACCTGGGTCCGCGCGTTTCTTCTGCATTGGGTAGCGGACTGACAGCCGACTGTACCTCATTGGAGATCGGTGATCACGAAGAGAAAAAAGAAAATAAAGTATATGAAAACCTGCTTTATCAGATCCGTCCGGCTTTCGGAGGGAATATCGTGGCTACGATTATCAACCCGGAATGTCGCCCGCAGATGGCAACCGTTCGCGAAGGGGTGATGAAAAAAGAGATGGTCAGTGCCGATTATAAAGGGGAAGTGGTGAAGCACGACGTAAAGAAATATGTCAGTGATACCGATTTCGTTGTGGCAGTGATCGACCGCCAGATGGAGAAGAGCAAAACCAATATCAAAGGTTCACCTATCATCGTGGCCGGTGGTTATGGCGTAGGCTCGAAAGAGAGCTTCCAACTGTTACACGACCTGGCTGCTACGATCGGTGGCGAAGTGGGTGCTTCACGTGCCGCTGTCGATGCAGGCTATTGCGAACACGAACGCCAGATCGGACAAACCGGTGTGACCGTTCGTCCTAAACTCTATATCGCCTGTGGTATCTCAGGCCAGATTCAACATATTGCGGGTATGCAGGAAAGTTCGATCATCATTTCTGTAAATAATGATCCGAACGCACCTATCAATACGATTGCCGATTATGTGATAACCGGTACGGTAGAAGAGGTTCTTCCCAAAATGATTAAATACTACAAGAAAAATACGAAATAACAATGGCTAACTATTTTCACGATACTCCAGGATACAAACATCATCTGCATCATCCTCTGATGAAGCGGATCGTGGAGCTAAAAGAACGGAATTACACCGATAAAGATAAATTCGATTACGCGCCTTTCGATTTCGAAGATGCTATGGACAGCTACGAGAAAGTATTGGAGATTGTCGGAGAGATCTGTGATGAGATCGTGGCACCCAATGCCGAAGGTGTCGATCACGACGGTCCAAGCGTAAGTAATGGCCGGGTAACCTATGCACCCGGCACACAGGTTAATCTGGATGCCGTACGCAAAGCCGGCTTGATGGGGATGGCAATGCCACGTCGTTATGGTGGGCTCAACTTCCCGATCGTACCGTATATCATGGCAGCCGATATGGTGTCGCGTGCCGATGCCGGTTTCGAAAACCTTTGGGGATTGCAGGACTGTGCCGAGACATTGTATGAATTCGGAAATGAAGACCAGCGCGAACGTTATATCCCTCGTATCTGCGGCGGTGAGACGATGTCGATGGACTTGACCGAACCGGATGCGGGAAGCGACCTGCAGTCGGTGATGTTGAAAGCGACCTACAGCGAGAAAGACGGCTGCTGGTATCTGAATGGTGTGAAACGTTTCATTACCAACGGGGATGCCGACGTGCATCTGGTGTTGGCACGTTCCGAAGAAGGAACCCGCGACGGACGTGGCCTTTCCATGTTTATCTACGACAAACGCAACGGTGGCGTAAACGTGCGCCGTATCGAGAACAAGATGGGTATCAAAGGCTCACCAACTTGCGAGCTTACCTACAAAAATGCCAAAGCCGAACTTTGCGGCGATCGCAAATTGGGATTGATCAAATATGTAATGGCGTTGATGAACGGTGCCCGCCTGGGTATCATGGCGCAGTCGGTAGGGCTTTGTGAAGCGGCTTATCGCGAAGGATTCAGCTATGCCAATGAACGCAAACAGTTTGGTAAAGCGATTATCGAGTTCCCGGCTGTATATGAAATGGTGGCATTGATGCGCGCCAAGACCGATGCTTCCCGTGCGATGTTATACGAAACAGCGCGTTTCGTTGATGTTTATAAAGCTTTGGAAGATATCGCCCGCGAACGCAAACTGGAACCGGAAGAACGTCAGGAGCAGAAGAAATACAGTCGCCTGGCCGATGCATTCACCCCGATGGGTAAAGGCATGACTTCGGAATATGCGAACCAGAATGCTTACGATGCGATCCAGATACACGGTGGCTCCGGATTTATGAAAGATTATACCTGCGAACGCTTGTATCGCGACGCACGTATCACCAATATCTACGAAGGAACGACGCAGTTGCAGGTCGTAGCGGCTATCCGCCACGTCACTACGGGAACTTACCTCAATCAGATCCGTGAATACGAAGCGTTGGAATACAAACCGGAACTGGAAATGATGCGCCAAAAACTGATCGAGATGACTGATAAGTATGAAGAATTGGTTCATATGATTACCGAATTGAAAGATCAGGAAGTATTGGATTTCCATGCCCGTCGCTTGGTTGAATCGGCTGCTCATTGTGTGATGGGTTATCTCTTATTGCAGGATACCCATAAAGACGAAACGTTCCGCCGTTCGGCAGAGGTGTATATCACTTACGGACAGGCAGAGGTAAATAAGCATTATTCGTACATCAAGAACTTTGATTGCGGTGCTTTGGGATACTTCAAACAACAATAAGAAGAAAACGAAAAGCGTTTACATACAAGGAGGGCTGTTCAATTTGAATTGAACAGCCCTTCCTTTTTATATGACTCAGGAGATTCTCTCTTGGATATTACTCCATGGGGTTTGTGAGTTCTTTTTGGGCATCCAACCGCCTGGTTACTTTGCCATAGACGATCAGGGCAAAAGCAGATATAAGGGCTATGACACCAAAATAATACCAGATATAATGGGCGTGTTCACTGGCGGCTAACCACTCTTCCCGGGAATGAAAAAGCATAGGTTCCGGACAATATTTATTCAATAGATAACCCGATAGGCCGAATCCTAAGATGGAAGAGAGGAAAGAGTGTAAATGACTGAAACCGAGATAAAGCCCTTCTTCCCCTTTCGGTGCCTGCAGAGAGAAGTATTCAAGGAAACGGGGAGATATAAATGTCTCAGCTAATCCTTGGAAGATAATACCGACAACCATCATAAAAGCAACAGGGTGCATGCCTAATAGGTTATGACTGGCATCCAATACGTTGCCATATGCCATGCAAAGGGCAGACACAGGCATAATGAACATGCCGACTGTCATGGAAGTGAGCGCTGAGCGTTTACGCATGAGCTGGGTGACAAAATTGACGGTGAGTACTACAACCAAAGGGTTTACGTTGGCGTACCAGGAGGGAGACGCTCCTTCACCAGCCAGACGAAGGACATATTTAGGCATGGTGGCGTATAATTGTTGTTGTACCATCCAAAAGCCGGTGATGATGATGATTAACAGAATCAGACGGCCATTGGTGCATACCTTCAATAAAGCCTGCCAGATCTGTCGGAACGTTTTTCCTTCTCCGGAATGTTGAGCGCTTTTATAAAAGAACCAAATAGCGATCAGTGCCAGGAATGTCATGGTTGCTGAGAAATAATTCAGTGTGATCAAACCTTCGTTGCCCATGGCTTCGCGTAAGGGTTTGACAATGGTTTTCCCGGAAAAAGCTCCGATGTTTACCATCGAGTAGAATATGGAGAATCCTTTGGCCCGTGTATCCGGGGTTGTTTCTTTGGCTACTGTTCCGGAGATAACGCTTTTGATAAAAGAACCTCCGATAACGATCAACGCCATAACCGGTAAGATGCCATAACGCGCATTACTTTCTAATAGTCCGGTGAACTTGGTGGTCATACTGTATTCAACCAAACCGGCGGATTCCAATAAGGTAGGATAAATACCCAATCCTGCATATCCCAAGGTTAACAGGGAAAAAGCCAGTAACATGGAGTGGCGAAAACCAATCTTGTCCGCTAAGGCTCCGGCAAAGGTGGGCAAGAGGTATAAGCAGGCGGAAAATACACCTGCTATCGAAGCAGACTGGATATCATTGAATCCAAGTATGCGACTTAAATAAAGGGTGATAACGATAAATACACCATAATAGGCGGCGCGCTCGAAAAGCTCGACGGTATTGGCAACCCAAAAGGCTTTACTGAATTTGACTTTCTCTTTCGTTTTTGTATTCATTCTTGTTTCATTTTAGATAAAAGAAAAAAGCATACCCAATAGACAGGGGAGAAAATAAGAGCTGTCTAGGGTATGCCTTTCTGTTTGTTATGTTATTTTATTAAATTTCACAGGCTCCACAAAGGGTGGGTATGAGGTTCCGATCTCCATACGCATTGTCAACACGGGCAACATTGACCCAGAATTTCCCATCGTGCAACCAATCCAGTGGGAAGGCGGCTTTACTGCGTGGATAGGCATGTTTCCAATCGTCTGCTGTTACTTCATATTCCGGATGAGGAGCGTTCTTGAGCACATTGTCTTCTTTAGACGCTTTGCCGCTTTCTACCTCTTTTATCTCTTGCCATATGCAATCAAGCACCTCTACAAAACGATCCAGCTCTGCCTTGCTTTCACTTTCTGTCGGTTCAATCATTAATGTGCCATGAACAGGGAAGGAGAGGGTAGGAGCATGATAACCAAAGTCCATCAAACGTTTGGCTATATCCCCTTCGTCGATACCCGAACGTTCTTTTACCGTTCTGCATTCAAGAATTAACTCATGACCGACACGTCCGGTTGCTCCTGTATAAACAATACCGTAGGTGTCTTTGAATTTTGCCGCCAGGTAATTGGCGTTCAGGATAGCTATCTGCGTAGACCAGGTTAATCCTTCAGCACCTAACAGGCGGATGTAAGCATAGGTGATAGCGGCTATACCGGCACTGCCGTATGGAGCGGCAGATACTGTATTCAGGTCGCTGCCCCAGGCAACAGGATGGGAAGGTAAGAAGGGTACCAGGTGTTCTGCTACACAGATCGGACCTATACCCGGGCCACCCCCACCGTGAGGAGATGCAAATGTCTTATGTAGATTCAGGTGGCATACATCGGCTCCGATAGTTCCCGGATTGGTTAAGCCTACCTGCGCATTCATATTGGCTCCATCCATATACACCTGTCCTCCGCAGGCATGAACAATCTCACACATCTCTTTGATACATACTTCAAATATACCATGGGTAGAAGGATAGGTGATCATTGTTGCTGCCAGGTTGTCTTTGTTGGCTTCTGCCTTTTCGCGGAAATCATCAAAGTCTACATTGCCGTTCTCATCGGTTTTCACCGTAACGGTTGAATAACCACATTGAATGGCACTGGCAGGGTTGGTTCCATGGGCTGAGGCCGGTAGAAGAACAATGTTACGATGACCTTGCCCGATGCTTTCCTGGTAAGCGCGGATGACGCGTAGACCGGCATATTCACCTGCGGCTCCTGAGTTGGGCTGCAAGCTGACTCCTTTGAATCCGGTGATCTCTGCTAAATAAGCAGAGAGATTTTCTATTAATTCTTTATATCCTTCGACCTGCTCTTCCGGAGCATAAGGATGGATGTTTTGAAATTCCGGGCGACTCAATGCCAACATCTCAGAGGCGGCATTCAGTTTCATGGTGCATGATCCGAGAGAGATCATGGATTGTGCCAGGGAAATATCCCGGCGTCCCAGGCGGGTGATATAACGCATTAATTCTGTTTCCGTACGGTATTTCTTAAATACCTCCTGCTGCAGGAAGTCGGATTGACGTGCAAAGGTAGGTGCGAAATAGGTTTTTTCCGGTATCGCCTCCTGTAACATATAGTCTTTGCCTGCTGCACCGGCAAAAATGTATAATAATACGCCTATATCCGTTAATAAGGTGGTCTCGTCTATGCTGATACCGATTTGTCCTGCTTCGAAGTAACGCAGGTTTACCTTACACTCCAATGCGATTTCACGTAATACGTTTACGGATACATGGGGGGGGAGTTCGATCATTAAGGTGTCGAAGTAATTTTTATGCAGTTGTTTGTATCCCAGCTTTTCTAATTCTGTAGCCAGGAAGCCGGCGGTAGAATGAATACGGTTTGCAATATTCCGTAAGCCTTCTGCTCCGTGGTATACGGCGTAAAAGCTTGACATGGTTGCTAAAAGTGCCTGGGCTGTGCATATGTTGGAAGTTGCTTTTTCCCGTTTGATATGCTGTTCGCGTGTTTGTAGGGCTAAGCGGTAGGCTGCATGTCCATATGCATCTTTGGATATACCGATGATACGTCCCGGAATGGCTCGTTTGTATTCTTCCTTACAAGCAAAATAACCGGCAGAAGGTCCTCCGTAGAACATAGGGATACCTAAACGCTGGCTGCTTCCGAATACAACATCCGCTCCCCATTCTCCCGGAGGGGTTAATAATACTAGGCTCATCAAGTCGGCGGCCACAGCTACTTTGCTCTCATTGGCATTCGCTTTGGCTACAAATGCCGTATAATCTTCAATAGAACCGTTCGCATTCGGATACTGTATGATAGCAGCGAATACATCGGGGGTAAATTCGAATTTCTGATAATCGCCTACAACTATTTTTATACCCTGAGGAATCATCCGGGTATGAATGACCGCAAGGGTAGAGGCAAATACATTTTCATCTACAAAAACGGTGTTCGCTTCCGCTTTTACCTGTGTACGGCTGCGTGTGCCATGAAACATGGTGATAGCTTCTGCTGCTGCGGTTGCTTCGTCTAATAAAGAGCAATTGGTCAAAGGCAAAGCTGTCAGTTCACAGATCACAGTCTGGAAATTGAGTAATGCCTCCAGGCGTCCCTGGGATACCTCTGCCTGATAAGGGGTATAAGAGGTATACCATACCGGGTTTTCAAATACATTGCGCAGAATAGGAGCCGGGCAAACGGTGTCGTACCAGCCCATGCCGATATAGGAAGTGAAAATTTCATTCTTCGAGGCTAATTCACCCAGGTGTTCAGCCAGCTCACGCTCTGTCATTGCATCCGGCAGATCCATGGCTTTTTCTAAACGGATATTTGCTGGTATTGTCTGTTCGATTAACTGATCTAATGATTGGGCGCCAACGGCTTCCAGCATGGCTGGAATATCTTCGGCGGTGATCCCTACATGACGATTTACAAATTTAGTAGTGTCCATAGTTTTAATAGTGTGTTTTTATAGATTATAGCCGTATGTTATAAAAAAGGATTATTCATTTTCTCTGCGAATACCGTCGTCTCCGGTCCATGTCCGGGGTAAACGATTGTTTCTTCCGGCAAGGTAAGCAATTTCTCTTTAATGGCAGTCACCAATACCTCCTGGTTTCCGCCCCATAGGTCTGTACGCCCAATGCTGTTGGCAAATAAGGCGTCTCCGGAAAAGAGATATCCGTTTTTTTTATTGTAAAAAGCCAAGCTTCCGGGCGAATGTCCGGGAACTAATATTGCGGTAAGCTCTGAATGGCCAAAATAAATAGGCTCTCCTCCGATAATATATTTTTCTATCGGGATGTTTTTTATCTCTATGGGCAATCCGAAAAGACGCGCTTGGGCTTCCAGGCAAGGAAGGTTTTCTTCGTCGGCTTTATGTGCCTCGGGATGTAATCCATAGGTGTTGTATATAAATGCATTCCCTAAAATATGATCCAGGTGAAGATGTGTGCATAGGTTGTGCTTAAGAACCAGTTTGTTTTGTTCAATATACTCTTTAATCTCCATTTCTTCTTCTGGTTGTATGCAACCACAATCTATAATGACGGCTTCGAGCGTATCATCATATAGGATATAAGTATTCTCAGAGAAGAAATTGACATTAAAAGATTTTATTGTTATCATAATGGGACAAATACCACTTTTTTAGTTTTGAAATACTCTTCTTTGAAATAGTCTTTTAATTCGATACTGACAGCCTGGTTGCGAAAAGGTAAAATCTCATGTTGCAGTTCTCCTCCTTTCAGGCAGATCAAGCCATTGGGCAAAGCATTGCGTTGCTTCTTCAGGATGTTTATGCGTACGATCTTGACCAGATCCTCCAAAGGCATAACCGCCCGGCTCACGACAAAATCGAATTGCTCTTTTTCTTCTTCGCCCCTGCAATGACGGAAACTTATGTTTTTCAGACCGATTGCCTCGGCTACAGCCTGTCCGACTTTTATTTTTTTACCAATACTGTCGATCAAATGAAATTCTACTTGCGGATAAAGAATCGCTAAGGGTATTCCGGGGAAACCGCCTCCTGTGCCCAAATCCATCACCTTTGATCCATCTGTGAAATTTAACATTTTAGCGATGCCTAATGAATGAAGCACGTGGTGCAAGTAGAGATTCTCAATGTCTTTTCGTGAAATAACGTTGATTTTTCCATTCCAGTCTGCATACAACGCATATAATGCTTCCAATTGCCTGCGTTGCGTATCTGTCAGATTCGGAAAATAGGAGAAAAGAATGGTTTCTTGTTCTTTAATAGATACTGATTCTATTTCTTTATTTGTATGAATATCTGTCATCTTGAAGTTTTATCCGGGTAATTAATGAGCATATAAATGCGCTATAGGACTTTCTGTACGAAGTAAATGATGGATTTTTTCGTAAGGTAAATGTACATTTGTGATGCCTACCACATAAGCGGCTATTTCGTATTCATTAAAAGAATAGGTGATGCCTGTCTCATTTACCAAAAAATTGTTGTTGGGATAGATCTCATCTACACTGAAAAAACCGATATTCTCCAGTTCTTTTATGTTTTCAACGTTGTTTTGAGAGGCTATATGGTCGACCAATATCTGAGCCAAGCGGTCTTCGAATCCATCAATGAATACATCTTTTTCAGTGATAAGTTCTCCTGTTTTTAAGTTGATTACATGATTGGTGGCCGAATGGGATCCGTGAGCTCCTCCTGTATAGTTTTCAAAGCAGACAGTAAAACAAAGGATATCATCCATATTGAAATTAATGTCGTTCGTGGACATTTCATAATAGGAATACCAGGAGCCGACAGGGGTCGTGTCTGCATTTTTAACTTCTTCTTTGAAATCTTCTTCTAATTCTTTATACGCTTCAAGGTAATCTTCTGTATAACGAGCAACCGCTTCTTCCGGAGAAAGTGTTTCATAGGCTTCTCCGAAATAAGAATAAACAAATAGATATTGTATTTTATGTAAGATCTCTTTGTTATTATATTCGGTTGGATAGGTGAAAGATAACTGTAGATTGCAGTTGGGGTTTTCCTGATTATCCAAGAGGTGGTATGTTTTTTCCTTTTCAATCGTTGAGAATTGAACGTCGTTTTTAGAGTTTTTCTTTGGTTTGGTTTGGCAGGAAGCCATTAAAACTCCGATGAAAAGGAGAATGGTAAGGCTTTTGTATAGCTGTGTATTCATTCCAACTTTATTTTGTTTTTTATAATGCAAATGTACGTCATTCTATCATATAAACAAATGGAACGGAATAAGTTTAGGATAAAATAAATTTCTTTCATTTTTGTTTTTCTGAGAGATTTCGGATGTTTTGAGACGATATGTCTTATCCCTGTTTTATACATTATTATATAGAGAGTATGAAATGGTTGTTTTTTTTGAAACAAAGTAATCGGTTAAAAGCAGGGATGTTTTATTGCCGATGGGCATCGGCAACATTGACGATGCTGTTCAGCAATATTGTCGAACGTGTTCAGCAATATTGCCGATGCCCATCGGCAACAGAATAATGCTTGTAGTTGCCGGACCATTTGTAGGTACAACTTTTGGGAGATAGATATTACACCTAGGAAAATAAGCCATTTTTTTCCTCAATCTCTAACCTCTTCATCTTAAGCCATGTAGTAAATTCTTCAAAAAATAGTTGTAAAAAAAGTGATGTAA
>NZ_QVMG01000030.1:0-1773 GCF_010500925.1 Parabacteroides sp. 52
ATTGTCTTCACAATAAGCATCTGTTGTAGTTGCCAGGCTGAGGGTTGGTACAGGATATACATTGACCGTTACATTGTTCGGAGTAGGTACTGCATTACAAGTTGATGCTCCCTGAATAGTTGCGTAATAACTTTGACTGCTATGACTTTCAGTAGTCAGAGGGGCTGTCAAGGCTATACTTGTAAATACATTAGTTGTCTGCGTAGATGCAGCCGGCGTATTATCCGAATTATACAGAATGTAATTGTAGTTTCCACTGGCATCTTTCGTACCAACGGTTGGAACAGGAACAGTGATCGTTGTCGAAGTAGCTCCTTCCAGGTTGATTACAGCAGGATCGAACGCCAGGGCTGTTACCGGCACGTTGACTGTCAATGAAAGGTCTACAGCGGTGGAGACTGTCGGAGTAGCTTTCTTATTCTTCGCACGCAGTTTGATGGTCTTAGCTGTACCATTTGCAGGGACAGAGACTGTGGTACTACTTGCCAATGAATTATAAGTTGTTCCGTCTTCACTGTATTCGTAATCGAATAAAACAGCATTCGGAGTATCCAGATAATTCCACAAGTTGATTGTCATGGCTGTTGCATTACAGAACGCAACATCTTTCGTACCATCCAGCGTTACCACCGGAGTCGGATATACCTTCACATTCACTGTCTTTTCAGCGGCCGGGCTACAAGCACCTGTTGCAACGACCTTGAATGTATACGCCAAATGATCGGCTGTTGTATACGTAAGGGCCGGAGCGGCTACGGACTGACCGGCAAAGGTGTTCGCTCCTGTTGCAGCTGTCGGACCGTCTACGGCTGTCGGGTTCGTTCCGGCATACAGGCTATAGGTATACGCACCGCTTAATGGATCGGCATCCCCCGAAGCGGTTGCGGTGATCGTCGCTGTCGCATTGGCGCCGGCAGCGGCTTCCAGTTCGATGTCCGCGATATTGGCAAGAGTGACGGCTGTATACTGCGTCAGGTTGATCGTATAGGTATCTGCTTGGTCGGAGAAGTTTCCACTCGCACCCGGGTTCTTTGCCCATACATAGATCGTATTATCTCCCCAGCTATTCAACACAATCGTTGAGCTACCCACGGTATACGGATAGGCGGTACTTGTATCATCTGCATTATTATACCAGATAGTCTCGCCATTACTGTATGTATTCGAGTATGTAAACTCTACCGGAATGGCATCCGTTAACAGACAAGCCTTGCGGTTATCAGTCGTGGTTAATAACACCACATCATCCGGTTTGTCGATCGCTTCGATCTCTTTGATTGCACTATTCACGGTATTGCCACAGGCATCGGTAACGACCAGGTAGTAGAAACCGGTTATATCCGTGGTATTGAACGTAATAGTCAACTCTTCGGTAGTCGCTCCGGCATAAGCCGTACCGTCTGTGATGGCCGTGCCGGCATAAGCGTTTGTGGCAGATTTATACCATTGGTAGGTATAACCCGTACCGGTTGCGACAACAGTCAGGGTGGCAGTTCTTATTGGAGAGAGATTGATGGTCTCGGTCACCTTCGTGGTATTCAGGTCGGTACCGATAGCGACGGCCGGGTTCACGGTGATTACTACATCCGTAGTGGCTTCTTCCAAAGAGCCGGTCAACGTATTCTGCGCACGAAGCGTATAGGTTGTTGTGCCGACTGCGGTGGCTAATGTCACACTGCTGGTTAACGGGCTATAATTGGTTCCACCATCCGTACTATAGGTATAGGTAAACCAGGTGGTATTCACGGTAGCCGGATCCAGGTAACTATCCAG
>NZ_QVMG01000030.1:1829-23523 GCF_010500925.1 Parabacteroides sp. 52
GGGCTAACAGTGCTACTACCTAATAAGGTTGTCTGATTGCTTTCGTAATATTTCAGTACAGTGGTCGTTCCCGAAGCTACCGCATCACCACTCACCAAAGTAGACAGGTCGATACTACCTGCCGGGCAGATGGCGGCATCTGTTACGGCAAAGGTTAATGATGGGTACACCATCACCTTGACAGGTACCTTGCCATAATCCGTACCATTGATAATGGCAGAGACATAGAAGGTTTGTTCACCTGTTTCAGTGGAGGTTGGCGTATAGGTATAACTATTTGTTGCAGAAACTTCAGTGGATAAACTGGCGTCGGAATACCATTTACCGGTGAAATTAGTCGTACTCATGCCCAAGGTAACCGATTCGTCAACGGATACCACATAAGGATCAGTGAGAGCCGTCAGGATAGCCACTTCTACATCGTCACTGCCTAAAGTGACTGCTCCACTCGTACAATCGGAATCAAAAGAGGCTGAAGATATATATTTTGCTTCTATCAGTTGAACTCCATCGGATGCTGAAACTGTATAAGTAATAGGTATCTCATACACAATTTCTTTATTGAATCCTTTGTCTCCATCCAGATTGATAGTAGACACCGGCAGGGCAAGGCGGATAACCCGACTGCCAGGAGTCGTTGTATCATCATTCTCGTCCACCGTAATAGAACCATTGATACCACTAATGGCCCCACTCGCAATCGTACCGACACCTTTCAGGTTTATCATAGCCGGCATCTCCAACTGAATATAATCCGTTGCATCGATAGCCGATAGTCCTACTGTCTTTTTGATAGTCACCTTCAGGGTCTTATCTGTCTGTCCTTCATTAAAGGCCAGGTTACCACCATCCACTTCCGCTGTTACATCGAAAGTATAACTTTTCAAATTGGCAGGCGTCAACGATTGTGAAAAACGGCCGAGGCTGGTATTTAGATTCTCTGCTTCAATCTCACCGTTAAAACGAATACCTGTTAGAATGGTATTACACATCGGTTTGAAGTCTGCCGTCAATGTGGCAATACGCTTCGCGTCTGTATCCGCAAGGTCGGAACTTAAATAACCCGGCATAATCACATCCGTTCCCAGAATATCTTTCAGGCTGAAAACAAAGGTTCTTTCCGCCAAAGGTCCAAACGTACTGTTGGTATTATCCGTGGTCAGAACTGTTTCCAGTGAAGACAGGTTATAAGCTGTACTTCCCGCATAATTTAAACTAAGCGTTCCCGGTATATACTCCTGCCCTTTAGGTATTTTTATCTCTATCTGCGGATTGCGAAGCATACCCGGACTAACGGTTCCGTCGATCGTAGCCGTTAATGTATAAGGGGTATTATAGGTTAATGCCGGATCGTCTACCGACAGACTACCGGTAACACGTGCTTCACCGGGGATAATCACCAAGCGGCGAAGGGCTCCCACATGGTCTGTATCCGTCGGATCGAGCGCCGATGCGGTCGGATCCTGGAAGGTAGCATCTCCAAAGTCCGAAACAGTATAGATAACGATCGTATCCTTTTCATTCTTACCGTCTGTGCGACCTAAGTAATTGAAATCGAATGTGTATTCTTTCACATTACCGGCTGCCAATCCCGTTGTCGTGATCTCCAACCAGCGGTTGCCGGCTCCCGAGCCATTGGTAATAGCTCCACCATCAACATTCGTTAGCTTCAGGTTATTTACATTCCCATCGACATACACCCAAACTCTGTCCAAAGCACCCTTAGGAGTACCTACCGACAAACGAGGGATATTCAAAGAAGAACCATATGAATAAAGTTGGTTAGTGCTTAATTGCAGGTCGGTGCTTAGGCCGTTGTAGTAGAAGCCCTTAGCACTAACAGATGTTTCTTCCGCTCCGGTTTGTAGGTTTTTCCATAAAATAGTAGCTTTAGCTTCACTTGAACCATAAGTGACACCTTTGGTGGCTTGGATATAGAATGTAACATACTGACTCCATGTATCATCCGATAAAGCCCAATCATCAAGACTTAAACTGTTTTCATTGCTATCAACATCCGTATTATAAAGTGATGCCATATCAAAAGTATAGGTATTGCCGTCTATTACTACTGTAGGCTCTTTAGTAGCTGGTCCTTGAGTATCAGATATAGCTCTGTTCACAACCATTTTTTGTCCATAAAGTTGATAACCATCGGGTAATTCCCATATTATAGATAAAGGATAATATATTCGACGAACCTCATTGATAAAATAAGGAGGTGCTAAAGAAGAAGCACCAGCGAAAATATAAGGTCTGAATTCCTTTTTCTCAGCATCCGTACTATTAAATTCCAATATCCCAGATGACATACTCATCCCATTACCAAAGGTATACACACCCATTAATCTATCTTGCGAATCTTTCCCTTTTCTCTCTGAAAGATTTGAAGAATCAAAAGGATCCAACGGGTTATTTGTGACAAAGCATCCCGATATAAGAGATCCTTGTTTAGCATTTTGAGACTTAGCCACAAAAGGCAAAGCAATATCTACCGTTTGTCCTCCAACCAATGTTCCATCTATCCGCACATAAAATGTATTGGCACTCGGTTGTTCCACTGTCACTATAGAAGAACCACTAACCGTTGCTTCAGTTGGCAGAAGTTCAATATTAGCACTGCTTATATCATTTGTTGTCACTGGCAGATATAAATGCGGATAAGATGCTCCATTAGCTATACGCACTTTCCAACGAAACTCTCCTTTGTCTCCAACCAAATATTTTGTCATATCCATCTCGCCATCTTTTGCATCTGCGGTAGGTGCATCCGGGATACGATTATTATCACTATCCTGTAACCCTCGTGTTTTACGGTATACAGAAAAATCTTCCAAGACAGCTCCATCCTCTTCACAAAGAAGAGTTACAGATTGAGTTACATGATATATTTTAGTAAGAATTTGTCCATTATAATCATAGTCCATCCAATAAGAGATCGTCCCTTCTTTATTGGATTCGGTGGATGGAAACCCATCTGCTTTATATTTGAAAGTAATAATATCATTGGCATTCCAAGTATTGGTTGTGTACACTTTATAAGGGGGATCAGCTGTCAGATCTGCCTCATTCTCTACGGCCGAATAAGTTTTATCACTACTGGTCCAAACAAAGGGATCACCCGATGAATTATCTAATTTTAACCAGGAAGGGAGTTTTACTGATACTTTCATTTTACTGGCACCTCTAACAAGAGGTATTTCCTGGATTATACTTGCACCCTGTCTAATAGAAAAACTAGCCGGCATTTTAGCAAAAGCAGAAATATCATTCCAATGAAGTCCTCCATTTGCTGTTTGATTGCCTGCCACACCAGCCCCATTAGTAGCTGTTACATAAATTTCACTAGATAAGAATTGATGAGTATAACTACTATTATAATAACCTACTACTGTATTATCATAAATCTCTCCATTGATTGTAGGAGCATAAAATGTGATTGTCTCGTTAACTCCTAATTTAATAGTTTTTGGAATACTAAAAGAAACAACTTTTGTTTTTCCTTCTACTGTCGATTTATAGGTACGACTTGGCGCACTCTCCACAATCGTCGTAGAAGTAATCCATTCAGAAGGCATTTTTATTAATGCTCCACTGCCTAACTGGTAATAGATCTCATTCACATCTTCAATATAGGTATATCCCCCTTGACTCCTTAATACAACCTTTATATTCCAGGCCTCCACTTCACCGGTATTCTCATAGACAAATTTAGTCCATGTCCGGGTAGAGCCATCTACTTTTACATCGGCACGGGCAATCACAGTTGTTTTATTATCTTCAACATAGGCTGAAGAAGTACGTGTCATATAAGGAAGTCCCACAATGGTTGGCGAACTCAATGTCACCACATGCCCATTCACCGTTGCACAATTCTTTGCCGACGGATATTGTACGGTAGGTGTTATCAAGTGGTTACCAAACATACTACTGGCACCTTCAAAACTCAATGTTTTTTCTGTGGAAGACAGATCAGTCAAGTTTAATGTATAAGTTTTTTTGTCTGCCGAGATGACCGGAGTAATTGAAGTTCCTCCATATACAAAGGTTTGCAAAGTCGTATATTCATCAACCACCAAATTGATTTTGAATGCCTTTGCATCTCCATTCATTGAGCTTAGCTTATAAGAAACCGGTTGGAAGGTGTCCGGAGTTGTATAAGGTACAGTCTTATTCGTTGTTGTCATCTGAATACTTGGTACCTGTGTTTGGAAAACTTCCGACTTTACGTCACCTACGGCCGTAGTAGTTCCCGACAGCGGTGTAACCACCAAACTACCGTTCGATACTACACCACAAAGCGCTTTCAGCTTTACCTTAAAATGCACGGTCGATCCCGCAGGCAATGTTCCCCCATTCGAGGTAACCCGAATCGTTGCTTTTCCATTCGCCACAGCCGGTGCGCTATAGGCTATCGCATTTTCCGACACAACGCCCGGACAACTCATATTGTCGGGAATTGTAATCGTGAATTGTGCATTCGACACCTCGGCCGAGGTAGTCATATATATTTCCAAAAGGCCCTCATCACCCTCCACGGTAAGAACACCAGGAGTCAATTTAGGATATCCCGACTCCCAATTCATCTGCGCCAGGAGCGATGCATTCGTTGCCAATAATGCCAACAGCATCATACACCAAAGCCGCCACCTCGAACTNTGTCCGGATAACGACTTTTTGTTTGTTTACGTAAGTCAATCTGTTTCATAAATTAATTGTATTATATAAGACTTTTTTGATTAGTTATTTTTAACAAATAAATGTTCTCTCCGTTTTTGTCTTTTTTTTCGGTTTTCGGCCTTTTTCGTTTGTTTTCGATTTTCCTTCATTTTTTCTCTTTTTAAATTAATAAACGGTTATCTCTTTCTTATTCAATTGTTTATACACGAATGATTCGTTCTGTCACTTATGAAGAGACGGAACACCCTGTTACGGGGAGTAAACGCACTCGTTTTTAAAGGATTAACTGTTTGCTTTTTCTTGTTTTTAAGACTTTGCAAATAATTCGAAAACAGTGTTTGAAAAAGGAGGATGTCTTTTTATTCAAAAAGAACATATAATAACCTTATTCAGAAAGAGATAGAAAAGTAAGTGTTTGAACAGAAAAAAATATCTATTTACAAACAAAATGTAAACAACTAAATAATAGGAAGTTATGAAAAACAGGCTTTGTGATGAGCAGCCGATAAGCTGTCATATGAATAAGTCAGAAATGCAGCCTTTGATAGAGGTTGTAAATCATCAGATAAACGATTGTTGGGAAGAGGTGCTTTTCCATACGGAATTGGTATTTGTACTTGAAGGAAACATGAATGTATCTTTTGATGCGTATAAGAATGAGAAAGTCTGTAATGGTAAGATCTTGTTATTGCCTTCCGGTTGCCATTTCCAGGCTAAAACAAAAGGAGGGGTTTCTTTTCTGGTGATGCGCCTTCAGGAAACCATTCGTTTTTGTGATACTTTTTCGATTGATAATCTACTCAAGGAGGAGATGGAAACGCATAAATTGCCATCGATGCCTATGCGCCCTGTCGTGCAGAAGTTCCTTTCCGGGTTGATTCTTTATATGGAAAACGGACTTCATTGTCAACAGTATATGGAACTGAAAATAAAAGAACTCTTTTTCCTGTTCCGCGCTTATTATGCAAAGAGGGAGTTGGCTCTTTTGTTTTATCCGGTGATAGGCGTAGGGGGGGAATTTGCCGACTTTGTATTGAAGAACTATATGCGGGTAAAGACCGTGAATGAATTCGCGACTCTTTGTACCTGCAGCCTGTCGAACTTCGACAAAAAGTTCAAGAAGGCCTTCGGCGTTTCCGCCTACCGATGGATGACCAAGAAGAAAGTGGAGCTGATCTTTCACGAGATACACTCCACCAACAAAACCTGCCGGCAGATTGCTGAAGAGCGTGGCTTTCAATCCCTGCCACAGTTTACGGACTACTGCAAAAAGCACCTGGGAGCCGCGCCGAGCAAAATACGAAACAAAGCCTTACAGGAGGGAGGGAGAACGGGTTAACGATTAGTGATGAGTGATTAGTGATTAGTGATTAGTGATTAGTGATGAACGATGGGTGAAGCGTGAAAGATTATAATTTACAATTTATAATTAACAATTAATGTTTAGTGACTGGCACTATCCTGGCTCCTCTTCTTGGAGAAGAAGAGGGGGACCGCCGGCGTAGGCGGGGGTGGAGCAGTTTGATGTATTATTGTATTGTATATCAATAGGTATATACATTTATAAAGAATTCAAACTGCCCCACCACTGCAAGCAGCGGTCCCCCCCCCCCTTTCTTATCCAAGAAGGGGAGCTAGGATAGCACCGGTCAATACAGTTGATATTTGGATCATTATCAGTTAGATAACTATACACTTACAGGTAACCATGTATGTACAGGAAAAGAGGCAGTAGACACAATTACCCTGGAGGGGTAACATGTGAATAACCGCGGGTTGTCAAACCCGTGGTATACAGTCAATAGATACCGTGAGCCCTGAAAGGGGTCAACTTTTAAAAAGCCCATTACTTTGCAGTGGAAACCTTATAAAATAAGGATGGAGATATGAATAAAAAAAAAGAAATGCAGAACCCCGACAGGGGTGATAAAATCTATATTTGCGACATTAAATAAAGATGCTCAAAGCGTTCGTTCCGTCTCTTCATAAGTGACAGAACGACAACTTCTCCCCCTCCGGATGGTTCACAAAGGTAACAAATTTCAAATTATTTCCTAATATAAGGCTTGAATTTCTTAATTCGATTAACAGTTAATGGTTAACGATTAGTGATTAACGATTAATGATTAACGATGGGTGAAGCGTGAAAGATTATAATTTACAATTTATAATTAACAATTAATCATTAGTGACTAGCACTATCCTGGCTCCTCTTCTTNAGTGGTGGAGCAGTTTGAATTCTTTATAAATGTATATACCTATTTTAGAGTAACTATTCATACCTGTTTCTTATTGCTTTTGCCAGAGATATCTATTTGATATACAATTTAATAATACATCAAACTGCTCCACCACCAGCTACGCCGGCGGTCCCCCTCTTCTTATCCAAGAAGAGGAACCAAGATAGTGCCAGTCACTAATCATTAATCGTTAATCACTAAGCACTCATCACTAACCACTTACCACCGCTTTTTCTTCACTTCTTATTCTTCGTTCTTCATTTTCTTCCAATTTCAACAAGGACTATTTTACTGCCCATAGCTATGAACAGTACTGTCGATAGCTATGGACAGTACTGTTGACAATTGTCAACAGTACTGCCGACGGTCGTCGACAGCAAAAAAGTATTGAAAAAAATAACGGCAAAGGGATGAAATAAAAAAATCCCTATTCCATTCGTAAGTCTCCTACAAGAATTACAAATAGAATAGGGATTATTGGTTGAATAGGGATCGTTGGATTATCAAAAAGTTATCTCGTCCTCAGCAGACTCCTTAACTCCTTTTGACTCCTTTGATTACTTTATAACCACCTTTTTCGTCGTCCGTTGTCCATCAGGGGCTGTGGCCTGCAGGATGTATACACCTGCCGGTTGATTAGCCGGCACATGAAGAAGCGGAGTACGCAGGCGCTCTGTGTAGACACGCTTACCGGACAGGTTATACATGTCAACGGTTCCACCTACATAGCTGCCTCCCAATTCATCACTTTCGACTGTGATGTAATTACTTCTTTCAACGATGGTCGGATATACGGAGACTTTCGTACTTACCGCATGCAGGGTACTGCCGTCGAACAGGAGGTGGTTACTTTCCCGGTAACTGCCATCTGCGCAATAAGCACGTACAAAGTAGGTGCCATCCAAGCCTTCCGGGTCTTCGTAATACTCGGAATTAGCATTGGCGACAATCTCGTTTCCGTTCTTGAACCATTGATAACGCACATATTCTTCGTTCAGATGACTCGTAGCCAACATATCTCCCCATTTCCGGTAGATCTGGATATGATCGAATACGATCGGACAGCTTTCCATATAACTGCCGTCGGCATAATAGGCACGTACCTTATAAGTTCCTGTCAAACCGTATTTCGGGTTCGTATAATAAACGGAACTGCCCCATTCGGTCAGGGCTTTGCCTTCGCGGTACCATTGGAAAGCGACAAAACGGCCATCGGTGTTTTGCACATACAAGACATCGTCCCATTTCATCAACACACTGAAACAGCCCGTCACCATCACCTTATCACTTTCCTCCCAGTCGCAATCGCCATAGACTTTGACAGAGTAAAGACCCTCTTTCTCCGGACTATACACCGTTTCATAAGTAGACGAGGTGGCCCCTTCGATCTCTTGATCGTTGTAATACCATTGATAACGCAGGTTACTTCCTTCTGCTTTGACAGAAAGCACAAAGCGTTCTCCTATCACCTGTTGGGTGATCGCCTCAGGCTGTTCGATGATCTCCACGCCCGCTTTGACAGTGACCGTGAACGGATACATATCATACGCAGCAGAGCCTTTTTTGTTTAACAGGATATAACCGGAGTAAGTTCCCGGCGTCACACCGGCAGGCACCTTGATCGCAATTACTCCCCCGGCGGGAAGTTCCGCATAGGTCCGTATATCTTCGAATCCGGCAGCCTTGGATCTTTCGGTAAAAGCCACTGCATACCGCAAGTCGGGACCGACATTGGAGAATTCATAAGCTACCGCAAAGTAAGCATCCGTACAACAGGCTTCGCTTTCCCAAGGTACAGGGATCGGACCCGGTTCCGGCACTACAGAAGGAAACTCCGGTTCGGGATCGACCGGATCAGGATCCGGAGGCGTTGTAACCGCTCGTATCCGCACCTCATGCATCACAATGGTCTCACAAGAGAAGCCGGACACATCGGTATTTCTTACCACATACCATACCTTGACGATACCCGGTTGTATACCGGTTAACACACCCTCCTGCGTAATCGAGGCCAGGTTAGAATCACTCACAGACCATTCACCCCCCGGTGTTGTATTGTATAAATCCATCGTCTCACCTACCTTTACTTCCGAAGGACCCTGAATAGGATCGACCTGGGGAGAAGGGATGACTTTCAGTTCGGCTTGCGGGCTAGAAATGATTCCAGACACACCCTCTGATTGAATATCTGTCAACGTATAGACACCCGGTTCGAGGTCTTTCAGTTCATACATATTGTAGTTTACCTCTTTGACACTCACCGAAACATGGGTCGAAGTAGCATCTCCCTCTTTCTTATAAGAAAGAATCCAGGGACCATCCCCTTCGAGACGAATCGGAAGACTGCCTTTGAATCCTTCACAAGCCAGATTGTCATTTATAAATCCGGCACCTAAGCCTTTCGTTTCGAAGGCACCCATATCGATAGCAGATCCGATAACACGTTTGTTACCGTTTAGGTCGTAAAGGATACCAGTCAACTCAGGATAAGTCTTATCTCCGGCATCTACGCCCGGGCTGATTGCCTTCAGCGAGTAGAAGTTCGGATGGAAGACAGGCGCATTGGCTACTACACCTTCGATATTACCGTTTTGATTTTGGGTGTATCCTTCTATTAAGCTATGAGTAGCCGTCACAGTCCCTGCGGGGTAAATATTATAGGGTCCAATGAATTTACTGCCTCTCCAGATAATTGTATTTTGAAGCTTAAGTGTACCTATATTATATAGGTTATTAGTATGCAACCCTACATTATTAGCAATTGTCACATTGGTTAAAACTGTTTTTCCGGTATTTAAAAAACCACTAAAATTGCCAGCAGCAGTATTCTCAGCAATCAAGACATTGGTAAATTCACTTACACCTTGACGGATATAAACAGTACCATTGTGTGCCGTAGATACATTTTTCAATATTTTCACATCAGTGACTTTTGTATTCACACCAGAAAGACTGTAAATTGCACTTCCATTCGTACTGGTATTACCAATAAAATGGCCCCTCTGCATAGTCAGAGTACTAGCATAATTTAAAATTCCACCACCACCGTATGTAGTACCTCCAGCTATATTCCTTTCAAATACAACATCGGTTAGATTGGCCGTTGAATTACTCAACAAATAGAGAGCTCCTCCAGAATCTTTCGCTTCATTTTGAGTAAAAGCAGCAGATTTAGTCTCTGTCCCAGTTACTTTAAATACGCTATTATTTGCATAAACAGCTCCTCCAGAACCATTCGTTTTATTTTGAGTAAAGACAACAGATGTATTTTCTGTCCCAGTTAGTTTACATGCGCTATTCTTTACATAAACAGCTCCCCCATGCTCTAACGATTCATTTTTCTCAAATTTGGCAACACCCTCTAAGTTCGTGTTCGCTTCTATGCTCATAGCTCCACCACTACGCTTTGCTTTATTTTCCTGGAAAAGGACATTGCCATTTTCTGCAATCTTTACCTCCCCGACAGCATAGAAAAGGATGGCACCACCCCAAAATCCTGCGGTATTCCCGATATATTTACCTCTCTTTATTCGCGCTTTTTTTGCGTTCATAAGGACGATAGCTCCCCCGTCTCCATCTGCTTTATTTCCGATAAAATCAGCCGCACATTCAAACGTACCAGTAGTAATAAAGAAAACAGCTCCTCCGGAACCATCTCTGCTTCCTCTTTTGCTTTCATTCGTTGTAAAAGTGACCCCTTTTTGAATAATAAGGTCCATGGGAAGGAGATCCTCAGGTTTACTCCCTGGGGAGACCAAAGCAATAGCACCTCCTCCATCTACGCTTATATTTCCTGCCTTATTACTCGTAAACTCTGATCCTTCTAAAATAGTAAGAGGAACAGCGTTTGAATAAATAGCACCTCCTCTACTTTGCGTACTATTGTTTTCGAACTTCCCTCTAAAAACAGCGGCGACACTCCGTCCTATCACTTTAGAATTAGCTGCATCATAAATGGCGATAGCCGCCCCTGATCCCACAGAGGTGTTTTCTGAAAAATGATTATCCAAAAACTCTCCAGCAATTGTACTTCCATTCTCTAATAATGTAATTGAAACAGCCCCTCCGGTACTTCGGGTATCTATTAATTTGCCACCTTCGTATACTTCATGTGTCTGGTTCTTATTAAAGGTACATCCGTTAATAGTTGCTGTCTGCTTTACATTTCCTTGATTTTTGAATTGGATTTTCAAAGAAACAGCTCCCCCATGTTCTAATGATTCATTTGAAATAAACTCACTGCCTGTTATTGTAAGAGGCCTGTCCGTATCTTTATACTCTTTCAGCCTTCCTTTTATAGCTCCTCCCTCTTTTTTCATTGCTTTATTTTCAATGAATACAGAGTTTCTAACAGTCAGTGTAGCTTCTGTGTAATAAATAGCACCCCCTCCCTGAAAGGTTCCTTTTGCTTCATTTTGAAAGAAATAGGCATCTTCAATAGTACATGTATTTTTCGTACATTTCTGACTATTAATGCAAATGGCACCCCCTATATCTCCGGCTATATTTTTAGAGAAGCCAACAGATGAGATATTCAATTCTGATCCGTCCTTTGTATTGTTAATGCCAATAGCTCCTCCATTATAATCGGTCGTATTACCGGCAAATTCAACACTATAAACATTGGGGGAAATTTTTTCTCCGTCAATGGTCAATGCGACATCTCCATCGACATAGATACCACCTCCGCCATAAGGGGCCTTATTGTTGGTGAATGTAGACTTTCCAGATATATGGAATTCGCCCTTACCACCATCAGGTACAAACCAACAAATCGCTCCGCCATAATAACTTTTATTATTCTCAAAACAACCTCCGGTCATCGTGAGCTTCCCATTTCCGTTCACACAAATAGAACCTCCATAATGCTGAGATATATTTTCGGAAAATAAAACATTATCAGAAATTGTCAGATCTACATTGCCTGCAATATAAATAGCTCCACCCTGACCAGAGCCAGTAGTCGAATTTTTTATAAATTTTGTGTTTCCGGATATATTTAATTGAGCCTTGGAGTCTTTCATAGAAGTAGTCCAATAAATAGCACCTCCTCCGGTTTTAGCTTTCAGACTTTCTTCAAAAGTACAATCTATAATATTTATAACCTTATTTCCTTTCGAATGAAGAGCTCCACCATACTCTGCATAATAATATCCAGTATTATTTGTATCAAAAGTCACATGGACAAAAGTGAGAGTCATTCCTTCTGAGGAATCATAAATCGAACCACCCTTTTCACTAGCACTTGTGGAATTGAATGAACCTGTACCTACTAAGGTAAGTCCTTCCATACGCAGTTCACTTCCTTGGGAAAACGTTCCGGTAATATCAAAAACGCGATTATAAGAACCGGCTGTTATTGTAACCGCTTTTTTCCCATCAATTGTCAGAGGTTTGTCTATTGTGATCTCAGTATTCAATGTGATAGCCGTTATACCGGAATCAAAGGTTATGGTCTCTCCGGCTGTAGCATCTATAATAGCTTGCCTAAGAGAACCCGCTCCACTGTCATTGTTATTCGTGACCACCTGGTCTGCTTTCACCCACCCGGACATACCGATAGACAACAAGCAAACAAACAATACAATACGTATATTTCGTCTCATATTTTAATACTGTTCATATTGTTTTTTCTATTATTCTTCTCTCTTTTGTTTTCCACCCATCTTAAACTTCAGGGCAATCTTGGCTCCGAAAGAAATCGGGCGGATCTTGCCTGTCACATTGGAATTAAGCATCCCATTGTAGCGGATACCTGTCCCAATCTGATTATCTGCAGCGGGATGATATACGGAAGGAGCGGTAAACAATCCTTGTTTGTCGTTCTTCTTCATATCCGTCAATCCGTAATCAATATAACCACCTATCAATAGGTCGGTACTTCTATCCAAAGAGAATAGAACACCCAACTCTGCCGTGGCGGCTACACCCATTTTCAGTTTGGCTTTGTCGTCCCAATGAAGTGTACTGTTCGGATCCGTAATCGTGCCATAACCGTGTTGCGGCACAGGAGGATTGGCCGGTGATCCCATATCTGTCGGGATACCGTCATAGAGTCCCGATACATTGAATTCACTCTTTGCACCGTTTTTGATCTTAAATTGGGAAGAGACAGGCAGTTGCAGCTTGGCTCCTAAACCTCCATAAATACCCCAGCAAGAGCTTTGCTCCCTAAAGTAGGTATGATAAGACAACATCAAAGGAATTTCGACGAAATAAGTCGTTTGTTTCTCCTCCAGGTTGGTGATGCGCGTACGCATATGAAAATCTTTAGGAGCAGAAGGTTGCCAATCGTTATCGGTCAACTTTCCTAAATCATAGAAGGTTTCTTCCTTCATACTGCCTTTTAACTTGCCGGTAGTACCATAATAGGATACGCCGACTCCGGAGGTTACCCCCCAATGCGGATGAAAGAAGTAGCTGTACTTCACATCGATTCCATAACCCAGTTCCCCTTTACGGGTTCCTTTTTCTCCTAAGCTGTTCAGCTTATAATTCAGGGTAGAACTACCCACTGCGGCAGACACTGTTAGATAAGAACCTTTGAAATAATCGGCTGAATCTCTTTCTTCTTGTCTGTAATCTAATTGTTGTTGGCGACCTTGCGCACTCAATGTAGCTCCTCCTAAAATCAAAAGGCTACACAACACATAAATACTTCTCATGCAATACTTTAATTACGTTTACTTTACTTCTTACTCACACATCCAGCTTCTATCACTAGATGCAAAACATTCTCTAAAAGTGGCGTTTTTGTGAAATTTCGAAGACAAAAGTACAACCTTTTTCTTTTTAGAACAAAAGAAATTACATTTTTTATATTAGCTCACGCATTAATATTCAAAGGATTTCTCTAATCTTCCTCTCCACTGCAGTGGCCTGTGCCTGCATACCCAAATCGGAAGGATGAATATAATCGACCCAACCGTCTGCAGGTATATTCAACTCTTCCCGGGTGAGGTAATACAGCTTATCCGTATTTTCCGATAACAATATTCCATAGGCTTTGCGGGATGCCTTGTTACATTTCTCATAATTAAGTAATCGCGTCGTATCGGTTGCTGCATTGCTATACCCTATATGCTCTACCAGAAGAATAGGAGCCTTCTGTTTCTTTCGTAATTGCCGAACGGCTTCGACTATGAGTTGGCAGATCTCACTTTCTTCTCTCCCTCCTAAATTGGGAAGACAATCCAAAATATAAAGGCGGGCATCTACTTCTCCAATCAGATCCAGGAGTTCTTTTTCCAATCGTCCATTACCGGAAAAACCTAAGTTTATTAACGGATAGTCTAGTTTACGTTGCACGATATTGGCCCAAGACATTCCCGGTCGAGAAGCACAGGCGCCATGAGCAATAGAGGTACCATATAATACTATCGGTTTTTCAGGGGATAAAGGAATAAAAGTCAGCTCACTCGTTTGCGGCACACCGATCTCTAACCAACTAACGCTATTGAAAAGCGGAAGGGAAAGGCGGTATTCAAATCCTTCCTCAGGGCATTTCTCCTTCCCTATAAGGTTATAATGATATTGGATAGTATCATTAAAAGCGTAGTTGCCAAAGCAAAAGTTCCATTTCCCATCACTGTCAATTGCATATAAATCGACACCGGAAACACCCGTTGCCGGCATATGCGGCATACTGTATGCTCCTGTTACCCCATAACGGACAGACAGTTGAGGCGCGTTACTATAAAACCGGATAGAAAGGCCGGATGAATGACGGGAAAGATTCCATACGGCCTCTCTGACAACGGATTGAGCCCGTTGCGGAAGACGTACATAACTATGACCTATCTCTTCAGTCCATCCTTGATTTTGAATGACTGGAAATTCAGCATTGAGTGGATTGAACCATTTGTATTGCGCATGTACCGGAAGGATGTGCAGGATACAGATAAAAAGAAACAGACTGATCGTTTTTTTCATGAGAGAGAAGTTTTTTTAGATTTAGACGCGTAAATATAGTAAAAAGGCGAGCGTAATGCGAAAGAAAAATTTATTTTCCATGAAAAGAAACGGACTGTATCCTTTGTTCTGCAAATAGAATAAAAAAAGAGACAGACCTCAAAAGATCTGCCTCAAACACACAAGCAAACAAGAATTTTATTTTTTTCTTGCAATTTTTAATTCCAATACAAAAGCAATGATAAGAGCAATACCTCCAAAAAGAAGAACAGATGCCCCGTAAACGACACCGGCTATCTCACGAAAACGCCATTTATCAATATTCTCTACATAATCTGCCGAATTTGAATTAATAAGAAACCCTACCAAAAGCCCCAAACCAATACCTGCCATCAGGCATCCACCTTTCAAAGCACTGAAAGAAAAGTTGCGTACATAATGGGGAAGCCTCAGTTTTCCTTCAAAGGCTGAAATATCCAGCTTGTCTCCTATCTTTTCTATAATGGCCAAACGTTCTTTACGACGCGCAAACAATTCGAACAAACCATATATCCCAATACAGACAATTCCTACAACAACCGGAATAGTAATAAAATCCATCATAATGTGTACAATTTAATGATTACTAATTTTGTTTGCCTATTTGACGCAATAATAGACAGTAGGTTACACATAGGTAAAAGAAAAATATTTTTTTTATTTTTGTATCAGGAAGTTGTAACCTATTCACCGGCATTGCGTCATACTATACAAATGGAATTGTACAGTGACATATATTATGTGCAAAGGATACAAGCGGGGGATACGGAATGCTTCGCATGTTTACTTGACCGGTATAGTGCACAGGTACATTCGTTAATCGTAAAAGTGGTGCGCAACCGCGAAGACGCAGAAGAACTGGCACAGGACGTCTTCATGAAGGTATTCAAAAAGCTCTCTTCCTTCAAAGGAGATAGTAGTTTTTCCACCTGGATATACCGGATTGCGTATAATACGGCCATATCGGAAACCCGCAAGAAAAAGCAGGAGTTTTTGGCTATTGAAGAGACACAGGTCAGTAATGTATCGGAAGAAGAGGTGGCTGATGCCTTGGGACAGATTGATAATTCGGAACAGATACTTCGACTGGAAGTTGCATTAAACCGCTTATCGGAAAAGGAACGTTTCCTTATTCTGTTATTCTATATGCAGGAGAAAACAATAGAAGAGGTGGCTATTATCACCGGATTATCGGCCGCAAACGTGAAAACAAAATTGCATCGCATCCGGAAGAGATTATTTTTTTTATTAAAAGAGATGGAGGATACATCCGTATGAATAGGGAAAAAGACATACTAAAGAATCTGTTTAAGCAATTGCCGGAAGAGCAGTTGCCCGTAGATTTCCGCACCAACCTCATGCAGCAGGTCTTGGCAGAGTCTGCCCGTGTAAAAAAACAAAATGAATACGGAGGGCTGATTGCTGTAATTCTTGCTTCCCTGGCCATTCTGGCATTAGCCACAGTTGCTTTCCTCTATATGAAGATCCCCCAAATAACAATCGATTGGTCCTCCCTGACGATTCCTTCTTTCTACTTTTTCATAGGAGCATTGGCCTTTATCTTATTAGTAGGAGATTATCTGATGCGAAAAAAATACAGAGAAAGACATAAGGAGGAGTGAGGGTATAAAATCGGATCACGAATCCGTCACGCACAAATAAAAAAAAGACTCACAATCTCTTGTAAGTCTCTGATAATTATCCGTCGGGATGACAGGATTTGAACCTGCGACCACACGCCCCCCAGAAGCATGCTATTTATTTGTATTATTTTATATCTAATTGTAATACAGACATATAATCGTTTATGATCTCTTTGCGGTTTACTCTTATATGGCTTGTTTTGTATCTATTTTCCTTGAAAACGTCAGTAGTTTTTTGCATATTAATTATCTGATATTTTGTTGTTTATATTCTGATTTTATTCCCTATTTTTGCAAAACGTCAGTAATTCCAGAGAATATGAAATATGTATCGTTTAAGATGTGGGTCGCCGATAAGTACAAATATAAGGAAGGATATGCCATCTGGTTAGTCGTACGCAAGGAGAACAAAAGAAAAGTTATGGCTCTTGGCATATATGCTGAAGCTCACCAGTGGGATAACAAAACGGAAAGATTTATCACTGACAAGAGGGTTATGAGTTTACATCCGGACCGGGTATTTCTAAATGACTGGATAACCCAGAAGAAAGCCGAAATACTAAAGATACTTTCAACCTTTGAACAAAATAAAATAGACTGGACTCCTAACCAATTTGAAAGAGAATTCTTCCATTACTCAAGCAAAGGTAATGTCAAAGACTATTTTGATTCTCTAATTACAACCCTCAAAGACACTAATCACTTTGGCAATGCAGCCTGCTATGCGAGGACGATGCATCTTCTTGAATTATTTGATAATAAGTTTGCAACAAGGCTCTTCCCGGAGATAGATATTAAATATGTGAAAGCATTTGATGTCTTTCTCCAAAAGAGAGGTTGTGCAGGGAATACACGTAAATATTATTTCAAAGCCCTTAGAGCTTGCTTAAACAAGGCAATACAAGACAAGGAAGCGTCTGAAAGCACATATCCTTTTGGCAAAGGAGGCTTCAATATATCATCATTGGAAGAGGAAACTGCCAAGCGCTACTTGCCCATCGATTATTTGGAAAAGCTGAAAACGACAGAAATGAAGAGCTCTACGCATGAAATGACTCGTCGCTTGTTTCTTTTCACTTACTATTGCTATGGGATCTCGTTTATGGATGCCGCTTTACTGACTAAAGATAATATAGTACGATACAACGGTGGAACTTACCTTGTCTATAAACGTCATAAAACTAAAGATGCAAAAAAGGTAAAACCCATTCAAATAAAAATAACTGATACCATACAAGGATTATTTGACTGGTTTATGTCTAATACTGTTCTAATTGGAGACTATCTGCTTCCCATCATTTCAAAGGAAGGCTATAAGGGTGAACAGTTATACAATCATATCCGGAGTAGATTTAGCCGCAACAACAAGAATCTTAAAAACTTGGCTACTGCTTTAGGTATTACAGATATAAAACTAACCAGCTACGTGAGCCGCCATACCATGGCGATGACCCTTCAGGATAATCAGATTCCAAGAGAAGTTATCTCTCAGATATTGGGGCATAGTGATCTTGCCACTACCAACACCTATTTAGATAGCTTTGCAACGAGCGTGATTGATGAAGCTGCAAAGGTGTTGTGATGTGATTAGAAATGCTTAAATTGCCAAACATTTATACAAGTAACAGATAATGGAATTTTCGCAAAACAAAATAACTAAAGATTATACAGCCCTTCTTGCTGAAATAAAGCAACAGGTAAAACACTCTCAACTGAAAGCTATTGTTTCAGCTAATGCTCAAATGCTCTATATGTATTGGTACATAGGGAATGGCATATTGACAATGCAACAACAACAAGGTTGGGGTACAAAGGTTATTGAGCAGTTGGCAAAAGACCTGAAGGCGGAACTCCCAGAGCAAAAAGGTTTCTCTGTGCGGAATTTGAAGTATATGAGAAAGTTTGCCCAAGAATATTCTGCCGAATTCATGCAGCAGCTTGCAGCACAAAACCAATATAACCAGCAAGATATAATTGTGCAGACAGTGTCTGCACAATTTGAATCCTTATTTGTGCAGACACCTCTTGCACAAATAAGCTGGTCACATCATATTGCGTTGATGGATAAAGTCAAAGAAATAGAAGAAAGATTGTGGTATATCAGGTCAAGCATACAGGATGGATGGAGTTTGAGCGTTCTGGAAATGCAAATAGAGACAGGGTTATACAAGCGGCAGGTAGAAGCGAAAAAGATCACAAATTTCAAAGCAACTCTCCCGACTACTCAATCAGACTTTGCCGAACAAATACTTAAAGATCCCTATATCTTCGACTTTGTTACCATTAAAGGCAAAATGGATGAAAGAAACATCGAAGACCAGCTTTGTACTCACATCACAAAGTTTTTACTGGAGTTAGGACAAGGTTTTTCCTTTATAGGAAGGCAGTATCATATAAATGTTGGCGACCAAGATTTTTATATAGATCTACTATTCTATCACATCCGGCTAAGGTGTTATGTAGTTATTGAGTTGAAAGCTGTCGCATTTACGCCGGCACAAACAGGTCAATTAAACTTTTACATCAACGCAGTCGATAAAACCTTAAAGACAGAGTCTGATCACCCGACAATAGGTTTGTTATTGTGTAAATCAAAGAATGAGGTGGTTGCCGAATATGCTTTAGGCGGTATTAATACTCCTATGGGTGTGGCTGACTTTACATTGTCTAAGGCTATTCCAGAAGAGTTGAAATCAACTCTGCCAAGTATTGAGGATTTAGAAAAAGAACTTGAAGATATATAACCAATGCCTCGCCGCAAGAAGATAACCATAAAAGCAAAGGATACCGCTATCTTTGGGCAACTCATTGAAGAATTGTCTAAAGACCCGGAGCTGGCGGCTGACTATGATATGGACTCTATCGAGATCACTATCACAAAAAAATACCAACCCTATATACAGGATGTAGACAAAGCCATATCTAACCTTCAACACTACTATGCTGCCAATGGGAATTTTATAGAGAGATTTAATGGCAAGCCTATTATTTCCAAATACCTTTTAGCCAAAATGATGAAAGTTTCACGTCCCACCGTAGACCAATGGATAGAAAAGGGATTTATCTCTCAGTATGTTATACCTGGCATAAATATAACCAGCTTTGATTTGGACGATGTTATCGAGCAGCTTCGCAAACAAAAACAATAAAAAATTAAATTCTTTTTTTGACTTTACACAGCGGTGACAAATACGGACTACTGGGGACTTCTAAACCTTTTTCTCTTTTATATAGCCACTTATGTCCTACCTATGGCGCTTTTATCTCCACTTATTACACCGTTTGTCCTACCTATGTAAACTGATTCTCAGTTTTATAACTATTTGTATCTGCCTTTTCTTTGTCGCACTGATCAGTTAATAATGCTATGACGATAGCAAGGTATTAACAAATAAAACAATGTGTTATGAAGAATATTATTGTAACAACGTCCGAGGAATTAAGGGCGATCATCAGCGAAGAGGTATCAAAAGCGTTTCCGGTAGCAACTACATCTAAAGAACTACCTGATACAATAACGCTGGATACTGCAGTTCAAGTGCTTGAAGAGTATGGGTTCCCTACTTCAAAGGCGAAAATCTATAAACTTACATCTGCCGGCACCATGCCTTTCCGCAAGTATGGAAATAAGCTCATATTCTCTCGAATAGAACTATTGGACTGGGCAGAGCAACAGGTTAAATCTCCTCATGATCCATCTAATGTTATCGAGAGTATAAACAGAAATGTAATGCGCAAAAGACAAGGAGGGCTCTGACCATGAAAGAAAAAGAAAGCGCAGCAGAAAAGTTTCTAAGGGTTGGCACCACATTGTACAAAACCGTACATCGACCTCTTATCAGTGGCGATTATATAGAAGAAAAGATTCCATGGAGTTATGAAACGCTTCGGCAAGACTATGGTAAGAACAACCTACCGGAGATAGATAAGTATGATGGCTTCTGTATTATTCCCGACCATATCGACTATAAACAGGTACATGGGAAATACCTGAACCAATACGAGCCCATCAATCATGTCCCAGTCGAAGGAGACTTCCCGTATATCCGTTCATTCCTAACACATATATTCGGAGAACAACTGGAACTCGGCTTGGATTATCTGCAGATTCTCTACATGAAACCCACTCAAATGCTTCCTATCCTATTACTGGTATCCAACGAACGGAATACCGGCAAGACAACATTCCTTCGTTTCTTAAAAATGATCTTCGGGAAGAACGCCACCTTTAATTCAAATGAGGATTTCCGTAGTCAGTTTAACGCAGACTGGGCGCACAGGTTATTAGTCTTGGTGGATGAACTTCTATTGAACAAGATGGAAGACACCGAAAAGATAAAGAACCTATCAACAGCAGGCGACTATAAGATCGAAGCCAAAGGAAAAGACCGGAAAGAGATAGAGTTCTTTGCCAAATTTGTCCTTTGCTCTAACAATGAGAAGAATCCGATTATCATACCAAAGGAAGAGGTAAGGTTCTGGGTACGCAAGATAAATCCAATAGAAAAGGATAATATTTACCTAAGAAGCTTTATGATGAAAGAGATTCCTTGCTTTCTTCACTTTTTACTAAATAGGGAGCTATCCACAAAGAATGAATCCCGTATGTGGTTTAATCCTGCTCTATTGGAAACATCGGCTCTTCTCAAAATCAAGAAATATAATACCAATAAGATTGAAGCAGAGATAGCCGCTTATTGCTCGGATGTAATGGATAAGCTTGGAGAGGACAAGATGTTTTGTTGTCCTAAAGACTTTATGGATACTATTCGTGATGCCGGTCTTAAAGCTGACATAACTCAAATACGAAACATCCTTAAGGATGGCTGGGGACTTCGATCTGATAAAAACAGTGATTATACTTTCTATTACATAGGAATAGAAGGAAATCTCATTCCTATGAAAAGAAAAGGAAGGTACTTGGAAATAAAGCGAGGGCTTATTGATGAAATTCTGTTGTAATGTGTTACTCTATCATTTAAACCAATGATAATCAAAGTGTATACTATTCCAACAACAACACAACAAACGCACAACAAAATAATCGTTGTTGTGAACAGCCTGCAACGGCATTTTGGTTTGTTGTGAATTTGTTGGACGAGTAATAATCTACACAACAGATATTTATTGGAAAATCCTCTCCTCGTTGACCCCTGTTCGCCAATCAAAACTGATCCTCTC
>NZ_QVMG01000031.1 GCF_010500925.1 Parabacteroides sp. 52
TAACCCCGGCTAAAAAGAATGTTTGCCAACCTCAAAAACAACTACAAAAATGACCACGTTTTGAAACGCAACTTTAAGGGGTCAGTTTAAATTGGCCGAAGGGGGTCACTTTCGATGGAATTTCCACCTCATCATAGAAACCTGTTTTACAAATGAGTTTATCACATTAGCAGGCGTTTTATGAGGATCTACTTGCGGCTTAATGGATTTTGTTAGCCATACAGAAGTCGCTTTTAGAATATTAGAGAATGCACACAGGAAAAAATTTAAATAGTATTTATCATCTGCGACAGTTGAAAAAATTATTTTCTTCAAAATTAACAAATCTTTAATCTGCTCAGTCTTGAACCAATATTTTATTCGCGAATTCACATTTTCTATTTCACAGTCTTCTATATATGACGAGGAAAATGAGTTCAAGATAGCTTCTGTATAGCATTTCAAAACTTCGTCATTATATATATGACTTTTTGTTTCTGCTATTAAAGTTGCAACAGGATTGATGTCACACCCCCAGAAGCAGAGTCCATTTTTTTTAGTCTCGTGAGCAACGGTCCCACAACCACAAAAAATATCCGCCACAAGTCTCACATCTACTCCTCTTTTTTTAACAAACTCTATAGCCTTTGTCGTTATAAATGCAGGAAATTTAGCAGGATAAGCATGTATTCGATGCATCTTACATTCTTTCCCATCTCCCGTATTCCAAAACGGGTCTAATGGTATCTGCTCAAAATCAACAGAATAAAAATTAGAGGTTACTTGCATACTTTTATAGGATGATATAATTCGCAAAGATAAGAGAATGTTGCTAAACTATATAATAAACATGAACCTTTCCGTTTGATCCATTTTATTAGAAACCATTACACATACATTGTACTTCTATATTAGAAGAATATATTAATATAAATCTTTGGACTTTTACACTTCAACCAATCTAGTCACGTTTTCTGAGTACCAATATGTCTTACTTGCAATTTTGTTTCTATTTTCTACTGGCAAATTCATGAAATCAGCAACATGGTCTTCCTTCGGAAAATAGGAATGACAATAAACAGGAGTGATACCTTCTATAACAATTCCTATATAATCTGTACCAGATATCATTGCTAAAATTTCTTTAGCATCCCATAGTTTGAAAGGGATATTATAGTTATGTAAAGCTATTGCAAATCGTACAGTTTCAGCTACTCGGTTACGGCTTTTTCCAGAAAGAGATAATCTCCAACCATCTGCTCGCTTGTCAACATACAGCGAAATATGTGTAGAGTTACCACCTCGACAAACTTCCCACGGATGACCAAATTGCCATTCTCGTTTGTTAAACCATTCTTCAAATGCTTGGGGAGAGTCAGGATTCAGTTGGGTAAGTCCGAAATCTCTTCCATCTGCAAATTTACGGTATAAATCTACTGGTTTCATATCTGCACTCTGCAAATAGCTATTAGCGTCATATCCAATTTTACAGCAGTCAAAGAAGATACCGGAAGTCATTTCCTCTGGAAAGATAGTCTGTTCATCATCTTCGGACAATTCTACAATAATCTTTAGTATATCTATATCAGTCGTTGTCAATCCCTTCAGCATCCACTCTTTTTCTTTCGGGTCAATGTTCCAATAATCCTGCCGAAGGATGCGACCAGTACGTTTTGTATAAGGAAGATGTTGATTGATATACTCATTATAGCCGGACATATCTCTTTTGAGCCAGTCAATACATTTGCTAACGGTTTGATCAATCCATGAAATAAGCTGGAGATTAATGGATTCCGTAATATTCGATGTTTCCTTCTTTATGTGCAGAGTAAGTTTACTGTCAATGAAAAGAAAACAAGCTTCATTATAACGTTTTACAGAGAGAAGATACCATTTTATTGGATCCGGATATTCTTCTTTCCATAACTCTTCATACTCATCTTTGCTACTTACGATCTCATTCTCCAAATACTCATCATAATCTCCGAAATCCTCTATAGAGCCACGTTCTATGATTAACCAAAGTTCACGACATTCATCATTACCACAGATTGCAACACATTGAAGTTTCTCTATTATACTTAACAAAGCATCTTTCTCCTCCTGACTGAGTAAATCAGGATGGTATTGTGCCCTTTCAATGAGATTATCAAATACAGGAGCAGAGAAAGTAGCTATGCCATTTACTTGTTGCATCCAACAAAAGTAGTCATATTTTAGCCGATATATCTCATAAAAACAAGAATTGACTAGATAATAGTGGGGTAATTTACTCAGCAAGTGAATGAGAAAAATCTCTTTTGTTTTGTACGCAAAATAAAAAGGCCTCATTTTCGTCTTGTCGATAAAACAGAAATGCTCTTAATTCATCTCAATACCTTTATTTTGTTTCCATAATGTGCTATTTTTGCTGCATAACAGAAACAAAAAAAGGGCTAATTGCTTTAATTGAGGGCAGGCAGGTTTAATATGATTCCATCCTTTGCAAAAATAATCACGCTAATAACGAGCAGAACGATGAAAGATAATCATCCTCACTCCCTCCTTTTTTTTGTCCGAAAAAAAGCAGTAATTTCAGACAAAATTTAACCTCCCTCTTGTTTTGTCCGAAAAAAAGCAGTAATTTCGGACATAATTTAGTAAAACAAGAAATATGGCACATGTTTTATCCAAGGAAATTAAACACCGCATAATGCAAAATGGAGAAGGAAGGCTTTATGTGATAAGTGATTTTGCTGATTTGAATAATGATGCATTGGTTGCTAGAGTGCTATCCCGACTTGAAAATGAGAAATTTCTGATACGTCTCTCACAAGGCATCTATTTGTATCCAAGTCGTAATCGTTATGGGATACATAAACCATCTATTGACACAATTGCAAAAACGATTGCCGAAAAAGACAAGGCGCGTATTATCCCATCAGGCTTAACTGCTTTGAATGCTTTAGGGCTATCAACTCAGGTCCCAATGAATGCCGTATATCTAACAAATGGTACTCCAAGGTCAATTACAGTGGGTAATCGCAAAATCATTTTCAAGAAGAGCGTCCCCAGAAATTTTGCTTATCAAAGCGAGTTGTTTTCTTTAGCTGTATCAGCAATGAAAGAAATCGGTGAAAAGAGTATAGATGACAATACGATACTGACAATAAGAGAAATACTTGCTAAGGAGCCAAATCAGGAAATGATTAGGCAGGATTTCCTTATAGCACCACAGTGGATTCGCAAGAAATTAAATATAATCTGATTATGGAAACGACGTTAAAACAGAACTGGATATTTCTACCTTTAGAAGAAAAACAAACCATCCTTGCAAATGTAGCAGAAGAAAAAGGTATTGATGATAATGCCGTAGAAAAAGATTTTTGGGTAAGTATGGTGTTGAAATCCATTTTCGGATTGCCATGCAGTAAAGGAGTAGTTTTTAAGGGTGGAACGAGCCTTAGCAAAGGCTGGGATTTAATAGAGCGATTTTCTGAAGATTGTGATCTTGCCATAGATAGAGCTGTTCTCGGATTTGGAGAGAACCTAAGTAAGAAGGAACGTACTAAATTAAGAAAAGAATCAAAACGATTCGTAGACAACACACTTGTTCCAGAGATAGAAAAAGCATTGGACGCATTGGGGTTATCAGGACATTTTAAGTTGGTGAATCCTGAAACAACAGTATCGGATAAAGACCCTGTTGAGTTTTTTATCGAATATACCTCTATATTGCCTGATAAGAATCCATACATAGCAGAAAGAGTTAAGGTTGAAATTAGTTGTCGCTCATTAATCGAACCATTTGAACCTGTTAAAATGCGATCTATGATTGAAGACGCGTACCCGGATGAACCTTTTAGTGGAGCATCGTTTGTTGTGCCAACAGTCTTTCCGGGGAAGACATTTTTAGAGAAGGTTTTTCTTCTCCATGAAGAATTTAATCGAATAGGAGGCGGTAGAAATATCGATAGACTTACTAGGCATCTTTATGACATAGAGAAGATGATGGATGAAGAATTTGCCATAAAAGCGATGAACGATGAGTTCTTATACTCTCATATTGTTGAACATCGAAGCAAATTTACCGCATGGAGTGGATTTGATTACCAAAGCCACCATCCTTCAACGATTTCTTTCTTGCCACCGGAACCCTTGGTTGAGACACTTAAGGATGATTATAAAAAGATGCAAGAAGGGTTCATTTATGGAAAGAAGCTATCTTATGATGAACTAATCAAACGCATTACTATTTTACAAGAACGATTCAGAAAACTGACATGCAATACTCCGTTCTTTAGCCTTAAGTAAAAAAAATATAAGTATCAGGGCATCTATATTTTTGAATAACCAATATCATATCATCCGCAATAATATACAGACTGTGTATATTGTTGCGGATGCATTGCTTATATAAAATTCTATTGGGGCTCTCTTTTCTATTTTTATCCTACCTACAGAACGATAATTGCCATAGTCCATTAGTTTATTGTGTTGTGCTGTTATTAGTTTATTATGCAGAATCCAATATTGCAGACTGTTAATCAGTACATTATAGCACTATTTTAAGATAAGATTTCGAAAGAAGTCTTCATGGTTATAGATATTTTTCGTAACTTTGTAAAAGAAATCATGCAAATAGCGAGCAGAACGATGAAAAATAATCGTGTGCTAAATCGTGTGGGATTCCAAATTTAAGAAAACATAAAAGGTTGACTATCAATAGAGATACGATAATAGTTCTCTTTCTGGTGGCACCACTTAAGAAGAGTAGTAAAACGAAGCAAATCCCTGAAACATAGACAGTTTCAGGGATTTTTCTTTTTAGGGCAACTCTGTGAAAATGGCAAGAAACAGTATTTCTTAATATTGCTTTACATTATCCGTTTGCCTCTCAACCATTCTTGCAAATATCCCATTCTGCTTTTTCAGTTCTTCGGGTGTTCCATTTCAGCAACACTTCCGTTTTCCAACACTATTATTTTATCGGCATTGGCGACTGTTCGCATGCGGTGTGCAATTATCAATACCGTTTTATTACGAACTAACTCTGATATTCCCGCTTGTATCTTGGTTTCGTTCTCTACATCAAGAGAGGCGGTTGCTTCGTCCAAAAGAACTATCGGCGCATTTTTCAATAAGGCGCGAGCGATAGAAACACGCTGGCGTTCACCTCCTGAAAGGGTTTCACCATTTTCACCAATAACAGTATCGTAACCTTGCGACATATTACTTACAAATTCATCGCATTGAGCCAACCGGGCAGCATGCATCACTTCTTCGTCCGAAGCATCACGTTTACCTATCCGAATATTTTCTTTGATGGACGTATTAAATAGTGTTACATCCTGAAAAACAACCGAATAATTTTTTAATAAAACTTCAGGTTCTATCCGACTAATATCACATCCTCCCAGTTTAATCTCTCCCGACTGAATATCCCAGAAACGAGCCGCAAGTTTGGCTGCCGTACTTTTTCCGCTTCCCGAAGAGCCGACCAGAGCGGTTATTTCGCCTTGCTTAACAGTGAAAGAGGCGTTTTGCAAAACTTGTTTTCCCGATTCATAAGCAAAGTCAACATTTTTGAACTCTATATCGTAATCAGTTGGTGCAAAATCGGTTGCTCCCTGTTGAATGGGTAAGGCTTCCATTTCATTCATGCGGTCAATACGGACATCGAGATAAAATAGTGCTGCCAAATTGTTCATCACTTCGTCGATAGGTGCATAAATCCGTGAGCCGACTACCAAAAATATCAAGTAAGTAAATAAATCAATTGCTCCTGTTGTCAATAAATTAGCTCCGATAATTATCACACTCGCCAAGCCGAGTTTCAGTAAACTTTGTGCGCCGTTCACCAAAACCCCTGTCAATAATTCACTCTGGATAAGCACTTTTTCGTAATGGTCTATTTTATCATCCAGTTTGTGAAGATAATCCGCCTCCTGATTGTAAGATTTTATCTCCTGAATAGCATCCAATCCTTCCTGTATTTGTTCGGTTACGGCACGTTTGTTTATGTAATTGGTCTTATTCGCTTTGGAAATCTTTCGTTTGGATAATAGAATCACCGCTAATGCAAACGGCACTACCCAAAACAAAGCCAACGCCAGTTGCCAGTTATAGAAAAACATTCCGCAAGCAATGAATAGAATACTAATCATTGAGGCAAATAGCTGTGGCACGGCATGTGAGAATGTATGTTCCAAATCGGTGCAATCATCCATAATGGTCGATGTTACATCCGATAAGTTCTTCTCTCCAAAGAAAGCCAAAGGCAACTTGCGTAGTTTCTCGGCAAGCGAAATTCTCCGATTCGCACTTTCTTCATATACTGTATTGAATGTACTTTTGTATTGAAACAGGGCAATCACATACATCACAAATATGAATGCAAGACCGAGAATGCTGTAAAAAGCTATTCCGTGTGCGACAGAAGCGGACGGATTAAACACCGGTTGCAGATAGTCTTCGAGAAAAAGGAAGACAAAAACGGCTGGCAGCATCAAGGCGAGATCGAGCAAGGTTGTCCAACATACGCCTTTACAGAAATCTTTAGCTCCCTTTTGGGAGAGAGCAAATCGTTTTTGAATCATTTTAAGCATGAGTAGCCTCCTTTCCGATTGTCCATTGAACGGACTGCCTGTATTCGTTCCACATATTGTTATATATTCCTTGTTTGTTGATTAATTCGTTGTGCGTGCCATGTTCGGCGATTTTCCCTTTATTGATTACGAGAATATTGTCGGCATCGACAATGCTTGTTAAGCGATGGAAAATCCAATATGTGTTGACCCCTTAAGCCAAAATAGGTTTGACCCCTGAAAATTATTTAATATTGACCCCTAAGTATCCTGATGAGTGGGGTCATTTTTATTTTAGGGAACCATCATTAGGTTGTAAACCATTGTTTTTCCTTTTTTAAATTGATATACATTTCATTCATGGAAATGATAGAAAAGACAACACTTTATGGAAATTTACTCTTTCGGAACGAAAGGAAGAAATTTCTATAAACCGCTTGCGGCTTGGTGTTGGCGTTCTATCGTTGGAATGTACCTTTGTATGTCTCTTAAAAAAGACTTTGTCAGTTCTTTATCTCGTCCATTCTGTTTCATTTTCCTTTCTTGCAATCTAATACTTTATAGGATTGCCAAAAGTTTATGTTGGCATACATTTCAATAGGGTCATTTTTATTTTGGTTAGAAGGGTCAAACTTATTTTGGGACGAGGGGTCAAAATCGTTTGGTTTACGGGGTCAATCTGAACTGGATTTTCCAATGAACCTTCCGAACAATAGAGCAAAAGACGATATTCCTCTTTATATTTCTCTATCAGCTCAATGTAATATATTATGGTATTTTCGTTATGACCATAAGGTATTATGTGGCTAAAGTCGAAATTATCTTCGGTATGTTGCTGGGTAATAAACGTGAAAATGCCATTCTTGGCAGGGTTTAGAATGGCTCGATATATCTCATCTTTGTTCTTAAAGTAGTTGTAAATATTGCTTAACCCGACATTTGCTTTTTGGGCAATATCACGCATAGAGGTATTCTTGTAGCCTTTAGAGATAAACTCCTGCCGGGCTACAGAGAGAATGGATTCGAATATTTCGTCTTTTAGTAATTTCATTAATGAATGCCGTACTTTTTCGACCACAAAGGAACGGTGTTCTTTAATAACCTGCAATCCCTATTTCTTGGTATTTTTACATTGAAAGTATGCGTTCAGAATGATCTCCCTATTCAATCTTACCACAACAAATAAGAGGACCATTTGTTATACTAATAAAAAGTAGAGAGATGAACGATCCGAATAAATCCATTCGCAGAAAAGGTTTTAAGAAGTTTAGAAATGCCTTATTGGCTTTCCTATTTATCGGGCTAGGCCTATTTGTGGGCATCCGTTACTATTACCCTTACGGGGAGGGCGTTAAGACCGGACAGTTGAATTACGTTGTATACAAAGGAATTCTTTTCAAAACGTATGAAGGGAAGCTTATCCAGTCCGGGTTCTGGTCCAACAAACCGGGAGGCATACAATCCAATGAGTTCACCTTTTCGATTGCCGATCCTCAAATTGCAGAAGAATTGATGCGTGCCGGAGGGCAAATAGTCGACCTGCATTATAAAGAATACTTTGGCATATTACCCTGGCGGGGATATTCTAAATATATCGTAGATGCGATTGTACACATCAGCCCGTCAGTAGAGACGCCCGTAGAGACCTATCCACCGGTCACTCCGGAGTGAAAGAAACAAAAAAAGAGGCATCATCCCGACGCCTCTCTCCCTGAACTAAATGATAAAAATAAAAGTTATGTGGGAAGGTTTTTAGTTAACCCTTTCAAAATATACTGTATCTTCCGTGAGTATCTTTTTACCTGGAAAGTTCTTGTCTGAGTTGTAATCCAACTCATAGATCTTCTCCCCGTCAAAAGTATTTACCCGTATTTTCAACTTTACGGTTTCCCCCTCTGTATCCGGTAAATCTCTCAAATCAAAACAAACAATACCACGAACCCCTGTTCTGGCCGGATCATTATAGGCGTTATGCCGAAACTCAACACTATAAAGATCCTCTTCTTTTTTATCTTTTAAGAGATTGACAAAATGAGTTTCCTGTCCCCCGTAGTTAAAGACAAAAAGTACATTCAGATAACCATCTCCTATCCATATATTTTCGATATTTACAGGATCGGTTCCATAAATCACATCATTTTCTTCTCCTTTGTCCGCAGCAATCCCTTTTGTTAAAACAGGATCCAAGCCATTGACTCTTACATAATGGGAGAATCCATCCATTGAATCGCTCAGAATGGTGTAGTTCAACCATATCCGTTGTCCGTCGCCTAAATTATGTCCTGTATAGTACCCGGCTGTTGGCCAAAGCGATTTGCCATCATCCAATCTGAAAAAATGTGCATTATTCTCTAACGACTCAATAGTTGCCACTTCTATCCAATATTTGCCTAATGAATATCCGTCGTCATCCAAACAGGATTGAAATGTAAGTGTAACCCATGCAAACACTACTGTCAGCAAAAATAACTTCAACTCTTTCTTTCCTCTCAACATAAATACTTCATTCCTTTTGTTTCCAATAAGATAGATGAGGTATGAGAAAGAAAGGCTGCAAATAGAAACAATAAAAGATGTTAAAAGGGAAAATCTGTTCTTCTTCAGCTCTTTCTTGTTTTTTTCCGAAACTGATAATAGAACATAATTCCGGCACTGGTCAGCCCAAAGGGGAAGGCCATCCAGACACCAACAGTACCCCAATCCAGGGTAAACGCGAAGAAGTATCCCAAAGGTAAAGAGATAATGAAATAGGCGATAAAGGCCACCAGCATCATCGATCTCACTTCGGAGATGCCACGCAATGCATTGGCAAATGTGATTTGCAGGCCATCACCAAACTGATACAGGATGAAAGGGAGGATTAGGCCGGCCACTGTGATACCGACTCCTTCATCGTCGGTAAACCACCCTCCCAATTCATTTCTCAACAGATAGAGAGGAATGGAAACAAACACTGCCATGACCATGATCAATTGAAATCCGGCCGAAGCCGTATGCCGCACATTATGTATATCCCCTTTACCCTGAAAGTTACTTACCCTTACAGCTACAGCGGCTCCCATCCCGTAATACATCATAAAACCAATCTGAGAAATCGACAACATGACTTGGTGGGCAGCCAAAGCAACAGTGCCTATCCACCCGATCATGATTGCACTCAGACTGAAAGATGCGGTTTCCATACCCATCTGAAAAGCGATCGGCCAACCCAGGCTGTTGAGCTTTTTGAAATCCGACAGATTGAATCCGGAACGCTTGAATCCATCCCGATAAGGCCGGTAACGCTTGAAATAAAAAAAGACTATAACGAAAGCGATGCACATCAATATGCGTGAGAAAAGCGTACTGATACCTGCTCCCAATAGTCCCATTTCTGGCAATCCCAGCTTCCCGTAGATCAAGATATAATTGCCTATAATATTGAGAAGATTCCCACTGAGCAATATCCACATCGATGTTCTCGTGTCGGTTATGCCATCTGCAAATTGTTTAAATCCGTTGAATAGAAGAATGAACAAGAGAGATACGAGTAAAACGATATAATAGGGTTTTATCAGATGAATCAGTTCCTGCGGTTGACCCAAACTTTCGATATGGAGGTATAAGAATGACATAATGACCGTCAACAGAACGGCTACCAGTGAGTTGGCCAACAAGCTGTTTTTCAGTGTCCGCCCAATGGCATCCGCCTCATTATTGCCAAAGAGATGTCCGACAACAGGAGTCAGTCCATAAGAAAAGCCGGTGCTGAAAATGATAGCCATTGTAAACATATTATTTACAAAAGAAGCAGCCCCCAGTTCCTGGGTACTGTGATGTCCGATCATCAACGTATCGGCAAAACCCATAATGATTTGCCCGATTTGTCCGATCACAATCGGAACCCCCAGGTATATCAGGGCTTTATAATGATTCTTATAGGTCTGATAAAATTGTTTCATATTGCTGTTTTCAATGGGCAAAAGTAATCAATAATATTGCTTTGCGAAGCGAACGCTCTCAAACAATTGGAAGAAAAAAACGCAGTTCTATATGTTCAAAATGCGGGACAATTCTACTGTTGATAGCTATCGTTACTACTGACGACAACTATCGTCACTACTGATGATAGCTATCGTCACTACTGATGATAGCTATCGTCAGTAGTAACGATAGCTATCAACACT
>NZ_QVMG01000032.1 GCF_010500925.1 Parabacteroides sp. 52
ATTATTTCCTAATATAAGGCGTGGATTTCTTAATTTGGCCAATGATCAATGATTAACGATTAACGATTAGTGATTAGTGATTAGTGATGAACGATGGGTGAAGCGTGAAAGATTATAATTTACAATTTATAATTAACAATTAATCATTAGTGACTAGCACTCATCACTAAACACTAACCACTCATCACTAATCACTCATCACTAAATATTAATCGTTAGCCGTTAATCATTCATCTTTCCTCCTTTTCTTCGGAATTCAACCGATTGAAAAAAGGCAGGAAGACAAAATAGCAGATGGCTGTTAGGCATTTTGCGGCAAAAAAAGAGCGGACCCTGTCATTGGATCCGCTCTTTTATATTGACTCCGTGTTTATGTTATTTCTTCAAGGCAGCAATGCTTTCTTTGATTGAGTTGATTTTACTTTCCGCATCTGCCTGCTTCTTCCGTTCCATCTCGATCACCTTTGCCGGAGCCTTACTAACAAAGCTCTCAACAGATAGCTTTTTCAAAACAGAGTTCAAGAAGCCTTCCTGATAAACAAGCTCTTCATGCAACTTCGCCAATTCTTCTTCTACATTCATCAGCGCGCCCAGAGGAACTGCATATTCCGTAGTACCAATCAGGAATGAAGCAGCACCCACCGCTTTTTCTTCTGCCGTAGATACAGTTGTCAGGTTACACATCTTTACGATTACAGCGTTCAGACTATCATCATGTTCACCCAATACCTGCAATTCCAGCGCTTCTTTATTCGGTATATTTTTCTGCAAACGAATGGTACGTATGCCTCCGATCACTTCTTTTATCTTCTCAAAACGGGTCAGGTAATCTTCTTCGATCTCACCGGTTGCAGGGAACAGGCTAACCATAATACTTTCACCCTCTTTGCGCGGCTCCAACGCCTGCCATAATTCTTCGGTAATGAAAGGCATAAACGGATGCAAAAGACGCAATAAGGCATCAAAGAAATCCAATGTCGCTTTATAGGTTGCGCCATCAATCGGCTGTTCGAATCCGGGTTTGATCATTTCCAGATACCAGGAAGAGAACTCGTCCCAGAACAGCTTATAAACCGTCATTAAGGCTTCGCTCAAGCGGTATTTATCATACAGATCATCCATCTCTATGGCGGCTTTATCCAGACGCATACGGAACCATTTCACTGCCGATGCCGAAGCTTCGGGCTGTGCGATGGATTCGTCTACGTTCCAACCTTTTACCAGACGGAAAGCGTTCCATATCTTATTATTAAAATTACGTCCTTGCTCACACAGGGATTCGTCGAACGGGATGTCATTGCCCGCCGGAGCCGTCAGCATCAATCCCATACGCACACCATCCGCACCGTAGCTATCGATCAGATCCAACGGATCCGGTGAATTACCTAAGGATTTCGACATCTTCCGTCCTTGTTTATCGCGCACCAAACCGGTGAAATAAACATTCTTGAAAGGCATTTCTTTCTCATATTCATAGCCGGCCATAATCATACGCGCCACCCAGAAAAAGATAATATCCGGACCGGTCACCAGGTCGGTGGTCGGGTAATAATAACTGATCTCTTCATTGCCCGGATGATTGATACCGTCGAAAAGTGAGATCGGCCACAACCAAGAAGAGAACCAGGTATCGAGACAGTCTTCGTCCTGCCGCAGATCGCTCAATTGCAGCGAAGCATTACCAGTCTTTTCCCGCGCCATTTGCAGGGCTTTTTCTTCGGTTTCGGCCACAACAAATCCTCCTTCAGGCAGATAATATGCCGGGATACGATGTCCCCACCACAATTGGCGGCTGATACACCAATCCTTTATATTCTCCATCCAGTGGCGATAAGTATTCTTAAACTTGGGTGGGTAGAACTTCAAATCGTCGTTCATTACCACTTCCAATGCTGGTTTAGCCATCTCTTCCATCTTCAGGAACCATTGCATAGACAATTTCGGTTCGATCGGCACATTCGTACGTTCCGAATAACCAACTTTATTGTCGTAATCTTCGACCTTTTCCAATAGTCCGGCTGCATCCAGATCCAATACGATCTGCTCACGAACGGCAAAACGATCCATTCCGACGTATAACTCACCGGCCTCGTTGATCGTTCCGTTATCGTTGAAGATATCGATCGACTGCAGGTTGTATTTTTCGCCCAGCATATAGTCGTTCACATCGTGCGCCGGTGTCACTTTCAGACCTCCGGTACCGAATTCCATATCCACATAATCGTCCATAATCACCGGCACAGCGCGATTGACCAACGGCACGATCACCCGCTTGCCTTTCAGCGAAGTGTAGCGCGGATCATTCGGATTGACACAAACAGCAGTATCTCCCAGAATCGTCTCCGGACGAGTGGTGGCAATCACAATATATTGCTCCTCATCACCTTCTATACGGTAACGTAGGTAAAATAATTTACTATGCTCTTCTTTGTAGATCACCTCCTCATCGGAAACTGCCGTCAACGCCTGCGGATCCCAATTGACCATGCGGATGCCGCGATAGATCAGCCCTTTTTCGTATAAGTCGGTAAAGACCTTGATCACACTCTCCGAGCGAACCTCATCCATGGTAAAGGCCGTACGATCCCAGTCGCAGGAAGCACCCAGTCGGCGCAACTGCTTGAGGATGATACCTCCGTGTTCTTCTTTCCATTCCCAGGCATGTTTCAGGAATTCCTCCCGGGTGAGATCGTTTTTACGGATTCCCTTTGTGGCAAGCTTAGCTACCACTTTTGCTTCCGTAGCGATTGAAGCATGGTCGGTACCCGGTACCCAGCAGGCATTTTTTCCCTGCATACGGGCGCGGCGCACCAATATATCCTGAATGGTATTGTTAAGCATATGCCCCATATGTAATACGCCGGTGACGTTTGGAGGAGGTATGACGACTGTATAAGGTTCGCGTCCATCCGGTTCTGATTTGAAGAAACCGTTATCCAACCAATACTGATACCATTTACCTTCTACCTCTTTGGGGGTGTACTTACTTGCAATTTCCATGATGCTGTTCTAACTTAGATTGTCTGTTTTATCCCTGTCTATTCCATTCATGCGGAACAGGAATTCATTGAATCGGCAAATTTACAAAAATAATTAGGAATGTATATCAATCTGAACAGAAACCCATTTAATACTCCGGGCGTGTAGCCTCCACGCTTACACTATCCCGGTGGCAAGCGCCCAAAATGCCGACTCCTCCGTTTATGTTGCTGTATATACGGGTCGGTTCAGCCAAACCGGATTCGGCCAGTGACTCGGTAAGCGTATCATCATCCATTTCAATAAGTGATTTCAGATAACGGTAATAAGCCTCAGAGATGGTATACAAATTGACCCGGTAAAAGACAGGTAAATATTCCTCTTCTTCAATAGGAGAGTAATAGTAATGTCCTGAAACATAAACCCTCATGGTATATTCTTTTCCATTAATCAGATCGTCGGAGAATACCCGTCCGTTATATCCGGATAACCAGTCGTACCCCAACACTTTATCCAAAGCGGTGAATTTGCTGGTGAACAAAGGCTCTTCGTCATAATCAGCATATGCCCTTTGCCAGTGATATTCACCCGTATACACAGGTTCTTCTCCTTCCCAGTCCCATAGAGGCACCCCCGATTCTATCTGGATCAGGTAAAAATCCCTTCGATTCGGATCATCCTGAAAGGTGATATTCAGTCTGTTTTTATAACTGATATATCCCCATTGACTATGTGCCTCTAATTTCTCGGTCACTTTCAGGAATTTATTTTTCTCCGGTATCGTTGTTTCCGCATAAACCTCATTGAAACCCTTTTTGGAGGCAGTTATTTTTATCCTGTCACCCGCCACCGGTTGATAGGATGAATAATAATAAGCCTTACTGTTGTAATCCGTATACCCTTCCTGCCATATCATCTTTTCTTTCCATTGTCCGTTGACATACAAATGAACTTCGGCATCTTCTATTGTTACATTGGGATGATCATCAGTGAAAAACCAGGTGCGGGATACACTGGCAGTCACGACGTCTCCAACAACAGCGACACTGTTTAGTACCAATCGTGGAGTTGGACGCAAATGTTCTAAATTTATCTCTTTTTCACAGGAGAAAAGCGATAGGCAAAGGAAAAATAACGACAGATATAATTGACTCTTCTTCATCACGGTATTAAAATTTGTAAGTATAAGATATAGAAGGTATGACAGGCATAATGCCCACCGTTTTAAAACAAGGAACCGATTTGTATTTGTCATACGGACTCCCTCCCTGCTGAGGCGGTTTAGGTGGGATATAATCCGGGTCCTCTATTGTTTTCCATGTCTTTCTGATCATGAAAGGGTTCATCCGGCTGTACACATTGTATATGCTGATGTTCCAGATACCCATTCTGCCTTTTTTCTTAGGGCGATAGATATTTATGCCCAGGTCCAGGCGGTGATAAGCCGGCAACTGATAATTATTACGTTCTTCGTAATGATCCAACTCATAGGGTTCAGAATAGTACCCACCATATCCTGTATTTCCTTTTCCGCCTCCATACTCATCAGGGGGAATACTTTCATAATTTTCTAACGCCAGCGTAGCCCTGTTCCCGGAAGCATATGTCCAGGCAGCGGAGATTTCCACTTTGGCACTTATTTTATGCATGGCTACGATATTCAGTTTATGCCGGTTGTCATATTTCGACTGGAAGCGCTTCCCGTCATTGATTTCCGGGAACTTACGATCCGCCCATGAAAGCGTATATCCTATCCATCCCGTTGTCTTTCCGGTTTGTTTGCGAACCATAAATTCCGCTCCATAAGCCCGTCCGTCTCCCACCGTCAGTTTGTCTTCCCAAGAGGAGAAAGAAGGGACAAAAGAGTATCCATCCCGGTATTCCAACAGGTTTTCAAAGCGTTTGTAATATCCTTCTACGGAGAAATCATATTCTCCTTTCAGATTATAATAAAGTCCGAGAGAAGCCTGGTCGCTCAGGAGCGGTTTCAATCGTTTGGTCACGGGCATCCAGGCATCTGTCGGCAGGTTCATATAACTATCGCTTATCAAATGTACATATTGATTCATCCGGGCGTAAGAAGCCTTTATGCTCAGGTTCTTTTTGAGTAGCCAACGCAATGCCAGGCGGGGTTCCAGAGACATATAGGTTTGCTGGTCTATAGTAAAGATCGAATAACGCAATCCACCATTCAACCGTATCTGGCGGGATATAACCCAGTCGTCTTCGGCAAAAGCTGAAAATTCCTTTGCCCAAAGTAAGTCGTTGGAATAGACAGCACCTATATGGTTTCCTTCACCGGCTATTTCATCAAAAGCTCTTGTCTGGCTGTATTCGGGGCGAAACCGATGCATTAAAAAATCCCCACCAAAACGGATGTGATGTGAACTGATGGGCAGGTAGTCAAAAGAAGAGCGGAGACCAAAATCAGTAATACCTGTTTTGCTCGAAGTCTTGTTATACGAATACTCATAAGCATCTTCCCCTTTCACCCCGTATTCGTCTTCTTGTGTCTGTTGCATTTGGGAACTGTACTGGGTAAAAACACCGGATAATTTCCCAAATAACTTATTATTAAAGACATAGGTCCATCCTGCTGTTGCAATCAGGTTTCCCCATCTTAACGAAGCATGATTATCATACGAAAAAGGTGTTTCCTCTTCGACATTGAATTCTTCGTGCCCTCCTTTCAGTACGTCATTGCCGTTGTACAAACTGATAAACAGACGGCTACGTTCATTGAAATGATGGTTCAGTTTAAGGTTTAAATCGTGAAAAGCATATCTCCCCCGCGCCTTGTCTCCTTCCTTTTTGGTCAGGTTGTTTGCAATAGCGATTGCGGGGATAGTCAACATATCCAGCCACGTACGACGAAGCGCTATCATAAAAGAGGTCTTATCTTTCTTCAAGGGCCCCTCAAAACTCAAATTTCCCGAAATGAGACCAATCGAAGCACTCCCGTGATATTCTTTCATATTGCCCTCTTTGGTATGCACGTCCACCACAGACGAAAGCCTCCCGCCATAACGAGCCGGAAATCCTCCTTTGAAAAACTCCATACCCCGGATGGCTTCCGAGTTGAAGGCTGAAAAAACACCACCGAGATGATTGATCTGATAGACCGGGTTTCCGTCTACCAGGAATAGGTTCTCGTCCACATTGCCACCACGCACATACATACCGGCAAAACCTTCCGTGCCGGTAGCTACTCCCGGTGTCAGTTGTAACGTCTTGATGATATCGGCTTCCCCAAACATAACAGGGGTATTACGGATGGTTTGTTGATTTATCTCCAGTGTGCCCATCTGGGTGTTTGACACGGGGCGTTTTTCTGCATCCGATCCGTATACGACTACCTCATCCAAGGCGGTATTATTCTCCAGTTCGATAGTCAACAAAGTGTCTTTTTCCATAAAAGGGAAAGACATTCTCAGGGGCTTATAGCCTATATAAGAAAACTGCAAGGATATATCCCCCGGATCGAGAGATAAGCTAAAAAAGCCATAATTATTGCTGGCTGTTCCTTTGCGTGTGCCTACCTGGTAGACAGAGGCGCCGATCAATGCTTCTGAGGAATTCCGTTCCCGTATGAATCCACTGATCACGACCTGCCGGGGTTTCTTTTTCAGTATGACCACCCGTCCATTTATCTGATACATAATCGGTAAAGAGGAGAAGAGGTGTTTCAGGCAATCTGTTAATAATTCCTCTTTGACCGACAGAGACACTTTCGGCAAGTTGGTCAATAAAGAGGATTCGTAGGAAAAAAACATACCACTTTGTTTTTCCAGTTCCGACAGTATATGGATCAACTCCACCTGTTTCATTTTCAAGGTAATACGTCTGGAGCTATCCACAGTCGTTTCTTGTGCATAGAGAGACACACAGGAGCCGGAATACATAAATATTCCTATACATAATAAAAATAAGATTCGCATTGTTATTTCTGATGATTTACCGGACGTGCCTGCAACCGGACATCCAGTGTTTGATTAATGATAAGAAGCACTTCTTCCAGAGAAAGCTCTTCGAAGAAAGAGGTTAACATGGGTTCTTCCTTTCCCGTAAGATCTGTCTGGTTGACAATCTGCACCTGATAGGCATTACTGATATCACGGATAACCTTTTGAAGAGGGGTGTTATAGAAACGGAGCCGGCGGGTTTTCCAGGCCAGGTTATTGATTTCTTCCTCTTTATCAGAGACGGTCAAGCCTGTTTCTTCGGCATAATGTGCAGACATACCGGCGGTTAACACCGCCGACTCCCGCTCTTTACCTGCCGTGAAACGTACTTTCCCACTCTCTACAAAGAGGGATGTGGTTTTTCCTTCTTCCTGTGCCTGGAAACAGGTACCCAGTACCCTCACCTCCGCCTCTTTCATTTGTATGGAAAAAGGGCGTGACTCATCGCGTTGTACCTGAAAAAAAGCTTTTCCACTCATCTTCACCACACGCCCTTCTTTCCCATACTGTTTCCTCTCGTAGCGAAGAACAGAGTGTTCAGCCAGCGAGACCAGGGTGCTGTCAGGAAGATATACATCCTTTCTTTGCCCTGCTTCTGTGGTGATAGCGATCCACTCTGTCGCCTGTTTGTCTATCCAATAATGCACGCCTAACCCCAAAAGCAACAGGCATACCGCCGCCGACGCCCAAAGAGATCGTCTGAAAGAGACAGAACGATGGATTCTTTGTTGGCGGGCAAACTGTTTCCAGGCATTGTCCGTATCCAGACTGCCTTGGCGATAATGTTTCGCGACAAACTGTATGCGCTGTTCCAACCGGTTGTCAGATTCGTGTTTCATCTTTTTTATTTCCCTAATTTGAATTTATACCCTACGGAAAGTGTTACGGTATGATAGTTCGCTCGTATATTCGCGTATTCATCTTCCTTACCCAGGGACAATTCATAGCCGGCATTGACCACCCATTGTTTGATCTCCAAACCAATCTGAGTGGCAAGGCCCCAGTCAAAATTCCGCAGATAACTATCGTTACTCTTTGTCTTCGATCCATAATATCCATATCCATATGACTCTCCATCGTACCCGTAATTGGCGTAATAATTGATAGGATATAAGGCCGCTTCTTTTCTTTCTTCCCCTGTGTAATGAATAATCTGTGTGGCTTCACTCTTTGTCTTGATGCAATAAGCAAAATAAGGGCCGAAGGCAGCTGTCAAACGAACATCGTTTCCTAAATTCCAGGAGAACTTAGCCAATAAGGGCATCTGCAGAAAAGAACGTGTTTCTTTGTAATGAAGGCTAGTAAAGTCATCCTTTGTTGAATACAAAGAGGAGACTATATCTGCCGTATAGGCCCTTTGCGTAAAATAGAGACCGGACTGTAAGGCAAATTTTTCGGATTTGAACCGGTACTCCATGCCGACACCCGTCTTCCAGGAGGTGGTCCATCCACTATAATGCCTGTCCATCCATCCATAATCCGCGGTATTTCTCTTTACTCCGGTCATACCTATCTCAGGTGTCAGATAGAATTGTGCCTGCAGCGTGCCTATACACATCAGCCACATTGTCAAGTATAAAATCTTTTTCATCAATCTTTTTTTTGTTAGTAACCATTCGAGCTCTTACTCTTAAGACATGGGATTCCGAAAAACCCCTATGCTGCCTTAAAAAAAAAATTATCCGAAAAAGAAGGTATAGATACGAATGGCTGTTTCTTTCAGTGCTTTCAAGGCTTTACTCATCTGGTTTTCGACCGTTTTTATCGATAAATGCAATTCGTCGGCTATCTCTTGATATTTGAGTCCGTCCCGCTTGGAAAGGAGAAAGATCTTTTTTCGTTCGGGAGGTAATTGGTCTATGGCATTCCATAAACGGGCATCGCGCTCGGCACAGTATATTTGTTCTTCTTCGGAATTGTCTTCCATATCGGGCAGGAGATCGGTGGACGTTGAGAGGGGAGAGGGAGATAGAGCACTGAGGGAACGGTTACGCACGGTCTGATACAGATAGGCCTTCAGATTATCAATGGAGACACCCGAGCAATTCTTTTCCCATACATCGGTAAATGCCTGCTGAACAATATCCTCTGCATTGTCTATCTGCTCCACATAACGAAGGGCAAAGAGACATAGAGGTTTGTACAGGCTCTTGAAATTCCGTTCAAATTCAGAGGTTGTGATCTGTTGCATAAAGATTTGTTACCAAACTCCCGATTTACTATCTTCTGCAAAGAAAAAGAGATTCCCCATCATCTATTTCTTATTTCAGTTTCTTTATCAAACTTTTATAAAAAGAAAGCGTTTGAAGGGTACTTCAAACGCTGTTATGTCTTTCCCTTTTAACATCGATCAAGGACGGAAACCAATGATTTCCCGTACTTCACGCAATGTTTTGGCAGCACTTTCGCTGGCTTTTTCTGCTCCCTGACGAGCCACTTGCTCCAGGTAGGTGTCATTGGCTAAAATATCTAAAATATGTTCACGGATAGGAGCACAGAATATATTGATATCTTCTGCCAATTGTTTTTTCATATCTCCATAACGGATGGAACAGTTGTTGTATTGTTCGTTGAAAAAGTCATAGGTCGATTTATCAGACACAATATCCATCATCGTAAAGAGGTTCTCGACGGCCTGGGGCTTCTCGCTATTCGGCTCGGTAGGTCCGGAGTCAGTCACCGCTTTCATCACCTTTTTCTTGATTGTCTTTTCATCGTCGATCAGGTAAATGGCATTGCCTTCACTCTTACCCATCTTGCCGGATCCGTCCAATCCCGGCACTTTCACCGCTTTCTCTGTCAGGTGGAAAGAGGCTGGTTCCGGAAAGAACTCTACCCCGTATATCTGGTTGAAACGACGGGCAAACTTACGCGCCATCTCCATATTTTGTTCCTGGTCTTTGCCTACCGGCACTTTTACGGCTTTGTGAATGATGATGTCCGCAGCCATCAGGGAGGGATAAGTCAACAGACCGGCATTTACGTTGTCGGGTTGTGAACGTACTTTGTCTTTGAAGGAGGTCACACGCTCCAACTCTCCCAGGTAGGCATTCATATTCAGATACAGGTATAATTCTGCCACTTCGCGCACATCGCTCTGGATGTAGATCGTCGCTTTCTCCGGGTCAATACCGCAAGCCAGGTATTCCGCAAGAATTGTTTTTACACTGTTACGAATGTTGTCGGGATGAGGATGGGTGGTCAATGAATGCCAGTCGGCAATAAAAAAATAACATTTATATTCGTTCTGCATCTGCAGAAAGCTTTTGACAGCACCAAAGTAATTCCCTAAATGCAAGTTCCCTGTCGGGCGGATGCCACTCACTACAATTTCCATTCTAACCTTTACGTTTTAATTCCTAAATGGCGACAAAGATACAAAATATATAACGAGCATCGTGTTTTGGTGAATAAATATTAATCACTGATCGCTAAGTGAGGGGGGGGGGATGAACGATGAACGATTAACGGAGGAAGAAGGAAGTGATTAGTGTTTAGTGATTAGTGATGAACGATGAGTGAAGCGTGAAAGATTATAATTTACAATTTATAATTAACAATGCGAATCAGTAGTTGAAACTGTTCGCAGATTATTTTGTTAAAATATTAATTATCAATAAAACAAGCGCGTTGAATATTTATTCAATCTTCTGGA
>NZ_QVMG01000033.1 GCF_010500925.1 Parabacteroides sp. 52
GAGATAGCTTTTTGCTCTTCCTCTTGGACTTGAACCAAGGACCCTCTGATTAACAGTCAGATGCTCTAACCAACTGAGCTAAGGAAGAATGTTTTACATTTCAAGGATCTCACCTGACCCTTTCTCAAAATGCAGTGCGAAAGTACAAGCTATTTTCGAATTATGCAATATCTTTGCGAAAAAAAAAGAGAAATGAATATTATAGGATTAGGAAACGCATTGGTAGATATTCTTTTGAAACTGGACTCGGACAAGGTATTGCCCGAGGTGGGCATTCAAAAGGGAGCGATGGATATGATTAGTGAAGAACAGATGATCGCTATTCGCAAGGCACAGGAAAATCTGGAGAGAAGTCAGACTCCCGGAGGTTCCGCCTGTAATACCATGCGGGCATTATCATGCCTGGGGGCTTCTACTGGTTTTATAGGAAAGATAGGCACGGATGAAGTAGGAGCCTATTACGAAGAGGCCGTGCGCCATGCCGGTGTGGCTCCCTATTTCATCCAGACCGAAGGGGTTTCGGGCAGTTGTACCGTGTTGATCTCTCCGGACGGAGAACGCACGATGGGTACTTTCCTGGGGCCTGCCGCCACCATTTCTGCCGATGAGATACAAGAGGAATACCTCCAACAATATGATTGTCTCTATATCGAAGGCTATCTGATCGTCAACGAACCGCTGATGCGGGGAACAATGGAAAAAGCCAAACGACTGGGCTTGCAAATAGCTTTAGACCTTTCCAATTTCAATATCGTAAATGCATTCAAAGGATTATTGGAGGATATCATACCGAAATATGTAGATATTCTTTTCTGCAATGAAAGCGAAGCAGAGGCTTTCACCGGCTTGCAAGCCAAGGAGGCCGCATTGGCATTGGCTCAAATCGTGGACACGGCGATTGTCACGATTGGCAAAGAAGGAGCTATAGTTGCGCATGGCGAAACACTTCTTCGTGTAGACGCCGAAGGGGGCAAACCGATTGATACCACCGGTGCCGGCGATCATTTCGCCGCCGGTTTCCTTTATGGACAGACAGTCGGTGCCAGCCTGGAGCAGTCTGCCCGTATCGGGTCCTTATTAGCAGGTTATGTGATAGACGTGATAGGCCCTGAAATACCCGCACAATACTGGGAACAAATAAAGTTAAAAGTAGAAGATATATTAGTCTAAAAGACACAATAATATATACTTTTACATCTTCAATTCAGAAATCAAGTAGTAGATATTGGATATGCAACAAAAAATAAGAATCAGTCTTTTCTCTTTTGTTTTTCTTCTGGGTATAATTCTGCCGGGACAGGCACAAGAAAAAACGAAAGACAGCCGTTTTGAAGTAAGCAAGAACCTGGAGATCATCAACACCCTGGTAAAAGAAGTGGAGATGTTCTACGTAGATACATTGGATATAGAGAAAACAGTGCGTCGCGGCATTCATTCAATGCTCTCCGGACTCGATCCGTATACGGAATACATTCCGGAAGAAGAGATGGAGAAATTGCAGATGATCACTACCGGTGAATATGGCGGTATGGGATCTATCATCCGCCAACGGGATAAAGACGGTGGAGTTATTATTGCCGAACCTTACGAAGGCATGCCAGCTGCTTTAGCAGGCTTAAAGGCCGGAGATCATATCCTGGCGGTAGACACAGTGGATGTATCCCAAGCAACAAGCGAAACCGTAAGTCAATTACTCAAAGGGGTACCGAATACGAAGATGACCCTTACCATACAACGTCCGGGAGAAAAGAAACCACAAAAGATAGAGATTGTCCGCAAACAGATCGTGATGAACCAGGTCGTTTATTACGGAGTGCGCGAAAAGGGTGTCGGTTATATTCAACTGAGTGGTTTCACCGATAAAAGTGCACAGGAAGTCAAAAACGCCTTAGAGGATTTAAAAAAACAGGGCGTCACCTCTCTTATCCTGGATTTGCGTAATAACGGAGGAGGTATCCTGGAGGGAGCTGTGCAGATCGTCAGCCTGTTTGTACCCAAAGGCCTGGAAGTGATTTCTACCAAAGGCAAGATCCGCCAATGGGATCGTACCTACCGTACTTCAGTGGAGCCGATAGACACTGTAATGCCTATGGCCGTACTGATTAATGGCATCTCTGCTTCTTCGGCAGAGATTGTAGCCGGGGCCTTGCAGGATCTGGATCGTGCCGTATTGGTAGGACAACGCTCCTACGGAAAAGGCCTGGTGCAGGTATCCCGTGATCTTCCGTACGAAGGAAAGTTAAAGGTGACAATGAGTAAATATTATATCCCCAGTGGCCGTTGCATCCAACAGTTGGACTATACACACCGGAAAGCCGATGGCTCTGTGGCCGCCATTCCGGACAGCCTGACTTCCGTTTTTTATACGGCACAGGGTCGCCCGGTACGTGACGGCGGAGGGGTTCGCCCCGACTTTGAGGTGGAAGAACCGGAGATGCCTACCATGTTGTATTACCTGGTTAATGATAATTCCTTTTTTGACTTTGCCACAAACTGGGCACAAAAACACAAAACAATACCTCCGGTAGAAGAATTCGCCATCACAGACGAGGATTTTGAATCGCTCAAAGATTATATGAAAGAGAAGAATTTCACCTATGACCAGCAGAGTGTGAAAGTATTGAAACAATTGAAAGAGATAGCCGAGTTCGAAGGTTACCTGGCAGAAGACTCTACCATATTCCATACGTTGGAGGCCAAGTTGACACCAGATCTGGAACGTGACTTTGATCGTTTCAAACCCCAGGTAAAAAAGGTGTTGGCGGCAGAGATTGTAAAAAGATATTATTACCAAAGAGGCGAGATGATAGAAAGCCTGAAAGGGGATAAAGTCTTGGAAAAAGCCATAGAAGTATTATCCGACAAAGAGGTCTATACAAAGACTCTCAGTGCCCCGGAAGACAATCAAGAAACAGCTTATCGCTTGGATAAGCTGGATTGATACTAGGTTGCTTATATAAACAAAAGATTTCTTCAGCCTTCTTCTATCTGCGACTCCACCTCTTTCACCTTACGGAAGAGGTCGGAGGCAAAAATAAAGTCGTTCAAGGCTTTGTTCGTCGAGTTGATCACATCGTCTTTGGTCCCCTCCCATTCTTTTTTCCCTTCCTGAATAAAGAGGATCTTGTCACCGATATTCATCACGGAGTTCATATCGTGGGTGTTGATAATAGTCGTCATATTGTATTCCGCCGTAATGTCGTGGATCAAATCATCTATAAGCAAGGAGGTTTTGGGATCCAGACCGGAGTTCGGTTCATCACAAAACAGGTATTTCGGCTGCAAGGAAATAGCACGGGCAATGGCAGCCCTTTTCATCATTCCCCCACTGATCTCTGAAGGATAGAGGTGCTCCGCCTCCTGTAGGTTCACCCGCTCCAGGCAGAAGATCGCACGTTTTTCCCGCTCTTTATACGATTCTTTGGAGAACATATTTAAAGGGAACATGACATTTTCGAGTACGGTCATGCTGTCGAAAAGGGCAGAACCCTGAAACAACATACCCATTTCCCGGCGTAAATGATTGAGCTCCGGTTTACCCATAGAAGTCAGATCCCGCCCGTCGTAAAGTATTTGTCCCGAATCAGGCGACATCAACCCGATAATATTTTTGATCAAAACGGTTTTACCCGAACCACTTCGGCCAATGATCAGGTTCGTCTTACCCTCTTCAAAGACGGAATCAATGTCGTTCAACACAATACGACCGTCAAAGGATTTGATGATATGTTTTACTTCTACCATTTTATGTCAACATTATTTGGGTTAAGATTACGTCGGCCAATAGGATCATCACACTGCTCATAACGACAGCATTGGTGCTGGCCTTCCCTACTTCCAAGGCGCCTCCCCGGGCATTATAGCCGAAATAAGAAGCTATTGATGCAATGATAAACGCATAAATCACCGATTTAATAATGGAGTACCAGATATAGAACGAGTTGTACCAGTATTGCAAACCAAACTCAAAGTCGGTCGGCGACATACCATCGACTACATAACTGGCAAAGACCCCACCGAGAATACCCGTAAACATACTGAAGATCACCAACACGGGAATAAACAACATCAGCCCCACAATCTTCGGTAAGATCAGGTAATTGGCCGAGTTGACCCCCATGATTTCCATCGCATCGATCTGCTCGGTCACCCGCATGGTACCAATCTCCGACGCAATATTACTGCCCACCTTACCGGCTAGAATCAAAGCCATGATAGAGGATGAAAATTCAAGTACGACAATCTCTCGTGTCATATATCCGATGGTGAACTTCGGAATCAAGGGAGACTGGATATTCAAGGATACTTGTATGGCGATAACCGTACCGATAAAAACCGATATAATAACTACGATCCACAGGGAGTCGACGCCTAATTTATAAATCTCCTTGACCAACTGCTTAAAAAACATACTCCACCGGTCGGGGATAGAAATGCTTTTTCTCATCAGAAGTGCGTATTCTCCTAATTGGTGTAATGCTTTGTTCATTCTTTTTTACCTTAAAGTAGTAAATCAAGGGACAAAGATAGTGAAATTAACGATTAGTGATTAACGATTAGTGATTAGTGGTTAGTGATTAGTGATAGGGGGATCGATGATCGTTTAGAGGAAGGGAGGATATAAAGCCATTTTTAATGCTTTTTGGGGAGAGAATCTTATTGCCGATGCCCTTCGGCAATATTGCCGATGCTGTTCAGCAATATTGTCGATGCTGTTCAGCGATATTGCCGATGCGCATCGGCAACAGAATTCCCCGAAGAAAATCGTGACAATGTTCCTCGTTCATCCTTCTTTTAAACCACCTCCGATCCCCCCCCTATCACTCACCACCAATCACTCACCACTCATCACTAATCGTTAATCACTAATCGTTAATCGTTAATCGTTAATTTCACTATCTTTGCCCCACTAAATAATAAATGATCAAAGGATATGCAGAAACCATCTATCCCCAAAGGAACCCGGGACTTTACGCCCGAAGAAATGGCGAAACGTAATTATATTTTCAATACCATCCGGGATGTGTATCATCTCTATGGTTTTCAACAGATAGAAACTCCGGCTATGGAGAACCTCTCTACTTTGATGGGGAAATACGGGGAAGAAGGAGACAAACTCCTGTTTAAGATATTAAACTCGGGGGATTACTTTTCAGGTATTTCCGAGGAAGAATTGAAAGAAAAGAACCCTGTCAGACTGGCTGCCAAGCTTTGTGAAAAAGGCTTGCGTTACGACTTGACGGTTCCTTTTGCCCGCTTTGTAGTGCAACACCGCAATGAGATCAGTTTCCCTTTCAAACGCTATCAGATTCAACCGGTCTGGAGGGCCGATCGTCCTCAAAAAGGACGTTACCGGGAGTTTTTCCAATGCGATGCGGATGTGGTAGGCTCGGATTCATTGATTAATGAGGTGGAATTGATCCAAATAATGGATGAGGTTTTTCACCGCTTCGGTATCCGTGTGGCCATCAAGATGAATAACCGGAAGATCCTGACCGGTATTGCCGAGATCATAGGCGAGGCCGATAAGATTGTGGATATTACGGTCGCCATTGACAAACTGGATAAGATCGGATTGGAGAATGTCAACCAGGAACTTCGGAACAAAGGATTGACAGAGGAGGCGATCGAACGCCTGCAACCCATTATCATGCTTCAGGGCACGAATGAAGAGAAAATACATATCCTGGAACAAACACTGGCAGAGTCTGAAACAGGGATAAAAGGTGTAGAAGAAATGGATTTCATCCTGGACCGCCTGCAACACACCCCTCTCCGGGCCGCCTTGGAACTGGATCTGACCTTGGCCCGCGGCTTAAACTATTATACAGGAGCTATCTTTGAGGTAAAAGCTTTGGATGTGCAGATTGGCAGTATAACCGGAGGGGGACGTTACGACAACCTGACCGGAGTATTTGGCATGGAGGGCATTTCAGGCGTCGGCATCTCTTTTGGAGCCGATCGGATTTTCGATGTATTGAACCAGTTGGAGTTATATCCTGCCGATTCGTTATTGACTACGCAGGTGTTGTTTGTCAATTTCGGAGAAAAAGAAGAAACGTATTTATTGCCCTTGATCTCCCGCGTGCGTGCCGCCGGTATCCGCGTCGAGTTATACCCGGAAGCCGCCAAGATGAAAAAACAAATGAGTTATGCGGATGGAAAGAAAATCCCGTATGTGGCTCTTGTGGGAGAAACGGAGATGAACGAAAGCAAAATCAATCTGAAAAATATGTCGACAGGCGAACAGAAACTCGTCACCCTGGAAGAATTCATACAACTTATTTAATCTTGTCACATAGATACAGAAGAACTGTCAGTCCGTCTGACAAGCTGTCGCTCTTGTCCTGCTAAAATCGTTTTGGCATGAAATTCGCTATTAGTTTACGTGAACAAGTAAAAATACATAATAACATTATTAACGAATAAAAATATCAAGATCATGAACATTAAACCATTAGCAGACAGAGTATTGGTTAAACCAGCAGCTGCAGAAGAGAAAACAGTCGGAGGAATTATCATCCCGGATTCAGCCAAAGAAAAACCCTTGAAAGGGGAAGTGGTTGCCGTAGGAAATGGCACAAAAGAAGAAGATATGATAGTGAAACCAGGTGACAATGTGTTATATGGTAAATATGCCGGAACAGAAATTGAACTGGAAGGGGAACAATATTTGATCATGCGTCAATCGGATATTTTAGCTATTATCTAAATAGCCCTACCAAGCTTTCCTGAGGGAGGCTTACAAGAAAATCAAACAGAGAATAATAAAATAAGACATAAAACCCCATGCCTCGCTACGGGTTCTCCCCCTTTAGGAGGAGTTAGAGGAGGCTCTTGAAACAATGGCTAAAGAAATTAAATTTAATATGGAAGCCCGCGACCTATTGAAACAAGGCGTGGATGAATTGGCTAATGCAGTAAAAATAACTCTCGGCCCCAAAGGTCGTAATGTGATCATCGAAAAGAAATTCGGTGCTCCGCATATCACAAAAGACGGTGTGACCGTTGCCAAAGAAGTAGAAGTTGAATGTCCGTTCGCAAATATGGGCGCTCAATTGGTGAAAGAAGTAGCTTCTAAAACAAATGACAACGCCGGAGACGGTACGACAACTGCTACCGTATTGGCTCAATCCATTATCGGTGTAGGTTTGAAGAACGTCACTGCAGGTGCCAATCCTATGGATTTGAAACGGGGTATCGACAAGGCAGTAGAAAAAGTGGTTGAAAATATTGCTTCTCAAGCAGAAGCCGTAGGGGATAGCCTGGACAAAATTGAAAACGTAGCTAAAATATCTGCTAACGGAGACGAAAGCATCGGTAAACTGATTGCCGAAGCTATGAAGAAAGTGAAAAAAGAAGGTGTTATCACTGTAGAAGAAGCAAAAGGAACGGATACTACCGTTGAAGTAGTAGAAGGTATGCAATTCGACCGCGGATACATCTCTCCTTATTTCGTGACAGATACGGAAAAAATGGAAGCACAGATGGAAAATCCGTATATCCTGATCTACGATAAAAAGATCTCTGTGTTAAAAGAACTGCTTCCTATTCTTGAACAGACCGTACAAACAGGCCGTCCGATGTTAATCATCGCCGAAGATATCGACAGCGAAGCCTTGGCTACCTTGGTAGTAAACCGCCTGCGTGGTTCATTGAAGATATGTGCAGTGAAAGCTCCTGGATTTGGAGATCGCCGCAAAGCGATGTTGGAAGATATCGCCATCCTGACAGGGGGTACAGTTATCTCAGAAGAAACTGGTCTGAAACTGGAAGGAACCACCATGGAAATGTTGGGAACTGCTGAAAAAGTAGTAGTAAACAAAGACAATACAACCATTGTAAATGGTTCAGGCGATAAAGACGCTATCCAGGGTCGTATCGCACAGATCAAAGCACAGATCGAAACAACTACTTCAGATTACGATAAAGAAAAATTACAGGAACGTCTGGCTAAAATGGCAGGTGGTGTGGCTGTTCTTTACGTAGGTGCTCCTTCTGAAGTGGAAATGAAAGAAAAGAAAGACCGTGTGGATGATGCCTTGAGTGCAACACGTGCAGCTATCGAAGAAGGTACAGTTCCTGGAGGTGGTGTGGCGTATATCCGTGCCATTGCTGCCCTGGAAGGACTCAAAGGTGAAAACGAAGATGAGACTACAGGTATCGAGATCATCAAACGTGCCATCGAAGAGCCTATGCGCCAGATCGTCGCAAACGCAGGCAAAGAAGGTGCCGTTGTCGTTCAGAAAGTAAAAGAAGGCAAAGGTGACTTTGGATACAATGCACGCAAAGATGTATACGAAAACTTATGCCAAACAGGTGTAATCGATCCGGCTAAGGTGGTTCGTATCGCCTTGGAAAATGCAGCTTCTATCGCCGGCATGTTCCTGACTACCGAATGTGTGATTGCAGACAAAAAAGAAGAAGCACCGGCTATGCCTATGAACCCAGGTATGGGTGGCGGCATGGGTGGAATGATGTAATATACGTTTCGCTTTTGAACGGGAGAAAGTTTCTTCCCTACACTATAAAAATGAAGGTATCCCTGATCGGATACCTTTATTTTTTTATACCAAAACAATAAGGAAAAGAAAAAAACAACTACATTTGCACCCGTAACCAAGAGCGGTTACACGCAAATTAAATGTTTGCCCAGGTGGCGGAATTGGTAGACGCGCTCGTTTCAGGTGCGAGTGGTTAATAGCCGTGCAGGTTCGAGTCCTGTTCTGGGCACATAAAGAGGTTATTCGGGGATTCCCGGGTAACCTCTTTTTTTAGTCCTTATCGTGGGCTGTTCGGATCCTTCGATCTTGATCAACCTGGGTTGAGGCTGACCCAAGAGAAGGGAGATCACAAACGAAAGTTGGGGAAGAAGCAATGGGAAGGGATTCCAAGAAAATGAAAAAAAGGGCGAAATAAAAAAAGAGACTATTCTTTTATCAGAATAATCTCTTCTTTGGTTGTTGGTCGGGATGAGACGACTCGAACGTCCGACCTCCACGTCCCGAACGTGGCGCGCTACCAACTGTGCTACATCCCGTTTCCTCAATACGGATGCAAAGTTACGAATATTTTTAAACCTTCAAATAATTTTTCTCTTTTTTTCATTCGTTTTCTTTTCAAATGATTTGTCTCATCAAAATCTTTTCCTATCTTTGCACCCGTATTGAAAAAATGGTGCCATAGCTCAGTTGGTAGAGCAAAGGACTGAAAATCCTTGTGTCCCCGGTTCGATTCCTGGTGGCACCACTTTTAAAAGACTTCAAATTTGGTAAATCCCTGAAAATAAAACATTTCAGGGATTTTCTTTTTCCAAGAAATCCTCCATTTTTAGCAAAATCAGGCAGTTCCTGGAAAATCCTCTCCTCGTTGACCCCTGTTCGCCAATCAAAACTGATCCTCTCTG
>NZ_QVMG01000034.1 GCF_010500925.1 Parabacteroides sp. 52
AGTTTGATATATTCTTATATTGAATAGCAAATAGGTATGCAATAAAAAAATAGCTATAAACTGTTACTCAAAAATAGGTATATACATTTATAAAGAATTCAAACTGCTCCAGGGGCTGACCCAAAAGTCCAAAAAACTGATTTTTACCCCTGTTACAGATACCTGTAGAGGGGGTGATTATAAGAAAAACCGACTTTTGGGTTAGCCTCAACCAAGATAGTGCCGGTTGGCGTGTTGGGGATTCAGGTGATTATCAATCAGATAGGAAGTTTTGTTGAGATAAATAAGTAATAGGTATAATTACCCCGGAGGGGTTACATGTGAAGCCGCGGGTTGTCAAACCCGTGGGGTATGGTCTCAACACAGAGGGTATGAGGCACACGCCTCATGGAAGCAACGAGGTGAACACGCTCCATGGCATCACGAAGTGGGCGATCATTCACCCCTTTTCGGGCGGAAAGTAAGGGGAGTATCTTATGGCCGTGGGATGGCAATTGTATACATAAAAAAGCCGCTCCATTTCGGAAGCGGCATAGAAATTATCTTCATAAAAAAATTAAAGGCTGTCTCACGACAACCCCTAATCAAACTTTGTTAACCTTAAATCTAATACTATTATGAAAAAACCACGATACAAAGATAAGGTGTCAACAAGCGTTTGTCAAGGGTTTTCTGACTAATATATGTTAAGCAAACAGGGGATTGCAGCTAAAAAATGTTACCTAATCAAAAAGGATATTCATTTGATACAAAAACTGCTAATTTTAACAATGTCATCGGCCTTTCTATCCGTTTTGCTTTGTTTGCTATTCTTTCTATTTCGCCTTCTTTTTCTTCTTTTTTATTCAAGGAAGAAAATCCTTTCGCATCGGAGAAAAGGCATCTATCAACAGGCCGGCTTCCAGACATTTGCATCCGTGAAGGACATTCGGTTTTATATACACACTATCTCCGGTCTGTACAACCTGCGTTTCTCCTTCGGTCGTAAATTCAAAAACACCCGAAACGACATAGGTCGTCTGGGTATGCGGGTGGGTATGCGCAGATCCGATGCCTCCTGTTTCAAAACGCACCTTTACCAACATAAGATCATCGTTGTATGCCATGATCTGCCGGCTTACACCTTCCCCTACATTCTCCCAGATTGTTTCTTTCTCAAAAATAAAATTCTTGCTTTCCATCTTTTCTTTTTTATTCTGTGTCTATAGGTTTTAATACAACTCCCAGGCTCTTTTTGCCATCCATTTTGACTATCATAGGCTTTTTCAACCGAACGTGACGAAGGTATTCGGTTTCCCGAACAGCCGGCAGGGCATTGAGAAATTCTTCATCGAACCAGCCATCTTCTTTAAATGGATTGATGGTGAAATATCCGACTCCAAAAGAAGTCAGGTTCTGAAAAAAGTGTGTGCCCTGGCTGGGATCGATCCGGTAATTTTCCAACCCACATTCGACTATCACGCGGGCATTGCTAATATGCGGCCATTTCACCGGGATACCCAACCAATGATCACTGCTTCCCCAGCGACCGGGTCCTACGAGGATATATCCTTTTTCTTCTTCCGTAAACTGCCTGTTGACTTTCTCTATTTCGTAGGCAATCAATTGGTTGTTAGAGGAGTTGAAAGCACTTGTTTTTACGTAAACAATATCCTGCACATCCGAAATCACCCCATGTCCGAGCACGCTGGTCGAAGTAATAATCGATTCTTCTTTTGTGACCCCTGTAAGATCCTCTTCCATGATTTCTTTATTATCCACGATCGGACGAATCTGCAACAAATAGAATGTCGCCTTGGTATGATCCTGGGGATCCATATTCACGGCAAACTCAATTTCGATAGGCCGTCCCATCTCCGTCTGTCCGACATGCAATATATTATCCAGGGTTTCCGCCAGAGGGAATACCTCATGTTGCAGGATATTCACGAAAGAAAGGATTTTACGTCCGCCCGGATAATACCCGTCGCGGATGATCTGGTCATAAGGATCATAGGTCGATACGATATATTTCAATGAGCCGTCGGCATCCGCCTCCTTCAAGGATAAACGAAGCAAGTTGAAAGAGTCGTCGACAGAAAAAGTCTCCGCCAGGTTCTCCAGATCCAAGGCATAAAAGCGGGTCTGTGTCTCTTTCAAGGCAAACTCCATAGAACTCATCTGCAGGATATTATGCGGATGCCGGGGCGAGAAGCGTAAAGTCTGCCCACCATCCACAATATATTTACCGAGCCCCAAAGCGATATTAACGATTCCGTCTTCCGCCTTCTCATGCCCGATCGGATAAAAATTCAACGAGCGGCCGACACCGGAAAGGGTCGGATAAAAATGACTATTATACCGGGTACCAACAACTTCTTGCAAAACGATCGCCATCTTCTCCTGGTCAATCAGGTTAGACGTAGCAGTCATATAGGCCTTGCTGTCTTTATAAAAGACAGAGGCGTACACCGCCTTTATCGCATCACTTACCGTACGAAGCATCTCATATTTCTCTTCGATCTTCGGCACCATATAGGTCGAATAGATACCGGCAAACGGTTGATAATGGGAGTCTTCCAGCAAACTGGACGAACGGATAGCAATAGGTCCTTTCAAGACATCGAAAAAGGCCATCAGATCTTCAATCAATTCTGTGGGCAGACTGGCACGCAGGAAATATTTAAGGATGGTATCGTCGTCTTCCTCTTTCAGGGCAATCGGATAGAGATCGTTCATCTCCATAAAATCATCGAAAACATCCGTACATATCACTACTGTCTTGGGTATGGTAACTTTGAAATTCTCCTGTTCCAATTCCGGATAACGTTTAACCATAGCTCCCGTAAAAGCCAAACCTCTGCCCTTCCCTCCCAGCGAACCGTTGCCGATACGGGCAAAGTTGCTGTATTCGTCGAACCGTTCTTTCTGATAGATCGCCACCACCCCGGAGTTCTTCATGCGCCGATACTGAACGATCAAGTCAAATATCAATTGGCGGGCCTCGTCCATATCCTTATAATCGCTCACATCTACGTTCCGCAAGATCTCTGCCGGTGGGAACATCGCCCGGGAATAGAAGAAACGGGAAAAGTGATTCCGGGAAAGATGGTAGATCAAGGAATCATCGGGTATATCAAAAATCTTTTTCTGCAGATCTTTCAAGTCCTTGATGCGCATGATCTCTTCCATATTCTTCGGATCCAGAATAATAAAGTCTCCAAAGCCAAAATGCCGCATTATCTTTTTACGCAGGTCTTGCGGATAACTCTTGGAGTTCTTATCAATGAAAGAGGCTCTGAGCTCTTTGGCGTATACCCGGTTATTGGACTCGGAAGATTCCAGGATAAACGGTATGATTAAGCCGGATTTCCGGACATGACGACCGAACTTATAACCGGCATATGGGTCTTTCATACCGCCATTCATAAAGCTCATATCCGAGATAATACCCAACATATTGTCTTTGTACTGATCGAAAATACGGACTGCCTCCTCATACGTACGAGCCAATTTGATCTTAGGCCGTCCGCGCATACGCAGGGTACGTTGATGGTCATTCAGGGCTTCTTTGGAGAATTCCTGGCTTTGTTCAAGCACAAATTTATAGAGATGCGGCAACGCCGATGAATAAAAACGGACAGAGTCTTCTACCAATAAGATGATCTGTACCCCGACACTTGCCGTGTCATCCGGGGCATTCATCTTATCTTCTATTAATTTAATGATAGCCAGTAATAATTCCGAATTGCCTAACCAGCTGAATACATAATCGATGGCCTCCAGGTCATCACTGGCTACCCGCTTGGTTACTTCTTTGGAAAAAGGGGTTAATACCACAATCGGAATGGAGGGATAATGTACTTTGATCTCTTTGGCGGTTGCGAATATATCCCGGTCTTCCATATTAGGCATACAGATGATCAGTTCGAAATTACGGTCTCTCAATTCTGTCAACGCCTCCTCTTCTGTGGTTACCTGGGTAAAACGGGGAGGATACCGAAGACTGAGCGAGGTATATTCATTAAATATCTGTTCATCCACACGCCCATCATCTTCCAACATGAAAGAATCGTACTTGGTCGCAATCAATAGTACATTATATATACGTTTATTCATCAGGTTTACGAACGACGTATCCCTGAATACAAGGTTTTTGAAGTCTGGTATACCACTCATGGGAATTATAAATTGTAAATTATAAATTGTAACCGGAGATAGAACGAGGCGTTTCTCCTTTTACAACTAACTATTTTGTAATAATCCATTCATTTAACGACCAAAAGTAAGCAAAAAACTTTGCTGTTTCATAAAATTACCTACATTTGTGAGCATATTGTTAGTCCTTTTAAACATTAGACGCTATGAAGACAGAAGTAATTATGACTGCATTAGAAGCAAAACACCCCGGAGAGAAGGAGTATTTGCAAGCAGTGAAGGAGGTTTTAATCTCCATTGAAGACGTATATAATCAACACCCCGAATTTGAAAAAGCAAAAATCATTGAACGCCTGGTAGAACCCGACCGTATATTTACCTTCCGGGTACCCTGGGTAGACGACAAAAACGAAGTGCAGGTAAACCTCGGCTATCGGGTACAGTTCAACAACGCTATCGGCCCGTACAAAGGTGGACTTCGTTTTCACCCTTCTGTAAACCTCTCTATCCTGAAGTTCCTCGGATTCGAGCAGACATTCAAAAATGCGTTGACGACATTGCCTATGGGTGGCGGTAAAGGCGGATCCGACTTTGCTCCCCGTGGGAAAAGCGATGCGGAGATCATGCGTTTTTGCCAGGCGTATATGCTGGAACTATGGCGGAATATCGGACCGGATACCGATGTGCCGGCAGGGGATATCGGCGTAGGCGGACGTGAGGTAGGCTATATGTACGGCATGTATAAAAAACTGGCGCGCGAAAATACCGGTACCCTTACTGGTAAAGGAATGGAGTTCGGTGGATCGATTCTGCGTCCGGAGGCAACCGGTTTCGGAGCTCTTTATTTCGTCAAACAGATGCTGGATGCCAATGGTATCGATATCAAAGGAAAAACAGTCGCTATTTCCGGATTCGGAAATGTGGCATGGGGTGCCGCGACCAAAGCGACAGAAATGGGCGCCAAGGTAGTGACGATCTCCGGTCCCGACGGATATGTATATGATCCGGACGGAATCTCCGGCGAAAAGATCGACTATATGTTGGAACTGCGTAATTCAGGCAATGATATCGTTGCTCCTTATGCTGAGGAATATCCGAACGCTACCTTCTATCCGGGCAAACGTCCCTGGGAACAAAAGGTGGATATTGCTCTTCCGTGTGCGACCCAAAACGAACTCGGAGAAGAAGATGCCCGCATGTTGATCGCCAACAAGACCTTATGCGTTGCCGAGGTTTCCAATATGGGATGTACGGCGGAAGCGGCCGATCTCTTTATCGAACATCAGATGTTGTTCGGGCCAGGTAAAGCGGTGAACGCAGGAGGTGTTGCTACTTCCGGTTTGGAAATGACCCAGAACGCCATGCATATCTCCTGGACGGCCGAAGAGGTAGATGCCAAACTGCATCAGATTATGACCGCTATCCACGAACAATGCGTGAAATATGGTCAGGAAGGTAAGTACGTGAACTACGTCAAAGGAGCAAACGTTGCCGGCTTTATGAAAGTAGCTAAGGCGATGATGGCTCAGGGAGTGGTTTAAGTTAATTGTAAATTATAAATTGTTAATTGAACAAAAAGAAAGGAGGCCTTCCCAGGGAAGACCTCCTTTTTGAATTATTCTTAAAGAAGATTATTCAGCAGATCCAGATAATTTTTCTTTCAATGCTGCCAGTTCTTCAATGTCACCAAGTGTTGTCTTTTCAACAGAACCGGTTACCATAGCTGGTTCATCTTCTCTCTTTCCGCGTTTCGCTGTTTTCTTTTCACCCGAAGCTTCTCTTTTAGCAGTCTTTTGCTCATCTTCGTGGATACGGCTATGAGAAAGAATGATACGTTTCGCTTCTTTGTTGAATTCGATTACTTTGAATTCCATCTTTTCATCTACAGCAGCTTGTGAGCCGTCTTCTTTGACAAGATGTTTAGGAGTTGCAAATCCTTCTACACCATAAGGCAGAGAGATTACAGCACCTTTATCCAATACTTCGATAATCGTACCTTCGTGGATAGAACCTACGGTAAAGATTGTTTCGAATACATCCCATGGGTTTTCTTCCAGTTGTTTGTGGCCTAAGCTCAAACGACGGTTTTCTTTGTCGATTTCCAATACCTGTACTTCGATTTCTGCACCGATCTGTGTAAATTCAGATGGGTGTTTGATTTTCTTCGTCCAAGAAAGGTCAGAGATGTGAATCAAACCGTCAACACCTTCTTCGATTTCTACGAATACACCGAAGTTCGTGAAGTTACGTACTTTGGCTGTATGTTTAGAAGCTACTGGGAAACGTGTTTCGATATCTTCCCATGGGTCAGCTTTCAGCTGTTTGATACCCAAAGACATCTTGCGTTCGTCGCGATCCAATGTCAAAACAACTGCTTCGATTTCGTCGCCTACTTTCATGAAGTCCTGAGCAGAGCGCAGGTGTTGTGTCCAAGACATTTCAGATACGTGGATCAGCCCTTCTACACCCGGAGCAATTTCGATGAATGCACCGTAGTCAGCCATAACAACCACTTTTCCTTTTACTGTATCACCTACCTTCAGTTCAGCACTTAATGCATCCCATGGGTGAGGAGTCAATTGTTTCAATCCAAGAGCGATACGTTTCTTTTCGTCGTCGAAATCGAGGATAACCACGTTGATCTTTTGATCCAACTGTACGATTTCTTCCGGATGAGAAACACGTCCCCAAGAAAGGTCGGTAATGTGAATCAAACCGTCTACGCCACCCAAGTCGATGAATACACCGTATGAAGTGATGTTTTTAACGGTTCCTTCCAATACTTGTCCTTTTTCCAGTTTCGAGATGATATCTTTCTTCTGTTGTTCCAGTTCTGCTTCGATAAGAGCCTTGTGAGATACAACCACGTTTTTGAATTCTTGGTTGATCTTAACGATCTTGAATTCCATTGTTTTACCCACAAATACATCGTAGTCGCGGATCGGTTTTACGTCGATCTGAGATCCCGGCAAGAAGGCTTCGATGCCGAATACGTCTACGATCATACCGCCCTTCGTACGACATTTGATGAAACCTTTTACGATTTCGTCTTTTTCCAAAGCTTCGTTTACACGATCCCAAGAACGGGTAGCACGTGCTTTTTTGTGTGAAAGGATCAATTGTCCTTTTTTGTCTTCCTGGCTTTCGATGTATACTTCTACTTCGTCGCCCACTTTCAGTTCCGGATTGTAACGGAATTCAGACATCGGAACAACACCGTCTGATTTGAAGCCGATGTTAACCACCACTTCCCGTTTGTTCATTGAAGTGACTTTCCCTATTACGACTTCTTTGTCGTTTACTTTGTTCAGGGTTTCGTCATACGTTTTTACAAGATCGTCCTTGCTTACATCACCGTAAGTTTCGCCTTGTTCATAGGCTTCCCAGTTGAAATCGTCAACCGGCTGAATGTTTTTTAAATTTTCCATTCTCTAAATTGTTAATACTAAGTTTGTTTAATTAGAAGTTAGACATTATGTTGTCATCTCTCGAAAATTGGTTGCAAAGGTAATGCTTTTTTCTGATTAACAAGCCTTTTCGTGGTAAAAATGAAAGAGAAAACAAAGGAATAACGGGGAGCACTCCCCCCCTAACGGATCAGGTCTGCCCGGATTATCGGAAAGAACTTCGGACAGATTTGCGCTTTTGTAAGAAAAAACACTGCTAAATAAAATTGCTGACAATCGTCGGCAAAATTGCCGATATACGTCAGCAATTGTGCCGATATATATCGGCAATTGTGTCGACAATTATCAGCACAA
>NZ_QVMG01000035.1 GCF_010500925.1 Parabacteroides sp. 52
CAACAGCCGGCTTTGAACTGACATTGCCTGCGAATGTGAAGTGCACTGGGGTAGAAAGCATGAACGGGATAACGTATCATGCGCCTACAACGTCGGGGCAGACTGCAACCATTCGGGTCTCCACAAACGGAGGAACGATCCCTGCTTTATCGACAGTTCATTTAAAACTGAACCTAAAAGCGGCGTGTGGTGCTGTCAGCGGATCGACAGAAGTGATCCGTGTGAAACCTTTGACGGGATCAACAGCAATCACAGGTGCCGATAAAGAGATACAGGCACAGTTGATCGCTCCTTCGATCATGATCAAGGCTGATCAACCGACCGAAACCTATTCGGGTAAAAATACATTCAAGACATTGACTTATAAACTAAGTGCGGCAGGTGCCTTGGCTAAGACCTATAAGGTGATCCTGAACGTCGATGCCTATACGACATTGCAAAACTTTGAATTGGATGGGGTTACCAAATCCGCAGTCTTCTCATCGGAAGGAAAGACCTATACGCTTACCTTATCGGATCTGTCCACTACGGAACAGGTGTTGACTTTCGAAGCCGCATCGAGCCGTCTGGGTGAGCATCTGGTAACGCCTACCGCCCAATACCCGGCAGCAACTGCCTGCCTGACTGAACCGGGACAGGATATAACGATGTCCCTTCCTTCGGTGTCAGGATCGGTCACAATGACACATATCAGTACCTCGTATGTAGATAGTAATGATGATCCGATTACAACCTGGGATGTCAATATGGACGGAGAAACCAAGAATATGGTTAAGGTGGTTTTTAAGAATGATGGGACACTGGATGCCTGGGATGGGACCTTAGATATGGGACGGGATTATTGTAGATTCCTTCTTTTTGATAAATATAATATCAAATACCAGATAGAAGGAGACCCTGTAAAGAAAAATCTTTCTGTTGATCAAGTAAAGGTGACAACTACAGTCTCTGATTCACAGGATATTGGTTATTTCCCAGATCATATAGGGGAGCCGATTCGTTTTGAAGCTATTCTTCCTGATGGAGAAATAGTCCCTTCTGGAAAAACCGTTACTTTTTGGGTTCCGACAGTAAATGGTAAAACGTATAATAATGGAGTGAATAATGTTTATTTTGATTATTCAACTACTACTATAAACGGACTTTTTAATACTGTTACAGCTAAAAATGAAGCAGGAGAAAAGGGTGGGGGTAGTGCATATATGGAACGAGTAACTTTTAATAGTGTTCCTCATTTTAGAGAGTTGCCAACTAAATTTATGATTAAACAAAATGGGAAATTCACGCAAACAATCCGTGTATCATCGGGCTCATTACTTGTGGGTAAAGGTCGTATGAAAATACATCTTCAATTACCAGCTTGGTTAAAATTGGATGAATCGGAAAATGATAATTTTACATTAAGCCAAACAATAGGTGGAACGATTTTCAATACACCTGTTTCTTCAGATGACACAGGTAAGACTCCTTATAAAATATATACTGGAGTTCTCAGCTCAGAGGGTGAATTTACCTTTAAGTATACCACAGATGGCAGCTTTCCAGCTGGCAGTCTTGATCAAATAGGAGAGATTGGCTATTACATCGATTATGAGTATAATGGATACTGGTTGAAAAATATTTCTCAGGTGTTCCAACCAGTTACTCTTTCTTTGCAAGAAAAAGGAATTGTATTGGAAAACGTTTCACTTTATCGTATTACACGAGGTTTAAAAGATACAGATGAAGATCATATTCCGGATTCAAATGACGAAGCTCTTGATGGAGATATTAATCATTCGTACTATATGGTAGAGGATAAGGGTGAATTACGATGGAATACCCGGATTGTAGGAACCTCCTATAAATATCTTTATTTACCGGTAACAGGAAATTTATCATTCTGTTTATCGGATGGATCAAATAAACATTTATCTCTGTTAGAAAATGAAGTTAAAATAAAGGTAAATGGCAGCGAACAAACTTATCCGGTCTCTGTCGTTGCGAATGATGGCACTTTTTATGTGGAAGTAGATGCTTTAGATAATCCATTTGTCTCCGGGAGCTTGGTGGATATATTTCTCCCATTTAAAGCAAAACAGACTACATCTACTATACGTACTTTTACAAGTGAATGCTTTGTTAGTAATCAGAGGTTTACTGATCCTTTGAATAGTAAAGGAAATACAGACCGAGAAGGAGATGATCTGAAATCTTGTCGTATCTCTTCTTATAGCCCTGCAATAACATTCTGGTATACTACTCCGGGAGCTTTTCTTTCTTTTGGAAATGAAGAACAAAATGAAGCAGGATTCTATTTTAATACTTTCCATTCTTATCCCTCTTCGCCTTATTTCAAGAAAGAAGTTCGTCGTCATGCGTACCCAATGAAGTTGGAATTTACTTTACCTGATGGATATGTGATGTATAATGATGATAAGATAGAATTTACATCTTCTCGTTTAGACGGGCAGGGTCCGTCTAAACAAATCTTATCGCCTTCAGTAAAGGAAGGAAATACGTATGAATATGATTTGTCCTCTTTTTTTGATTATAATTTTAAAGTTTCAGGAGATGCGTTAGATGCAACGAAATGGATGCTTCCGGATGATAAGTGGGATGTTTATTTTAAGCTACCTATACAGGCAACCAAAGGTGTCACTTTTGGTAATTCAGAATTAAATCCCAAACTTACTGTTTACGATAATAATAAAAAACAAAAAATGGCGGTTTTGAGGAGAGCTTTTACCTTAGATTACAAGGGTGTTTCTACTAGTTTGACTTTAAGCACCCCGAGCCTCAACTCCTACGGTTCGAGCCTTACCCTTCCGGTGATAACGGTCGGTAACCCGAATGAGACCGCCCTAGACAGAGTCTGGTTATACGTCGACGGTAATGTGTCAGACCTTTCCTTTACCGAGCAAGGAGGTAGTGCGCAGGCAGTATCGGGAAAATGGTTCTCGGTAAATTCCGGCAGTGGATTGGCAGCGGCCAATAATAAAAAGTATCAGTTAGACTTCAAACACTTAGGCCGCCTGGATGGCAAGAACGAGAACGATACGATCTGGATCTATACGGTTTCCGACTTTGGGGATACCGGTTATACAGACCCAATCAATGCTCCTTTGGATGTCAATGACCTCGATCACGTAGGTGCCCGTCAGGCATTGGTGATTGTACCGGCTTCGGCTAAGATATCGGGTAGCCTATCTGTAGATAATCCTTCGATAACCTATAATACTCCCTATACATTGACTGCCGTTATTGACGGAACGGTCAGCCCGGGTGTTGTCCGTAATCCGAAAATGCGCCTGACCTTTCCGGTCGGACAGGATTATGTGGCTGGTTCTCTTTCTCTGAATTATGCAGGAAGTTCTACTTATGATTTATCGGCTCTGGAGGCTCTTTTAGTGGGCGGTAACGGAACCGCTACGGACGGTCCTGCTGCCGAACGTTCTGTCGAGATTGATTTGGCAGCGATTACCGGCGCGCCTGTTCTTTTCCCGGGAACATTGAGTTCGGATCCAACGGATACGGATATCAAACGTAAGGCAACGGTGACGGCAAATTTCAAACCGATGTGTAATACGGACCTTACCGGTTTCCGCTTTACGGGAGGTATCAGTGCCGATAATATCACGGATAATATCACCAAACTCTCCCCTTCTCTTCTTCCGGCCCTTTCTTCGGATTATGGTTTCGAGGTGAGAGATGCCGTTATTGTTGGTGGTAACAGAACATTGAACGAATTACAGACTACGCTTACCTTGCAGGTGAAGGTGATGCGTAATGCAGACTCGAGCAACCCGATCGAAACGGGTGACTATGTATTGGTAAAAGTACCCGAGCAGTTCTCACTGAATGGCACCGCGCAAGTGACCAGTACGATCAGCAACGCTACCGGCGCTTCTTCCGAAATAGGCACGAGTGATGTATCTTTGGGAAGCCGTTATATCAAACTGAGTCTTCCCACTGCAGCGATCAACGCTGATGCTTCCAAAGGCTTCGGCAAAGAGATGGTGTATGAAATTCCGCTCGTATGGGATCCAAACTATGCCACAGCCTTGAGTACGCCGACCCCTGTACTGGAAGTGAAATATATCTCATCGGCTACGTTCAACACAGCCTGCTCGGCAGGTGATGTGACATTGGGGGAAACCTCTATCGGCATTGCCGTATTGACAGCCGGAGCGAACCCGTACGAGGTGACAGTGGGTGAACAGGTGACAATGAATATCACTACGGCTAACTTCGAAGGCAAATGGTATAGCGACAGCAATCTGGGCACAGAGGTATCAGCCGTTAATCCGTATACGTTAACCCCTTCGGCTGTAGGCGATATAGACTATTACGTATCGGCTCTTATCGATGGTGAAGATTACGGATCAGCCCGGGTGCAGTTGAAAGTATATCCTTCGTTGGCATATGACGTAACCGATCCTTCTGCCCAATGTGGTGAGCAGACAAATGTTCCGCTTACAGACTTTGAAGCCTTGTTGACTAATACGGTAAGCGGTGTCACTTATACCTTTTATAGCTCCAATGAAACGAATACAGATGGCAGCCTGAAGGATGAAAACAAACTGCCTGCCACGATAAGCTCTATCCCGTCGACTACGACTTATTATGTACAGTCGTATAACGGTCTGGATTATGGTACGCCGAAATCGGTAGTATATACGATCCATACAATCGCCAGCTTTACGACGAACCTGGATGCCACGAAGGTGACTGCCTATGTAGCAAGTCCTTCTACTACCCAAACCTTTGCCGTAGAAGCGGCCGGTACTGCCCTTACCTATCAATGGTATAAAGCGACAGATGCCCTTGGTACAGGTGAGACTGCCGTTTCAGGTGTGAGCAATACCTTGGTGTTGACCATCACGAACGAGTCACAGTCCGGATTCTATTATGTAAAGGTAACCGGCTGTAATGGAACGATCACCAGCAACGCGAAAGAACTGGAAGTGATTGAGAGACCGGATGATGTTGTTTTAAACCCGGCTTCTGTAGACGTGAGTGTGAATGCTTTGACAAATACAATCTCGCTGAATGACAAGATCACTTATACCAATACCTTTAGTAAAGGGGAAACGATCTGGTATAGCCTAAGTAATGATTCGTCTACAGCCATAGAGCTGACAGCAGGATCAACGATCACGCTGAATAGCTGGGGAAGTAATACTCTGTATGTATGGGCGAAGAATCCGACAACAGATAGATTCTCGGATACAGCTGCTCAGTTGACTATCAATTTGTCTCAGAATGCCCCGGCCAACGTCGTACTGAAAGGTACTGCTGTCACTTATTGTGATACCGAACTTACGGGTAAAACTCTTTGGGATCAGATAGATACTCCGGATGCGGCTTATACCTATTGGTATAGTACGGATAATGGTGTTAGTTACGCCTCTGAGGTAAAAGACGGAACTGTCACTGATAAGGTTCAATTGGCAGCCGGCACTTATCTTGTGAAATCCAAGAATTCAACCGGTGGCTTCTCTGCAACTGCCGCTACCCTGACAGTGACAGTCAATACCTCTGTCACCGCTACCCTTCAGTTTGACGGTGAATTGGCGACGGTAACGAATAAGTCCTTTACAGTCGGTACCGAGATCAAACTGGTAGCCGGTGGAGCAAGCGGTAGTCAATATTACCGTTTCTATAAAGGCACAACTGCTTTGGGAACAGCCCAGCCAGCTTCTTCGAATACCTATACAATCAACCCTTCTGCTTCAACGGATGGTGGTAATTATTCGGTGAAGATTGTGAAGAACAGCAATGGAGATGAAGATGGCTTCTGTACGAAACAGGAAAGTGATGCCCTTATCGTTACGATGATCGACAAACCGGAAGATGTAACCCTTACGAATACTACCGGTTCAGCGATCGACTGTACTATGCCGATGAATGTAACCATTGACGATAAGGTGATCGTCTTTAACACGACAGACTTCACCAATGAGACTTTCTGGTGGAACACCGAAGATAATAAGACAGGCGTGAAAGAACTGGGCACTGGTCAAACGGCCAGCCTGGGCGTAGGAACACATACCATCTATGTATGGGCGAAGAACAATGCGAACTACTCCGACATCGCAGCTGAGTTTACTTTGACAGTATCCCAATACACCGCAGTAACCTTGGGCACAGTAACGACCACTCCGGTAAACGGTGTGATTGAAGCTCCGGCCGGAAGTACGACGAATGCAGTGAGTATCTCTGTCACGGGAACAAGCGGAAGCAAGAACAGTGGCGGCGAATACGTATACCGTTTGTATGACACGACCCCGACAGCAATCGATGACAACAGTACGGGAAGCTTCAGTCGTGACCTGTCTGCTCCGACAGCTACAGCCAGTGAGGTGTATACCTATTATGTAAGTGCCGAGGGTGCTTGTACGGAATCAGCCAAATCAAGTGCGATCACATTTACGGTTTATCCCGATCCGGTGATAACACTGGTTTCATCTCCGGTAACAGCCTATTGTAGTACGGATGGTACATTGACCGCAGGCATTGCCCTGGATAGTTATATCTCTGGCGCCAATACGACCTTGTATGACTATTATTATACGGTGAATGGTGGACCGGAAACGGCTTTAACCTCTTCCGTTCAGTTACCGAAAAACGCTGGTACATATAACTATGTACTTATTGCGAAGAACAAATATGCTTCTTCTACAAAGACAGCCACAGCGACTCTCTCCGTTGTCATCAGCAACCCGGTTGCGTTGGAAGCGATCACTACTCCTGTCGTTCGTGAAGGAGCCGGAAACGTATCCATCCAGGCGGTATTGACAAATACATCGGGAAGTGCCGATACGTATAAACTGTTCAAGATGCCTCTGCCTATGGCGGAACAAACGCAGGATAACGGATTGTTCACCGTGGCTATGGCCGCTCCGACGAATCCTTCAACGGCCTTCGAAACCTCTGTCTATTACATCACTGCCCAGGGTGCAATCTCTTGTAATCCGGCCCGCAGCAACAATGTAGAAGTCAGAGTCTATCCTACTCCGGAATTAAACTTAAGCGGTCTTGCCTTTGTACCCGCTTTCTGTGAAGACGATCAGATATTGACAAGTGGTATCGATCTTTGGAATTATATCGATGGAGCGAACAGAACCTGGTTTGACTACTCCTACAGTACGGATGGCGGAAATACGTACAGTCCGCTGCAACCCGGAACAGTGACAGTTGACAAAACAGTCGGTACACATGTGTATATGTTGAAAGCAGTCAATAAACTGCCCGGTTCTACATTGAAAGCTATCGAAACAGTAACCATCAAGGTGGATCGTCAGACAAAGATCACGAAACAGCCGACAAGTGTTGTTGTGACCGAATGGGATGCCTTCACTTTGAGTGTTGAAGC
>NZ_QVMG01000036.1 GCF_010500925.1 Parabacteroides sp. 52
GCCTTATTGGTGATCAGGTCATAAAGAGTGACATCCTTTGTGGTTCCACAAGTTTTGCCTGCATCATGAGTTGATGGCAATTCTACTTTATCCGGCACATCCAACACATTCAGTGTCAACGCATCACTTTCCTGTTTTCCGCAGAAACCGGTAAGCGAACCTCCAGGCGTAGTGATCATTACGGTATATGACCCGGCATCCCCAGCGGCCACCGAAGGGATCGTAAAGGTTCCGGAAGCCTGGTGGGAAATCTTCAAGGATCCGTTTCTGTAAAGCGCATAATGATTACTTCCCGCTCCTGTAGCTGTGAAGGTCACCGTAGAACCGAGAACGACAGACTTCGTAGTTACTGATTCTCCATTGAAGGCAAGGGCGGCAGATACAGATGTATTTACAACAACCTGCAGGCTGGTAGCAGCCGCAGAGAAACCTCCGGCTGTATTTTTAGCTTTCAGGTAATAGGTACCGGCTGCCAGTTGTACTTTATTTCCATCACTTACCTCTGAAGTGTACGTGGAACTATTATCGGTATTATAGTAATATGTGATCGTAGGATCCGAATCCGGTTCGATCATATTCCACAGGAATTTACCACTCAATTCCGTATCACAATAAGTCAATGGAGAGGTAACATTGCTCTTCAATGCCACATTAGCGGGAGTCGCCAATACGCTCACATTTACCGTTCCACTGATATGATTACAGATATTATCCATTGAACCGTTGCTACTTACCACTACATAATAGTCGCCGGCATCAGATGTAGCTGCTGTATTACTATAAGTAGCAGATGTTTCACCCGGAATAATTGTTCCATTCTTATACCATTGGTAACTCAGGTTAGAGGCACCACTGGCTGCAACTGTGATTGACCAGAACTGGCCTTGCGACAATACAACCGGTGTAGTCGGAACATCCGTATCGAATGTGATCGGGCTTTTGCGCGTAAAGGCCAGGGCCTTAGGTTGTTTACCTCCGTCACCTCCGTTATTCGAAGCCTTGGCATAATAAGTCACATCCTGGTTGATCAATGTCAGAGTGTTGGATGCAACCGGAGTTTGACAAGCAAGGTCACTATAGAAAGTAACATTTGTATGTCTTGACATATTGCTTGCATCTACATAATCGTTCAGCGTCACATTTTCATCTCCGCAGAATGAGCGATCCAATGTCTGATCCAAGTCAAATGCCAAAGAAGGATATACCTTGAAAGAAGTCGTCACCGAGCCAAACTCTTTGGCGCCATATTTCACCTGGATAGTGACAGTTTCATCAACACCATTATCAATTCCCGGAGTATCATCCGTATAGTTTGCCGAAGAAGGCGTATAGGCACCTGTAGCCTGTGCACTACCTGAACCGATCGTATAGGTTCCGGCAAATCCACTAGAGAGTACCTCCATGACTGACTCTTCACCTACAAAAGCTTTCACCGGATCTGTTTGCGTACCGTTGGTAATCACAAAAGCCACTTCGCTATCGAACGAACCGATAGGAGTCGCAGTAGGTGATCCGCAGTTTCCGAAGGTTGCATATCCCATAGCCGATACAGTAAGGTTCTTGACCGGATCCGCCAAAAGACTTTGATAGTCACTTGTAGGATTCGTACTTTGAGCCGGAGCGGTATAGACTACCGGCACCGAATAAGTCACCACGGCATCTTGTCCATTATTGGAACCCACACCTGTATAGGCAGTGGTCGGCAAAGACAATTGTACGGTACGAAGGCCGGTAGCAGGATCTACCGTATTACCGCCGGCAAGGACAGTGACAGGCGCATTCGTCAAACTCAGATCGCTACTATTCACCTTGATATTGCTCGCATCCACATCCAATACAGAAGGAATAACCAATTGCACAAAAGAGCTTGCATCTACCACGTTCGGCCCTTTTTTGGTGACGGTAAACGTCAATGTACGGGCATCATCTCCATCCGTAAAGGATTGTTTACTTCCGGTAAACGCGCCTTCAAAAGAATAGTTGATATTCGTCGTAGCAGTCATCTGCTTGCTGTTGGATACGGATCCGGTTAGGTTTTGTCCGTATACATTGGTCGCTTGCAGGGTGGCGGTATACCGGTCAAAGGTAGTACCACATTCCGGTGTAAACCAGGCGGTCAGCGTGGCCTGTTGTTTTGTCAGATTCTCTGTCGTGATCCCTTCGCTTCCCAGCATCAGACCGTCTGTCACATAATCCGATAAAACGAATTGAACCGTACGGGCATTATTCGAAGCGGATAAAGCATCCTTCAACGCCTGAGTGATATCATAGGCATTGCCACCACAGGATACTTCTGCTTTGCGTGTCACATCATCAGCAATAAACTGCTGACCGGCAGGCACGCGGATAGCCATCACTGTTCCGATAGATGAACCTTTGCTGTTGGCTGAACTAATCGTAGCGATCAGCTTATAAGGTTCCTGGAAGTTTACAAGCTCAGCCGGGGAGTTTGCACTCTCGATAGCCAACGAACCTTCCAAAGAAGGCATCTGGGGTTTCACGGTGATTATATTGCTACGTCCTTTGTAACTATCATCGATATTCACGAAAATATCTGAACCGCTTGGGCCACCCCAGGTAGTCTCGTAGTTGGAGAGCGTATAGACAGTCACTTTAAAGTCTTCGCGTTTTGTTCCCTCGCCGGTAAAAGAAAGGTCGTAGTTAGCATTTTCACTCTTTGCCAGATTGCCCAACTTAAACCAACCATTGCCCAGAGAAGTAGCAGGTGTTCCTGCACCTTTTCTTGTTAAAGTAAGACCGGCAGGACCATCTACATATACCCATACATCTGTGTTAAAATCATTCGGGTTACTTACGGTGATCTGCGTAGTCACATTTTTGCCCGAGATCTTTATCTCTTTCTCAGAAGAAAGGTCGATTGTGCCTCCACCATAACGGTAGGTGATTGTTTCTTTTTTAGAGTCCTCTGTCAGACCATCCAAATTTTTCAATACAAAATAACGGGTGCCTTTAGCATTGGCTAATGCGTTTTTAGAGGCATACAAACCTCCAGTGACAAGTATCTCCCATTGATCATCTGGGAATGAGAAGACCTTCCCTACAGCTGGTTGGCCACTATTCACATTGTCTTTTTGCTCCAGGTCAAAGAATTTACCTAACTCAAAGGTATACTGTCTGGAACCATCCTCATTTTGCGTATATGTACCTTTTACCTGTGTCCCTACTCGTATTGCAGTAGGCTGCCTTCCTATAGTACGAAAGCGAATATGTATTGTATCTTCAGCCAAGGCATAACCTGCCGGTAGATTCCAGATAAAAGTTTCAGGATAACGAATAACCCGCGCTTCATCTTTATAATGAGGTGCTACGAATTTGTCATTAAAGAAGGTTTTAACAGTACCTAAACCTTGATTGACGGCTATATTGTTGTTGAAAGTAATAGAATATGTATCATTCTGTCTAATCTCAAAATCCAATGGCACTAGTCTAAAATGAGAGGATCTTTGGTCAATACCGGCACAGCCTTTCGCATCAGCAAATGTAGGGACAACCGATGCGTCGGTATGCACATATGCTTTACTTTCTACCATACTGACAGCATCGCTTCCTGAAAGAACTGTAAAAGGAAGTTCTATCCGGTAGTTAGCACCAGCACTCCAAGAACCGCTATACTTTACCAAAAAGTCTTTTCTATTGGCATCTTGTACAAGATCGATATCAGTATATGAAGTTCCTCCATTCCAAGAAATTTGGGGCGTGTCAAAAGATAACATATCTAATGTATGCGCATATAATAAATTGGCCATGAAAAGAGCCCCTCCACTTTGCGCATTATTGATTGTTCCTTCCCAAACAAATTTACCCTTATCTCCTTCTGTAAAGATTGTATGTTGGATATTATCTGTTTCATCATATTTTGCTCCAGTGTCAGGCACTCCATTGTTGTCGCTATCGACATACCCTCTGGTAGTACGAACTGTTTTAAACGTATTTAACTGAACAGCTTCATGTTGAACAGATAAAAAGACGGGTTGAGCAACCTGGTATACATTTTCCAATTTGCCTGTAGATCCTGGTCCATAATAAGTAATACGATAAAAGACTTTATCCTTTTGATTAATAGAATAACCACTTTTCACCTTAAACTTAAAATGCATAATGACTCCATTATAGGAATTCAAGGAAGCAAACTTCAATACACCTGTAGTAGCGAAATCCGAATTGGTAGGGGCAGTCAATGTCGTAGGGTCTTCATAAAGATTTGTCCATCCCCAACCTGTATAATCCGCATCTAACTCCAACCATTCAGGCAGATCAATCTTTACATCAAAAGAAGCTCCGTCAAGAATCTGATTGGCTCCCATCCATATTTTCTGTTCCAATACATCACCAGCTCCATCGAATGTATGTCCTGCAGGCACTTCGCGCCAATAAGGTAAACCGGGTGCAGAGAATACATTTGCAGAAGAAGCGGGGACACCTTCACCTCCACTGGCCGATTCACAGGAAGAGATGCTGAGATTGGCTCCAAATGCATACGCTTTAAAGAAGTTCGAATACCGATCTAAATCTTTATTGTCATATATTTGACCCGCTTTCATTCCCACCCAGAATGTAATTTTCTTTCCAACAGGGATTGCTCTTTCTAAAGGTAAGATACCTAATATTTGACCATATTCGTCTGCATAAGTGGAAAGAGCATTGGGCCAACGCTCTATCATTGTACCAACAATTTTCGTGATATTTTCTGAAGAAAGTTTTGTAGGAGTGGCGTCTCCATCTATCTTGAAATAGATGTTTTCTTTATCTATAAAAGAAAATCCACCACTAGAGATATTCAAATTCACCCGGTAAGCATCTGCTTTCCCCTCATTTGTATACGATATCTCTGCATAATATGTAGAAAGATCCAAAGGAATATCAGACGTTGCCAAATCCGCTGCATCCGTCTTCGCTTCTTTGGTATACCGTGCACTTTTATCAACATATTTCATCACTGGTGTTCCCCCTTTTGCCTGAAACTTCAGCGTCAGTGTTTGAGAGATAGCTGTGAAATATTTCGTTGTAAAATCCGGATACGCGGCTTCCACCGTGATGGTACTTGTCTTAGGCAATAACGCTTTGGCATCCACACTGAGTTGGATCGCTCCATCTTTAGCCAATACACGACCCATCAACGTTTCGGTCACTGGGATCTGATAATAGTTCAGAGATGTACTGGTTGTTTTATCCAATGTATACATACCATCTGTAAGAACCGTACTTCCGATCTTCAGATTGCTCAACGTCAACTCCTTATTGGTTGTCAAACGCAGGTCGAACTCATGCACATCTGCTTTCAGAGCGGATAACTCGACTGTATACGTATGTGTTTCCGTTTCCGAGCCATAATCAATACTTTTTTGTTCAGGAGCAATCTTTAATTGAGGAATGACTGCCGAGAGTTCCAAAGAGGCATCATCACCCACTTTCGTGTCGCCTTCCTGTACCTGAGCGATCACTTTCTTGTTCGTTCCTGTCTCAGCTCCTTTCAAGGCTAATATCTTGAGTTGCAACAAAACGTTTGCATCGGTTGCTAACGCGCCCAAGGTTAACACCACCTCCTGGTCGTTAATGCTTTGATCAGTTACCGGAGTATACGAACCGCCGGTTGTCAGGCCGTCAAACTTAAAGTTTGCCGGTAAGGTCACTTTTACTTTCCCATTGCTTAAACCACTTGTGGCAAATTTAATGTCCAGAAATCCGGCCTTTCCTGCTACAGGAAAAGTAGCCGTAGGGGTTGTCAACCCATTTCCACTCCAATAAAGCTGCTGCGCATATCCGCTTATATGGCTCAGAAAGAGAGCGCAGAGCATTATGCACCAAAGACGCCAACCGGAGCTATCCCCGCGTGAACGCCTTTTCTTTTGTTTACTTAAGTCTACTTGTTTCATACGATTTATTAAGAATTATTAGTAAATAAATAAGTTGTAGAATTTTGCTGTTTTTCTCGTTTTTGCTGTTTTTTTCGTTTTCCCCTTTTTTTTCATTTTTTCAACTTTTCATTTTTTTGTAACGGTTATTTAATTAATTATCAAAGAATTACGAAAACGACGATTGTTCTGTCACTTACGAAGAGACGGAATGGTTTCTTATAGGGGTTGTTTTGTGTTGATATACAAATGGTTAGATGTTGTAAAAAAACACCCCCAAAGCACTAAAAACGAGAATTGAAAGCAGACCCTTAGAAAGCGAAGGCTCTTTTTCATTTCCAAAGGGGCAGTTAGACTTCTCCCAGAAAGGGAAATAGAAGAAGGCTTTTCATTTTGGAGTCGAAAAGAGAAAAGTAAACAAAATGTAAACACCTAATAAATAGCATTATATGAAGAATATACTGTATAGTCCCGAACATCAGGCTTGTTTTAACTACAAGCAAGATTCCAACCATTTTATTCAGGTAAAACACTGTGCGTCTACCTCCGAATGGAGTCATACGGTTCAGACAACAGAGGTCGTTATTCTATTGGAAGGAAGTGCACATATTTCTTTTGATTTTGTCCTTAACAAAGAATTAAAAAAGGGGCATATGATTCTTTTTGCACCCGGCACACAGTTTAAGGTACGGACCCAAAAAGGGGTTTCGATATTGCTCTTGCCTGTGCAGGAAAGTATTCGTCAGTGTTACTGTTTTTCAATGTACCAATTAAAGGCGGTAAAAACCTCTAAACAGGAATATCCGGGGGTGTTAGGTGTTAAACCCGTAATCCAGACTTTTATCCAGGAGCTGACTCAGAACCTTGCAGGCGGACTTCTTTGTACAGGGTATATGAAACTCAAGACCGAAGAGTTCCTGATCCTATTCAGGGCCTATTATACAAAGGAAGAACAGGCTACTTTCTTTTATCCTGTGTTGCATGAAAATTCGTCTTTCACAGACTTTATCTTAAAAAATTACCGGCAGGTAAAAAAGGTAAATGAGTTTGCCCAACTCTATGCCTGCAGCTTGTCGAATTTCGATAAAAAGTTTAAAAAAGCCTTCGGCATTTCGGCTTATAAATGGATGAAAGGAAAGAAAATGGAATTGATTTATCACGAGATCAACACCACCAACAAACCTTT
>NZ_QVMG01000037.1:0-6657 GCF_010500925.1 Parabacteroides sp. 52
TTTAGTACATACGATGGGTAAAATCGCCATCGCTTTTATTTATCTAATTTTTTAAACAATTGAATCAGTATCAACTACTGATTCGCATTAATTATAAATTGTTAATTATAATCTTTCACGCTTCACTCATCGTTCATCACTAAACACTAAACACTAATCGTTAATCATTAATCGTTATTTAAAGAAGAGGTTCCGTATTGCGAGGGAGTTGTTCCGTATTGTTCCGTGAATCTTTTTCGGAAAGTGGCCATGTCGTTGAAACCTACCATTTCTGCTACTTCATGTACACTGTACCGCTGGGTGGCCAATAGTTCGGCCGCTCGTTTCAAACGGATGGAACGGGTGATTTCCAAAATACTACTGTTTGAGTATTGTTTGATCTTTCGGTAAAGGGTGGGCAGGCTTATGTTTAATGTCTCTGCCAGTACTTTGGCTTCAAAGGTTGGGTCGTCCAGGTGTTTTTCAATCGTCTGAATAAGAACTTCCATGAATGGACTGAGCGGTTCGATGTCGATGGGTTTATTCTCTCCTGCTTCTGTCTCTCCTGTCATCTCGGAGAGGGGAATGCGGGTGTAATAATGCTTGAGTTGGGCGCGACGTTTGAGTAGGTTGTTAACCTTGCTTCTCAATACCTCTACATCGAACGGTTTGGTGATATAATCATCGGCCCCCGATTCAATGCCCTTGATGACATCTTCCGTTTCCACTTTGGCCGTTAACATGATAATGGGTATCTGTGTCGTGCGTTCATTATTCTTTATCTCCCGGCAAGCCTGGAAGCCGTCTTTTATGGGCATCATTACGTCACAAAGAATCAGGTTCGGGGATTCGGAAACTGCCATGTTCACTCCTTCTTCGCCATTGCGTGCTTCAACGATGGTATATTCTTTATTGAAAATATGTTTCAGGAACCAACGGATCTGGTCACTGTCGTCGATAATCAATAGTTTTTTCCCTGTGATTCTTTTTTGAGGGAGCACCTTTATGTATTCGGAAATCTCTTCTTTCTGCAATTTGTTGAGTTTGACAAGATCACCTTCCGGTTCCACAAATTCAACGCGGCGTTCCAATAAATGCTTTTTCCCCAGCGGGATATACAAAGAATAGGTGGTGCCGTTGGGAGCCGTATCTTTGCGATACATACCTTCCAATGCATGTATTGTGTCTTTGATTTGCTTTAAGCCCCGGCGGGTACTTTCATTTTCATCCAGTCCCTCATCTTGTATATAGAGGGCGCAATAAGGCTTGTTATTATGTTTCTCGACGGAAATACCCAATGTTATCTTTCCATACATAAAGGTGTTCTTTAAGGCGTTGGTAAGCAGGGTACGGATTACATATTCCATTTTACGACGGTCTATCCATAACCAAAGGGCATTGGCCTGTGTCGTGAAATTGAAATCGACATTGTTCATCTCCAGCCAGTCAACAAAAAGATCGCAACTCTGACGGGCTATTTCTACTATGTTGTAGCGGGCTATGCGCAGGTAGCTGGCTATGTCATCCGCCCGTCTGGCTCCTATCAACTGATCCGCCAGATCTTGCAGAGACAGGGTGTTCCGGTAGGCAGAGATCAACAGCGAAGAGAGTGCTCTCTCCGGCTCTTTCCCTTGCACGGCCAGGCCCAATGATCCTAAGATCAAAGAAAGAGGGGTGCGCATTTCGTGTATGGTGTTAACGAAAAAGGCATATTGAGTGGATTCGGACTCTTTTATTTGTTGTTTGGCAGCCTCTTCTCTGTCGGCAGCTTCGCGGAGAATGGAGTCGTTTTCTTTGATCTTGGCTACGAGGATCTGCTCTAACTCTTTTCTGTTACTGCTAAGGGTTGATATTTCTACATCTTTTTCTGTCGATTGGATACGTAACTCTTCATATTTCTTTTCCCATTCTTTTTTCTCTTTTTCTAACTCCTCTATTTGGGTAAAGGCCTGTTTCTTCTGTTTCTGGAAATAGAAGAATAAAACGAGACAAACACTTATGGATACTATCAGGAGAGACAAGAGGCTGGTCTGAGAGATGGCTCCTAAAGGATTGGCTAAAAGGGAAGGGGTAGAGAGTAATAATATACAACTGCCTATACCTGCTTTCCGGATTAAAGTATGTGTTTTCATTTCTGTATTCTTACTTTGAATTGATCCGTATTTATATAAAAGAGAGTATATGGATGCCTGTGACAAAGATAAATAATATAATCTGCATTCACAAGCCATGTTTATCCTGTCATTTGTTTGCGGATAGGAAGCTACTCCTCTCTGTTTAAGTGAGGGAGATGTCTCACGTCTTTTGTTTTTATCAATGAGAGGCAGTCTCGGCAACGCGTTTGTATCCGGAAGATTAAAGAGGGGTTAGTCCCATCTTTTTCGCTTTCTCAAGCATATAGGCATGAGCGGCATCGTATGCATTCGGTATCACACCGTCCAAAATTGCATTTTTTATTGTTTCTTTCAGTGTACCCACTTGTTGACAGGGGGGGAGACCGAAGGTTTTCATGATTTCTTCTCCGGTGATAGGAGGTTGGAAGTTTCGCACCCGGTCTTTTTCTTCGATGTCAGTCATCTTTTCCCGTACCAATCGGAAGTTATTGAGGAAGCGACGTACTTTGTTCGGGTTTTTACTGGTGATGTCGGCTTCGCATAGTTTCATCAGATCATCGATATCATCACCGGCATCGAAGAGGAGCCGGCGGATAGCCGAATCGGTTACTTCGTCATCGGCCAGGTTTATCGGACGCATATGTAGACCCACCATCTTTTGAACATATTTCATTTTTTCATTCATCGGCAGTTTCATGCGGCGGAAGATACCGGGAATCATTTTCTCTCCGATGAAATTATGATTGTGAAATGTCCAGCCCAGGCGGTTGTCCCAACGTTTGGTTACCGGTTTGGCGATGTCGTGTAATAAAGCACTCCAGCGAAGCCAAAGATTGTCAGAGGTTTTACATAAGCGATCCAAGACCATCAGGGTATGGGCGAAATTGTCTTTGTGTCCGATTCCTTCTTTGGTTTCGGCTCCTTTCAACGCGGAAAGTTCCGGGAATATCAAAGGCAGTAATCCTGATTGATCCAATAATTCAAATCCGATGGAAGGCTTGGGGGATAATATGATTTTGTTGAGTTCGTCTATGATGCGTTCCTTGGATATGATAGCGATGCGTTCTTTGTTGCGTTCAATGGCGTCGAATGTCTCCGGGTCAATAAAGAATCCCAGTTGTGTGGCAAAGCGGATGGCCCGCATCATGCGGAGGGGGTCGTCGCTAAATGTGATGTCCGGATCCAATGGGGTCCGGATTATCAGTCTCTCCATGTCCTCTAGTCCGCCAAAAGGATCGATAAGCTCTCCGTAACGGTCTTTGTTCAGGCAAAGGGCCAGGGCATTGATCGTAAAATCCCGGCGGTTCTGATCGTCTTCTAACGTGCCGTCTTCTACGATCGGTTTCCGGCTGTCCCGGTTATAGGATTCTTTACGTGCCCCTACAAATTCAATCTCCGTATCTCTCATCTTTACCTGAGCCGTTCCGAAGTTTTTAAATACGGAAAGATGGGCTTTTCGTCCCCATTTATTGGCAACCGCTTTGGCCAGGGTGATACCGCTTCCTACGGCGACTACATCAATATCTTTTGAAGGACGACGCAGAAAAATATCCCGGACATATCCACCTATCACATAAACCTCCATTTGTAATTCATCAGCTACTTCGGATACCAGGCGGAATGGTTCTGCCGAAAGATGTTTCTCTATTTCTTCCTTTTCGATATAAAACATAGTGTGGCAAAGATACGGATTTAAACAAAAACTGTCAACTATCAACTGCCAACTGTCAACTATTTTGTATGTTTGCAAACGATTGATTACGTGAACATATGAAACATACATTGATATTTATGATCTTTGCCGGCCTTTTTTTAGTCGGCTGCAATCAACAGGAGAAAGAAGCCCAAGCCCGTTTGCAGAAGGCGTATACCCTGTTTGAACAAGCCGAATTCTTTTCGGCAAAGAATGAAATAGATAGCCTGCGCATACTTTATCCGAAAGAATTGAAGGTCTTGAGAGAGGCTCTTGATCTGATGCGAAAGATTGAATGGAAAGAGGCCGAGCGCAATATCGCTTATTGCGACAGTTTGTTGCCGGTCCGGCAACAGGAGTTTGATGAGTTGAAAAAAGGTTTTGTCTTTGAAAAAGACTCTGTCTATGATGAGATCGGTCATTATATATGGAAACAACAGACGGTAGAACGCAATGTGGAACGCTGTTATATCCGCAGCGGTGTCAATGAGCGGGGAGAAATCTATCTGGCCAGTGTTTATTATGGCAATCATGCAATCAAACATACAGGTATTAAAGTCAGTACGCCCGATGGCCTTTTTGCCGAGACAGCTTCCATTCCATACGACGGAGGAGTAAACTATCGTTTTGAAAACCTGGGTTTCACCACGGAGGTGGTAACTTATAAAGGAGAATATGGCATTAATGCTCTTAAATTTATTTCAGACAAAGAAAAAGAACGTATTAAAGTCGATTATACCGGTGGTAAACCTTTTGTGATCTACATAGCCGACGGCGATAAGAAAGCCATTGCCGCAACCTACAATCTGGCTGTTGTCTTGAGTGACATAGAAAAGATGAAAACCGAAAAAGAAAAAGCAGAAAAGAAAATAACCTATCTGCAAACTAAATTGGAGGGTCAATCAGTTACGGAGTAGCCAGAGAAGAAAAGAGAATACATTTCCCGAATTGAAAACAATGGCAGTAACTTGACTCTTAAAACTCTATATGATATTGTAGAGAAGGGATTAGGGGGTAAAGTTAGGATTTCCATTGAAGTATAATTTCTTTTGTTTATAAGAATTTACAACCTGTGTAAACTGACGTGTAAACCAAGAAAACAAAACACAAAAAAAGACAGCCACCATTAAAGTAACTGCCTGATACAAAGCGAGCCGAAAGCCGGACTCGAACCGGCGACCTATTCATTACGAATGAATTGCTCTACCAACTGAGCTATTTCGGCAATCTATTAATTTACAGTTACTTGTTTCTGCTTTTTTGATATCCTTATATTGCTAGGCAAGTACCAAGGCAAACAAGTTGTTAGATTAATACTAAATTAAATAACTCTCTGTGATGTAAAGGTACAAAAAAGCAGTAGATAAACGATGCTACCTACTGATTACTGTTTCTGTTATCTACAAAGCTAAAAGAGCAAGCATAAGCAACAATACCCCTATTGGCAGCAAAGCTATAGTAGTTATAAGCTTTCTATAAGATGTCTTGTATTTTATCGCATATCCCATTGGTAATAGTCCAAACAATATCCAAGTTGATACACATAAGAGGTTTTCCACATCTTCTGGGATCATCAAAAAAGGTATTCTAATAACAGAAAAAAGTTCAATCCACCTATGTGCGTCAGAAGAAGGAGAAGAAGAAGATGCTATGTAGATAAGTGCAAGTATCCCAAACAGTTCAGCAAGAATAAGAATCAATCCTGCTTTTCTCTTATTTTCTATATCTCTGTTTAACCACTTCCTGAAAGCGTATTCCCTCAAAAATATAGAGAAGAGTAGTACACCAAATAGAAACAGAGAGGTTAATGGGTCATATATGTGAATTATACCTGTTGTTACAAGATACAATGCGCTGTATATTAGATAGAAAATCAGTTTATACTTTATCTTATGATTCACAAATTCATATCCCAAGCAAAAGCTAATTGAGAATAGGGATAAAAATGTATACATGAGATGAAAATAATCGTGAGAGATATTTACAGGTTCAGAGTAAATTACTCCTTCTAGAACCATACAAAAGAGTGTACATAGACATAATATGATAAATAATAAGATGCCATATCCTAAACCTCTAAGGAGTTTTGTTGATAAGCCTTTCTCTTTTGCTAAATCATTCATTTTAAATTCATTTAATAACATACTTCCTGTCATAATCTCACTAGAAGGGCAATCCTCTATACAATACATCCTGACTAAGAGTTTTCCCACTATTAACAACTACGCTATCTCGCTTAGCTATCTCAGTCCCATTATAAAAATTGTGAACAGTCAGGATAGTTTCTTCTTCCATATATCCCATTTCTTCCACTTCTTTGAGGAGTATCAAATCATCTTTACTCTCATTCCATTCCCAGATTTGATATATGTTAGAAGCATCCCCACCAGATATATCACTAACTACTCTTTTGTTCTTAGCATCAATCATCCAACCAGAGTCAATTTGTTCACCATCACCAATTAGCCATTCGCATTCAGGGAAAGTCAATACAGTATAAGTGTATCTGTTTCTTTGTCCAGTAGGAGCATTGCGAATTATTAACTCATCTTTACCATCAAAATTCACATCCAGAAAACTAAATACAGAACATGGATCATGCCCTGAATTAATTGCAATAAACTCACCAGAACTCTCTTTTATGGCTTTGTAATCAAAGTGAATTACTTCTCCATTAGAAAGAGAATCAAACTCTATATTACCTAAGTCCACATAATCCCTATTAGAGTTACCTTCGTATATAGTGTCATTCTGCAATGACAAAACGGTTAAACGTCCATTGAGCATATTGTCTCCTGTTAATTTCTCGTATGTTATATGAAAATTATAACCACGAATAGGAGTTGTATATCTGACATAGACAGTTTTATC
>NZ_QVMG01000037.1:6662-15243 GCF_010500925.1 Parabacteroides sp. 52
GGTCTCATATCATACAAATCTTCCCTACCACCTCTATTTCCATATTTTGTCTCTGTGATTAATTCAGATATGCCCTTAGAACTCTCAAAGCTTTGCTCCCATAATTTCTGGTCTACCTCTAACAGTTTTCTATCCTCTGGTTCAAGTAAAGACAGTACAAGATTATAATACTTGAGCATTAGTAGTTGTTCTGCTTCATACCTGTACTCATATCCCATAGAAATCCGAAAGCCTTGATGGTTATTCAATGATCCAATATAATTTTGTGTTGTCTCAATCCTGAATTTCTCTTTGGCAAACTCTATATACAAAGTAGTATCTTGTTCAGGAGTTAAGTCTAGCGTCAGTAAGTTTATATCCACATCAGCAATAAAACAACTATCTACATAATTCTTAAAAAGACTATCTATTTCAGCAGATAAGTTAGTGCCATCCAAAGATTTCCAGTTATCTGTGTATATGTACTTCTTAAAAATAGTTTCTATCTCATTAATATCTAGCCTTTCCTGAAAGATATTTTCTGTTTCTCCATTTGGATGGGAAAGCAACTTATCTTTTGGATTGGAGTTAAGGCAAGACACCAATGAGATAAAAGCTAACAGTAAGATGTTTAAGCAGATAACTTGTTTCATTAAAATTCACTTATCCTTGTCAATCCATCTACCAACAATTACATATAAAAAGCCTACAACGATTAGTATCAACACTATTATTATTGATCCAGAGGAAGGCTCTTTGACATCATACATCTTGCCTCTCACGCTTATGTCTAATAAGGTATATTCCATAAGTATTTCTGTTTGTTAATTAGTTATTATGTAGGCAATAACGCAAACAACAACCAACAAAACGAATGCTAGTAATATCTTAGGGAACCTGTAAGCCACCTATAGTTATATGTCATACTCAATTGGATCTAGAATTATATCAACAAAATCACTAAATCCTTCTCTGTCCATTTTTACAGATTCCACACTTAATCCAAAGCAAATCATAGAAGATCTTATTTTCATTAAATGAACATTCAGTTCTTTCCCATAGATAGCAATAGACTCCAAATTTCCATTACGATCTGAGCAGAATAGATATTTATTATAAAACACACCTTTCAAATATAAGTCTATATGAAAAGGTGCTGTTGCAAAAGCTCCACTTGTATACACCTCTAACCCATCAATATTTGAGGAGTTAAACCCATTAAGAATATTTTTGAGCATTGTCATACTCTTGTTGTTAAATATTTTACCCATTTTTGTTGTGATGTTTATTGATTAATATTGAATTATAATTTAGCGCTATGGTATTTTCTTTATTCTTTTTTGTGAAAACATCAGCGATAACAGGAATTGCCTACTCTTGACTAATACATTTCGTATGATATTTTAGTATTTCTTGGCGCAACAAATTTCCGTCTAATCCACTTGCGTATAAATAATTGTCATCAACTTCACTAAGCGCTTCATTTATTTGCTTTTTCGCTTCGTCTATTTTCCCATTTTGAATGCAGAAAGGAATGTAAGTGTACCTAATCAGGGGTTTGCATTTATAATCTCTGCTTTCTTTAAAAAAATCAACATATTTAAAATAAAATTGAAACATCTCTTCTGCTTTATTCTCATCTTCTAAAGTAAGTTTATATGCGTCTAGGATGACTGACTGTATGTGTTCTGGATCATAATGACCAATAGCCTCACAAAATACATTTAATGATGAAGGATATCTTTCAACATCAAGCATTGTCAATTGAGCAGGGATTCCATAAAATTCATTTGAATGCTCAATTTTCTCTGCTATTTGAGAAAGTTTATCATTTCCAAGAAGACGGATTCCTTGTAAATAAGAATTTTCATCTATCAGCAAATGAACATGATAAAAGCCCAAAGACCTGTTTTTTAGACTAAAGCCTCTTTTTCTAAATCCATTATCAAGCTCAATGTCTCTAAGTAAATCATACTCAACCCCTTTTTTTATACATTCATGTATAAAGTTACTTAAGAATAACTGCAAATTGTTCATTTCTAATATATAATCTATAATCTATAGGCAACCTAGCTCCCTCTGGTTGACGTTATTACATAAAAAAGCGTGGGACATAAACTAAACTACCTGTTCAGGGCATCCCCATGCCTCAACTCAAATAGTCAGTTCAGCCCACGCCATTATGATAATATTCCTATAAAAGGAGTATATACACAATAGACGTGAGCGTCCCTTCAACCATCCTTGAGTTGATCTTGAAATTGGGGATTTCTGAACAAGGATAATATCGTAACGCTTTTGTCTTTAATACATCCTTCCACTTCTCAACGCTTTGATAGGTGGAATTACTGCAAATATAACAAAAAGCGTTTACTTATGTTCGTTAGAAAGAAAGAGAATCATAAGTATCTAACAACTCTTCCTGCCTAAGTCCTAAATACCTCTTAGTGATTGCTACACTTGAATGATTAAACAGTTCCATAAGCTTAACTAAGGCTAATTCTGCATTCTCTGCATTCTGGTTATAAACCTGTCTGCCAAAGGTCTTTCTAAGACTATGACAGCTAAAGTTCTTCACACTTAACTTATACTTAGCCTTTATCTCCTTTAGAATATTATTAATCCTTTGGATCGTATAAGTAGTTCCTTTCTGACTAACCAGAATAGGAGAATTAATACTGATAGGCTGAATATGCTCATAACATTCAGAGATATGCCGTTTCAACTGTGGATTGATCCTTATAGTCCTGCCTTTACCTGTCTTCTTTTCCTGTATAGTAAATTCATCTACATTATAGATTTGCTTCCATCTTAGAGAAAGAATGTCAGATATACGCAAGCCCCAGAAACAGCCAATAGAAATAAGGAGAGACATTTTATAGTTTCCATCTTTGGCTAATCTTCTGATCAAATTGGTCATTTCATCCCAATTCAGATAGTCTGCTGTTGTGTTGGAATATTTAAGTGACATAATGTTCAGTTTTAATTGATTTTACACATAAGTGAATCTTTAATTTTTACACTAATTCGTAAGTGCCTGATAAAAAGAAGAATGCTCACTTTTATTATTAGTGAACATTCTCTTCTCTATGGTCTGGGTCTTTTTGGCTTCCTTGTTAGTCTTATTAATCCAAATATAATTATAAGAAAGAAAGCAGAATGAGACATAAACCACACCACAGCCATTGCACCTATCAGGAACAAAAAAGCTAACACATTATATACGTCCTTCATCTGCATAGCTGTAATAGTTTTCAGTTGTAACAATAATATGATCTAACAAGGACATCCCCATTAGCTTACAGACCTTAGAAAGCTTTTCAGTCAACAGATCATCTTGCGGAGAAGGAGACATATTCCCACTTGGGTGGTTATGGCTAAGTATTATCGCATTTGCATTGCCTAAGATAGCAGCTTGCATGATAATTTTAGTATCCGCTGTGCATTCAGAAGTTCCACCAACAGAAACAGTATGAAAGCCTAATACTTTCCCTGCTCTATTAAGTAGTACAACCTTTAACGATTCGTGATGCTCAATAGTATCACTATCAAAGACAGAATCTTTAAGTAGCTTATAAATATCCTGTGAACATCTTATTTGTGGACGTTCAGAGGCTTTCACCTTGCTTTTGTAAGTCAATTTCACTTCACTTGCTTTATAAATCCCCATAAAAAGTAATTTTTAGTTGTTAGTAAATAGGAAGAATGGAGAAAACAGAAGCTTTAGGAACTCAAACGGCTAAACTCCTTTGAAATGGGGAATCACTCTAAATTCACTTTTGAAAAGGTAAAGTCAATTCCTAAATTTCAAATGATTTGAGTTTTGGCGTGAGAGTGCGCTAAAGCTTCTATTTCTCTTTTCGACTGAGTGAGGGGAGTTTTGGGTAACACAGGTATCGTTCAAGTGATAAAAAGCATATTGAGGCTTAGATCATTTCTAAAAGTCTGACTTTATGCAGAAATGAAGTCTGTATATATTAGAGACCTTAAAAAAAATCAGACGGGAGGGGGATTTATATCAAGGTTAGTATATCTGTACGCTTGCCTCTATGCAGTATTGAAGCTAAGAGACTTATAAACTTCTCGACTTCATAAAGTGATACTTTTTTGAGAAAGGGTATCTAAAGGCTATTTTGTTAGAAAAAAGTATCAAATTTATTATGCGCTGAAAGAAGGACATTATTTCAGGTTTGAGTATATACTGTTTTTTCTACATCAGTGCGTTTCTTGAAAAATAAAGAATTGGGCAGAATTGACACAATATATCACCAACACACTATCCTACATTAATTTTTGTGTTGAATAATACTCCGCAAAAGAAGAATTCTATCAGATTAAACTGTAATTTTGCATAAGAAACTTCCCATTCCATTACAATGAGCGTATGAAATCTGAAATAAAAATAATTCTAGAACAAGGTAGTTCTAATAAAGCCAAGGGTAATTGTTTTGAGGCTTTAACTCGCAATTTACTAAATCTTCACCAGTATAAAGTAAAAGGGAATATAAATTTCAGTGGAATGGAGATTGATCTAATGGCAGAACATAAGCATACAAAGGATTCCCTTTACGTTGAATGTAAAGCAAAGGATAAAGTTTCGGCTGATGAATTATCCAAATTTGCATTTAACGTTGACTTCCGTGAAGCTGATAAGGGATATTTTTTTAGAACACAGGAGTTAGAATACCAAGCAGGTGCTCTATTGAGCGAAATTAGAAAAAAACAGAAGTATAAAAAACTGACATTTTTTGAGCCTACAGAAATTATACAGATGTTATCTGATGGTAATATGGTTTATGAACCTTTATCTGAAATTTCAGAATATACTATCTCTAAAAAAATTCTAGCAATAACATATTTGGGGGATTTCTTTATATATTTAATCAATGAGTCAAATGCATTGCCAACAAAAATAAAAATTGTAAATGCAAAGAATAATAGGGCTCATGTGTCTGATGAAATTGTTAATGTATTAAAACAAAAAATAGATGAAATATCATCCTTAACACTTATTCCTTCAGTGGATGTAAATTTCAAGCTAATTAAAGATAATAATGAAATGCCTATAGAAACCATTTCAGAGCTTCAAGAAAGTGAGAACTGGTATGACTATCTACCCGCTTCAGATAAGCATTTTATTGGAAGATATAAAATCAGAAATGCTATTTGGGAATTTTTCTATAATGTCATTTATAAAAAAACGAATAGAAGAATCTTTTACTTAACAGGTAAATCTGGTTGGGGGAAAAGTTCTCTAATTGCAGCTACAAGAGGACGGTGCATGAACATGAAATATAAGAATAATTTCTTTTTGTATGCTGTAGATTGTCGAAGTGCAACATCTTCCAACTTTGTTGCACTAGCTTTTCAAGATATGATGAAAAAAGCAAAAGAATCGGGTTTTATTGAAAATGACTTTTCATTTGACAAATTTCAACTCACATCTAATTATGATATAGTATCATCTAACTCTATAAATAAACTATTAAAATACTTAAAGAAAAAAGAGAAAGTTCTAATTTTAGTTTTTGATCAATTTGAAGATGTCTTTAGAAAGAAAAATCTTTTTAGATCATTTTATAAATTCCTAACCGACGTTACGGATGCAAGATCTAATTTAGTGGTGGGATTTTCTTGGAAGTCAGAAACTTTGATACCATCAGACAATGAAGCATATCATTATTGGCAGCAAGCAAAAGAACAATCAGAACAGTTTACGATGGAGGAATTTGCCAGTAAAGAAATTGACGGTGTTATTAATCAATTAGAAAGGTCTTTAGGGGAATTAAGACCTGATTTAAGAAGAAGAATAAAGGATAACACACAAGGACTTCCATGGTTAACAAAAAAACTATGTATTCATATTCACGAGCAAGTAAACAAAGGGATAAAACAGGATAAACTGATTGATGAAAATTTAAATATAAAAGAATTATTTAAAAATGATTTAGAACAACTTGATCCAGAAGAAATTCAGCTCTTAAAGTATATAGCAAAAAGGACCTACGATGGCAACACTTTTGACATCACAGAATTAGAAGATTTTAAAAACGAGAAAATATTAGATTCACTTAGAGATAAGCGATTAATTGTTAGATCAGGGATTAATTACAATTTATACTGGGACGTTTTTCGCGACTTCTTAATAACAAATGAAATACCCATAATTGGTGAAAGTTATATACTTCGAAGTTCTATATATGTTTGCTTAGAAACATTTTTATTATTTAAAAACGTTACAGAAAAACTAAAAACAAAGGATTTTGCCAATAGATATCCAAAAAAAATAAAAAAGACATCTATTGAATCATATTTATACACCTTAAGAGCTATTGGATTAATTCAAAAAACAAACGAAGACGAGTATACAGTAAGCAATCCTTCTATCCCAATAACAAAAGAGGGATTCAGAAACTATTTAAGTAAAGTCTTATTAAACTACACCCCTTACAACAAACTAAAGCAATTAAATAATGAGAGTATTTTATTGGATGATGTCATACAAATATTAAAAGAAACATTCAAATATGACATTGAAGAAAAAACATGGGCTGTTTATGCAAGGAGTTTGATAGGCTGGATACATTTTTCGAATTTAGAAATAAAAAACAAGTTACCTGATCCTAAAGTTGATTTTGGGAAAAAACCAACGTTATATAAAAATGAAGGAGTTCTACTGATTTCAAAAAACGAATGCATTAGATCTATTGAAGGTATAAAAAATGGAAATCCTATTATACGATGTTATGATAGCAATTTATTTTATCTGAACATTATTGATAAAAACAGAAATATAACATCTTTTGGGGAAGACTTATCAAACAAAACGAAAGAAGACATTGATTCTATTTTAACAAAAATAGTAATAAACACACCAAAATTCAAGCAATTATCAAATTTGATAAATAGATATAATGACAAAACAGTCAAAGGACTAGTTAGAAAAGGAATATTGGACGATTTGCCTATAGATTTTTTTAACGATGTAACAGTCGCAACAAAAAAAGTTTATCTTGCTAAAATGCTGTCTTGGCTAAGATAGCTCGCTAAAAAACGACTAAATAAGATTGAATTATCAATTAAAACAGATCAACCGAAAAAGACCAGAAGTGATTCTTGCCTTTATTTTTATCAAAATGTGCCTATACCTAGCACCACTAAACACTAGGAAGTAAGCAGAAAGATAAGTTTTGCGGAATTATTTTTTCGTATTCTTTTACCTCCTAAAGCCTTTGTATCTTTGCATATACTAAGAATGAGATAGTTCTCAACTCAAAATCACAACTCCTTTTTCATTTCGGGCATAACTGACTATATCTACTTATTAAGTCCAAATTTCGTCTATAAGATTAACCACCGACAAAGATTCTGTATCTATTCATCTATAAAGCATAACCAATGCTCTATACTTATGAAGAACTAAGACCGCAAGCCATTGATGCAGGCATAAAAGATTCACGTATCCATATCTCGGTATGGTTACAAACACAAGGCTATATAAGATTAAGAAAACAGATTAACCGTATTCGTAAAACCTATTATTTGAAACCATTATGAAAGTGACTAAGAAAGACCGCAAGAACAAAGGCATAACTTATATACCAACCGAGATAAGGGAGATCACAGATATAACCTACCGTCCTATAGACATAGACTTATTAAGAGAATATTTACAGTCTCGCTTAAAGCAAGATAAAAAGCCAAAGAAGAAATCCAGATTTAGTTCAAAGAAGTAAGATCGGGCTAAGAGTAGAACCAGATTTTGTCTGGTTTTATCTCTTGTAGTAGTGTCCGCTAGATGAATATTTTCTGTCCGCTAGATGAATAAAAAGTGTCCGCTAGACGGATGGCTATACTAATACCTAATTACTAATATCTAATTGACTAATACGCTACTAGACATTTTCCTTCTTACGAAGAAAAATGGATTTCTAAAAAAACATCCTAAAAATGAACCTCTATTTCTATGATTTACCATATACCCACCAAGTCAATTTTTAAGAACAGGAAAGGTGCTAAAATCCATTTCGGAACAAGTAAGTACCTAAAAATGGAGAAGGATAAAAGAGATATCATATTTATAAATTCAAATTCATCTGCTACTAATGAATTACAGAAGAATAACCGAAAAGATAGCTAACTATCTTACCCCAACAGAAGCATACACATTCGTTTGTCTAGCTTTTAAATCAGATTGGGAGACCTATGAATCAAACGTAAAACAACAAACCATAGTTGAGTACATAAATAAACATGCTTACACAGGTAAAGATCGAACATCCCAAGCAACAGTTTCTCGACACCTTTCGGAGTTTGAGAGACATGGATTGCTCACTAAAAAATCAACAGATCATTTTGGGAAATTAGGTTACTTTATAAAAAACAAGTATCAACTCGAAACAGAACATTATGTTTTTATAGATGAAGCTTTAGTAAAACTACCCATCCCAAATGAGTTGAAAGGCTTCCTTATTCTTGTAAAATGTAGATGTCTTAATAATACCAATTTCTGTGGTTATTCATCATACAGAAGATTATCAGAAGTATTGAACATAGGCAAAACAACAGTTGGGAAGTATCTGAAACAAGCTATTGATCTAGG
>NZ_QVMG01000038.1 GCF_010500925.1 Parabacteroides sp. 52
TATTTGAATGAGCATCAACAAGATAAGTAATTTTATTCTATGAATAAGTAGTAGACACAATTACCCCGAAGGGGTTTCAAGTGAATAACCGCGGGTTGTCAAACCCGTGGTGTGCGGTCAGTAGATACCCTGAGCCCTGAAAGGGGTCAACTTTTTAAAATTGAAAATTCTCTTCACATATTTCTCAATTCCTCCAATTCCCGGGCTGATCCAGGTAATGATGAGTCAATAGCAAAGAATGGGAGAGGCTTTCTTCTTCGCATATCCGTTTAATTGATTAAATTTGTAGTCTACAAATTGTATTATGGCAGGTTTATATATTCATGTTCCTTTTTGTGCGAAACGCTGTTTGTATTGTGATTTCTTTTCCAATACAGATATGAGCTTTAAACAGGAGTATCTGGTGATGCTTATGCGCGAAATAGAGCTGCGCAAAGATTATCTGGGAGGGGAACCATTGGATACGATCTATTTCGGTGGAGGAACGCCTTCTCAATTGCAACCGGACGACTTCCGATCGCTTTTTGAGGTGATTGATACCTGTTTTGATACCCGTTCCTGTCAGGAGATTACCTTGGAGGTGAATCCGGATGATATGACATCGGCTTATGCCAAGGCGATCGCAACGCTTCCTTTTAATCGTATCAGTATGGGGGTGCAAAGCTTTGATCTGGATGATCTTCGTTTCCTAAACCGAAGACATGACCGGATACAATCCTTCCGTGCGGTGGAGTGGTGTCAGGGTGTGGGCATGACGAACATCAGTATCGACCTGATATATGGCCTTCCGGGGCAGACGCTGAATAAATGGAAGGTAAACTTGGAAGAGGCGCTTAAAATGGATGTACCTCATATCTCGGCTTATCACCTGATCTATGAAGAAGGGACGGAGCTCTATAAGTTGTGGAAAAAGAAAAAGGTACAATCGGTGGATGAAGAGGTGAGCCTGCAGCTCTTTTCCGTTCTGATCGATACCTTGACTGCTGCAGGGTATGAACAGTATGAGATTTCTAATTTTGCTCGTCCCGGTTTCGTCTCCCGACATAATTCTTCTTATTGGAAAGGAATACCTTATCTCGGCCTGGGGCCTTCGGCGCACTCTTATAATGGCTCTTCCCGCGAATGGAATGTTTCTTCTCTGCCGGCATATTTGCAGGGCATAAGGAACGATGCACCGGTGATAGAACGGGAAGAATTGGATCTGTCTGCCCGTTACAATGATTATATCATTACCCGTTTACGTACCTCCTGGGGGGTGGATAGTCAAAAGATCAAAGATCTGTTTGGAGATCCCTATTTCTCCTATTTTAATGCTCGGATACCCTCTCTGGTCAAAGAAGGATTAGTTATAGAAAAGGAGGGTTGTTTTTCACTTTCCCGCGAAGGAATTTTCATTTCCGACACAGTCATGCGCGAGCTTATTTTTGTATAGTTTTACACGAAACCCCCGCTTTTGGGTAACGAAACAGGTTAAAATGAGTACATTTTGTGCTCATTTTTGTTATTTTTGAGAAATAATATGTGTGTAATACAAAAGTAATATCTATATTTGTGCCGTTATAAAGTAGCAACGTAGTGCCATATTTGTACATAATATCTGGATGCAATGGAGCAGGTAAAACAACAGCTTCTTTTACAATTCTGCCTGAAATGTTGAAATGTAAAGAATTTGTTAACTCCGACGAAATAGCTAAGGGGCTTTCCCCTTTCAATGCAGATAGTATCGCGGTTGCCGTTGAAGCCAGCAGAATTATGTATAAACGGATAAAGGAATTAATCGCATCAGGGGCGACCTTTGCCATGGAGACGACGTTGGCCACCCGGTCGGTTGCTAATTTGATACGGGAGGCTCAAAGGGAAGGTTATTATGTGACACTGTTATATTTTTGGTTGAATACACCGGATTTGGCAGTAGAACGTGTTAAAATGAGGGTGGCAGCCGGAGGTCATAATATTCCGGAAAATACGATCCGTCGACGGTATGCGGGTGGTATTAAGAATCTGTTCCAACTTTACCTTCCTATCAGTGACTATTGGATGATAACGGATAATTCGATGACTTCGATGGAGATTATTGCCAAAGGATTCAAGAATGATAAAAAAGAGATATTTAATCCGAATATTTATAGAAAACTTGAACATTATGAGTGAACAAGAAGTAAGGGAATTCGACGAAAATATAGTAAAAGGAGCAACTATTGCCTTTCAGCGGTTGGTGAAAGAGAAAAAAAAGGAAGACGGTGAACTTGTTTTTTCAAAGAACGGCCAGATTTTCAGAGTGAAAGCGGCAGAGCTTGAAGTACTTGCTTATTAAGCTATATATTATACATTATAACAAAAGAGGCAGATGATTCACTCATCTGCCTCTTTTGTATTGTATAGGGTGAGTCTTGTTTAATTATGTACATAGGTACCGATAGTATCCCCACGCATAACTTTTTTCAGGTTGCCGTTGGTATCCATGTCGAAAACGATGATGGGCAGGTTGTTCTCTTTGCACATGGTGGTGGCTGTTAGATCCATTACTTTCAGTCCACGGGTGTAAATCTCATCGTAAGTAATGTCGGTGAATTTAGTGGCCGTCGGGTCTTTCTCGGGATCGGCCGTATAAATGCCATCTACCCGGGTACCTTTCAGCATCACATCCGCCTCGATCTCGATGCCACGCAGGGAAGAGCCCGTATCGGTGGTAAAGAATGGATTTCCCGTACCACCGGACATAATCACGACCTGTCCTTGTTCCAGCAATTCAATGGCCCGCCACTTATTGTAGAACTCACCGATAGGCTCCATGCGGATAGCCGTAAGAACCTTCGTTGGTACGCCTATAGCCGTCAATGCCGAACTAAGGGCTAAGCTATTTATCACGGTGGCCAGCATGCCCATCTGATCTCCTTTTACACGGTCGAAGCCTTTGGAGGCACCGCTTAATCCCCTGAAAATATTTCCTCCGCCGATAACGATGCCTACTTGGGTTCCCATTTCTACGATTTCTTTGATCTGCTCGGCGTATTCGCTGAGACGCACTTCGTCGATACCGTATTGTTTGCCACCCATAAGGGATTCGCCACTAAGCTTCAGGAGGATGCGTTTATATGCTGTCATGATCTGTTTTTTTATTCGACAGTAAATTTATAGATACACTGGCTGAAATATTTTTCTCCCGGACGCAGTACAGTACTCGGGAAATTTGTTTGGTTCGGACTATCCGGATAATGTTGTGTTTCCAGACAGAAGGCACCTCTGTGTGCATAGACAACGCTGTGTTTTCCTTTGTCGGAACCAGTCATGAAGTTGCCCGAATAGAGCTGTATACCCGGTTCGTTGGTGTATACTTCCAATGCGATACCTGTGGCAGGGCTGTATGCCTTTGCAGCTAAGGTGTGGATGTCTCCGTTTGTATTCAATACCCAGTTGTGGTCGTAGCCGCGGCCTTTCACCAATTGATCGAAATCGTCATTGATATGCGCACCGATAGCGATAGGTTGACGCAGATCCATAGGAGTGCCTTCTACGGAAGGCAGTTCGCCTGTAGGAATCAGTGTCTCGTCTACCGGCGTATAGGTATCGGCATTGATCATTATCAATTGATCCAATACGTTTGTATCTAATTTTCCGGAAAGATTGAAATAACTATGGTTTGTCAGATTGACCAGGGTTGCTTTGTCGGTGGTCGCTGCGTAAGAGATGGAGATGGCATTGTCATTGGTTAATTTGTAAGTGACATGAATGTCCAGGTTGCCCGGGAAATTGGCTTCTCCGTCAGGAGATAGATAATGCAGTTCCAATGTTTGATCGTCCACTTGCTTGGCATCCCACATTTGTGTGTGGTATCCTTTCGGTCCACCGTGCAGGCAGTGTCCGTTGTTATTTTGGGGTAGTTGATAAGTTACTTCGTCTAGAGTGAAAACACCGTTCTGGATGCGATTGCCGTAACGACCGATCAGGGCACCGTAATTGCCTTCGGATGCCAGGTAGTCGGCAATATTGTCGTAGCCCAAAACAACGTCGGTCATCTTTCCATTCTTGTCAGGAACCATCATGGAGACCAAGCGTCCTCCGTAGTTCGTGATGCAGGCTTCGGCTCCCTGAGCGTTTTTAAGTACATACAAGGCGGCCGGTTTCCCGTCAGCAGTTGCTACAAAATCGGATTGTAATAAACCGGAAAGAGTGGTCTCTTCCTTTTTTTCAGAACAGGCAAATAAGGTGCATATAGCCATCACTGCCAGGCAAATCTTCTTCATATTGACACAGATTAAAATGATAAATAGTTTTGTTTGAAAGGCAAATATACGCTTTTATCATTTATCTTTTTCAGAAAGAGAGGTAAAAACGGTAGATAGCTCAGCCCAATCCGGTGCCTGTATAAGGGAATCTTAAAGTAAAGGATAGGGAAGGGGATAGTTGTTTTCTACGGTTGACTTTTGTACATTTGTTGCCTGTTGTATTTAGAATTATAAACATGAAACAATATCATACGCTTCTTACCCGTGTTTTGTCGGAAGGAGTGAAAAAAGAAGACCGTACAGGGACGGGTACAATCAGTATTTTCGGGCATCAGATGCGTTTTAATATGGAAGAAGGTTTTCCTTTACTTACGACGAAAAAGCTTCATCTCAAATCCATCCTATACGAATTATTATGGTTCTTACAAGGCGATACCAATGCGAAGTATTTGCAGGATCATGGTGTGCGTATCTGGAATGAATGGGCGGATGCCAATGGAGATCTGGGGCATATCTACGGGTATCAATGGCGTTCATGGCCTGATTATAAAGGGGGAGCTATCGACCAGATAACAGAGGCGGTAGAGACGATCCGTAAGAATCCGGATTCAAGGCGTATCATTGTCAGTGCCTGGAATGTAGGCGATCTGGAGAATATGAACCTGCCTCCCTGTCATGCTTTCTTCCAGTTTTATGTGGCCGATGGGCGATTGAGCCTGCAATTGTATCAACGGAGTGCGGATATTTTCCTGGGTGTTCCTTTCAATATTGCTTCTTATGCTTTGTTGTTGCAGATGATGGCGCAGGTAACGGGCTTGCGTGCCGGAGACTTTGTGCATACCCTGGGGGATGCACATATATATACTAATCATTTGGAACAGGTTGAATTGCAACTGACCCGTGATTTCCGTCCTTTGCCCACGATGAAAATAAATCCGGAGGTAAAGAGCATTTTTGACTTCAAATACGAGGACTTTACATTGGAGAATTATGATCCGCATCCCCATATTAAGGGAGATGTAGCTGTGTAAGGGGCTTTTAAACGATATATTTATGAGTATAATTTCAATTGTTGTCGCTCTGGCGGATGACAACGCTATCGGAAAAGATCAACAGCTATTATGGCATTTACCCTGTGATATGAGACGGTTTAAGGAACTGACGACAGGGCATACCGTTCTTATGGGGCGTAAAACGTTTGAATCCCTTCCCAAAGGTGCCTTGCCTAACCGTAAAAATGTGGTACTGACTACAATGGCGGAGGCCGATTTTCCCAATTGTGTGGTTTTTGATTCCCTCCCGGCGGCACTCGATAGCTGTGAAGGGGAAGAAGAGGTTTTTATCATCGGTGGCGCACAGGTGTATAAACAGGCATTGGCGATTGCCGATAGAATCTATTTGACACAGGTGCATCATACTTTTGCCGATGCCGATACTTTTTTTCCGGAAATAGATTTTAAACAATGGAGAGAAGTGGAACGAGAAGAGTTTCCGGTAGATGAAAAACATGCCTACGCTTATACTTTTCTGACTTTAAATCGGTTGAGAACAGCATATTAACGATTAACGATTAGTGATTAACGATTAATGGTGACCGTTCCGGTCATTGAGGGTATTTGTAAAGAAAAGAAGCAATTATAGAATACGAACCTTAGGCCCGCTTTCGTTCATCACTAATCACTAAACATTAATTGTTAATTATGCGAATCAGTAGTTGATACTGATTCAATTGTTTAAAAAATTAGATAAATAAAA
>NZ_QVMG01000039.1 GCF_010500925.1 Parabacteroides sp. 52
CTAATCACTAACCACTCATCGTTAATCGTTAATCGTTAATCACTAATCGTTAATCACTCATCACCAATCCAATCTCAAATTATCTGAAGTATCCATTACTTCCCGGGAGGCTCTTCATTGCCTCAATCTTCCCTAACAAAAAAATCCCCTGCCGGAAACCGACAGGGGATTTTATTATATAAAGTTTCAGTTTATCGAAACTAATTATCTAACGATAACTTTAACTGCATCTTCACCTTCAACAGCTACAACTACGATACCAGCAGATACTGGGATAGAAGCGTCATCTGATTTCAGTGTAGTGTTAGCTACAGTTTGTCCTAAGATATTGCTGATAGCTACTTTCTTACCAGCAGCGTTAGTTACCTTAACACCACCGTCAACAGCTGTAATAACTACAGAAGTTGTGTTAATTTCTTCGTTGTCAGTTGCAATCTTATCTGTTTTTTCAACATTGTAGATCTGAGCTTGAGCGATCAAACCTTTCAGATTGTCATTACCGTCAATTGAAGTGTGGTCACCGTTGATAGTTTCACTCTGAGTCAATACTGGAGTACCATCTAAGATTTGTACCCAACTTGCTTCGCTGAAACATCCGATGAATGCTTTCTTGCCAAGACCTTGAGACTCTAACAATACATTTTTGTGCTCATCGTCAGTATAACGGAATGAGAATGCATAGTTTTTGTGAGCTCCGTCTAATTTGTTAACAAGTACTTTTCCGTCTTTAATCGCTTTATTCAAAGCAGTAGGATTAACTACGTTGTGACCTTCACCATCAGACCATTTGCTCTTCAAGTCTTCCAATGTGATATTGTTTTTCAGGATGAACAAATATTCACCTTCACCAAATCCGAATGCATTGTCTTTAGAAGCAGCTTCCGCTTTTGTTACGTTCATGTGGATACCTTCAACGAAACCTAAACGAACTAAGTTTCTGAATGTATATTTAGCACCGTTTTCTAACATACCGTGACCGTCAGTTTTGATAGAGTCATTCAAGTTAACCAAGAAACGACCAGCAACATAACCGTTGTAGAATACGTGGTGAGTAGCATCTTCTTCATCAGCAGCTTTTTCTGATGGGAAGTAACCGTGCTCGTTCGTGTTACACCAGCGACCATCTTTTACACTGTCAACTGCAACAGCCAACAGGTATTGAGGCATACGGAATTTAGAGTTGATTACAGAGTCTACATAAAGAGCAGTAGTTTTTGAAGCACCTACTGGTTTCACACCTTCTGCTGTTTGACCCAGATAACCGAATCCTTTTACATAAGTACCTTCTGCAATCTGAGCAGAGTTACCGTTGTTACCATCTTCGAATAAATATTCTTTAGCAGAACCTCTCTTCGCATAGATATTAACGTTACCGTTAAGGTCTCTTACGTCAGCACCGATAGGCATATACAATGGACGAGGATCATTTACAAATACGAAGGCAGAAGTACGATCCATAGGATCTGTATCTAATGTCATGAAAGATATTTTTGTAGTTTGATCTTTAACATCCAATCTCTTATAACCATTATCCTTGTATTTGTAAGGAATAGGCATGTAAGCATGGAAGATATCACCAGCTTTGATGTCTCTGTAAAGTTCAGCCAATTTAGGTTGATTTTCGTTATAAGGCTTAGTAGCGTCTGTAGTAACCCAAGCTTCTTTCTTCAAGTTAGCAGTAGTACTCCAAGTAGTAGCATCTACCAATACATAAGCAGGATCTCCGTCTTTTGTGATTTGGTCAGCTTTGAAGTAGAATGTACCTAACTTAACGTTTCTTCCGTCTACATCTTTCAGATGAGCCATCTGATAGTAAGAGTTACCATTACCATCTTCTTTCACTACTACATATTTCCAACCATTATCAATCAGGTTGTTATCTTTCACTTTCAGTGTATATACAGTTCTGTACAATTGTTTTGTACCAGCACCTTTGTTACCAAAAGGAACAGCTTCAAACAATGAATCTACTTCGAAGTTTCTCCATTCATTTGTGTTAACGTTCAGATAACCATCGTTTTCGTTTACGTTCAAATATTTATCAGTTGTAGGTACACCATAAGTATCTGCAGTCAGATATTTGATTGACCAAGCTTCGTATTTCAAGTTTTCGAAATCGAAATGTTTGTAACCAATAAATTGATCTTCAATGATTGCTTTGTCTGTAATCTGAGTAAATGTCAAAGTATCTGCACAAGACAGTGTGTTTGAGTTGAATTTACCAGAAGAAAGAGCAACGTGATCATAATCTTGGTGATTGATGATGTAATATTTTCCTTTACCAGCATCATATAACTGACCATGGAACAAGATACCATCAGCATATTCACGGTTTTTGATTGTTACATAAGGAGTAGCCGCATCGAAACAAGTATCACGTTCGATGATCCATTGAGTAGCAGGCATATGATCATAGTTTTGATAATCATCTTTTCTGTCATACATCAATTGTCCCCACATGTTATAAACAAGGTTCATACCGTTTTTACGATAATCTGTTCTCTTGCTGTCATCTTCTACGCTCAGGTTGATATAATACAAACCATCTTCCAAAGAAGTACGAGTCAAATAAGAATATTTGTGTTTGAATTGGATCTTAACACCCATTTGAGCAACAACATCAGTCAACAAAGGACGACCGTATTTGTCAGTACGAGGAGCAACCGTAGCTGTGTTTTTAGATTGACCTACAGTTAATACTGTCTTATTGTCAATAGTACCAGTATAGTTCATCAAAGTAAGAGCAACCGGAACCAATTGAGGTTTGTTGAAAGGAACGTTCGTTGTAGCAGCAGCAGCACCAAGAACGTGAGCAGCACCCGCATTTACAGTATTGTAGAAATATTCTTTTGCAGCTGTAGCTAAGTCAGTATCAGCCCACTTTTTATTAGCTTTCTTATCTTCAGTACCAACGAAAGAAGCATTCAATGGTTCAAACACCAAGCTGTCAGGAGTTGGGTAATAAGTAACTTTCCAGTGGTAACGAGCTTTCAAAGCTGTCATAGGAGCGATAGTAAGAGCTGTTCCAGTTCCTACTGCATATGCAGCATCTTCTACAACCAAACCACCATGCTCTGAAGGCAATTTGTCAGACTCATAAGTTTTGTCTGTAGCTACCATGAAATATTTGTCAGCACCTTTTTTCAATACAATGCTATAACCTGCATAAGGAGAAGCAGCATAGTCAGTATTCAAATAATCTGCAATTTCAGTATCGATAGCTATATATTTACCTGAGAACAGGTTGTTGTTAGAGAAACCAGCAGCTTCTGCAAATGCAGCACCTAAGCTGTTTGTTCTGTTTTTCCAAGAATTATCAGCATCGATCATTGTATTAAGGTCAGCAGCGTTTAATACGCGTGCACCAGCGTTACGAACTGTGAAGTTCAACACTTTATAAGCAGCGATCATCTGATTTCCTTGATTACCTACAACTAAAGAAGCAGGGATGTCTACTAATACAACATCACCATCTGCTTTTGCAGCAAGACCAAGAACTTTTTCATTGTTATGGTTGAATGTATACAATTTAGCACCACCGAATACAGCTGTTGCATTGTAGTCTGTTGTATACCATCTCCATGCGTTCATACCACTTTTGTTAATTGTAGCTGAAGCTGCATTTACTTTAGGACCTCTAGATTGGTTAGTCAAGTCTGCAACTGCTGTCAAATTCACAGCATCCGGACAGTTGTAAGACAACTCATAACCAGTTTCTTTGTTTGTAAATTTGAACATGTAAGCACCCTGATGTTTGCTAACAACTTCAATTTTCCACAAAGAAGCGTTCAATGAATAGTTACCAGAAGCATCTGCTCCGACCCAGTCATTTGTTGCCGGAGTAGCTGTACCAGTTGACAGATTTTTTTGAGAAACAACTTTCAATGTCAATTCTCCGGTGTTGTAATCACGTACCTGAACCAACACTTTAGCATCGCTATCCGGTGTTGCAGATACAGGTGTACCATGTGTACCCACTTCCAATTGATACCATTTTCCGGCTTCAATTGTTTTTACACCATAATCATTGTTAGTTACATCGAACACATCAGACTGAGTCAACTGTGTACGATAAGGAATTTCTGCACCAGCAACTGTACCCAAACCACCATGGTTAGCTTGAGCGCTTGCTACTGATAACGAACCTGCCAAGAAAAGACCGGCAGCAAAAGTAAAAAACCTTTTGTTCATAATCGATAAATTAATATTAATACTTAAGTAATTTAAAATTCTCATTTGTTTATTTTTTTCTATTTCTTGTTTTTCCTGTCCACCTGTTCCAAAGAACACGCCACAAAAAGCAACATAGTCAATTGCAAAGGTACATATTCATTTTATACCTGCAACCCCTTTGTTTCTTTTTTTGTTGTCCGGAAGGGCTTTTTTATCAACGTGGGGCTTATTCCCAACCAAACCGGTGGTTTAGCCAACGAAACGCCCGGTTTCTGTACAAAGCTGTTTTTTTCCATACAAATTGTCCCCCAATAGAGTCCGCTTATATATTATGTACGTGCGTACATTATTATATATTCATGAAAGAACACACCCGTCCATCAGATTTAACAGGTCACATTCTGCGGACAAAAGTAGAAATTTTATACTTTTGCCCCATCAAAACAATGATAAAAAAACAAAAAAAATGGACATTACCTCTCTCCGGGAAAAGGCAAAAAAGGTAGAAAAAGAGACCCTCTTGTTTTTTAAAAGAATAAAAAAAAGTCGATTGCGCGAATTAGACGATACGATACATGCCCTGCATGAAGAAGTGTTCGACGAAACCGACTGCCTGGCATGCGCCAACTGCTGCCGCACACTGGGTCCCCGATTGACCGACCGCGATATCGAACGGATCGGATCGGCCTTGCGACTGAAACCCCAGGAGGTAGTTGCCCGTTACCTGCGCGTGGACGAAGACAAAGACTATGTCTTTAAAGAAATGCCCTGCCCCTTTCTCTGCGCCGATAATTATTGCAGCATATACGAAAACCGCCCCAAGGCTTGCCGCGAATACCCCCACACCAACCGGAAAAAGTTCTACCAAATCCATGCACTGACAGTCAAAAACGCAGAGACCTGCCCGGCTGTTTACGAGATACTGGAGAGGATGAAGGTTATTAACGATTAATGATTAACGGTTAACGATTAACGATGAGTGGTTAGTGATTAGTGATTAGTGGTTAGTGATGAATGATGCGTGAAGCATGAAGGATTATAATTTACAATTTATAATCAACAATTAATTATC